>NZ_CP081855.1:0-1200000 GCF_019797825.1 Limosilactobacillus panis | reverse complement strand
AAGATTAGCCAGGTTCCGGATGGGGCCACGGTAGCCATTGCAAATAATCCAGCAAATACGGCGCGGGGTCTTCTCCTCTTGCAGAGTGCTGGTTTAATTAAGCTAAAGAAGAGTTTCAATGCTACGAGTGGTACAAACGAGATTGCTGCTAACCCGAAACACCTCAAGTTTAAGGAAATTGACGATACAACGGGTCCCCGGGTTTTGAAATCAACTGACTTAGTCCTGATTGGGAACACAATCGCCTTGACGGGACACTTGAACGTGTTGAAGGATTCAATTTACCACGAAAAGGTTGACCAGAGTACCAAGAACAACATCAACGTTCTGGCAACGGCCAAGAAGAATCGCAATAACGCCCGTTACAAGAAGTTGGTCACCCTGTATCACAACCAGAAGATTCAGCAGTGGATCAACAAGAAGTACCAGGGAACCAAGGTAAATGTTCAAAAACCACTTAGCTATTTAGAAAAGTAGGGTGATGCTGATGAATATTGTCCACTATCTCGAAACAAACCTACTGCGGTCGCAACGGGCGGTTAAAACCCCAACCGGCCACAAGGTTTGGCGCTGGTTAAACCAACCGGTCAAATAAATAATTAGCTCTCCATTAGCTGGGGAGCTTTTTTATTTGGGCCGTCTTTAGAAGAGAATATTTACTTTAACTAACAACAAAACAAAACGATTTACAACAAAAAACCACAACCAAAAGGGCGTGGCTTCTGCTGACGTTAACTAGTTATTCAACTTATGTGGCGTTACGTATAAAGTTTTCTGCCCGCGAAAAGTAACGAAACCGGGCTTAGCACCGTTAGGCTTATGAAGACGTTTGACCGGCAGGTAGTCAACGGGCACGTTATCAGAATCGCGTCCCTTTGAGAAGTAGGCCGCTAGCTGAGCTGCCTCCAGGATGGTCTGGTCACTCGGGTGGGTATCACGAATCACGACGTGGGAACCAGGGATGTCCTTGACGTGCAGCCAGATTTCATTCTTGTTAGCGGTCTTGAAACTTAGTCGGTCGTTTTGCAGGTTGTTTTTGCCAACGAGAACGAGGGTACCATCACTAGTGTGGAATTGTTCAGGCTTACTTACCCGGACCTTGCGTCGCTTACCCTTATGCTTGTTCTTGATATATCCTTCCTGCTGTAGTTCCAGGCGGATTTCCTGAATGTCAGATGGCGAGGCGAGGTCGATTTGGTTCTGAATGTTTTCAAAGTATTTGATTTCCGCGTTAGTTAGCCCCAGCTGTTTGTTGACATAAGCCACGGAACTCTTTAACTTATCATACTTGGTAAAGTATTTCTGGGCGTTTCGTGATGGGGAAAGCTCGGGGGAGAGGTCGATTTTAAGGGGCTTGTTGTCATTGTAGAAGTTGGGGAGGGTGATTTCCTTCATCCCGTGCTTCAGCTTACCAAGGTAAGTGGTCAGAATCTCGCCGCGAATCCGGTACTTGTCCGCTTCACTGGCGTCTTCAAGCTGCTTATTAAGTTTCTTAACCTTGCGCCGATCCTTCTTAAGTTCGTTCTTAATGACCTTGATTACCTGTCCGGCCAGTTCCTTAGAGCGGTCCTGCTGGGCCTTCTGGGCATAGTAACTATCGAGCATTTCAGATAGTGTTGAGAAGTGCTGGATGGCGTTTTCGTCAGCCCCAACTGGTGGGAAGGCCATGAACTGTTTCTTCTTGCCATCGATAATAACGGGGTCCGGGTCATCAAAACGGTGAATAAACTGCTGGTAAGTAGTTGGAAGGTGGTCACTTGCTAGGAGCCGGTTTGCCAGGTCTAAGGACGTGTCATGACCCAGCCCTTCATAATGGCCTTGCAATTGTTTGGCGAGGCCTCTAGGGGCAGAGAACTCCCGGACCAGGTCACTGTAAAGCTGGTTAGGCAGGTAGGGATTAGCCTTATCCTGCTTCGGCGGCATGACAAAGGTTGCCCCGGGCAAAAGGAGACGGACGCGGTTCTGGTCAGAACCGACGTGCTTAATGGTATCAATAATCTTGCCCGTCTTATCATTGACCAGGGAGATGTTACTGTGCCGGGCCATGATTTCACTAACCAAGATGAGTTTCTGGCTGTCGCCTAGTTCATCGCGGGTATTAAAGATGAGACGAATAATCCGGTCGTTTCCGACTTGTTCGATCTTTTCCAGAATGGCACCGTCAAGGTATTTACGCAACGTCATCGTGAAGTTGGTGGGTACAGCAGGATTCGTGAACGGCACTGTCGTGATTTGAATCCGGGGATAGGTTGGGTTGGCTGAGATTAACAGGGAATAGTTATGCCGTTGGGCCCGAATAGTTATAATCAACTCAGCAGGGTAAGGCTGGCTGATTCGAGCGACCCGGCCGGTCTTTAAAGTCGTATTTAGTTCGTGCACTATGGCATGGGTGAAGAAGCCATCGAAAGACATTGTAATTACTCCTTTACTTTTTACGTTCATTAAAAGGGCGGTATTAATTATAACGTTTTTACCGGTGAAGCGCCAAGCCAAAGCCCTTCTTCGGGTGAAACAATAGTTGGTTTATGACTGCTCTTGTGGTATGCTTCTTATATTATGGATATTTTCTAATATCGCTTGCAATTATTCTATTAAATTTATAACGACTTGGAGGAAGATAAGATGAAAATTGCTGTTGTTACGGACAGCACCGCCAACATCACTCCTGAAGAAGCGGCAAAAAGCAACATTCATGTTGTTCCAATTCCGTTTTCGATTGATGGGAAAAACTTCCGTGAAGGAGTCGACATTTCAACTAGTGACTTCTATCAATTGCTGAAGACTTCGAGTTCTTTTCCAAGTACTTCCCAGCCATCGATTGGTCAAATGATGGAACTCTACCAGAAACTGGCCGATGACGGCTACAATGCGGCTATCAGTATCTTTTTGACTGGTTCCATCTCCGGCTTTCTGGGTAACGTCGCCCAAATTGCCGAAGAAATGAAGGATACGATTAAGATTATCCCGTTTGACTGTCACATTACCTCTGAACCGATGCACTACGTTGTCTTGGAGGCGGCCAAATTGGTTCGCGAACACGAAAATCCGGACGAGGTCATCGCTAAGTTACGGACCTTAAGTGATACGATTAACGATTTATTCGTGGTTGATGACCTGCAGAACCTGGTTCGGGGCGGCCGACTTTCTAACGCCTCCGCCTTTGTGGGATCGATCCTGAAGATTAAGCCTCTTCTGTCGTTCGATAATCCCAATCACTCAATTGAGGCCTTTGAAAAGGTGCGTTCGATGAAGAAGGCAAAACTGCGGTGTGAACAGATCTTCAACGAGAAGTTAGCCAAGGTTGATTACCCAGTACGGGGAATGGTGATTCACGCTAATGCCAAAGAGGCTGGGCAAAAGTGGCTGGATAAACTGCAGGCTGAACACCCTGATATTGACTTCACACTAGGTTACTTCGGCCCTGTGATTGGCACTCACCTTGGACAGGGTGCCTTAGCCCTAGCCTGGATGCAGGATACTACTAAGAAGCCCTTGTAATGGATATGAAGAAGAACTGGCTAAAATATGCAGGAATGATTATCATCACTGCCATCCTCACTATTTTGGTGGGGATTAACAGCTTTCGGATCGTTGCCCCCACGGGAGTGCTAATTGCCCCGTTGGCTGGTTTGATTCCCGTGGCAGTTACCATTGCTATCGGGACCGTCTCTGGAATTATTACGGCCGTGGGTGCTTGTTTTATCTTATTGTTGTTGGGGGATGCGGACTGGTTGATGTTAGCCAACTTTGTTCTCATCACGGCCATGGTTGGCTGGATTATCGGCTGGCGGTTACCACTGCGGCAAAAGGTAAGTCACCAGCAGCTGATTTGGTTAGCGCTGGGCGCGGCCATCGCGGAGGCGGTCCTAAACCTTATTTTCGTCGGTCTCGTCGGCTGGCAAACGGGAGGTAACTGGTTGGCCTTTATTCGACTGGACCTGGTGGCCACTATTCTGACGGCATTGATGTATGCTGTTTTGACAGCGCCATTGGCAATGGTATTCCGCTGGCTTGCCCGGCAGATTTTGCCAGATGATAATCACCCGGATAAGCCTCAAGGGTCCGTCGAAATCAACTTGAGTGAGCATAGTAAAAAGAATAAAGAAAAGGGTGGAAAATAATTTTCCGGCGGCATATCTACCTAGCCGGGAAGATATTTCCCGCCTTTTGTTTGGAGGATAAAATGGAGAGTTGGTTATTTTTAGGGGTCGTCTTACTGATTGCCCTGTTTGGCAAAAACATGTCACTGGTGATTGCAACGGTTGTTGTGATGGCCCTTAAGCTCTTGCCAATGACTGCTAAGTGGTTGCCGGTTATCCAGAACCGGGGAATTAACTGGGGCGTAACGATTATTTCCGTGGCCATCCTGATACCAATCGCTACCGGTCAGATTACCTTCAACGACCTCTTCAAGGCCTTTCGAACGCCGGCGGGCTGGATTGCAATTGCGGCAGGAATCGCGGTTGCCATCCTTTCTAAATACGGAATCAACCAACTGGCGGCGGTTCCCCAGGTGACGGTGGCGTTGGTCTTGGGAACCATCATTGGCGTGGTTGTCTTCAAGGGGGTTGCCGCAGGACCGGTGATTGCCAGTGGGATGACTTACTGCATTGTGAGTTTACTGAATTTACATTTTTAAAGCATGGAAGCTGAAAAACTTTGAAGTGCGCTTTTGACCGTAATGGACTTGCTTTGTGGCGCTAGATAGGTTTTTCCGCGACTACTGTATAATATTCAAAAAATGAAAAAGTGGGTTGGGAAAAATTACATTTTTCCCAACCCACTATTATAGTGCGCCCGGCATGGGTATTAGCTAGGTGGTGAAAGTCCACTATGGGCCGTAGTAGTCGGAACCATGAGCCGAGGACAAGGGTGTCCGCTGTGAGGTGGAATCTGAAGGAAGTCTAAGGCAAAGTGCTGCACCGATGAACAAGAAGTAGCTATAAGGCTGAGAGTAACTGGATAAGGTTGCTAGACAAACTAAAGTCCAATACTACTCGAAGTTGCTTTCAGTAAAGCTAACGGTGACATGGTACGAAAGTTAATATTCTTACCCGGGGAGATCTGACCTACACGTTTCCGACAAGAGGAATGAATGAAATTCCACAGAAGCAAGCATAGCAGTGATGTTGTGTTGAGTAAGCCAGAAGTCAGCCGAGGTCATAGTAGTCTAATTAATTAGATGAAGGACCGAACGACAATAACTTATAACTTATATCGGAGGTGTAATCAGGTGCGACAATCGCAGAAAACAGAACCACAAGCTGACCGCTTGTCGAGGATAGGTTTGGAAAACCAAAAGTACACAAGGGCGCGTAGTACCGATTATGGTGAAGGTAAAGGTATGAGTGTCACTATCCAAGACCAAGTCTTGGACCGCAATAACCTGAACCAGGCTTATTTGCGAGTTAAGAGAAATAAAGGAGCAGCGGGCATTGATGATATGACTGTCGATGGCCTCCTGCAATATCTTAGAGAAAATAAAACGGAGTTAATCACCAACCTACGTGAAGGCAATTATAAGCCAGTACCGGTTAAACGAGTGGAAATTCCCAAGCCCAACGGTGGAGTGAGAAAACTAGGGATACCAACGGTAGTGGACCGCATGGTCCAACAAGCAGTTGCCCAAGTGCTCACGCCAATCTTTGAGCGTATTTTCTCGGATAATAGTTTTGGCTTTCGCCCTCATCGTGGAGCCCAAGACGCAATCGCAAAGGTAGTTAAACTATATAATCAGGGATATCGAAGAGTAGTCGACTTAGACCTGAAGGCCTATTTCGATAACGTCAACCATGATTTGATGATTAAGTACCTCCAACAATATATTAATGACCCATGGACGCTAAGACTTATCCGCAAGTTTTTGACTAGCGGGGTCTTAGATCATGGGCTTTTCGCTAGGAGTGACAAAGGAACGCCGCAAGGTGGACCATTATCACCATTACTGGCGAATATTTACCTAAATGAGTTGGATAAAGAGTTGACCAGACGTGGCCATCACTTTGTACGCTATGCGGATGATTGTAATATTTATGTTAAAAGTCAACGGGCGGGAGAACGAGTAATGCGCAGTATTACCCATTTTCTCGAAAAGCAATTGAAGGTTAAAGTTAATCCAGATAAAACTAAAGTTGGTAGTCCCCTAAGATTGAAGTTTCTTGGCTTTTCACTAGGTGTAGACCGTAACGGTGCCTATGCCCGACCGGCCAAGCAATCACAAAAGCGAGTTAAGCAAGCACTAAAGCTGTTAACAAAGCGCAATCGGGGAGTATCCATTGAGCAAATGTTTGAGGAAATTCATCGCAAAATGCGGGGTTGGCTTCAATATTACTCAATTGGGAAACTGACTGGCTTTATTCAACGACTTGACCAGTGGTTAAGGGCGCGAATAAGGCAATATATCTGGAAGCAATGGAAGAAATTCAAAACTAAGATTACTAACTTACAAAGGCTCGGATTGTCTTATCGTGATGCATATGTCTTCGCTAGTACCCGTAAGGGCTACTGGCGAACCGCACACAGTAAGACTTTGAGTTATTCTCTAACAAATAGAAAACTGGAGCACCTTGGACTAATAAATATGTCCAAGACGCTCCAGTCAATTCAAAGTGATTAAGTTGTCGAACCGCCGTATACGGAACCGTACGTACGGTGGTGTGAGAGGTCGGTAATTGAACTAATCAATTACCTCCTACTCGATTTATCTTCAAATATTCCACAGTAATACACATTTTTAGTGCCCGTGAATCAACGCCTTATAATAGCCGTACAAGACATTCTCAGCTCGCTTATTAGCATTTATTATCCCATTCATTATGGAATTCCGTGAGAAAGTCTTTCAAGATTGCCTGGCGGTGGACCGCAATCTGCTTTGCCGTCGGTGTCTGTAACATCCCCGCCAGCTTGAGAATCTTCTCATAAAAGTGGTTGATGATTGTCTCGTCATCAAGGTTGCGGTACTCCTCATGGGACATGTTTTCCCGCGGCTTGATCCGGGGGTCATAGATCTTTTCATGGTGGGCTCCGCCATAGTAGACAGCCCGGATAATGCCGATAGCGCCGATAGCATCTAGCCAGTCAGCATCACGCACGATTTGGCCAACCTTACTGAGGTGGATCTCGCCCTTATCGAGGGTGTGGGCGAAGGAAATGTTAGCGATGACGTCCATGATGGTGAAAATGTCGTTTGCTTCAAAACCATTCTGCTCCAGGTATGTCCAGAGTTCCTCCTTGGCTTCATCAACGCTCGCCACCAGCTTCTCGTCAATTGTATCGTGGAGGTAAGCAGCGGCAACGGGGAGGAAGGGGTCGACCCCTTCACCCAGGGCAATCTTTTTGGCCATCTTGACGACCCGGTTGATGTGGTCCATTCCATGGCCGGTGCTATCCTCACCAAGTTTATCGATCGTGTACCGCTTAACCGCAGCAATTTGTTGTTCGTGCGTCATTATCTGATGCTCCTTCAGTTAGTTAATGCTTTAAGACTAACGGATTTTTTTAACTAGGGCAAGTCTCTTCTTACTATAATTGTAATTAGGACCCACCAATTTGTAAGCACACTCCCCTAGGCGTATGGGATGCTTCGGTGAATGGAATCTAAAATAGGTGGTGAAAATACGGTGACCCTGTACTATTGTAAGCGCGAAAAGTCATGGCTGAAGAACATTCTACCTGACTCAGCGTAATCTATAAGATGAGCCGGTCACCACTGAGAAAGCTCTGGGCAAACTTAGTTACGGGGTGAAAGTACTGCTTGCCGAACTCATCGATGAGACCGTGAAAGTCCTGGGCCATGGCGACCGTGAAGCTGGGCCCTAGTACACACCGCTTGGCAAGTGACTGGTAGTTACTGAGGTTGGGCACACCGAGCTTAGTAAACAGCGTCCGCGCATACTTATCCGCAATAAAGACTGGGTCATCAAAAATATAGGTACGAAAGACATCCGCTGTCTCGTCCCCAACCCCGTGCAGCTTTAATAGGGCCGCCCGGAGGTTAGTACCATAGGTCTGGCGAATTTGGGGGTAGTCAAAGTTGAACCTGGCGAGCCAGGAAAAAACGGCGGTTACCGCCTTGCTCTTGTTTTTATAGAAACCGGCCGGACGTACCAGTGATTGAATCTCATCCACTGAAAGTTTGGTAATTTGTTCCGGATTAAACCCTGTTCGTTGCCGAAAATTAGCGACCGCCTTATCGGCATTCTGCCAGTTGGTATTTTGTATCATGAGGGCCCCAATGATGATTTCTTCCTTTGAGTCGGCCGGCCACCAGCCAGAAGGGCCCATCTCCCGCTGCATCTTTTGGTAAAGGCTTAATAAAGTTAGTTCCATTCTGAGCACCTACTTCTCCCAGAAGAACTTGATTAGTTCCCGGTTCACCTGGGGATTACGGTGGAGGAGCTCGTGGGAAGCGTTGGGCCCGGTGATTTTAACTTCCTTGTAGGATGCTGCCCGGTCGTTGATTAGGTAGCGAAGGGTCCGACTAGAATTATTGCTAACCTGACTGTCGTTGCCGTTTCCCAAATCGCCGTATAAGTTAAGCACTTTGATTTGCTGGGGATAAGTGTGCCGCAGGGGGAGGAGCTTTTTAAAAGAGGCGTTTTCCCGGGATGGCTTACCCGTTTTCGGGTTGATTGTCAGGTTGGCAGTTTCGTTCCAGCCCATTGCCCCATCAAAGGTGCCGGCCAGTGCGGCCTGTTTTTGAATCTGCGGTAGGCGATGGTCTCGCCCGTCATGAAGCAGGTAGTACATTACGGCGAGGTTTCCCATTGAGTGGGCCTCGATGTTAATCCTCTTGAAATGGTAACGGTCCTGAAGCTTGACGATAACATTTTTGACCCATTGCCCCTGCATGGTATAGTCGGTATTGCGGCTGTTTTCAAAATTTACCATTACCAGTGGGTTCGCGGCTTGGCGGGGGATGGTGCCCAAGAGGGTGACTTTCCCATCGGCATCGACCTCTGCCGTGATGCTGGTCTTGCTGACCCCGGCCTTTTTGATGCCATTAACCATAAATTGCTCGGCATGGGCGCCGCTGTTGTAGCCGTGAAAGAAAATTGTCGGTGTTGTTGATTGGATATACTTAGCCGCGTGAACCGGCTGGGTCCCAACTAGGGTACACAGAATAATAACTAGTGATAGCCAAAAGTAACGACGAAAAATCATTTCAATAAACTCCTTTTTTAAATTGAATGTTAATCGCTTGGCAAAGCAGGGGAAAGTATGATAAAGTTTTTTTAGTCGGAATAAATTAGGATCATTCCAGAATAACGAGAAGGGAAGGTACGAACGATGAAATTAAGAAAGGCCACAATGGAAGATTACGACCAGATCATGTCTATTTTAAAGGATGGCAGTAACCAGCTGGCTGAACAAGGAATTGACCAGTGGCAGGGCGATTACCCGAACGCTGACGTTGTTAAGCAAGACATTGAAAATGGTTGGGCAATTCTGGCGCAGTCTGATGATGACCAAACGGTTGGTTATGTTGCGGTTGTCGACGGGCCAGATGAATCGTATGCTAAGATGAAGGGCAAGTGGCTCATCGATACTGATAAGTACGTGGTCCTTCACCGGGTTGCCGTTCACTCCAAGCACACCGGTCACGGTTACGCTTCAAAGCTCTTTGTTGCTGTTCTGGACTACATTAAGGAACACCGGACAGATATTGAAACTATCCGGATTGATACCCACATTGATAACAAAATCATGCAGCACTTGATTACCAAGCATGGCTTCAAGAAGGTCGGCGAAGTTTATGGTTACTACCGTCCTGATGAAGTGCTGTACGTTTACGCACAATTAACTAAATAGTTGTTATAGGGTACCTGCTAGTGAAGACTCACAGCAGGGCCCTTTTCGTTAGTTAATCCGTTCGGTCACGAACTGGAGGAAGCACTCGGCGGCCGGGGCCAGCATGTTATTTTTGCGCCAGATCAGGAGATGGCCAGTTTCCTTCTTCGGGGTGAAGGGGATAAAGGCAATTTCGGGGTCCGCATTCAAGGCCTTGATTCCCTTAATGCCAATTGCGTAATAGTTACCGAACCGGATCAACTCAATCGTGTTGCTGGGGAGGTTGTTGGTCACCATCCAGTAGAGCTTTGTCTGGTCGAGTTTTAAGATATCACTGACCTCGTCCCGAACGATGTTACGGTGGGGGAGGATCAGCGGCAGTTTATAAAGGTCATTCTTGCTGATGGCGGTTCTTTGAGCCAGGGAATCATCACTATGCATTAATAGGCCCCACTGCTCCTTAATGGGGAGGACGACGTAGTCATACTTGGCCGCCTCGACGGGCTCAATCAGGCAGGCAAGGTCCAGCCGGCCCTCATCAATTTGCCGACGGAGGGCGTCACCGTCACCATCGAAAACATTAAAGCGGACACCCGGATACTCCTTTTGAAAGTCGTTTACCATCTTCATCATGAATGGGGAAACGAGTGAGACAACACAGCCCAGGTTTACGGACCCCACCAGTTCCTTTTCCTGCTGGTGGAGGTCATCTTTGGTTTGGTCGACCAGTTGGAGGAGGGTGGTTGCCCGCTGTTGAAATAGGACGCCTGCCTTCGTTAACTGGAGCTGGCGTTGGGTCCGGTCGAAGAGGGCGACGTCGAAGTTCCTTTTCTAACTCCATGATTTGCCGTGAGAGGGTTGGCTGGGTGATGTGCAGCTGCTTGGCTGCTTTCGTGATATTATTAGTATTAGCAACGGTTAAAAAATACTTTAAAACGCGGGTATCCATTTAGGAGGGCCTCCAATTCTTAATAAATTAATTATACAACAAGGGGCGATTTACGATGGCACAGCAAGCATTAATCCTTTACTATTCACAATTTGGTAATACAGCCCGGTTAGCCAGTCAAATCCATGAAATGACGGGCGCCGATATCCTCCAGGTCAAGGTAGCGGACCAGACCTTCCCGCAGGACATGGAGGCGACGGATGTGGTTTACAAGAATCAGCGGCAGACAAACAGCCTTCCTGAAATTACCACTAAGCTTCCTGACCTGTCTTACTATGATGATATCCTGGTTGGCGGGCCAGTCTGGGATGGCCAAATTGCCTCACCGGTGATGGCACTGCTAGTTAAGTTGCAGGGCTACCAGGGGAAGGTTGCACCATTTTCAACGGGGTGGAGTGACACGGGTAACTACCAGCAGGACTTTATCGCTCATGCTGGGAAGCTAACGGTCCTGGACGGTTACCATGTCCTGACCCATGCCAAGCCAGCGTATTCTTCCGCCAGCCTGATGTCCTGGCTCCGTAAACTATAATACAATTTGAACATTAGCCATTAATTAAAATAAGTATTTCACATTAATGCCGGGGCGTCTAAAGTAAAGTTAACAACTTTGAGGAGGCCTTCACATGGCAAAGAATAAAGATACAGTGAAAAACGATATGTTTGGCTTTGGTGACAAGAACGTTGCCTATGCCAAGTATTTTATCGGGACTAGTTATTTAAATGGCTTAGTTTCACCGGACGATAACATCGATATCAACGTGTCGAATGTTTCTTTCGAACCTGGTTGCCGCAACGACTGGCATATACCACGACGGCTTCCAGATTCTCCTGGTAACAGCGGGTGAAGGTTGGTACCAAGAGGAAGGAAAGCCAGCCCAGCTATTACAGCCCGGTGACGTGGTTGCAATTCATGAAGGAGTCAAGCACTGGCACGGCGCTACTAAGGACTCCTGGTTCGCTCACATTGCAATTACCAAGGGAACCAGCGAATGGTGCGAAAAGGTTGACGATGATTACTACAACAAATTAAGTAAGTAGGAGGGGATTGTTATGGCTAAAAAACAAACAGCAGGTCGTGACCAACTGGGTGACTTTGCACCCAAGTTTGCGGAATTAAACGATGACGTTCTCTTCGGCCAAGTATGGTCCCGGGAAAAAGAATTAAAGCCTCGTGACCGGAGTATGATTACGGTCACTGCCCTGATTACTAAGGGTGCTTTTGCCCAGCTGCCGTACCACATGCGGACTGCTAAAAGCAACGGTATTACCAAGGAAGAAATCGTGGAAGTTATTACTCAGTTGGCCTTTTACGTTGGCTGGCCGAATGCTTGGTCTGCCTTTAACATTGCTAAGAAGGTTTGGGGCGCTGATAAGTAAATCACATCGATTAAAAGCGTTAGGTGGATTTTACCTTCACCTAACGCTTTTGTTGTTAACAAGGTGGTAGAAAAAAGTACATTAGTAGTGTTAGCGTAAAATAGGGAGTGAAGAATGGATGAGTTATCATATTCGGCATTGCTGGCTAATACTATTGGTGTTTGTACTGGGGATAACCCTGCCGTGGACAACAGCTGCCGCTGATAATAATCACATGCGACAACCGATTAGTTGGGTCAAGTCTTCCGAGACAGTTCCTTACCCAGAGTTGAATGGTCGACCCAACCTCTGGGTGAAGGTCAGCCTAAAAGGCAACTGAACCTATATCTATAGTGGAAAGAAACTCTTGTACACGATGTACAGCTCGGCGGGAGCTTACCAAAAGGATCCCCTGACGCACAAGATGGTCAGTGCCACGCCAACGGGGACCTTTGCGACTTCCAATATCCGGATGGACCGGGTCTATAATCCGAACTTGCGGCTAGGGGCCAACTATTGCCTGTCGTGGACGGGGACTACATGTTCCATTCGGTTGTCACAACGGCAGACCAACATCACTACATCAAACGTCTGGCAAAGCAACAGGGGAAGCATCCCAGCTCACCCGGCTGCGTCTGCCTGTCAATTGACGATGCCAAGTGGATTGAACATAATCTACCGACCGGGACCAAGGTCGTGGTGGCCGATAATTAGGACGAAATAAGCATCGGTGCGGAGCCGGTGCCCTTTTTTATATTGAAAAGCATAACGAACAATATTCTCTTTACACCATTGAAAGTTCGCTATAAACTATAATAAACAATATGAAGAGGGTATTTTGATGGCAGAATTAACAATTTGCGGAACATACTTCACTGCAACAGATCCTAATAACGTTCAATCAGTAAAGGACGCCCTGATCATGATTGACCAGACAGGGGTCATTCAACGAATTCTCCAGCCAAGTGATCAGGAGTACGCCGCCCAGCTGCAAAGCGCCCGGCAGGCAGACCGGCTTCTGGAGTTGGATAGCGACCAATACATATTACCGGGATTCATTGATCTTCACGTGCATGCGCCCCAGTGGCCACAGGCAGGATTGGCCCTCGACCGCCCACTGGCCGATTGGCTTAACCACTATACTTTTCCCCTGGAAGCCAAGTTCAGCGACCCCGCCTATGCCCAGCGAGTCTATCACGACTTTGTTCATACCCTGCTGGCCAATGGGACCACGGCCGCAATGATGTTTGGGACGATTCACTTTGACGCCAATATGACCCTCGCCAAGGAAGTTGTTAGCCAAGGACTACGCGGCTTTATTGGCCAGGTGGTAATGGACAACCCTGACCAGACCCCCGATTATTACCGTAATTCATCGGCTAAAGCCGCATTACAGTCAACGGAGAATTTTATCCAAGCGGTTCTGAAGATGCAAAGCCGGACTGGGCAGACGATTACCCCCGTGATTACACCGCGTTTTGTACCCAGCTGTACCGATGAAGCATTGGTTGGCCTGGGCCAGCTTGCCCGCCGTTATGATCTGCCGGTCCAGTCCCACCTTAGTGAAAGCAACTGGGAGCATGGCTACGCAATCGAACGCTTCGGTCAGCACGATACGACCGTGATGGACCACTTTGGTCTTCTGACTGACCGGGCCGTCATGGCCCACGGAACCCAGTTGACTCCCGGTGACTGGCAGGTCTTACGAGAACGAAGGACGGCGATTGCCCACTGCCCAATTTCGAATATCTACTTTGGCAACGGGATTCTCCCGGTTAACCGTCTGCTGAAGCTGGGCAATAAACTCGGCCTGGGTTCTGATATCTCTGGTGGGTATACGCCGAGCCTTTATCATAATGCCCGGCAAGCAGTGAAGTCGTCACAGCAGTTGACCGATGGGGTTGACAACCACCTGCTAGCTGAGCAGCGGGGTGTCCAGGGATCCCGGATTACAATGGCCAACGCCTTCTACCTGGCAACCCGGGGAGGGGCCCAGGCCCTGCACTTAAAGGCGGGCGTAATTCAGGAAGGCTACACCGCTGACCTACAGATTGTACGAATGCACCGTGCATTGATGCCCCTGACGACGGCGGATATTTTCCAGCGCCTGATGTACCAAACGGAACAAGCAGATATTTGTCACGTCTTTGTGGGCGGCAGAGAAGTATACAAGGCATGAAGTATAACAATCACGACACCAAAAGTAATTGAGTGACAATAGAAGCCCTCAGGAAGGTCTTGTCTTGCTGAGGGCTTTCTTGTTCGTCATGTGGCACACACTTGCCGAAATTATCCTCAACTCAATTCAACATCAACTTGGGCCCATCATTGCTTATCAGGGTCATGGCAGAGTCCTTGGCCATAAAGCAGGAGTCAAGATCGATGAACTTAACATTTTGGTGGCCTAAAGCAAAGGCTAGTCCAGCGGCGAGGCCGACCTGCGATTCAATCATGCACCCAACCATGCAACCGATTCCCGCAGTGGCACAGAGGTCGTTGATCTTGGCCGCCTGAAAGAGCCCCCCACACTTCATCAGCTTGATGTTGACATAGTCGGCGGCGTCAGCGCGAATGACTCTGAGAGCATCAGCCGGTAAAAAGACACTTTCGTCAAGCATGATCGGGATCGTTGTCTGCATCCGTAAGCGGGCCATTTCCGCAATTTGGTCAGCGGCTAGGGGCTGTTCAACGAAGGCGATGTTGAGGTTGCGTTCTTCCAGCATAGTCAAGGCCCGCCGCGCCTGCTTGTAATTCCATCCCTGGTTAACGTCCAGGCGGAGGAAAATCTTGGGTCCCACTGTTCTAGCAATTTCGGCCACGGTCGCGACGTCTTCGGCAACGGGGTTGTTCCCAATCTTGATTTTAAGGGCTGTGAAACCCGCGGCAACTAATTCGCGCGCCTCAGTCACCATCTGCTCTTGACTACCGATACTAATCGTATAGTCAGTTTGCATGGTATCCTTAGCACCACCAAAGAGGGCTGGAAATGGTAGTTTGGTGATCTGGCTTAGGAGATCATAAACGGCCATATCAAAGGCCGCCTTGGCCGGCTCATTGTAGCGAATCACGTTTGCCAAGGTAGCCATCAATTCCTCCAGGTGGTTGAGTGACTTGCCGACTAGTTGTGGGCCAATTACGGAATCCATTGTTTCCTTCAAGGAACTCATCGTATCACCAGTGACCTTTTCATTGGGGGTGGCGGCGCCAGTTCCGGTTAGGCCGTTGGTCAGGATTAGCTTCACTTGGACCGCGTGGATCGCCGTTACCTTGTGTAGGTGGGTGATGAAGGGACGCTTCAGGGGTTCGTCAATAACTGCGGTTTGAAAATTTTTGATTACTAGTTGGTCTGTCATGTTTATCAAGTCGATTCTTTTTAGAATATCATAATCATATCACGCCTTAGGAAAAATGGTATACTTACTGATAGGAAAGAGGGATGTTAATTTGGAAAAGACAGTAAAACTAAACAATGGCGTTGAGATGCCGCAGATTGGCATGGGTGTTTGGAAAACCAATCCGGATGATACCGCCGATTTGGTAAGGACCGCTGCTGCCAATGGTTATACCCTGTTTGATACTGCTAAACAGTATGGTAACGAAAGTGGTGTTGGTCAGGGATTGCAAGAGGCAATTAAGGAAAGCGGTAAAAAGCGTGATGATTTCTTCTTAACCACTAAAATCTTTAACGGTGACCAGGGTGACTATGATAAGCTGCGGGCAGCCTTTAACCAGCAGCTCCAGGACCTGCAGACCGATTACGTCGACCTGCTACTTCTCCACTGGCCGGTTTTCGGCAAGTACAACGAATCCTGGCGCGCCCTGGAAGGAATTCTAAAGGATGGTCAAGCAAGGGCAATCGGGGTTTGCAATTTTGATGTTGACCACCTGACTGACCTGATAGACCACGCCCAGGTAATGCCGGCAATCAACCAGATCGAGTTTAACCCCTTTATTCACCAACCCGACACGGTAGCCTTCTGTCAGGGAAATAAAATCCAGCTCGAGGCCTGGTCACCACTGGGCAATGGTCGGGCCCTGGCTAACCCGGTAATAAACCAAATTGCCAAGGAAAAGGGTAAGAGTCCGGCCCAGGTGATCTTGCGGTGGGAACTGCAACAGGGCTTTGTGGTTATTCCCAAGTCTAGCCATCCAGATCGGATGCGAGCTAACCGTGACCTTGACGGCTTTTCTCTCACGGCGGACGAGATGGAAGCAATCGCAGAATTAGATGAGGAAAAACACTCGATTTGGTATGATAAATACAAGTGGTCGGGAAACCCGAATGGGGTTGACGACTACATTGCTAAACCTAATGAATTCTAAAGAAAATCGGCTAACGAAAACACTATTTCGTTAACCGATTTTTTATTATTTATCATGGCGAATTAAAAGAACCGAACCGATTGTACTAATAATTGCGAAGATGGCACCAATATAGCCAATCTCACCAATTGCCAGGAAGTTAACACTGACTGAAGCGGTGAATGAACCCACGGTCACCCCAATGTTTGTACAAATGGGATTAAGGGAAGATGCCAGGTTCATTGCTTCTGGATAGTTGCGGTCAGCGACATTCAAAAACATTACTTGGAGAATTGAACCAGGCATCCCGAGGACCAGACAAATCACGCACAGTAAGATAATGCCGGTGAATGCGTTGGTAAAAGACAGCCCCATCAACAAAAGAAGCAGGAGACAGGCGCCGCTAATCAGGGGCATTTTACTCGTCCCGTACCGTCCAGAGATGGTGCCGGCACAGGTATTCCCAATGATAAACATGATACCAACAAGCCCGAGTAGCAAGTTCAGCTGGGTGGTGCTGTAGTGGAGGACATCGGTGATGATTGGTCGAATGTATGTATAAAAAGTATATTCAGCAGCCATCAGAGCGACCATGATCACGATTCCTAAAAAGATTCGCGGGTCCCGCAGTAACTGAAGCTGATGCATAATTGACCCTTTAGCCTGCTTGGTATTGCGGGGAACCAAGAAAAACAAGAATATCGTAATGATTAAGGTTAAGATACTGATGAAGGCAAAACTAGCGTGCCAGGAAAAAGCGGTGCTAATCGTTGTCCCAATTGGTACCCCAATAATTGTGGCCGTACTAAAGCCTGAAAAGACCGTTGCCACTAACATCGACCGCTTTTGAATAGGAGCGATGATGCTAACGTAGACCAGAACCAGCGAGATAATGGCCCCGGCTACCGCGGCAGTGATTATTCGTGAGGCAAAGAGACAGAGCAGGTTAGGTGAACAGGCTGTCAAGGTATTGCCAACCAGAAAAACGACCATTAAGGTCATCAGCACCTTAAAGCGGTCATACTTTGCGGTTATCGTTGTTAGAACCGGCGTGCAGATGGCATAGGTTAAAGCAAACATGGTTACCAACAACCCAACTGTTGAAAGGGAGGCGTGATAACTTTTGGCAATGTTTGAGATGACCCCCACCACCATAAATTCGTTGCAACCGAGTAAAAAGGCGACGAGGACAAACACAATACTTTGTAAACGATACTTCATAAAGAACTAATCTAATCCCTTCTTCAAGCATATTAATGCAGATAGTGTGCACGTTTTGTTTGGCGGGGACAAAATGGGGATGTTGCTTTTAAAACCCCGGTATTAGTTCAGTGAACTAAACCGTTGATATTATAACATAACCGGTTTAGTAAAACGTTATAATTTAAAAAAATAAGGGGTTAGGAAGCCCCCCTTGTTTAATTGTAAGGGGACCAGCCAGCAAAGGGACTCCCGATTTTGGGTCAAGCTTTTCTGATCTTGTGGTATAGTTTCTGACTTAAAAACAGGGAGGTTAGGAGAAAGAGTAAACAGAAGGCAAAACCACTCTGAATTCCCAGGTGAGAAGACTGACAATGAAGAATATTATTGATGATTCCGACAACGGCAATGATCAGGGCCGTCCCAAACGAGGCCGCAATTTGTCGCATCGTGTTAAAGGTAGCGACGGCATCGGGAACAATCTCGTTTGGCAAAAGGGAGAGGGCCTGAGTCTGTAGGGGAATCAGCATGGTCACTAAACCAAACTGACGGACCGTTTGGAAAATGGTGATCATCAGGACAGTACTCCGGGCACCAATTGCTGCCTGGCAGGTTGTCCCGATAATATCAATGATTAGCCCGGCACCGACGAGGACTTTGATTGGATAGATATCGTAGAAGCGGCCGCTCGTCATTGATAATAAACCGGTCAAAATTGCTCCCGGGAGGACACTAATGGCTGAGACAACGGTGCTTTTACCCAGCACGACTTGGACAAGGAGGGAAATCAGGATGGTGTTCCCGTACATGGTTGCCGTAATCAGCATGTTAATTACCGTTGCTAAGACAAATTGACGGTGAGCAAAAATGCGAAAATTAATCAGTTGGTGGTCACTATGACGTTGGTTGATGTAAAAGAAGGCCAAGGTAATTAACCCAATTGCGACATAACCAATTACGTTAAAGCTGGTTAGTTGGTAGTTGGAAACGTTGGAAAGCCCCATCAGTAATGACCAAAGACCAACCGTGATGGTGATTAGGCCAACCATGTTAAAGCGCGGTGACTCGTTATGTGGAATATAGGGCAGGAAGACAACGGAAAGGATTACCGTGGCAAGGGCGAAAGGCAGGATTAAGATGAAGAGGTACCGCCAGGAAAAGTAGTTCAGCAAGAAACCAGAAAAGGCTGGTCCGAGGATAGGGGCGCAGTTAAAGGCGAGCCCAATGATTCCCATAATTTGTCCCTTCTTTCCCGGCTTGGCGTAACGGATGGCAAGAACGTTAACGAGGGGCATCATCATCCCCGCCCCAATTGCCTGGATCATCCGCGCAATTACGATGAAGGTAAAGCTCATTGCCGCCGCGCCCATCATCGTTCCTAAAAGGAAGATTCCCGCAAACAGGATGAATAAACGACGGAAGGAAAAACGTTTGATGAGGTAGGAGCTGACCGGAATCATGAGAGCGTTAACTAGCATATAACCGTTAATTACCCATTGAACCCGTCCTTCCGAGATATGGAAGACGTTCATAAAGGTCGGAATAGCGATATTCATCAAGGATGAACAAAATAGACCAAAGAAGGTTCCGAAAACCATGATAGCTAGGGCCCGACTAATACGTTGATCTTTCATTGAATAAGATATCTCCTTCGATAAAATTAACAGTAGTTAAGTGTATCAAGTCCCGTTGGAAAGTCAATCATAATTGCAATGCTTCCTAAACAGTTAAAAAGATGCTAGACTAAAATTATCTACATATGTATTAAGAGGGGTGTTAAATGGTGAAAGATTTGCAAATTACGCCGGCTGAATGGCGGGTAATGCGAATCGTATGGACCTTAAATGAAGCAACCAGCCGGGAAATTACGGCAATTCTTCAAAGAAAAGTTGATTGGAAGTCCGCAACGATTAAAACTCTTTTGCACCGCTTAGTTACTAAGGGAGTATTAACTACTACTAAGCATGGTCGGGCCTTCATTTATCATCCGGCGGTTGCGGAACAATCAATGATGTGTCAAGCGGCCGATGATCTCTTTCAAAGTATCTGTGAACGACGGATTGGGCAGACGCTGAACCACGTGCTTAATCAGGTGGAGCTAAGTAAGGATGATATTCGGACTTTACAAGAAACCCTCCAAAAAAAATTGGCGACAGCTCCGGATCAGGTCCAGTGTAACTGTATCCCGGGGAGAAAAATGAACTGTTAGGGAGAAAAGATGATAAAGGGACTAGGAATAGACTTAACAGAAATAGCACGTGTTGCTCACATGGCAAAACAGCATCCCCAGTACGTAAAACGAATTCTAACGCCGCAAGAGATAAGACAGTACCAACAATTTACCGGTCAGCGGGCCAATGAGTACCTCGCTGGCAGATGGTCACTTAAGGAGTCTTTTGCAAAGGCAATGGGTACCGGAATTGGTAAGGCGGTTAGCTTTCAAGATGTTGAAATTATTGACAATCAACTTGGTGCACCAATCGTCACCAAATCGCCCGTTAGCGGGGTGGCCCATGCTTCGGTGAGTCACACTGGTAAATTAGTAATGACAGAGATTATTTTAGAGGATTAGGTAAAGCTTGTTGATGGTTTTTATTAATCATCTGCAGGCTTTTTTAATTTTAAATCAAATAATTTTAGCAATTAAGGTTAATGACTGTAATTACCTAGGTAAAATAATAGAAATATTTATAATTCAGGCCAATTAATTTATTTAGATAAGAAAATAGTTTGACAATCAAAATAATCCTGCATATAATTTGACCATCGAATACTTTGATGTTCGAAATACTTTTTAAATAGAAAGTTGGTGTGATATTTGGCATTAATGACGGCTCAAGAAGTTATGGATTTAATCCCGAATCGCTATCCAATTTGCTACATCGATTACGTAGATTCGATGGTGCCAGGTGAGAGCATTGTCGCGACCAAGAACGTCACCATTAATGAATCGTTCTTTCGCGGCCACTTTCCGCATAACCCAGTAATGCCGGGTGTGTTAATAATTGAAAGCCTTGCCCAGGCAGCTTCGGTTTTGATTCTTAAATCGCCGGAGTTTTACAAAAAGACTGCCTATCTGGGTGCAATTCATAAGGGAAAGTTTCGTAAAATGGTCGTCCCTGGGGACGTAATGAAACTGCATATTAAGATGGTCAAAAAACGTCAGCGAATGGGAATCGTCGATGCAGTGGCGACTGTCGGTGAACGGAAAGTCTGCAGTGCGCAGCTAGTCTTTATCGTTGCCGATCGTCAGGCAAAGATTTAAATGCTTGTTTCGTCTATAATGCATTTTGATATCTTAATTATTTGACATAACAAATAAAAAGGGGAATGCATTATGACCAATGAGTATCAACAAATTAACGAAGCACTAATTAAAATTTATAACGGAATCCTCTGGGTGGAAGAAAAAGAGCTTTGTAAGAGTACTTTTAGCGATTTAACCATCAAGGAACTCCATGCAGTTGATGCTATTTCAATGTATGACCACCAAACCGTTTCCCAGGTGGCAAAGAAACTCCACCTTACTCCGGGAACGATGACGGCCATGACGGACCGTCTAATCAAGAAAGGCTACGTCGAACGTAAGCGTGATAAAGCGGACCGGCGAATAATTCGCTTGTACTTAACTAATAAGGGACGGGTGTTATACCGGGCACACAGGGCCTTTCACAATATGATGGTCAAGAGCTTTTTAAAGGGCATGGATGCTGAAGAGTTATCGATTGTTAACAAGGCGATTCATAACCTGGAGGACTTCCTAAACGAACATGCTTAAAAGGAAAGGTTAGTAGTGAAAAATTGGCGAATTGTTGAGACCGCAAGTGTTGCTCCCCAACAAATCGAAACAAATGATGACCTCAGTAAGTTAATGGACACGTCTGATGAGTGGATTCAATCCCGTACCGGCATCAAGCAACGCCATATTAGCAACGGTGAAAACACCAGTGACTTAGCGGTAAAAGTGGCCACTCGCTTGCTGAAAAAGAGTGGTGTGCCAGCCGGTGACATTGATTTGATTATCGTTGCCACCATGTCACCAGATTCATATACGCCATCGGTTGCTGCAATCGTGCAGGGACAAATTGGTGCACGAAATGCCGTTGCTTTCGATATCTCAGCGGCCTGTTCAGGCTTTGTTTACGCGTTGGCAGTTGCAGGTGGCTTTCTTATGCAGGCCCCATTTCACCGGGCCCTCGTTATCGGCAGTGAGATTCTTTCGAAAATCATTGACTGGCAGGACCGGACAACAGCGGTTTTGTTTGGTGATGGCGCTGGTGGGGTTTTGATTGAGGAGGCTCGTGAAAATTGCCTCTATGGTCAAGACCTGGTCAGCTTTGGGGAACTAAGCGACAAAATTGTTGCCGGTAAGACAAAAGTTGCTACCGATTTTCCTGGCCGGGTTACCAGCTTGTCATCCTTTTCGATGGATGGGCGAGCGGTATACAAATTTGCTACCCACCAAGTACCCGCCTCAATTAAGCAGGCGGCGCAAGATGCGGGAATCGAGCTTAACCAGGTGGACCATTTTTTGCTTCACCAAGCAAACGCGCGAATTATTCGTCAGGTTGCTAAGCGGTTGGATCAGCCGTTAGAAAAGTTTCCAATTAACATTAATGAGTACGGGAACACCTCGGCAGCCAGTGAGCCACTCTTGCTCGATGAGTTGGTTACCCACGGCAAGATAAAACGGGGCGATACGCTTGTCCTGGCCGGTTTTGGCGGTGGCTTGACCATCGGTACAATAATTATCAAATATTAAAGAAGAAAGAGGAATGTAATTATGAGTAAAGATGAAATTTTTAATGACGTTAAGGCAATTGTTGTGGATGAATTAGACATTGATGCAGATAAGGTTAAGCTGGACGCAAATATCCAGGATGACCTTGATGCTGATAGCTTGGATGTCTTTGAAATCATGAACGAACTAGAAGACAAGTTCGATATTGAGTTAGACAGTGATGAATCCGTAAAGACGATTGGTGACGTTGTTGACCTTGTTGCCAAGCAAATCGCAGCCAAGGACTAGGATATGAGACTAGGAATTTTATTTAGTGGTCAAGGCGCCCAAAAGCCGGGAATGGGATTGGATTTTTTATCTGATCCCCTTTTTACAAGCATCGTTTCTCAAGGAAGCCAGATTACCGGGTTGGACCTGGAGAAAATAATGGCTAGCAAGGACGGGGAGTTGAAGCAGACGAAGTATGTTCAGCCCGCCCTTGTGGCAATGAGCTTCGGTATTTACCAAATGCTTAAGCGTGACTTGCCCCAGTTGCCAATCTTCGCAATGGCGGGACTCTCTTTGGGTGAGTACGCGGCATTGATTGCTAGTAAGGCAATTTCTGCAGATCAGGGCCTAAGTCTGTTAAAGGACCGGGGTGCATATATGCAAGCCGATGCTGATCAGGTTGACAGCACGATGGCCGCTGTCTTGAACCCCGTTCATGATAAGGTTGCTGCTATTTGTGATCGTTATTCGCAGGTGTGGATTGCTAACTATAATTCACCGCAACAGGTTGTCTTGGGCGGTGCAACTGACCAGGTCAAGGCAGCTGTTGGTGATATAAAGGCTGAGCAAGCGGCTAAGCGGGTCGTCGTGTTAAAGGTAAGTGGTGCTTTCCATACGCCACTTTTTAACGGTGCAAGAGCCAAGATGCATGACCGGCTAGCAGAAGAGCAGTTCCATAAACCGACAGTCCCGGTAATTAGTAATACAGTCGTAGCCCCCTTTACCGCCGAAAACATCGCTCCCATTATGGAACGGCAGCTGGCGGTTTCGACCCACTTTGGTGAGGACGTTCAGTACATGGTGAAGCTCTTAGAGATTGATGCAACATTAGAGATTGGGCCAGGGAAGAACCTTTCACGCTTTGCCAAGCAAGTCGATTCAAATCTTGTTCGCACCCACATTGGTACGTTGAAGGATTACCAGACTTATTTAAAGGAGAATCAACAATGGAGCTAAAAAATAAGGTCGTCATGATTACCGGAAGTAGTCGTGGCATTGGTGCTGCTATTGCGCTAGCATTCTTAAAAAAAGGATGCCGGGTAATTTTAAACGGTCGCCACGAACTTAATGCGGAGTTGAAGGCCCGTCTTGATCATGTTGGTGGCGAATATGTTTACCTGATGGGTGACCTCGCAAACGCTACCCAGGTTACTTCATTAGCGAAGAAAGCGTGGGATATGTTCGGCGAAATTGACGTGCTAGTTAATAATGCGGGGATTAACCGGGATAAGCTGTTTATCGGAATGAAAGATGCGGATTTTGATGACGTAATCACAACCAACCTCCGTGCTCCCTTTTTCCTGACCCAGCAGGTTCTTAAGAAAATGTATAAGAAGCGGCAGGGTTGCATTATTAATATGGCGAGTGTCGTTGGCCTCCACGGTAATGCCGGTCAGGCAAACTATGCGGTTAGCAAGGCGGGCTTGGTTGGTTTGACTAAGTCGGTTGCTAAGGAAGGGGCGTTGCGCGGTATTCGGTGTAATGCGATTGCTCCCGGAATGATTGACAGCGATATGACCGTTGCTTTATCTGACCACGTTAAAAAGCAAATATCTAAGCAAATCCCCCTGCAGCGGTTTGGTGAGCCGGAAGAGGTGGCCAAAACGGCTGTCTTTCTGGCGGAAAATGATTATATTACTGGCCAAACAATCGTTGTTGATGGTGGAATGACAATTTAGGAGTGAATAAAATGACAAGAGTTGTTGTTACAGGGATGGGCGCAGTTGCCCCCAATGGTAACGGTTTGCACGATTTTGTAGCAAACACCCTCGCGGGGAAGGTGGGCATCAAAAAGATCAGTAAGTTTGATGCAACGCCGACGGGGATTACCGTTGCCGGTGAAGTTGATAATTTTGACCCGAAAGAAGTTGTCGGCAAGAAGTCAGCACGACGAATGGACCTTTATTCACAGTATGCAGTTCAAACGGCAGTTGAAGCGCTGAAAATGGCGGGGATTAATGCGGACAATACTCGCGCTGAAGACCTTGGCGTTATTTATGGCTCTGGTATTGGCGGTTTAACCACCATCCAAGAGCAGATTATTAAGATGCACGAGAAGGGACCTAAGCGGGTCTCACCAATGTTTGTGCCGATGGCAATCGCCAACATGGCTGCTGGTAACATTGCGATTCGCGCTAATGCCCAAAACATTTGCACTTCGATTGTCACTGCCTGTGCCAGTGGTACTAACAGTATTGGCGAAGCATTTCGCCAAGTTAAAGAAGGGCGGGCCCAGGTAATGATTGCCGGTGGGGCGGAAGCCTCTGTTAACGAAATCGGCATTGCTGGCTTTGCGGCCCTTAATGCCTTGTCCACCGCAACAGACCCATTGAAGGCCTCTAAGCCATTTGACCGGGACCGCAATGGCTTTGTACTTGGTGAAGGTGCGGGGGCCCTCATTTTGGAGAGCCTTGAACACGCCGAAAAGCGGGGAGCAAAGATTCTTGGTGAAGTTGTCGGTTATGGCGCTACTGGGGATGCTTATCATATTACTGCTCCTGACCCGGATGGAAAAGGAGCTGCCCGGGCGATGCAAGAAGCAATCGATGAAGCTAATATTAAGCCGGCAGAAGTCGATTACATCAACGCTCACGGAACCGCAACACATGCTAACGATAGTGGTGAAGCTCTTGCTATTAACCATGTATTTGGCAAGGACAACTCCGTTTTGGTCAGTTCGACAAAGGGAATGACTGGGCACCTTTTGGGTGCTGCGGGCGCAATTGAAGCGGTAATTTCTGTTGCTGCGCTTGAAAAAGGTAAGCTGCCAATGAATATTGGTTGTGACCACCAAGACGAAGAATGTCCAGTCAACCTTGTTAATAAGGAAAACCAGGATGCACCAGAGGCAAAGTACGCGTTAAGCAATTCGTTTGGCTTTGGTGGCCATAATGCTGTCTTAGCTTTTAGAAAATGGGGGTAACTTGTTTGGAATTTGATGATATTCAAAAATTAATGACCGGGTTTGAGCACTCCTCAACCCGGGAACTTAAGATTGATGACCACGGTTTCCACCTTTACCTAAGCAAGAATAACCAATCGGCACCCGTTAAAGTTGAAAAGCAGGTTAATGCTGATGATGAAAACGACGCTGCCGAAAAGCCAGCCACTGATTCTAATACCGGCGCAATCAAGGCACCGTTGGTGGGAACAGTTTACCTGCAGCCGAAGCCAGACCAGCCAGCCTATGTTAAAGTCGGTGACCATGTCCACAAGGGGGACGTGGTTTGTGTGATTGAAGCGATGAAGATGATTACCGAGGTTAAAAGTGACCGTGATGGGGTGGTTAAGTCCATCGACGTTGAGAATGGTGACCTCGTAGAATTTAACCAGTCATTGTTTACCATTTCGGAAGGAGAATAATTAATGGCTAAAGTTAATTTAGACTCAACAGATATTCAAAAAATCATTCCGCACCGTTATCCAATGCTGTTGATTGATCGCGTTGAGGAATTAGAACCGGGAAAAATGGCGGTTGCGAGACGAAACGTGACTATTCATGAAGAAGTATTTAATGGTCACTTCCCCAATAATCCGGTTTTGCCTGGCGCTTTGATTGTCGAATCTTTGGCGCAGACCGGTGCGGTTGCTTTGCTGTCTGCCCCCGAATTTAAGGGAAAGACTGCCTATTTTGGTGGAATTCATTCTGCTGAATTTCGGAAGGTTGTTCGCCCTGGTGACTCAATGCAGCTAAAGGTTGAACTAACTAAAATTCGGGGCAATATCGGCGAAGGAAAAGGAACCGCCTTGGTAGATGGCAAACGGGCATGTACCGCTGAAATGACCTTTATGATTGGCTAGGTGAGTTGAATGTTTTCGAAGGTATTGGTTGCTAACCGGGGTGAAATCGCTGTGCGGATTATCCGTTCACTCCGGGAATTAGGAATAAATTCGGTGGCAATTTACTCAACCGCTGACCGGGAAAGTCTCCATGTTCAGTTAGCAGATGAGGCGGTTTGTGTCGGGACGGCACGGCCACAGGATTCATACTTAAATATGCAAAATGTCTTGGCGGCTGCAGTCGGTACCGGTGCGGAGGCAATCCATCCTGGCTTTGGCTTTCTTTCTGAGAATGCCGAGTTTGCAGAAATGTGTGCTGAATGTGGCATCACGTTTATTGGTCCGCGTTCTGAGACGATTGACCTGATGGGGAATAAGGAGCACGCCCGTGTCCAAATGAAGAAGTGTGGTGTTCCAGTTATTCCTGGCAGTGACGGTTACATTCGTGATTATCGGGCGGCGGAACAGGTTGCAAAGAAGATTGGTTATCCGGTCCTGTTAAAAGCGGCTGCCGGGGGTGGCGGAAAAGGTATTCGCCGGGTCGATAGTCCTGACCAGATGGAGCGGTCCTTTAGTGATGCTCAAAATGAGGCCCGCCTGTCATTTAATGATGATCGGATGTATTTGGAAAAGATCATGACCGACGTTAAGCACATCGAAGTTCAGGCCTTTCGGGACCAGTTTGGCCATGCAGTTTACTTTCCTGAACGGGATTGTTCATTGCAACGTAATAAGCAGAAGGTCCTTGAAGAAAGCCCCTGCTGCCTGATTACACCAAAGCAGCGGGCCGCACTTGGTAAAATTGCTCTCCGGGCTGTGAATGCTATTGACTATTTGAACACGGGGACGCTTGAATTCTTAATGGATAAGGACCATCATTTTTACTTTATGGAAATGAACACCCGGATTCAGGTTGAGCACACCGTTACGGAAATGGTTACGGGAATTGACCTTGTTAAAGCACAGTTAAAAGTTGCTGACGGGCAGCCGTTGCCATTTAAACAGGATGATATCCGTTTGAACGGGGTCGCAATTGAATGCCGGATTAATGCCGAAGACCCGGCAAAAAACTTCATGCCTTCAACTGGGAAGGTCAATTACCTTTACCTGCCAGTGGGCAACCTCGGGATGCGGATTGATACGGCCCTTTACCCGGGAACAACGGTCACGCCATTTTATGATTCCATGATTGCGAAGGTGATCGCCCATGGTCATAATCGGCAAGAAGCAGTTGAAAAATTAAAGCGTCTTTTAAACGAGATGGTAATTATGGGAATTCATACGAACCAAAACTTCCATTTAGCAATCCTTAATGATCCTGGATTTTTAGATGGTCACTTTACCACGACCTACTTAGAAAAGACGTTTATGCCACGTTGGAAAGGAGGGCAGGAACATAATGAAACTCTATGAGCAAGATAACACACTATCGGCCCAGCATGTGAAGGCTGATAAGCAAGCAGACTCGAAGGTACCAAATGGCCTTTGGCGAAAGTGCCCAAAGTGTGGGGCCACGGTCCTATCTAAGCAAATTGACCAATACGCGACCTGCCCGTCCTGTCACTATGGATTTCGAATCAGCGCGCACCAGCGTTTGAAATGGGCGGTTGATCATTTTTCTGACCTCGATGAGCAGCTGACTTCTGACGATCCGCTAAGTTTCCCAGGCTACAAGAAGAAGCTGGTGGCCTGCCAAGCCAAAACGGGGTTAAACGATTCAGTTTTGACCGGAGAAGCAAGCATTAAAGATATGCACTTTGCGTTTGGCGTAATGGACCCTACCTTTATCATGGGTTCTTTAGGAACGGTAACGGGTGAAAAGATCACCCGGATGTTTGAACGTGCGACGGCACAACGATTACCCGTCGTTTTGTGGACGGCTTCTGGTGGTGCCCGGATGCAGGAAGGCATTATGTCGTTAATGCAAATGGCCAAGATTTCAAATGCGGTGGCACAACATTCGGCGGCGGGACTCTTGTACATTGTGGTTTTAACGGATCCCACGACGGGTGGGGTTACTGCTAGCTTCGCGATGCAAGGTGATATTACCATTGCTGAGCCCCATGCCCTAGTTGGCTTTGCCGGTCGCCGGGTCATTGAACAAACCATTCAGCAAAAGATCCCTAAGGACCTCCAGGATGCCGAGAACTTGGTCAAACACGGTTTTATCGACCGGATAGTACGACGAGAAGATGAAAAAGCGGAATTATACCGGTTACTAAAGTTGGGAGGTGGCAGAAATCACGAAGAATAATGCAGCAGCAGTGGTTGCTGCTGCCCGGAGCAAGCAAAAAATCACTACAAAAGAACTTATTACGCAATTATTTCCTAATTTTATTCAACTTCATGGTGATCGTTGTGGCGGCGATGATCCGGCAATCGTTGGTGGTCTAGCTACTTTTGCTCATCAACCGGTAACCGTCATTGCCACCGACCGCGGAACAGCAATTGAAGAACGGGTCGCAACCCACTTCGGTTGCCCCACCCCTAGTGGTTATCGTAAAGCATTACGATTAGCTAAACAGGCGGCCAAGTTTCACCGGCCGGTTCTTTTTTTTGTAAACACTCCGGGTGCTTATCCTGGCCAATCAGCCGAAGAGGATGGACAAGGTGCCGCCATTGCGGACAACTTGTTACAGATTAGTCAGTTGCCAACACCCATCATCACCGTTATCTTTGGTGAAGGCGGTAGTGGGGGTGCTTTAGCGTTGGCCTGTGGTGATGAGGTCTGGATGCTAGAAAATAGCACTTATTCGATTTTATCTCCAGAAGGTTTTGCTTCAATCCTGTGGAAAGATAGTAGTCGCAGTGACGAAGCAGCGGAAATTATGCAACTGACGCCTAGCGACCTTTTAAGAAAGCGGGTAATCGAAGGCATTATTCCCGAACCAGCTGATCACCAGCAAGTTACGGCTGAAATTCGCGATGTCCTTTCTAAGCGGTTAAAAAAGTTGAATGAATTTTCTGGTGCGGAGCTTTTGCAAAGGCGCCAAAAACGGTATCGGAAATTTTAAGAGGAGCGAGAAAAAAGAATGGGAATTTTAGATCAAAAGAAAATTATTGTGATGGGGGTTGCAAACCGGCGTTCAATTGCGTGGGGATGTGCCCAAGAAATGGCTAAGCAAGGAGCCGAAATCATTTATACCTACCAAAATGAACGGATGAAGAAAAGCGTTAGTCGACTAGTCAATGACGATGATTACCTGATTGAATGTGATGTGTCAAGCGACGACAGTATTTCGACTGCTTTTCAAAAAATCAAAAGTGATTTTGGCAAGGTTGACGGTATTGTTCACGCCATTGCCTTTGCCAAAAAGGAAGAGTTGAACGGTTCAATCCTTTCAACAACGCGGGCGGGCTACGCACTTGCCCAGGATGTTTCCGCATATTCACTTCTGGCAGTTGCAAAGTGTGCGCATGATTTAGACCTCCTAAATGACCCCGCTAGCATTGTCACTCTGACATATTTTGGCTCAGAACGGGCAATCCCGGGCTACAATGTAATGGGCGTTGCCAAGGCGGCCCTGGAAGCCAATGTCCGGTACTTGGCCCGGGATATGGGTGAATACGGCGTCCGGGTTAATGCTATTTCTGCTGGAGCAATGAAAACACTAGCGGTCACCGGGATTGGTGGTCATTCTAATCTTTTGAAGATTTCAAAAGAGCGGACAGTCGATAACCAAAGTGTTACCCTCGAAGAAATTGGTGATGCTTGCGCCTTTTTGATGAGTAATTTATCCACGGGGGTTGTTGGTGACATTATTTATGTTGATAAGGGTGTCCACCTGATTTGAAAATAAAATGCAATATAAAAGATCCGCAGCGTTCAACTTAATGAGCGCTACGGATCTTTTAGTATTTAAGCTATTTTTCTTCTTTCTTCTGATCGTCGTTATCATCATCAGCCTGAGATTTTTTCTTCAGCTTTATATAAACGACCTTGAACTTCTTAACATAAGAGTTTTGCAGGTCTAAAGGTGTGAAGGAGAAGTTGTCCACCCGAATCGGCTGACCAACCTTTAAATCATACTGACGTTCCAAAAAGAAACCGGTCAACGTTGTAACTTCAGACTTTTCAAACTGAGCGATTTTAGTGTGGAAGTATCGTTCAAAGTCGTCAAGCGGCATCTTCCCAGATACTTCATAGGTTGGATTCCCTTTGGCATCGGGATCCTTCTTTTCAATCATGTCAGAAGTGGCATGGTCAATTTCTTCGCCCACGGTACCAAAGAGTTCTTCATAAATATCCTTATCTGTAATAATACCAGAAGTACCACCGTACTCATCCTGGACAACAACGATTGGAACCTGCTTCTTAACCATGGTTTGCAGGACACTGGTGATGGGTTCATTCTCATAAACGATGGGGATTCGCCGCATAATTGTTCGAATTGACTGCTGGGGATTGATTTGGTTTTGCCGCATCACATCGTAGGAGAAGATGTACCCTAAGATGTGGTCTTTATCATTATTCGCAACAACGGGGACCCGGGTAAACTTCTTTTCAAAGTAAAGCTTAGCGGCGTCTTCAATTGAAGCTTGAATATCAATGACGGCCAGCTGGGTCCGGTCAATCATGATATCTCCGGCAACCTTATCATTCATTTCAAATGCTCGCTGCATGAAAAGAACATCCTCTTTATCCATTTCACCCGCCTTTTCAGACTGACGAGAAAGGGTCACAATTTCATTTTGCGAATAAGTATCTTCTTCAGGCTGAACGTTAAATCCTAATAGCTTAGTGACCCCTGCAGCAGCCACCGCGAACAACCATACGAATGGGTAAAAGATCGTGTGGAAGAACTGAACGGGGTGAACAATTGCTAAAAGGATCGGTACCGGGCGGTCAATTGCCATGTTCTTAGGAACCAAATCAGTAAAGACGGCGTGGAAGAAGGTGAAGATCAGAACACCGATAACTGGCGCCAGTGGTTTCAACACGCTTTCGGGAATCAAGTGAATCTTCATAAGTAAGTCAGTAATGAACTCATCACCAATCCACCCTAAAATCAGCGACGTCATGGTAACACCAACCTGGGCAGTTGATAGGTACTCGTTCAGGTTATTGACCATGTGAATTGCTCGCTTGACTTTCCGTGTCTGGCGGAGTTCGGCTAGTTCGCTGGGCCGAACCTTAACAACTGAGTATTCTAGCAGCGTGAAGAGGGCCGCAAGAAGAAGAATCAATATAATAACAACTAATCTAAACCAATAAGATGACCATAGTGCATCCATATTACAAACTTCACCTAGGCTTTCATTTCTATTTTCATATCTATTGTATCAATTCACTTTTTAGGTGACCAACTATTTAGTAAAAAAGTGCGGTAAAATTAGTTTAATTACATTAATGGGGTGAATTTAATGGGAAATCAGCACGAGGCAGTTAAAAAAACGACCCGGTTAAAAGAAATTGTGGCAGTGATGCGAAAGTACCACTTTTTGTCTAACTTTTATCGGCAGGGAAATCCAGAAGCAATCTGTGCTGCCTTGCAGGAGCTGGGTCCAACCTTTGTCAAGTTGGGGCAAATTCTGTCGACACGACCAGACTTAGTTTCCCCTGAATACGTTAAAGCTTTACGGAAACTGCAGGATCAGGTCACCGCGGACCCCTTTAGTAGCGTTGAGCATACCTTTGAGGCGGCAACCGGGAAGAAAATCGCCACAACCTTCGTTAATTTCGACCGCCACCCCTTTGCCTCAGCATCAATCGGCCAGGTTCATCACGCGACATTATTTGATGGGACGGCTGTGGTCGTTAAGGTCCAACACCCAACGGTTACCCAGTTAGTTAACACTGATTTGGCATTGTTACGGCAGGCAATTAAATTATTAAAGTATGTGCCCACCGGGAAAATGGTGGTGGACCTGGACAAGACGCTAGATGAACTCAGCCGGTCTCTTCTTAGTGAAATTGACACCCTTAAAGAGGCGCAAAATGGGGCCGAGTTTTACCACCTGAATAATGGGGATGGAATTTTTCAAGTACCTAAGGTCTATTTGACTGACTGTGCACCACAAGTCCTGGTAAATCAGGCGATGACAGGAGAAAGTATTCGTACTTTATTCAAAAAGAGCGATGATGAAGCAGTTATTAAACGCAATAGGTACCTTGCGGAGGCGCTCGTACGAAACTTCATGAAGCAGGTTTTTGTTGACCACTTTTTCCATGCCGATCCACATCCAGGAAACATCTTATTTAGTCCTGGTCAAAGTGGTGAACAAAAGATAACCAGGCAGGTTGATAAACGAGTAGGGAGCCGTCAGGTTTCGTATCGCCAATTAGAGGAATTACCACCATACCGACTAACTTATCTCGACTTCGGGATGATGGGGCGGTTAACCCCGGTGATGGCAGATGGTATTGCGGAAGTTATTCTTGCATTAACAACTAAGAATAATAACCGCATCGCGCGGGCTGTTTTAGGGATTTGTAACCAGACTGGGGATTTGAATGAAAACCAGTTTACCAGGCAGCTAGCAAAATTCCTCCGTCCTTATCTTGCGGAAGGTGTCGGGCAGATTGACTTTGCTAACATGCTTTACCGGATTATTCAACTATGTCAGAAAAATAATTTACAAATCAAACCCGAAGTGACCCTGCTAATTAAAGCTTTTGGGACGTTAGAGTCCACGGTAGCTAAATTGGATCCTGATATTTCAATGATGGCAGTTGCCCGACCATTTGGCATTGCTTATTTAAAGCGTAAGCTTAATGCGCGTAATCTAGTGGACGATAGCATTTTTCAAAGTATTGCCACTTTGCAATCAATAAATAAATTGCCAGAAAAGATTGATACGGCACTAGAAGCCTTTAGCAACGGAGACATTGAAATTAAGTTACGGTATAAAGAACAGTCAAAGCTTCTCAAACAGGTCGAACGAATTACTAACCGCTTCCTGGTCGTCATTATCTTAGCAGCGGTCATTTTAGGGTCGTCTTTGCTGGTAGAAAACAGTACGCAACATCCCCATATCTACCATCTAGGTGTAACGGGGTACGCGATATCGATTGCCGTCATCATTATCTTGCTCGTTAGCGAATTGGTCCATCGTTTTCGGCGCTGGCGCAACCAGAATAAGTAGGCGTGGCGATCACTTATGAATAACGATATGGAAGTTATTTTGATTGCATTAATGACCGCCTTTGTCTGGGGAACTACTATCTTTTTGGTGTTAGTTCGTCACTTTGATAACCAGCAGACAATCTTACGGTACAACTTCTGGATAACCTTCTTGATGGTCGTCAATATCATGGTATGTCTCCCTGCCTTATTCTTGGTTAATCAGCAAGAATTAAGCTGGTTAGGCAACCTGGCTTGGCTACTATCATTTGGTACCGACACGCTCATAACGGCTGGCTTAGTTATTTTCATTCTGATTTCATGGTCATGGCACTACCAACGGTTACCAGTAAATTTTGATTTTTTAGTCGTGTTAGGGGCCGGATTGAATAAGGGGAGGGTCCCACCAGTACTAGCAGCGCGGCTTGAGCGTGCTTATTTACTTTGGCATTCTAATTCAACTGCCAAAGTAATTGTAACTGGTGGACGGGTTCACCAGGATGAGATTTCCGAAGCTGTTGCGATGGCAGCCTATTTACGGAAGCGTGGTATTCCATCGAAACAGATTATCTGCGAAGAAGCTGCCCTTAACACATGGCAAAATTTACGGAATTGTGCGAAGATTATTAATAAAAAATGGACAGGGGCGGCTATGCCACAAGTGGTAGTTGTTACTAGTTCATTTCATGTTTTACGGGCAAAGAGCTATGGCCATCGGCTCGGCCTGCACTTTAATTTTACTGGGGCGCCAACACCATGGCCGTATTTACCATTAACAACCATTCGTGATTACCTCGGTAATATCCGTGATCATCGCTACTTTGCAACCATGATTCTGCTTATCGTATTACTAATAATAGGAGTAATTTTATATTAATAAAGCGACTTGATGACTGATTACTCAGTGTTCAAGCCGCTTTATTGCTATTTGTTCTTGTAGACCGCAATTTCAATTAAGTTGTTATCGGGGTCGTGAACATAGATTGAGGTCATCGCTCCTTCGGAACCGTGCTTTTCAACCGGGCCCTCAATTACATCAATATAGTAACTTTTCAGGTGATGAATAATATCGTTTAACTTGTCACCGGCAACAATGCAAAAATCGGCAGCACCAATTGCCGGTTTGGCTGCTTTTAAGTTTGTTGGCCGGTCACCCTTTTGTAAGCGAATCAGTTGGTGACCACAGCGAAGGGTAATTAGGTGGTCGTTGCTTTGCTTATCAATAACGGGCATATCAAAAACTTCGTGATAAAAGCGCATCGATTCTTCAAGGTCACTAACTGTCAAAACGATATGATCAATTCTTCGCATTTTCATATGTAAATTCCTCTTTTCCTGAGATAATATTATACCCTAGTTGGGCCGCCGATGTCAGTTAGCTAACGGTTGGGATATTTTGGGTGCAAAGAGGGTTGATATTTATATCAATAGCTGATCCTTACCGTATCAGTGGCCCTATATTAGTCAGGGCAAGGGCGCTCTGATGTTCATAAATTGAACCCTTACAGCGTTTTTGTTAGATTATAAGCAATTCATGGAAAGTGATGGTGATGGACTTGCTAGAATTTGTTGACCATTTTTTTAATGCCTTTGGTGCGACAATCGTTGTGCCAATAATGATTTTTATTATCGCTCTACTTTTAAGGTTGCCTTTTAAAAGGGCCCTCCTTTCCGGTATTTACGCTGGGGTCGGTTTAACCGGATTTTCTTGGATTATTGGAATGTTCACGCCCGTTGTTACGAAAATAATTCATCAAATGGTTAATAACTCAGAAATTAAGTTACCAGTGGTAGATATCGGCTGGCAAGCTGGTGCACTGGCTAGTTTTGGTTCATCGGTGGGCCTTTCCTTCTTTGTTTTTGGCTTAATCGCCGAATTTATCCTGTTTGCTGTAGGGGTCACGAAGGTCTTCATGCCTTCCAACTTATGGAATAACTTTGGCTTCATGATTTGGGGGACATTAGCGTACTATGTTACTGATAACTACTGGTTATCAATCGGCCTTTCATTCTTTATTTTGCTATATACCTTGCTCCTTGCCGAAGTTCAAGCAGATTGTTGGTCTTCATATTACAAAATTAATAATGCAACAGTTTGCGCCGCGCAAAATATTGTCCAAACTATTCCTGCAATCATCTTGGATCCGCTTTGGAATATATTAAAATTGAACCGGATTAAGTCAACACCGCAACACCTGCAACAGCGGCTGGGGCTTTTAGGGGAGCCAACTTCATTGGGAGCCCTCCTTGGCTTACTTATTGGTATTTTAGCTAATTTACCCCGTCTTGCTAGCTATACTGCTTGGGGACAGATTTTGAGGTTTGCCATTCAATTATCTGCCGTGATGACTATTTTCCCCCTTGTGACCGACGTTTTTGCACAAGCCTTTAAACCGTTAGCTGAAAGTATCGATCAACAACGGCTCAAAAGGGAAAATGATGAAAAAGGAAGTGCTGATCCAGTCGATGATCGTAAACGGTGGTTTTTAGCAGTTGATGACGGTGTCGGTTATGGCGAACCGGCAACGATTATCGCCGGAGTGATCCTAATTCCAATTATGGTCGCCATTGCCTTTATTTTGCCCGGTAATAGGTCCCTCCCGGTTGTCGACTTAATTGCGCTACCGTTCATGATTGAATCAATTGTTGCGATTACTAATGGTAACATTTTAAAAGTAATTGCCAACGGAATTGTCTGGTTCAGTATCGGCCTATACTGTTCTAGTTGGCTTGGTCATATTTACACCGGTGCGATTACTCATTATGGCGCTGCTATCCCTGCTGGAATAGTTTTAGTAACTAGTTTTAATTTGATGGCACGGCCACTTAACGCCCTCGTGTTTGCGGCCTTTATTTCGCGAAATCCAATTTGGATCGCTCTGTGTATTGTCATTTATTTAGTACTCTTATTTGCTCTGCGGCGTTATCGCCCACAAGTTTGGCGGTATTTACGAAAACGGGCGGCCCTTAATGGGGGAACGAAAAATTAAATAAATAATTACCCTGAAATTAGTACAATAGTGCGAAAGATTAAAGTAATTTTCTTTAGTCTTCCGCACTATTTATTATGGGTAAAGGATTTGTAACCAGCATTAATAAATTGGTTAAGCATTTTAACCTCATGATACCATTCATCATCCTTAGTAAAATGATGACGCTTATTAATGGCAAATGAACCATGAAGAAAATATAAAAACAGGGTCTTTGCGTCTTTGTTACCAAGACCAGTACGTTTCATAATTTGCGGAACCATTCGTCCACCTTCATAATTAGCAATTCGTCCAATGATGTATTCACTAAGGTCGGGATCCATGAGTAACGAGCGGTACTGTGGTGAGTCAGCGATTCGCTGGCAGGTAGGTAGCAGAGATTCATTTTTCTTCAAAAAATCAACTGTTATATTACTAGCTAATGTAAGATTGCTATTAGGGTGATCCGAAATCATTAACGCGTCGTCAAGGACGCTATTTAGGAGCACAGACAAATTATTAAAGTGAAGGTAAAAAGTCGACCGGGTAATTCCCGCTTTTCGACATATTTGTGCGACAGAGAGCTGGGAATAGTTATGATTGTTGATTAGATTAAGAAACGCTTTTTTAATAACCTGGATAGTATACAGTGTCCGTCGATCTGTTTTACGAATAGTCATTATTAACTCTCTTACAATTTCAATAATGTGTCATGAAGAAAACAAGTTTGACAAAAGTGTGCTTAACTTATTGTTAAATTTCTTTTAGCCTTGATTAACACGCTTTGTTAGTAGCTAATCTATTTTCAAAATGGAAGCTAGGGGAAATAGTGACATGAAGCAAGACCATTGATTACGGTCAATCGCCGGCCTGTACCATGTCAACGATTTGCCTATGCTACTGGTAACGGGCGCCGGGAAATTTATTTTCTCAGTCATGTTCATAAAGCTAGTTTTGATAACGATTCCAGTAGTCAGCCAGATATTTACTGGTTAGGCTTTGCGGATTAGCAATTAACTTCTCCGGTGCTTCAGCAGCGACGATTTTTCCACCGTTCTTACCACCACGAGGGCCGAGGTCAAGAACATAATCAGCATTGACGACCAGGTTAAGGTCGTGAGTGATTGCCACGACGGTTGCTCCGCGATCAATCAGCTGTTGGATAACGCCCACCAGCGTCTTAACATCGAGGGGATGGAGCCCAATGGTGGGTTCATCAAAGACGAAAAGGGTCGTTGCCTGGTTGTGATTTAGATGTTTAACCAGTTTTAATCGCTGGGCTTCACCACCAGACAAACTGGGAGTACTTTCACCCAGGTGGAGGTAGTCTAAGCCAACCTCTTGGAGCAACTTTAACTCCCGCTCAATCTTTGGAACGTCCTTGAAAACAGGTAGGGCTTGACGGACATCTAACTTTAGAAGGTCCACGATAGAATAATTGTGCCATTTAACTGCTTGAACCGCTTTATTATAGCGATCACCGTTGCAGACAGGGCAGACTTGTTGCATATCGGGGAGAAATTGAATGTCAAGGGTAACAATCCCCGCACCACCACAATTGGGGCAAGCCCCCTGCTTATTGTTATATGAAAAGTAACTGGGGGTAAAGTGCTTTTCCTTTGCCAGTGGCTGGGCGGCAAAAAGCTTTCGTAAGTTGTCCATAATACTGGTGTAGGTGGCAACGGTTGACCGTTGTGTCTTACCAATTGGAGCGGCGTCAACACTGACGACCTCTTTTAGTGGTGATTTCAGTTTGCGGACCTGTTGGGGAAGCTTACCCCCAGTAGCCTGAGCTTTGATTGCGGGAACCAGGCTATCTAGAATCAGACTTGTCTTTCCTGCCCCGGAGAAACCAGTAATCGCACTTAAGCGGTTGATTGGCAGGCTGACGTGAACATCTTTTAGGTTGTAATAGTTGGCAACTTCAAAATCAATTTGCTTTTGTGCTGGTTGGTCATCGGGTCTCCGGGCCATTAGCTTAGCTGTTCCGTTTAGGTAAGGGCCAATCTTTGAATGCGGGTTTGCGGTGACTTCTTTTGGTGTCCCCTGGGCAATCACTTGGCCACCCTCATCGCCGGAACCTGGGCCAATTTCAATAATCCAGTCGGCATTCTTGATGATGTCAACATTGTGGTCAACGACGACAAGCGAATTTCCTTGATTGACTAATTCTTTGAAAACATTTAAGAGCCCACTGATGTTATCTGGGTGGAGCCCAATTGAGGGCTCATCAAGGATGTAAAGGACCCCTGTTGTTTGGGTGCGCAGTGTCCGGGCTAACTGAATCCGCTGCAGTTCACCAGTCGACAGAGTATTGCCATTTCGTGAGAGAGTTAAGTAATCAAGTCCCAACTCAAGCAGGGGGCGGAGGTTATCGTCAAATTCTTTAAACAGACTGCCGGCCATTTTGTTCATGGCGCTTGGCAGTTCATCTAAGACCTTTTTCTTCCAGGCCTTTAAATCACCAAGGGTGAGGTTGGTGACTTCTGCAATATTTAGGTTGCCAGCCAGTTGTTTGAGAAGTTCGGGTCGTAGTCTTGTTCCATGACAGACAGGGCAGGTTGAGTAGTGGAAAAACTCGCTAATCCTTTTCTGGGCCCGCTCACTCTTGCTGGACTTGGCAGAGGCTAAAACGGCAGCGTGAGCATTTTCATAGAGAGCGTTAAAGTCATGGAAAACGCGCCCGGTTCCGGACCGAAAGTCCATTTTAAACTTTTGTTGGGGACCGTTTAAGACAAAGTCCTTCTCCTTAGCAGTCAGGTCCTTGTAAGGAACGTGAATCCGGACACCCGCCTGTTCAGCAACACTCGGCATGAAGTTTCGGCCAGGTAGGTGCCAGGAAGCAACGGCACCATCAGCCAGACTAAGGTTTTCGTCACCAATTAATTTATTATCGTCAATTTCTCGCACCTGACCGGTTCCCTGGCAACGAGCACAAGCCCCATCCGAATTAAAGGCGAAGTCTTCAGCACTAAAGGCCTGGAACTTGGCGCCACACTTTGGACAGGTTAGCTGACCCATACTATTGTCGGAACGACTCATCGCTTCGGCAATCTTCAGACTCGGCTTGAGGCGGTGACCATTAGGACAGACGGGTGAACCGAGGCGGGAAAAAATCAGACGAATAACGTTAAAAATCTCACTCATCGTCCCAACCGTTGCTCGTTCAGATGGGATGCTTGGGCGCTGCCTAAGGGCCAGGGCAGAAGGAATGTGTTTGACACTGGTAACCTCCGCCTGGGCTCCTAACTTGATTCGCCGCCGGGTGTAAGTTGAGAGGGCCTCCAGGTAGCGGCGGGATCCTTCTTCATATAAAATTCCCATTGCCAGTGAACTCTTGCCTGAGCCGGATAAACCCGAGATAGCAACGAACTTGTGTAAGGGGATGTCAACGTCGATGTTTTTTAAGTTATGGACCTTGGCACCACGAACTTCAATTTTGGTTGGTAAGTCATTCACACTTAAGACTCCTTCATTAATAATTACTATTTCTAGGTTACCAAACAATAAACGGGAGCGGCAAATCCGTTCCCGTTATTTTTATTTATGGTATTTTTGGCTAAGAAAGGAAAACATATCCTGGGGTAAGTGACCAGTAATCCGTTGAAAGTCATCCGTGGTTTTATCCATCAACCCCCTTGCTGCTGCCGCGTACATCGAAGCCAATTCATCCCCGTCCCCTTCGAATCGGTAGATATCAGCAAATTCCCTAATAGAAACTGGTGAGTAACCGATTGGCTGGCCAGTAACCTTAGTCATAATCGTACTTAGTTCGACCATGTTATAGTTCTGCTTCATCGTCAGTAAGTAGTTTTGTCCGTGATCGCGGAGGTAGTCTTTGACGGCCACATGGGCAATTGCCGTGGCGCTGTTCTGACGAGAAATGAAGGACATTGCCTGGTCACCGACCGGGTAGATGACATTTTGCCGTTGAATGAGTTCTGGTAAGTAGGGAACCAGTGGGTCGGCATACAAAGCGTTTTTGATGACTGCATAGCCAAAAGGTGAGCTGGCCAGGCGGGCTGGCAGGTAGGCATAGTAACCCGCCATCTGGAAGGGATTATTAAACTGATCAGCGATGAAACTAACATCAACAATGTTCTTGACTCCGACGGTCTTCATCGCTGTCAGGGTGTTCTCAAATTCATTGATTCGGTCCTGGACATCGTAAGTCAGACTTGGAATATAGATGAGGACATCAACTCCCTGAAAAGCACTGACCATAGTAGAAGTGTCCGTATAATTAATCGCCGCTAGCTGGTAGCCAGCATTCTTCAGGCCAGCTGCCTTAGCCGGGGTGTGGACACCTAGGCGAATCGCATCCTTGGGCACTAACTTGCTTAGTTCCGCTACGACCTTACTGCCGAGGTGACCGGTTGCACCCGTAATAAAGTATTGCATTATTAATTTACTTCCTTTCCTTGGTAGCCTCTTTTTGGGCCTGTTTTACGAGAATCGAATCGATAACGTCTGCGAGCTTGAATTGAACGAGCTTAGCTTCCGCCGCAACCTCTGCCTGGTGGTAGTAATCAGCCAGGGTGGCTTGAATGTTACCACCAACGATGCACTCTGGCGCCGTTTTTTCGTCAATTGTGAAGAGGTGGCGCTTGGGACCCTCGACCGCCAGAAAAATATCGTATAAGGATATTTGATCAAGTGGGCGGGCAATCTGAGGGTCGGCAGAACCATGGACGGTTTTAAGTAACCCCGCCTTCCTGAGGGCACTCATCAAGCGGCGGACAACGACCGGTGATGTTTTGACACTTCCCGCAATATTTTCACTAGTTAGCGGTAACTTACCCTTGCATATCGAAATGAAGGCTAAGATATGAATGCTATCGCTAAAACGCGTTGAGATTCGCATGTCTATCCATCCTTTCACTTATTATTGTAACTATATTAGTTACATATGTCCAGGGGCAACACCGCCAATTTCGTACACGTATCAATTGACTTTACATATCCACCCGTACTATATTATTCCCAGCAGCTTAAATTGCCGGAGCTTTTATAGTTACTATAGGAGGCTGAATACCAATGTTGAAGAAAGCAAAATGGTTAGTGATTATTCTTGCAATCATAGTGGTTACAAATTTTGTACCATTAACCGTTAGGGCGAACAGCCGGACACCAATTGTTGTGGGTTCGAAAAGTTTTGCTGAGAGTAAGACCGTCAGTGAAATATACGCGCTGGCCCTCGAACAGGTGGGATACAAGGTGATTCGTAAACCTAATATCGCTAATTCCGTGGTCTACAGGGTGGTTAAGACCGGACAGGTAGACGTCTATCCCGAATATACTGGGACGATTGTTGAGACTTACCTGAAAAAGAATGGCTCCGGTTTAACGGCCCAGCAGATGGCGCGTATTGCCCGCAAAGGGGTACAAAAAGATGGCCTCGTAACCTTTAAATATGCCCCGGGAGACGACCGACAAGGAATCGGAATGCGGAGTAGTGTGGCCAAAAAGTACCACATTAAAACAATTAGTGATCTGCAAAAAAACGCGGCGAAGATTCGTTTTGTTTCGCAGGGAGAGTTTGATAAGCGGGCTGACGCACTTCCAGGAATGAATAAGAAATACGGTAAGTTTAACTTCAAATCACTGCGGGACTACGATGACAGCCTCAAGTACACCATCATGGCGGAAGGAAAGGGTGATGCGGCTCCGGTCTCGACCACTGAGGGTCAGCTCGCTACTAGTAAATATGTACTGTTAAAGGACGATAAGAGTTTGTGGCCACCTTATAACCTTGTTCCGCTGGCAAACAAAAAGTCTGCAAAAGAACACCCCAAGATGGCGGCGGCCCTTGACCGGGTTGACGCTAAGTTGACCACCAAGCAGCTGATTAACCTAAACAAGCAGGTAATGGTTCAGGGAAAGAACTACCGGATGGTCGCCTTGAACTGGTACAAGCAGAATATGCGGTAGAGGAGAGAAAGATGATGACGTCAATTATGCATTATTTTCAAAATGATGGTGGCCAGTACCTACAATATGTCTGGGAGCACCTTTATTTGAGTTTCATCTCGTTAGCGATCTCAATGGCGATTGCACTTCCTCTTGGCTACCTTGGTTCACGAATTCGGTCACTTGCCGCTGTTTGTACAGCCTTTACCCAGGCACTGCGCATCATTCCGAGCTTGGCCTTACTATTTCTCCTGATTCCCTTTATTGGGACGGGGATGCTGCCGGCAACCATTGCCTTGGTTGCCCTAGCCCTGCCACCGTTACTTATTAACACAATTCTGGGATTCAATGAAGTTAGCCCCCTGTATAAGGAAGTTGGTACCGCACTGGGGATGGATCAGCGCCAATTACGCCGGCAGGTTGAGATCCCCCTGGCACTTCCTTATATCCTAAACGGAGTTAAGCTGGCCCTTGTTGAAATCATCGCCAGTGCGACCCTTGCTACTTATATCGGGGCCGGTGGCCTTGGTACGCTAATCTTTACCGGATTGGGTCTCTACAATATGACGTATGTGGTGATTGGTGGAGTCAGTGTTGCTCTCTTGTCCCTGCTTTCGATGGTGAGTTTTGACCTGGTGATTAGGAGGATGAAGAAGAATGTCTAAGGCAGCAATTCAATTTAAAAACGTGCAAAAGAAATTTGGAAGCCGAACAGTCATTTCTGGCCTTAGCTTTACGATCAACGCGGGGGAATTGGTTACCATCCTGGGTTCGTCCGGCTCGGGGAAAACGACCACGCTGAAGATGGTTAATGGTCTGCTGAAGGCGGATGAAGGCCAGATTCTGGTCGATGGTAAACGGTTGGCTGACCAGGATATTGTCCGTCTTCGTCGTCATATTGGCTACGTTGTGCAACAGGTGGGCCTCTTTCCCCACATGACGGTTGCGGAAAACATCGCAGTGGTACCAAAGATGCTCCACTGGAACGGCAAGCAGATCAAGGAACGTGTCAATGAATTGCTTCAGCTGGTCCAGCTGAACCCCGCCGATTACGCGGGTCGCTACCCGTGTCAGCTCTCCGGCGGACAGCAGCAGCGGGTCGGGGTTGCTCGAGCACTAGCTGTCAATCCTCCGTACGTCCTGTTTGATGAACCATTCGGGGCCCTCGATGCCTTGACCCGGATGGAACTCCAGAAGGAAATCAAGCAGATTCACCAGCAACTCGGTGATAAGACTTTTCTGTTCGTCACCCACGACATTAACGAGGCGCTCTTCTTGGGCCAACGGGTAATGGTTATGCATGAAGGGCAAGTTGAACAGTTTGCCACACCATCGGAGGTAGTTAATCATCCAGCCACTGCTTTCGTTCGCGACCTGCTAGGGACAGTTCAACAAAACAAGAAATTGTGGGGTGGTTATCATGATTGAATATTGGCGGGAAAACTACCCAATTATGCTGATTGAAATGGGGCAGCATGCCGAGATGGTCTTTGCAGCCCTGGCAATCGCCATTACGGTTACGATTATCTTAGTGCTCGTCTTCCTTCACCGGCGGAACTGGCTAAACGGCTTGGTCTACTTCTTTTCCTTGCTATATTCGGTACCGAGCTTTGCGTTATTTGCTCTCCTTCTTCCGGTCACCGGCTTGGGAATGCGGACTGCAATCGTTGTTTTAGCTGTCTATTGTGAGTATGTCTTACTGCGGAGCTTCATTACTGGAATCCAGGAAGTAAACCCCGCGATGGTTGAAGTTGCCCGGGGAATGGGGATGACTAACCGCCAAGTCTTTATGAAGGTTCAGTTACCGTTGGCAGTACCTGCAATTTTCTCCGGCATCCAAGTGGCGCTTGCTTCCGCAATGGGAATTGCTACGATTGCGACTACCATTAATGCGGGCGGCCTCGGCGAACTTCTTTTTGAAGGATTACAGACCCAAAAAGTTACCCCAATCCTCTGGGGAACAGTATTAACAATCGTCTTAACGCTGACCAGTGCCGGAATCTTAAGGCTTGTTGAATGGGCTTTTGACCACCGCTGGCGCCGTGTGCTCACTGCCAAGAAGGCGTAATTATGAAAGCTGTAGTAATTAAAGAAGCTGGTGGGCCTGAAAAACTAATTTACCAAGATGTTCCCATGCCAAAAGTTAAGCCAGGGTGGACCCTGATAAAGGTTAAGGGTTTTGGTGTTAACCATTCAGAAATCTTTACACGAAAGGGCCTGTCGCTAACAGTCAAGTTTCCCCGGATCTTAGGGATCAAATGTGTGGGGGGTGGTTGCTAAGACAAGTACCCCGGACCGACTGCCAATTGGGCAAAAGGTCGTTTCCATCATGGGGGAGATGGGACGGGCGTTTGACGGCTCATATGCCGAATACACGTTGTTACCCAATGACCAAGTTTACCCGGTTGAAACCAGCCTTGACTGGACGACTTTGGCAACAATTCCCGAAAGCTATTACACCGCCTTTGGGTCACTTTTGAATCTGCAAATAAAGTCCGGCGAACACGTGCTGGTCCGGGGTGGTTCAAGTGGCGTTGGTGTTGCTTTTGTGAACCTCGTCAAAACTTTAGTCCCAGGCGTTCACTTAACGGGCACAACCAGGTCATTGAAGACCAGCAGGGTCACCTGGCAGGAAGGATAAGTTTGATAAGGTTCTGGAACTAATCGGTCCGGCGACGGTTAAGGATAGCTTTACCCACCTCAATGCGGGCGGAATCGTTTGTAGCACTGGCGAGCTCGGCAACCAGTGGTACCTACCACAATTTGACCCCATCATGGACATTGCACCAAATAGCTACCTGACGAGTTTTTACTCGGGAAACGTTGACGAAGCGAAACTAAATGACCTACTAGGAGTGATTGAAAAATACCATGTCCCAGTAAAGCCGAATCGGGTGTTCAGACTTGACCAAGTTGAGGATGCCCACCGCTACTTAGAAGGGCACCATAGTTTCGGCAAGGTTGTTGTAAGAATATAGGTTTAGCGGCGGAATCCGCTTTTTTTATTTGGGTAAAAAACGGTATAATGCATGCAGAGAATGTTGCAAAGGGGAATTAACGATGAAATTTATTTCATGGAACATTGATTCAATCAACGCGGCGCTGACCGGCACCTCGACCCGCGCCGGCGAAACCCGGGAGGTGCTGCAAAAGATCTATGAGCTTAAGCCAGATGTGCTCGCTATCCAGGAGACCAAGCTCTCCAAAAACGGCCCCACCAAGAAACACTACCAAGCTCTGGATAAGATGTTTCCAGGTTATCAGGTAGCCTGGCGAAGTTCCGTCGAGCCAGCACGGAAGGGCTATGCGGGAACAATGTACCTTTACCTGGATAAGTACAGTCCGCAGGTTACCTACCCACAGATCGGTGCACCGGAACCAATGGATGATGAGGGCCGGATCATTACGCTGGAGTTTTCGAACTTTTTCGTTACCGAAGTCTACACGCCAAATTCTGGTAATGGTCTGAAACGACTAGCAGAACGCCAAATCTGGGATGACCACTACCGGGAATATCTTGAAAAGCTTGATAAGCAAAAGCCAGTAATTGCTAGTGGCGACTTCAACGTGGCCCACGAAGAAATTGACCTGGCCCATCCCGCTAATAACCACCATTCTGCCGGCTTCACCGATGAAGAACGGGAACATTTCACGAAACTACTGGATGCCGGCTTTACGGATAGTTTCCGCTACCTTCATCCGGACGAGAAGGGAGCTTACTCATGGTGGGCCCAACGGGTAATCACCAGCAAGCAAAACAACTCCGGCTGGAGAATTGACTACTGGCTAGTCAGTGATCGCCTTGCTGATAAGCTACAATCTTCCACGATGGTTGACAGTGGCAAGCGTCGGGACCACACCCCAATTATGCTTGATATTGACTTATAATAAAATCCCATTATTCAGCGTCGATGCTGAATAATGGGATTTTATTATTATGCTGGTATTTCTTTATTGGAACGCGTGCGTTTAATCATCTTTTTAACAAGGACGTAGAGGGCAATCACGATTACAATCGCAACCACGGCACCAATCAAACGTTTGTTATCACCCTTAAAGAGGGCATCCCCACCAAAGGCGTAGATGAAAGAAGTCGGCGCCATTCCCACGGCTACCATTGCCAGGTAATGCCAGCGGTTGATATTGAGACGGGCCCCCGCGTAGTTGACCAGGACACTCGGAATGACGGGGAACATGAAGCCAATCGTAAGCCCAATGAGGGGTGACGCTGGTTCATCAGCGAATTCAGCAGCTTGGACTTCTTGGTACGCCTGGAGAGGTCAATCTTCCGAATGACTGCCATGACACCGCAGTTACCAATGATGTTCCCCAGCCAGTTGATGATGAAACCAATGGCTGGCCCATAGCAAAGGCCAACAAAAATGCAGACAAAGGAATTTGACATCCCGGGAATTGCGTTAAAAGTGGCAATCAACGCCAGGAGTAAAAGCATGTCCTTAATTCCGTGGCTCCGAATCATGTGAAGTAAAATTAGTTTGTTGTGGTGGCTCATGTGGAGAAGCAGAGTTAACTCGGGCCGGTAATCACGGTAAATAAAGTAGAGCAGAATTAGTGAAATGATAATCCCACCGGTAATTAATAGGGGCTTATTTATCTTTTTCATTTGTTTTCCTCCCGAGGAATGGTCAGACCCGCTTTTTTGAACAGGTCAGTGAGGGTATGGCGGAGCAAGGGGTCGTGGGCATAAATATATGTTCCGTAGACACCGCGCTTAAATAGAACATTCAGTGAATTCATAATCATCCGTTTCTCCAAGCTCGTGATTTCCTGGGGATCGGTTAAATCAGCTCGTTTCTTGAACGCTTCGCTGTCCGTGTACTTGTCAAGGTTGACCTGGAGCCGCTTGCTGGCAGGAACCTGACTGATTGGTGGCCCAATGATGATTCCCGTATAGTTAAGGTCAAAACCCTGGCAGGTGTAGATGGAGCCAACCTCGTCAATCGTCTGGGGGATCTCCGCCCAGGGCGTAACGGTATAATTATACTGGTCCCATGGCATCTTGAACCGTCCTTCACAGATATAGTGCTTTCCACCATCGAGGGTTGATGGGTACCCGGACGTGGAGAGAATTCGGGAGAGACCGACTTCACTGTTGCGGTGGACAATTGCCTGGCGCATTTTCTCCGCATCATCATATACCCGGAAATCATAGTGGTCACGGGCGTCGCGTGGAATGGGTGTTAACTCGCCTTTACCGGTAAAATGGTTAAACCAGGCAACGAGGTCGTCGCTAGCGGTCATCCGGAACATATGGTGAAGGTGGTACTCCTTAAAGGGATACTGGTGGGTAATTTTTTGCAACCTTTCTGGTGTCCACAGACTTTTCATCCGTAGAACCTGGTACTGGTCAAAGACGATGATCACCACTTTTGCCCGCTTGATGAGTTCAACCAACTGATTGTCATGATAAAAGTTATTGTAGTGGTCGGCCTTTGACAATAGGAGGTGGGCCTCGTCAACTACCGCAACGTCAATCGTCCTCCCGTGCTTATCTAATTGGTTAATCAATGAGGTGGGCCGGGCAAAGTCCTTCTTGTAGAGCTCCGGACGGCGGCCAGCAATTTCCCGGTAAACCTTCAAGATCTCCGGGTGATTGACCAAGAAGTAGTTGCTTGTCTGATAGAAAGGGGAGGATTTATCCTGTCGAGCAGCCGTTTGGATGCGGTCAAACAATTGTGATAAAACAACACTTTTCCCGGTCCCCGCATCACCGTAAACAGTGTATGTGGCTGGAAAGTTCTTTTTTAAATGATCACTGGTAAAGCTTAAAATGTCTTCTACCAGTTGTTCCTGTTCCCGAGTCAATTTTTTTAGCGGCGAGAGTTTCTCAACCGCAGCATTTTCAATTTCCCCCATAATCAAACCAAGTCCCTTTTTCAAAAAATCTTTACCTAATTATGGTATCTAAATCAGACTTGTTCGTCAATTTACGGATTCAGTATTTTCGCCCCTTTGTGAAAAGTGATAAAATAATAGGAAATGCAGGAAGCATAAAGTATCATTTATACCGAAAATCATAAAAGGAGTGGCGATAAATGAATCGGCATCCAGACTATTTACTGAATGAAGTAGATGAACCGGAAGATATCAAAGGGATGACGCTTGATGAACTGAACCGGTTGGCAAATGAAATGCGCCAACTGGTTCTGGAGCGTGATGCTGCAATCGGCGGACACGTTGGTCCGAACCTCGGAGTAATGGAGTTAACGCTTGCTTACCACTATGTTTTTAATTCTCCGCATGATAAAATCATTTGGGACGTTTCTCACCAGTGTTATGCTCACAAAATGCTGACAGGAAGAAAGCTGGCCTTCTTGGATCCTGATCATTACAAGGATATCTCGGGATTTACGTCACCGGCCGAGAGTAACCACGACTTCTTTGAAATTGGTCATACCTCAACTTCCATCTCGTTAGCAGTAGGGATGGCCCAAGCTCGGGACCTTTTGAACCCGGATTCCAAGGATAATGTTGTTGCTGTTATTGGTGACGGCTCCTTAAGTGGGGGACTGGCCTTTGAAGGACTGAATAACGCGGCCAAGCTTAAGTCCAACCTCATTATCGTTGTTAATGATAATCAGATGTCGATTGATGAAAACCAAGGGGGGCTATACCAGGGGCTGAAGGAACTTCGGAAAACTGACGGGTCCTCGCCAAATAATATCTTTAAGTTCATGGGCCTCGACTACCGGTACGTCAAGGATGGCAATGATTTACGGGCCATGATTGACGCCTTTAAGGAAATCAAGGATATTGACCACCCAATCGTGCTCCACGTCAATACACTGAAGGGCAAGGGCTATGAACCGGCAATCAAGGAGAAGATGACTTACCACTGGCGGATGCCATTTGACCTTAAGACGGGTAAAGATAAGCACCCCTTCACTGGTGAGTCGTACAGCGATGCTATTTTAGCTGAGTTGGACCGGCAAATTGCTGCCGGTGAGCCGGTCGTGGCAATGAACGCCGCCATTCCCGGTGCCTTTAACCTGAAAAGATTCCAGGCTAAGCACCCAGATCGCTACTATGACGTAGGTATTGCCGAACAGGACTGCATTAGCTCTGCGGTCGCGATGGCAGTCGCCGGTGCGCGTCCCGTCGTATTTCAAAATGCAACCTTCCTGCAGCGGGCGTACGACCAGTTGGTTCATGACATGGCACTAAATGATGCGCCAGTAGTGATGATTGTTCGTGGGGGAACAATCGCTACCGAATCCGCAACTCACCAGGGATCGTTTGATATTTCGATGATTAGTGACCTGCCGAACATTGAATACCTAGCACCGACAAACGTGGAAGAATTGCTTTCAATGTTGAAATGGGCAATCAAACAGACTGACCAACCGGTTGTTATTCGTGAACCAGAGAAACCACTGATTCACGGGGAAGCAACCCAGGAGGATTACAGTAACATCAAATACAATATTGCCCACCACGGGAGTGAGGTTGCCATCATGGCGGTTGGTGACTTCTGGGAGCTAGGTAAGAAAGTTTGTGAAGAACTCAAAAGGAAAATCAATATTGACGCGACATTGATCAATCCAAAGTCACTTACCGGAATTGATCCGCAGGTTCTTCATCACCTATCAGAAAATCACGATGTTGTCGTTACTTTGGAAGATGGTAACTTAAGTGGCGGTTTTGGTGAGACCATTGATCGTTACTATGGGCCAACACCGATGAAGGTTCTTAACTTTGGTGCACCACGTGAATTTGCCGATAACGTACCGTTAGAGGTTCTGTACGAATGGTACCACTTGACACCTAAGCAAATCGTTGATGATATCGAAAAGGTTATTCACTCCTTATAAAGAAGAAGCGCGCCCCACCTGTCTATGAAGAGGCGAATGGGGCGCTTTATTATTGTTTAAGAGTTTATCAATCTATTCTTTCTCGATATCGGATAGTTATTACGTTGAGAAAAGATAATAAAATTAAGTTGCAGAAAGGAATACATCATGTCACTCAGAAGTTCAGTTGCTGCCGGGGTAGGTCATCTTTCCTACTCCGTCTTACACGGAATCTTTAACCGGGGGAGCTCTTTGCCTGGCCTCGTTGCACTTAAACTCGATCCAGACATCCTTTACCACTACAAAGATCGCTATGATTTCGTAATTGTTGGGGGAACCAACGGGAAAACTACGGCGACCGCATTGGCTGTTCAGGCCCTCAAGCAAAAGTACCCGGACGTACTCTACAACCCAACCGGGTCCAATATGAAACGGGGAATTGCTACTATCTTCGTTACCGCCCCTAAGCCTAAGAAAAAGGGACTAGCGGTACTTGAGGTCGATGAGGCCAACATTGTCCGTATTGTGAAGTACTTTAAACCCAAGACCTTCGTCTTCACAAACCTCTTCCGGGACCAACTTGACCGTTACAGTGAACTATACGCAACCTGGGACCGGATGCTAGAGGGTGTACGGATGGCGCCTAAAGCAACCATTATTGCTAACGCTGATGACCCCATCTTTAATTCCGTTGACTTGCCAAACCCCCGTATCTGGTATGGCTTTAACGACCAGCCGATGGGCGATTTAGAAGCCCCATCAAACACCGATGGGGTGGTTTGTCCGAAGTGTCACCACATCATCCACTACGGATTCATTACTTATGGTGGCTTGGGTGCTTACTTCTGCCCTAATTGTGGCCACAAACGTCCGAAGTTGGATTATGAGGTAACTACCGTTGAGCGAATGACATCGGCGGACTCGGTAGTTAAATTTGATGGGAACGAATTTAAGATTCCCGTTGGGGGGGGCTACAATATTTATAATGCCCTGGCAGCCTACTCACTAGCTCGCTTTATGGGCGTAAACAGCAGCAGTATTAAAAACGCGTTTGCGGAAAGCCCCGAAATTTTCGGCCGCCAGGAAAAGGTGCAAATTGGTGACAAGGAAATGGTCATTATTATGGTCAAAAACCAAATCGGGGTCGACACTGTCCTAGATATGATCAAAACCGACAAAGAGCCGTTTTCCTTTGCCTTCTTACTTACCGCCTTACCAGCAGACGGCGAAGACACTTCCTGGATTTGGGACTGCAATTTTGAAACCCTCAAGGGCTATAATATCCCTTACTACCTAGTCGGTGCGGCCAACTATAAGGATGCCGCGACCCGCTTTAAGTTTGGTGGCTTTAAGGGTGTGAATGTTGAACCAGACCCGGCAAAATTGATTGACCGGATCAAGGAGATTCCTACAAAGCGCATGTATGTAGTAACCTGCTATACCGCCATGCGGCAGCTCCGGAAAGCACTGGCAGAACAGAAGCTGATCGATGGGGGGATGGAATAATGGCAAAGTATCAATTACAATTAGCCCATCTTTATGGGAACCTGCTGAATACTTATGGTGACCTCAGTAATATCATGGCATTAAAGTACTATGGCCAGCTCTTAGACACTGATGTGCAAAGTCGAGTTGTCAGTGTAGAAGATGAGTTCTCGGCAGACGACTACGACTTAATCGTCCTTGGTGCCGGTCAGAAGTTTGAGCAGTCGATCGCGCGAGAAGACATTGATAGTAAACGTGACGAACTCCACCGTTACATTGAAGGTGGCAAGCCCATGCTGGCGGTCGGTGAGGGTTACCAACTGTTGGGACAATCATATATTAACCAGCGTAACGAAAAAGTTGCCGGAGCTAAACTGCTATCCCACCGTAGCGAATTACCGACCGATGGCGAACCGGTCCAGGGTGAGTTGGTTATTAAATCTTTGTTGGGGACCAATATGCATGGTCATGAAAACCACGATCTGGTAACCTTCCTGGGCAATGGTGAAAAGGCTCTGGGGACCGTAATTGAGGGAGTTGGTAATAATCGTGATGACGATACGGAAGGAGCGGTCTACAAAAACACCTTCTGTACCAACATGCATACCGTCCTCGACCGTAATGGTGAGCTGGCGAAGAAGATGTTATTAGTAGCGCTAGCAAATAAGTACCCAGACGCGGATTTAACAGTCCAGCAGAATGTTAAGATTGAATCAACTTATTAGAATTAGGAGCGAAACTAAAAAATCAGGCAGTGGATTTACACCATTGCCTGATTTTTTATATGGCAGATTGTAAAATTTAAGTTGAACATTTAAGTGGACAGAAAAACCCATCAAGGTCTTTAATGGTGTTACCGCACAATCCATTAGAAAGAAGGACCTTGATGAGCACCACTATTTTATCATTCCAGAACCGTGTTGTCATTGAAACGCTTCATAATGAAGGACGTTCCTTGCGATACATCGCTAATTACTTAGGCTTTAGTAAAACCACAGTCTTTAACGAACTTCACCGGCTAAATAGTGAGTACCAGGCTGAGCTAGCGCAAACTGACTTTGAACGCAAGGTTAGTCAACGGGGGCGGAAGTCTTCGCTCACTAAAAACCTTAAACACTTGATCGAGGAAAAGATTCAAGTCCAGAAGTGGTCCCCTGAACAAGTTGCCCATGTAGTTGGAATTGCCTACAAGACGGTCTATAACTGGATTGATCAAGGATGGCTTGATGTACAGTTACCCGATTTGCCTGATCATGGGATTCGTCGTCATCGTGCTAAAGAAAAGCGTGGTACGTTCAGTCACGGCCGCTCCATTGAGGAGCGGCCTCATAAAGTCGAAACTCGCCAGGAATTCGGCCACTTTGAAGCTGATACCGTACTTTCTGGCAAACGTAAAGGTCAAGCTGTGGCTACTTTTGTGGAGCGTAAGAGTCGCCTGACAATTGTTAAACGGCTCCATGGTCGCGACAGTCAGTCCATGACTCAAGCCGTACTTGAACTAGCTAGTCAACTTCAAGACAAGCTCAAGACGCTTACCGTAGATCATGGTAAAGAGTTCGCTAACTACCAGGCAATTGAGCAGCGAACTGGTACTCCGGTTTATTTTGCCCATGCTTATTCACCACATGAACGCGGCAGTAATGAAAACCGTAACCGAGTTTTACGACGCTTTATTCCCAAAGGCCAAGCCATTGAAGAGTTAAGCGATCACAAGCTGATTCAAATTAATTGGTATTTGAATTCCCGGCCACTTAAATGTCTTAATTGGCATACACCAATCGAGATCTTCCTGCTTAATCTACGTCACTAAATTCGTTCAAGTTATTTCTTGCAATCTGCCGTTTATTAAAAATTCTTAGATGCCAAAATGGCTTAGCTTCGTATTTATTAAGTGAGACCAATAATGCGAGGAGAAGAACATATGAAAAGCAAACATATTAAAACAACATTAGCACTTTTTTCCACACTAGCCCTAGTTTCAATAACGGTGACGACGGTAGACGCAAAGGCAATTAACAGTGCAGAAAATACGCCAGCCGGGAAAGTTACCGACCCAATGGAGCGGACGGTTATCCGGGAAATAACGGTTGTGAACCCCCTAAGCAAGGAGAAGACAGTCATTAAACAGGTTGCCACTATTAATGTTGAGCGGATAAAGGCGAAGCATCCTGACATGTGGCCTGAATTTGTGGCCCCAGAGTTTGCTGGTTACCGACCATCCGAACTTCAGCTGGACCCCGTCAAGATGACTCCCCAGATGAAGTCAAGAAAGGTAACGATTGAATACCAACCGTTTACTGATAAGGTCGCCCCTGCAACCCGTTTTTTTATGTTAGATGACGTTGACAATCCTTGTAAATCATCAATTTTAATTCCAGTCCATTCTGATCAATTTGGCCGTTATAAATTACCGACCCCGCCGGCAGGATACCACTACTTCATCACGAATCTGCCAAAAGAAATTCAGTACTTTCCAAATACCGGTCACACCAGCTTCCACCTGACGGTCAAAAAGGATGAAAATGATCAAGAAAAGCCCGCTAGTAAGGTTTTAACCCGGAAAGTCATTTTCCACTTACCGGCTGGTGACAAGGTTATTGAACAGTCTGCACGGGCTGATTTTGTGAACGGCCGCTGGATGATTCAATCTTTCCCGCAATTAATGGTTCCGCAAATGGATGGGTATGTGTCGACGGTCAAATGTGTTCCTGATTTGCAAATTGAAGAAAATGCAATTAACCAGCCTGTACCGACATTTGAGGTCCAGTACAGTAAGAATACAAGTGACCAAAAGGATAGTAGTAAAGAGAAAGGGGAGGAGATGGCGCAAGGCTCAAAATCCGACTCAAAGGATTCATCAACCGCCACTAGCCAAACCGGTCAGGAAAAAGGCAGTCAGACAACGGATTCCGCGAAAGGTGACGGCAGCACTCAAACCGAGAATTCAGGGATTAGTTCTTCTACCCAGACAGATACTGACAGGGGACAAGATACAGATACTCAGACCAGTGAGGCTGAAAAAGGAGACGCAAGCACGCAGGTAGGTGAAAGCACGTCATCAGCAACCCAAACGGAAACGACCGATAGTAAAGATGCCGGGACCCAAACGTCTAAACAGCAGGTAGCCAGTGAAAACACTCAAACCAGCGGGGGAGTATCTGCAGGCACCCAGACCGATGGAGACGAAACAAAGGAAGAGGGCTCCCAGACAGCCGTGGTAGGGATGGAAGATTCGGCGTCCCAGACAGAGAATCCTGAGAAAGCTTCAACGGCAACCCAGACTGAACCTAATATTCAGACCAGCTCGAGTGCTACCCAGACAGATAATGAGGTTCAAGGGGGCTCTGTGGCCACCCAGACCGATGGTGTTTTGACGAATTCTACCGGGACCCAAACTACACCTAGTGTTTCCGTCGGTACGCAGACAGAAACTCATTCGTCAACTGCTTCTGTAGCAATTCAAACTGAAGATAACGGTGTCTCCAAAGGTGTGCAAACTGATTCTGCTACCGAGGAAAGCGCTGGTACGCAGACAGAAACGCCCAGACTAGATTCATCGACGACCCAGACAACTAATAATCTGGGGAAGGTTTCTACTGGGATCCAAACGAGCGGTACTATCGAGAATGTTGCGTCGGGTACACAAACAGAGGGAAGTGACGCTAGGGAAGGCGTTCAAACGGACCTGAAAGTCGGAAACAATGCAGAAACACAAACCGGCGATGTAAACGGTAGTTCTTCAAGCGCACAACTTGTATCAACAGGATCGCAAACGGAGACTGACCCTAGTAGTATTGTTTCATCAAGTACGCAGACGGATGAGAACACTACCACTACTGGTACTCAGACCGATAATTCTGGGGTGACTTCAACTGCTACCCAAGCATCAGGCAGCCAAACTAGTGATGGCACCCAAACTGACGAGTCGCAAGGCAAGGGCCAGGCAAGCCAGAATAACCAGGAAGAAGGATCAAATACAACAACCCAAACGCATCAACCAGTTTATGCAGACGATAGCAGTCAGGCTCACCAAGCTGTTAAGGAGAATGATTCGCAAGTCGCTGAAAAAGGGGATTCCGAGGGAAACAATAGTCGACAACTTAACGGTAATACCCAAGCAGGGGAAGGTTCGGTGAGCAATATTCCAGAAATGTTTGCTAATCACCCGTTCTCAGATAACTCTGCTGACCCGACAAGTATGCGGTCTCAAGGTCGGCCCGGACTTGACCACCATCTTCAACGAGAACTTAACCGGATTCAGGATCCGCTCCGCTCCTTAGAAAATGAACCAATTACAACCCATAATGATCAGCTTCCTCAAACGGGTAATAACCAGTCCAGTACTAAAACAGCATTGTTAGGATTAGTAACAACTGCCTGGACAGCTGCCGTTAGCCTCTTCGTTTTAAAGCGTAAATCCAAATAAATTTAGATTAGTACTTGCATTTTTAATTTTCTCATAGTATTCTAATAACAGTTGAAAATGAATGGAGGAAGTTAGAATGCAATTATCAATTGTACAACATAAAAAACTATCGCTAACCTCCACCACAACCACAACAACTAAGACCGTGGTTGGGGAATAATTAAACACGTATTTGATTCTGTTAATTAACAGCTATTCAATTTACTCAACCACAATTACTTATTAAAGTGTGTGGCTGATTGGGTAAATTGGATGGCTTTTTTTGTTGGAGAAGAGAGGTTTTATTATGTCAATGCATGAAAAGGTTAAATTAAAAAGAACGATGACTCCCGGACAAATGGAAATGATTGCAATCGGTGGAACCATCGGTAGTGGTCTTTTCATGGGGGCAACGTCGACCATCAAGTGGACCGGGCCATCTGTCCTACTAGCTTACGCCCTCGTCGGCCTGGTCCTTTACGGGGTCATGCGCGCATTAGGTGAACTGATATATATAAATCCAGGGACCGGATCTTTTGCTGACTACGGTGAGAAGTATATTCATCCCTTTGCTGGCTACTTAACAAAATGGAGTAATATCTTTCAATTCATCATTGTTGGTATCTCAGATATTATTGCCATGAGTCAGTACCTGAATTATTGGTGGCCCAACCTTCAGGACTGGATTTCCGGAATCATTGTGATTGCAATCCTGACCCTGGCTAACATTGTTTCCGCGAAGGCCTACGGGCGACTGGAATTCTGGTTTGCCATGATTAAGGTGGTAACCATCATTGCCATGATTATCCTGGGTCTTTGCGTGATTGTCCTCGGTCTTGGTAATAACTGGCACCCGGTTGGAATTTCTAACCTGTGGACACACGGCGGATTTTTCACCGGCGGTTTCATGGGCTTCATGTTCTCCCTTTCTGTTATTGCCGGCTCCTACCAAGGAATCGAACTTCTGGGGATTACTGCTGGTGAGGCTGCTTCTCCGCGCAAAGCAATTGTTAAGTCTGTTAAATCCGTTATCTGGCGGATTCTGATCTTCTACATTGGTGCAATCTTCGTCATTGTTTCGATTTACCCTTGGAACCAACTGAAAGCGGTCGGCTCACCATTCGTTGAAACCTTTACTAAGGTCGGAATCACTGGTGCGGCCGGGATCATTAACTTCGTTGTCTTAACGGCGGCCCTGTCCGGTGCCAACTCCGGTATCTACAGTGCCAGTCGGATGCTGTTTAAGCTTTCAATTGATGGTCAAGTACCAAAAGTATTCAGCCGGCTTTCAAAGCGGGTTGTTCCTAACGTGGCCGTTTTGACAATCGCCTTCTGGATCTTCGTTGGTTTCGCCCTGAACTCAATTCTTTCAATGGTCGACGCTAACGCAAAGAACATCTTCGTTATCGTTTATAGTTCAAGTGTTCTTCCCGGGATGGTCCCATGGTTTATCATTCTGCTGGCCGAATTAAACTACCGCCGGCATAATCCGCAAGACCTGGTTAACCACCCATTTAAGATGCCTCTTTACCCGGCATATAACTACTTCAGTCTGATTGCCTTAACAATTATCCTCGTGTTTATGTTCTTCAATCCAGATACGCGGGTATCAGTTTCCGTCGGGGTCATCTTCATCTTCATCATCTGGTTAGTATACCAGCTTAAGGAGCGGAAGAAGGCTGTAGTTAAATAAATCATTAAAACGAGGCTGGGAAAAAACTCCTAGTCAAATTAAAAATCCGGATGATAAATCTAAAATTGATTTATCATCCGGATTTTTATATGCACAGAAAATCGTTCCTGATATGATGTAATTACCCCTAAAAACAAATATAAAGGAATGATTTACATGTATCAAAATTATATCACAGGGCAAACTGAATTCGCACTAAGTTATGAGTTCAAAGTTTCAAAAAATCATATTACACGTTTGATTGATGCTTTTGTTGATTCAATTCCCCAGGAAGTTTTACTAGAAGCAGATGTGGCGACTACTGGTCGCCCACTTTCGCATCCGGCCATTATGCTGAAGATATTGCTTTTTGCTTATTCTCGTCAGACTTACTCTGGTCGGAAAATTGAAACTATGTTAGAAGAGAACTTACCAATGCGGTGGTTGGCTCGTGATCATACTTATAGTTACCATACCATTAATAACTTTCGCAGTAGTAACCATGCAGCGGGATTAATTAAACGGTCCTTTGTTTATTTCACCATGGCATTAGCCGACCATGGTTTAATTAAACATGACGCTTTTTTCGTTGATGGTACTAAAGTAAAAGCTGATGCTAATAAGTACTCTTTTACCTGGCGACGAGCAGTTGAAAAATATCACGCTAAGCTTCAAGCAAACGTGGCTGAACTTTATGATGAGTTAATTGAAAAGAAAGTTATTCAGTCAATGAAACCGGAAATGATTAAGTCTTCGACTGGTATGGAAGAGATTACCGAACAACTTGAAAATGAGATCAACCAATTAAATGAGGAGATTAAACAGGAACCTAAAGTGATTAAGGGTGGTTCCGTTAAGAAACAACGTCGTCGTTTCTTAAAAAAGATCTATCGTAAATTTAAACAAGATTTAGTTCCGCGAGCTAAGAAGTATGAAAAAGCTGAAGATACTTTTCAGGGTCGTAATAGTTACTCAAAGACTGATCATAATGCAACCTTTATGTGTATGAAGGAAGATTCAATGAAAAACCGGGAATTAAAACCAGGATATAATCTTCAAGTTGCTACACATAATCAATTTACCCTAGATTATGGTTTATTCTCTAATCCAACTGATACCAGAACTTTAGTACCATTCTTAAAACAATTCCCTCATTTAGATTTCTTCGATCATATTGTTGCCAATGCTGGATATGGCAGTGAATATAACTATACTGCAATTATTGATGAACTAGGAAAGCAGCCGATTATCCCATATACTACTTATCAGAAAGAACAAAAGCGTAAATATCAACACGATCTAAGTCGGCCACAAAACTGGCAATACAACGCCGAGGATGATTATTTCATTGATCATCAAGGTGTACGTTTTAGCTTCTATCGTTACAGCCGACGGACAGATAAGTATGGTTTTAACCGTGACCTTAAAATTTACCGTGCCGATAAACATCAACTAACCGCCAGGTTAGATCAATTGGCAAAGACCCCGGGTGGTCGCCAACGTCAAATGAACGTTAACCCTACTTGGAATTACTTCAAAGCTAAAATTAAAGATACCCTCTCTTCTGAAGAAGGCAAAGCAATCTACCGTCGCCGTAAATTCGACGTAGAACCAGTCTTTGGCAGAATGAAGAGGGATTTTGGCGTACGTCGAACCCATCTTCGTGGACAACAAGGTGTGGAAAATGATATTGGTTTGGTCTTAATGACCATGAATTTAACTAAATTAGGAAAATTCATGGCTCATTAGGGAGTCAAAATAATTGAAAAAGGAAAAATCCGAACTGCAATTTTCATAAAATTGAAAATTACAGTTCGGATTTTCTTATTAGAAGCTAGTAAACCATTAGTTTTTTCCCAGCCTCGTTTTTTGTCTGAATACAAAATGTTTGACCACAGGTTCGGCAAAATATAGTAAGATAGAGGTATTAAGAATTAGAGAGGTTTTAATCATGTATCGTCTCAAAAGAAAATTCTGGCGGATTATCCTCGCATTGGGAATCCTCTTTGCTGTTGGTGGGCTCGTTAATCAACCGGATAACGGTAAAGCAGCACTGTCACAAGGAATCCAACAGCTTGCTTCCTGGGGAAACCAGAGTCAGCGAAGCAGTCAACCAACGACACTTCCACCGACTAAGCAACAAGCCGAGGCAGTTCTCACGTCGGGGATTCGTTCCCAACTTGGTTCGTCCGTTTCGTGGAATGGTCACGGGGCATTCATCATTAATAATAACCAGCCCAGGCTAAACGCTAATATCAATATTGCTCCCTACGCGGTTAACTATAAAGATCGGCAGGGAAGGGCATGGCGGGGAGATGCCTGGCTAAACCGAACGACCCGTCAATACAGAAACCGTTCTGAAACCGGGAACGGAGCAACAAACTGGCGACCGGCGGGCTTCTTACAGGCGTATAATCTTAAGAACGGGTACCGTCATGCATATGATCGTGGCCACCTCCTCGGCTATGCCTTGGTTGGCGGAATCCGTAACTTCAATGCCTCGGAATCAAACCCGGCAAATATTGCAACGCAGACGGCCTGGGCAAACGAAGCGCGCAGCCCAGAATCAACGGGGCAAAACTACTATGAAGGCCTGGTTCGCCAGGCGCTCGACCAGGGGAAACAGATCCGTTACCGGGTTACCGACCTTTACGACGGCGACAACGTTGTTCCCTCTGGTGCCCATATTGAGGCTCTTTCGAAAGATGGAAGTTTGAAGTTTAACGTATTCGTGCCCAATTGCCAGCGCAATATCAATATTAACTACGCAACGGGAGCTGTAACACAGCGATAATAAAAGACATACAGCCATGAGAAATAGTTCTTGTGGCTGTTTTTTACTTCTCCGGTTAAACATTGGATCCTTTGTCTAACAATTATGAGGAACTTCACTATGAGTCGCCGGCCCGTATTGTGTCAATAATCGTCTTATACTAGTCAAAGGCGTTTTCCCAGCTTCATCAATCCCGAGGCTCTGGAACTGCTGTTGTGGATGTCTCTTGAAAAGGCTGTGAATCTTCTAGTCAGTACATTAAAATATAGGGAAAAGGGATGAAGATAATGGAAATACACACTTGTACGATGTTTTTGGCGGGGAAGAAGGCAACCCTGGACGGCTCAACGATTGTCTGTCGGGAGGAAGACTATTCCAATGCTTTTGATCCACAACGTTTTGTATACGTAAAGCCAACAGAGCAGCCGCGCCACTACGAGAGCAAGTCAACGTCCTTTAAGATTGACTTGCCTGACGACCCGGTCGGTTATACCTCGACGCCGGACGCCGACAGTTCCGCCGGCGTATTTGCTGCTGGCGGGATTAACCAGCACAACGTCAGCATGACTGGAACACTGACAATCACTACTAACTCCCGAATCCTCGGGATTGATCCCTTTAACACCACTGATGGGATTGGTGAGGAAGACTTGGTCACCTTAGTTTTGCCATATATCAAGACAGCTAGGGAAGGGGTAAAACGATTGGGTCACCTGCTAGAAAAATACGGGACTTATGAGTCAAATGCCCTGGCTTTTGGTGATCATGAAGAGGTCTGGTATATGGAAACAATCGGTGGGCACCACTGGGCCGCTGTCCGGATCCCAGACGATGCCTTCGTGATTGGGCCGAACCGGCTGACAATCGATAACTTTGACTTTGCATCCGACAAAACTGCCTGCTCTCCTGACTTACAGGACCTGATTGACCGCAATCAGCTCAACCCGGCCCTCGACGGTCACTACAATCTGCGGGAAATTTTTGGAAGCCAGACCGTTACTGACGCCCACTACAACAACCCGCGGGTTTGGTACGTGCAACAACAGTTGAGTGACAATCCAACCGGCAATCCAACTGATCAGAATCTTCCATTTATCTGTCATCCACGGCGTAGAATCTCAATTGAAGACATTAAGCGAGTGATGAGTTCGCATTACCAGGGCACCCCGTACGACCCTTATGAGCATGACCAGGTTCCGTACCGGTCGATTGCTCTCAACCGGAACCTGGAGCTCCATATTCTGCAGATCCGTAACGGTGTACCGGACGCGGTTTCTGGAGTCCACTGGCTTGCCTTTGGGCCGAACGCCTTCAACACGGTTGTGCCATTCTACGCCAACGTTACCAATACCCCGGCCAGTTACCGAGACACCCCAACCGACTTTGCCTCCGGTAGCATGTACTGGTTGACTCACACCATCGCTGCCATCGGTGATGCTCATTATGAACAGGCACGGGTAGCGGTAGAAGCCTATGAGCAGCAAGTTGTCGCCACTTGCCGGCAGATCCAGCGGACCACTGATCAAGAGGTGGACACAGCATCCCCACAGGACCAGCTCACCCATGCTAACCAACGGATGGCTGACATCGCTATGAAGGAGGCCACAATCTTACTGGGCAAGCTGGTTACCGTAGCCTTCAAGGAGGCCAAGCTCCAGTATTAAGAGCCATAAATTTATTTGAACAAATATGATGTGATAGGCTATTTTCGTTGTATTGGGAATCTATCCAATTAATTAAAAAATTACAAATGGGGGATAGCACCAGGTGCTTACTTGTTTAATAATGCGAAACGATTTTCATGAAATCCCCCCAATACCTGAACGGGCCTCCAGTGTTCTTAACGCTGGGGGCCTACTCTAGTGCGCCCGGCATGGGTATTAGCTAGGTGGTGAAAGTCCACTATGGGCCGTAGTAGTCGGAACCATGAGCCGAGGACAAGGGTGTCCGCTGTGAGGTGGAATCTGAAGGAAGTCTAAGGCAAAGTGCTGCACCGATGAACAAGAAGTAGCTATAAGGCTGAGAGTAACTGGATAAGGTTGCTAGACAAACTAAAGTCCAATACTACTCGAAGTTGCTTTCAGTAAAGCTAACGGTGACATGGTACGAAAGTTAATATTCTTACCCGGGGAGATCTGACCTACACGTTTCCGACAAGAGGAATGAATGAAATTCCACAGAAGCAAGCATAGCAGTGATGTTGTGTTGAGTAAGCCAGAAGTCAGCCGAGGTCATAGTAGTCTAATTAATTAGATGAAGGACCGAACGACAATAACTTATAACTTATATCGGAGGTGTAATCAGGTGCGACAATCGCAGAAAACAGAACCACAAGCTGACCGCTTGTCGAGGATAGGTTTGGAAAACCGAAAGTACACAAGGGCGCGTAGTACCGATTATGGTGAAGGTAAAGGTATGAGTGTCACTATCCAAGACCAAGTCTTGGACCGCAATAACCTGAACCAGGCTTATTTGCGAGTTAAGAGAAATAAAGGAGCAGCGGGCATTGATGATATGACTGTCGATGGCCTCCTGCAATATCTTAGAGAAAATAAAACGGAGTTAATCACCAACCTACGTGAAGGCAATTATAAGCCAGTACCGGTTAAACGAGTGGAAATTCCCAAGCCCAACGGTGGAGTGAGAAAACTAGGGATACCAACGGTAGTGGACCGCATGGTCCAACAAGCAGTTGCCCAAGTGCTCACGCCAATCTTTGAGCGTATTTTCTCGGATAATAGTTTTGGCTTTCGCCCTCATCGTGGAGCCCAAGACGCAATCGCAAAGGTAGTTAAACTATATAATCAGGGATATCGAAGAGTAGTCGACTTAGACCTGAAGGCCTATTTCGATAACGTCAACCATGATTTGATGATTAAGTACCTCCAACAATATATTAATGACCCATGGACACTAAGACTTATCCGCAAGTTTTTGACTAGCGGGGTCTTAGATCATGGGCTTTTCGCTAGGAGTGACAAAGGAACGCCGCAAGGTGGACCATTATCACCATTACTGGCGAATATTTACCTAAATGAGTTGGATAAAGAGTTGACCAGACGTGGCCATCACTTTGTACGCTATGCGGATGATTGTAATATTTATGTTAAAAGTCAACGGGCGGGAGAACGAGTAATGCGCAGTATTACCCATTTTCTCGAAAAGCAATTGAAGGTTAAAGTTAATCCAGATAAAACTAAAGTTGGTAGTCCCCTAAGATTGAAGTTTCTTGGCTTTTCACTAGGTGTAGACCGTAACGGTGCCTATGCCCGACCGGCCAAGCAATCACAAAAGCGAGTTAAGCAAGCACTAAAGCTGTTAACAAAGCGCAATCGGGGAGTATCCATTGAGCAAATGTTTGAGGAAATTCATCGCAAAATGCGGGGTTGGCTTCAATATTACTCAATTGGGAAACTGACTGGCTTTATTCAACGACTTGACCAGTGGTTAAGGGCGCGAATAAGGCAATATATCTGGAAGCAATGGAAGAAATTCAAAACTAAGATTACTAACTTACAAAGGCTCGGATTGTCTTATCGTGATGCATATGTCTTCGCTAGTACCCGTAAGGGCTACTGGCGAACCGCACACAGTAAGACTTTGAGTTATTCTCTAACAAATAGAAAACTGGAGCACCTTGGACTAATAAATATGTCCAAGACGCTCCAGTCAATTCAAAGTGATTAAGTTGTCGAACCGCCGTATACGGAACCGTACGTACGGTGGTGTGAGAGGTCGGTAATTGAACTAATCAATTATCTCCTACTCGATTATTGTCTTGATTAAAGGATCATGTCAGGCCTTTTTTAATTTTTAAACTACTTTTCAAAAATTGCTAATAATATGTTGACATATTAAAATACGATGAGTATAGTTGGTGTTAAATTAGAAAAAGATTAAAGAGGGCGAACAAAATGAAGAATATTAATATTTGCACTAATGTTGTTAGTTATTGTATGTGAAGCACAATACAGAAGGATGGTGCATGAACTTGTTTAAAAAGGTATTAATTGCTAACCGTGGAGAAATTGCAACGCGAATTGTCCGTGCTTGTCACGAACTCGGCATCAAGGCAGTGGCAGTATACGCTAAAGAAGATGAATACAGTGCCCACCGTTTTACTGCCGATGAAGCTTATCTGATTGGCCAAGGAGAACAACCCCTTGCAGCTTATCTTGACATCGATGAAATTATTCGGGTTGCTAAGGAATCAGGAGCAGAGGCAATTCACCCAGGATATGGTTTCTTAGCAGAAAACGCGGACCTTGCGCAGGCCTGTGTCGATAACGGAATTAAATTTATTGGTCCCAAGCCAGAACACTTGCGAATGTTTGGTGATAAGTTAGTTGCCAAGCAGGTAGCTGTCAAGGCCGGCCTCCAACCAATTCCGGGCTTATCAGGCGACGTGGTTAATGCTGAACAAGTTAAAAAATTTGCTCACCAGCATGGATACCCAATTATGGTTAAGGCGGCTAACGGTGGAGGTGGCCGTGGAATGCGGATCATCAAGGATGATCCGCAACTTGATGAAGAATTTGAGCAGGCTAAAGACGAGGCTAAAAAGGCCTTTGGTTCCGACGAAATGTATGTTGAAAAGGACATCCAGCATCCCAAGCACATCGAGGTGCAGGTCATTGCCGATGAGCATGGGCACGTCATGCACCTATTCGAACGGGACTGTTCTGTTCAGCGTCGCCACCAAAAAGTAATCGAGTTTGCCCCTAGTAAGGTTCTTTCTCCCGCACGGCGGGCAGAAGTCTGCAACATGGCGGTTAAATTGATGCAGAGCGTTCACTACCAAAATGCCGCCACAATTGAATTTCTGGAAACACCAGAGCAATTCTATTTTATCGAGGTTAACCCCCGGGTCCAGGTTGAACATACGGTAACGGAAATGATTACCGGCATTGACATTGTTAAGACACAGATCCGGATTGCGGCCGGCGAAGACCTTCATAAGGACATTGGTCTCCCGGAACAGGCGGACCTCAAGTTTCATGGTGCAGCCATCCAGTGCCGGGTAACAACCGAAGATCCAGAGAACAACTTTATGCCGGACACCGGGCAGGTCATGACCTACCATGCCCCCGGTGGTACAGGTATTCGACTAGATGGAAACGTCTACCCGGGTTACACCGTGACACCTTACTTTGACTCTCTTCTCGTCAAGTGCTGCGCTGCGGGTGAAGACTTCGCCGAGGCGCGGGTAAAAATGTTGTGTGCCCTTAATGAATTTCATATTCGTGGCGTTAAAACCAACATTCCGTTCATGATTAACGTCTTAAAGCACCCAACTTTTATTGCTGGAAACTGTTCAACCACGTTTATTGACGAAAATCCAGACTTATTCCACTTTAACACTCAGCCAGACACACCGCTGCAACTGTTAAACTACATTGGAAATGTCACGGTTAACGGTTTTGCTGGTGTAACAAAGAAAGCAAAACTTGCTCATCCTGACATGCAGGAGCCGCAGGCCAGGCAAATCGAAAACGATTCACAAGCAGACAAAACGGTCAAGGATATTCTCGATGAGCAGGGTGCAGACGCTGCATTAGACTATGTCAAACAGCAAAAGAAGGTTCTCTTGACCGATACGACCATGCGGGATGCCCACCAAAGCCTGTTTGCTACCCGAATGCGGACGCATGACATGCTCCCGGCTATGAAGGTATATGACCAGGCCATGCCGCACCTTTTTTCGGTCGAAAGTTGGGGCGGGGCAACATTTGACGTCTGCTACCGTTTCTTAGGTGAAGACCCTTGGGTACGGCTCCGCCTTCTTAAGAAGTACATGCCCCACACTCTTCAACAGATGCTTCTTCGGGCTTCTAACTCGGTCGGCTATCGGAACTATCCTGATAATGCCCTAAAACGGTTTATTGACCACAGTGCCAAGACCGGGGTTGACGTTTTCCGGATCTTTGATTCCCTAAACTGGATTGACCAGATGCAAAGAAGCATTGACTACGTTCGTAAGACCGGTAAGATTGCCGAAGGGGCAATGTGCTTCACCGGTGACTTTTTAAAGTCAAGTGAACGTAAATATACGCTAGCCTACTATATGAAAATGGCTCAATCGCTGGTCGATGCAGGTGCCCAGGTAATTGGCATTAAGGATATGGCGGGCCTACTAAAGCCCCAGGCGGCCTATGAACTGGTTGGCAACCTTAAGGCTAAGTTCGATGTCCCTGTTCACCTTCACACTCACGACACCACCGGGAACGGCGTGGCAACCTATGTGGCAGCTACAAAAGCCGGTGTTGATATCGTTGATGTTGCAATGGCGGCAATGGCGGGTACCACTAGTCAACCTAGTCTTGGGACCTTCTATTATGCCTTGGAAGGGGATTCCCGTCAGCCAGAATTAAACATGCACAATGTTGCGGTTCTTAATAGGTACTGGGCAAACGTCCGTCCCCTCTACAGTGACTTCAGTAACGGTGTCAATGCTCCCCAACCGGACCTTTACCAGACTGAAATGCCAGGGGGCCAGTATTCGAACCTGAAACAACAGGCCCAGTCTTTAGGAATCAGTGACTTTGGTAAGGTCGAGGCCAAATATCGGGAAGTTAATGAACTACTCGGCGATATTATCAAGGTCACGCCGAGTTCCAAAGTCGTTGGTGACATGGCAATCTTCATGATTCAAAACCATCTGGACAAGGACAATATCCTAACAAAGGGCCAGCACGTTGACTTCCCGGATTCGGTTGTGAACTTCTTTGCGGGCGACCTTGGTCAACCATATGGTGGTTTTCCTAAGGACCTCCAAAAAGTTGTCCTAAAGGATCATCCGGCAATTACCGTCCGTCCCGGCAGCCTTGCCAAGCCGGTTGATTTTGATGCCGTCAAGAGTGAGTTGGCAGCAAAAATTCACCAGGAGCCAACAGAAGATGACCTCCAGGGCTACATCATGTATCCGAAGGTATTCATTGACTACTTTAACAACCACCAATCATACGGAGACGTGATGGACCTGGATACCACTACTTATTATCAGGGAATGCGTCCCGGAGAAAACTTAACGGTCAGCTATGGAACAGGGAAGAAAATGCTACTAAAGTTCGACTTTGTCTCCCCAGCTGATAACGAAGGGAACAGGACACTGTTCTTTGAGCTTAATGGTCAAACTCTCCAACTAAAGGTCAAGGACCGGCAGTTAAAGGGAAAGGTTGCCAGCGTCCCAAAGGCTGATCCCGAAGATCCCGGCCAAGTGGGGATGCCACTTAACGGTAACGTAGTTAAAGTCAACGTCAAAGCTGGTGACGAGGTCAAGGTTGGTCAAGTCCTGGTGATCACCGAAGCCATGAAGATGGAATCAGCTGTTAAGGCACCGTTTACTGGTAAGGTCACAGAGGTCTTTGCTAAGGTTGGCGATGCCCTTAAGAGTCAGGACCTACTTTTAAAATTGAGTAAGGAAGAATAGAGTATCCAAGGAGGAGATTAGATATGCAAAAATTCCCCCAATTAGCGGCAATGGGTGTGCCAGCTGAAGAATACGCCACCCTTTCATCAACAAACGTGGTCGCAAAAAAGAAGATTGTCGAAGGGACTGCCCCAACTACGTTCCTGGTATCAGCAAGGGAACAAACAGCTGGTCACGGTAAATTGAATCGGTCATTCTATTCACCAGCTGGGAGTGGGGTTTACTTTTCTCTTGGACTAGCCGAAGAAAACATTGTCCAAAATAATGACCCTGCCAAACTTACGGTGACTGCTGCGGTAGCTGCTTTTCTCGTTTTAGAGCGGCACTTCATGGATTCACTTGCAATTAAGTGGGTTAACGACCTCTATGTTGGTGATAAAAAAGTGGCGGGTATCCTTGCAGAAACCGCAGTTGACGGTGCTAACCACCTTCATGGGGTGGTAATCGGCTGGGGGATCAACCTGGTAACACCGCCGGACCTACCGAGTGCACTCACTAACCAGGTTGGGGGCCTTAGTCCACTAATGGTTAGCAACCGAGAGCGATTAAACATTATTGACGAAACTGGCGCCCAGTTTATCCGCCTTCTTGCAGGCTGTAGTTGGGAGCAGATTCTCCAGATTTACCGCGAACACCAACTTCTTGCCGGGAAGAAAGTGGTCGTTGAATCTGGTCTTAAAAAAATAGCCGGACAATTCGACCACATCTCAGATAGGGGTGGTTTGTGTCTCCAAACCACTAATGGGGTGGAAGAAATAAGAACTGGGACGGTCCGTAAACAATAAATAACTCTAAGAAGAGACTGGGGAAAACATCAGAGTGCTCCGTAACTAGACAACTTGAGCGCTTCTTCCCCAGCCTCTTTAGTTTTGATAGAATTAATATTTTTAAGAGTCGGCACATGTGAAAACGCCATCAAGACAAATTAAAATTAAAAATTACATATTTCTAATATTTCTTTAATTTTACCCTTGATTTTCTCATAAACAGATGATATTCTACAAATAATCAATTGAAACAAACAAACGACGTTGATCGAGAACAGCGAGTATCATCGATTGCAGAGAGCTGATGGTTGGTGCAAATCAGTAGAAAGTGGTACTTAGCTAATCACTCGTGAGTTGTATGTCGAACGATTTTTCAAGTAGAACGTACTGGTAGCACCCATTATCGTGCCGACTGATATTCTTTTAATGGATGTTGGTTGAGGCGGCTCTTTAGCCGTAAAGAAAGGTGGTACCACGTTTAGAAGCGTCCTTTTTAACTCTTAGTGAGAGAGTTAAGAAGGACGCTTTTAGCGTTTTACCAAACATTTAAGGTGGTGATGAACATGTCAGACAACGACATTATTAACATTAAGAAGATATTAGAAAAATTTAAATTAAAATAGAGAAAGAAGTTAGTCGTCGTTAACGAATCGTAGGGTTGACTCCCCCAAAAGGTAACAGCGGCTAACCTTTATGGAGGATATTATGACTAAAGAAAATGTTACCTTAAACGCAAAGCAAGAATCATTCGCTCAAGCACTTTTTAACGCTTACCAGAACCACCAGCCGTTAAAGATGGCTGACTGGGATGGTGTTGTAACAGATGATGATACGGCATATGCAGTGCAGGACCGGTTCGCTGCCCTTAAAAAACTTCCGACTGGCGGATATAAGGTCTCACTGACGAGTAAGAAAACCCAGGACATGTTTGATTCTGATTGTCCACTTTACGGACAACAGGTCGATAGCCACTTTCTTCCTTCACCCGCACTTCTGTCACTTAAAAAGCAAACAATGGATCCGTTGCTTGAGGTGGAACTTGGTTTCCGCGCTACTGAAGACTTAAAACCAGATGATAGTCTGGAAGACCTCCTTCACAAGACGACCGTTTGCGGGACCGTTGAATTACCCGACTGCCGTTTTACTGACTGGTTCCCCGACCTCAACAAGTTTAATGTCATGAGTGACTGTGCTGTCGGTGGATTCGTTGTCTATGGTTTAGAACGTCCGGCTGATGAAGTGTTTGCCACTGTCGAAGATGCGGCTAACGTCAACATGACCCTTTACCATAATGGACAAAAACAATCAAGTGGTCAGTCGAGTGAGGTGCTTGGTAACCCATTCAAATCCCTCTCCTGGCTAGTTGGTAAACTAGCAGAACAAGGAAAGGAGTTCCGCACAGGTAAGTTGGTTTCTTCCGGAACTTTCCTTCTCCCACCGCACTTAACCAAGGGGGTCTGGACCGCTAAATTTGACCACGGCTTTGGTGACGTAACTGTTAACGTTAATGATTAATTATCCAAAACTTAAATCGGGCATAGATTGAAAGGAAGTTTTTATTATGACACGAAAAGTAGCAGTGTTTGGGATGGGACATGTTGGCGCAACGGTTGCTCACTACTTGGTTGCCGGTGGCTTTACAGATGATTTAGCGCTCTTTGATACAAACGAGGCCAAGGTAAACGCCGACGCCCTCGACTTTCGGGACGCCATGGCCAACCTGCCTTACCACACCAACTTAACCGTCAATGATGATTCACAGCTTGCTGATTGCGACGTGGTTGTTTCTTCCCTGGGTAAGTCAAAGCTAGTGGATACTCCAGACCATGACCGGTTTGCAGAATTTAAATTTACCCGCACCCAGGTACCATTGGTCGCTAAAAAACTTGTTGATAACGGCTTTCATGGAAAACTGGTGGATGTCACTAACCCGTGTGATGTCATCACCTCAATGTACCAAAAGTTAACTGGCCTGCCAAAGAAACACGTACTGGGGACAGGGACCCTGCTTGATTCCGCACGGATGCGTGCCTGTGTTGGTGAGGCCCTCCACGTTGATTCACGTTCAGTTGTTGGCTTCAACCTTGGTGAACACGGGAACTCACAGTTCACCGCCTGGTCTACGGTCCGTGTGTTAGGGAAACGTGTACTAGACCTAGCTAAGGAACGGGGTCTGGACTTGGCTGATATTGAAGAACATGCCCGCCAAGGTGGCTACCTGGTTTATCAAGGAAAGAAGTACACCAACTACGGGGTTGCAACCGCGGCAGTTCGGTTAACTAATGCCCTTCTGAGCGATGCCCGAACCGAAATGCCGGTTTCCAACTACCGCGAAGAGTATGGAACCTACCTATCATATCCAGCGGTTGTCGGCCGCGATGGGGTAGTTGAGCAACTCCACCTGGACTTAACTGATGAGGAAAAGGACAAGCTGGCCACTTCTGCGAAGTACATCAAGGAACGTCTTAAAGCAGAAGAAGAGCGGGCTGCCAAAGCAAATAAATAGAAAACGACTTTATAAACAACTAAAACCGATTCTTCCTGATAATTTCTTTCATATTCATTCCACAAAAGGAGTTTTCCCAACACTGGGTGACTCCTTTTTGCATTTAATAGCTTTCCAGGATAGTAGGACTTGCAAAATCGCCATAAATCAACGAAAATAAAACTAATTATTTCTTGCAGAAAGAAAAGGAATTCCTATGAGTAATGAACCAGATTTAACTAAATTAAACATTGTATTTAACGGGCAAAAAACGCCCCCATTAAAAATTAACCAGCTATTTGACTCCCGGCGGTTTAACCATTTTACGGCAATCACGGGACACGTTGAAGCAGATTTTGTCAACCAGTACCTCAGTAAATTCATCCAGGCTGAGGTTGTGATCGGTGCCCAGGAGAATGCCCGTGGTAAGAGTGCAGAAGAGGTCGTCACCAAGGTGGCCCTAACCGATGCGCTGCTTGCCGTGGCCAACAAGAAACCGGCAAAGCTTTTTGAGGCGTTGAGCAGCAGTAACCAGGCCAACATACTAAATGGTCTCTTCCAATTTGAGTACGCCCCCGTCCAGGCTATTTACTCCCGCTTTTACCTATTAAGTAATCCCGATACTGGTGACACCCGAGTCATCCTCGGTAGTATCGATTTAGACCAGGCTTCATTTGACGATCAGCATAACCAGTACAGCGAGATCTTAATCTTCGATAATGACAAGCGCCTGTTTAACAACCTGATGGACCACTTTAAACACGATATTAAGCCGGTCTTGCGGCCATACTTCTCTGACAACCTCTTGCAGGCGGCCCAAAAGCAGCTTGACGAAAGTGCTAAAGATAAGAGTGGTGGTAGCAATGTCGTTATTTTGGATAATGATACGACAAACGCAATTGCCGCGGCGGACATGACGGACATCATTAGCCACGACGTCCAGCAGCAAATGGACACTAACATCATCCCCCATGACACCACGATTTCCATGCGGAACGTGACAATGGACCGTTCCCAGGTTAAGGAGGCAATCGAACGGGATACCAAACAGCACGATACTGTTTACACCCTCCAGAAAACTTCTGTTTCACCGCGGGCGGCAAAGCCAAAAATCAAGAGCCGTGAGAAGATTTATGAGCAGGTCAAAGAGGCCCTGGTCAGTGGGATGTCGCCGCAGCAACGTTCTGCTGAAAAGAAGTACACAACATTCTTGTATGACCGGCCAATGGAGCGTAACCTGGTTAACAACAATAGTGGCCTCTACGTTCCTAATGATGCGGGTACCCACCCAATTCCGTTCGGTAAGTTAGCAACAATTAGCCAGATTCGGGAAAGTCTCAAAAGCATTGACGACGTGATGAAGGGCTACCAGAAGTACGTGATTGATTACAGCGACGACTATGGCAAACGCTTCTATGAGGCAATTCTCTACTGTTTTACCGCCCCATTCCTGTGGGAAATTCGGACTAAGGCCAGTCTTAACCCAGAAGACGGCAATGACGTTCCGAACTTCCTAATCTTTGGCGCAACAGCCGGTTCCGGGAAGTCAACCTTACTGAGAATTATCAACCAGTTGACCTGGAACACTGACCGCTCCCTGATCGATTTCGGAACGATTTATCCGGAAGAGACCGCCCAGAAGAAGAACAAGACGGTCGAAGCAATTGAACATTACATGAAAGAGGGGAGTTCCTACCCCGTCCTCCTCGATGAGATTGAGCCCTACTTTTTCCAGCAGGACCAATACAGCCGCCACTTGGTAGTTGATACGATGAACGAACTCATCAACCATCCCCAAGCGGTCGCTCCGCTGATTGGAACGACGAACTATGACTCAGGTTTCACGATGCTCCGGGAAACGGCCCGCCGGACTTACTATCTGCAAATCGATAAGGTGATTGATGACCGGCTAAAGGGCGAAGCTAACCGTTACATATATAACGTTCGTCAGACCCTTAACAACACTCTGTTCAAGGACTTCGTGATGCGGATGGCTAACTTGCTTGAAGATGATAATACTGCCTGGCGAATGTTTGACCAGAAGACGGGTCGTCTAGACTTCTTAGCAAACACCCGGAAAATCTTCAAGTCATATTACGAAATGGCTGGAATTGAAATTCCACCATACTTTGCCGATACCATCTGTGATGACTTCAAGGAAAGCTCCCGAAATACCTGGGCTAAGCTCTACCTTACCCAGGAAGATGACTTCAAATACCGGAAGGAAGACGATAGCCTCCTCTTCGATATTTCCAAGCTGAACACCCTTAACGGCTTCACTGCAGACAGTATTGAGGAGTATCGTAACGCTTTGCCAATTGAACTCTGCGTTGACGGTATTAATGGTAAGCGGGGGAAATTCGTTGAAATTAAGGCACCGGACTTCTTTAAGTGGATTGGTGAGCACAATCCATACGAGGAAGATGAACAGACGCATGAAGACAATTCAGGGCAGGCTGCTGAGGAGCCAAAAAAGAAGGGCTTCTGGGCGCGGCTTTTTGGCTAGCTAGGACAGTGCCCTTTTTCGGTTTGGCTTAGGTTTTCAGGGGATGACCACGATGAAAAAACTATTTAAAATTTTGTTGAGTCTCCTGACCGGATTCATTCTTATCGGGGCTGGAATTCAGGCTTACCTGTTGCGGGGAACAGCAGGTGTCCCACTAACTAAGGCAAAGTACCGGTCCGATGTTCGTTATTCTTCAACACCGACCATTCTTATTCCTGGTTGGGGCGGCAACACGGTGACCTACCAAAAACTAATCAATTATTACCAAGAGCGCCACATTGCGCAGAAAACCCTCACTGTCTGGATTTCACCATGGGGAAACATCCGCGTCACTGGTCACCTCAATAAGGGAGATAAGAATGCGCTGATCCAGGTCCTATATGATTGGAACTACGATTCAACATTTCATCCCCAGGTCAAGCAGCTTTCCAGGGCATTGTCATACCTGCATAGTCGTTACCACATCGACCGGACGAATGTAATTGCTCATTCGTATGGAGGAACCGAGTTTATGCATGCCTACCTCAACTCACCCCAGCTGCAAAAGGATCTTCAGTTGAACAAAGTCGTCTTTTTAGGGGTGCCAGCCGAGGAAAGCCTTTCATCACGGTTAAATTACCACTACCACCTGATTAAGCATTCGCGAGATAAAAACTTTATTCGTCTACGTAAACAGATGAAGGATTGGCAACCAACCGGGAAGTTAACAATCTACAACTTTATGGGAACTAAACCCGGAAGTACCCACACTGACGGCGAAGTACCGCTGATCCAGTCGGAAATGTTGAAGTCCTTAATTAAGGGCCACCCGACAATTCAGTACTATCAAAAGGTTTATCCCCAAACCACCCACCGGCAACTACACGACCGGGCGGTGATTCTTAATCAAATCGCAGATAAGTTATGGATGAAGGAGTAATAGGATGAAAAAAGAACATGGTCAAGTAACTGGGGTAATTTGGCGGGGCCCTGACGACTTAGAAACCTACCAAAAGCTTCGCCGGTATGCCTTGAAGAAGGGAATTAGTGTTTCGGCCGCAGCAAAGTTGATTATTAGCCAAACGTTAAACGCAATTGAAAAGTAGCTTTAAATAGAGAGGATATTATAAGAAATGACAAAGAGCAAAACCATTTACTTTTGTGCCGGCTGGTTTACTGACAAACAGAATAAAGCTTATCAAGACGCAATGGCCGCCATCAAGAAGAACCCGACCATTGACCTGGAAAACTCCTATGTTCCTTTGCAGCACCAGTATAAAGGGCTACGGGTAGATGAACACCCGGAACTTTTGAAAGACCGTGAGTGGGCAACTGCCACTTACAATGGCGACCGGGTTGGCGTCGCAACGTCTGATATGTTGCTTGCTGTGTACATTCCGGAAGAGGAAGACATCGGCATGGGTGTCGAACTCGGCATGGCTCAAGCATTTGGTAAGTACATTACAGTGGTTATTCCTGATGAATACTATGGTAGATCAATTAATTTGATGAGCTGGGGAATTGCTGACAACTTCATTAAGATGTCTGAATTGGCCGACTATGATTTTAATAAACCAGGCTTCAACTTTTACGCGGGAGCCGTGTATTAATGAACGTGAGAAAAAAAGGGTGGAAATAATGGTCACTTTCCCACCCTTTTTATTTGGTCCCCAGTTATAGATATTTTTGTATAATCGGGGATAATACTAATTGATACTGTCGTGGGTAACGCTTACAATGTAAGCAGGTGATAGATGAAGAAGGGAGGAAGCTCACCCCTTAATTTGCGGGGTAGAGCGTTAAATCATGGATAATCAGCCACGCGTGTGCATTTTTTCATCATGTCTAGTTGATTTACTTTTTCCAAATGTTGGTAAGGCAATGGTGCAGGTCCTAGAACGACTGGGGTGTAAGACCTTTTTGCCAAAGAAGCAGGTCTGTTGCGGCCAGCCGACTTATAACAGTGGTTATTCTAAGGGGTCACTAAAGACGTTCAAAAACGAGATTGACGCCCTCTTGAGTATTGATGCCGACTATATCGTGGGGCCCACTGGTTCCTGTGTATTCATGATTAAAGAATATGCGGGGATCTTAGCAGACGATCCAGTTTATGGCCCACGGGCAAAGAAGCTGGCTGATAAGATTTACGAATTTAGCCAATTCATTTATCGGGTGCTTGGCATTATTGATTGTGGAGCGGAGTTAGATGCTACTATTACGGTCCACCGTTCATGTCACATGACCCGCCTGCTCGGTGAACGGACAGCGCCGTTTGTCCTTTTAAATCATGTTAAGGGGATTAAACGGGTTCCCCTGCATAACGTTCAACTATGCTGCGGTTTCGGGGGAACGTTCTCGGCTAAGGAACCTGAATTGTCGACGGCAATGGTTCAGGACAAGGTCAAAAATATCATGGATACAAAGGCCGATATTCTTGTAGGAATGGAAACTTCGTGTCTAATGAATATTGCCGGTTACATGAACCGTCATGGTGACCACATTAAGGTGATGCACATTGCGGAAGTGCTTAATCACGATGTTGACCCAAGCCGAATTAAGTACATTAAAGACACCAACGAACCAGTTGTCCCAGCCAATGGGAAGGAGTGTTTTAGACTATGGGAATTTCAACAAGTGATAAGCCGTTTATAACGCGGGTCAAAGAAGCCGAAGCTGACCACTTCATGCGGGCAGCCGTCGCCAAGGCTCAGGATGCGCAATTCATCAAGCGAACGCAAGCCCGGCGCGAGCTTGGTAATTGGAACGAGTGGCGCGATTTAGCAACACGTCTTAAAATACCTTCCTGACTACCTGGAGGAGTTTGCTGACAATGTTGAAAAACAAGACGGCCACGTTTTCTTTGCCAAAGATGAAGACGAAGCTCACAATTTTATCAAGGAATTAGCGATTGCCAAAAAGGCGAAGAATATTGTCAAATCCAAGTCAATGGTCACTACTGAAATTGACCTTGATAAAACGCTGCTTTCAATTCCGGGCGCTAACCTGTTAGAGAGTGACCTCGCTGAGTTTATCCTTCAGGAGGATAACTGGGATGAACCAACTCACATTGTCTTCCCAACCCTCCACAAAAACCGGGACCAGATCCAAAAGGAATTCCAAAAGCTCGGTTATGATGGTGATGACGATCCCCAATATGAAGCTCGCTTTGTCCGCGGTTACCTCCGGAAGTACTTCATGAAGGCGGACTTTGGAATCACCGGTTGTAACTTTGCAATCGCCGATAACGGAATGATTAACCTGGATACCAATGAAGGTAACGCTGACATCACGATGGCTATTCCTAAGACTCAGGTGGTCGTAATGGGAATGGAGCGAATCGTCCCAAGCATGAAGGAAGCGGAAGTTCTCGACAACATGCTCGCCCGGAGCGCTGTGGGGCAAAAGCTCACTACTTACTGTACCTTTACCGGCCGGAAAAAGGGCGGCGAAGTTGATGGCCCTGATGATTTCTGGGTTGTAATTGTGGACGATGGTCGTTCCAAGGCACTGGGGACCGAATTTGAACCGATTCTGCAGTGCATCCGTTGTGGAGCCTGCATGAACGTTTGCCCAGTTTACCGGCAGGTTGGTGGAAAAGGCTACGGTTCAATTTATCCTGGGCCTTTAGGAGAAGTCCTTTCCCCAATCTTAGGGGGCTATGAGAAGTTTAAGGACCTTCCCTATGCCTGCTCACTTTGTGCAGTTTGCACCGAAACCTGCCCAGTAAAAATTCCGCTCCAGCACCTGATTCGTGAGCACCGGATTGTCGAGATGGATGGTAAGCATATGGACGATAGTATGACCAACCTGATCCTAAAGATGGTTGGCAAGGGAACCCAATCCCCATTCCTGTTTGGTTCTGCCATGAAGATGGCCCATCCTGCAAGTAACATGTTCTCACAAACGGAACAGCCCGGGGCCGTTGAAGGAATGTATGATGAAGGAAAAATTGACTACGTACCGAAGATTGTGCCAAAGTTAATTCATGGTTGGATTGACACGCGGGACGTCCCTCGGCCAGTAAAGGTAAAAGAGAACTTCCGGCACTGGTTTAAAGATCACAAGCCAGAAGAGACGGCACCAGTAGTAAAAAAGGAAGGGGGGGCATGCCAATGACTAGTCTGCTTGACCAAGCAAATAATAAGGATAATCGTGAACAGTTCTTGAACCGGATTGCAAAGGCAGCCGGTCGTCCTCGTCATGCGTTGAAGGACCACCCATTTAAGCCCCTTAATACCCTTCCTGATGACTTATTAGCGGATAAGAGTCCGGAAGAACTGCTTAACATTGCTATTAAAAACAGTGAATCAGTAAATGCTCAGGTGGTATTAAAGCCGGCCGCTCAATTAGCCGATTTTCTTACCACGTATGCTAAGCAGGAAAATATTAGTCACCTTTTGCTGCCAAACAATACCCCGGAAGAATGGGAAAAGTATGGCCTGATGGAATGGAGCAAGAATCCCGGCGTGGAAAACGTTGCTGTCTGGTCAGATAAACTGAGCCGGCAGGAAAATGAGGAGAATGCCAACCAAGCCGACCTGGCCGTCGAAATGGGGGATTATTTGATTGCCGCCACCGGAACCGTTACGGTAGTCAACCGGCCAGCTCAGGGACGGGGCTTCGATTACCTTCCAACCCGGTTGCTTTTGATCGTTCCAAAGAGCGGTCTTGTTAAGTCCACACGGGAGGCGGTCAATAAGTATAATGAGCAAACCGCCAATGGCCTGTCGACGTCTACGTTTAACTTCATTTCGGGCCCTTCCAATTCGGGTGATATTGAAATGGAATTAGTCGTGGGGGTCCATGGTCCCGTTGAATGTACCTACCTTATTGTTGAAGATCGGTAAAATAAAGTCCCCGGTACCTGTATAATAGATACCAGGGATTTTATTTTGTCTAAATGGAGGAAAATTAATGACAAGAACTAATAATCACTCTGAAAAAGAGGTAAACCAGCTTTTCTCACGAATTGCTGGGCGCTATGACCTAATGAATAACGTAATTAGTTTAGGAACCCAGGAACTCTGGCGAAAAAAGCTCTTTCAACAATTAAAGGTTGCCCCAGGAGCAGATTGTTTGGACCTGTGTTGCGGAACCGGTGACCTAACGATTGAACTAGCTCGGCGATCAGGACCGAGTGGTCGGGTAATCGGTCTCGACTTTAATGCTGCCATGCTGACAATTGCGGATAAGAAGATCCGCCAATTAGACCTCAGCAAGGACATTGAACTTGTCCAGGCCGATGCCATGCACCTGCCATTTTCCGATAACTCCTTCTCGGTGGTGACGATTGGTTTTGGCTTGCGCAATGTTCCAGATGCGGATCAAGTATTAAGGGAAAGTTATCGGGTACTCAAGAAGGGCGGACAATTTGCCTGCCTTGAGATGTCCCAGCCGACGAACCCTCTCGTAAAAGCTGGCTGGCGGGCGTACTTCAGGTTCTTCCCCTGGTTGGCCCAGTTAGCAAGAGCCAGCCGTAAGGACTACCGTTACCTCAAGCAGACGGCCCAGGAGTTTGTGTCCGCCAAGCAGCTGCTTGCCATGATGAAGGTGGCTGGTTTCAAGAACTGTACCTATTCGCCGCTCAACATGGGAGCTGCTGCCCTCCATATTGGTTACAAGTGAAAGAGACGCTCGACTTCTTTTAGTAATCCGGCGTGATTATTATCGAAGGTGGTAACCTGGTCAGCAACCGCCAAGAGGTCTGGCGTAGCGTTCTTCATTGCTATGCCCCGGCCGGCCGCCCTGAGCATTTCAATATCGTTTGAGGTGTCCCCGAACGCAATTAGTTGCCGGAGGTTGCCGCCGGTTTGTTTAACGAATTGCTCCAGCCCAGCCGCCTTGTTTACTCCAGCCGGGATAATGTCGATCCCAAACGCCCCACTGTAGGTAGCGTTAACCGTTGGAAAGGCCCGATTAATTTTTTGAACAATAGTATTAATCTTTTCAAGTCGGGGACGCTGTTTAAACCAACTGACGTTCATGTTATAGATGGGTTCCTTGACGTCGGCTAACTGGTGAAAGTAAGCATGGTGGGGATAAAAGGGAACCGGAACATTAATATACTGGTTAGCAATGTATGTTTGGCTGGCTCCCGAAAGTGACAGTAGGTCCGGAGTCGGGAAGGTAGTAACAAAGGCAAGTAATTGCTTGAGAACTGGTCGTTGGTGGGGAGAATCACTAATTTTCTGATCATTGACAAAGATACGACCACCATTTTCCGCCACAAAGTTATCTACTTTCCCCTTGAACATGTGCAGTAAGGCATCCAAGCTATTTCCACTAGCGATAATGAAGGTAATTCCGCGCTGCTTAAGGGCGGCAACATCTTTAATTAGCCGTTGCTCATCATAACAATTATGTTCATCTAACAGGGTACCGTCAACATCCACGGCAACGTATTTAATTCTCATTTTAGTCCTCCTTGTTAGGTCGATTATAACAGGACGGCGGTTAATTTTCTTTATCTTTTGACACAGGGTGCTATAATTGAATTGTTAAGCGCCCTTAGTGTAACGGATAGCACATGAGATTTCGGTCCTCATAATCCGAGTTCGAATCTCGGGGGGCGCATTTTTTAAGAATTGTGCAGAACCTTGTAAAGTCGTAGAACCGCTGTAAACGCCATAGCCATGGTACTTTGCAGCGGTTATTTAATTTGTAGGAATTGTATTGAATAGTGAAGAATTTTAGTTTTGGTGCACGTTGTTCTCCAAGCTTATTTAACGAGAATTATGATTACCAATCAAGGATAATTGGCCATAAATACTGCTAACTATTCATAGTAATTCTCTATTTTATGAAGTTTCAGCGAGATTGATTTATTTTTAGCTCCCTAGTACCAATCTTTTCTGCCTAATTTCCCAAGAAAAGGGCGAATTATGCTAAACTAGGGAAGCTAAAGGGAGGGGTATTTTAATGAGTATTGACCTAACGCAAATCAAGAAACAGACCAAGCAAGGTCTCACTGAGCTGCTTGACCAAGCCCACCTCCAGCAAGGAGATGTCCTCGCGATAGGTTTAAGCACGAGTGAGGTCCGTGCCGAACGAATTGGTGAAGCCCCAAGCATGGAAATTGGGCGGGCCATCATCAAAACAATCATTGAAACACTACGACCGTTAGGAATTCACCTTGCTGTTCAGGGTTGTCAGCACCTGAACCGGGCCCTTGTTGTTGAACGGGCCGTTGCCAAGCAGCGGGGGCTAGAAATCGTGATGGTGTACCCACAAATCCATGCTGGTGGTGCTGGACAAATTGCGGCCTTTGAAAACATGGTCGATCCGGTCGAGGTCGAACATATCCAGGCCGAAGCGGGGATGGATATCGGTGATACTTCCATCGGCATGCAAGTTAAGTTTGTTCAGGTACCGGTTCGGACTTCAATCAAGGAAATTGGTAATGCCCATACAACCTATCTGCGCTCCCGCCCGAAGTATATTGGGGGACCACGAGCAAAATATGAGTGGGATCCCTTTAATAAGAAAAGTTTTGCCGATAACTAGGCCTTTTCTTTAATAATTCGTGATAGAATAGAAAAAAATATCTTAAAATGAATGGTGTTTTATAAAAATGAATACAATGAATATCCTAATAATAATTGCGGTTGTCGTCGTAATTATTTTATTATTTGAGTTCTTACGGCAAGTTCATAATATCCGTAATGGCCGAAATAACGTCAGTAGCGGAAGAGTATTTTTGAACCGCTTCCTAGTCCTAGTCTTGCTAGTGAGTCTGGTTGGCATGGGTGTCTCTGTGTATGCGGACCATCACCAAGCGAAAACGGAGGAAACAACTCCGGCTCCAGCAAAGACGGTTTCCAGTTCTTCTGAAGATGATCAGCTTATGCTTGACTTTGACAATAAGGTTACTCTAAACGATAACAATGAGGCCAAGGTCAAAATCAAAGTCTCCTCAGACACCAAGGTTGTTATTCGGGGGAAGCGGACCAACACTAAGTACGCGGAGTTCAAATCTTCAAAGAGTGATGGCGCATTTACAAAGACGGTTACCCTTGATTACCCTGGTGATTACAAGGTTATTGCTACCCGCGGAGATAAGAAGTTCGTCAAGCACTTAACTGTTGAGGACAGCGATACCGAAAGCTCTTCGTCATCCTCCTCTGCATCATCATCTTCTTCTAGCTCTACAAATAGCCACAGTTCTTCGACAAGTTCAACGAGCAGTCATAGTAACAACAGCTCTGCTAATAACTCGACTGGTTCATCAAATAGTTCTAATCGGGCACAAAGTAGTAATGCTGGAGCAAATTACTACCAGCCATCACGGCCAGCAAGCTCGAATAACTACCGACCAAGCGCACCTGTACAGCAGCCAAATTACTCAGTTAACACTACTGTAGGTGAGTAAGCTTGAAAAATAAAAGTCACCTATCAGTTAATAGGTGGCTTTTTTGTATCCTGAAATGTCAAATTAAGTTAGAAAGAAACTAACTGTGCATCTGTGATATTCTCCATGAATACCTCAATGGGTGTGCGGTAGTGCAGTGACTTCCGTGGAATATTGTTCCGGTATGACATTAGCTGAGTAACTAATTCATCCGGGAGATTACGGAAGTCTTTCTTTTTACTCAGACCATCACGCCGAAGAATACCGTTGGTGTTTTCGTTTAGCCCTCGCTGATTAGGCGCACCGACTTCCGCAAAATATGTCTGAATATCGTGCTTATTGGCAATCTCACGCCAGCCCGCGAATTCCTTACCGTTGTCAAAGGTGATGGACTTAAAAAGATGACGAGGCTGTTTTGATAGCCATTGGTCCAAATAATAGTTCACACTCTCGGCCGTTTTGTGATGGACATTCAAAACAATCTCAACTTTTGAAATCCGTTCTACTAGGGTCATCACAGCACCATGGTGAGCTTTCCCTTGAACCGTATCAGCTTCTAAATGACCAAATTCATGTTGGTAATGTGGAAAATCGCGGTAACGTTGGTAAATACTGCGACCAAGATGGCCAGCTTTCCCACGCCGTTCAACGTAGCCATTTGGGTGACGGTTACCTTTCATTGGTAACTGCTTAACATCAAAGCCATATTGACCACGAGCAAACATGCGATAAAGCGTCCGCATACTACAACTGATTTTCTTCTCTGACCGACCAATAATGGTATCTGGCGTCCAACCTTGACTAACTTGCTTGGTAATGTAACTTACTTCATCATCAGGTAACGTCATTGGTTTACGACCACAACGGCGCTTATTCCGTTGGTACTGCTTTAAATACTGCGTAATTGTCTTGCCCGTATCCAAGTAACGATAAACTCGATAAATTGTTTCAGCACTACGCTTTAGTGATTTAGCAACTCGATAAGCTCGAGTGTCTTGACGATAAAATTCAGCTATGAGAGTTAATTCACGTGTGGTAAGATGTTTGTAGGTCATTTGTGATTGCCTTTCTTTTGATTAGGGATACTCAAAAGTCTATCACAAATGGTTTTTTTGTTTTTCTAACTTAATTTTACAAACCGGGTATAAATAAAAAGAGGCCGGCATCAAAGAGGGATGATGTCGACCAGGTGAGATAGGGAAGTCTCACACTAAGTAATACTCAAATGGTTTCTAGGAAAGAGCATTATTTAGATTCTGGGGGAGGTTAAGTAGTAAATCCATAAACTACCTAACACAATTATTATATGATTATGAAAATAAAAGTCAAATTATTTTATTAAATAATATTAAAACCTTTTAGAAGCCGTAAACACAGTATTCTGTCGATAAACTATTGATAAACAGATTTTGAATAGCGCCTTACATTCGCCAATCATTTTGCAATCTAGTAGAATAGGAGAGGAATACAAATGGGAGGATCTACGATGCTGACAATATACGATCTCAATGAGCAGAGGATGCTTAACCAACCTGATTTCTTTTCACTACTGGATGGTTACGATTACTTCGCGGGAGTTTCTTTTGTTAGTAGCTTTAAGATCATTGATCAGGAGCTATTATCCCGGTTCAAACAGGTAAACCTAATCTTGGGGCTGGAAGATCAGCAGACCAGTCAAGCGATGAACCAATTCTTTAACATCAGCCAACGTGCGAAAGCCTTAGCAAACACCAGCGATAATTTTATTGACCGCCTGGCGGACCAGACCCTTCACCTTAAATTTACCAAGGGACCATTATTTCACAGTAAGTACTTCATCCTTCGCCAGAGTGATCATTTCCGCTTATTTAATGGATCAATGAATTTAACTAGGCGAGCAACAAGTTCTAACCACGAGTTAATGTGGATGTATACTGGGACAACTGACGATTCATTATATCAGGCTCACCATAAGTTATTTCTAAAGAACTTCAATGAGGATAGCGCCGAATACCTCGACCGCAAGATTATTGACCAGCTGAAGAATAAAAGTCGCCAAGAGATTGGTGAATTATTGACAACGGATGTCTTAAACGCGGTTGAAAGCAATAAAGTTAAATTTTCTACCGAAGACGTGCGTAAAGTTGTTGCCAAGAAGGCTGCCATCGATGATTCCTACGAATTGCTTCCTCAGGCCGCAACGGAGATCGTCAAAGCTATTTACACGCCGAAAGGGAATAAGCGCCGGACACCACAGCAAACCCGAAAGAAGGTTCAAAAAATTGTTTACCAGTCCTTCAAGGATGATAAGCAGATAACTGACGTCCCGGCAAATTCTTTGTACCCAAAGCCAATGTGGTCATATAGCGATAGTGGTGAGTTGATCGTCCAGGACCCAACGACCAACCGCTTTTATCCCCTCCAGGCAAATATCAGTATCGTTAGTCGAGAGGACGTTGTAAACTTTGTCCAGATTATTAAAAGTTTCCGTTATAACAAGGTACGCGACGAGAGCCAACAAGCGCTCTCTACCTTTATGTATTTAATGACGGCTCCCTTGATTTGGAAAATCCGTCAAATTTATCGAGATTCTAACTTTGCCAAAAGTCCCGACCAGGTCCCCGTTTCAATGGTCCTCATTGGTCGCGGAACAACGGGGAAGACCCTCTTAGTCCGCGATTACTTCAAGCGTTTTATTGGTGACCATTCAGATAGTATCGAGTACCTACAAATTAACCAGGGAATTAGTTCCCACACAAACCGGGCAGTCGACTTTCTTGGCCACTATTTACAGTCGGGGCGGTTTGTTTCACCAATGATCATTGATGAATTAAATGATAATTTCCTCCACAGTAAGGTTTCCACTAACGCCATCAAACAGTGGTCCAACACGATCAAAGGTATCCACAATATTAATATCTTTGCGATGAACCATAACGCCGGAAGCCGTAGCATTAACAACCTCGAGGAAATCACTAAACGGGTCTACTACCTTTCCTTTGAAGCCGGGTGGCTGGAAATGGACCAGCAAAAGTATAACTTTGAAATTCTGGTCAACAATACAAACGACCACATTTACCGCTATGTTACTCATGAACTGAACGACCGGCTGAATAATCTTTCTGGAATTGAAGAAAGCAACTTAATTGATGATTACCTGAGCCAAACGAAAGCCATTGTAAAGGACCTGCTCGCTCATTTTGGCCTGGAAAGTGAGTTGGCAGATATCATCGATGAGAACTATAACTATAAGGTAGACCGTAACCGGATTACCTGGAAGATGCTGATTAGAGATGACGGCTTCCAGCACGTTGCCTTTACATCGGGGGACGACCAGCAATTTACAGTTTCCAAGGCCATCTTCAATAATTTGAAGGGGAGTGCTTATGAAAATATTAACCAGACTCTCGATAATTACTTCAATATGTTTCCCCGCGAGTTAGGAATCGCTATTTACCAGTACGATAACGGGATGATTTTAAATATTGATAAGTTTGACCACTACATCGGCGAACCCCTTATCCGCAACTATTACAACAAAGTCCATAAGAGTGAACGGCAAGATGATCAGCTAGCGGAGATGCTCAAGCTCCAGAAAAAGCGTGATGAGCAAAACGCTCAGGTTATTCAGGACCAGACTAAAATAATGAACCAGATGATGAAACAGATGAAAAATCAGCAAGACACAAAGAAGAAGGGGCTGTTATCGCGACTCTTTCGAAAATAATTTTTATCAAGATTAGGTAGACCAAAACTGATATAATCTTAGTTAGCAGTGTTACTTACCACGTTTCAAAAGGAGTTATTATCATGCCCGTCAACCTTATCTATACTGCTAAAAGCGGTAATCAGACTTACTGGACCACTCGTAATAATTTCTCGCTAAAAGATCTTGCCCGCCGTGAATGGCCGGAACAGTCAGCATTGGAGCAAGATATATTAAAGCTAATGAATAAGTTTCCAACACGCTTTAAGAACCGCAACTGCCAACGATTAGCAGCTTTTGATCTTGAGAAGGGAACGAGTACACCGTTAAAAATTAAGGGTAATCACGTCCAGAAGGAAAATCTACCGCATACTTGTCCAATCTCATTAGCAGATAATAAGGTTTTTGCAATCACAATTGATATTTCTTCAGGTCGGTTCTTCTACAACAGTAGTGGCAAGAACGGATCACTCGTTAGTACCCTCAACCAGACTGTTAAACGGTGGAACGACCAACGAAAGGCTGAGGTAACGGCCGCTAATATTCAAAATAACCCGCGATTATGGAAAAAATATCCCGATTTTGACCCCTCCCAACTAAAGGTGATTGACTTGAGTACTGGAGTCATCGTCTGGCCGCGCGATGGTAATGCTGGGACGAACCAAGAAGCAACTGATTTTGACACCAAATTGGTGCGGCACCTGGTAATGCGTCTCCATACACAACTCACTGATCATTTTGATCCGGCGAGAAATAATTTGCCAGTCAATCGATATTTGCGTAGTGAGCCCTTACCTGCAGTCGATTTCACTGAATATAATGCACAAAAAGTCTTTGATGCGTTATCCTATCTTGCACTGGCATTGACTAAGAAGAATCAAGTTGACCAGTTATTGGCCCAGTACGACGGTGACATCCTTCAGGACTACCTCCAATACAGTAGAAATAGTTGATATCAGCCAATTAGACACCGAAAAATTTGCGGAGCGCTTGCACCAGGTCCGGGTAAAGCGGCGCCGGGTTAAGGACCTTGCCATCTTGCTGGCGGTGCTTGCCGACAGTTTCAATCCTGAAAGGGTCCTCAAAGCCTTGTGGGAGAATCCGTCATTGAAGAATCAGTATTATCTCCGCAATAAGGAAGTCGGGGACGCCCTTTTAGAAATAATCCAGAATTAATGTAACTTCAGGAGGATTTTAATGCGATTTTTACATACGGCTGATTGGCACATTGGTAAGACCCTCAGCGGCTTTAGTTTGCTGGATGACCAGCGTGAACTTTTTAAGCAAATTGAGGATGTGGCAAAGGCAGAACAGGTTGATGCCGTCGTCATCGCCGGGGACCTTTATGATTCGAGTATCCCCAGCGAGACAGCGGTTCGGGCCTTAAACAGTATGCTCAAACGGCTAAACCTCGTTGATAAATTTCCGGTCCTAGCAATTAGTGGAAATCATGATTCAGCTTCCCGTCTGAGTGCAGGAGCCGACTGGTTTTCATTCAAAAACTTCTTCCTGCAAACTAGCCTTGCGAAAGCTTTTAATCCGGTTGTCCTGGGGGACACCCAGTTCTTCCTCCTCCCGTTCTTTGGCATTCAAACAGTACGTAATTATTTCAACGATTCTAAGATTAAGAATGTTGACCTAGCAATGCAAAGAATTGTGGCCGAAATGGAAAAGTCATTTCTTCCCGCAAAAAAACACGTCTTGATTGCGCACTTCTTTGCGGCGGGGAGTAAGAGGACAGCGGATTCCGAAACACTGATTGAAGTTGGGGGGCTTAGTCCAGTTTCTACGGAAACACTGGCACCATTTGATTACGTTGCCCTCGGCCACCTTCATAATAAGAATGCCCTCCATGATGAGCGGATTAAGTATAGCGGGTCGCCGATGAAGTTTTCCGTTTCGGAGGCCAAGCAAGAGAAGGGGATGTGGCTGGTGGATACTGATCCCTTCCAGACTAAGTGGATTCCTCTAAAGCCGGTTCACGATATCCACCTCTTGAAGGGCAGTTTTGCTGACCTCGTTAAGGATGCTAAGCAACAGCCGACAGACGATTTCTATGATATTGAGTTGACTGACCAGGGAAGGATTCCCGACGTACTAAACCGCTTGCGGGCTTACTATCCCAAGATAGTAACCCTGCACCGAACTGCTTTAGCACAAATGACCCGTCGCCAGGCTAACATTAAGCGGGCTAAAGCGGCGCCTTTAGACCTATTGACTGACTTCTATACCGAAACAACTGGGAATCAGTTGTCACCAACCCAATTAAAGGTGGCCAAGTTAACGCTTAGTGAAATTGAAGGGGGAAAGTAGGATGCGACCAGAAAAAATTACTCTTGACTACTTTGGGCCATATAAACATGAAACAATTGACTTTACCCAATTTTATGACCGCCCCCTTTTTCTTGTTGCGGGAAACACCGGAGCAGGGAAGACGACGATTTTTGATGCCATGTGTTACGCCCTTTTTGGCCAAACAACGAACGATCGTGACCGGTCCGCAACGGACCTGCGTTCCGACTTTGCACCCGTCAATCAAGAAACTAAGATATCGTTCACCTTTAACCACCAGGGGATGCGTTATCGGATAACTCGCCGTCCCAAGCAGGTCCTTCAGGGAAGGCGAGGAAAGTTGATTCAGCACAACCAGGCCGTTAATCTTATCTACCCACTAGACTCTTCTGCACCCCACGAACTGACTAAGGTGAAGGACGTTGATTCCTTTATCGTGGGTCTCCTCAACATGACCAAGGACCAGTTTAAACAGATTGTCCTCTTGCCCCAGGGCAAGTTTCGCCAATTCTTAGATTCTAACAGTAATGATAAGGAAACACTCTTGCGGAATCTTTTTGGGACCAGTTTATACGCAAAATGGGCTGAAAAGCTCAAGGACCAACTCAAGACGCGAAAAGGCGACTGGGAAAAGCAACGAATGCGAATTCAATCGGCCAAGGAATCTCTTCCTCAGGTCGATTCCCAATTGCCAAACAGTCAGTGGGATACCGCTACTGCGAAATATTCGGCGTCGTTGGATCAGCAGCTCAGCGATTTAAAAGGAAGCCAGCGACAACTACAAAAGGATATTGATAAGTATAATGACCAATTGCACAGTGAGCAACAGCTTAAGAAGTCATTCCAGGAACTAGCAGAGGTCAAGCAGAAGGAGAAAACCCTGCTTAAACAACGGGCCAACATTGAAGAGGTTTCTCAACGGGTGAACGACCTCCAATGGTTTCAAAAGCACCAGTTGCTCTATCACCAGTGGCAAGCTGACAAGGAGCATTATGACCAGCTAGAAGCTGAAATAAGTGAGTTGAGCACAGAATTTGCCAGTACGCGGACTCAACATACGGCAGTGGCCACGGAATTGAATAAGCTTCAAGGCTTAGAAGGAACAATTAATGACTTGAAACGTCAACATGACCAACTCAAAGAAGTTCTTCCGTTATTTCAAGATGTCGATTTAGTACGGTCTAAGGTGGCGACACTAACCAAGAAAGTTGCGGATAACCAAAAGAAGGAAAAGGCTGGCCAGGATAATGTGACCTGTTTGATTAGTCAACAAGCGAAACTTACTGACCAGTTGAAAATTAAGGATCAACTGGCCACTGAAGAGGTCGACCTTACCAAGAAGCAGGCCGCTCACCAACAACTGCTTCAGGAGAGTCAGGACCTTAAATTACTGGTTGACAAGCAACTAGCAGTTCAGAAGCAAAACAAGGAACTTGCAGATAAACTTCAATGCCAACGGATTGCTACCAACGATCAAAAAAGCCATTACGAAGATCTTAACGATGCGTATGCCCGTCAACAAATCGCTGAACTAGCTACCCGCCTAAAGCCGGGCTCCCCGTGCCCGGTTTGTGGTTCACCTGACCACCCCCAACCAGCCCACTTATCCCAAGACAGCTCCGTGGTCACTGAAGAGCAGGTCAAACGGGCTCTTAACAAGCTACAAAGCAGGCGGACAACTTTTGACAAACTTGGTGAGCAACTGCGGCAGGGGAAACAGACCGCTAGCGACCTGGGTATGCAGATTGATAAATTACGTGCAGCGGTTAGTAAGAGCCTGGGCGTTGATAAGCTTCCAAAAGACGATGGGAAGAAACTAATTGCTGATTCCGATGACCAGCTTACACAACAGGAGAACAATCTGAGGGGTCAGCAGAAACGGGTGCACGACTGGCAAGACCAGTTAAGCACCGTTAAAGAACAGCTAGCAGACCAACAAGATAAGCTCAGCCAGGTGCAGGCAGTCGGTACTCAATTAAGCCAGAATTTAGCTAAGGTTCAAACCAGCTTGGACGAAAAGCAAGGAAGGTTACCGGCTAATTTTACTGACAGTGAAGCCGCTAAAAATCAACTTAAGAATTGGGAACAAGAAATTAATAAGCATAAGGAAAACCTGCTAAGTTGCCAAAGCAAGGAGCACGAGTTGGCCGAAAAGGTCGCCGTTGTCCAGAACCAGATCAATCAAACAAGAAAAAAACAAACAAGGCTGAAAAAAGAGCAAGTAAAAAGTCATACAGAACTCATTAACGACTTAAACGATTACCGCCGTGACTTGTCCTGGTCTTTCTTTCAGGAAGCAGCGGATGACTTAGGTGAACTTGAACGATATCAGCAAGAGGTTCAAACATACCGGCGAGCCTTGCACGACACGCAACTTCAGCAAGAACGCCTCCGGGCACAAACAAAGGGGAAAAAGCAACCAAACCTTGAGAAAACTAAAGCTTCTTTATCCGCGGTCCGACAGCAAGCAGCGACCATCCAAGAAGAAATTGGCCAAGTGCGGGGACAACAAAAGCTAACCAAGGAAATCACAAATAAAGTGGCTCGGTTAATGAGTAATAATCAACAATTAGATAAGCGCATTGGTGAACTGCAAAAGCTCACGGATGTTGTTTCAGGAAATACGAATACCCATATCGGCTTGGAACGCTACGTCCTTCAAGCATATTTCCGGAACGTTTTAATTGTGGCTAATTCGCAGTTGGCCCAACTTACGAACGGACGGTATCAGTTTGAACTTGCTAACGAGAGTCACGGGGCCGGTGCAAAGTGGACTGGCTTAGAGGTCAATATTTACGATGACAATGCTGGTAAAACGCGTAGTGCGCGGACATTGTCGGGGGGTGAGAGTTTTATGGCTTCACTGGCCCTTTCTCTAGCCCTCTGCCAGATTATTCAAGAGCAGAGTGGCGGAATCAGTATTGATGCCTTCTTTATTGATGAAGGCTTCGGCTCTTTGGATCGGCAAGCGCTGACGGATGCCTTACGCTCATTACAGGCACTTGGTGGCCACCGGATGATTGGAATCATCAGTCACGTTACTGAACTAGAAGAGCAGGTCCCTGACCAACTGATTGTCGTCGCGCACCAGGGGAAGAGCACGGTCACCTACCGCCATGACTTCTAATGATAAAAAAGGTTGCGACATAAGTCTCCTACATAGTTGAAAATACTACATACACAAAGAGGGCTCTAATGTTCGGATTTTTCCGAACGTTAGAGTCCTCTTTGTGCTTTCTAAAGACTTACTTTGTTTCGAAAAACGAACTAGCAAGCTAGTTATCTCGCTCTTTTTTTCTATTCATCATCATCTTTTACTATTTTGCGGGAGACGTTCTTTGCCTGGTCCTCATTATAGCGGGCTAATAGTATCTGCTGGTACTTATCTTCAATCACGCTATTTAGGTCCTCATCAGAATCTATCTGTGGTTTTTCTTCCCTAATTTTTTTGAGAACATCATCTGCGAAGCTAAAGTTTGGTTTAACCGCTAGTTTACCATTCAAAACAGCAAGTGTTTGATCATAGTCCAACACCTTGAGGTCCCAAGCCGAGCGGTCAGCATCCGGTTGGTGTAAAACGTCCTTGCTGTTTTTGAGGTCCTCACGAAAACCGTTCTCATCATAATCTGCTTCTGTCATATGTCCGTCAGCCTCCTTATTTTGCTAGTAAATTATAGCATTTTATAAGAGCTTCTCCCAGAACGGGGTACGAGTCACAAGTTAAGCGAACGAATTGTCAAGGCAATCATGCTTTGTTTACCGGCACCCCTAGTGATTACGCGGGGATAGCCGAGATCCTTATTGAAGCAAAAATCATCGTTTACGTTACCCTTGGCCAACAAGTTGAAAGCCGCGGTGGCGGTGAAAAGCAGCATAATTTTTGGTATGAATTAATATTACTTTGGGGATAGCCAATACAGGCATTGAGGTTTGTAGTATTCATTGAACGACAAATGACTTCAATTTTATCATAAGGTTTTTTGCCAATTCCGTGATGGCGGAAAGATCAAGCAATGTAAATTGACGTCTCAACCGACCAATCATACTAGGTACGGATACCGTTTCATATTTTAAACCAACCATTCTTCTTTCGAATTCCGAAACGGTGGAAATTGTGTATTCAAAAGTAATCGCCGTCTTCTCGACATCTACGCATAAATCGCCAATAGCTGCTTTGCATCAGCTGGCGAGGCAACGCGGATCTGTACTGGAACATAGGTGGGATACTTTAAAAAAAGTATATATTTCCTAAGTATGATGTCCAGCGATTACTAATGAAGGCAATAAAGAGGCGAGAATGAACTTTATAATCAACCTGTCATTAAAATTATAGTTTTAATGCGATTGCATAATGAACCACCCCGAAGATATGGTTATCTGCTGCCAATCAGCAAGCCTTGTTTTAACCATTATCTTACATTTACTGTGCATTACATAAAATTATTTCTCTAGTCTATGCTAAACTTTAAAAGAATAAATGGATAAAATTGGAGGCTCTTATGGCAAACAAAAGTAATAACAGAACTTTGATTATGGATGCCGTTGCCAAGATCATTACTAATGATGGCTATGGCAGCGTTTCAATGAGTCAGGTTGCCAAGCTTACTGGGTCCTCACCAGTCACGACCTCTATCTCTGGAATGAAGGAAAACGCGGCTTTTGCAGTTGACTATCTCAACCACCGCGTTAAACCCGGTCACCACGTCGCCGTAATCGGTGCCGGCCTCACAGGAACCGAAACCGCCTGTGACTTGGCTGAACAAGGGTACCAGGTGGACCCTATTCGAGCAATTACCAAACATCCTGCAAACGCCAACGAGTGCTTGAACAATGAACAGCACCTGAAAGCTAAAGTTACCGTAGATAATGTTACTGTCCACACGAGTGCAATAGTTAAAGAGGTCGAGAATGGCCAGACCACCTATGTTGATAATCAGAAACAAGTGCAAACACTGGCCTGTGATACTGTTTTGAACGCCATCGGTTTTCGATCCAATGACCAGCTTAGTAACGACCTCTATGCCCTCTTTGACGATCACGCAAACGTTATTGGTGATGCATTACAGCCACGTAAGATCATGAATGCGATCCACGGAGGCTATCACACAATTAGAACAATGGAATAGTAACAAAACCCAGGAGATAAAAGGCATCTGCTCCCTTTATCTCCTGGATTTTCTTTATCCAAACAACAAATCTAAGACTTGTTCGGTAGTAATATTTTGAATTGGGGTTTTCTGCAACCACTGGTCCAACACCGGACGAATTATTGCCGGCTGAAACATTTTCCCGGCAAGTACCTTCTCCAGGCCTCGAACATCTAGGTTACTGAAAAAGTCACCAGTAATGTGAATCTGCTTTAAATAACCATGATCAACGTTCACGGCGAGTTTAACAAGGCCCCCACCATGAAAATACTTTTCCTTCATAATTGCCGTCCGTGGAGTTTGCCCATAGACAAAGGCCTGATTAGCAAAGATCCGCACCTTAATCGCCTGAATTTCGTCCTGGTCGGCACTCGTCAGCGAATAGTTCACTACCTTACCGGCCTGGTTAAAAACAGCCCGCTTCAACTTCGCACCGAACTCATCCATAGACAAGCTAGGAAGAAAGTTCCGTAAGTTGAGAACCCGCTGGTGGACAGAAGAGATTTTTTTAGCCTTCAGCTTCATTGGGTCAACATGCAAGGCCGCCGTCATTTCGTCAATATTGGCATCGAAAAGAAGGCTCCCGTGGTGAACCACACAGTCATTTCGGTTGTACTGGGCATTTCCGGAAAACTTGCGACCGTTGATTGTCAAGTCATTACGACTGGAGCGCTTCACCGGCAAGCCGAGCTCAGTCAAGGCATTACAAATAATTTTCAGGAAACTATCAAAATCAATCGTTTGCTTTACTGACGGCTTAATAAAGGAGTATTGGTAGCTCCCCCGGTCCGTAAAGATGGTTCCGCCGCCCGACAAACGCCGGGCCACCGTTAAATGGTGCAAATCAGCGTATTCCAGGTTGACCTCCGCTAACGCATCCTGGTACTTACCCAGCATAATGGTGGGATCAGTCGTCCAAAGTAAGAAAACAAGGTCGTCAAACCTTTTCTTGGTGAGCCAGTATTCCAAGGCAAAATTGTCAGCTGCCTGGTGCCCCATGCTTTGAACGAAAATCATTACCGACTTACTCCAACGGCAGCCAATTCAGCACTAGCCTTGTAGGAACTCCGAACAAGTGGTGAACTAGCAACGAATTTAAAGCCCTTATCCATCGCAACGTTATAGTACTTCTGGTATCGTTTAACAGGAACCCATTCCTTGAGCGGGTAGTGCTTGGGTGAAGGCTGGACATACTGGCCAATGGAAAGAAAATCAACGCCAGCATCAATCAAGTCGTCCATCGTCTGGTAAACTTCATCGTCTTTTTCACCCAGACCCAGCATAATCCCGGTCTTAACGTAGGTTCCCTCGTGCGCGTGTTTGTGAGCGTAACGCAAAACATTCAATGAGTGATCATACGTTGCCCGGTGGTCACGAACCAGTGGGGTAACCCGGCGAACCGTCTCGATATTGTGGTTGAAAACATCCGGTTTGGCATCTAAGACCCGCTGAACAAGGTCAGTCTTCCCTTGGAAATCAGGGGTCAAAACCTCAATCGTCGTGTGTGGTGACAACTCCCGAATTGCCTTGATAACCCGGACAAACTGGTCGGCCCCGAGGTCGGGGAGGTCATCCCGGTCGGTACTAGTAACACAAACGTGCTTCAAACCTAGTTCTTTAATTGCCTTAGCAACCCGCATCGGTTCCTTCAGGTCAACGGGTGCTGGACGCTTATGGGGAACATCACAGAAGCGACAATTCCGCGTACAGTAAGGCCCCAAAATCATGAATGCCGCTGTTCCCGTCCCGAAGCATTCACCAACGTTTGGGCAGTTTGCTTCGGCACAGACAGTATTCAAGTTGAGTTTATTTAACAGCTTGCTAACGTGCTCAACCTTTTCTTCATCATAACGAACTTTTAACCAACTGGGCTTTTTTGCAGCTAAACTTTCGGTCATAGATAATAGCCAGCCTTTCTATTCATCAACTTCGATTGTTGCAACAACATCCCCAACAGAGATGGGATCGCCTTCACTGACTTTCTGCTCCTTGAGTACTCCGGCAAAGTCACTTGGGACTTCGCTGATTACCTTTTCGGTTTCCACTTCGAAGAGCGGGTCACCCTTCTTAATTTGGTCACCGGGTTGCTTCTTCCAAGTACCAAAAAAATAATCATCAGACTTGGGACTCAACTTGGGCATTTCAATATTCTTTAGCATAATATTCACTTCCATCCATTTTGTCCAATAACAATCCGCCTAAAGTATAGCACCGATCATTTCTAAGCAGTAACCGCTTTCAAAATTAACTACTTTTTACTTATAATAGAAAGCCAGGCCGGTAAACTCACCCGGATATTACCATGAAAGACTTAGGAATAATTAGTTAGCTCACAATTACACTAGTCTACTCATTAATATTCACATTGCCGTCTTTAAAATGCTAAAATATTAGTATTTGATATATTGAGATGGAGTTATATAATAATGGATTTTTCATTTACAAATAAGCGACCGCTAAAGATGCTTTACCTAAAGTACAGCTTGGTGTTTATCTTTTTGGCAGCTTGTATTTTTGGGACATACTTGCTGACCGGGCATACCTTCATCCTCAGCAAGGATGCCCTAAACCAGCACGTGCCCCTGCTGGCCAATTATCGTCAGGCACTGATCAATTTCTTCCATCATCCAAGCCATTTTTCCTTCTGGTCATGGCAAATGGGTCTGGGGACCGATACCTTCCAGGTTTATTCCTACTACACAATTGGTGATGTTTTCGCCTACCTCGCTCTCCTCTTTCCGGCAGCTAAAATAACCCTCGCTTACCAGGTAATCGGGATTATCCGAATGTACTGTGTCGGCTTAGCCTTTGTTTACTTTGCCCAGCACTTCAAATTCCGTGATAACGTCATTTTGGCCGGGGCGACTACCTACATGGTGAACGCCTTCCTTCTCTATGCATGCGTTGCTCAGCCCTTCTTTACGACCCCGTTCATCCTCTTCCCATTAATTGTGGTCCAGATTGAACGGGTCCTTCAGGGAGGCAGTGCCTGGCCGCTAACGGGGGTATTTATCTGGATGCTAATCAGCAACTACTACCTTGCTTTCGTTCTCGGCATTGGCGCTGTTATCTTCCTGGTATTACGGGTCCTGACCCACTACCGTCACCGTCTCAGTTACATGCAGACGGTGGCTAAACTCGCCTTCGCCACAATCACCAGTCTTCTGGTGTCTGCTGTTATGCTGGTTCCAGAAATCATGGCCATCACCAATTCAACCCGGACTGGTGCTGAATTTGCTAACGGGCTTAAAGTTTACCCTCTCTACTACTACCTCTTTTTACCCAAGCAACTAATTAACGGTGGGCAGTGGTATTTCATGTACTGGACAGCACTGGGAATCGTGTCAATCGGGTTCATTGCCCTGGTCTATATTTATATGCACTACCGGCAGTACCCCTTACTGACAATTAGCCTCTTCTGTTCTTTGGTGATGCTCCTTATTCCCGCGGTGGGCGCTTTCTTCAATGGAATGATGTCGGCATCTAACCGCTGGACACTGCTGATTTACCTGCCGTTAGCAATGGCCGTCTGCCTATTGATGCAGAATGCTCCAGTAATCAGTCGCCACGAACTAAATATTCTGAGCTTGGCTACCGGGATTTATGTCCTAGTCCTGATCGCCACCTACTTCTTTGACAACAAGGATGACAGCTTTGTCCCCGTCATCTTCCTGATTATTTCCCTAATGGCACTCTGGGTCGTAAAGGTTCAGCCAGCAATTAAACTCGACCGCTACCTGCTTTTGATCATCCTGCTCAATGCTGGATTTAACGCCATCTACTCCGCCTTCCCCGCTAATGGAAACTTCTCAACCATGATGCTCAGCCGGGGTGAGTACCAAGCCATCACCGCGAACCGCTATGGTGGCCTTGACAAGGGTCTTAAGAAGAACCCCTTTTACCGGGTTTCAACGGTTAGTCAGAACCAAATCATTAATAATAACACTAGTCCCGATGGCCTCGGGCCCAGCCTCGATAACGACCTGACTTCGGGCTTACATAACATTGACTCCTACTACTCCCTCCAGAATAAGTACCTCGGTCAATTTAATAACTCCCTACAAAATAATCAATATAAGGCGAATATCCCCATCCGCCAGGCCGATGACCGGTCCGTGATGAACAACTTTTTCGGTGTTCGCTACCTCTTTGTTCAAAGCAACGGGAAAAATGCCTTGAAGATTCCTCATGGCTACTTCCTCGATAAGGCGACCGACCCTATCATCAACTACGATGTTGGCCAGCCCAGCCCAAATAGCATCAAGAACAACAAGCAGCTACTGGTACCCACCCAGACGATTCGCTATAAGAGTAACCAGGCCTTTCCCCTTATGTACTGGCAAGGCGACTACATCAGTGATAGTCGTTACCAGCGATTGTCACCAAGTGAAAAGGAGCGTGCCCTGGCCAGTGGGGCCCTCGTTGATGGTAAGACTAAGGGGATGCATCTAGCTAAGTTGACCAGGGCCACCTTCCTAAAAAGTCAACTAGTCTCCAACCGGTTAAATAAGGTTAATCCTAACCATCTTAAATATACCGATAGCGATGAATACTACCAACTGCAGTTTCCCGAATTGCAAAAGGCGGCGGTGGCACGCCGCTATCAGGGGAGCGAATTACACATTGAATTTTCCAAGATTAAGTACACCCCATTCACGATGCGCGAGCAAATCAAGTACGATAAACAACACCTCCAGCAGATGGCTGTTAACCCGGGAAGTATTATTAATCAGCGTTATAACCAGTATAAATACTGGCGTTATCACGTCTTGAACGGATCACCAGACATTAGTTTTAAGCTTAATTACAATAGTAAGTTTGGAACTGCCAGTGTCGTTCAGGCCAAGCAAAATGTTCTGTCCTTGTTCAAACGGGTAACAAGCTCCACGCTAAACATTGGCTATTACAATGGTAATCTTCCGGTAACCCTAAAGTTCCAGCCGTCTAAGCTGGGGAACTACCAGCTCCACTACCGGGTCGTGGCCGTTAAGCTTGGTCGTCATTACGACCAGCAAGTTGAGGCAATTCAACGCCATGCCCTCAAGAATATCCACTTCGGCCGGAATAGCTTACGGGGCCAAATTACAACCGACCGTTCAGGGGTATTGACCTCCTCAATCCCATATTCGACTGGTTGGTCCGGCAAAGTTGATAACCACCGCGCCAAGACAATTCGCACCAATCAAGCCTTTCTCGGGGTCTGGCTGCCCCGGGGTAACCACCACGTTACCTTTACCTACCAGGTACCGGGATTGCTGACGGGGGCCAAAGTTAGCCTGATCGGCCTCTTCTGGCTTATCTGTGCCGCCCTGGTTTCAATCATCTGGAAGAAAAAAAGTAAATAATAGAAAGGGCCCGCTAACGTTCAAAGAGAATGAGCGTTAGTGGACCCTTTCTAATTTTGACTAGCGTTTTACGCTAAGTGTCGGCGAAGGTACTTGGCCAATAGTGACAGTGAGTAACAGACAATGAAGTATAGGACTGCCAAGGCGACAAACATTGGGATAATGTAATTAGTGTTTTGTCCGTAGATTATTTGTGCGTGGTACATCAACTCTGGCAGGACAATGATGGTTGCCAAGGAGGTATCCTTCACCAAAGAAATAAACTGACTGACCAAAGCCGGCATCATGTTGCGCAAGGCCTGAGGGAGGACGATAATTCGCAGCGCCTGCCAGCGGGTCAAGCCATTGGCCAGGGCCCCTTCCGTTTGCCCGCAGTCGATTGAATTAATTCCCGACCGAACGATTTCGGCAACCATTGCCGACTCAAAAATAGACATAGCAAGGATGGCTGCCGGAATAATTTCGGGCTTGATTCCAATGTTTGGCAAGCCAAAGTAGGTAAAGAAAATAATTAACAGTAACGGTAAGTTCCGAATAATGTCGATGATAAAACCGACAATTGCGGAAAAATATTTAAATTTTTCGTAACGGATAATTCCTAGGATGGTTCCTAAAATAAAACTAGCAACAATCGAGGCCACGGAGATTTCAATTGTGACCCACAGCCCCTGTAAAAGGAAGCGGATGTTGATCCAGGAATAGGCATCAATGAAGTTTTGCATTTAATCTGCCCCCTAAGCCAATTTCTTTTCCAGGTGCCGCATATAGTAGCTAAGCGGCAGGGTGATAATCAGGTAAAGCACCCCAACAATGAAATAGGTAGGCATCGTCTGCAGGGTGTCGTTAGCAATCAGGTTTCCTTGATACATCAGGTCAAAACCGGCAACGAAGGCCAGAACGGATGAATTCTTCACCAGGTTGATAAATTGGTTACCCAGTGGTGGGATCACAACCTTGAACGCTTGGGGTAGGATAATGTAGCGCATTGCCTGAGTATAAGTCATCCCGTTGGCCAGGGCTCCTTCCAACTGGCCCGTTTCAACAGAGTTGATTCCCGCCCGAACTGTTTCGGCAATGAAGGCGGAAGTATACAGAGTTAGGCCAATCGTTCCCGCCGTAAAACCGTTGATCTTAGCGATATACATGGGCACGATCAGGAAGAAGCCCATCGCAATCACCAGTAAGGGAATGTTCCGAAATACTTCAACGTAGATACTACCAATTAACCGAATAACCCGTTTCTGTGAGATTTCTAGAAGGGCAAAGAATGTCCCAATAATTAGACTGCCAATTAAAGCGATTACGCTACAAAGAATGGTGTTCCACAACCCCAACAGGAGCGGTTGCCACTGACTCGAAATTAAATTAATCATTACCGTTTCATCTCCTGGAAATTAAATCCTTTGACATGACCAAACCACTTCAAGAGAAGACGGTTGTAAGTACCGTCTTTTTCAACCTGGTCCAGTGCCCAGTTGAGTTTCTTGCGAAAGCGGTTTTGGTTCTTGTTTACCGCAATTCCGTAGGGTTCCTTGGTAAAATTACCGCCAACTACCTCGTAGTGGGGATTTTCGGCGGCCATCCCGTATAGGATTCCGTTATCCGTCGTCAGAGCATTACCCTGTTTGGACTTCAGGGCCGTCATCGCCTGAGCGTAGTCGGATAACTGTAAGACCCGGACCCGCGGGGCAAACTTCGCCACATTCTTGACGGAATTAGAACCCGCGACCCCTAAGATGACCTTACCCGGCTTATTAAGGTCCTGAATATTCTTAATGGGACTTCCCTTCTTAACCAGCAGGGACTGGCCTGCATCGAAGTATGAATGAGTAAAGTCAACTTGCTTTTCCCGTTCCGGAGTAATGGTCATCGTGGCCATGATTGCATCAATGTTCCCATTTTTCAGTAAGGGGACCCGGGTCCCACTGGTGACGGGGACAAAGGTACATTTCCCGTTGGGGCCTAAGATCTTCTTGGTCAATGCCTTGGCCAGGTCAATTTCGAAGCCTTCAAGTTTGCCGGTCCGAATGTTTTCAAGACCGAATAAGCGAGTATCGGCTTTTACTCCCCAGGTAATCCGGTTGGTCTTCTGGTCAGTGGTCAAGACATCCTGCTCAGCGACTGACTTTGCCCCACAAGCGGACAAGCAGGTAAGTAACACCAACCCCAGGAAGGCAGTTGATATTAAGCGCCAAATCTTACGCATGGCTAATCTCTCCTTCCTTACAGATGGCCACTAATTTTGCTCATAAATTCACGGGCCCGGTCGGTTGATGGCTGGTCGCCAAAGAACTTCTCGGTAGAGTCGTCTTCAAGGATCTGACCGTCAGCCATGAAAATTACCCGGTCAGCCACCGCACGTGCAAAGCCCATTTCGTGGGTAACCACCAGCATAGTCATGTTTGAGTTTTTGGCGATGTCCTTCATGACGTCCAAAACATCATCAATCATTTCTGGATCAAGAGCACTCGTCGGTTCATCAAAGAGGAGGCACTTTGGCTGCATTGCCAGGCTCCGGGCAATTGCTATCCGCTGTTTCTGACCACCCGAAAGCTGACTCGGCATGCTATCGGCCTTATTTGCCAACCCGACTTTGTTGAGGAGCCGCATTGCCAATTCATGATTCTCATCTTCGGGCCGTTTAAGGACAATCCGCGGCGCAAGCATAATGTTCTCTAAAACGGTCTTGTTCTGGTAAAGATTGAAATGCTGAAAAACCATTCCAACGTCTCGACGGAGTTTATTGATGTTCGTCTTCTTATCGGAAAGGTCATAATTATTGACAATCAGTTTACCGGACTGAATTGGGTCAAGCCCGTTGATGGTCCGAATCAAGGTACTTTTCCCCGAACCGGAAGGACCAATTAAGACCACCGTTTCTCCGGCATCAACATTGAGGTTGATATTTTTTAAAGCGTGAAATTTCCCATAATACTTTTCGACATTATGGAATTCAATCATTGACATACTATGTCCCCCATCCCAATCATAAATTACGTTGTAAACACTTTATAAACAACGCTTTTAATTATAGGAGTCGCGTTACTATTCGTCAAAGCCATTTTGAAACATTTAATTCATAAATTATGTAATTGCCATGCAAAATAGATTACCCAGGAGGGATGTGTTTTAATATTAGTAGTAAGGATGTTTAGTTAACATAATTTAATTATCGTAATAGGAGATGGTAAGATCACTAATCAAGAATTAAAATTCATTAGCAAAAAAATGTCCTATGCTTTGCGCCATAACCCCCAAAAATATGGAATTAGCCTGGATAAGTATGGGTATACCAATCTTGACGGTTTCATTGTGGCAATGAACCGGGTCCACCACTTTTCTCCTGCGCTGACTAAAGAAAAGATTAATATGGTAATTGCTAACTCGAATAAGAAACGTTTTGCGATTAAGGGAAACAAGATTTGTGCACTCTATGGTCATTCAATTCCGGGAATTATTAAGCACCAGGTCGCCGTTCCTCCTGCCGTTCTCTTTCACGGCACTGCCCGGCGTTTCATGCCCAGTATTAAAGAAGTGGGCTTGTTACCGATGCAACGGCAGTTTGTTCACCTCTCTACTGATGTTGCGACGGCGCGGGCGGTGGGGATGCGTCATGATAGCAATCCTGTAATTCTCCAGATTGATACGGTGGCGGCCCGGAAGGCAGGCGTTAACTTCTACATCGGTAATAACCAGGTATGGCTTTGTGATGAATTGCCAAGTCAGTTTTTCAAAGAAATTCAATGATATTAGAAAAAGTACTTGCCTATTTACGAATCACTTGGTAGAATTATAAACGTTCGCTAAAGAGCAATAAAAAAGTTCGGAAAATAGCTCAGCTTGGTAGAGCACCTGGTTTGGGACCAGGGGGTCGCAGGTTCGAATCCTGTTTTTCCGATAACGAACTAAACCGGGAATATCGACTTCAAATTGAAGCTGGTATTCCCGGTTTACTTTATCCTACTTATTATTTTCAATTAACGGCATGTAAACTTTTGTCCACCATTCGCGTTTTTCCTGCTCATCGACTCGACCCCCGCGTTCCCACTGGACAGGCTGAATCAAATGATCCGGAACCCCGAATAGTCGTTGGCGTCCCTTGACCGGTACCGGCTCAATATGGTAAGACTTCCCCGTTTGAAATGGCGAAAAGCGCCAGCCCAAAGTCTTGTCAGGAAAATGGTAGATTCCTTCCAGATTCATGACACATAAGCCGTAGCCGGACAAGTAACCACAAGTTTTACGGGCATTTGCACATATCAGTACGGGCCCCCGATACTTTGTTTGCCAGCTCCGGTATTCCACCAGTTTTTCATCCCAGGCAACGGCCGCCGCATTTTGGGGATAAAGCGATAAGGCTTTCATATTCTTCCCTTCTTCTACACTTGTTTGTGCCTAACAGTTTATAATAGTAAGAAGAGATTTTAAAGGAGGAAAAAATGGAAGCCGATAAGTACCTGAATCTAATTCAAGACGAGCTGAAAAAGCTCCCCGACTACGTAAACGAATACTACCTGGGAACCAACCACGCGGTAACAACGACTTACCAATATCTGACCGAAATTCGCCGTTTCTTTGACTGGCTCCGTATCAGCGGTCTTTGTGACGCTAAAAGCAATCGAGAAATCAGTACCAAGGTGCTTGAAAAGCTCCGTCGTAATGACATCATGCTATACATTGACCATTTAAAACACACCCAAAACAGCCAGGGGCACCTCAATTCACCAACCTCAATTAACCGGTCAATCAATGCCCTCCGCTCACTGTTTAAATTTTTGACGGTTACTGCTGATGTTAATGACGGTGAACCATACTTTTACCGTAATGTCATGGCCAAGATTGATTCACTAAATGATACCAAAACCCTGAATTACCGTGCCCACACCCTTGCGGCCCATATGTACCGCGGCCAGATGAAGTTTGACTTTATCAACTTCATTAATAATACCTATCCCCAGAAGTGCGACAAGCGGGCCCTTCCAGCATTTAAGCGCAACAAGGAACGTGACGTGGCGATAATTGCCCTAATTCTCGGAACCGGCGTCCGGGTTTCTGAAGCAGCGAACACTAACCTTGCCGACCTCAATATCAAAGAAGGTCTCTTAGACGTGGTCAGAAAGGGGGGACAAAAGGATTCGGTGCCAATTGCCCCCTGGGCAACCCAGTATATTAAGGACTATCTGCTAATTCGGGTCCAGCGTTACCACGCCCTCAAGAAAGATATCGCCCTTTTTCTAACGGTCTACCATGGTACAACCCGGCGGATGACTGCTAATTCGATCGAACGAATGGTTAAAAAGTATTCAACAGCGTTCGGCCACCCTCTGACGCCCCACAAGCTTCGCCACACCTTGGCTTCGGAAATGTATGAAGTTACTAAGGATCAGGTCCTGGTTGCTCAGCAGCTAGGACAAAAGGGCACCTCAGCCACGGACCTTTACACCCACGTTGACCAGCACCAGCAAAGGGCGGCTTTAAAAGAAATTAGTGATGAAGAAAACAATAAGTAGTTGCTCAAACGGCCGCGATTATCCAGGACTGGATGATCGCGGCCGTTTTTTCATCCTATTTAAATTTAACTGCCGTTCCATAGGCAACAACCGACTGCATATCCGTACTGATTGAGCCAGAATCGAAGCGCATCATTACCACTGCATCGGCCCCCTTTTTATGGGCCTCGTCAGCCATCCTTGAAATTGCCGCTTCCCGAAATTCATGGAGCATCTTAGTGTAGGCCTTAATTTCGCCACCAACGATATTCTTCAGTCCCGCCCCAATATTGCTGAAAACGTTTTTGGACTGGGTCGTAACACCAAATACTTCCCCGATAATTTCATAATCGTGCCCGGGAATTTTTTCGGTTGTGGTAATTAACACAATTTCCCTCCTCAGATATTTCACAGGTTCTGATGTTATTTTAACACATCGCACAATTAGCGCTGAGCGTAACTAAGATGATCAAGTACCCGTCAAAATAATTTTCAGAGTGTCTGAGAGCTAATTGCCTTTTTTAACCAGCTTTTTGAGGAAAAAGGTGATCCGTAAGACTCTTTTGATGAAAGAGTCTTACAAATCTTTTAGAGGAAGCCCGGTATAATAGGCTTTTAAATTGATGTATTTTTGTGTAAGACTGTTGTATAATTTTATTTAAAAAGTGTCTCATGTAATTAGGCCTATTAATAACCCTCCTAATTACTAAAATAAGGAGTTTTGAGTTTTTATGTTATACAATGCAGCTTTAGTTCTTGAAGGTGGCGCCTTTCGTGGCCAGTACACTGCGGGGATCGTTGACACCTTCTTAGCACACCACATTGAATTCCGCAGCGTAATTGGTGTATCTGCCGGTTCACTGTGCGGAGTTAATTTTGTATCAAAGCAGTACGGTCGGGCAGCAAACATCAACATCAACCACCGGCACGACCGGAAGTACATTTCAATGACCCGGATTTTTCGCAAGCAGATTATCAATCTTAATTACCTCTTTGAAGACCACGGATATTCCTGGCAGAATTTTAACGAGGCAGCCTACCGCCGTTCGGCATCGCACTTCACCGCGGTGGCAACCTCGGTTGAGAGCGGTAAGACTGTCCTTTTCAACGATCCCGTTGGTGATGAGTTAACCGTCGCTCTCAAAGCATCATCATCGATGCCCTTCCTGTCAGAACCGCAGCGTACTTCTCAGGGACTCTGCCTTGATGGTGGAATTACTGACTCCATCCCGTATGATGTTGCCCAGCAACAGGGCTATGACAAGATAGTTGTTGTCCGTACCCGGGATGTCAACTACCGCAAGAAGCCTTCCAGTAAGCCTGTTAAGGAACTGTACCGCCGCTTTTATAAGGATTATCCGGTCTTTGCTGAGGCGGGAATAATGCGGCCCGTCCGTTACAACCAACAGGTTAACCAGATTAATAAACTTGCCAAAGATGGCCAACTTTACAACGTTGCTCCCAAATCACCAATTAAGATTAAACGAGTGGAAGGTAACGTTAAGAAAATTCGCCGCCTTTACGAACGGGGAAAAAAGGAAGGCGAGGAGTATTTACCGGGTCTAATTCGTTACCTAGAGAACTAGTCAAAGGAATGGTAATTATGTCAACTAAGCAAAAAAAGCGGATATATGTTCCCAAGAACAAGACCAATGGCCAAATAAAGGGACGGAAAAAGATTTGGGTAGAAAACGTTAAGTTTCTGACCCTGGACGAATACGAAAAGTTAGAGGAGACAATTAAGAAATACTCGCGTCCGGAACTCGTTAACCGCAACCTCCTGATGATTGCGATTGCTCTCAACAATGGTCTCCGTGCTTCCGACGTGGTTACCCTCCGCGTAGGGCACGTCTTGAACAAGACTAAGACCCGGGTGATTGAGCAAAAGACGGGTAAGGCAAAGACCCTCTTCTGGAATAATTGTCTGGCGGAAATTATTAACTACCTGAACGACCTCGATTACCATGATGAAAACGACTACCTCTTTCCTGGGAAACAAGATGGCCACTTCTCGGTCCACGGTTTTTATGAAATGCTGCAAAGGATGGGGAGGAAGACCGGTGACCCGAAGATTGCCGCCAAACTAGGTACCCACTCTTTTCGGAAGACATTTGGGCGCCAACTATACAAGAAAGGCGTGAACGTAGAAATTATCTCCCAACTGTTCAACCACTCATCAGAACGTAATACCCGTCACTACTTGGGGATTGAGCAGGAAGACCTCGATAAAGTTGTTCAGAACTTTAAATTTGAGTAGCTGTCATATCGTACATTATGTCAACTAGCGCTTAGCAATTAGTTGGTGTATAATATATATAATTAAATAATCGTTTTGCATTAGGGGTGTCTGTTTCCCAGACTGAGATACGGTTAGATCCGTGGACCCTACGAACCTGTTAAGTTGACACTTGCGAAGGAAAATGCACATCTTGTTTAATGACCAGGTTTTTTTGACCTGGTCTTTTTTGTTAGGAGGCGGCCAATGAACAAACATATCATTTACCAGCTACGTAATCAGCACCCGATTGTATTCACCATTGCTAACACCGTAACTAGCGGCAAAGTTGCCGACGGACTGAGTGCGCTGGGCATCTCACCGATAATGTCTTTTCAGCCTACTGAAGCCTTAGAACTTGCTAAGCTTGTACAGGCAGTGGTAATCAACCTGGGTACACCATGCCAGCCATTAGAAGCCGAATTTGACAGCGGTGCCGCGGCTGCTAACCAGTTATGTACACCCCTGGTTCTCGACCCGGTCGCTTGCGGCAGTTCTGCTTACCGGGCTCACCTGGCAAGGCAGTTACTGAGTCAATATGACTTTACAATTATCCGCGGCAATGCCGGTGAGATTGCCGCTTTGGCAGGCGAACAATGGGAAAGTCATGGGATTGACGCCGGTTCGGGGAAAAAGAACCAGGTTGATATTGCTCGCAGGTGTGCACACCTGTATCACTGCGTTGTTGTGCTCTCCGGAAAGGAGGACATTATCACAGATGGTACCGTGGCCTACCAAAACCGGTGTTCCACCCCCTGGCTGGCGACTAACGTGGGCTCCGGTGACCTTCTTTCGAGTACCATTGGCGCCCTACTCGGCATTGGCATTACACCACTAATTGCGGGACTAGTTGGTTGCCGGATAATCACCACTGCTGGCACCAAGGCCGCCCAAGGTGCTAACGGACTCGGCAGCTGGCAGGTTCGTTTCTTAGACGCCCTAAGCAAGCTTAACGATCAAGATTTAATGATAGAAAGGATCCTTACTAATGACGAATGATTTTCCGCAGGCACTCACGATTGCTGGAACCGATAGTGGCGGGGGCGCCGGCATTGCTGCCGACTTTAAGACCATGCAGGAACGCGATGTCTTTGCGACAATGGTAGTTGTGGCCGTCACTGCACAGAATACCCTGGGCGTGCAGGATGCCTTTCCAATGCCACCTAAAATGATCGACGAACAGTTTGCTTCGCTGGCGGAGGATCTTAATATTCGGGCCTGCAAGACGGGAATGTTAGCCGATGCGCCCCGGGTTTTGGCGGTAGTCCGCAACCTCAAAAAATATGATTTTGGTCCCGTCATTGTTGACCCGGTAATGATCGCGAAGGGTGGTGCCAAGTTATTGAGTGACGATGCAATTGCAACCGTCCGTGACCACCTCCTCCCCCACGCTAGTCTGGTTACCCCTAACCTTCCTGAAGCTGAGGAATTAACGGGCCTAAAGATTACTACTGAGGATGAAATGGAAAAGGCCGGAAAAGCGCTGCAAAACTTGGGCGCAAAAAACGTGCTGGTCAAAGGTGGGCACTTCACAAACGCAAATGAGGCCAACGATTTTGTCCTGCTGGAAAACGGGCACAGTTTCTGGCTAACCGCCAACCGAATAAACACGAAGAACACCCACGGCATCGGGGACACTATCTCTTCTTGCATCACGGCTGAGTTAGCCAAGGGACATTCAATGGAAAAGGCCATCCGGACGGGAAAAGAGTACGTAGAAGCGACAATCAGGAATGGGATTAACGTCGGTCATGGTCACGGGCCATTGAACCACTGGGCAAAGATTGGAAGTGAGCAAAAGTGAAATTCAACCCACGCATGCTTGAAACCTACCTAGTTGGTGGTGCCCAGGATGTGAACAACGACCCCACTGCCTTCCTAGACAGTGTTAAGCAAGCACTAAAAGCCGGAATTACCGCTTTCCAGTACCGGGAAAAGGGCACCAGTAAGCTAACCACAGATGAAAAAGCTGGAATGGCGCGGGTCCTTCGTAAATTGACCCGCGAATACGGAGTTCCCCTTTTGATTGATGACGATGAGGAACTCGCCCTAAAAGTCGGTGCCGATGGGGTCCACGTTGGCCAAAAAGATCGACGGATCGAGAAAGTCATCCAACGCGCTCATGGCAAATTAATAATCGGCTATTCTTGTAATCAAGTAGACCAGGTGACAAAGGCTAATTCGCTACCAATCGACTACATTGGTAGCGGCCCGGTCTTTGCCACTCACTCAAAAGACGATGCGGACCCGGTAATTGGCTTATCAAAGCTAAAACAGCTGGTTTCCTTAAGTACCCACCCGGTCGTGGCGATTGGTGGCATCAATTCCGCCAACATGGCCCAGACACTGGCAACTGGGGTTGCTGGCCTTTCCGTCATCTCAATGGTGCTTCAGAGCAATAATATTGGCTTGGCCGTAAGCGAAATACGTCAGTTGTTTTTTAATCTGCATAGCTAAAATTATGTTAACTAACCCATCTTAAAAAAGCGGTAAAGAGGTTCTCTACCCCTTACCGCTTTTAATATAAGGATATTTGCCGAACCAGGTCATAAGCTTGGGAAAAAAGGACTTCTTCATTCCCGAGGAAGATACTAGCCTTAAGTATCAGGTCCAGTTCGGTTACTGACATACCGAGAATGTACTTCTCTCGTCTTTCAATCCAGGCAGCGGGCTCTTCCTGAACTCGAACCCGATCGTAGAGGTACTTACGAAACTTTTCTACCTCAATCCCATATTGTGCTGCCTCCGCTGTATCAGCAAAGCGGTTTAAGAAGAAATCGCGGTCAAGTTTCTTCCTCGTGCTTGGGTAACAAGCGACGAGTTCCTTCTCTAGTGAATGGTAGAGGCGAAGCAGGAGGATTACAATTTCCTGCCTCTCGGCAACGTTTTGCACTTTTTTTATGCGCGGATCAACAACCAATGAACGAGTCGTTCCTAGAATGCTGAGCAATATTTGCTGTTCCGCCGCACCGGGATTGATCCGCAGGATTTGTTTAATTTTTGGATTTTCCAAAATCTCAATTGAGCACAGTATTTGCCCATTAAAAAGGTAATGAACTTCCGTCCCAATCAGCTGAATCTGTAGTCGATTAACCTGATTAGCGGGCACATACTTCACGTTCCAGGTTGTAAAGAAAGCCGCTAACCGGGCGAGCAATTCTTTAAATTCCATAGTGGGTCCCCCGTCTGACGCCACCCCATCTCCACCTTTATTATACCGTGAAAATGGTGTTTAAAGATAAAAAAGAGGCCTAAAAAGAAGGCCTCTTTTGCATGGTAGGCAATCACTCTACCACTTGTTATCATACCAACTTTGTCGTCTTTTCACAACATTAATTGGCCTTTTGTAATAATTTGCTGATTGTAATGGACACCGCGACCCCAACTGCTAGTGGCAGGAGGGCCGTGTAATTGAGGTGGCAGACCTCAAATAGCATAAACATTGCCATCAGTGGAGCCTGCTGTGAAGCGGCAAGAAAGAGCGCCGCCCCCAAAACGGCTGCTTGCGCGAGAGTAACTGCTGGGATAACCATCATGTAGCAAATACCGACAAATACGCCAAGAACAGCACCAGCAGCAATTGACGGTGTTAGGATACCACCATATCCACCACACTTGATTGTCCCAAGGGTAATTGCCACCTTCGCCAAAAGGCCAAATAACAAAAGCATTAGGACACGTTGGCTGACTGTCCCGGCGTTGATAGCAAGCTGGGCCAGGCCCCGGCCATTCCCCATTATTTGTGGATAAAAGCTCGCCACACCAGCAGTAATAAGTGATAAAATCGGTAGTTGGACAAGAATATTCTTATTTGTCGCCCGCTTCTCTTTAGCGAGCTTAACGCCCTGTTTAAAAGCGGTCCCCAAAAGGCCACCAACTATTCCCAGAATGACCGCCAGGGGAACTGTCCAGAGGCCAAAATTACGGGAGCCAACGATGTAATATGGTGCGTACCCCTTGACAATTGAACCAATCAGGGTTGCAATTACTGACATCGTGAGACTAACCGCGATCACGCGGGCATTCACCTTCTTGTAAAGCAGCTCAATGCAAAAGACTGCCCCGGTCAACGGTGCAATATAAACACCCGCAAACCCGGCACCGGCCGCGGCAGCAATCAGTAATTTCTGGTCATCATTGCTTAATCGCAGTCGACCGTTTGCAAGCCGCGTCCATTTCTGAGCAATTGCGGCACCGGCTTCCCGTGGCGCCAATTCACGACCAATTGAATTTCCGGTGCCAACAAAGAAGATCTGGGTGCAAACGTGAATCAAGGTCTTTCCAAGCGGCATTGTTTTCCCGGTTATGGCCTTTCCAATACTTACGGGATGATATTTACGCTGCAAAACATACCAGATCACGGCAGAAATAACCCCACCAATCAGAACAGAGATGAGCCGGTGGTGGCCACTAACAAACACGTTTACCGGCACCAGGTTAGTTTCCTTAAAGTCGAGGAAAAACTCCTCCGTATAATCTAAGAGGAGACTTAACAATAGTGAACTGCAGCCCACTACGGTTCCCAAGACTAGGGTTGCAACTGTCATTGCAAAGTTATTTGATTTATCGTTCATGGGTTCACCGCCTTTTTTATAAACGTCTGTCATTATATCACGGCTTACCCTTTTGCTAAATCAATAAGGAAAATTTATGGATTTCAGGTGATTACTTTTTATGACTATTCATACTAAAAAGAAATTATTGGCTGGACTGGCTTGTTGGTTAGTGTTTACTGGAATACTGGTTGCCGTCGTCACTGGGCAAGGATGGGTGCGTGAGTTCGACCGTATCGGTTATGCGATTACCCACCCGGTTCGACCGTGGAAAACAGGTTTGCTGAACATTATTACGACCTGCGGGGACCCGTTTGTAATTGACATTCTCACCTTCTTTCTTGTCCTCCTACTAGTTTACAAGCGGCGCTTTCGACAGGCCCTCTGGGTAGATGCTATCCAGTATGTTGGTTACCTCTTAGTTATCGGCATCAAATACAGTGTCCTTCGTGTCCGCCCAATCCATCGTCTTGTTAACGTGGGTGGGTATAGTTTTCCTAGTGGCCACACCTTTGCAACGACTATTTTTATGCTGACTGTTTTATCCTTAGTCTGGCCTGTACTCAAGAAACGATGGCAGCGGTGCCTGCTAGTGATTGCTATTATTTTTGTAATTGTCCTCGTGATGCTTTCGCGGGTTTACTTACGTGCGCACTTTCCTACGGATGTTACTGCAGGTCTACTTTTGGCCTTGGGCTGGTGGCTTTTATTTAGTGTTTATTTTTTTGTTAAAGTAAATAATATCTAATTTGTTTGCTTGGGCTCGAAAAAAAGTAGAATTTAACTATTATTACTAAACTGTCGGGAGCTAACATATATGGAAACAGCTTTTCTTTTTACCCTAACCACCATTTTCATTATCGAAAGTATATTTGAGGTACGCTATTACGCCCAGGTGCGAACGATTTTTCTCCGGCCTGGTCGGGCCGTGCTTAACAAAAGAGTCGCCCGGATCATCAAGGTTGAAAACATGTGGAGCTGGGGATCTTGGATTCTTCTTATCCTGATGTTTATCCTTCCAGAACGATTCACCTTCCTATTGATCTGCGTTATTACGCTAATTGAGACCTGGGTGGTTTATGAACTTCGCAGCGCCCGTAACTACGCGGAAAGAATTAATAAATAACTACACAAAAAAGGGGTTGTGACACAAGTTTTCTATAATAGTTGAAAATGCTACAGCGCAGTACACAAAGGGGACTCTAGTGTTCGGATTTTCCGAACACTAGAGTCCCCTTTCTAAAGACTTGCTTCGCTTCGAAAGACGAACTAGCAAGCTAGTTCTGTCTCCCTACTTACAACTTACTTACCCGCTTGCTGGTTTGTCTTTCCATCGTTAAGATAGTTAACCATCTTTAGAAAATTATCAACGTCTAAGCTCGCCCGACCAATCAGGACCCCATCGATATCTGGCTTGGCCATTAGGTCCTTGATATTATCCGGGTTAACACTTCCCCCATAAAGGATCCGAATCTTATCGGCAATTTCATAAGTATAGTTATCGGCAATCGTCCGCCGAATCGTCCGGCATCCTTCTTCTGCCAGAGCCACGTTAGCATGCTGACCGACACCAACCGCCCAGCTGGGCTCGTAAGAAATAACAACATTACGGATCTGGTCCAAAGAAACACCGTGGAGGACGCTCATGAGTTGTTGGAAAACATAGTGGATTTCACCATTGACTTCTTTTTGCACCATTGTCTCATCGGTACAGATAATCGGGGTAACCCCCATCTGGAGGGCCGCATTGACCTTCTTATGGACAGCGGCGTTATTTTCACCAAAGAGGTGCCGCCGCTCAATATGGCCAAGCATTGCATAGTTAGTCCCTAAATCATGGAGCCCTCGCAGACTGATTTCACCCGTGAAGGGGCCATTATACTCAGCCGCCGCATTTTGGGCAATGATCTTTAAGCCCGAATTACCGGCCACCTGCACCATACTGTAGAGGGCAAACGCTTGTGGAGCAATTCCGACTTCCACCTTTGCCGGATCAGGAAGCTTACCCTTGATCTGGTTCACAAAGTCAACTGACTCCGCAATGTTTTTATGCATTTTCCAATTGGCGGCAATAAATGGTTTTCGCATGATTTCTCCTCCGTCCGCTTTTTCCTCTATTATGGCATATTGGGCACTTAAATGCACTTAGTCTTTCCAGTGTTCCTGCTTAAACTGGGCCCGACCGCCCGCCTCTTCCAAGGCATAGCGTTGCGGATTTTTCTGGTAGAAATGCTGGTGATAGTCCTCAGCCGGGTAAAAAGGCTGTGCATCCTCAATCTGGGTTACAATCTTTGCATCCCCAAACTCGCCGCTTTCCTGCAGTGCTCGCTTTGACTTTTTCGCAATCCGCCGTTGCTCAGGACTATTAACAAAGATAACGGGTCGGTAATTATCTCCCCGATCCTGAAATTGCCCCATTGCATCAGTGGGATCCGTTTGGTGCCAGTAAATCGTCACCAGCTGGTCATAGGAGATAATATCTGGATCAAAGGTAATTTTAACCGCTTCGGTATGGCCAGTCGTTCCACTACAAACCTGTTCATAGGTCGGGTTGGCGACGTGGCCACCGGTATAACCGGAAACAACCTTCTTAATTCCAGGGTAAGTGTCAAACGGCTGAACCATACACCAAAAACAGCCGCCCGCAAAGATTGCCGTGTCTAAACTCATATCAACCATCCTTTTCCATGCTCCAAATATATCATCGAGCATTTTACTAATTTCCTATATTTTAGCCATTTACCGCCTAAAAACAAAACAATCCGCTCACGTCAAAACCAGGTGACGCAAGCGGATGTTTACCGTAAAATTAAATCTTTACTTTGCTAAGTGATAACTTTCTTCTTTGCTATCGTAGTCAAATTCAAAGCGACCGCGATCTGTTTCCACATAGATCCGTTCATAGGTTGGTTGGTAACCATGCTTGTGAAGTTGCACGGTAACTTGGCCGTTAGCAGCAACTTCCACGTAGTACTCGTTATATTCCCCTTCTTGGTACTTAAAGTCAAGACCGTTATCTTGGTAATGCTTATAGGCACCACAATCACCGAAGAGCCGGAAGGTCATTACTTTCTCCGGCTGGTCGCTAATGTGCTTAACCTTATTACCCCATGGCAGAATCGTATCCTTTTTAATGAAGAGTGGCAGCTTCTCGATTGGAGCATTGACCATAATCGTCTGCTTCCCCGAGTATTCAGCGTTGTTCCAGAAGTCAAGCCACTTCCCCGCTGGCAGGTAGACCAGCCGTTTATCAGCTCCCTGGTTTACGATTGGGGCAACCAGTATGTTAGTCCCCACCATATATTCATCATTTAGCTGACGAACTGCCGGGTCTTGATCGTAATTGAGAACCAGGGGCCGCATTACTGGCAGACCAGACTCAGTCTCGTGGCGCAGTTGATCATAGAGGTACGGGACAAAGCGGTAACGAAGGTTCAGGTAATCGCGGTAGATATCAAGCGTCTGCCGGTCAAATGCCCATGGCTCCTGGTAACGGGTCCCCATCTCAGCATGGTTTCTGAAGAGTGGGACAAATAACGAAGCTTCGAGCCACCGGGTAAGCAACTCCGGCGTGGTATCCTTCTGGAAACCACCAATATCGGTTCCGGCAATTGCAAAGCCACTCATTCCTAAACTATTCAGTTGGGGAATTGCTAACTGGAGGTGGGACCAGATTGATTGGTTGTCGCCCGTCCAAACGGTGGAGTACTTCTGGGTACCAGCATAGGCCGCCCGGGTGATGACGTACGGTCGCTTGCCAGTAGCATCCTTCATTCCTTCATAAGCTGCCTGTGCTTGCAAGTGCCCGAAGACATTGTGCATTTTGGCATGGGTACTCTTTTGATCACCATCACTGAAGACCAGGTCCTTCGGCAGTTCGCCGTCAAAGGAGGCTGGTTCATCCATATCGTTCCAGACTCCACAGGCTCCCATGTCCGCAAAGAACTTGATGTGCTTTGCCCACCACTTGCGGACTTCTGGACGGCCGAAGTCTGGGAAGACCGCGTCACCAGGCCATACCCGGCCGACAAAGACGGTTCCGTCAGGGTTTTCAACAAAGTACCCCTTTTTGATCCCCTCTTGGTAAATGTTGTAGCCATCTTCATCCTTTTTGACTCCGGCATCGAGAATAGGCATCAAGCGGATCCCCCGCTTCTTCATCTCGGCGACAAATTTCTTAGGATCCTGATACTTTGTCGTATCCCAGGTAAAGTCACGGTAACCACGCATGTAGTCAATGTCCAGGTGAATGACATCGATTGGTAGGTGGTACTTTGCAAAGCCGTCCGCAATGCTCTCTACCCGTTTGTCACTGGTACTGTAACCCCAACGTGACTGCTGGTAACCGAGAACCCACTTTTGTGGCAGCGGGGTAACCCCGGTCAGGTAAGTATAGTTAGCGACAACGTCTTTTAAGGTGTGACCACCCAGAACATAGTAGTCAATGTTCCCATCGTCTGCAGAGTAGTAGTAATAGTTCTCGCTCTCCTTACCGAGGTCGAAGTGACTCTTGTAGGTGTTGTCAAAGAAGAGGCCATACGGGTGCTCGTCTTTAAGGCCATACATCACTGGGATTGACTTGTAGATTCCCTTAACCGACTCATTATGAACTTGACCAAAGTCAACGTTCCAGTTGTCGTAGTCATAACCCCGTTTATTCAGGAAGCCAGGCTTGTCGCCTAAGCCGTAGAACTGTTCGTCCGGACTTAAAGACTTGATGATTTCGTAGTGCCGGTCATCGCTTTTCCCTAAGAGGTTAATATCGTGGCCTTCAGCCAGGACGGTAGACTTGTGCTCATCATCCAAGTCATTTGCCAAGGCCTGCCGGCGACCCCGGTAGTCCATTACTAATGAATTACCCTCTCCATCAAAGAAGTCGATGTGACGGTCGTCATAAGCCTTAACAGTCAGGTCCGGGGTACGCACTTCGATATGGTCCCCCTTATTGTCAACCGTGTAGTTTGTCTTATGGTGCTTGTCACCCTGGATTGCATAAGAATTCGTTGTGCAGTTCCGGTCCATAAATACGCGGATAATTTGACTAGTTAAGATATCTAAAACCAAATTATGACCATCTTCGTAGTTCAGCGTTAATTTTGGTTCACTACTCTGGTAGCCAGTTAAGCGATTAGTCATTGTCTTTCCTGCCCCTTCCGGATTTTTTCTAAATGCTATTTCTTTACATTTCTTACTTTACCACTTTTTGCAAACGTTTACAAATGCATTGTGGATACAATGTGAACGTTTGCTGATACTAAGATAATTTAATATAATAGGGGTAATATAACTAGTGGGAGGCGATAAAATATTGAAACCAACTATAAAAAACATTGCGAAAGCGGCCGGTGTCTCCACTGCAACAGTCTCGCGGGCCCTTTCTAACAAGAATGACATCCTAAAGCCCTCAACTGCTAAGAAGATTCGCCAAATTGCGCAGGAGATGGGCTACCACAAAAACGTGGCTGCTTCACAATTAGCTTCCCATATTACAAACACAATTGCGGTGATTATTAACTACCACCAGACTAATTTTTGGAAAGATATTGTTAATGGCATCCTCCAACGGGCGCACGAGTTAAATCATAAGGTCATCATCTTCTCTGCCGGAAATAATAACGCTAACCGTCTGACCGAAACTGTCAATGAGGCGTTGGAACACCAGGCAACCGGGATTCTTCTTATTTCAGGTAAGATTGAAAGCGTCCAGCTAAAAATTCTTAACAAGGCCCGGATGCCTTACCGCTTAATCTCAATTTATGACCAGCAGCATCCAGAACAACACTTCATCAGTTCAGATAATGTCGCAATTGGTGAGAAGGCGACTAACTACCTGATCGCACACGGCCACCAGAAAATTGGCATTGTTGGGATTGACCACTCATCTACTGGGCAACAACGTTTATTTGGCTATCAGCAGGCGATGACGGACGCTCAACTGACGATTAATCCCCACTGGATTTATTACGGTGACTATAGTTACCAAAATGGCCAGGACCTTTTTGAAAAACTTAAGGGACACGGGTTAACCGCAGTAATTGCTGGTAGTGATATGACGGCTGTCGGACTAATTAAGGCAGCCACTAAGCACCACCTCCACCTCCCCGACCAGCTGTCCATTATCTGTATTGATGGTTCCATAATCTGCGAGATCACTAATCCAACCCTCACCAGTGTCACCCAGGACTTCTACCAGATGGGCGTCAAGAGCGTTGATAATCTTCTTAATAACGAGCCATCAACTTTTATCCCAACATCAATCAATGAACGATCAAGCGTTAAGAATATTTAAACCCAGTACTGAAAAGGCCCAGTTTTTGAGAAACTGGGTCTTTTTGTTAACTAATTATCTAACTTTAGTGAAATTAGGATTTAATTTTTCCGCTTCTTAAAGCCAAGTCCAAGGCTACCCACAAACATTGTGGCAAGCACACCAGCAACAATGCCCATGTTCCCTTTACGACCAGTTTTTGGTAACTGGCGGTCAGGTTGTGGTTCAGTTGGTGCCGTCAATTGGGCTGGTTGTGCTGGATTTGTTGGTTGGGTAGGTTGCGTCGGCTGTGTTGGTGCCGTCGGTCTAGTCGATTGCGTCGGCACTGTTGGCTTAGTCGGCTGTGTTGGTTGGGCCTTCTTGGAATATAGGACTAAGAATTCAAGGTCGGCTGAGTCATGGTCAACGCGTTGAACTTGAACGACTGGTTTATCAGGTGTATAGCCCTTGATCTCTGGACTGATTACCGCTTTAAACTCTTGAGCAGGTGTCCACTGACCATCCCAGATAACAGCATTGGTAACCATGTCTTTGTGGCCGGTTTGAGTAAACGAAAGTGGTTTTGCTACACAAAGTCCGGAGCAGCAGCCTTACCGGTATCCTTGTACCGATAGTAAATAATCTCGTTAACCTTTACTGTCCGGCTCTGTAGCTCGTTAACATGGAAGTAATAAACGTCAACTTCCCCACCAGGAACGCTCGGCTGGGCCACCTTCTTTGCGACTACCGCAGCATCCTGCTGATTGTGCTGTCGGTTAAACGATGGGACCTTCTCATAGCCAAATCCGGTTAAATCAGGTGAGATTACGGCAGGGTAATCGTTGCTTACTGGTAGCCATGACTTAGCAGCGTCAGTCGTATCAATAGTCAGCTGACCATTCTTATCCTTGTTGCCGGTCGTGTTATACCCAAGAATTCTTCCGGTTACCTTATCAATGACCCAGGTTTGCTTCTAGGATACCGACTGAATAACTTTTTTGGCAAGCGGGGTCTTTTGACTCAGGTCCTGGCCAGTCTGGGCATCAAAGTACCGGATGACCCACTGCTCAGTAACTGTATTTTCTTTTGTATTTTGAGCGTGTTTGACATGGACAATGAAGACTTGTGAAGGAGCAGCAGTCTTGTCTTCAATATTATCAAAGTTACCAAATGAATACCGACTTAGCCGCTGCGGGTCTTGCTGGTTCTTTTCACTCGTCTTGGAAATTCCAACATAGATGTAATGCTTATTAAGCAAGTCATTCAATTCTTGTTGGTCATTCTTAAAGACAATTGCATCCCCGGTTTGACCGACAGTGTTGATTGGCTTTGCTTGGTCATCCAAAAATACTCGAGCGTCATCATCGTAGTACCGAAGCAGGGCCCGTTTGCCACGATCATAAATCAGGTAAACATAATAGTGCGTTTTATCCGGTGTAGTTGATGGAACAACTTCTTCCTTACCTTGATTCTTAGTTGCCGGCGTAATATACCAGGTGTTACCATTCTTATCCTTGATAGTCTGCTGGTTTTCATCATCAAATAAGATGGTTGACCCATTTAACTTGGAACGTTCACCGGCTTTTGGCTGCCACTTAACTTCTGCAGGTACCGCTACAGGGTTGACAACGTAAACACTGTCATCCCCCTTATTAACATGTAACTTGTGGACATCTTTGAAGTCCTTCAGGGTTAGAACCGCAACTGGCTTACCTTGTGCGTCCTGGTATTGACTACCACTGAAGCTAACGGACTGATCAACTGACGAAGCAAGATCAACCAACTTTGCCTGGTCAGGTTGACCAGCGTTTGCCTCTTTGTAGTAAACCGTCCGCGTGGCCGTTTTCGAGACCGACTTTAGCGTTGCCGTACGAACAAACTGGAGGGTAAAGCTTGTTGCATATGTATACTCGGCAACCTTCTTGGCCCCCTGTCCATATGTACCGTAATTTACGTTACTTATTGCACCCGTGCCATTATAAATGGTTGAACCAGTGTATTTACCACTTGTTAAAGTTCCCTTGGATGCACCAACCAGCTGATAACCAGCTTTTTCAAGCGTCTTGATTGCATCTAATTGGCCGTCAAAGGTAATCTTTGTACTCCCAAAAGCGCTTTCTTCACCATCACCATTAAAAAAAGTGACCCCATGACCCGTGTCAAGTGATGCAACTTCATCCGTATTGGTAACATCAGCAAAGTGAAGGGTTGCCTCGTAGGCAATTTGGTTGGTAAAGCCACTACCACCACCCTGGAAGACTTTCGATGTTGATTTATTGATCTGGGTTCCAGTGCCACTAAACTTCCCTGAGGCACGATTATAGGAAATTGAAGGACCATCACCCGGCTTTGTCCATGAAAGCGGCATGTTATAGTCCAGCAGAGTATCGAACTGAATAAAGAATGTTGAGTGGGGACTTTTTACCGCACTATCGGTATTATCACCGACATTTACTGAGAAGTTGTGCGACTGTCCATTAGCGTCTGTTGAAAGCTTAACGTGAGCCATGTCACTCTCATTCAGTTGAATTCCGTTAACCAACGGCGGTTCAGTTCCATTATGCTTTGCTTTCTGTAGGGCCGCCCGGTAGTCACGCCAGGAAAGCTTAGTAGTCGAATTGTTGACGGTCACTGTCAGATGGTCCTTCAGGAACTGTTCAAATGCGGCGTCTTCGTTAACAAAGACACCGTTTACGCAGTTAGTAATCTTACCGTACGATTTATCAATGCTGACCCGCTGACCGTTCGCGTCAACAGCATTAGGCTGGTAGACCCGGAAGACCTTAATGGTATCCGGCAGCATCATCTGGCCCTTTGAAAGATAAGCCGTAAAGTCTGCGGTCTGCAGAGGGCTTAGGGTCGTACCACGAGTATTGCCCGCCTTCCCGTAGTTCCATTCGATCATGTACTGCATTACTTCACGGTCGTCAGCTTCCTTGCCCGTCGTTGCTTTCGTGCCATTAAGGATATTTTGGGTATTATCAAAGTTAGTCTTTACTTTATGAACATCCTTGGCTGCCCAACCATGGGCAATTTCATTGGAGACAACATTGTCCTCATAGGGGATAATAATCGGCTTGACCGTCTCAGTATTAACGGTTTTGTCCCCCGCTTTGTTGCGATGACCAGTGACGTAGATGTATTGCTCCCTACATCACCAGCATATTGCAGGGCAAAGTGCAGATCAAAATTGATATCCAAATTCTTGTCCACATTCGACTTAACTGTAAAGGTACCATTACCATTGTTTGTGGCAGTCAGGTTATTGCTTAGTTGCTTGCTAACGCCGCCTTCCCAGTCAACAACCGTCCATTGACGCGGATTACTGTAAGAAATCGTGATCGGTTGACCAGCCGGTAAACGATCGTTCTGGTAATTGACCGCCACTTGAACATTGTCGTTATGTGCCATCACCTGCTGCCCATCAGCGCTACGCATTGAGCCATCGGCGTTAATCAGTTGGGCTGTGACCGTTGCACTCTCCTGCTGGTCACTTGCTAACTGACTTCTTGCCGGAGTTGCTGCCTGCCCATTATTGGTCGGGGTATCAGCATCCGCCTGGACACCACCTATAAAAAATATGACCCCCAATAAAACAGAAGCCACACCGACAGTCAGTTTGCGGAGAGCAAACCGTTGCCGTTGGGGCCTCATTCGCTTCATATACTCATTTTGATTATTCTTTGACATAGAACTTACCTTCTCCTACAACATTTATGTTTACATCGGCACCTAATTTGACTTATTTGCCGCTGAAAATGCAACCATAAACTATTATAGAACTATACTTCCATTGCGGGTGATAGTCAGGACGGCGAACTACAATAAACGTTGTCAAGTCGCGATTTGTGACCATTAGTATTGCATAACGAGTATAAAATAAGCAATATTTAAATTAGCTTATATGAAATAAATATCAACATTCATGTTATCGATTTAAAAGGCAATTATATCTATTATCAATAAATTTGTATGATACAAAAAGGATGCCTTTCCTTCATTTCAACGGTTAGGCATCCTTTTCTATTGATTGAATTTGTAAATCTATTTACTTAGCTTCTTCGCTAGCCTTTTGCACCATGACCCCTTCATGAATTCTTGGTACAACGATAGCCCCGACCAGAAGTGATAATCCAGCGATCAGCATCATCATCGTTTGGTTGTGTCCCACGAGTGGGAAAATGATAAAGCTGCATAGGGAGGCCAGAATCTGGGGAACACAGATTCCGACATTGAAGAGTCCAAGATAGGCCCCTTCATTTTTCCCGTTTAATGAGGAAGTCAGCAGGGTAAACGGAATTGTGTTAATACTAAAGTTAGCAATTCCAAAGAGAACCATTGCGATAATTGACAGCGTCTTAGAAGTGATAAATGCCATGCTACCGAGGCCAATGGCACCGAGGACCATTCCTAAAACGTACCATTTCTTCCGGGAGTTAGCCTTGGCTTTGGCATAGAGCAGACCCCAAATAATACCGGCAATACTATAAACGGCGGTTAAGATCCCATACCAGTTACCGGCTGCTTGGTAGCCAGCTGAGCTAACGTCAGTGGTGTGCCAAATATTCTTGGCAACCGTCCCGGTCGTATAGGTCCAAACATACATAATTGCAAACCAAGAGAATAATTGGACCAGGTTAATCTCCCAGAAGGACCGTGGTGCCTGCTTAACCAGCTTCCAGAGACTCACTTTCTTGTGTGCCTCATTGACGTCAATATGGTGGTAATCAGCATAAGTTTTCGGGTCATATTCTTTAACGTTAAACACGGTCCACAGTCCCGTAATCAACAGTACCGCAGCGGCACACAGGTAAGCCCAAATAACGGTGTGCGGAACGACCCCCCGTTTGGCCGTGTTGGACATCCCAAATGCAGTAAACAGGAATGGCAGAATCGTGGCAAGAATTGCCCCACCATTAGAGAAGACCTGTTGCCATGACCAAGCAGCATTATTTTGCTTGTTGTTAACCATGTCACCAACCAGCATCCGTAATGGCTGCATGCAGACGTTGGAGAACAGGTCCATAAAGCAGATTGCAACAGCGGCGTAAGTCATTGCGGCCAGTGAACCATACCCAAAGCCAAACGACCCGGAAAACGGTAGCATAATCAAAACTAATGCCGCAATTGGGGTCCCAAAAAGGAGATATGGTAACCGCCGACCAAAGCGGTTCCATGTCCGGTCAGACAATTGACCCAAGATTGGCTGAACAATCATTCCCATCAGTGGTGGGAAGATGAAGAAGAAGCCAAGGCTATTTGGGTTAGCACCAATTGTCTGGCAAATCCGGCTCATTTGTGAGCTTTGCAGCGAGAAAGCCATGTTAATCCCAAAGAAGGCAAATGTAATTGAGAAAATTTGGCTCTTGGATAATGACGGCATCCCCGCATCAAGGTCAATTCGATTATCTTCGTTAGTCTTTTTGTCCATAATAATTATCTCTCAACTTAGTATTGGTAAACCTTTGCTTCATAAGGACGAATCGTCTCGCCCGCATCATCAGCATAGTTAGTAATCAAAAGCTTGGCACCATCCGGAACGTCATAGTGGCGTTGCAGTGTTTGGTCGGTGTAGTTGGTGATGACGAGCAGAGTAGTGTCGCTATTTTGCCGAAGATAGGCAAACACTGCTGGATCATCCTCGTTGCCAGTAACTAATTCAAAATCACCGTTAGTAATTACTGGAAGCTCATGACGGAGCTTGATCAACTTCTGGTAGTAATAGAAGATGGAGTTTTGGTCCTCCAGCGCCTTTTCAACGTTGATGGTTGGGTAGTTCGGGTTGACCTTTTCCCAAGGCGTTCCAGTTGAGAAGCCGGCATTCTTGCTATCATCCCACTGCATTGGCGTCCGCGCGTTGTCCCGACTGTGCATTGCTAAGTACTTGAGCATCGTTTTTCCATCAAGCAGGTGCTGTTCGTCGACGAGTTGGTGGTATGCGTTAATCGACTCAAGATCAACGTAATCTTCCAGCTTGTCGAAGTAGACGTTTGTCATCCCAATCTCTTCGCCTTCGTAAATATATGGGGTTCCCTGCTGGAAGTGCAGCATGGTTGCCAACATCTTTGCAGATTTAACACGGTTTTCTTCACTACTATCATCACCAAAGCGGGAGACAACCCGCGGTTGGTCGTGGTTATTCCAGTAAAGGGAGTTCCACGCAGTCCCCATCAGGCCCTTTTGCCACTTTGTGAAGTTAGCCCGCAGATCCTTCAGCTTTGTCTTCTGGTCGTTCCACTTCCCCAAGGCAGGATTGCTATTACCATCGAGCCCCATATGTTCGAATTGGAAGATCATATTAAGCTCTTTATTGTCCAGGTTAGCGTATTTCTTAGCCTGCGCTGGTGTTGTCCCGGGCATTTCGCCGACCGTAATCATTTTATGCTTGCTCATGACGTTGCGGTTCATCTCCTGCAGGAATTCGTGCATCCGGGGACCATTTGGCACTACCTTTTCAACGTTAGCGTACTTTTCGTCACCCGTTACCGGTCCATCAACGAGTTCCTTTGGTTTGGAGATTAGGTTGATAACATCCATCCGGAAGCCATCAACCCCCTTTGCAGCCCACCAATTCATCATATCGTAAACACTGTGGCGAACGTTTGGATTTTCCCAGTTCAAATCAGGTTGTTGGGGAGCAAAGAGGTGGAGATAGTACTGGTCTGTTTCCGGATCATACTTCCAAGCAGGTCCCGAGAAGTAGGAGCCCCAGTTGTTTGGCTCCTGCCCATTCTTACCGTCCCGCCAAATATAGTAGTCACGATATGGGTTATCCTTACTTTTCTTCGATTCTTTAAACCACCTGTGCTGGTCAGAAGTGTGATTGACAACTAGGTCCATCACCAGCTTCATCCCCCGGTGGTGGATACCATCAATCAATTCAGAAAAATCAGCCATATTACCTAGGGTCGGGTTGATTGCCTGGTAGTCACTGATGTCGTATCCGTTATCAACCTGAGGTGACTTGTAGATCGGGTTTAACCAGATAATGTCAACACCAAGCTTTTTCAGATAGTCTAAGCGGTTAATGATTCCCCGAAGGTCACCGACTCCATCACCATTACTGTCCTGAAAACTCTTCGGGTAAATTTGGTAAACAACCGCATTATTCCACCAATGTTTATTTTCCATTAATAACAGCACCCTTCGTTTTATGGTTGCTTATTGTAACCATTTGCATTTCTTACAACTCAAATGATAACACTATCACTCAGATAATCAACCCCCAATTATGCAAACGTATTCATTTTTAAGTAAGTCCCTAGTAAAATTAACTACTAAGGCCTTAATTACTAAATTATTTTACTCTCCTATTGTACTTTAACGCCGTGTTTGTCTTATAATAAAAAGGAAAATTGCAAAAAAGAAGGAATTAGAATGATCGACAGTCTAACCAGCCTGATTCTGATATTCTCATTTGGCTATGGCCTATCACGAAACTTTAAAAGAGGTAACTATGCCTATTCCTTTGTTATGTATGCTGGTGCGATTATCTTTTACGCCAATCTCTACCATACATTAAACGGAAACCTTGCATTTTGTCTAATGATGGTCGCCCTGTTTTTAACAATTATTTTAGCCATCGTCTTTATTTACCACGCCATCTAAATGAATAACGGGAACCATCATTACTGGGGAGCAACCGCCCTGTGTGGGATTACGATTATCCTCGTGATCATATTTAGGTTTATTCTCTAACTCGGCAAAAAGAATAGGACAGGAAAAGTTGCAGAATGGCTCTGCAATCGACTGAAAATATAAAAGTGAGAGAGGCTGGGAAAAAACTCCTAGTCCAAAGCAAAAACCGGATGATGAATTTTTTGAACAATTCATCATCCGGTTTTTATGTACACAGGAAATCGTTCCTGATATGATGTAATTACCACAAAACAACCCAAAGGAGCGATTTTCATGTATCAAAATTATACCATAGGACAAACCGAATTCGTACTAAGCTATAACTATGATTTACCACAAAATCATATTGCGCGGCTAATTAGTGATTTTGTCGACTCGATTCCACAAAATGTGCTATTAGAAGATTCAGGAGCGGCTACCGGCCGCCCTTCATCGCATCCAGCAATTATGCTTAAGATTCTCTTGTTTGCCTACGCACGTCAAACTTATTCTGGAAGAAAGATTGAAATGATGTTGGATGAGAACCTGCCAATGCGTTGGTTAGCTCATGATTATGCTTATAGCTACCATACCATTAATAACTTTCGACGCAGTCAGCACGCTAGTAAGCTAATTAAACATGCCTTTGTTTACTTTACCATGGCTTTGAAAGATCACGGACTAATTCAAAATGATGCAGTTTTTATCGATGGGACCAAGGTAGAAGCCGATGCCAATAAATATTCATTTACTTGGCGACGGGCAGTTGAAAAGTATCACGCTAAGTTAAGAGAAAAGACGAGTAAGCTTTATGAGGAACTAGTAGAAAAACAAGTGGTGCAAGAAATGGCACCCGAGCTGGTTACTTCTGCCGAAGGCATGGAAGTAATGGAACAAGAACTTGCGGAGAAAATCACTAAGTTAGATGAAGAGATTAAGCAAGAACCAAAAATCATCAAAGGTGGTTCAGTTAGAAAACGGCGCCGTCGTTTTCTAAAAAAACTTCGCCATCAATTAAGCAACGACCTAATTCCGCGTGCCAAAAAGTATGAACGTGCCGAAGATATCTTCCAAGGTCGTAATAGCTATTCCAAGACTGATCATGATGCGACTTTTATGTGTATGAAGGAAGATCCGATGATGAATCGGGAGTTAAAGCCCGGCTATAACCTGCAAATCGCTACACATAAGCAATTTGTCCTTGATTACGGGCTCTTTTCAAATCCAACTGACACCAGGACCTTAGTGCCATTCCTTACCCAGTTTCATGCTTTAGATTTCTTTAAGCATATCGTTGCCGATGCCGGTTATGGTAGTGAGTACAATTACACAATGATTCTTGATCAGTTTGAAAAGCAGCCTGTTATTCCATACACAACTTATCAAAAGGAACAGAAACATAAATTTAAAAACGATCCAACTAAATCACAAAATTGGCAGTATAATGCCGAAGATGATTACTACATCGATCATTTAGGAGTTCGCTTTAGCTTTTATCGGTATAGTAGGCGAACCGATAAATATGGTTTCGAACGTGATTTCAAACTCTACCGAGCGGATAAGCACCAACTGTCAGAACAATTGGATGAGTTGGCAAAAACACCAAGTGGTCGGCAACGCTATATGCAGGTTAACCCAACGTGGAATTATTACAAGGCTAAAGTAAAAGCAACCCTCTCAAGTGACGAAGGCAAGGCAATTTATCGTCGACGAAAGTTCGACGTTGAGCCAGTCTTTGGTCACATGAAGAGGGATTTTGGCATACGCCGAACTCATCTACGCGGACAACGGGCTGTGGAAAATGACATTGGGCTAGCCTTGATGGCATTAAATCTAACGAAATTTGGTCAATCAATTAGTCGATTGGCGACTAATTTTATAAATAATTTAAAATCCGGACTATGATTTTTGAATCGATCAAAAATTATAGTCCGGATTTTACTGTTAGAGAACCAAGAATTAATAGTTAATTCCCAGCCTCTCTTTTAGTTTTCCGAATATTACACAGTAATCGCAGGAAAAAGCTGCGTGCCCACATTTCTTTTTAGTTGACAATCACGCTGATTACTCAACTAGACAAAGTAGTCTTACGATTAGCGGACACTTTTTAATACCTAATTTTATTGGTGGTGATGATATCCAGCCGCCTGTGCTTCAGCTAACAAGTTAAAATAAACAATATTTTCAGAGCAATTCCGGGATCTGGATATCGGCCCGGGAGGTGGCAACCCATTGTTAAACGATCATCAATAATCGAGTAACTCATTGTTGTCAGAATCAACCCACGACTCATTTTCCTGAGTATTGGCTGGAACCATATTTTCGGCTATGCTTAGCTGCCTTTTACTAGTCTTAGCAACCGTCGCCCTTTGCGTTTCTTGATCTTGACTGCGACAGTATAACGTTTTTCTGTTCATAACTCCCCTCCTTAAGGGTTCGGAAGGCGGGTGCAGGTAAGCCCGCCAGCAAAAACGAGGGGTTGTGACATAAGACTCTTATATAGTTAAAAATGCTACAGCGCAGTACACAAAGGGCCTCTAGCGTTCGGAAAATCCGAACACTAGAGGCCTCTCTGTGCTTTCTAAAGATTTGCTTCGCTTCGACGGGAGTTCACTACAGGCTAGCTTTGCGTCGAAACGTTTTCCAGCTTATTTTACCATTATCAATAAATATTAGCCTTCAAAGGCATCTGTCAATGGAGGAACGACCTGCTTCTTACGTGAAACAACGCCCGGCAGATTCATCCGCTTGTTAGCGTCAAGCTTGTGACCAAATGCTTTTTCAACCTTGTCAGTGTTATCACCAACAACCAACAGTTCGGAGTCGCTGTTAAGAATGTTAGTGGCAATCAGGATGAACAGTTGGTAACCATTTGCATCCATCAGTTCGTGCATCTTCTTTTCAAGGTCGGCTTGGCGCTTGAAGACATCATCAAGTTCAACCGCGTTTACTTGACCAATCCGCATCTTGGTACCACCAAGTTCGAAGGTCTTAGCATCACCATCAACGATGTCGGCATCAGACTTGGCATCAACATCAGCACCCGCCTTCAGCATGGCAACACCATACTTATTGTAGTCGTCAACCCCAGCAACCTTAGCTAAGTACTTAACAGCCTCACGGTCGTGGTCCGTTGTGGTTGGGGAGTTAAGCAACAGGGTATCAGAAATAATTGCAGAAAGCATCATCCCCGCCAAGTTAGCAGGAATGTCAATGTGCTTTTGTTGGAACATTTCCGTCAAAATCGTTGAAACACAACCGTATGGGCGGCAAGTTGCCCACAGTGGTTGAGCAGTGTTGAAGTTCGCAATCCGGTGGTGGTCAACAAGGTGGGTAACCGTAACCTTGTCGATGTCACTAACACTTTGTTGTGGTTCGTTGTGGTCAACCAGCATTACCTTGTCGACTTCATTAGCAGCGGTCTTAATAACCCGTGGAGCCTTCATGCCAAATTTCTTAAGAGCGTATTGCGTTTCGGCGTTTGGCTCATCAAGGGCAACCGCTTCCGTTTCATAGCCCAATTGGTTTTGGTAGTATGAAAAAGCCATTGCCGCAGTGATTGCATCTGTATCTGGCTTTTGATGTCCAAAGACTAATTCTTTTTCCATAAAGTAATTCCTCCTGTTTGTGCTTCAACAATACAACTAAAGCAATTTTCATTATTCATTTTATCACGATAAATAGTTCTCGTCCGCATTATTATTAACATTATGATTCTCTGTCCAGTATTCATTCAAAATTGCCCACATTTTTTCATGCTGATGGTTAAAGAAACGCGGTGGTCGTCCTTGCAGGGCAAAGTAATGTGTTGTAACCGTCTCGCTCGGTTTAACTGGAAAATGCTGGTCAGTAGCCCGGCGAACAAGGTAAAAGGCATTGACTGGCTGCACAGCATCCCCATTCGGATAAGTATATTGGTCATTATCCAGGATTTTTAGGAGACGGACCGGCTTAACAGTGAGTCCCGCGTCCTCCTTAAATTCGCGTTGGACAGTATCCGCAAACTGTTCGCCAAATTCCATGTAACCACCCGGGAAACCCCAATCGCCGGTATCGGCCCGGGCCTGGAGCAGGACGGCACCGTCTTCATTTACAAGTGCTCCGGAGGCACTTGTTAAAATCAGTGGCATATGACCAACTAGTGACCGTAAATCTACAATGTACGCCATTTTTACCCCCTCCTTTAAGAGTTATGGTTCTCCTGGACCTGGTTAAGGTAAACCCGCAAGTATACGCGACAGCTTATCATCCGGACTAGTCGATCAATCAATCGTTTCTCCTCGCTATCCGGGATTTCAATTCTTTCCCCCTGATCACCAGGAAAGAATGACTGTCTCAGGGCCAACTCAAGGGCAGCACAGAAATAGTTGTAACCGTCCTCAACGTTTTGACGCTCCTCTTGAATACGAAGGAGGGCCTGAATTTCATGAAGGGAAAGGCCCTGACGGCTAACGGTAATTATAAACAGGCTTGCCACCTGATTACGATCGTACTGCCGTCGCTGGGGATGATTAAGCAAACCACGCTTAACATAGCTACTAACCATTGTATTAGTCACCTTTATCCCCATTGCTTCAGGAAAGTAGCTGTTGATGTATTGGACCACCTGGTCAAGGTATAGGCCCATCTTGGGTAACTCATCATAACGGGGAAGGCAAAAGGTCCCCACAATTGGCTGAACTTGCCGCTCAACAATTCCCATAATACCACCTCATCATTTCAGGAGTGATTGTTGTTCTGGATCGTTTAAAATATTTGCCTGCTTGACGCGAAGCTTAACTGGAATTCCCTGGGTCTCGGTGTCAATAACGAAGGTGCCGTTTGACTTGATGGACCCCAGGTGGTGGTCACTAACGGCAACGTCCTGGAAGAGCGGTCGGTCTGTAATCACTTCAAAGTGACCCGTAAAGTCAGCATCATAGGCAGTAAAGTCAGCAATCCGGTGCGGATGAGTCTTGAGCCGGTGCAGGACAAGTTCACCCCGGCGGGCACGAGCACCAACGGCAATCTCGTCAACTGGCATTTCCTTGAAGGCCCCCCGTTGGGTTATTGAGGCAATCCGCTGTCCATCAGCAACGACTGCAAGATCGACTAATTCATCGTCATCCTTAAGGTTAATTGCCCGTACCCCAGCAGTTCGCAAGCCAGTAACTGGAACATCCGCAACATCAAAGCGGACCGCGTAACCTTCGCGACTGATTGCCAGCAGCGAACGGTTCTCATTTGCCGGTTCGTAGTAGTTAACACTGACTACTTGAGCATCCTTGCTCTTGAGCTTGATTGCCATGCTAGCATGACTTTTGTAGCGTGAACCAGGCTGGTAGTCCTGGTAGGCAGACTGCTTAACCTGGCCATCACTAGTGGCAAAAATTAGGGTTCCCGGTAGGTCTAAACGATCAAATACCATGGCCTTAATAATCTCTTCGTTTTCTGCTAGCCCAATTGTCTGTGAAATGTGTTCACCAGTGTCCTTCCAGCGAACGTCAGCCAATTCATGAACTGGTCGGTAAATCACGTGACCGAGATTCGTGAACATAAAGAGGTGGGCCAAGGTGTTAGTCTGTTCAACTAGTAACGGGTAGTCATCTTCCCGGAGACCATTTTCATCTAGTGATGAGGCCTTGAATGACCGCAAACTAGACCGCTTGATGTAACCAGCATGGGATACAAGAACAACCACGTCCTCGTTTGCAACGGTAACCTTCGTGTCAATCTCCAACTTTTGTACCCGGTCTTCAATCTTGGTCCGCCGGGGGTTGCCGAATTCCTTCTTAATTGCCTTCATCTCGCGCTCAACCACCTTGGCGAGCTCGTCATCATCACCCAAGATCAACTGGTATTCTGTAATTAACTTATTTAAGTGGGCCTGTTCCTTCTCGAGCTCAGTTACGTCTGTATTAGTCAAACGGTACAGTTGCAAGGTAACGATTGCCTCAGCCTGTTCCGCAGTGAAGTCATATTTTTTAACCAAGTTCTGTTTAGCATCCTGCCGGTTTTTGCTAGCCCGAATCGTCTTTATTACCTGGTCGAGGATTGAGAGGGCCTTAATTAACCCTTCGACGATGTGGAGGCGGTGTTGGGCCTTCTGCAGGTTGTAGTTGGTACGCCGCCGAACAACTTCCCTTTGAAAGGCAAGGTATGACGTCAGAATATGCTTTAACCCGACCCGCATTGGCCGTTGGTTATCGATGGCCACCATGTTAAAGTTGTAGTTAATCTGCAAATCGGTGTTTTTCAGGAGGTAGTTAAGAATCCCCTCGGCATTAGCGTTCCGTTTCAGCTCAATGGCAATCCGCAGGCCACTCCGGTCAGTCTCATCACGGGCTTCGACAATCCCCTCGACCCTTTTGGCCAGGCGGAGGTCGTTAATTCGCTTAACTAGTTGAGCCTTGTTAACTTCGTAAGGGATCTCGGTGACGTTGATCTGCTGACGACCACCACGGAGGGTCTCAATCGTCGTCTTGGCACGGACAACAACCCTGCCCCGACCAGTCTTGTAAGCCTTCTTTATCCCGTCAATCCCCTGGACAATCCCACCAGTGGGGAAGTCTGGACCCGGGATGAATTCCATCAATTTCTCGAGGCTCGCGTTTGGGTGCCTCAAGAGGTAAATTAAGGCATTAAAAACTTCGCTCAGGTTGTGGGTGGGAATTTCGGTTGCGTACCCTGCCGAAATCCCCGTTGCCCCATTAACGAGCAGGTTAGGAATCCGGGCTGGGAGGACAACCGGTTCCTTTTCGGTATCATCAAAGTTCAGGGTCATTTCGACCGTGTCCTTATCAATGTCTTGCAGCATCAGTCCCGCAATTTTGCTCAAACGCGCTTCGGTATAACGCATTGCCGCAGCAGGGTCCCCGTCCATTGACCCGTTGTTCCCGTGCATTTCGACCAGTGGTTCACGTAGTTTCCAATTCTGACTTAGGCGGACTAAGGCTTCATATATTGAGCTGTCACCGTGGGGGTGAAAATTACCCATGACGTTACCGACCGACTTTGCTGACTTTCGAAAGCCCTTGTCATAAGTATTACCATCCTTGTTCATTGCGTATAGGATCCGCCGCTGAACTGGCTTAAGCCCATCGCGAATATCCGGCAGTGCCCGCTCCTGGATAATTGATTTGGAATAGCGACCAAACCGCTCCCCCATCAACTTTTCGAGCGACATTGTCTCAATTTTTGCGTCTCTCACTAAAATGATCCCTTTCTTTACTTATTCAAATGCTTCTTGCTGGCAACTAGTTTATCGGATTCTTGGTCATCACTAAGGGTAAATTGAACATTGTTTTCAATCCACTCCCGCCGGGGCTCAACCTTATTCCCCATCAAGGTTGTGACCCGCCGTTCGGCTAGTTCAGCATCTTCAATTCGGACCCTGATCAACGTCCGGGTGGCAGGGTTCATGGTCGTTTCCCAGAGTTGGTCCGCGTTCATTTCACCGAGCCCTTTGAAACGTTGCAGTTGGGCAGTCTTACCCATTTTCTTGGTCAACTTAGTAAGCTCTTCGTTTGTCCAGGCATAGGTAATTTTCGTCTTTGCTCCCCGCCCCTGCTGAAGACGGTAAAGGGGTGGTAATGCGATATAAATCTTGCCGGCTTCAATCATTGGCCGCATGTACTTATAAAAGAAAGTGAGAAGAAGAATCTGGATGTGGGCTCCATCGTCATCGGCATCGGTCATGATGATGATCTTATCATAGTTCGCATCCTTAACATCAAACTCTGAACCAGCGCCGGCACCAACTGTATAGATGATGGTATTTAACTCTTCGTTCTTTAAGACGTCATCTAACTTTGCTTTTTCGGTATTCAGGACCTTGCCCCGTAATGGCAAAATTGCCTGGAACTTGCGATCCCGGCCCTGCTTAGCGGAGCCACCGGCTGAATCCCCTTCGACTAAGAAGAGTTCATTCTTCTGGGCGTTCTTGGACTGGGCTGGCGTTAACTTGCCAGAAAGGTTACGTTCCTTGCGGCTCTTTCTTTTGCCGCCCCGGGCCTGGTTACGAGCTTTACGGGCGGCCTCACGTGCTTCACGAGCTTTCAGAGACTTCCGAATCAGCATTTGGGCAAAGTCGCCATTTTCCATTAGGGCGTAGTTCAGCTGCTCACTGACAATTGTATCAACAATCTTGCGGGCTTCTGGCGTACCAAGCTTATCCTTGGTCTGTCCTTCAAATTGCAATAATCGTTCTGGAATCCGCACAGAGATAACGGCCGTGAGTCCTTCCCGGACATCGCTCCCCTCCAGGTTTTTATCGTTGTTCTTTAACAGACCGACCCGCTTCGCATACTCGTTGAAGGTTTTGGTCCACGCACTTCTAAAACCCGCTTCATGGGTACCACCATCCGGCGTCCGGACGTTGTTAACAAATGAAAGGAGGGTCTCAGAGTAGCCATCGTTATACTGGGCAGCCACTTCTACTTCAACCCCCTGGTCTTTACCGTCAAAGTACATGATCTTTCCCAGGGTGTCCTTCCCTTCATTAAGGTAGGAAACAAACTCTTGAATACCATCCTTGTACTGGAAAACGTCCTGCTTTTCTTGTCCTGCCCGCTTATCGGTCAAAACAATTTTGATTCCTTTCAAAAGGAAGGCTGATTCCCGCAAACGGTTAGCAAGGGTATTGTAGTCGTAAACCGTCGTGGTGAAGATTGTCGGGTCTGGTTTAAACGAAACAGTTGTCCCACTTTGCTCCCGGGTTTTACCAAGTTTTTTCAGCGTTCCGACTGGTTGACCACCATTCTTAAATTTCTCTTGGTAACGGACATGGTCGCGAACAATCGTTAACGTTAAATGCGTGGAGAGTGCATTAACAACCGATGCACCAACCCCATGGAGGCCACCAGAGGTCTTATAACCATCCGCCTGACCAAACTTTCCCCCGGCATGGAGAACCGTCATAATGACTTCCGGAGTAGGTTTCCCTGAAGCGTGCATCCCCACGGGCATCCCCCGACCATGGTCCTGGACGGTAATTGAATTATCTGCCTCAATCGTTACGTTAATCTCATCACCGTAGCCTGATAAGGCTTCGTCAACGGCGTTATCAACGATTTCATACACCAGGTGATGGAGTCCCCGCGCGTCTGTTGAACCAATATACATTCCAGGGCGCTTACGGACAGCTTCAAGCCCTTTTAACACTTGAATAGACGATTCATCGTATTTAACCTTTTTCGTGGTCACAAAATGACCTCCCGTATCATTTTATTTCTAAAACATATGTTCGATATAGTTAATGTTATCATGGTCGCGGGCAACTAGCAAATAGATTAAGCCCTGGACCTTGGTAAATAGTTACAATATTGATAATACTCAAATCCATTTCATTTGGCAAACGACAATTCGCTTCCTGTGCTCTACCACCCAGGAGTGTTTCATGGTATTCTTAGTGTCTGAGATATACTTTAATTCATGAGGAGCAATAATTATGATATTTGAAATATTAGGGATGGTGATTATCGCTTATCTCTTAGGATCCATCCCCTTTGGCTTATGGATTGGCCAAATTTTCTATCACAAGGATATCCGTAAGTTGGGCAGTGGAAACATTGGCACAACTAATACCTTCAGAACACTTGGCCCTAAGGCCGGGACGGTAGTCCTCTTTATGGATGTTTTAAAGGGAACGTTAGCAGCCAGTCAACCTTACATTTTGGGAATTTCACACAGCGTCAATCCCCTACTAATTGGACTCTTTGCATCTCTGGGCCACACGGTCTCCATCTTTGACCACTTTCATGGTGGAAAGGCGGTTGCAACCAGCGCAGGAATTTTATTGGCCTATAACCCCTTCCTCTTCCTGGTTGCCTGCCTGGTCTTCATTGGAACACTCCTCCTAACCTCAATGGCCAGCGCCGCCAGTATCATCGGAATCAGTACCATCTTTATAATTGCCGTATTTGAAGGCGACCTTATTCTTTCCCTGGTTGCTGGTTTCTTAACCCTGGTGGTTCTTTACCGCCACAAGAGTAACATTAAAAGGATCCTCACCGGCAAGGAGTCCCTCGTTCCCTTCGGCCTGGTCTACTACTTTCGGAGACATCAGTCAAAATAAGTACTTGGTTAAAAAAAACGGTCACCGCTTGTTTTTGCGCGGTGACCGTTTTTGACAATTCGCCGTTTAAAATTCAAAATACTAAAATGGCCGAATACTGAAGTGATAGTCCCGTTCCTGCCCCGGAGCCAAACGGTACATCCCCTGCTTGTGCAAGAGGAGACCATCCGCATTGACATTGTCAGCGATTCCCCACCATGGCTCGATGCAGGCAAAATTACCGGTGGCTGGGTAATCCGACCACAGACCAACGTACTGAGTTCCCACGGTTGCGACACTAACCCCGTGACCGCTAGTCTTGTCAGCAAGCGTAGCAGCAAAGTCACTTCCACACGTTTTAAAGATAATTGCATCATGGTTAAAAAGATTGTGATTGAGCATAAATGGCTTGGTCATATCGATCACCTGGGGGTGGCCGGAATCATTGTAGGGCCCGTCCAAAATAATTCGGGAGTATTTTTCTGCCGGGGTAACACTAAATTCCACATTTTCATAGGAACCCCGTGAAGTGAGGGGCATATTGAAACCGGGATGGGCCCCAATTTCGTAAATTAGCGATTGGCGGGCCGGATTGATTACCTTATAAGAAACCGCTAAACGGTCATCTGCAAGTTCGTAAGTAACCTGGAGAATAAAGTCAAACGGGTACACCTTTTTGGTATCGTCGCCTGCACGCTGCTCAAGGATTACCCGATCGTCCAGTTGCTTTGTGACCGTAAATTTGCGGTCACGGGCAAAGCCGTGTTGGGTTTGGTGGAAGGTTTGACCATTAAACCGGTACTGGTCATCTTTCAGGCGGCCAACAAAGGGAAAAAGGATTGGTGCCTGCCGTCCCCAGCTATCTGGCGAGCCCTGCCATAGGTATTCAATTGCATTATCTTGCCGCTTAATACTGTGTAACTGGGCCCCTAACTCATTGATTTCAACTACGAGTTTCTTGTTTCGAATTGTAATCATTTTACTACCCCTTTATTGCTAAACGTTTAACATCAAGTATATATAAAAATGTTTACTTGCACAATACCAAATAATGACGGCGCTTTCAATCCCTCACTAAGTAAAACCCAGTAAAAATATTTCACAGTTTTACTGGGTTTTACCTATTTCTGTACGGCTTCCTCGTAGTCGCCATTTGGACAAACCACTTGTTTACCACCCTTGACCTTCTTTTCAACCAGGAAGTGCCCATCTTTCGGACAATCCCGCCCAATTGGCTTATCCCATGAGACAAAATCACAGTCTGGATAGCGAGAACAGCCATAGAAAGTACGATTCTTTTTTGATTTGCGCTCAACCACAGTTCCTTTATGACACTTTGGACAGGTCACGCCAATTTCCTTGACAATTGCCTTCGTGTTTCGACACTTGGGGAATCGGGAACAGGCATAAAATTTCCCGTACCGGCCCATTTTAATTACCATGGGAGCACCACAAATGTCACAATCAATACCGGCAAGTTCCTCTTTCATTTGAATTTTGGCAACCTTGTCTTCTGCATCCTGGACTTCCTTGGAGAAGGGCTTATAGAAGCTATCAACAACCTTAATCCAATTCTGTTTTCCCGCTTCAACCTGGTCAAGTTCACCTTCAACATCTGCCGTGAACTTGGCATTAACGATATCGGGGAATTGCTTAGCGATGATCTTGTTGACAATCTCCCCTAACTCCGTAGGTTCAAAGTGACGTGAAACTAGACGAACATAGTAACGCCGTTGAATTGTATCCAACGTCGGCGCATACGTTGATGGCCGGCCGACCCCATTGCTTTCCAGCGTCTTGATCAATGCCGCTTCAGTGTAACGGGCCGGTGGCTGGGTGAAGTGCTGGGCTGGATTGTCATTGACCATCCGTGCATGGTCGCCTTCACTAAGGTCAGGTAAAAGGTTGTCCCTTTCTTCTCCCCGCTTATAAACCTTGGAGAAGCCGGCAAACTTAACTTTGGACCCGTTTGCCCGGAAAGTTACCCCATTTTGCTGGAGGTCAACTGTCATTGTATCAATTACTTCCGGCGTCATCTGACTGGCCACAAAGCGGGACCAGATAAGGCTGTATAGCTTGTACTGGTCATTATTCAGGTAGGGCTTCATCTTGGCCGGTGTCCGGTAGACAGAAGTTGGCCGAATTGCTTCGTGAGCATCCTGAGCCCCCTCCGGCAACTTGCCCTTTACTGGTTTGATGGCCGCATACTCGCCTCCATACTCCTCATGGATAAACTTAGAGGCTTCATGCTTAGCAATCGATGCGATTCGCGTGGAGTCGGTCCGCATGTAGGTAATCAAGCCGACTGGAGATCCTTGCTTAATATCAATCCCTTCATACAGCATCTGGGCAGCCATCATGGTCTTCCGGGTCCGGAAATTAAGCCGGCGGTTAGCGTCCTGCTGCATCGTTGAAGTAGTGTACGGTGGCTGTGGTTGCCGGCGTCGTTCCTTCTTGGTGACCTTTGAAATAACAAAGCCCTGTTTTTTATCCAGCTTGCCAAGGACCTTTTGAACATCCGCATTGTTGGCCAGTTTTATCTTCTTGCCGTCTTCACCGAAAAAGACGGCTTTAAATTTATCACGACCGTGCTTAAAGTCCGCGTCAATTGTCCAGTATTCTTCCGGTTTAAAATTACGGATTTCGTCTTCCCGCTGGATGATCAGATTTAGTGCAACCGATTGAACACGACCGGCACTCAGCCCCTTCTTAACCTTTTTCCACAGAATAGGACTAATCGAATAACCGACAAGTCGGTCAAGGACCCGCCGTGCCTGCTGAGCATCAACTAAGTCCATATTAATCGTCCGTGGCTCTTTAAAAGCGTTTTTGACTGCATCCTTCGTAATTTCGTTAAAAGTAACCCGGTTCTTATCCTTATCATCAAGCTTTAGAATATTAGAGACGTGCCAAGCGATGGCTTCCCCCTCACGGTCCGGGTCTGATGCCAAGTAAACGGCCTTCGCATTCTTCGCATCCTTACGAAGTTCCTTAATAACGTCACCTTTCCCGCGAATCGAAATATAGTCCGGTTGGTAATTATTCTCAATATCAACCCCCATCCGACTCTTCGGCAGGTCACGCACATGGCCAAGACTCGCAACAACTTTATACGAGCGGCCCAGGAAACGACCAATCGTCTTTGCTTTTGACGGTGACTCAACAATCACCAAATTTTTCTTAATCTTAGAACGGCGCCGCATTGTCTTCCGCTTTGCCGTCGTCTTAGTACTTTTCTTGGCTGTTTTGGTTGCCATAAAAGAGGCTCCTCACATTTTATTTGTTTATTTCTTCATATATAACATTATTATTCCATTTCACCATGGTCTGTCAAATGGAAATCGTATTTTAGAAGAAATTATTATAAAATGCAAGGACCCTTACTTATAGCATGAACTCTTCGAGGATGTCCTGTGCCCGGAGAATCGGTTTCGCACCCGCGGCAATCAGCTCATTGCAGCCCAGTGAACGGTAAGTATCAATTCGCCCGGGGACCGCACAAACCGTCCGATTCTCGTCTAGAGCAATATTAGCCGTGATCAAACTCCCGCTCTTCTTCTTAGCTTCTACCACTAAGACCGTCGAGCAAAGACCCGCAATTATCCTGTTTCTTTCGGGGAAATGATAGGCCAGAGGGGGTTCGCCCCGCCCGTATTCCGTAAGGACGAGGCCTGTTTTTGCAACCTTGGCCTGCAGGTGAGTATTCTCCCGGGGATATGCTTGGTCCAGTCCGCAACCAGCCACCCCAATCGTCTTACCACCATGCTCAAGGGTGATGCGGTGACACATTCCATCGATTCCCTTTGCCAATCCACTGACGGTAACGATTTGCCGTTTTACAATGTGGGGAAGCATCCCCCGTAACACCGCTTCACCGTACGCCGACATATCCCGGGCACCAACCACCGCTAACGTGGGCAACTGTAACAGTGTGAGGTTTCCTTGGTAGTAAAGAACAATCGGCGGGTCAAATATTTCACGTAACTGTTCCGGATATTGGTCATCCGCAATGGTGACATACGGAAAATCCTGATTACGAGCAACCGCCGCATCTAGTTCTTTGCTTGGCCAGTTATTCACCAAAGCTTCTTGTTCCCGGTCATTTAGCCGAATGTGGGTAAGTAGTTCGTTGATGTTATCGTAACATCCGTACTGGTCAGCTACCCGCCATAGCCGGTACTTTGTCTTATAGCCAATTCCACGGCATAAATTCAAGCGTAGTAAAAATTCACGTATTTGTTTCATAAAAAAGCCTCCTACCTAATAGATACGAGACTCTTCTTCATTTGCACTATAAAAATTTAGGAACCGGGTTAAATGATCGTCGGTGAATTGGCGAGGCACCATATTTCTTTAGTCCGGCTAGGTGTTCTTTTGTACCGTACCCCATGTTTTCTGCAAAGCCGTATCCTGGATAAACCCAGTCGTAATCAAGCATTAGGTGGTCACGGTACTCCTTAGCGACAATACTGGCCGCCGCGACGCTGATGCTTTTTTGATCACCCTTAATTAAGGTTGTCTGAGGATAATCAAATGGCAGCGGGACGGCATCAACAATCAAGTGGTCCGGCTGGTGGTTCAGACTTTGGATGGACCGCATCATCGCATCCTGCGTTGCCGCGTATATGTTAAGGCGGTCGATTGTTTCCGCGTCATTGACCGCGATGCTGACTTCGACGGCCTCGTCAACAATCCGCAAATAGAGCTGTTCCCGCTCATGGCGGGTCAACTGTTTGGAGTCAGTTACCCCCACCAGGTCAAAATCAGGACTAAGAATTACCGCACAGGTGACAACGGGACCAGCAAGAGGGCCCCGGCCGACTTCGTCCATTCCGGCAACATAGTGTACCCCGCTCTTCCAAAGGGCATCCTCATACTTGAAACGCTGTCGAAAAGCCTGATAAGCCCTAATCTGCCGTTCAATTCGCCACTGGTGGCGCTGCAAGGCCCGTTGAACACCCTTCCGGGGGTCAGCCTGCCACTCCTTAAGTCGCGGGTCGGCCAAGCTATCAATTGTGTCCAAGAGCCGCGAAATCTCACTTACCGTCTGTTTAATCATTGACGCCATCCTCATTCAAGTCTGCCGGGACTTCCATAGTAATGGGCCCGAGTTTACCCTTCCGTAGGTCAAAGATCAGCCGCTCGCTAGCCCGGTCGTAGTCATCCCTAAAACCCATCTTCTGGGTGATTGCTAGCAGCAGGTCGGGATCGCTAATCGTTTCCGCCAGGTCTTGGTCGGTCAGTCGGTAGCGTTTCTTCAGCATTTCCGGTTGGTACAAGCGAAGGTATTTCAGGGCGAACAGAGCAATATCATCTTTGGGGTAAAGACTATCCTTGATTGCCCCCGAGAGAGCTAACATGACCCCCTGCTTCTGGCTGGCAAACTTGTGCCACAGGACTCCAGGGGTGTCTAAAAGTTCCAACTCAGCCGACGACCGCAACCACTGTTGGCCAGTAGTTACGCCCGGCCGGTTTCCCGTCTGTGCAACGTTCTTTTTAACCAGGTGATTTAACAGGGTCGACTTCCCAACGTTCGGCACCCCGACACACATTGCCCGGATTGGCCTTTTTCTTAATCCCTTGGCCCTTTCTTCCGCCAGTTTATCTTGCAAAATTTCCTTACTCTTTTTGGTGACAATTTTTGCCACGTTTTGCTCCCGTGAATCGAGGGCCAGGACTGGCTGCCCTTTTTCTTCAAAGTACACCAACCACTTTTGTAGACGATCACGATTAGCCAAGTCCGTCTTAGTCATTATTAAAAGCCGGGGCTTGTTTCCGGCAGCTAATGCTACTTCCGGATTTTGGGAAGAATACGGCACCCGTGCGTCTACTAACTCAAAAACGATGTCAACAAGGGGCATCTGTTCACGAATCTGTCGTAAGGCCTTTGCCATATGTCCAGGAAACCATTGAATTGTTGCCATCCTATCCCTCCTAATTTCTCTCATCCAAATATTTTTGCCATGCGGCGTCAAAAATCGTCATTGATGGTAGGTAGTCCGCATTCTCTTCTAAATACTTTGAAACCTCATCAAAGTCGGATGACTGCTTAGGAAACGTTGAGTCTAGAAAGGCATTATTAGCGAATTGCTCAATTTCGTCTGCAGAATTAGGATTACGTTGGGTCATCAAATAACGATAAAAACTATCACGAACCATGTGATATCCTCCTCTTTATCACTTAGTCGGGACGGTTATCAAGAACTTAAACCGCCCTTCCGTCATATTTATTTCTTGTGCCCGGTACTTTAGCGCTCGCTTCTCACTGTACTTATTCAAATCCAGCAAGACAGTCTTCTTTTGGGCATTGATCTTTACCCATTCCGGAACATTGTAGTTCTTGGCAATATAGCCCATCACAAACTTGATGGGGATATTAAGCCGTCCCACCGAAAGGCCCTTAGCCCGTAAGAGGACGTTACCATCACTTTGTTTAACCGGCACAAAGTTAATGGCAAACCGAATTTTAGCACCGAGAAACCTGGTATCGCCCGTCAAAGTAGCGTACTGTTTACCAACCAAAAAACTGTACTTAATTTTCTGTCCCTTTAAGAACCGGTTAAGGTAGTTAGCCGCGAGGGCGTTAACTTGGTGACGATTCAGCTCAATTGTAACCGAAGTATCATTAAGTTTAGCTGGCTTGCTAACTGCCGAACTGGGCGCCGGTGCAGTGGCCCGGTTGATTATCGTTCCAGTTGCCACCACAATCACCAGGATAAGGACGATAAACGCCCACTTCCACCAGTTGATTGATTTCGTTTTCGTCTCCTTTTTCATTCGCTATTTTACCTCTTTACGTATTCCCAACTGTTGTGGTTCTTCATTGATTTAAATAGGCGGTTGGCCATCTGCTGATAACCACGATGGTTCGGGTGAAAATTATCTTCCGTTGAGATATATTCGTTTAAGTTATGGTCACGATCCCGCATGACGCTGACCAACCGAGCCTGAGAAATTTTTCCCCGGTTAGCCTGTTTTTCCTGTTGAATCAACTCCTGACGCTGGTCTGGAGTCTTGTACTGTCCCCATGACATCAGGTGGTTAATGTTCACAAAATACATTTTATGGTAGTTTCCCATCACCTTTTGGGTTGTTTGGTTCCACTTCACGATTGAGTTGTTAATTACGTCTACGTCGGGAAAGTAAGTATAAACAGGATTATAAATACTCATAATAAATACCGGTGCATGAGGATTCTGTTTCCGAACTGCCGTGAGTAACTGATTGAGACGACGGACATAAACCTTTTCTGCCTGGTCAACGTCCTTGTCGACCGTCTTAGGAGAGTTCATGATATTGGCTTCAAGATTTTGCATTAGGTCGTTTCCGCCCACCGTCATTGTGATTACATCAGCCTTCCGGAGGTTCGTCCGCATCTTAGGCTGGGAATTAAGGCGGGCCAGGATTTGGTCAGACCAATCCCCACTAACACCGTAGTTCTTCGTACTTACCGTCGTTTTACGATAGTGGTGTTCAATCTTATGCTTAATAATACTGACATAACCACCCTTTTTTTTCTCATCCCCCTGGCCATGGGTCAAAGAATCGCCAACTGCCACCAGGTGGACATTCTCCTTTTCAACATAGTGGGGCGATGAAGCCGTCCTTATTACGGGCGAAGATTGGCGATGACCATACCAGACGCCACCAGCAAGCACCGCTAAAATTATCACCACACCAATCATCCACCATTGTTTTCGCACTTGCACGTTCCTCCTTAATAATAAGAGGCTGGGAAAACAGTGTTTTCTCCGGCCTCGAATAGCTTTCAATTCTGTTGATACAAACAGTGGGGACTGATTTGTAAAACTTTAACCTATTCAGTGTAGTACAGCAAACAACATGCACCCATTCCGGTGTGGGTAGCAATAATCGGTACCGTTTCCCGAACCGTAATCTTTTGGTCAGGGTAGATCTTTTCTACGCCATTCTTTAAACGCTCGACTTCTTTATTCCCTTCAACGTGGGAAATCCCAACTTTGATTGGTTTAGGTCCAGCGGCCATTTCCTTCAAGATTCGGTCCCATTCCTTATGAATTGCCTTTGTTCCGCGACCCTTCATAATGATATGAATCTGACCACCGGCAACCTGGAGCATAACCTTGATGTTAAGGATATTGGAAAGTGCACCAGCGAACTTGCTAATTCTTCCACCGGCAACCAGGTTGTCAAGGTTATCAATTGCCAGGTAAAGCTTTGACTTGGCAAGGACATCCTTCATTTTGGTAATTGCATCATCTACACTACCGCCAGCCTCAAGGACTTTAGCCGCCTCAATAATTTGGAAGGCCATCCCTTGATCAGTAGTTTGGGAGTCGTAGACCGTGACCTTCGTTTTTGACATTGTTGCCGCCTGTTCAGCAGCGTGGACAGTCCCACTAATCGATTCCATCATGGTAACACAGAGAACTTCGCTGCCGTCTTCGCCAAGCTTGTCAAAGGCGTCGACAAATTTACCAATCGGCGGTTGGGATGTCTTTGGCAAAGACTTGGCGTTTTTCATCAACTTAGTGAATTCATCATTAGTGATGGTTTCACGCTCGACATAAATTGTACCATCAATCATAACCGTAAGTGGTACGATTGTAATGTTATACTTTTTAATGTCTTCTTCTGTCAATCCGGCGGAAGAATCACAAACTATTTTTACTTTAGACATGGAAAAATCCACTCCCCCTTGACAATTATCAATGGTTTATTTTAACCTAGTTTTAATAACTAGATATACTAGTTTCTAAGAACATTATAATCGTTTAACGTAGTTTTTAAATACCCAAAGGTGATTTTTATAGTCCTAGTATACCAAAAAGCCTTAAATAATGCATTTATCAGCCCGAAAGGAGTTTTGCTCAGTGAATAAGCAGCACATTGATAAGAAAACATTACTAATTGAAATCGGTAACGCCATCAGTCACGGGATTGGTACCGGCCTAGCAATTACTGGTCTGGTCTTCCTAATAATTCGGGCCGCCCATAGTGGGAGTGTCATGCGGGTGGTCACCTTTACCATCTACGGCAGTATCCTAGTCTTATTCTACCTCTCGTCAACCCTATTTCACGCCCTTGTCTTTACCCGGGCCCGGCACGTCTTTCAGGTATTTGACCACTGTATGATTTATGCCCTGATTGCCGGAACTTACACCCCCTACTGCCTCGTCAGTATCAAGGGATGGTTAGGCTGGACGATGTTTGGCGTCATTTGGGGGCTAGCCGTCATTGGGATTATTTATAAAAGTATCTGGCTTAAGCACAAGAGTGCCCTCTCGACTTTAGTTTACGTCCTGATGGGCTGGCTTTGCATCTTTGCCTTCTTCCCCCTTTGGAATGTCCTGGGGCCGGTTGGTTTTGGCCTGCTGCTTGCTGGAGGAATCACCTTCACAATTGGTGCCCTCTTGTACAGCCGGCCAACTGATTACACCCACCTCATCTGGCACTTCTTTGTCCTGGTTGGGACAGGTCTGATGTATTTCTCAATTCTCCTTTACGTTTAATTGCCAAGTTTCAAACCAGCAAACCGGCTGACCATCCTTAGTTACCGTTTGTCGGTCCTGCAAATGCCACTGGTCATAGTTGACTGGTGGCATTTTTGTGTCACCTTCGTAATGACCGTTGATAATGGTCCGGTGAAGGACCGTTACCAGCGACATAAGTTCAGTAAAAAGGCGGCCACCACCGATGATATCAACTACTGGAGCCGAATTTTCTTTAATCCAGTTTTTTAGCTCTGCCAGGTCTTGAAAGGAAACGACCCGTTTATCTTCAATCCTTCGGTGGGTCAGAATAACGTTTTGGCGCCCAGGAAGGGGATGACCAATCGAATCAAAGGTCCGTCGTCCCATCACTACCGGGTGGTCAGCCGTGACCTGCTTAAAATGCCGCATATCAGCCTTGACGTGCCATGGGAGAGAACCATCTTTACCAATCCAGCCGTCCAGGTCCTCTGCCCAAACATAGGTAACTTTCTTCATTATTTGCCTCCTCAGACAGCAACTGGGGCCTTGATTGCGGGCTCATGAGTATAGCCGTCAAGCTTAATATCCGTCATTTCGTACTGGTCAACTGGCTTGGCTTCAGCCGGCAAGATTAGTTTTGGAGCCGGGTGGGGAGTCCTTTGTAATTGCTCTCTTACTTGGTCAAGGTGGTTAAGGTAGATGTGGGCATCCCCCAAGGTATGAACAAAGTCGCCGACCTCAAGACCACACTGGTGGGCAATCATATGGGTGAGGAGGGCGTAACTAGCAATGTTGAATGGAACCCCTAAGAAGATATCCGCACTTCGCTGGTAGAGTTGGCAGCTAAGTTTCCCATCATTAACGTAGAACTGGAACATTGTATGGCATGGTGGTAGGGCCATTGACGGCACATCCTCTGGATTCCATGCTGAAACGATCATCCGGCGTGAATCTGGAGTTGTCTTTATCTGGTGAATAACGTTGGCAATCTGATCAATGGTTTCACCCTTACTGGTCTTCCAGGCCCGCCACTGACTACCATAAACTAGACCCAGGTCACCATACTTCTTGGCAAATTCATCATCATCAAGGACCCGTTGGCAAAAGTCCTTTTTTTCGGCCAGGTACTGTTTCTTAAATTCGGGGTCCTTCAACCAGCGGTGACCAAAATCCGTCATGTCAGGGCCATGATATTCATCACTTTCGACCCACTTTTTAAATGCCCATTCATCCCAAATGTGGTTGTGGTGCTGAAGAAGGAAGCGGATATTGGTATCTCCGCGTAAGAACCATAGAAGCTCACTTTTGATCAGGCCAAAGGGGACCTTCTTCGTCGTCAGGATTGGGAAACCCTTGGAAAGGTCAAACCGCATTTGGTAACCAAACACTGACCTGGTTCCCGTACCAGTACGGTCGGATTTTTCGTGCCCATTTTCCAAAACATACCGAGCTAGGTTCAGGTACTGTTGTTCATTCTGGTTTTTTGCCACCGTTAATTCCTCCTCTGATTAATCAACATAGTTACTCAAGTACTCCCAGCGTTCTGTCTTCTGATCGATCTGTTTTTGGACCTCATTGACCCTTTTCTGTAGTTCCGCCAGTTTAGGGTAGTCGTTAGCGTTAGCAGCCATTTCCTGTTCTAACTTATCATGCTGCTGGCTCAGCTTATCAAGGTCTTGGTTAATTTGGTCCCATTCAATTTTTTCAGCATACGTCAACTTAGTTTTCTTTTGAGAAGATTCTTTTTCCGGGGTCGGCTTTTTTTCCTTTTTAAACGGCTTCTTTTCCGCTTGCTGACGCTCATGATTTGCTTGTTTTTCCTTCAGATAGTCCGTGAACCGCCCAGTATAGCGCTGGATATCACCATTGCCGTGGAAAATCAATAAGTCATCGGCAACCTTATCCAGAAAGTAGCGGTCATGGGAAACCGTAATCACCGTTCCGGCAAAACTATCGAGGTAGTCCTCTAAAACCGTCAGTGTACCAATATCAAGGTCGTTAGTCGGTTCATCCAGGAGTAAAACGTTGGGCTGTTGCATCAAAATCTTTAACAGGTACAGACGACGCTTCTCACCTCCCGAAAGTTTCCGAATCAACGTCCCATGCATAAAGCGGGGAAATAGGAAACGTTCTAGCAGCTGGGTAACACTTAGCTTATTGCCATCCTTATCGGTCACGCTCTCCGCAACTTCAGAAAGAAAACTAATCATCCGCTTACTATCATTGATTCCTTCTGTTTGCTGTGTGTAGTAACCGAGTTTGACCGTTTCGCCAATCTTCATAACCCCACTATCCAGGGGAACACGCTGGGCAATCACGTTTAACAAGCTGGTCTTGCCAGCACCGTTTTCGCCGGTAATTCCAATTCGGTCACCGGCCTGTACAAGCCAGTTAAAGTCTTGCAGGATCTGGTGGTCACCCAACTTTAAATTAGCGTCTTTAAACTTGATTACGTCCTTGCCCAGCCGCTGGGAACCAAGATTAATTGAAATATCCTCATCTGTTTTGAGTTTTCCCACCTTATTCTCCAGCTGGTGGAAACGGTTGATCCGTCCTTTTTGCTTGGTCGACCGGGCCTTAGCACCCGTTCGCATCCAGGCCAATTCCTTCTTGTAGAGTTGCTGATTTTTCTGTTCAGTCTCCTTAGCAAGCGCCACTCGGGTCGCCTTCTTGGCCACAAAGTCCTGATAGTTACCATCGTATTGGTATAACTTACCAAAAGACAATTCCCAGATATGGTTTGTTACCTGATCCAAGAAGTAACGGTCATGTGTTACCACTAGCACTGCGCCTTTATAACTGGCTAGAAAGTCCTGCAACCAGATAACAGAGTCAAGGTCCAGGTGGTTAGTTGGTTCATCCAGAAGTAACAAGTCAGGTTGCTGAATCAGAACTTGCGCAAGGCCAACCCGTTTGCGTTGGCCACCAGATAGGTCGGCAATCCTCTGACTGGTGTCCTTGATCTTCAGCTGAGTAAGGATGGTCTTGATTCGGCTATCCGCCTCCCAGGCATCCTCTTGGTCCATCCGGTCCTGCATTTTATTGTAACGATCAACGGTTTGGGGATCTTCAGGGTGGGCACTAAACTTGTTCAATGCTTCTTCATACTGACGAATTGTCTTAAAAATTGTCTGGTCACCAGCAAAGACCGCTTCCATAATTGTCTTGCTTTCGTCCAGTCGGGGCTGCTGCTTCAGGTACCCAATCGTGTAGTCATTTGGGGTCGTAATCTGGCCACTTTCAGGGCTGACCTCCCCGGCAATCACGTTGAGCAAACTGGTCTTGCCGCTGCCGTTAACACCAATTAACCCGATTCGGTCATTTTCATTAATAATAAAGTTAATATGGTCAAACAGCACTTTCTCACCATAGGTACTGGTCAGGCCTTCTGCTTTCATTGTTTGCATCTAGTTAACCCTTCTTATTCTGTTTCAATCTCTTTTACCCGTTCGATGAGCGTTTCTTTATCATTTGGTAGTTTTCCTTCCACCACTGCCCGGGTGACTTGGTTAAGAACCTTACCAAGCTGGGGCCCGGGTTTAATTTTAGCCTCCTTAATCAAGGTCTGACCATTAATGGCCAAATCACGTGCATCCTTGATTGGAAGGCTTTGATACTTTTCCTTAGCGTCAGGCCACGGTAACTGCCAGTTGAAGACGCTTGCCACCCGGTTGGCATCAGCGAAGGCCTCCCAACCAGTCTTGTACAGCATCCAGGCGCTCACCTGCCCCCAACGAAGAGCTTCAATTAAAGGCAAGATCTTCTTTACCTGCCGAATAGTATCGTTAGCAGTCTTCCATGACTTAAGAAAGGCGGTCAGGTCTGCAAAGTTAGTTAGGTCAAGGGTGTAGGTAACCAGGGCCCAAACCTGGTTGATGTTCTTCATCCCCGCAAACGTCCGGTTTAGTGCCCCTAACTTATTGGCGGAATAAGCAAGCCCCGGACAGTACCTGTAGAGTCCAGAATTTAAGAAATAGTTCAAGCCAGCGGCCGGCTTTTGACCAAGGAACATCTTTTCAAATTCAACTTGAATTCGCTCTACAGCAATTTTTTGCAGTAGGGAAGCATTTTCCTTAATTCCCCGCAGGGTAGGTCCATCAATTTTGAAATCAAGCTGACTGGCAAAACGTACCGCCCGCATCATCCGCAAGGCATCTTCGTGGAAACGTTCTTCTGGATCCCCAACAGCCCGAATAACATGCCGCTTGAGGTCCTTAATACCATCAAAAAGGTCAACTACTTCTCCATTTTCTTTCAGGGCGAGGGCGTTAATTGTAAAGTCACGCCGTTTCAGGTCCTCTTCAAGTGAGCGAACAAAGGTAACGTGATCAGGGCGGCGATAGTCTTGGTAACCTGATTCCGTCCGGAAGGTGGTCGTTTCGTAACCTGTTCCGTGGTCAAGAATCATGACCGTGCCGTGTTCAATTCCCGTATCAACAGTCCGGTCAAAGATCTGTTTAATTTCACTTGGATAGGCGCTGGTTGCGATATCAATGTCGTGAATGGGGTCGCCTAAAATCGTATCACGAACACAGCCGCCCACAAAGTAGGCTTCGTATCCCGTCGCTTCAATTTTTTGTAAAACAGGGCGCGCCGGTTCAAAAATCGGTGGTAGTTGTTCAATCTTCATTCAATCAAATCCTTACATCCATTTTATGAAATAATCAGTATAAATTATAGCAAAAGACCTTTGGCCATGTGAACTTTTCTATTTCTTTTTTAGAGATTGTTTTTTATAATATAGTTAAAGTAAATTATTGCTCATAAGGAGGAATTCCATGGATTATCCCTATCAAACCAGGTTCCACCAGTTTTTACGCCAGCAGAAACTGGCTCCCTTAACCATTAAAACCTACGATACGACTATTACTAACCTCTTCACCTACCTCCTGGCTAACCGACCCGAGTTTGCCAAGCACCCGGTCCTGGCTAATCTTACCGAAGCAGACGTCCGCGCCTACCTGAATTTCTTACGAACTGATCGCCGAATCACCATGACCACCTTCAACAAGATTCTGTCCCAGTTAAACCGTTACTTCCGCTACCTCTTCACCCACCAGCTGATCAGCAGCTACCCAACGCTGACTTTGCACGGCCACGCGGTCACCCCTAACCAGCAGGTCTCTACCAAGTGGCTTGCCAAGCTCCCCGATATTTTGGCCGACAAGCACGTTCACTACTACACCCGCCTGACCCTTTTACTGAGCAAGTGTGGCTTTGTCGTGGGGGAATTCTTGGCACCGGGCTTTTACCAAGTCTGGGATAAGCTCACCCTGACCGGCCCAGGCGAAGAAGAATTTCGCCAGGCTTTCAACACCTTCATTCGTCCCCAACAAGACTTACAAAACAGCCACGACCTCTTTTTAAAGCAGCGCTTTGCCCCGGGAAACCCACGGTTAAGCAACGCTGCCTTACATAAGTTTCTCAAGAAAGATGAGCAGTATTTAGGCTTTAGCCTGGCGCCCAAGTATCTCCACCAGAGTTATATCCTGCTCTTTCTTGCTCACCACCGGCAGCTAAGCGATTGCGATTTAGAAGACACCCTTAAGCTTGACCCAGCTTCTTTACTCTATTACCAACGTCTTTTACTCCATGCCAACCAATAGTTAGTTCTAAAAAGCCACCGATCTCCACAATGAGGTCGGTGGCTATTACTATTTATCAAAAGCCCTCATATTCATCAAGCAGGTCCTGCATCGCCGTATCGGTCGGTTCAAGCGCCAAGTAATGGTGCAGGGCAGCTAGCAGTTTGTCCTGCTGACCGGTTTCCCGGTAAAAGTCAATACTTTCCCGCAAGAAGACTGAATTATCACCGTAGGTTTCACTGGCGGCCTGGTAGTACTTACCAGCAAGGTCAAAATTTTCCAACCGTTGATACGAGCGCGCCAGGTTCCAATAAATTTGCGGGTCAACCTCATCCTCTTTTACCAGGGGTAAAAGAAGGTCAACGTTTTCCTGGTCATCATGCTGGTGAAGGAGAAAATTACTGAACTGGAGGGTAATTGTTAGGTTATCAGGTGCCAAGGCATGGGCCCTATCTAGGTACTTCCGCATTAACTTACCATTGCCGAGGTGGCTGACGATTTCGGCCGCTTGGGCAAACAGCCGCTCATTATACTGGTCAACGCTCAGTCCCTCCTGGACGGCTTTAAGGGCCTGAGAATACTTATTTTGGGCCGTAAATGCCTGCGCCAGCGTTGGGTAGGCAGATGCATACTGGTTATCTTCTTTAATTACTGCTTCCAGGCTCTTAATTGCGTCGTCGTATTGCTGGAGGTGCAACTGGGTAAGCCCGGTTTGGAAACGCAGGTCATTGGTCTGGTATTCTGGCTTGACCTGTTTCAAGTACCCCAAGGCCTGCTTAAACTGGCCACTTTGGGCATAGCACATCCCCAGCCGACCGGCAATATCAACTTTGGCAAACTCAGTATAACCATGTTTGATCAGGTCGAAGTAGTAAGTAAGCGCCACATCAAAACGACTGACCAAAAAATAAAATTCTGCCAGAGCAAACTCTACTGCCGGCTCGTCTGGAGCGATTGAATATGCTTCCTTTAACTTTTGCTCCGTAACCTCAAACTCTTTTTCGGTCTGGTAAAGGTCGGCTGCCACCAGCAAGGACTCCAGATATGCCGGTGAATCGGGCTTAACCTGTGCCAGATAGGAAAGGGCCTCATCATTATGACCCTCGTCAATTGCGATGGTTGCAAGGTTGGTACGTAACTCGTCCTCGTCAGGATAACGCTGTAAAAGCGTCAGGTAGACACGCCGTGCTTGCCGCAGAAAGCCCAGTCCGTATAGTTCTTCCCCTAGGCTAAAGAGCATGTCATCATCGTCATTTGCCAGCGCTTGACGAAATGATGCTTTGGCAGCGGTTAACCGGCCCGCTTGAATTTCTTCTAACATTTTTTCTGAATAAGTCATCTATCATCAAGTCTCCTCATCGAATTATCCTGGATTTTACTATAGCATAGATCAAGTTCGGTGGTGGTAATTTAAGCCTGGGAAATAAAAAGACTCCCAGTATTCGCTAATTGAATAGGCACTAGTGCCTGTCAAGTATACAGTTCAAATAGAAAGATAGTTTATGCGGCTTGAGCGCGGAATTTTCCGCGGTCAAGCCGTTTTTGGATGTATAAGCTCGTTGAGTGTTGAAATATTTAATAGCTTCCTTTACCAATTGCTCAAATTCCGCCAATGTTTTAGGTCGTGACCGTTTAGCTAACCAAATGAGCTTAAAATCATTCCACCAACGTTCCATCGGCGAGTTTTCCCAAGGATGACCCGGGTGTGACATGCTGTGAATACAGTTTTGATTGGCTAAATAGTCATTGAAAGCCATTGAACAATATGCTGCTCCACGATCCGTGTGAATCATTGGACGGGCATCCGGTTCCACTTTGAAGGCACGCTCAAATACTTCAATTGCTGACACTGCGGTTTCTGTAGGTGAGATATTGTAGCTTAAAACGTAACGTCCATACAGGTCCAATACGACATGCACACGAGCCTTCTTTACCTGGTTTATCCCGTATAAGACCTCTGTAGTATCGGTTGCCCAAACTTCGTTTTTACTCTGACGATCAAATTGTCCATTGAGTAGATTATCATTGATGTATTCTTCATGACGCTTAACACGATTGTGTTTCTTCTTTCGGACATTAGCTTTGATTCCATGGTTTCTCATACAATTGGTTACTCGTTTTAGTCCTGCCTGGAAACTTAGCTTATTTTCGTAGGCTAGTTGTGTTGTCATCGCTAAGTAGCCCAGTGTCCACTTATGCTTTTCCTCTAGCTCTAGAATCGCCCCCAGTAGCTCTGACTGTTCAATCTTATAGTTACTTGGCTTTCTATGAAGCCACTTGTAATAAGCATCTCTAGTTATGCCAGCGATCTGACACAAGACAGTAATTGGCCAGTCGTGTTCTTGATTCAGTTCTTTGATGGCTTGTTGTTTGAGAAATCGTTCACCTCCCGATTGCGTATTTCCATCACTTTTTTTGCGTAGGCGCTCTCCATTTCTTTACGAAGAAGTTGAGCCTTTAATAATCGATTCTCAGCTTTTAACTGATCAGCTTCTGTCCATGCTTCCTTCGGCTTGGCTTTACCCCGCCGATCACGAAGTGATTGCGGGTCATTACCACTTTTACGATATTTTTGATACCAATCATAGACTTGTTGGTAACTAACATGGTACTTATCTACTGCCCAGTTGTAGTTAATATCATGCTTAATCAGTTCCTCAATTATCGATAATCGTTCTTCAAAAGTAGTTTTCCGTCCTGGCATAATTGAATCTCGCTTTCTTGGCGTATAAGCCGTTAGTTTTGATTCATTATACTGGATAATCCAATTTGATAGTTGTGTTTCTGACTTTAATCCATTTTTAATTGCGAATACTTTAAGGGAATCTGTTGATTCCTGGTATCGTCGGACTAAATCCAGTTTGAAGTCCTTTGAGTAGCTACAATTGTGATGACTGGATTGTAATCCGTCAATTCCTTGGTACTTATAAAGCAGTCGCCAACGCGAAATAGTACCTTTACCAATTGAGTGTTTCCTAGTAACTTCTTTCGCACTAGAATGACTTAATTCGTTTAATATCGCCAGTTTCTCTTCTGCACTAAATTTCGCTTTCCTAGTCATAGAAAAAGCCCTCCAAGTATAAGATGAATTTTCTATTTCATCTGTATACTTAGAGGGCATTATAGCCATACTAAGAGTCTCTTTGGATTTAGGAACATGATTGTGCATGCTCCCCCACTTGATCTGTTAATTACTTAACAGCATCCTTTAAAGCTTTACCAGGCTTGAATGCTGGTACCTTGCTTGCAGGAATTTGGATTTCTTGTCCAGTTTGCGGGTTACGGCCCTTCCGTGCGGCACGTTGACGAACTTCAAAGTTACCGAAGCCAATCAGTTGAACCTTTTCCCCCTTGGCCAATGATGCTTGAATTGAACTGAAGACAGCGTCTACAGCAGCAGTAGCATCCTTCTTGGTCAAGCCAGTAGCAGCAGCAACGTTGCTTACTAATTCTGCTTTGTTTGCCATGTGTTTTCACCTCCCACAATTAGTGCAAGCTAATTACACTAACTCACAATGTTAATTTTGAGTGGTCCAAAATTAACGAAATAATTACGAGGAGTTCGTATTATTTCAATGTTAAGATTAGCATAGTGAAACCCTACTGGCAAGCGGTTTTGCCAACTTTCCAGGGCAATTTTAAGATTTTTTAGGGGTTTTATTATTGCCGCTGTCGCTTGATGAGGTGGAGCGGTGTCCCCGTAAAGTCAAAAGCCTGTCGAATCTGGTTTTCAAGGTAGCGCTCGTAAGAGAAGTGCATCAGTTCTGGGTCGTTAACAAAGACAACAAAGGTCGGCGGTGCGGTTGCCACCTGGGTAGCATAGAAGATCCGTAGCCGTTTACCATTTTGCGTTGGTGTTGGATTAGCCGCAATTGCGTCCATAATCACGTTATTAAGGACCGAAGACTTAATCCGTCGCTCATGGTGGGCGTGAACCTCCTTGATTAGCGCAGGAAGTTTGTTTAAGCGCTGCTTAGTCTTTGCGGAAACAAAGATAATGGGTGCATAACTCAGGTACTGGAATTCGTTTCGAATCAGGTTTGTGAAGTCGGTCATCGTCCGGTGATCCCGATTCTCAATCGTGTCCCACTTATTGACAACAATGATGACCCCGCAACCAGCTTCGTGAGCGTATCCCGCAATATGCTTGTCAATTTCCCGGATTCCCTCTTCAGCGTTTAAGACCACCAGGACAACATCACTATCGTCGATCGCCCGCATGGCCCGCATCAGAGCATAGCGCTCAGTATTTTCGTAAATTTTGCCCTTCTTACGAATCCCAGCTGTGTCAATCATGGTAAATTCTTGGCCATCAGCAGACTGGAAACGAGTATTGATGGCGTCCCGGGTAGTCCCCGCAACGTTTGACACAATCACCCGGTTTTCACCCAGGATGGCGTTAACCATTGAGGACTTTCCAACGTTGGGCCGCCCAATCAAGCTGAAACGAATGCTGTTGTCCGCATTATTTGCCGCATTCTCGGGGAAATTACTAATTACCGCATCCAAAAGGTCCCCAAGGCCAACACCATGGACACTGGATACCGGGTAGGGTTCCCCCAGGCCAAGCGAGTAAAAGTCATAAATGTCGCTCCGTCGCTCCGGGTTATCAACCTTGTTTACGGCCAAAACTATCGGTTTATCAGATCGGTAAAGAATCCGAGCAACTTGTTCGTCGGCATCCGTAACCCCGCTCTCGATATCCACGACAAAGATAATAACATCAGCCTCATCAATAGCAATCTCGGCCTGCTGACGAATTTGGGTCAACAGCGGTTGGTCAGATAACTCGATTCCTCCGGTATCAATCATATTAAAGTGCTTGCCAAGCCATTCACCATGAGCATAGATCCGGTCACGAGTGACCCCCGGAGTATCCTCAACTATGGAGATCCGCTGACCAGCGATCCGGTTAAAAAGGGTTGATTTACCAACGTTGGGCCGTCCAACTACCGCCACTACAGGATTAGACATTAATTTCACCTTCCTTCAAAGAATAAAAAGGAAGTAACCACAAAAGTGCCACTTCCTCCTTAAAATATTTTAATATTGTATGAAATTACTTACGTAAATTCTTCAATTGGTCACCAATCAAGTCACCCATGGAGAAGCCACTTTCTTCTTCAGGAACGTTGTTCATTGCGGACCGGTTGTTGTTCCGACGAGAACGACGACGACCACGGTAATTTTCGCCATTGTCGTTTTCCTCGCCCTTTGGACGTTCTTCCAGAGCCTTCATGGATAAGCCTAAACGTTGCCGTTCAGGGTCAACATTCAGTACCTTAACCTTAACTTCTTGACCTGGCTTCAGTACATCAGCTGGGGTGGCGATGTGCTTATGGGAGATTTGAGAAATGTGAACCAAACCTTCAACACCTGGGAAAACTTCAACAAAAGCACCGAAACTCGTCAGACGCTTAACAGTACCCGTCAATACAGAGCCAGCAGGTGCCTTTTCTTCGATGTCATCCCATGGTCCAGGAAGAGTTTGTTTGATGGACAAGGAAATCCGTTCACGATCAGGGTCAACGTTTAATACCTTAACCTTGACATCTTGACCAGCAGACAATACATCAGAAGGCTTGTCAACGTGTTCGTAAGAAATTTCCGAAACGTGAACCAGGCCATCAACGCCGCCGAGGTCAACAAAAGCACCAAAGCTCGTCATCCGGGCAACCTTACCTTCAACAACATCACCAGGTTGTAATTCAGCAAAGATCTTTTGAGCAGCCTTTTCGTGTTCAGCCTTAACGATTTCACGGTGAGATAAGATCAGGCGGTTTTCACTTGGTTCGATTTCAATAATCTTAAATTCAAGTTCTTGGCCCTTGAATTGGTTCAGATCTTCAACGTAGTGATCAGTGATCATTGAAGCAGGAACGAAGCCACGTACTCCAGCATCAACAACTAAACCACCCTTAACTGCTTGGGTAACTTTTGCAGTGATGGTTTCACCATTGTCGAACTTCTTTTGGATGTCATCCCATACCTTACGGGCTTCAAGACGACGGTGAGAAAGTAAGTAACTACCATTTTCCTTATCGTTACCAATCTTGGAGATGACAACTAAGTCTAATTCGTCACCTACTTTAACTGCATCATTGATGTCTTCAACTGGCTTGGTTGATAATTCCTTAGCAGGGACGACACCTTCAACCCCTGCGTCTTTAATACCAACGATAGCTTGACGATCGTCATCGATTGCCAATACTTCACCCTTAACAACATCGCCCACCTTAACGGTTTCAATGCTGTCGAGCGCTTTTAACATATCGTTCTTGTTTTCGTTGTTTTCAGCCATTAAAAAAAATCCTCCTTGCAACAATCAACTCTGAACACTATTCTACTAGAAAAGTTCCCGCTTTTCCAGTGTTTACGATAATTCGTTAAGAGTTTTTTTGATAATATCACTAATTTTGTCAACGACTTCGTTAATCGTTAACTTCGTCGTATCCAAGCGGATTGCATCGGGGGCCTGAACAAGGGGAGAAACCTTTCGTGAGGAGTCCTTCTGGTCACGAAGCTCAATTTCGTGCTGCAGCTCCTCTAAAGAAGCCGTCGCAATTCCCTTCTCCTTATTTTCAACATAACGCCGTCGGGCCCGTTCATGGGCCGTTGCAACCATAAAAATCTTCACGGGAGCATCCGGTAAAACGGTTGAGCCAATATCACGGCCATCCATCACAATCCCCCCAGCCTGAGCAATCTGCCGCTGCTGGTTCGTCATTTCACGCCGAACTGCCGGAATCGCTGCAACTGCGGAAACATTATTATCAATTTTTCCCTGACGAATTGCCGTGGTGACCTCTTTATCATTGAGAAATACCCGTTGTTCCGGTTCACCCGGCTTAAACGAAATCTTAATCCGACTGGCTAAATTGGCGATCTTAGTAGTCGCATCCATCGCAATGCCTTGCTGCAAGGCGGCAAGAGTCACAACTCGGTACATTGCACCGGTATCACAATAGACGTAATTAAAACGCTTTGCAACCAACTTGGCAACCGTACTCTTCCCCGCAGAAGCCGGGCCATCGATTGCAACTTGAATTCCATTTTTCATGTTCTTATATTCACTCCTCGTTATCGTACCCTAATCTGTTGTCCCGGTCGCAACGGCGTATTAACGGACACGTTGTTCAACCGAGCTAGTTCCTGCGCCGACATACCATTTCGTGCAGCAATCCGGTAAACACTATCACCGCGCTGAACAGTTGTGTACCGATTATATGAATACTGGGTTCGTTGGTTGCTACTAGAACTAGACTGTTGAACGCTTGAACTCATCTGTGACTCTTGACTGGCGCTAGACAGGCTATTAACCGTTGTCTGCCGATCATCCGTCGTTTTTTTACTTATCCTCGAGGTTGATGAAGAATGATGAGTTGGTTTTTTTACTACTCACGGCTGATTTAGCGGTTTGCTCTGTTCGTACTGGGTGGTTAAACGACTGCTTGTTGTTAAGCCAGTATATCAATGGGGTAGCAGCCAATAGTATAATCAATACAATCAAAACGGTGGTAATCGTTGAACTGTGCGATTCCTGTTTCCGCCGTTCCATCCGCGATAGGTGGCCACTACTGTCACGGTCTTCATTATCATTGAACTTCTTATCCCAAAGTTCATCGTTCTTCTGCCGGCTCTCCTGCCGATGGTCACTCATTCTCACTCCTCCTTCCTACGCAAAGTTGACATTCTGATTGTAGCGCACTGAATTACTAATTGTCTAGATAGCAAAAAAACTAATTTTTAACAAGATTTAATAATGAAGCCAGACGAGAATGCCAGTCAAATGAAGACAACTTGGGCGAAGCATAAATTTGTTTCGGTAATATCCCTGCTGCCAGCCAGTCCGCTAGCTCGTGGTCACAGCATCTTTTTTGGGTAATGGTTGGCTCATCAAAATAGCGGAGAATAAAGTCGCGCCGGCATTCAGAAGACTGAACATAGTTGGTCATCATCTGAAGCTGAGCAAGGCGCCGCTTCTTCCGCCGGGTAAAAGCCCGCTTAACCTGGTCAGGCGTAAAATGATGCTTAAGGTAGAAGGAAAATAGCCGGTAGTCAGGGCCTAATGTCCTTTCGTCTACCTTCCCCCGTTGAACAGCCTGCATCAGGTCGGCTGGTGGGAGGTCAACAGTTAGTAACTGCCGTGGCAGTTGTTCGTCGCCGGGTGTATATAGGATAACAGCAACACTTTGCTTACCATCACGACCCGCCCGACCGATTTCTTGAACATAGTTCTCTAAGCTGTCGGGTATATGGTAGTGAATTACAAAACGGATATTTTCCTTATCAATGCCCATCCCAAAGGCACTGGTTGCACAAATCAGCTTTACCTGATCAGACATGAACTGTTGTTGGATACGAAAACGGTCGGCCGAAGACATTCCAGCGTGATAGGTAGCCACTTCTATTTTAGTTTGCGTGTTCAGCCACCTTGTCATTTCGTCTGCCAAGCGTCGGCTACTAAAATATATTATCCCCGCGCCGCCGAGCTGATTTATCATTTTTAGTAACTGGGCCCTTTTTTCCTCGCCATTCTGACACTGGTCGACGGCTAAAAAGATGTTTGGCCGGTTGACGGAACGCTGGACCTCAACTACTTGATCATCTGTCAGGCCGACCTTTTTAATGATATCGCAGCGAACAGCTTTCGTTGCCGTTGCCGTTAGCATCAGGGTAACCGGGTACCTTAAAAATTGGCGGAGTTGTTTGAGCATCAAATACTCCGGCCGGAAATCAGGCCCCCACTGTGAGATACAATGGGCCTCATCGATGGTCAATAGCGAAATCTGCACCTGTTGCAGCGCCGCAACGACTTCCTTATTTGTCAAAAACTCCGGCGATGCAAAGATAAATTTGTAATTAGCTAAATTTTGAAGTAACCGTTGACGATCAGCACCATAAATTTGACCGGTCAACATGACTGCCCCCTTCTCACCTCGGCGGTGGAGACGGTCAACCTGGTCTTGCATTAAGGAGATTAATGGTGAAACAATCAATACCGTTCCGGCCATTAGGTAGCCTGGTAACTGGTATAAAAGGGACTTCCCGCCACCAGTCGGTAGGACGGCCAACGTGTTGTGTCCAGCCATGATGGCTTTAATGGTTGCTAGTTGGCCATCGCGAAATTTAGCAAAGCCAAAGCGGTGCCGTAATTCCTGATAGATTTTCTGCTCATCCATTTTCTTCACTCCCCTGGATGATTTGATAGAGACGAAAGTAGAAAAAGTCACGGTTTTCGTTACTACCCCAACTAACAAATTGCCAGCTGGCAACGGGTCCCTCATACTTGTGCTTTAAATACTCTTCGTCTTGGGGCGGCAGTAGTTTTCCCCACTGATAGGCTCGGGGCACCAAGATAGCCGCGGTAAGAATGTGTTCACGAATTGTCCCCAGCTTGAGGTGACGATGCCGGGCAATCTCCTCTAGTGGTCTTCCCCGCCTAAGCATATTAATTGTCTGCCAACAGCTAGTCGAAAGTGGTGAAGAAGTGAGTAAGGGTTGGAGCAGCCGGGCAATTGGGCCTGTGGTATTTTTAGCAAAGGCACTGATCCCGAGGAGGACGTCATGGTTAATAATCATCGTTTCACCGATGTTAAGACTTAACTGTTGACTAACCTGGGCAATTGTCTGCCCACTGCCATCGTGCCCTACCAGGCTGGCAAAAAAAGCCGTCACCAACTGCTCATCTTCTCCTTCAAAGGCCGTTCCCAGTAAGTCAAGCTCACGCGCAACCTGGTGGACAAGCTGTGCGGAACCATAGCGATGAAACCAGGCCTTCACCGCCCCTTGTTCTGAATAGGGAACGTGCAAAGGGACGTAGCGCCAGTTGTGGTAGGCAAGTTCAGAAACAACCTGAATCCCCAGGAGGAAGCGCTGTTCAACCCGCCTTGTGTTGGCTAGCCAGAACCAATCAAAAAAATGGGGCTCATAGATGGGATTTTCTTCCTGGTAGCTCACTCCGGCGGCCGTTAACTGGACCTGGTTATCATGCAAACTGATCAACCCCGCCTTTTCCAATGCGGCGAGTTCATCATTAAACTCGACACGGTCCAGATTCCGCCGGCAGCCCAGCCAATTGATAAGGGAGTACTGCTTAGCCCAGAATAGGTTGGCAACTGTGGGGTGGTTTTGGCAGACATTTTCAATTACCCGCACCCGCCGTGGCTGGTGATAGCTACACAAGCGTAATAAAAAGTCATTCACCACTTATCCCTCCTTTTCGAACTACTATTAATATAATACGGCATAAATTCCTGACAACATTAAAATGGGTTGTGACATGAGTCTCCTATATAGTTGAAAATGTTACAGCGCAGTACACAAAGGGACTCTAGCGTTTGGAAAATCCAAACACTAGAGTCCTTTTTGTGCTTTCTAAAGACTTGCTTCGCTTCGAGGGGGTTCCCGATAGGCTAGCTTCGCGTCGAAAAGCAAACTAGCAAGCTAGTTCTGTCCCACGAGAATTTATTTTAATTGGTGACGAAGAAGCCACTGGCGCAAGTGGCCAGCAATCAGGGCAAAGACCCCCGATACCAACAGGCCCTTAATAACATTAAATGGCAAAACACCCACTGCAACCAGTTGCGCCACCGGAAGTGAAGAGCGCCAGTTCCAAACGGCCATGTATAACGGGGTCAGTACCCAGAGGTTAAGTAACGACATGACAATGGTCAAGGTAATTGTTGAAAGCAAAATTCCCATCCCCATTTGCCGCTTGAAGGTCCACCCACGTTGCCGCCATACAAAGCAGAACGGTAATAGGATAGCCAAGGAAGAAACGAAGTCACCAAAAATACCAATTAGTTCACCAACCGAAAAGCCGTGAACCATCGCATGAATCAAGCACTTGATAAGGGCGATTATCACCCCCGTAAAGGGTCCGTAGATATATCCGCCGAGGAGAACTGGAATATCGGAAAAGTCAATTTTCAAATAAGACACCACCGGAATAATCGGAAACTCAAATAACATCAAAATAAAGCCGAGGGCCCCGAAGCAAGCAACACCAACCATCCGTTGAATTCGCTGATGTGAAACTGTCATAAATAAACAACCTCCAATGAGATTACCTTCAGTTGGCTTTCCTATGAAAAAAGCGCCGTTAACAAGTTGTCAACAACGCTTTCATTATAGAAATCTTCTCTATACCAGACTTTACTGTCGGCATTGGAATTTCACCAAATTCAACCGTTCACACGGGTTGCGGGCTATCACCGCCGGTCGGGAATTGCACCCTGCCTTGAAGACAATTCTTAATATTTACAGCCCCATTATACCGGCGACTAGTCACCGTGTCAACGCATTCACCCGCCGCCTTAACCAGTAGCTGGCGTCACTTTACCTTGTGAAAAGGTGGGCGTAGTAACCTAAAGCTGTTTTAACTTTTTCACTTCTTCCGGCCGGAGCTTTCGGAACTCACCGGGTTGAACTCCCTGCAAGTTCAAAAAGCCATAATTTTCCCGGTGAAGTTTGATTACCGGGTGTCCCACTGCTTCCAGCATGCGTTTAACTTGGTGATAATGCCCCTCGTGGATTGTCAATTGAACAATACTCGTCTTCTTGACCCGGTCACTCTCCTTCAACCGCGACTTAGCCGGTTTGGTCTTTCGCCCATCGAGCTTGACTCCCAAGCGGAGTTGCTTTAAGTCATTGTTAGAAACCAGGCCCTTAACTTTTGCAATATAGGTCTTAGCAACCTCAAACTTGGGGTGCATAAGCTTGTTAGCAAGCGTGCCGTCATTTGTGAGGAGCAAAACACCCGTGGTGTCGTAGTCTAATCTTCCCACCGGGTAGATTCGTTCATCAACCCCTTTCTCACGCAAAATGTCGACAACCGTCCGCCGCCCCTTCTCATCATGGGCAGACGAGATCACCTCCCGGGGTTTATTCAGCAGGAAATAAACGTGCTTCTCGCGGTGGAGGGGTACCCCATCGACTTCTACCTTGTCCCGGCTGCTGACCTTAGTACCCAGCGTCCGCACAATCCGACCATTAACCTGAACATGGCCAGTGGCAATTAGTTTTTCTGATGCACGACGGGAGGCTACACCGGCCTCCGCCATTACCTTTTGTAAACGTTCCATTACTTATCCTCCTGACGTTTCTCACGCGATTGCAAAGCCGTCAAAAACAGGTCCCCATTCACCTGGTCAGGGGCGAGCTCACTTTCTGCCGGCAGCGGTGGCAGGTCATCTAGCGAAGTTAGACCAAAGTAGTCCAGAAAGTTCGTGGTGGTAACGTATAAAAATGGCCGCCCGGGAGCATCCAGCCGGCCCTTAGTATCAATCAGGCCCCGAACCATTAATTTCTGCAAGGATCCCGAACTCTGCACACTACGGATATCATCAATTTCTAACCGGGTAATCGGCTGCCGGTAAGCGACAATCGCTAACGTTTCCAGTAGGGCAGTCGTTAAGGGGACGGTCAATGGAACCTCAAAATAGTGCTTGATTACTGGTGCTAACGCTTGCTTTGTGGCGAGCCGGTAGGTTTCGTCACTTCTTAAAAGAACAAGAGCACAGTGCGGATCCGCCTGGTAACGCTGGGCAAGGTCACTAAGTAGTTTCCGGATTGCGGGTTTCATAAAGCCCGTAATCTTAGCCAAGTCACCCAGGGTAATTCCTTCATCCCCACTAATAAACAATAGTCCTTCAATCTGTGCCTGGTTTGTTAACTGATTGTTCGTCAATCTTGGGTCCCTCCGTTAGTATAATCGGTCCAAATAGTTCCGCCTGCTGTAAGTTAATTCGGCGGTGCCGACTCAGTTCCAGGATGGCAAGAAAGGTGGTAACCAAGCTGTCACGCGTCCGGTTATGTTCAAATAGGGTGGTAAACTGGACCGGTCCCTTCTTCACTAATTTAACCACGTCCCCCATCCGTTGGGCAACGCTTACCTTCTCCGCCGCAACTGTTTCCACCAGCGGCTGGTTAAGGCGGTGATTTTTTAGGACCTGAGCATAGGCGGCCTTAAGCTGGTCAATTGTTACTCCCGGTTCAACATGCGCCGTAATTAATTTGCGCGGTACGTGCATTGCGGGACGGGTAAATTCCTGCTGGCGAAAGTTTTCTTTATTTTTCAACTCCCCCGCCGCCTTCTTGTAGCGTTGGTATTCAAGAAGCTGGGCAACTAATTCCTGGCGGGGATCAGGTTCATCCTCTTCAGCTTCTTCCTCGTCCACGGGTGGTTTAGGCAATAACATCTGACTCTTAATATTCATTAATGTCGCTGCCATCACAAAGTAATCACCAGCTACCTCCAAACGGTGTGTTTGGCGCTGGTGGAGGTAGTCCATGTACTGGGAAGTAATAGTAACTATCTTAATGTCATAAATACCCATCTTATTTTCCTTGATCAAGTGTAAAAGAAGGTCCAGTGGACCCTCAAAGTCGGGAATCTTGATCACCGGTTGATAAGGGTGCTCCGTCAATGGCTTACTCATGATTCTTCTCCCACCCTGTTATCAGGGGCTGCGTTTCCAGCGTCCCCATCAGTCTTTTTTGCGCGTACTGCTCCTTAATAGCATCCAACAGGGCATAGACATTTCTGCCTGAACGTTCACTCGGGGTGAAAGAAATCTGCCGGAGCAAGACATAGCTCTCCCCCTCCTCGAGGATGACAACGGCAATGAAATGGTTGTCCTCTTCGTCCTTCCACAGGTAAATGGGGAAATGCTGGGCAACCGCATCATGAAGCTCCTCTGTAAAGCGATCATAGTTGTGCAGTTCAGGCAGCAATGAGAGCAACCCCATCGCAATTTTTTCGTAATCCTTCCGGTAGCGAACTAGCAAATAATCACTCCTTTATAAGCGTGGCTGGTGCTGACGATAACTGTTCACCATTTCCTGGGGGCTCATTTTCAAATAAGGCTTCAGCATCCGCATCTCGCTGTAACCAAGCATTGCTTGAATGAGACGACTATCTGCCCCATTATTCAGTAAACGAACAGCGAAGGAATAGCGGAGAGTCTGGGGGGTCACCGCCTTATCAATTTGGGCAACCTTGACCAACTGCTTGAGGTTCTTCCAGACTCCCTGACGAGTGAGGCGGTGACCATGCGCATTCACAAAGACAGCATCTTCACCTGGTCTCGCCAATTTTTTGCGAACCCTGGTCAAATACTCTTGTAAACTGCCACTGGCCACTGTACTTAGGGGGATCAACCGTTCCTGCTTACTACCGGCCCCAGAACGGACCATCTGAATGTCTAAATGCAGGTCTTTTAGGGATAGCTGGACGAGCTCACTGACCCGCATTCCGGTAGCCGCCATCACTAGCAACATCACATGATCACGGCATCCAAGGAGGCTCGTCGAATCTGGGGCCCGCAGGAGGCGCTGTGTCTCACTCTCCGTCAGAATTTCCGGAGCCTGGGGAGTCGCCGGTTGAATATTATCCACCAGTTCCAGGGGATTAAACCGTAACCCCCGGTGGCAAATCAGGTAACGGTAAAAACGGCGCAGTGCCGAGAGGAGACGGTTGATGGTGGCTGCCGACCGGTCCCGGCCCTTCAAGTTATTGACTAGGTCCATGATGGCGTATTGGTCAACCTTTTCCCACTTGTTAATCTGGCGTTCTTTTTCAAAAAAGGCCATCGCCTGCTTCAAGTCCCGTTGATAGCTTTCCAGGGTGTTTGCTGCTAGCCCCTTGCTTTTTAAATACTGAATGTAAGTAGCTATAGTTTTGTTCATCACTAATCATTCTTTTTCAAAAGAACCAGCTGACCATTTTCTTCCTTGACTAGTCGCTCCTTCAGCAGGTGACCCACCGCCCGTTTAAATTGACCCTTGGAAATACCAAACACCTGGCGAATAATCTGGGGATCAGTTTTATCGGTATAGGGAAGCCGGTGGTTTAGGTCATGATCAAGCATTGTCAAAAGCATCTGTGCATCTTCACCGATTGCTTGGTAGGCCCGGGGCTTAAGTGAAAGGTTTAAACTACCGTGAGCTGACAGGCCAATGACCCGGGCCTTGACCCGTTGACCAAGCCGGGGTTCTTGGTCCCGCTCACTAGGGTGAATAAAGCCCAGGTGGTAGTCGTCGGTAATCACATGGGTTCCATTAAGCTTAAGGCGGTAAACAGTGGCCATTATATCCCGGTTTAAGAGCTTTTTGCTGGGGGCTTTTGAAATTGTGTTATAGATGGCGTCGTCTGCCAATTTTCCCCAAATCCGGTCCTTATCATCTACCTGCAGGGCCATTAACAGCCGGTCACCTGGCTGGGGCCAAAGGTGCTTTAGACTCGGCAGGTCATCTAGTGAAACAACGATATCCTTGTTGGAAAGGCCGATGTCGACAAACACTCCTAGATCACGACGAACACTGACGACTGTGCCGTAATCATAGTGGTCAACCTGCACTGAGGGAATATACGCACAGGTCATCTGTAATTGGTGATCTTCGTTTTCATAAACAAAGCCGCGGACCTGTCCTCCAATGTGAAGTACTTGTGGGCTCTCCACTTTAGGCAAACGATAAGTCTGGCCGTTACGGTCCGGCTGGACAAAGTAGTCCTGTTCATTTTCATCAATTATCACCGCGGAAACAACTTTTCCTAATGCTGAATTCATAATTTACCCCGTTCTTTACTTTTATAATCCTGCTTATTATTTTACACGGCCACCCTTAATTTGACCAGGACTGCTTTTACGACAAAGGTGAGATATTATTAGTTCGTTTTTCCGACGCGAAACAGGCCTGTCGGGAACCCCGCCGACGCAAAGCTCGTGGAAACACAAAGAGGACTCTAGTGTTCGGGTTTCCCGAACTCTAGAGCCCCTTTGTGGATTACACTGTAGCATTTTCAACTATATAAGAGACTTATATCACAGCTTTTTATTCTTAGATTAACTATTAATTAGTCAATCGTCTTAACACGCATCATGTTGGTTGCACCTGGTACACCCAGTGGAACACCAGCAACGATGATAATCTTGTCACCCTTCTTAGCAAAGCCAAGTTCAACAGCCTTTTGAGCAGCAAGGTCAAACATCTTATCAGTGTCCTTCATTTCGTCAACAACGTAAGGTTGAACACCCCAGTTGATCATCAAGCCACGTTCTACCCGTTCATTAGGAGTAAGGGCAACGATATCAGCATTTGGACGGTACTTGGAAATCATCTTAGCAGTGTAGCCAGAAGCAGTGTAGGCAACGATGGTGTGGATGTCTAAGTCCTTAGCGGCATTGGAAACAGCGGAACCAATGGTTTCAGTTACGTCAGACTTATCCCAGTCAAAGGTTTCAGTACCGAATTCCCAAAGGTGGTTTTCAGCCTTGATGTCGATGGCGTTCATCATGGCAACAGATTCTACAGGGTAGTCACCGTTGGCACTTTCACCAGAAAGCATGGTTGCGTCAGTACCATCAAAGACGGCGTTAGCAACATCAGAAACTTCGGCACGAGTTGGCCGTGGGTTTTCTTGCATGGAGTCCAGCATTTGGGTAGCAGTGATAACTGGCTTACCTAATTCGTTGCACCGCTTGATCATGTGCTTTTGAACGATTGGCACGTTTTCAGCAGGAATTTCAACCCCCATGTCACCACGAGGAACCATCAGACCATCAGCAACTTCAATGATTGCTTCAAAGTTGTCAATACCTTCTTGTGATTCAATCTTTGGGAAGATTTGAACGTCTTCCATGTTCTTTTCCTTGAGAAGTTCACGAATGTCAAGGACATCTTGTGGCTTCCGAACGAAGGATGCGGAAATAAAGTTGATCTTGTTGTCAAGACCGAAACGAATGTCGCTGGAGTCCTTCTTGGTAATTCCTGGCAGGTTAATGGAAACACCAGGAGCGTTAACACCCTTCCGAGAACCAAGAACACCGTGGTTCAATACCTTGCAGACCAGTTCCTTGTTAGCGTCATCCTTTTCTTCAATTTGCATGTCAATCAGACCATCATCGAAGAGAACGTGACCGCCAACGTGGGTGTCATCGTAAAGGCCTGGGTAGGTAACAGCAATCTTATCATGCGTACCTTCAATAGAATCATCCATTGAAATCCGTACTTCATCACCAATGTTGTATTCGATCTTACCTTCCTTTTGAACGGTGGTCCGAATTTCAGCACCCTTAGTATCAAGCATAATACCAACGTGCTTGCCGGTGATTTTTTCGGCCTTCTTAACGTTTTGCATCCGGCCCAGGTGTTCTGGGTGGTCACCGTGTGAGAAGTTGAAGCGGAAAACATTTGCGCCCGCTTGGATCAACTTAACGATTGTATCAACATCAGTACTTGCAGGACCAAGCGTACTTACAATCTTGGTTTTCTTCATAAATGAATCTCTCCTTTGCATTTATGCATCAACTGCGGTCTGCCATTTGCATCCCTCATTTGCACACTTGTATAATAGCACTTTTCAAAATTGGTGTCTGTAATTTTTATGCAAACTTTCCCAAGAAAACGCTACCATCGCAAAATTATTATTATTTCTAATCAATATTTAATGTTTTAACTGTTGAAGAACAACGTTTGCTGGTCCTAAAATTTGTCCTAATCCCTGCTGAGTCGCGGTACTGGTGTCAAGCCAGCGGCTAGCAGGCTCCAACATTTTAACATCCGTCTGCGGGTAGTAAAGAAGGACGGGGACCCTTCCCCGGTGTTGGGCCATGAACTGATGGAGCTCTTTTATTATCGTGGGCTGGTCCTTCGCCGGGTTAATCCGCAGAACCCACCGAGCGTGGGGGATAAATTGCTGACGAACTTGTTTAGCATCCCGAATCGTCTTAGCGATTACCTGTCGCCCATGACCGGGGCGTTGCTCACCATGACCAGTGATTACTAGGACCCGATTTTTCACTAGTAGTTGACTATTTTCCTGATACTGGCGGGGGAAAACGGTTATATCAACCAGCCCACTTTCGTCTGAAGCCGTGATAAAGGCCATTTGCCGGTGGTCCTTCTTAGTATAAATTGTCTTTACCCGGTTAACAAAAACGATCAAGGTCACCGGCTGGCCGGGTTGTAACGCTTTAACCGACGTTACGTTTAACCGCTGCGCCAGGTCGCGATACTGGCTAACCGGGTGACCCGACAGGTAAACCCCAAGATATTCATTTTCCTTGGCTAACCGGGTCGTTAGCGGGAATTCAGACCGGCGGCTAATCGAGGACTGGAGACTTGGATCCGCGGCAAAATCACCGAGCATCCCCAACAGTTCGATTCCCGACAACAATTTGGGCAAGCTGGCAATCATTTCCGCTCGGTTGTAGCCCAGGCCATCAAAAGCCCCAGCATAAATTAAGGGGGCGATTAATTCCGCCTTTTGCCACTTACTCGGCAAGCGGTTAATAAAATTGCGGATATCCGTGAAGGGGCCGTTTTGGGTGCGTTCCTTAAGAAAATCGCTAACAAAATAACGGCGGGCCCCCTTGATGGCACTAAAGCCAAAGTATATTTCCTGGTCCTTGATGGTAAAGTTCTGCTGGCTCACGTTGATTTTAGGCCCGTTAACCTTCACGTTCATCTTCTGAGCATTGGTAATGTGCTGGCGAAGCTTGGCCACATTCCCCTCCGCATTCATTAGAGCGGTGTAAAATTCTGCGGGATAGTGACATTTAAGATAGGCCATTTCAAAGGCCATCTTGGAGTAAGCAACCGCGTGGGAGCGATTAAATCCATAGTTAGCGAAGCGGGCAATATAGTCAAATACCTGGTTTGCCAGTTCTTGACGGTAGCCCTTTTTCTCGGCGCCGGTCATGAATTTAGCCCGCATTCCCGCCATTGCTTGCTTTTTTTTCTTACTCATTGCCCGCCGCAGCAGGTCGGCCTCACCAAGGGTAAATCCCGCCATTGCCGAAGCAAGTTGCATTACTTGTTCCTGGTAGACCAAGATTCCATAGGTAGGCCCCAAGATTGGCTGAAGGGCATTATCAGGGAGCCTAACCGCCTCTTGACCTTGCTTTCTGGCAATAAAGTGCGCGATATTTTCCATCGGTCCTGGACGGTAGAGGGCATTAACCGCCACGATATCTTCAAAGCAGTCCGGATGAAGGCTAACCAAGACGTTGCGAATCCCAGCCGATTCAAACTGGAAGACCCCGTCTGTCATTCCCCGTTGGAACAAGGAAATCGTCGCTTGGTCATCTAATTTTACCTTGGCCAGGTTAAAGTTTGGCTGACGCTTTTTAATCAATTTGATTGTGTTATCCATAATTGACAGGTTGCGTAGGCCCAAGAAGTCCATCTTCAATAGCCCGAGGGCTTCCACCGTGTCCTTAGGGAACTGGGTCATCAAAAGGCCGTCACTCCCCTCTTGCAGGGGGACGATCTTATGCAACGGTTCTTCGGAAAGGACAATCCCGGCTGCGTGTGTTGAATAGTGGCGGGGAAGGCCTTCCAGTTTCTGGGCCACATTAAAGAGTAACTTTATCTTCGGTTGGTCGGTCAGCAGGTTACGTAATCGCTGCGACTCAGCGACTGCTTGTTGCAGGGTAAAGTGCAAGTTCTTAGGTAAAGTTGCCATAACCGTGGACAATTCATACTGGGTCAAGCCAAAGACCCGGCTGACGTCACGAATAACCTGCTTTGCCGCAAGGGTCCCAAAAGTAATAATCTGAGCGACCCGGTGGTGACCGTACTTATGGTGGACATACTGGAGAACCTCTCCCCGGCGATTATCCGGGATATCCAGGTCAATATCAGGCATCTGTGCTCGTTCCGGGTTCAGAAAACGCTCAAAGAGTAAGTGGTACTCTAGTGGGTCAACCTCGGTAATGGCCAAAGCATAGGCCACAAGGGACCCAGCTGCTGACCCTCGCCCGGGATCAGTCGTTATTTTCATCTGGTGGGCATAATTCATTACATCCCAAACGATTAGGAAGTAATCATCAAAGCCCATCTGGTGAATTACCTTTAGTTCCCGGTCTAAACGCTGCTGGTAGTCAGCGGCCGTGAAACCGCTAGCGACGGGGCGCTTCTTTAACCCCGCAAGGCACAGGTCCCGCAAATATTTCCCCGCCCTTTCACCATCTTGAGTTGGGAAATGCGGTAAAACTGGCGACTTAAACTGCATGGTAACGTCACACTGGGCCGCAATCCGGTTTGTTTCCGCAGCTGCCGTCTGCAGGCCAGCACGCTGGTAGTCAGTAATCACCTGTTCTTTAGGAGACAGAAAGTTTTCCCCCACCTCCTTAGATTGATTGGCAAGATCCTTTAGCTGGGCTCCCTGACCAATCGCCTGGAGGACTTTAGTGGCAAAGAGGTCTGTTGGGTTTAGATAGTCAACCGGGGCGGTGGCCACTAATGACACGTCATTCTGGTGGGCAAAATCGTCCAATGCGGCCCGCTCAACGCTATCTAAGCTGAGGTTCACCCCTAGGTAAAAATTATTGTGCGCAATTGATCCCTGAAATTCATCCAGCCAACTATTTCCCTGGCGTAGGAGGCTGAGCAAACCCACCTGGGTCGGGACTAAAACGATAACGTCCCCTAGGTGCTTGCTAATGGTTGCCAGGGAAAGTGGCAGCTGGTCATGGTCCCTTGTTTGGTGGATTGTCGAAATATCCATCAGGTTTTGATACCCGATCTGGCTTTTGGCTAGTAAAGTAAGCTGCAGGCGGGTTTGGTTAATATCTGCCAGGTGTACTGTCATCTCTAGACCAATCAAGGGCTTGATTCCGGCCTCTTTAGCGGCGTTATAAAACTCAACAGCTCCGTACAAAATGTTTTCATCAGTCAGAGCCATTGCCGAATAGCCGCGCTCTTTTGCAGCCTGAACCAGGTCATTAATCTGGATGGGACTTTTCAAAAGACTGTAACTACTGTGCACCTGTAATGGTACGTAATCCACGAAGGCCACTCCTTTCATGAGAAAATTATAACAAAAGTTCACCTTACTGGTGACTTTTTGCCCCTGCCTTTCTCTTTTAATTGTGCTAAAATGAAGTTTATACAGAGGGGATGAAATTCATGAAGACCTTATCAAAGAACATCATTGCTGCACTGTGGGGACTAATCCTCGCTGAAGTGTTAGCATACATCACTTCCCAACTTGAAGGGATGACACCTAACTACAAGTTAATGGCAATCATCGGTGCCGTCATGGCCATCATCGCCGTTAACTGTGTAAATGCCATTACCGGCAAGGCTGACCCTGCTAAACAAGAAAAGTAAAACTCAGCTTTTATTAAAAAATAAGGGACCACGAACATTGTGGCCCCTTATTTTTTAATAAAAAGCGGTTACTAGTGGTCAGCCAGGTTTAATTCGTTAATCTTGAGCAAAACATCCAGTGCCCGTTCCATCGTTTGTAAGGATACGTATTCATACCGACTGTGCATGTTTTCGCCCCCCGCAAAGAGGTTGGGCGTCGGCAATCCCATATAAGAAATTGTCGACCCGTCGGTTCCACCCCGGACCGGGTAGATGTCAGGCTTTATGCCTAGTTCTTCCATTGCCCGCTTAGCAAGGTCGACCACGTCCATGTGATCCTTTAAGGCATCCTTAAGGTTGTAATACTGGTCATAAAGTTTCATCGTGATCCGCTTTTCGCCGAGTTCAGTATTCAAGCCAGCGACGATTCTTTGCAGGAGGTGCTTCCGTTCTTCAAAGGTCCGCCGGTCATGATCACGAATCAAGTAGGTCAATGAGGCATGGTCAACGGTCCCATTGAACTTGTAGAGGTGGAAGAAGCCCTCTTTCCCAGTTGTTTTTTCAGCCCGTTCGTGGCTTGGCAAACTATCATGGAGGTCAATGGCTACTTGGATAGCGTTGACCATTGTTCCCTTGGCCACCGCCGTATGAACGTCCTTTCCCGCGATTTCAATTTCCGCCTGGGCGGCATTAAAAGTTTCGTATTCAAGCTCGCCAAGTGGCCCCGCATCAACAGTGTAGGCAAAGTCAGCGCCAAAGTCCGCCACATCAAAGTGGTCAGCCCCGGTGCCGATTTCCTCATCTGGGCCCAAGCCAATCTTAATCTCACCATGCTTAACTTCCGGGTGCGCCTGTAAATAAGCGGCCATCGTGACAATCTCGGCCACCCCAGACTTGTCATCAGCGCCGAGGAGGGTTGAACCGTCGGTGGTAATCAGGGTGTCACCCTGGTACTTTTTCAGCGAAGGAAAGTCCGCCACCGTTAACCGGTACTTGCCATCCTGGTCTAACTGGATATCTGAATGACCATCATAATCTTTTACAATCTGCGGATTTACATTATGGGCATTGAAGTCGGCCGTATCAACGTGGGAAATAAAGCCAACCACCGGAACATCTTGATCAACGTTACTTGGGATGGTCCCCATTAAATAAGAACTCTGCTGGTTAATGTGGACATTTTCAACTCCCAAATTCCGCAATTCATCTGCCAGTTCATTCAGAAAAGCAGTTTCCTTGGGGTCTGACGGAATGGTTGACGAAGCCGGATTGGAGCGGGTCTCGGTTTTGACATATTTTAAGAAACGGTCTAATAGGCCATCATATTTTTCAACAGACATCAGAAAAGTCCTCCTTACTGGTTAACGATAAAGGTAAACGGGTCGGTATTGATAGTATTTTCACAGATATCAAATTCCCAACCGTTTTCCCCCTGCCACTGCTTAAATAGGCGGGCAAGTTGGTGTTCACAGATAGCTTCAATGTGGTGACCAGGGTCAACCACAGTCAGGTGATTAGCAATCATATCATGGGCAAAGTGGTAGCTAACATCCCCCGTTACGTAGGCATCCGCCCCCGCTTGAACTGCCTGCTCATAGAAATCCTGGCCGGCACCACCCAAGACGGCTACCCGGTGGATTGGCTTTTCGAAATCAGCAGGATTGACAATCAGCCGGAGGCCAGGAACCTTGAAAAGCCGTTGACAGAAGTCGGCAAATTCGCGCGCATTCATCGCCCCATTGATGGTGCCTACCCGCCCCATTCCGACGGGTTCGTTACTTACCGGGTCATTACCAGCCGGTACCAATGGCTGGCAATCTGTCAGGCCCAATTTAGTTGCCAGCCAATCGTTCATCCCGCCGTTAGCAGTATCCAGGTTGGTGTGGGCAGCGTAGACCGTGATGCGGTTAGAAAGGATTTTAGCATACATTGCATTTTGGGGGTTACGGGTATCTAAGTCCTTAGCGGGGTGAAACATCACCGGGTGGTGGGCAAAGATAAAGTCAACCCCCTTGCTAACGGCCTCATCGACCGTTTCGGGGCGCACATCTAAAGTTGTCATTAGCCGATGGATTGGCTGGTCCGGATCCCCTATCTGCAACCCGACATGGTCCCAGTGCTCCGCCAGCTGTGGGCTGGCAAATCTTTCAAAACGTTTGATTAACTCCGTTCCCTTAGTCATACTGTATGGCCTCCTCTACCATTGTTAATCGTTTCTTCAGTTGACTAATCTTCGCTTGTGGTGGCTGTTTAGCCGCCGCCATCTGCCGAAGGACCCTGTTCTGGCGTTGCTGATATTCTTGCCACTTTTGCTTGAAGATGGGGCCCTTCTTTTCCAAAAGGAAGGGGCCAAGCATTAGCTCATACTCGCTGTAGGTGAAAGGAACCACTGACGGTTCCGCCACAATGATTTCATAGATGTGGTCATCTTCTTCGATTAACCGTTCGTCCATAATCTGGTAGCTATTTTTTAAGAGCCACTGCCGTAACCGGTATTCACCAACGTTCGGTTGTAAAATCAGGCGCTTAACACCCGCTAATTGGGCCCGACCCCTTTCTAGGATGTCGGCAATCAGTGCTCCACCCATTCCCGCAATTACAACCGTATCGACCTTATCTGTTGGCCGAATTGCAGATAGACCATTGGCAAGGCGGGGACTGATTGTCTTTGTCAGGCCATTTTCTGTAATTTCCTTAACCATGTTGTCATAGGGGCCGGCAGCAACCTCACCGGCAACTGCAAATTGAATCCGCCCTTTTAGGGCCAAAGCTGCTGGGAGGTAGGCATGGTCCGACCCAATGTCGGCCAAGCGGGCACCCTTGGGGACAAATGCAGCCACTTGGGTTAGCCGTTTTGAAAGGTGTTTCTCGTCCACGTTATCATTTCCTTTTTTCTTATTCACTTACTAGTATACCAAAAGGATAAGCGGACTTGAACAGGACAGATAATCATCAGTTTAAAAGCACTTAGGGGCTGCCCTAAAGTGGCCAGGCCCTAAGTGCTTATCTTCTTGTTAATTTCTAGCTAAGTTGCTTAACGTATTCACTGATTCGCCGTAACGCTTCCTTGATATCCTCATCAGATGAAGCATATGAGAGACGAATATAGCCTTGTCCACCAGCACCAAAGGCACTACCAGGTGTGACCCCAACTTTGGCTTCCTTGGCCAGATTACGGGCAAACTTTTCATCATCCATTCCGAAGAATTGTGGAATCTTAGCAAAGATGTAGAAGGCCCCTTGAGGAGTTGCCATCTCAAAGCCTGCCTTGGTTAGCCCGGCAATAATCATGTCCCGCCTGCGTTGGTATGCCTTCCGAAAGGCAATTGGATCATCCAGACCATTCGTAAGGGCTTCAGCAGCCGCTACCTGGGTGTTGTCCGTAACTGTCGTAACCAGGTATTCGTGCATCTGCAAGATCTTCTTCGCAATCTTTGCCGGAGCGGCAACATAACCAATCCGGTAACCGGTCATGGCATGTGACTTTGAGAGCCCTGAAATCAGAATTGTCCGTTCTGGAATAATTGATGCGATTGAATAGTGTTGTACATCGTAAACTAATTCGCTGTAAATTTCATCTGCAATTACATAGAGGTGGTGCTTTGCAATTACCTTTGCTAACCCCTCCAGAACTTCCTTTGGATATTCACGACCGGTTGGGTTATTCGGGTAATTCAGTAAGACGGCCTTGACACCATCACCCTCCTTTTCGATAGTCTTTTCTAACCGTTCGGGGGTCAGAACAAAATTATCAGCAGAGGTATCAACTTGGACCCCGGTAGCTCCCGTCATTGAAATCAACGGGAAGTAAAGGGCAAAGGTTGGGGTTGGAACAATTACCTTATCACCAGTATTGAAAAGCGCGAAGAAGGTCGAGTCAAGGGCTTCAGTTGCCCCAACCGTGACCACAACTTCGTTATCCGGGTTGTAATTTACCTGGCGCGTCTTTTGGACATAATTACTAATCGCCTGCAGCAACTCCGGCTTCCCGGCCTGTGGTGCGTAGTGGGAATCGTTATTTTCAATACTCTTAATAGCCGCCTGCTTAACGTGTTCCGGTACGTTGAAATCGGGTTCTCCGATTGTCAACTTAATAATTCCCGGAATCTTAGAGACTTCCTTATTGAATGCCCGAATCCCCGAGGGCTTCAAAGCGTTCAACTTATGACTAACGGTACCATAAAGATCTGATGATAATTCAGGCATATTCGTTCTCCTTTTGTAAAATAAACTATAAACAACTTGCTTTAATTCTAATATTATGTGAAAAAAGCGTCAAGGATTTTCTAACAATATTCTAATCTTAGTTTAAAAATGAACGAGGATTAGATCACTAGTTTACCTTGCCGCCTACCAACACAAAATAAGCCTTCAGTTCAGAAAAATCTGAAAACTGAAGGCTCATGTAGTAGTATTTTCAACTATTTAGACAGCTGCTTAATTATTTTACGTATATATTAACTAGGACAGCTTATTCCAGGAAGTCCTTTAGCTGCTTAGAACGGGATGGGTGACGGAGCTTCCGTAAGGCCTTGGCTTCAATCTGCCGAATCCGTTCACGAGTAACGCCAAAGACCTTTCCCACTTCCTCAAGGGTCCGGGTTCGACCATCATCAAGGCCAAACCGCAGTCGTAAGACGTTTTCTTCCCGGTCAGTTAACGTATCCAAGACGTTTTCCAACTGTTTCTTCATCATTTCGTAGGCGGCATGGTCAGCTGGACTAGTAGCATCTTGGTCTTCGATAAAGTCACCCAGGTGGGAGTCGTCCTCTTCACCGATTGGCGTTTCCAATGAAACTGGTTCCTGGGCAATCTTCAAGATGTTCCGGACCTTTTCAGTTGGCATGTCCATTTCGGCACCAATTTCCTCCGGTAGAGGTTCCCGACCAAGGTCCTGGAGTAGTTGCCGCTGAATCCGAATCAGCTTATTAATGGTTTCGACCATGTGGACCGGAATCCGAATTGTCCGGGCTTGATCAGCAATTGCCCGGGTAATCGCCTGCCGAATCCACCAAGTTGCGTAGGTAGAAAACTTGAAGCCCCGCCGGTAGTCAAATTTTTCGACAGCCTTCATTAACCCCATGTTACCTTCCTGGATCAAGTCAAGGAATTGCATTCCCCGACCGACGTAACGTTTAGCAATGGAAACCACCAGCCGCAAGTTGGCCTCAGCCAGCTCCTGTTTAGCGACCTCGTCCCCTTGTTCAATTCGCAGGGCCAACTGAACTTCCTCGTCCGCTGTTAAGAGGTTAACTCGGCCAATTTCCTTAAGGTACATCCGGACAGGGTCATTGATTTTGACCCCCGTTGGCGCGGAGGTATCTTTCATTGCCTTCTGTGACAGTTTTTCCGTTGCCTTAAGTGCCCGGGGGTCAGGGTCACCATTCTCGTCAACCACACTGATACCGGCATCCTCAGCATTTTGCAACAGGTTATCGATACCATCGGCGTTCAGCTCGTATGGTTTAGCAAGCTTTTCTGTTAATTCATCATAGCGAATTTCCTTTTTCTTCTTGTATTGACGAATCAGCTTCCCAACAGCAGTATCATATTCTTGTTGGTCAAAATCATCACTATTTGAAATAACAAGACTCTTTTTCTTACTCTTTGCCATATTAATTAGTCTCCTCTGCTTTATACTGTTGCTGCTTTTTCAATAAATCAACTAATTTAACCGTTAGCTGCATCACCAATTCCGTATTGTTCAGCGTGTTAGCTTCCTTCAGTTTCCTTTGTACCTGGTCAATTTGGCTAGCGAGCGGGGTCTGGTGCATGATGATTCGCACACAATCATCAATTACCGGCATTTTAATTACCGGGTTGACATTTAACTGTTCAATCAGACTAAGGGTATTACGCAGGTCATCCTCATTTAGGTAATTCAAGAAGTCGGCTACCGAATAGTCACCATGTTCAGTGAAATAGCTTGCTGCTAATAGATACAGCGTCTGATAGCGTTCATGGACGAAGTGAAAGTTATCTTCCGCCGTAACGTGTGCCCACACCTCTTGACTATGAAGCATGTAATACAAAAGCATCCGTTCGGCCAGTTCTGTCCGGCTAAGTGCCTTTGCCGACTCCTGAATTGCCGGCTGGGTGTACTCCTGGCGCGATACCACCTGCTGTTGGTAACTCTGCCCCGGCGTTTGCGGATGAATTCCTAATTGTTCCGACAGCTGGGCTAACTGACTCTTCAGAGCCGCCTTATCAAGGGAAAACTCCTCCGCAAGCTGTCCTAGGTACATATCCTGTTCGACCGGCGATGTTACCTTAGCAATTACCTTCAACGACTGGTCAAGGTAGTTGATCAACTCACTCTGTTGGCTTAAGTTACGGTCATTGCGGAAGAAACGCAAGTAAAAGTCAACCACCGTTTCTTCGTGCTGGCTGAGGTACCGCTGAAACTTCTCACCACCACATTTCTGGACATACTCATCTGGATCAATTCCCGCCGGTAACTGGACAATCCTAGTCACCATGCTGCCAGTGACTTTCTGGTCAACTAACTTAATCGCGCGGTCAATCGCGTTTTGCCCCGCACTATCACCGTCATAGCAAATATCAAGTTGGGGTGTTGACCGCTGGATAATGGCCACCTGTTCCTCGGTAAAACTAGTCCCCATTGAGGCAATCCCGTTTGAAACACCAGCACCATATGCTGAAATAACATCCATAAAGCCCTCAAATAGGTACATCTTGCCCGTTTGTTTTGCACCCTTTCGGGCAACGTCAAGGTTAAAAAGGGTTCGCCGCTTATTAAAGATTGGGGTTTCAGGACTATTCAGGTACTTTGGCAAGTCATTATCTGCAGTACTGAGTAGTCGTCCGGAAAAGGCAATTACCTGCCCCCGTTGATTTTTTATCGGATAAATTACCCGGTCAACAAAACGGTCATGTAGTTCCCCTGCCTGATCTTCTTTAAACAACCCCGACTTGCGGAGAATCTGGTAATCAGTCTTTTGCTGATCACAAAATGCCTTCAGTACCCGCTGCTCCGGAGCGTAACCAAGCTGGAATTGTTCCACCAGGTCATCGGTCATTCCCCGCCGTTTTAGGTAGGCCCGCGCGGGGGCACCAGCGGGGGTGTTAACCAAAATATGGTGATAGAGCTGGGCAGCTTTTTGGTGCAGGGCAATTAATTGGCCACGTTCACTGTTGGCAAATTGGGAAGTGCCCTGGTTAGTGTCTGCCTGGTATTGCTGGGGCAGTTCAATTCCACTATCCTTAGCAATCTTTTGCACTGCCTCGACAAAACCAATATGCAGGTAATCCATTAGAAACTGAAAAACGTTACCGCTTCGTCCACAACCAAAACAGTGGTAATACTGCTTTTCTTCGTTCACCGAAAACGACGGGGTCTGCTCCTCATGAAAGGGGCACAGGCCGGTAAAGCTTTTCCCCGCTTTTTTTAACTGAACGTACCGCCCAATTACATCAACAATATCAACCGAATTACGCACCCGATCGATTGTATCACGTGGTATGCGCGCCATTGAACCACCCCACTTGATTAATCTGCGTACAGTAACGAAAGGTCGCAACCATACGGAATGCGACCCTCCTCTACTTATCAACACATAATTCACTTAATATATATGATACCACAAGTCAACGGTAAAACAATCAAAAAGCTTACTTAACAATTAAATCATTTAAGTTCCCCATAATACCAGCAAGACGGGCAAGAATCCCCAACTGGGTAAGCCGGTTGTTACGAATATCTTCGTTCTTGTCCATAATCATGTTTTCATCAAAGTAACTGGTAATCACTGGTTCTAAGGAACGAAGCGCAGCAAAGTTCTCCGCAACCGTCCGGTCCGCAGCCTGCTTTTGCAGGTCATTAACCGCATCGTAAAGCTTTTGCTCGGACGGATTTTTAAATAACTCGGGGTTAACCCTGGCAGCAGAATCTTGGTTACCCTTCTTAGCAATCCGCAGGACCCGGGTCAAAGCTTCAATGGCGGCCTTAAAGTCACCATCATTCTTGTGCTCGTTAATTGCTTGGGCCGCCTCAAAAATGTTTGCCAGGTCGTTAACCTTCGTATCACTAACAGTATCAATAATATCGTGACGAAGCTTCCGTTCACTTAGGGCCTGCTTAACCCGGTCCAAGAAGAATTGACGAACAGCATCAGCATTCTTTGAAAGGTCAAAATTAGTCTTAATATTAGCGGCGGCAAAGGCCTTGATAATGGCTGCCTGAATACCGAGCAATGGCAGGTGCCAATTTCGGTCGTTAATAATCCGCACGATTCCAAATGCCTGACGACGCAGAGCATATGGGTCATTTGATCCAGAAGGAATCATGCCAACCGCAAAGAAACTTAAAATGCTGTCGAGCTTATCAGCGATTGCAAGGATAGCTCCTAACTTTGTTTGTGGTAGTTCCCCTTCAGCTGAAATTGGCATGTAATGTTCCCGAATAGCAGTGGCGACATCATCTTTTTCACCGAAAAGCTTAGCATAGATTTCACCCATTACCCCCTGAAGTTCGGCAAACTCACCGACCATTTGGGTGGTCAAATCAAACTTGTAAATATGGGCAGCCCGATCAAGGTCAGCCAGCTCATCATTTGTCAAGTTAAGCCGCTTACCAATTAACCCCGCAATCACAGCTGTCCGCTGCATCTTGTCATACACGGAACTAATCTTGTCGTGGAAACTGACCCGTTTCAGACGCTCAACATACTGGTCAATCGTCAACTTCTGGTCTTCCTCGTAGAAGAACTTAGCATCTTCCAGCCGCGGAACCAGAACCCGCTCGTTCCCTTTAATGATGTTTTTCAGGTATTCCTTGTTTCCGTTCCGTACGGCGATAAAGTTTGGCAAAAGGTTACCGTCATGGTCGCGAAGGTAGAAGAAACGTTGGTTATCCTTCATTGAAGTAATCAAAACTTCATCTGGCAGCACCAAGTACTTCTTATCAAAGGACCCCGCAAAAGCGGTTGGCCATTCAACCAGGTTGTTGACCTCTTCCAAAAGGTCCGGATCTTTATCAATCACCCAGTCGTGTTCTTCCACAATGGCGTCAATTTGATCGTTGATAACCTGCTTACGCTTAACAGGATCAACGATTACGTAATCTTTATACAAGGCACCTACATAGTCAGCAGCCTTTTGCAATTCAATGTCATGTCCCAAGAAACGATGCCCGCGGGTAGTCCGGCCGGCCTTAACATCGAGAATCTGGAACGGAACAACCTGGTCATTAAGCAGGGAAACCAACCACCGAATTGGGCGAATGAATTGCAGGTTGTGGTAACCCCACTTCATCAGTGTTGGAAAGGTCATTGCAGTAATTACGTCTGGTAAGCCCTTCAGTACATCGGCAACGGGCTTACCGGCAATGTGCTTTTCAACAAAGACGTATTCAACACCCTTGACGTCCTTAAATTCAATATCATCAACGCTGGCCCCTTGGCCCCGGGTAAAACCGATTGCCGCCTTCGTCCAGTTACCATCAGCATCCTGAGCAATCTTCTTAGCGGGTCCCTTGACGGATTCATCAATATCTGGTTGCTTGTCGCTCAGGCCACTGATCAAAAGTGCTAGCCGCCGTGGGGTTGCGTATTCCTGAATGTCGTCAAACGAAATCCGTTGTTCCTTCAGGTAATTAGCTACCCGTTGGTGAAGTTGCTTAATACTTGGCGTAACAACATGCGCAGGCATTTCTTCAACGCCCACTTCTAACAAATATGAATTAGCCATCTTACTTGTCCCCCTTCTGCGCTTTTTTAGCCTTCTTGGCTGCTTTTTTAGCAGCGCGTTGCTTGGCCTTCTCAGCCTTCTTGGTATACTCATCAAGTGTCTTTTGCCGTAGCTTATCATCATGGATCAATGGGAAGCCCCGTTTCCGCCGCTCTTCGACAAAGGCCTTAGCGATGGACTTAGCCATGATCCGAATCCGGTGTAAGTAACCTGCCCGTTCAGTAACGGAAACTGCTCCTCGGGCATCCAAGAGGTTAAAGGTATGGCTGCACTTCAGAACATAGTCATATGCCGGGTGCACTAGGCCCAGCTTAATTAGCCGCTTAGCTTCGGTTTCGTAATCATTAAAGGCCGCTAGCAACATGTCCTGGTTACTTTCTTCGAATGCGTACTTGGAGTGCTCGTATTCTGGTTCCTTAAAGATATCACCATATAAGACCCCGTCAGCCCATTCCAGGTCGTAAACAGAGTCAACATTTTGAATATATTCAGCGAGTCGTTCCAAGCCATAGGTAACTTCTGAAGCCACGGGGTTCATCGGCAATTCACCGACTACTTGGAAGTAGGTAAACTGGGTAACCTCCATGCCGTCGAGCCAGATTTCCCAACCAACACCGGCACAACCCATTGATGGATTCTCCCAGTTATCTTCTACAAACCGAATATCGTGTTCTAGAGGGTCGATTCCAAGTTCCTTCAAGCTTCCCAAGTACAGGTCTTGAATATTATCTGGTGATGGTTTCATGATCACTTGGAACTGGTGGTGCTGGTAAAGGCGGTTCGGGTTTTCACCATAACGACCATCAGCGGGCCGCCGGGATGGTTCGACATATGCAGCGTTCCATGGCTCTGGGCCAATTGCCCGTAAAAAGGTGTACGGACTCATTGTCCCGGCACCCTTTTCCGTGTCGTAGGCCTGCATCAGCATACAGCCCTGCTTTGCCCAGTACTGTTCAAGCGTGAAGATGATATCCTGAACACTCAGCTTCTTTGTTGTCATCTGAATACTTCCCTTCATATCAAAAAATCCCTACAGTTACGGAATAGTAACTGCAGGGACGAGATTACATCGCGGTTCCACCCTGCTTTTTTGCATCTCTGCAAAACAGCTTAGTTAAAGATGACTGGTAGAGGGCCTACAACGGGACCTTCAATAGGGCTTTCACTCTCCCCTACTCGCTTAATAAAGGCATAACCGTTGCTTTTCTCCGTCAACGTCAACTAATATTCAAATTAAGTGTTACCAATAAACATTTTTAATAATAGATAAACTTTTTCAAATTGTCAATCGTCGGTCGACAATTTACCCATTTTTTGTTCAAGACGGTTCATCTGGTTGATAAATCGTTTGCTCTTCAGGCGGAGGCCCACCTGGTCATTGTAAAGGGTATCTAAGACGTACTGAAGGCGCTCCTTGGTAAAGGGATTGAATTTAATGGTGTTCACCTGCTGGAGATTTAGGACCGCAAACTGCTGCAAATAATAGGCGGTCCGACGGTCAAGATGAAAGCGCCGCTGGTCCAGGTACCAGTGACGGTCACACAGCATTCCACCATACTGTTCCGAAAAATCGAGGGGCCGGTGACGGTCACCACAAATAACACACCGGTCCCAGGTCGGAGCAACCCCAAAGACCGTCAGCAACTGGGTCTCAATTACGTTGGTGACAACCTGTTCATCCTGTCCCCGGTTAATTAGGTCGAGTGCCGCCGCCACTTGGTTAAACCAACCGCCAATCCCCTGGCCATCTGTGAAGGCATGGTCAACTAGGGAAAGAATGTAGGTGGCGTAAGCATTACGCCGCAGGTCGGTAGCAATCCCCTGGTACTGGTGCGTTTCACTCGCTGTGTTCACAAAACTAAGTCCCTGGTTATCAAGTGAACCAATATAGGTTCCGTGCGTAAACGGTAAAAAGTCGCTGGCCATCTGAAAGCCGCGTTTCTTACCATCACGGATGTAAAACATCGCCGGGCCAATTTTATCCGTCAGCATCTTGACAAGCAGGTCCCGCTCCCGGTAGTCCCGCCGGTAAATAATTATCCCTGTAAAATCAGTGGTCTCCCGGGCCATCATTAAGCCCCCTTGAAGCGATTAATAGTCCTTGCTGCGGTAACCATAGTCCTTAAGCATTGCTGACTTATCGCGCCACTTTGGCACAACCTTGACCCACAGCTGGAGGAAGACATGGTCACCAAGCAGGTGTTCAATATCCTTGCGGGCCATCGTCCCAATTTTCTTGAGCATCTGACCTTTTTTGCCAATGATAATTCCCTTTTGTCCCGGCCGTTCGACAACAACGTTAGCAGAGATATGAACATGTTCTTCATCCTCCCGCTTAACAGAGGTGACGTCGACAGCAACGGAATGGGGAACCTCATCCCTGGTCAGCATGAACACCTTTTCCCGAATCATTTCGGCAATGACAAAGCGCTCGGGGTGGTCGGAAATTTGATCATCTGGGTAGTATTGAGGTCCGTTAGGTAGGCCCTTAATCAACTGGTTGATTAACTCGTTAACGTTGTTCCCCTGGAGGGCAGAAACTGGAATGACCTGCTTAAAGGAGAGGTCATTTTTGTATTGGTCAACGATATCAGGCAGTTCGTTAGGGTGAACCTGGTCAATCTTGTTGACAACCAGATAAATTGGTTTTTTAACCTGCCGTAACTTCTCAATAATAAAGTTGTCACCAGGCCCCCGCTTCTCGCTGGCACTGACAACGTAAACTACAGCATCGACCTCGTCTAAAGCAGATAAGGTCGACCGCTCCATAAAATCGCCAAGCTTGGTAACCGGCTTGTGGACGCCAGGCGTATCAATAAAGACGATTTGGGCTTTAGGACTCGTGTAGATCCCTTGGATCTTATTCCGGGTCGTTTGCGCAACGTTACTCATGATTGCCACCTTTTGACCAACAATATAGTTCAACAAGGTTGACTTACCGACGTTAGGTCGTCCAATTAGAGCAACAAAACCTGACTTATAGTTTGGATTATCCATTTTCTTCTCCCTACTTAAATAACTGTATAATGTATGGGCCAAATATTATCAGCCCCACTAAAACGGCAAAACAAGCCGCAATCAAGACCCCCCCGGCGGCCACGTCCTTTGCCTTCTTTACTTCAACATCATAGTGGTGGCTGACCAAGAGGTCGGTGACGGCCTCAGTAACGGTGTTCAAAAACTCAGCGGCAAAAACTAAAAAAATCACCAGGAGGAGCCATAGCCAGTCTGCCGCTCGGATATGAAAGAATATCCCGGCGAGAACGACCAAAAAGGCAGCCAGGACATGGTAACGCATATTACGTTCCTCACGCAGCATCGTAATAATTCCATCAAAGGCGTGGCTCATCGCCTGCAGGAGGTGATTGTTTTTAGTTACCTGGTGCTTATCTTTTGAGTCCATACTCATCTAGTATCTCCCGCTGCAATGTAAACATCCTTTTCTCATCGGCTGGCTTTTCATGATCATAGCCATTTAAATGGAGGAAGCCGTGAACAACCAGGAACCCCAGTTCCCGGTCGCTTGAGTGACCCAAAAACTTAGCCTGTTCCGCTACCTTGTCAATTGAGACAAAGAGGTCGCCGAGGTTCTCCGGTAGTTCTGCTGCCAATGCCGGGTCCATAATGATGGGGGTCTCGTCCCCACTCTCCTCTGCAGCAAAGCTTAAAACGTCGGTCGCCCGGTCAACCCCTCGGTACTGTTTGTTAAGTTTGCGAATTGCGGGGTTTGTCATCAAGGTCACCGACATCTCGGTGTTGTCCTTAAGGGCTAATTTGCGGGCAGCAAATTGCAAAACGTCCTTAACCAGGGCCAATTGATTCTCACTTACCTGGCCTCCAGTCTCATCGTACACTGTCAGGTCCACCACTATTCCTCCTTCGACGTCTTTTTGTCCTTACTTACTTTTTTAGTGGCGTGCTCTTCATAAGCTGTGATGATACGGGCAACAACCGGGTGCCGAACCACGTCTTCGGCACTGAAGCGAACGAACTTGATTGACTGGATGTCTTTCAAGATTCGTTGCGCACTCACTAGCCCACTCCGCACACCATGGGCTAAATCAATTTGTGAGATATCACCGTTAACGACCATCTTAGAGCCAAATCCCAGGCGGGTTAAAAACATCTTCATCTGAGCGTTGGTGGTATTTTGTGCCTCATCGAGGATGACAAAGGCACCGTCCAAAGTCCGGCCCCGCATGTAGGCTAATGGGGCGATTTCAATGATCTCCCGTTCCATCAAACGTTGGGTATGGTCAGAACCTAGGATATCGTTTAAGGCGTCGTAAATTGGCCGCAGGTATGGGTCAACTTTTTCCTGCAGGTCACCGGGAAGAAAGCCCAGGCTCTCCCCCGCTTCAACAGCCGGACGAGTAACGATAATCCGTTCGACTTCACCACGTTTTAGGGCCGCCACCGCCATTGCAACTGCCAGGTAGGTTTTCCCTGTTCCGGCGGGGCCAATACCAAATGTGATATCATTATGCTTCATTGCGTTGACGTACTGGCGCTGGCCAAAGTTCTTAACACGAACTGCACGTCCCTTGCGGTCTTTGATGATAGTCTCACTGTAAAGGTCCGCAAAGTATTCCAAAGTCCCCCTGTGGGCCATCTTCATTGCGCTGACAATATCAGTACTGTGCAGGTGAATTCCCTGTTGAAGAAGGTTAACCAGCGCATGGAAGACGTCGATTGTCAGTTTTACGTCTTCCCGACGCCCACTGACTTTTAAATTGCCGCCAAAGGGATTCAGGGTAACCTCCATTCCCTGCTCAATCAGGCTGACGAACTTATCTTGGGGCCCTAAAATACCAACCTCGATTGCGGGTTGGTCAATTTGAAATATTTGTTCATATTCTGCCGTGCTTTCTGCCAAATTATTCAATTCTCCTTTAACGATTAAATTACGTTTTTTCAGATTGATTATATCATAGCTTCCCCCTGGTTAATAATCAAAGCGTCCCCAGCTTCTTTCAAAGAACATAAAAAAGTTCTGACACCAGCCAAGCGCTGACATCAGAACCTTTCAGTCTCGTATTACTTATTTAATATCTGTTTCGCGGCAGTAATCTGCGCCTTAACCTGGGCAAAACCAGTTCCGCCGAGCGAGTTCCGCCGCTGGACCGCGACGGCTGGCTTCAAAACTTGGTAGACATCATCTTCAACCCGTGAATCAATTTGCTTAAACGTACTTAGTGGAATGTCTGCTAGATCAGTGCCAGTCTTAATCCCCTTGAGGACCAACTCACCGACAATCTCATGGGCCCGCCGAAACGGGATCCCCTTAGTGGCCAAATAGTCCGCCAGCTCAGTGGCGTTGGAAAAATCATGGTGAGTGGCATGGGCCATCTTATCCTTATTAACATGCAAGGTTTCAACCATCCCCGTCATGACCTTCAGACACGGTAGGATAGTCTTGACGGTATCGAAGACCCCTTCCTTGTCCTCTTGCATATCCTTATTGTACGCCAGCGGCAAGCCTTTCATGGTGGTCAAAAGTCCCATCAGACTGCCAAACACCCGGCCGCTCTTTCCACGAATCAGTTCCGCCATATCCGGATTCTTCTTCTGGGGCATAATGGAACTACCGGTCGAATAGGCATCCGATAGTTCAATGTAGTTAAATTCATAACTACACCAGTAAATGATTTCTTCACATAAGCGGGAAAGGTGTACCATCAAAATACTGGCGTTACTCAGGAACTCCAGTGCAAAGTCCCGATCACTGACAGCATCTAACGAGTTGGCGTACGGTTTATTGAAACCGAGAAGTGCCGTGGTCATTTCCCGGTCAATCGGAAAGGTCGTCCCAGCAAGGGCTGCCGCCCCCAGTGGGGAGAGATCAGTATGCTGCTTATTAAAGGTAAAGCGCTCCACATCCCGTTGAAACATTTGAAAGTAAGCTATTAAGTATTGACCGTAAGAGATTGGTTGGGCGTGTTGCATGTGGGTGTAACCCGGCATGATGGTTTCCACGTTCTTTTCGGCAAGGCTGACGAGGGACTGCTGAAGATCCTTGAGGGCAGTAATAATCTTGGGCAGCCGTTCTTTAACGTAAAGGTGGAAATCAGTTGCTACCTGATCATTACGACTACGTCCAGTATGGAGTTTACCGGCAACTGAACCAATTTTCTTGGTCAAGAGGGCCTCAATATTCATATGAATGTCTTCATTCTCCACGTCAAACGGTAAGCCGTGTTTCTCAAGCTCAGTCATTAAATCATTTAACCCGTCAATAATTTTATCGGCGTCCGCCCCAGGTAAAATTTGGGTCTTCTTTAGCATCTTTACATGGGCTAGCGAACCCATGATGTCTTCTTTTGCCATCTCCCGGTCAAAGGAAATGGAGGCGCCGAATTGGTCGACGAGCTGGTCGCCACCCTTTTCAAACCGGCCACCCCACATCTTCTTAATAGGCATCCGTTACTTCCCCTTTCTCTAAATGGTGGTTAGCTTTTTCTTGGACTTGGGCATAGACCTTGTCAGGTAATTCCCAGAGCTTAATGAAGCCGGTTGCGGCCTTTTGATCAAACTCATCCGCAGAGGTGTAGGTTGCCAAGTTCTTATCGTACAAGGAGTTTGGTGACTTCCGTCCTTCACAAATGACATTACCCTTGAACATCTTTACCCGGACAACACCGTTAACCACTTTTTGCGTTTCATCAATGAACGATACTAACGCCTTCATCAATGGTGAGTACCATAATCCATTATAAATGATTTCCGCCATCTTGCCTTCAATTACCGGCTTAAAATGGGCAACTTCCCGCTCTTGAGTCAGGTCTTCAAGGTCCTTGTGGGCAGCAAGCAAGACGGTCGCAGCAGGACATTCATAAATTTCCCGGGACTTGATGCCAACCAACCGGTTTTCAACGTGGTCGATCCGGCCGATCCCGTTAGTACCGGCAATTTTATCAAGCTTCATGATTAGCTTGTCCAGAGGAAGTTCCTCACCATCAAGGGCGGTTGGTACCCCCTCTTTAAATGTAATTTCCATCACGGTTGGCTGGTCAGGGGTTTCTTCAATTGGGCTTGTCCGTTCGTAGGCGTCCTCGGGAGCCGCTGCCCACGGATCTTCAAGGATCCCACATTCGTTGGCCCGCCCCCACAGGTTTTGGTCAATTGAGTATGGACTAGCCTTAGTAATTGGTACGGGAATATTATTGTCCTTTGCATATTGAATTTCTTCTTCCCGTGACCAATGCCAATTCCGAATAGGGTCTTCAATCTTCATTTCAGGGGCTAAGGCGTGAATACCAGCTTCGAACCGGACCTGGTCGTTCCCCTTCCCAGTACAACCGTGAGCAATTGCGGTGGCCCCGTACTGCTTGGCGGTGGCAACCAGCTTTTGGACAATCAGTGGCCGTGACAGTGCCGAAACTAGTGGGTACTTTTGTTCGTACATCGCATGGGCCTGCAATGCGGGAAGAACAAACTGTTCCGCAAAGTCCAACTTAGCGTCAATCACAACTGACTTCCAGGCACCAATTGCAGTCGCCTTGTTTTTGATGGCTTCTAGATCAAGACCCTCACCAACATCGATACAGCAGGCAATTACGTCATAGCCCTTGTTCTTTAACCAGGCAATTGCAACAGAGGTATCAAGGCCACCGGAATAAGCCAGCACAATTTTTTCTTTCGTCATTATTATCGTCTCCATTCATTTGTTTGCATATTTATTAATTGAAATTAATATACAATGTTTTTGAATATATATCAAGCAATTTTGCAAAATTTCCGTATTTTATTCAGAAATATGTATAGTCAAACTGGATGGACGGTATTTAAGCAGTTAAAAAGTGGTTTAACTACCCGTGCTCACGAGTAATCAAACCGCTTTTCAATTATCCTTATTTAGTTTTGATTATTGATGGCCTGTTCCTTAACCAGTGGAAACTGGGCAAGTTCCTCGGCGTCTAAATCAACATTATGCATTTGTACAGCATTGATCTGGTTATTTTCATAGGTCGTGTAGTAGAAGGTCCCCGTAGCCAGGTTGACCCCATCGGAGTAGATTGTATATTCAAAAGTATCCGGTGCAACCTCGTCAAGCCCCTTCTGCTGTTCAACCGCATGTAGACAGTGGAAGTAGTTGGTAACATTTTCCAGCTCACTGCCTCCCGCCGGTGCATTATGCAGGGTAAAGCATTCCTTAACAAAACGGCTTTCGGAATCCATCCCCCCTGGCAACATGTGGGAGCCCAGGCCCCGACTGTATGTCTTGAGTTCTTTCTTTGGCATTAAGGTGTTAACCGGATCAGCTGGTGAAACACTCTGGTAATTTGCCAGATTCGTCATCTGGGATGGAAACTCGGGGTTATTGGTCAGGACACCCACTGGATTATCGTAAATGTGAAGACCACTCTGGGTGGATTCAACAACAATTGATGCTCCCTGCCGGTCAGCAATCAACCAATGGAGTGGAGAAAGCTGGAGCTGTTCAGAGAAGTTGATATTTACCAAGTTGAGGTTGGTGAGTAGTTTCTTTGCCTCGGCAACGTCTTTACATTGGCCCAGAACATAAGGAATAAATTCGAATGGTGAAACGTTATCTTTGCCCTCTTCAACGGGGAAGAAGTGCGCCAAACCGGCAAAATTCAGTCCGGCCATTCCAAGGCCCTCTTCATTGGCCCCGTCAAAGTATAAAGGATAGTTTTCCTTGACGATAGCCATACCAATAATAGCGTAATGATGTTTTAATGCTGTCATTTGCCGAAATTCAAGTGGATAATCACGTGGTGTGACTACTACTTTTTGACCAAATGAAACTTCCAAATCGAGATTGCGCCCAAAGTAGTGGTCCCCAGCAGTATATAAAATTGATGTGCACATATAAAAGCCCTCTTCCTTAATACCCCCTCATTCTACTCCTTTATTAAAGAAATAGTCATTTAAAAAATGCCAACCACCTAAAGGGGCGGCTGGCTAAAGTGTTTATAAAGTTATTTATTGCTCAATGCTTTTTTAACAGCCTGGTTAACAACCTTCCCATCGGCTTGGCCCTTAACTTTTGGCATTACTGCCCCCATAACCTTGCCGAAGTCTCTCATACTAGTGGCACCAACTTGGGCAATCGTATCGTTAACAATCTTAAGAACGTCATCTGCAGATAACTGTTTAGGCATGTACTTTGCCACAATTTTGAGTTCCGCGTTGGTCTTATCAACCAGGTCCTGACGACCCGCCTTTTCAAATTCGGCCAGTGATTCTTTGCGTTGTTTATATTCACGTGACATAACCGCTACTTCTTCATCCGGTGTCAGATCATGCCCTGCTTCAATCTGCGCATTTTGAACGGCCGCCTTTAGCATCCGGACAACTCCCAAGGTCTCCTTATCACGGTTCTTCATTGCCGAAATCATGTCAGTCGATAATTGTTTCAATAATGCCATCTTCAAGTCCTCCTCATAACTCATATTAAGAAAAAAGCTCCCACCACATCGAAGGTAGGAGCAAACATTTTAGTAGCGACGACCACGCTTGTTCTTGCGCTTCCGTGCTGCTTCAGATTTTAACTTACGCCGAACACTAGGCTTTTCGTAGAATTCACGCTTCCGGTATTCTTGCAAAGTCCCATTGCGCGAAACTGAACGTTTAAAGCGTCGAAGAGCGTCGTCTAAAGATTCATTCTTACGAACGACTGTTTTTGACATCTTGATTCCCTCCCTCCGAGCTTAAAGTTACGTTTCAGGCTACTTACACCTTTCACTACAAAAGGTATTGTACCTAATTCCACCCCCAGTGTCAATATTTACTCCGCATTTATCAATAACTATTTTTAAACCAATTAATGATTTTAGTCTTCTCATATATTTAATGAAGAAAAAATAATTCCCCGTTCACGATAACACTCGCATAGTGAATATTTATGCTTTATTTGCGAAAAAGTGTTGCATAAATAGTGAATGAGGTGTATATTCATTTACAATAATTATTTTAATTCTATTGGCAAAGGAGATTAAGAATTATGAAGCACTTTAAGCAATTATTGATGTTATGCATTCTTTGTGTTTCAGTGTTTCTAGCGCCGCTCAATGCGTTTGCTGCTGCAACTAGTTCAAGCAGTAGCACCAGTTCGAGTTCTACCGCGAACTCAACGAATGCAGCGACCGATGATTCACTACAAAGGATTAAGCAAAAGGGAACGCTGGTCGTGGGGACCAGTGCTGATTATCCACCGTACGAATTCACTACCAAGAAAAATGGTAAAACCGAGTACGTTGGTTTTGAAATGGATGTTGCCAAGCAGTTTGCCAAGGACCTGGGCGTTAAGCTGGTTATCAAGAACATGGACTTTGACTCCCTCCTGGTAGCCCTTGAGTCTCACAAGGTCGACACCGTCATTGCGGGGATGAACATTACCCCCGAGCGGAAGAAGAGCGTTGATTTCTCTAAGCCTTATTACACTGGACATAAGTACTTCCTGATTAACAAAGCTGACAAAGCTAAGTACAAGTCTGTTAACGACTTCAAGGGCAAGACTGTCGGTGCCCAAAACGGGGCAATGGAATATAACCTGGTTAAGCAAAATATCCCGAACGTCCAGGAAAAGGGTTTGGCCAAGATCACTTCATTGGTAATCGCTCTCCAATCCCACAAGGTTGATGGAGTCTTAATGGATGAAGCCACTGCTAAAGCATACGCAAGCAACAACTCCAACCTCTACACCTTCAACTCACATATTAAGATTGACTCTGGTGGGATTGCGATGGCCTTTCCAAAGGGTGATAAATCACTAGAAGCTGCGGGAAACCAAACTGTCAACAAGATCAATAAAGAAGATTTGATTAACAAGAAGTGGATTCCACAAGCTTCCAAGTACATGAAGTCTTACAAGAAGCACAACACAGTTGCTTCATACTGGATATTCTTTGCTAAGGGGGTTGAATATACCCTGATTATCACCGTTATCGCTGTCTTCTTCGGTTTCCTGCTCGGGACCCTGTTTGCATTGATGCGGTTGTCACAAAACAAGATCCTGCACGGAATTGCCGTTTGCTACATTGAGTTCATTCGGGGAACACCGATGTTGGTCCAAATCATGTTTGTTTACTTCGGGATTGGGGCCGTTATCCAATCACTTCCTGCGCTGGTTGCGGGGATCATTGCCGTATCAGTTAACTCCGGTGCCTACGTTGCCGAGGTCATCCGTTCTGGTATTCAGTCCTTGCCGATCGGTCAAACTGAGGCCGCCCGTAGTCTAGGAATGACGAAGAAGCAGGCCTTCCACTTTGTCATCATGCCACAGGCAATGCGTAACATTTGGCCTGCCCTGGGGAACGAATTTATTACCCTGTTAAAGGATAGTTCACTGGTTTCCACAATTGGTGTTGGCGAATTGATGTACCAGACCCAGTTAGTTCAAGCAGATACTTACAAGGGTGTCTTACCACTGTTTATCACTATGTTGATCTACTTTGTGCTGACGTTTACGTTGACAAGAATCCTGAACTACTTCGAAGGGAGAATGAAACATGCCCACTAAAATGATCGAAATTCAACACCTGAAAAAGGAATTTAACGGTAACGAAGTCCTCAAAGATATCTCTGAAGAAGTCGAAAAGGGACAAGTAATTTGTGTGATTGGTCCTTCTGGTGCCGGGAAGAGTACTTTCCTGCGGTGCCTGAATGTCCTTGAAAAGCCCACTGCGGGTAAGGTCCTATTTGAAGGCCAGGATTTGACTAATATTTCTGACCCTGAACTGGACAAACTACGGGAAAAGATGGGGATGGTCTTTCAAGGCTTCAACCTTTTCCCTAACATGACCGTTGTTGACAACATCAAGATTGCCCCCATCAAGGTTAAGGGACTAAGTGAAGAAGAAGCAACCAAAACCGCAATGGGGCTTCTTAAAAAAGTTGGCCTTGAGAACAAGGCAGACGTTTATCCGGACAGCCTTTCCGGTGGTCAAAAGCAGCGGGTGGCCATTGCCCGGTCTCTGGCAATGGACCCGGAGGTGATGCTCTTTGACGAACCGACCAGTGCCCTTGACCCTGAGATGGTTGATGAAGTGCTGAATGTTATGCAAGAATTAGCTGATTCCGGAATGACGATGGTGGTGGTAACCCACGAGATGGGCTTTGCCAAAGAAGTGGCTGACCAAATCTGGTTTATGGCCGATGGCTACATCCAAGAAAGCGGCAAGCCAGAGGACTTCTTTAGTCACCCAACTAGTGACCGGGCAAAGGAATTTTTGAAGAAAGTTCTTAAATAAAACCTTAAAAGAGGCTGGACATGTAACGTGCCCAACCTCTTTTATGTTAAGGAAGAAGCTAACCAATAAAATCACCACTGCTCACTGGCAATTATTCCTGCGGGCTGACCCTAGCCGCAAGCTAGTGACTGCTATCTGAAGAATGGAACTGTATTTGAGCTCCGGCAGGGTTCATGCTTACTCGCTACCCGCGTTTTCCTTACCAGTTAGCGCGTCCCGATTAAAAATCAAGAACCTGGCTGTTTCCCAAAATTTGAAAACCGCGGGCTAGCCACATTCTTACTTAACTTTGCCAAGGAGTACGCTCACCAACACCACTACCGTAAGTTAATTATCGGCACCGGGTCGACGAGCTTCAAACAACTGTACCTTTATCAAAAGGTGGGTTTCCGTGCGGTTGCAATTAGGAGCAACTTTCTCACCGATAATTACCGCAACCCAATCTTTGAAAACCACCTCCGCTTACGAGATATGATTGTTCTCAAAATGAATACTGATTGACTTTAAACATGTTAAAGGGGTTGTGACATAAGTCTCCTATATAGTTATAGTTGAAAATGCTACAGTGCAATACACAAAGGGACTCTAGCATTCGGATTTTCCGAACACTAGAGTCCTCTTTGTGCTTTATAAAGACTTGCTTCGACTCGACGGGGGTTCTCCACAGGCTAGCTTCGCATCGAAAAACGAACTAGCAAGCTAGCCCTGTCTCCCCCTTAGCATGTTTATTTACTTGTCCTGGCGGTAATCAACGTCATCGTCAAACTTAATCTTCAAGTCATCCAATTGTTGTTGGCTAACCTTCCCTGGCGCAGCCGTCAGTGGTTCGACGGCCTTAGAGTTCTTTGGGAATGGAATAACGTCCCGGATATTGTCTGCTTCAGCCAGCAGCATTACCCACCGGTCAAGGCCGAATGCCAGTCCACCTTCTGGCGGCATCCCCATCGTGAGGGCCTTCAGTAAGAAGCCAAAGCGCGCTTCAGCACGTTCCTTGGTATATCCCAGAGCCTTTAAGACCTTTTCCTGGACCTTTGGATCGTGGATACGGATTGACCCACCACCAATTTCTTGACCGTTCAGGATAATGTCATAACTTTGGGCGTGGGCCTTGTGCGGATCCTCACCATCTTCAAGGTAGTGGAGGTCCTCTTCATTCAACATGGTGAACGGGTGATGGGCAGCAATCCACTTGCCGAACCCTTCATCATATTCAAACATTGGCCAGTTAACAACCCAGAGGTAGTTCCATTGTCCTGGCTTAATCATGTCCATTTCCTTGGCAATTGCCCGCCGCAGGTAGCCCAAAGAGTCACAGACAACGTGGAAACTAGCCGCAACAAAGAGGATCAGGTCTCCTTCATTTGCACCCATTTCGGCATTAATTTGAGCCGCTTTATCATTTAGAAACTTAGCAACGGGACCGCTGTAGCCATCAGCAGTTACCTTAACCCAAGCTAATCCCTTGGCACCATAACGCTTGATGTATTCTTCCTTCTTGGAAATGTCCTTCCGGGAGTACTTATCAGCACCACCGGGCACACAGATGGCCCGGACAAAGTCACCGTTGGCCACCGTTCCGGAGAAGACCTTGAAGGCACTGTCCTTGACGATGTCCGACAGGTCGTGAATCAGCATACCAAAACGGGTGTCGGGCTTGTCAGAACCATACTTATCCATTGATTCCTGCCATTCCATCCGGGGGAACGGTGTCTTAACATCAATCCCCTTAACTTCCTTCATGACCCGCTTGATTAGGCCCTCCGTTTCGGTTTGGATGTCTTCAGGTGTGGCAAAACTCATTTCCGTATCAATCTGGGTGAATTCTGGCTGACGGTCCCCCCGCAGGTCTTCGTCCCGGAAACACCGGGCCAGCTGGTAGTACTTATCAACCCCTGCAGCCATCAGCAACTGCTTAAACAGCTGTGGTGATTGTGGCAGGGCATAGAAGTGACCAGGGTAAACCCGGGAAGGAACGATATAGTCCCGGGCCCCTTCTGGCGTTGACCGGGTCAAGTCCGGCGTTTCCACGTCCAAGAAGCCTTCACCATCGTAATAGTTATGAACGATGGAGGCAACCTTGCTCCGTAGCTTCAGGTTCTTCATCATTTCGGGACGCCGCAAGTCGAGGTAACGATACTTCATCCGTAGGTCTTCCGTTGCGTCAACATTATCCGTAATATCAAACGGTGTGGTTTCTGACTTGGCAAGAACCTTGATGTAGTCCACGGCAACTTCAACCTTCCCGGTCTTCATGTCGGGATTGATTTCCCTTTTTGCCCGCAGTTGAACCTTACCGTGAACTTCCAGGACATATTGGCCCCGTACGGCATTTGCAACCTTAAATACCGCTGGATTATCCTTTTCGTTGAAGACTAATTGAACAATTCCTTCCCGGTCCCAGAGGTCAATAAAAATCAGGCCACCAAGGTTCCGGCGCTTAGCAACCCAACCTTTGAGGACGACTTCTTGACCGACTTGTTTTTTACTGGTATCACCAGCGTAATTAGTACGTTTCATTCTCTAACTTCCCCTTTTTTATCCACTTCCAAAAATAAAAAAGCACCCCTGTTTTTCAACAAGGGTGCTAATGCACGGTACCACCTTGGTATCTACTCAACGATAACGCTAGCTTCCTAGCGGGGACATTGCCCAACCTAAAAAGTGTCAATCGGCGCTTCTTCTGACGGGCTTTCACCATCCCCGTTCGCTATTACTTTGAAGGTGCCGAGCATTCTTTTATCTTCGGTCACGAATATTTAATTTCAGTGTTAACCTTACTCGTCCCCGCCTGGAAAGTCAATACCCGGCAAACTTGCTTTTTAAGATATCAAATTTAAAATGAGGGTAACACTGATGAAGGGAGTCATATAATGAGCAAGCTAAATCACAGCTGGTTTACCCGGTTGCCGCTTAAAGACATTACTAGTTTTCAGCCGGTCAGCGGTGGTGACATTAATGAGGCTTACCGAATTGAAGCCAGTGGTAAGAGCTACTTCATTAAGGTCCAACCGAACCACCCAGCAAGCTACTTTAAACACGAAATCAACGGGCTCAAGGCCCTGGGGAAAGTTGTCAACACGCCCACTCCCCTGTATAACGGGGCGATTGATGGTCACGCCTACCTTGTCCTCAACTGGCTAACAGAAAGTGCCGGTAGTCAAGCTGACCTGGGGCGGGCGGTTGCTGACCTCCACCAACACTTTAATCCTCGGTTTGGCTTCGTTGACAATCACCAAACAAAGGTCCTCGTGAAGAACAATACCTGGAACGATAGCTGGAAAGACTTTTACGTTAACCAGCGCCTGCTTCCTGAGGTTGCGGCAGCGCAGCGGGAAGGTCGCTGGAACCGCTGGCGGGAAGAACACTTCCAGCAAATGGTTAAGAAGTTTCAGCAGTATTATAACAATCACGAAGTTAAGGCAAGCCTCCTTCATGGTGACCTCTGGGCAGGCAACTTCATGTTTGCCAACGATAAGCCCTACCTCATCGATCCCGATGCCGTCTATGGTGACCGTGAGTTTGACATCGCCATGACGACAATCTTCGGGGGCTTTGATAACGAATTTTACCAGGCCTATACGGAAAAGTTCCCCTTCACACCGGGAATTAACGACCGCCTGCCCTGGTACCAGTTCTACTACCTGTGCATGCACCTGATCCTATTTGGTGAAAGCTATGGGGGTGCGGTCGACCGAATTTTAGGCCGTTACTAGGGACAATAAGGGGACCATATTCAACCCCACTGTATTAAAGGGGATAAAGTAAGCGCCAGTGTTCGGGAAAGCCGAACACTGGCACTCATTTTTTATATTATTTTCATTTTTCAAAAATGATTGTTGTCGGACCGTCGTTCTCCAGGTCGACCTTCATATCTGCGCCAAATTGGCCAGTCGCAACATGAACACCAGTTGCTGCTAACTTAGCATTGAAGCGATCGTATAACGGCGCTGCAATGGCTGGCTTAGCCGCCGCCGTGAAGCTTGGCCGATTTCCCTTCCGGGTATTCGCGTAAAGGGTGAACTGTGAGATTGACAGGATTTCGCCGTTGACGTCATTCAGTCCCCGGTTCATCTTGCCATTTTCGTCTTCGAACACCCGTAAGTTAACAATCTTATGGACCAGGTAGTCAAGCTGCTCGTCCCCGTCGTCAGGGCCAAAACCAACCAAAAGCATAAAGCCCCGGCCAATTTTGCCAACCGTCATGCCATTAATCGTTACTTGAGCATAGTTGACCTTTTGCAATACAACGCGCATTAGACGACTCCTTTCATTAACGAATTACCCGCTTAACAACGTAGACATCCCGAATGTTCTTTAAGGCATCCATAATTAACTGGAGCTGAGTTAGGTTCCGCACCCCAATTGTGAGACTGATTGTGACCATCTTATTATGATCTACCTTACCATTAACGGAGTTCAAGTAACGGGTGCTATTGTTGACTGAACGAAGAACGTCATTCAACATACCGTTTCGGTTATAACCCTGGACCTCAATGTCAGCACTGTAGTTAGTTTTATCACCGTGGGGATTTGCCCAGTACACGCTGACAATCCGCTGACCACTCTTTTTGGCAGCCCGGATATTGGGACAGTCGGCCCGGTGGACGGAAACTCCGCGACCCTTGGTAATGTAACCAGTGATTTCATCACCGGGAACCGGGTTGCAACAATGGCTTAACCGGACCAATAAATTGTCAACGCCCTCAACGACGACGCCCTCACTTGATGCCTTTGCCTGTTTCTGTCGTTCCCGCTCATCAGGTTCCTGAAGGGTCTGGTGACCCTCTAAGACAGCCCTTTCTGCTGCCTCCTTACGATCATCTTCGGCTTTCTTCCGGATGTCGGCAGTGAACCGATTGCGAACACCAACCGGTGCCAAATCGCCAAAGCCAACTGCCGCAAACATGTCATCACTGCTCTTGTAGTGTAGGCGGCTGGCAACTTCTTGACACTTCTCTTCCGTCATTAGCTCTGAAGGAACATAACCTGCTTCTTGGAGCTGACTCTCAAGCATTCGCTTCCCCTGTTCAATGTTTTCCTCCCGGTTATGGGCCCGGAAGAAGGAGCGAATCTTGTTGCGGGCCCGCCGCGTTGACACAAGTTCTAACCAATCCCGGCTTGGACCTGCTGATGACGAGGACGTCAGGATATCAACAATATCACCGTTCTTGATTTCGTAGTCCAAAGGAACGATGCGGCCGTTAACCTTGGCCCCTGTTGTATGGTTACCGACTTCTGTGTGGATTTGGTAGGCCATATCGAGGGGCCCGGCCCCTTTCGGCATTTCAATTACATCCCCCTTAGGAGTGAAGGCGTAAACCTTATCCGTGAAAATATCACTTTGGATTCCCTGCATAAATTCATCGGTTCCGTGACTCTCACTGCGCATCTCCAGGATTTCCTTAACGACGTTCAGCTTCTGACTATCTTTAGTCTGCTTAACACCGTTGGTCTTCCCTTCCTTATAAGCCCAGTGGGCTGCAACCCCATATTCAGCAACCTGATGCATGTGGTGGGTCCGAATTTGGACTTCTAGTGGCCGCCCTTCTGGCCCAATAATCGTAGTGTGAAGGGACTGGTAACCATTAGCTTTCGGCATCGCAATGTAGTCCTTAAACCGTCCCGGCATTGGTTTCCAATTCGTGTGAATTGCCCCCAGTGCTGCGTAGCAATCCTTGATTGTATCGACGACAATCCGAATAGCCAAGAGGTCGTAAATCTGGCTAAATTGCTTGTGCTGAGTAACCATTTTCCGATAAATCGAGTAGATATGTTTCGGCCGACCATAAATTTCAACATTCGGTCCCAGGTCAAGGTCACTAATGGCCTTCCTAATCAACTTGATGGAGTGGTTGATGGAATTCACTCGTTGGTCTCGCCGTGAATTCATCAGGTGGACAATTCGGTAGTACTGCTGAGGGTTCAAGTAGCGCAGGGAAAGGTCTTCCAACTCCCACTTGATAGTACTGATCCCCAGCCGGTCAGCAATTGGGGCGTAGATTTCCAGGGTTTCGTTGGAAATTCGCCGTTGCTTGTCTGGACGCAGATGCTTAAGTGTCCGCATATTGTGCAGGCGGTCAGCCAGCTTGACAATCATCACCCGAATATCCTTCGACATCGCTAGCAGAAGTTTCCGGTGCGTCGCGGCCATCTGTTCCTTATTCGACTTATATTGGATCTTACCGAGCTTGGTATCCCCATCGACAATCATGGCAATCGTGGGGCCAAATAGCTCCTTAATGTCGTCCAGGGTTGCCCCGGTATCTTCGACAATGTCATGCAGGCAACCTGCACAAACCGTTTCCGGGTCCATCTGAAGGTTAGCCAGAATTCCCGCTACTTGAATGGGGTGAATAATGTAAGGCTCACCGGACTTACGCCGTTGGTCGTGATGACAAATTTCGGCAAAACGGTAAGCCCTTTCAACTAGGGCCACGTGTTCCTCGTTCATGTATGATGCCACCATCTTATGAACATCTTCATGGGTCAACTCTTTTGTTTCTGACATAAAGACAACCTCCCTTCGTCTTAATTTTGCTTACGCGTCGAGCAGGATAGGTAAGTGATTGCTAAGTAGGCGGCAGCAAAGTAGTACGTGTACTTTGGCATCCAAACGTAAGCAGCCGCTAAAAATAAGATTGGGAAGACAAACAGTGTCCACCAGCGAGCGGCGTGGCGGTAAAGATAACTGCCTAACCAGATGCAGTAACAGCAATTAACCACAACCAGGACCCAGCCGACCCACATTGCCTTGGTAAACGGCAAAAACTTGAGTGCCAAAACTGGTACTAGGACCCCAAAAAGGATTCCCCCGCCCCACAAAAACATGTCAACATTTTTCTTGATCCAATTCATTCTCTCAACACCTTATACTTTGACAATTTAATGCCCAAATTTATCTGCTTAATTGTAGCACAAATCTTAGTTAACCGGGGTTGCCAACTCACAAGCATAGGAAACAGCAGCCAGAAAGTACAGGGGAGCTGTTTCCGTTCGCAAAATCCGGGGCCCGAGGCCAACCGGTTGGACACCTGCCGTGGCCATTTGGTCAACCTCCGCCGTTGTGAGACCACCTTCTGGGCCAAACACGGCAAGCAGTGACTGCTGAGCCTTAATTTTTTGTAGGCACTGAGCCAGGACACTCTTTTCTCCCTGCTTGGCAGACTCCTCCCAGGCAACGAGACGAAAATCAGCCGGGTTAGCCGCCAGCGCCCGCCCGAGGTTCGGATAGTAGGCCACCACAGGTTGGTAATTACGGTGAGATTGTTCGGCAGCAGCATCCGCAATTTTTTGCAGGCGGCCAACCTTTCTTTGCTGCTTGTTTGGCGTCCAGTGGCTAACCGATCGCTGTGCCTCAAAGAAAACGATTCGTTTAGCCCCTAGTTCAGTGGCCTTCTGTACGATCAGCTCTGGCTTCTCCTTAGTCTTGGGAAGGCCACATAGGATAGTCACGTCAACCGGGAGTTCACTATTCTTGCCTAAAGCGCGGTCGATTTTGACAATCGTCTCTGGTTCCGTAGCCGCAACCTTTGCTAGGTAAACCTGGTGGTCAGCGAGGACAAGCTCGACTGGTGTGCCAACTTCTGCTCTTAAGACAGTCGTCAGGTGGTGGGCAATCCCTGCCGGCAGAACCAATCGACCATCTTGGGCACGCTCATTAATGAAATAACGCTGCATCTTACTCGTCCTCCGTTGGCTTGTGAGCAATAATACCGTGCCAGTCCTTCATCTTAGCTTCACTATTGATAATAAAGCCCTGGGCTGTTAGTTTTTGACGAATCAATTCCGCCTTATCATCAATAATTCCAGAGGTTAAGAACAGTCCACCAGACTTTAGATTCTCGTAGGCCTGTGGAATTAACGGAACGATAATCTCCGCTAGGATGTTTGCGACCACAATATCGACTTGCGTGTGAATGCCATCCAGCAAGCTATTAACACCAAGTTTGATATCACTGGCAACGGGGTTTAGGGCAATATTTTTCTTTGCCGAACGAACCGCAACTTTGTCAACGTCGTATGCGGCCACCGCACCTGCACCAAGCTGTTTAGCAGCAATACTGAGCACTCCAGAGCCCGTTCCGACGTCAATCATCGACTCGCCACCGCGTACAACCTTTTCGAGTGCTTCCAGCATCAAGCGGGTTGTGGGATGGGTCCCGGTTCCAAAGGCCATCCCAGGGTCAAGATAAATTAGTTTCTCACTCTGCTGGGCCGGCTGATAGTCTTCCCACTGGGGCACGATGGTCAGTTCATTAGTAACCCGTAGTGGGTGGTAATACTTTTGCCAAACAGTTGCCCAATCCTTATTGTTGACCGTTTCTGCTGTTACCTGGTCATTTCCCGGGTTCAGTCCATAATCTTTTAGCTTGGCAACCCGCATTTTGATTGTCGGGACAATTTCCGGCATAAGGGTTTTCTCCGGAAAGTAGCCGGTTACCGCGGCCCCTTGTTTCCGGTGTGGAATCTCATCCGGGTCAACAATTTCGCCGTGTTCTCCATACCTTCCCGGACGGAGATTGGCGAAATCGGCAGCATCGTCAATTTGAATTCCCTCTGCCCCTTCATTCGTTAAGATATAGCTAACCGCTTCGACAGCTTCACTCGATGTCACAACCGTAACTGATGTCCAGTTCATTTTTTCCTCCTTGAATTAAGAAAATCGTGACCACCCTTCGATGGTCACGATTCCTGCTCATAATAATTATTCGTCATCATCAACATGGTGATTCTCTTCCTCACGCGCCCGCTTCTTCTTTTCCATGTGGTGCTTTAAATAGTCAATCAAATCCGACTCGGTTAAGAAGATCCGCGGGTGGTGCTGGTGGTGTAAACGAACGTCGATTTCATTGATCTTCAGGCGCCCTGTCCAGGTATGGGAGTATCGAATGATTACCCGGTTGTTAAGCCGATGCTTACCAAAGCGAAAAACGTAGACATGTTGAGGAGTCATCATCGGCCGAATGTATTCACGCTTGTACATTAAATCATTGTCACGCATGAACTGTTTAGTACGATTTAAAATGGTAATCACCTCCTCCGAAATTATTTGACTAACTTTCTTCCATGAAAGTCAATTGTAGGTATTTTTATTTTAGCACATGTTCTGACTCTACCAAAGTTAAAACCCTATTAAGTTTGCCCTTTAGAAAATATTCTTCCCGCTTATTTTTCAAGCTTAAGTACCCAATTTTGCCAAGCTTGTGAAATAGTTATTTTGTGATAAGGCTAATATCAACATGTTAAAATTATCTTATATTATAGATTTTTCACAAAGGAATGCTATAATATTTTTTGGAGATTTAATCTCGATAATTGCAAAAGATGAAAGGGAGATTGCTAATTATGTCTAAGAATCATCAAAAAGTTGTCCTCGTCGGTGACGGGGCCGTTGGTTCAAGCTATGCTTTCGCAATGGCCCAACAGGGAATTGCTGAAGAATTCGCCATTGTTGATATTATTAAGAAGCGTACTGAAGGTGACGCTTTGGACCTGGAAGATGCAACTGCATTCACTGCTCCAAAGAACATCTACTCCGCTGACTACGACACTTGCAAGGACGCCGACCTGGTCGTTATCACTGCCGGTGCCCCACAAAAGCCTGGTGAAACTCGGCTTCAATTAGTTGACAAGAACTTGAAGATTATCAAATCCGTTGTTGAACCAATTATGAAGTCTGGTTTTGATGGTATCTTCCTGGTTGCTGCTAACCCAGTTGATATCTTAACTTACGCTGTACAAAAGTTCTCTGGTTTTCCAAAGAATAAGGTCGTTGGTTCCGGTACTTCTCTGGACTCCGCTCGTCTGCGGGTTGCCCTTGCTAAGAAGTTCAACGTTGACCCACGTGATGTTTCTGCTAACATCATGGCTGAACACGGTGACTCCGAATTTGCCGCTTACTCCAGTGCTACTATTGGTGGTAAGCCATTGCTAGACATCGCTAAGGAACAAAGTGTTTCAACTGACGAACTCCTTAAGATTGAAGACGACGTTCGTAACAAGGCATACGAAATCATTAACCGCAAGGGTGCAACCTTCTACGGTGTTGCTACTGCTTTGATGCGGATCTCTCGTGCCATCCTGCGTGATGAAAACGCTGTTCTCCCAATCGGTGCTCCAATGAACGGTGAATACGGCCTGAAGGACCTCTACATCGGTACCCCAGCCGTTGTTAACGCTTCTGGTGTTGCTCGTGTTATTGAAGTTCCACTTAACGACCGTGAAAAGAAGGCTATGGCCGCTTCTGCTGCTGAACTGGAAAAGGTTGCTAAGAACGGTTTGGCTAAGCTGGAAGGCAACAACTAGTATTTAAATTATTACTTCTGAGGGTCTGGGTTACTATCCAGGCCTTTTTTATTTGCCATTTTTCTGCTGGTTAGGATATGATAAGGTTACTAATCTTTAAGGAAGGGACTTCCCTTGTCTAAAATTAACGAACTGCAAAAAAATTATCAAAGCTAACATTGACGTCGCCTACATCAGCGACCCAATGACCATTGGCTACCTCACTGGCTTTTATGAGGAACCATTAGAACGGGTAATGGCCCTGCTTGTCTTCCCTGATGCTCAGCCGTTCTTCTTTACCCCGGCCTTGGAAGTAGAGGCCGCTAAAGGGGCGGGCTGGTCAGGCGATATCTACGGCTACCTTGATCATGAAGATCCCTTCACCATTATTGCTGAACACGTCAAGGAACGTGTCGCCCACCCCATCAAGTGGGGAATTGAAGAAAATCGCCTGACCGTTGACCGCCTGCTCCACCTTAAAGAACAATTCCCTGATGCTAAGTTCGCTACTAACCTGACACCGGTGATTGAGTGAATGCGGTTAATCAAGAGCCCTGATGAGATTGAAAAGCTTAACCGGGCCGGCAAGTGGGCAGACTTCATGCTCGAAGAGGGCTTTAAGAACCTCGCTATTGGCCGAAGTGAGCAGGAAATTGCGGCTAACCTCGAATACGCCTTGAAGAAGCACGGAATCATGCACACCAGCTTTGATACCCTTGTTCAAGCGGGCGCCCACGCCGCTGAACCACATGGTGCTACATCTAGCAACCGGGTCCAGAATAATGAACTTGTTCTCTTTGACCTCGGCTGTATTGTGGAAGGCTACGCTAGTGACGTTTCTCGTACTGTCGCAGTTGGTCAATTAAACACTAAGCAAAAGGATATCTACCAAGTCTGCCTTGAGGCTCAGCTGAGCGCCCAGGAAGCTGCCCGTCCAGGAATCACTGCGGAGGAGTTAGATGCTGTGGCCCGGAACGTAATTACCAAGGCCGGTTATGGTGATTACTTTATCCACCGTCTGGGACACGGTCTAGGAATGAGTGATCACGAGTTCCCTTCAATCATGGCTGGAAACAAGCTGGTCCTTCAGCCTGGTATGTGCTTCTCAATTGAACCTGGAATCTATATCCCAGGTGTCGCCGGTGTCCGGATCGAGGACTGCGTTCATATTACTGCCGATGGCTGTGAACCCTTCACCCACACCAGCAAGGAGCTTAAAACATTTAACCTTTAATGGGGACCCTAAATAACCATGATAAGACTTTATCATTGGTTATTTTCTTTTTAAACCACCACAATTGCGGTATCATAAAAGATGAACTACTATTTGGAGGGATAAAGATGCAAAAGAAAAATTGTGATGCCTGCACCTCAATCATGGTTGGGAAGAAGGCGGCCCTTGCGAGAACACCAATCATTTCCCGCAACGAGGACCGGGTGAAGGCAATTGAACCCAAGCGTTTTATTGTCCAGCCCGCTGTTGATGGACGAGATGAGACCTATATCTCGCCTTACAATAAGCTGACGGTGGAAATGCCGACCGCCGGGATGCGCTACACCTCGCTACCGAGCCTTGATCAGAGTGCCGGTCCAAACGAGGAAGCCGGGATCAATGAGGCTAACGTCGCCGCTTCGTTTACCGAAAGTGTTTACGCTAATGATCGGGTATTAGCCTACGACCCCTTCATCAAAAATGGGCTTGCCGAGGACTCTCTCTGTACCCTGGTCCTCCCCTTCATTCATTCTGCACGGGAGGGTGTTTCTTATACCGGTAAGCTGATTGAAAAATATGGTTCAACAGAAGGTAATGGGATGCAGTTTGCAGATCAAGATGAGGTCTGGTACATGGAAGTTGTCACTGGCCACCAGTGGGTTGCCGTTCGCATCCCCGACGACTGTTATGCGGTAACTCCAAACCAGGTTGCAATTGAAGACATTGACTTTAATAGCCCGGACGACTACATGTGGGCCCCACAGATTCGTGAATTCGTCGAACAGCACCAGTTGAACCCAGACGATGATAAGTGGAATTTTCGTCACATTTTCGGAACCAGTACCCAAAAGGACCGTCACTACAACACTCCCCGAACATGGTTTGCACAACGGTACCTCAGCCCGGTAGCCGCAAAAGGTCAAGAACCGGAAGATAATGACATGCCGTTTATCCGTAAGGCCGAATTCAAGATTGCGGTCGAAGACGTCCAGTACGTCCTTAAATCCCACTTCAATGAGACCAAGTACGACCCAATGGGAACAGCACCGGAGCGCAAAACTTACCGGGCAATCTCCCTTTCCCGGACCGCTGAATCGCATATTCTTCAGCTGCGCGACCCCCAACAGTTCCAAACCAGTATTCATTGGCAGGAACTCGGGGTTCCCGCCTTCAACCCCTACGTGCCATTCTTTGCTAATGCCACGGATACTGATGAATCTTACCGGGTTGTTCCCAACAAGATGGACCTTAAGAGTGCCTATTGGTTAAATGAAGCCCTCGCCGAAGTCGTTGAAAGTCACTATAATGATTTCATTGAACAGGATGAAGACTACCAAAAGGAGCTAAACGAATGGGGGCGGCGGAAGATTGAAGAAGTTGACCAAAAAGCCCAAACACTGACTGGTGAAGAGCTTACTGCCTACTTAACAGCCCAAAATCACGCAATTGCCAGTCATTATAACCAGCGAACCAAGGAACTGCTTTTTGACCTGTTGACCCAGGGATGTGAGCTTTCCCAAATGTCGTTTAAGATGGACCCTAACCTTTAAATACGATAAAAATCCCAAATTACCTTAAAAATCAAATGAGCAGCTACAAAATTAATTATCTTGTAGTTGCTCATTTTTATGTTTATCACAGTCTTAATTAGACTACTTTCACTCCACAGAACCATTAAAATTGTGTTTCTTTCAGGAAATGTAGATATGCACTTTCAGAAAAATCGCTATGATATCAGCGATTAGCGCTCGTCGGTTTCCTCATCGGTCTTCAAAACGGCCATGAACGCCGCTTGGGGGATATCAACCTTACCAACGGCCTTCATCCGCTTCTTACCACGCTTCTGTTTCTCCAAAAGCTTGGCCCGTCGGTCAGGATCTCCCGTGTGAATTCGAGCGGTAACGTCCTTCCGGTAAGCTTTGATGTTTGTCCGGGCGATAATCTTAGAACCAATTGCTGCTTGAATAGGAATCTCGAAGTTTTGTCGGGGAATGATCTTCTTCAGCTTGGAAGTAATCTCCCGCCCCCGTTCAGCGGCAAAGTCCTTATGGGCAATGAAGCTCAGCGCATCGACCTTGTCACCATTCAACAGGATATCAATTTTGACCAAGTTGCTTGGCTTATATTCATCAATTTCGTAATCCATTGAAGCATAGCCCCGGGTCGAACTCTTCAGCTTATCAAAGAAGTCAAAGATAATTTCAGATAATGGCACATGGTAAATCACGTTTACCCGGGTGTCACTGAGGTACTCCATGGTCTCAAAAATGCCCCGTTTCCGTTGACAAAGCTCCATCACGGGACCCACGTAGTCATTTGGCACCATGATTGATGCTTTGACGTAAGGCTCCTTAATCGCCTTGATTGAGGAAGCGTCCGGCATCTCAGCTGGGTTCTCCACCTCAACCGTGGAACCATCAGCCAAGTCAACGTGGTAGGTAACCGATGGGGCCGTGGTAATCAGGTCAAGGTTAAATTCACGCTCCAGGCGTTCTTGCACAACATCCATGTGCAACAGCCCCAAGAAACCGCAACGAAAACCGAAGCCCAAAGCCTGGGAACTTTCCGGCTCAAACACAAGTGCAGCATCGTTTAATTGCAACTTTTCGAGGGCCTCACGGAGGTCGTTAAACTTTGCATTGTCAGTCGGGTACAGGCCGGCATACACCATTGGTGTCATTTGCCGATAACCCGCTAACGGCTTGTCCGTGGGGCGGTCAGCATCGGTCACGGTATCCCCAACCCGGGTATCCTTGATGTCCTTGATTGCAGCGGTGATGTAACCAACATCCCCCGCCATCAGGACATCCCGCGCTAGTGGTTTGGGTGAGTTAATACCAACTTCGGCAACCTCGTACTCGGTTCCACTATTCATCAGCCGAATCCGGTCGCCCTTCTTCACGGTCCCCTCAAATACCCGGACGCTTAAGACAACCCCGCGGTAATCATCGTACTTCGAATCAAAAATTAAAGCCTTAAGCGGCGCAGTCAGGTCACCAGTGGGTGCGGGAATATCCTTAACAATCTTTTCCAGAACCTGGTCAACGTTGAGACCCGTCTTCGCACTGACGTCAACGGCCTCATCAGTTTCCAGGCCAATTTCGTCTTCAATCTGGGCCTTGGTCCCCTCCGGATCAGCGGATGGTAGGTCAATCTTGTTAATGACCGGGAGAATTTCCAAGTCGTTATCCAGGGCAAGGTAGACATTGGCCAATGTCTGGGCTTCCACTCCCTGGGTGGCATCTACGACCAGGATTGCCCCTTCACAGGCCGCCAGCGAACGCGAAACCTCATACGAGAAGTCCACATGCCCCGGGGTGTCAATCAGGTGAAAAATGTAGTCCTGACCATCCCTGGCGTGGTAGGTAAGAGCCACCGCATTTAGCTTAATGGTGATCCCCCGTTCACGCTCCAGCGGCATATCATCGAGGACTTGGTCCTTCATTTCACGCTTACTAATCGAATCCGTCATTTCTAAGATCCGGTCAGCTAGTGTTGACTTACCGTGGTCAATATGGGCAACAATTGAAAAATTACGGATGTGCTTTTGGCGCTCCTTCATTTCTTCCAGACTCATTGTCATGCTTAATTCACTACTTTCTACGAAAATACTCTAATCTAGTATAACAAAGACAAACCAAAATTTAAAAAACGAGGTCGTGGCGTCACTGCCATGATCTCGTTTTTGCTTGATTAACTTTAGTTTTCAATTACCACCCGTGTACCAGCGGGAACATTGTGCTGAATCCAGTTTGCATCCGGGATTGGCAACCGAATGCAACCTTGTGACCCGGCAGGAACACCGAGCAAACGCAATTGAGCTTGGTCAAAGTGACCATCGTGCCATGGTGCATCAAAGACAACGCTGTGGAAGAGATATACCCCATGGTCCTTCCATGAGGTCCAGTGTTCACCATAGTCAAAGAGGTCTCCTCGCTCGTTTTGAACGTAGTAGGTCCCCGTTGGCGTCAGGCTGACCCCATTGACATATCGACCAGCGGTACAGTACATCGTGTAGACAACGTTATTACCGTCCATTAGGTAAACCCGGTTTTGGCCAATCCGGACGTGAATCCAGAAGTTCTTTAACTGGCTGACATTCGGGTATGGGCCGTACTCAGATGGCATCCGGTAATCAATTGGCGTTCGCATCAGACTCATTGAAACAGGACTAGAAGTGTAGTCAACGTAGTTACCGTTTCCGAGCTTATCATCTGTAAAGCGGTGAATGATGCGCACGTTTTGGTTGCGGAGCTGGTTTGGCATCCCAAAGGCTAGCTGGTAGCCGGATTGACCGCTATTATAAATTGCCGGGAAGGCATTGGCCACGTCAGCTCGTGCCCGATTCTTGTCCAGAACTTCCTGTCGGTACAATTCATGACCATTTTGGTCAATAAAAATCAGAAACTGGTATGGCTTATTGGCCGCCTGGTTGCTGGCGTGCCAGCCACTAACGTAAATTGAGTTGGCACTGATACTAATCTGGTCAAAGAAACCGGCATTAGTGGCATAGTCGGGGCTGTACTGATCATCAAAGTTGCCATTACCCGCAGCATCATCACTGAAGCGCAGGATGACTTTTAACGTTCCATTAACCGTGCTTAGGTCTAAGGGAACGGTGGTTGCAAAACCGCTTTGGGCGCTATTATAAATTTGACCATAGCGCGCTGCCACATCGGGCCGGTTAGTCAACGTCAGTTTAGCCCGCTTAACTTCTTTGCCGTTGTTCAGGATGATCACATATGGGTGCTTGTCACTGAGGGCGGCGTCACTAGCCATCCACCCAGCAATCTGCAGTCCCTGCTTAGACATTTTAACGTTGTCCAACCAAGAAGCCCGTTGGTTAAGAACGACTGGTGCAGACCAAAAGTCATTGTACTGTCCCTGGTCACCATTTTCTTGATCACTCGTGGAGTAACGACTGACTACTACATAACTATGCCCCGGAATTAGTTGAGTCTTATCCAGGTCAAAGCTTCCGCTAAAGCCGCTCTGAACAGCGCCAGTCACGTTTGGCAGCGTCCGGGCAACGTCAAGACGCTTAACCGTGGTTGTATTTACCACCGCCACTTGCCGGCGAGCGGTCAGGTCATAGAGAATTGCGTAATGGTTGTTCTCAAACCCACTCAAGTTATCAACGTGCCAACCGCTGAAGGTTAAATGCTGACCATCACTCAGGTTAAAGCTATCCAAATAACCCTGGCTAAACTGATGGCCACTGGTGATCGGACTAAACCAGTAATCAACGTAATCACTATTACCGTCACTTGCACCGGCGTACCGACTAATGACCTGTAGTTGGTGACTGAGGTTCAACTTAGTCAGTGGAATCTTAACGGTAAATCCGGATTTAACAGCACCCGCAATTCCCGGAAATACTTTAGCAACGTCGGGACGCTTAACTGGCGTAACAAGTTGTCTAGCCACTTCTTGATTACTAGTCCGGTCGAGCACAATAATAAAGTGGTGGGCCTTGCCGGCGGCCAAGTTCGTTGCGTGCCAACCGCTAATAACCACTTGACTCTTAACTACCGTCGCCTTATCAAGGTTAGCACGGTTGTTACGATCAATCGTAATCGGGGCAAACCAATAGTCGACCGCGTTACCATTTCCCCGAGCATCATTTGTGTAGCGACTAACAATCTGCACCTGGTTTAACTCTGCCAGGCCCTTACTAAGGTCAAAGCTCGTATTAAAGCCCGATTGGCCCGCACCATATACATTATGAACCCGTTGGACATCTGCGCGGGGTACAGCCTGGTCAGTCACGTTTTGTCGGCCAATCTCCTGGTTAGTTGCCTTATTGACGGCAATAATGTAGTGGTAAGGGCGGTCCTTAGCAGCGTTGGTAGCGTGCCAGCCACTCACGGTCAACTGTCCTTGCTCATTAATCTGGGCACGGTCAAGGTTAGCGTAGTTACCCTGGTCAGCATGGTCGTAGTTTGTATTCTGTACCGGTGCTGACTGATCTTCAACAGGCGCTGTTTGATTTGGTTGAGTTTGTTAGCCAGTCGCCACTACTGGTGCTGGCCTAGTATCGGCGGCAAAACTATTAGTTTGACTTAGCCAAAGAACAAAGCCGCAGCTGGTCATTGCCAGACAGCCAGCAGCAATCTTCTTTGCACGATTGAAATCGATTAACATTGTCTAATCCCCCAATAATAACATATTCTTTATTATTATACTCCTTTATGAAAGCGGTAACTAAAAAAAGCCAGGAAACCGGACACCTTGTCCCATTTTCTGGCTTAATTATTATTATATTAACGATCCTCAAAGGCGTCCTTAAGCTTATCTAAGACGGATTTTTTGACGCCCTTGACATCCTCACCACTGGCCGCAGCGAAGGCCATCATCGCCTCCCGTTGCCGTTTATTGAGGTTCTTCGGTGTTTTGACGTGGACAGTAACCTGCTCATCACCAGTCCCCTTACCATTCAAGTAAGGAACACCCTTCCCCCGTAAGCGGAAGTTGGTCTCGGATTGCGTTCCAGCAGGAACCTTTAGGTCAACGTCACCATGAACGGTCTTAACCTTGATTTCGTCCCCCAGTGCAGCTTGGGCAAACGAAATATCCCGGTCAACGTAAATAGTAGTGCCATCACGCCGGAAGTCTCGACTCGGGGTAACTCTGAAGACAATGTATAGGTCACCAGCCGGTCCACCGTTTTCACCAGCATCACCCTGGCCTTCAAGGCGCATCTGCTGGCCATCATCAACCCCAGCGGGAACTTTAACTTCCAGCTCGTGCTTTGCATGAACATGCCCACTACCGTGGCAGGTCTGGCACTGATCAGCAGCTTTAATTACCTTACCAGTCCCGTGACACTCTGGACAAGTGGTTTGGGTCTGCATACTCCCCAGAGGTGTCCGCCGTACAGTGACGATTACACCGCTTCCGCCACACCGTTTACAAGTCGTCGCGGACTTACCTGGTTTGGCACCGGTCCCGTGACAGGTTTTACATTGCTCATCACGATCGTACTTAATGGTCGTCGTTTTCCCAAAAATGGCATCCATAAACTTCAGCGTCATGGCATACTGGAGGTCCCGACCCTGACGCGGGGCAGTCGGGTTAGGCCGCCGACTGCCGCCACCACCAAAGAATTGGCTGAAGATATCATCAAAGCCACTGGCGCCGCCAAAGCCCTGACTACTAAAGCCGCCATTGCCAAAGCCACCAAAACCTTGGCCCGCTCCGGCCTGTGGACCAGCAGAACCAAACTGATCATACTGGGCCCGCTTTTGCGAATCACTTAAGACATCGTAAGCTTCATTAATCTTCTTAAATTTTTCTTCCGCACCAGGTGCATGGTTTACATCCGGGTGGTACTTAGCAGCGAGTCGCCGGTAAGCGTGTTTAATATCTGCTTCCGAGGCATCTTTTGAGACACCTAAAACATCGTAATAGTTTTCTTCTGCCATTTATATCCCTCACAACTTAATTGCTTGTATAGTTATACCACAGATCGGAAACGAAAGTAAAAGCCAAAGTCCTAAACTGTGGCCTTTGGCTTTTACAATGCATCTAGCAATTAGAAATTACTTCTTGTCGTCTGGGGTAACATCCTTGAAGTCACCATCAACGGTGTTGCCATTATCATTGCCCTTTTGGTTACCGTTATTGCCGGCATTGCCAGTAGGGTTTGCACCGCCCTGGGCATTCCCTTGAGCTCCTTGGGCCTGCTTGTAAAGCTTGACACTCAAGTCTTGGATAACCTTGTTGAGAGCGTCCTTCTTGGCCTTCATGTCATCAAGGTTACCGCTTTTCTTGGCCTTCTTCAGGTCGTCACGAGCACTTTCGGCCTTCTTGATGTCTTCGTCAGGAACCTTGCCCTTAACTTCCTTTAAGGTCTTGTCAACTTGGAAGAGTTCTTGGTCGACCTCATTCTTCAAGTCAACTTCTTCCTTCTTCTTCTTGTCGGCTTCAGCGTGTTCTTCGGCATCCTTCTTCATCCGTTCGATTTCTTCGTCGGACAGACCAGAGTTGGACTTGATAACAATCTTTTGTTCCTTACCAGTTCCCATGTCCTTGGCAGAAACGTTAACAATCCCGTTCTTATCAATGTCGAAGGTAACCTTAATTTGAGGAACACCACGAGGAGCAGCTGGAATGTCTGTCAGCTGGAAGTTCCCTAAGGTCTTGTTGTCGGCTGCCATTGGCCGTTCACCCTGAAGAACGTGAATATCAACGGCAGATTGATTATCAGCGGCCGTTGAGAAAATCTGACTCTTGGATGTTGGAATGGTCGTGTTCCGGTCAATCAACTTGGTGAAGACCCCACCCATGGTTTCAATACCAAGAGAAAGTGGTGTAACATCAAGTAGAACAACATCCTTAACATCACCGGTCAGAACCCCACCTTGGATAGCTGCACCAAGGGCAACGGCTTCATCAGGGTTGATGGAGTGGTTTGGTTCCTTACCAGTCAATTCCTTAACCATTTCTTGAACAGCTGGAATCCGGGTTGAACCACCGTTTAGGATAACCTCATCAATGTCATCAAATGAAAGGTCCGCATCCTTCAAAGCGTTCAATACTGGTTGCTTCGTCCGTTCAACCAGGTCATTAGTCAACTGGTTGAATTGGGCCCGGGTCAAACTCTTCTCCAAGTGCAGTGGACCATTTTCACCGGATGAAATGAATGGCAGGCTGATTTGAGCTTCTTGAACACCGGAAAGGTCCTTCTTCGCCTTTTCAGCGGCATCCTTCAACCGTTGCAAAGCCATCTTATCTTTAGAAAGATCAATCCCATGTTCCTGCTTAAAGCCGTCAATTAACCAGTCCATAATCTTTTGGTCGAAGTCATCCCCACCAAGGTGCGTGTCACCGTTAGTAGAAAGAACTTGGAAGACCCCGTCACCTAATTCCAAAATGGAGACATCAAACGTCCCACCACCAAGGTCGTAAACCAGAATCTTTTCATCCTTGTCCTTCTTGTCCAGACCGTAAGCCAGAGAAGAAGCAGTTGGTTCGTTGATAATCCGCTTAACGTCCAAGCCAGCGATCTTTCCGGCATCCTTAGTGGCTTGCCGTTGGGCATCGTTGAAGTAGGCAGGTACTGTAATAACAGCCTTGTTAACGGTGTCGCCAATGTAATCTTCCGCATACTTCTTGATGTATTGAAGAATCATTGCGGAGATTTCTTGTGGCGTGTACTTCTTGCCATCTACTTCAACTGTGTAGCCGGCTTCACCCATATGACTCTTGATAGAAGAAATCGTGTTCGGGTTAGTAATTGCTTGTCGCTTGGCAACTTCACCAACTTGGGTTTCACCATTCTTAAATGAAACAACGGATGGCGTTGTCCGACTTCCTTCTGGGTTAGTAATAATCTTGGGCTCGTTACCTTCCATAACGGCAACGGCGGAGTTAGTAGTACCTAAATCAATACCAATAATCTTGTTACTTGCCATTGTTTATCCCCTCTCTTATATTTTTATTGTGCCACAACAACCATTGCAGGACGCAGAACCCGGTCCTTCAGCTGGTAACCAGCTTGCAAGACTTTGACAACCGTTTCCGGTTTTTGATCACCCTTTACTGGGACGGTTTGAACCGCTTGGTGCAAGGTCGGATCAAAAATCTTTCCTTCTGCGGGGATCTCAGTGACCCCATGGTCCTTTAAGGCTGCCGTTAAGTGGTCGTGGACCATTTGAATACCCTTTTTTAGTTGTTGGCCATTTTCATCTTTAACTTCAATCGTGAGTGCCCGCTTAAGGTTATCAAGAACGGGAAGAACACTCTTTGCCAGGTCCTGACCATCATACTTCAAGATCTGGGCGCGTTCCTTATTAAAGCGGGTCGTCATATTTTGAATTTCCGCTTCGGCACGTAGATACTTGTCATCTTTATCCGCAAGTTGTTTTTTCAAGTCATCCACTTGCTTTTGCAACTTTTCACAGCGGTGGTGGCACTGACCCTTGTGGCCACCATGGTGTTCAGCTTTATTATCAGTCTGAGCAGCTTTGCCATCAGCTTTTGGCTGCTCTTCCTGCTTTTGCTTTTCTTCTTTTGCCAAATGACTCGCCTCCTATGAATCGTAATAGTGTCGGTAAAAGTCAAGTAGTCGCTTGGCTAACTCCTGACGAAAGGCATTTACAATTCCAATCGTCCGTGAGTAAGGCATCCTCGTGGGCCCTAAAACAGCAATGATTCCCTTACCATACTGGTCGACATCATAGCTTGCCGTAATTAGACTATAATCCTTTAACACCTGGTCCTTAGCAATTTCCGAGCCAATCCTGACGTTGACATCCTTATCATCAGATCCCGTGTCAAGAAGGTGCGACAACTCATCATTTTGATCAATTAGGCTATATAACACCTGCAGGGCTTGCGGATCTTGGTTATTAGAAAATCCCAAGATGTTAAGCCGCCCGCCGACAAAGAAGCGTTCCCGAGCGGCCCGGGAAACAACGTTGTCAAACAAGTCCAAGAAGCCGTCAGAACCATGCATATATTGCATGATCCGCTTTGGGATGTCATCATTCAGCCGTTTAACTACTTCAGTCAGCGGTCGCCCGACCAACTGATCATTAATCATCCTGATTACCGCTTGGAGTGCATCGGTATCAAAATTACGTGGCAGGGTAAACGACTGACTCTCGACGTCCCCACTGTCGGTAACCAAAATGGCAATCACCTTATGGTTACCCAACGGGACCACCCGAAAACCACTTAACCGGACATCGGGCTTTAGGGTAAATGCTGTGTAAGAAGTCAGGTCTGACAAGATATCTGCTGAATGCGAAACAATCTCATCAATCTTTTGAAAACTCGTCCCTAAAGAATTCTGGATAACAACCAGGTCATTATCCGTGAGCGCATTTGCATCCAGCAGATGATCGACGTAGTATCGGTAGCCACGCTTTGAAGGCACCCTCCCCGAGGACGAATACTCTTTTTTGATTAGCTGGTGATCTTCTAATACCGCCATCTCATTCCGGATTGTTGCTGAACTAACCTTAAATGGTAACTTTTCAGCGAGGTGCTTTGATCCTACCGGTTGACCGGTTGAGGTGTATTGACGTACAATCGCTTGCAGGATTGCCTTTTGTCGTTGTGTTAGCATTTTGATCACATCCCTTTTTTAGCACTCTTTAGGGCTAAGTGCTAAACACACTTAATAATATACCAATCACCTGTTTAAAAGTCAAGGAATGTCAAATTAAATCTAAGGAGATTTTACAATTGAGTACAGACAACCACCGTTACGTTCAACCTCATAATGCTCAAGAGGCCATGGAGCTCATCCAACGGCTCTTCAACAAGTACCGAAGTGCCCCATTAACCAACGAGCTGCTTGCCTACCATAATAACCTCATCTATCGTCTCCAATCCGATATCAAGGACGCTGCAAAAAAGGAGGGCAGTCCAAAGCGGGTTAAGGAGATCGACCAGATGACTAACATCATGCGCTCATGGACTAACCTCCGCTTAACCGGCCACCCATTTCACGGTAAAATGCACCACTTCCGATTGGTTACCACGGATGGGCCGAAGTTTAAACGGCAGGTCCACAAGATTCACCAGGGCAACAACCACCGGGCTAGTCGTCACTAGGGATTTTTTTGGGGGTGGAGAAACGAAAGGGCCCCAGTTAATATTACAGCACAGTACCCAAAGAGGACTTTAGCATTCGGGAAATCCGAATACTAAAGTCCTCTTTGTCCTTTCTAAAGGCTCACTCTTTTAATGAATTATCTGGCTTGTAATTGCTGGTGGTGCCTGCACGACCTGACGTGCCACTTGTTCATCATGCTTTATTTGTGCCACTAAACTAGTAGCATCCGCAAATTTTTGCTCACCACGAAGGTATTGGTACCAGCGAACCGTTACCTCTTCGCCGTAAACCATTTGGTCAAAGTCAAATAGGTAAATCTCAACGGTCAGCTGGTTGTGGTCACCAAAGGTAATATTATGGCCAACACTGGCCATCCCCCCGTACCAGTTTTCACCAATTTTAACATTAACCGCGTACACACCAATTCCTGGTATCCTCTCCCGTGATGGTGTCTCCACATTGATTGTGGGGAAGCCCAGGGTCCGGCCTCGAGCAAGGCCATGGACGACCAACCCCGTGGTCTGGTAATAGTAGCCTAATTCTTGGTTAGCAGTCTGAACGTCCCCGCGGTCAATTGCCTTCCGGATTGCCCGGGAACCAACCTTCTTGGTCGTGCCCGGATCAGTAAATTTAGGAACTGTTACCACAGTGAACCGGCCTCGCGCATAGGCAGGCAGGTTCGTCATAGTAGCAATTTTAGCCGGACCATAGGTGTGGTCAAAACCCGCCACCACGACTTGGCTATGAAAAGCGACGAGATAGTGGTCGACAAATTCTTGGGGAGTCTGGTTGGCAAAACTCGAGGTAAAACTAACTAGGTACACCAAGTCAACGCTGAGCTGTTTTAAAAGGGCTAACTTCCGGTCAGTAGTGGAAAGGTATTTAAAGCCGCCGGGATATTGCCGGTAAACAACTCCTGGTGCGTGACCATAGGTTAGGACTGCCAAGGGTAACTTCCGCTGGTCAGCAATTTGCCGTGCCCGCCGGATGACCGCTTGATGGCCACGGTGGACCCCATCGAAGAACCCCATCGCCAGCACTACCGGGCCGTCAGGAATTAATTGCTTGTTGATTGGGTGGTGTATTTTTATAACCTGCAATGTTGGGCCTCCTAGTTCGTCAAAAACATCTTTGTTGGCTGATAGGCGTGGTGGTGTGCATCAAAGTGGTAAAGCGCCTTAACTTGGTGACCATACTTGAGGACCAGCTCTGCTGCTGATGAGGAAAGCTCAGCTGGCTTTAGCCAACCCCCGTTCTGAACAGCTTTCCACTGGTCTGCGTTAAGCTCAACCGCCGGATAATCACGGAGGGCGTAATCAAGTGGATAAAGGTAATGGTTAATTGTCCCTGCTGTTACGGCGTCTTGAATATTCCCCAGACTTAGTGTCTGATCAAGGGTAAAGCCACCACTTTTTAGCCGGGTTAGCCAACTCATTGTTCCCGGATAGCCGAACCGCTTTGCCAACTCAACTACCAGTGTCCGTACATAGGTCCCTTTACTGCAGGCGACCTTAAAGCGGACCCGTTCTTCCTGCTTCCCCTGATCATAATCAGCACTTACCAGTTCAAACTTGTCAATCATCACGTGGCGAACTGGACGGTCAACACTTTTCCCCGCCCGTGCATATTCGTAAAGGCGTTTCCCCTTTACCTTTACCGCTGAATACATGGGTGGAATTTGGGTAACCGCCCCCGTCAACGTTGTCATCTGATCACGGATAACATCTGGGGGAATCTCCCTAGTTACCGGCTGGGCAGCAATCACCTCACCGTCAAGATCCTCCGTTGTCGTCGCCTTGCCGATTAACAGTTCACCCTGGTAAACCTTCCCTGACTGCATCAAGTACTCAACGACCTTCGTCGCCCTACCAATACAAATTGGCAGGACCCCATCAACAGACGGGTCTAGGGTCCCCGAGTGACCAATCTTTTTTGTCTTCAGTATTCGTCGCAGGCGGTTAACACAGTCAAAGCTGGTCATTCCCCGTTCTTTATATAAAGGAATAATTCCGTCCATTCGTTTGGTCCTCCGTATACAAAAAGGAGCAGGTCAAAGATTTACCCCGCTCCTCGTGTTTTAGTCAGTTACTTTTCTTGTTGATGAAGCTTATTGATCAGTTGGTCAATCCGACTGCCATAAGCTACGGACGGGTCACGTTCAAACTTGATCTCCGGTGTTTTAAAGATATTTAGGCGGGCGCCTAATTCAGAGCGGATTAAACCCGTGGCCTTATCCAAGCCTTCTTGGGTCTTTTCACCCGCCGAGGCCTTGTCAGACAAGATACTGTAATAAATCGTTGCCTGTTGCAAATCACCAGTAACATCAACGCCAGTGATTGTAACGCCTTGCACACGTGGATCACGAACCCGCTTCAAAAGGATATCATCGACTTCGCGTTGAATCTGCTGCGCAAGCCGGTCAACGCGATATTGTCTGTTTGGCATTTTGCCTCCTCCTTTATTTAACTGGTACTTCTTTCATCTGGTAAGCTTCAATAACATCCTTTTCCTTGATGTCATTGTAATTAGCAATCGTTAAACCACATTCAAAGCCGGCCTTGACTTCCTTAACATCGTCCTTGAACCGCTTAAGTGAACCCAGTTCACCTTCGTAAACGACCACGCCGTCACGAACCAAACGGACCTTAGAATCACGGGTAATCTTACCAGAAGTAACCATTCCTCCGGCAATCGTCCCGACCTTGGAAGCCTTGTAGATTTGACGAACTTCAACTTCACCAATCGTTTCTTCCTTGTATACCGGTTCAAGCATCCCCTTCATGGCATCCTCAACTTCTTCAATGGCGTTGTAGATAACCCGTTGGAGACGGATATCAATATTACTGGAGTCAGCAAGCGACTTAGCAACCGGTGTTGGCCGCACGTTGAAACCAATGATAACCGCGTTTGAAGCTTCGGCCAAGGTAACGTCACTCTGACTGATTGCCCCGACTGCTTGGTGAATGATGTCAACCCGGACGCCATCAACCTTGATCTTCTGCAGACTTTGACTAAGGGCTTCAACTGACCCCTGAACATCGGCCTTAATAATTAATGGCAGGGTCTTCATCTTCCCCTTCTTCATAGTGGCAAAGAGGTTGTCCAGGGTAACGTGCGAAGTCTTTTGCCGTTCCTTGTCTTGAGCCCGCTTTGCCCGTGCTTCACCAGCTGCACGAGCGGTCTTTTCATCGTCAAAGACAACGAACCGGTCCCCGGCTTCCGGGACTTCGTTAAGCCCCGTAATTTCAACAGGGGTCGATGGGGTAGCTGTCTTAATCCGCCGACCATTTTCGTTGGTCATCGTCCGAACACGGCCGAAGGTGTTACCGACAACGATTGGGTCCCCAACATGCAAGGTCCCTTGTTGAACCAACACGGTTGCCACAGGTCCCTTACCTTGATCCAGTCGTGCTTCAACAACGGATCCCGCCGCGTTTTGGTCAGGGTTAGCCTTTAATTCCATCATTTCAGCTTGGAGCAGGATCATGTCCAACAACTCGTCGAGGTTCTTGCCAAACTTAGCGGAAATCTTGACGAAGATGGTGTCACCGCCCCAGTCTTCTGGAATCAGGTTGTATTTAGCCAGCTCTTCAGTAACCTTATCAGGGTTTGCACCCGGCTTATCAATCTTGTTGACGGCAACAATGATTGGCGTCTTGGCAGCCTGGGCGTGGTGAATGGCTTCCACTGTCTGCGGCATTACCCCATCATCAGCAGCAACCACCAGAACGGTAATATCGGTAATGTTAGCACCACGGGCCCGCATTTCGGTAAATGCAGCGTGCCCTGGAGTATCCAAGAAGGTAATCAGGTTATCGTTGTAGTGAACTTGGTAGGCACCAATTTCCTGGGTAATCCCACCGGCTTCATGTTCAGTGACGTGTGAGTGCCGCAACTTATCCAGCAGGGTAGTCTTACCATGGTCAACGTGCCCCATGACAGTAACTACTGGTGGCCGCTTAACAAGGTGCTTGGTATTGTTCTGTTCGTCTTCAAACATCTTATCAATGTCAGAAACGTCAACCTCAACCTTTTCTTTGGCGTCAATCCCGTAGTCAGTTGCCAAGAGCTCGATAGTGTTCTTGTCAAGGGACTGGTTTTGGTTGATCATTACGCCGAGCATAAAGAGCTTCTTAATAATTTCCGCTGGAGAACGGTGTAAGATCTTACCCAGGTCCTGGGCATTCATCCCCTCAGTGTACTCCAGCACTTCTGGTAATGGCTTATCCTTCCGCTGAGTTGGTTGCTTGTGGTTCACTTCACGGAGACGGTTATTCCCCTTGTTACGCCTATTGCGCTTCTTGTTTTTTTTGTTGAAGCGCTTACCATGTCGTTCATTATTTTTCAAGCTACCGCCAAAACGACCGCCGTTGTTTTGGTTACGGCGGCTTTCGTTATGCCGCTTTTCATTGTGCCGGTTTTGGTGTTCTTCACGAGGCCGTTCATTCTCATGCCGGGCAGGCTTGTTGGCCTTCTTTGGATGGCTTTCATGGTCCCGCTTATTTTGGTGCTTATTGGACGGCGCTTTTTTGTGGTCATCCTTTGCCTGGTGGTTCTTATGGCGGTTGGCCGGTTTGGTATTGGTCTTTTTTTGACCACCATTCTCATTTTTAACAACTTCCCGTAATTTGGCCGCTTGAGCGGGGGTTACGGAAGACATGTGACTTTTAATTTCCATTCCTTGTTGGTTAGCAACCTTAACAAGGTTCTTACTTGGCATTTTGAGCTCTTTAGCTAGTTCATAGATTCGTTTCTTGGCCATATGCTCACTCTCCTATTCCATTGTCATTAATTCCTCAAACTTTCTTGCAAAACCTGGTTGCATCACACCAATAACGGTCCGTGATTGGCCCGTTGCCTGACTGAGCTGGTCTTTAGTAAAGGCTTGTGAGTACGGAATATGGTAGTACCGACACTTGTCAGTAAACTTCTTAGCCGTTGCAACACCAGCATCCCCTGCCAAAAACACAAACTTTGCCTTATTAGTTTGAATATTTTTTAATACTGTTTCTTCACCACTGGTTAACTGACGGGCACGCCGCGCTAACCCAAGCAAACCGAGTGCCTGTTGGCGTTTATTTTTCATTTTTCCCGAATAATTCCTGGCGAGCTTGCAAGTGGTCGGTATACTTGATCAGTTCATCATAAAAAGCGTCATCGAGCTTAACGTGAAACGCCTTTTCAAATGTCTTTTCCTTTTTAGCCCGCTTAGCAATTTCAACATCAGCCGCAATGTAGGCTCCCCGGCCGGCTTTCTTACCGGTGGGATCCAAAGAAACCTCATTTTCCTTGTTCTTGACTACCCGGATAAGTTGGCGCTTTGGCATCATTTCTCCGGTGACGATATCTTTGCGCATTGGTACTTTTCTCTTTTTCATTATTTTCACCCCACTGCTCAATTATTCTTCATCAGATGTTTGACCGTCAGTTGCTTGTTGGTCATCATCACCTGTTAGTTCACTGTCATCCGCTGCTTCTTGGGCCTGAATTTCTTCCATTTCAGAAGCAGACTTAATATCAATCTTGTACTTGGTCAAACGAGCCGCCAATCGAGCATTTTGCCCCCGCTTACCGATTGCTAAGGAAAGCTGGTCGTCCGGAACAACAACGGTGCATGACCGTTCCTGTTCTTCTTCACCATCCTCACGTTCAATCGTAACCGGGTCATTGAAGATGACGTCAAGGACTTCCGCCGGGTTAAGGGCGTTAGCAATGAACTTAGCCGGATCCCTTACATATTCCACGATGTCCATGTTTTCACCATCAAGTTCGTTGACAATTGCCTGAACCCGAGAACCCCGTGGTCCAACACATGTTCCAACCGGGTCAACATTGTCATCGTTGGAGTAAACAGCGACTTTTGCCCGGTCACCGGCCTCCCGCGCGATATTTTCAATCAACACGGCGCCATCTTTAATCTCAGGGACTTCCCGTTCAAAGAGCCGTTTCAATAGCTCTGGAGCCGTTCGACTGACGTAAATTTGGGGACCGCGCCGGTCATCATTAACCTTTGATACATAAACCTGAATCCGGTCGTGAACATGGTAGTGTTCATTTGGCATCTTATCACGGTAACCCATTGCTCCTTCAACCCCATCACCGAGGTCAACATAGGTGAAGCGCTTGTCCTCACGAGAAACTTCCCCAGTGATGATTTCGTTTTCATAAGTCTTGTACTTATCGTAAATAATCTTTCGTTCTTCTTCCCGAAGGCGCTGCATAACCACCTGTTTAGCAGTTTGGGCAGCAATTCGACCGAAGTTGCGGGGCGTCACCTCTTCGCGAATTTGGTCACCGAGGTCATATCCTTGACCATGGGGAAGCTTTCGGGCAGCAGCAAGACTCATGTATTCATTGCTATCTTCTGCAACCTTATCTTCATCGTCGGTAATCGTCTTAACGGCATACACTTTGATGTTACCAGTAGTGGCATTAAATTCAACCTCGACGTTCTTCTCGCCGTAGTTTTGCTTATAAGCCGATTCAAGGGCCTGTTCAAGAGCTTCGATTACGACTTCCTTTTTAATTCCCTTTTCCTTTTCTAAGTAGTCAAGGGCGCCAATCATTTCTGCATTGACTTTTGACTTGCTCACAGTGAACACTCCTTTAATTAAAACTTAATGGCCAAACGGGCCTTTGCAACCTTGCTCCGGTCAATCACAATTTGCCGGTGACGGGTCTTGTCTAAATAATCTAAAGTTAATTCCTTATCCGATAGCTTGGTCAACGTTCCCTCGTAAACTTTCTGACCATTAATCTGCTGGTACAGAGAAACGTGGATGTATTGGTTTATCGCCCGTTTATAGTCGTCCTCATCCTTTAATGGCCGCTCTGCGCCTGGGGAGGAAACCTCCAAGAAGTAGGCCTGGGGGATGGGGTCGGGATCAACGTTGTCCAGGGCTTCACTTAACTGATCACTAACTGTTGCACAGTCCTCAAGCGTGATTCCACCATCTTTATCAATGTATACCCGGAGATACCAACTCTTGCCTTCCTTAACAAATTCAATATCGTATAGGTAAAAGTCGTGTTCATCAAGGATTGGGGTTACTAAGTCCTTTACGGTTTCAGTAACAGTACTCATCTTGTCACCTCCATTGTTTGCAATAAAAAGAGCGAGCATTGCTGCTCACTCCCACGAGTTATTTACCAATTGATATTGTAGCATGGCTAAGGGCCAAACACAAGCGACGTGCTTTTCTTAAGTCAACTGATTACTTGCCGAGTTACCAAAGCCAATTGTTCAATGTATGACCGGCACCGTTCAAATGATGGGGCCACTGTATAGATGGCAATTGTGTATTTACCGGGGATCGCGCCTATGCTGCTAACGTTCCAACCACTGCTGGTGTTCCAGCCATCTTTAATGTAAAAGCGGGAACTGCCAACCGAAATCCCCCACGCTTGGCTAGGGGTAACCTGCCCCATTAGACTTTGAAGATACTGTCGGGACTGTTGATTCAGGTAAGTAGAGCCAGGGTTAAGAAAAATTTCATGAAGAAGACGGAGCTGGTCAGCAGCAGTAGTTGTCGTAAATGCCCAGTGGCCATTACAGTGGGAGGAATTCATCCCTAATTCTTGAAATAGCTGGTTGAGACCATTCTCGGCACCAATCTCGTTATATAACTCAGTCGCACAATCATTGTCACTGAAGCGAATCATCCAGGATGCTACTCCTTGTTGTTCGGCCGACAAGTTACCTCCCTGGTTGTGAAGCAGTTTTGCAAGGATCCCAACCTTGACCGTACTTGCCGCCACAAAGTTTTGTCCTGGTAAGTTGGTAAAAGTGACGACCTCACCGGTTTGGGCAACTTGAATTGCGATACTTACCGGGTTGGCAAAACGGTTAGCCACTTGCTGCCACCGGCTAATTAGTCGCTGCTGGTAGGCATTAATATCGACGGGGCCCGACCACCAGTCGACGTAGTTACCATTACCCTGGGAATCATTAGTTAAGCGGTGGATAACCCTAACGACATGGTGCTGGAGTGCTTGTGGAATAGCAAAGGCCAACCTGAATCCCGCACGACCAGCCCCTAAGATGAAGGAACGGTTTTGTGCCAGGTCTGGCCGCGGGTTATTGATATCCAATACTTGCTGACGGTATAGTTCATGCCCATCCTGATTAACAAAGATCAGCCACTGGTAGGGTTTATCTGCCGACTGGTTACTGGCGTGCCACCCACTAACGTAAATACTATTGGGGCTAACGTTGATGTTGTCAAAGTAACCATCATTAGAGGCAAACGACTGACTTAACAGGTCAACATAGTCGCGGTTACCGTCTGGTTTGCCGCTAAAGCGGAGGATAACACCGAGTCGCCCGGTAACGTTTCGTGGGGCAAGCTTTAGTAGAGTTGAGAAGCCACTGTTTTGGCTGTTATATACTTGGCCGTACTTCTTAGTAACATCGCCCCGTTCTTGTAGGTTAAGGCGGGTTCGACCAATTTCTTGACCATTATTCAACACAATTAAGTAGGCATAGGGCCGGTCGAGCGACTGGTCACTAGCCATCCACCCGGCAACTTTGAGGCCATCACTAGTCATTTGAACGGTGTCCAAGCAAGCACCACCTTGTTGGTCTAACTTAATTGGTGCGTACCAGTAGTCAACAAACTGTCCCTGGTCCCCGTTCCCAGTGTTACTGGTGGAATAGCGACTAACGATTCGGTAGACGTGACCTGCTGCGAGTCGGGTCGAGCTCAGGTCAAACGTCGCGGTAAAACCAGCGTGGTGCGCCTGATTGATTTCAGGAAATGCTTTAGTAACATCCGGGCCCTCAACCTGCTGGGGCACTGTTTGACTGACTTGTCGATTTGCTGTCTGGTCAAACAGAATAATGAAGTGGTGGGACTCAAGTTGGGCCAGGTCATTGGCGTGCCAACCACTAACGGTCATTGTTTCCCCACTACTAAGATTATAAGAGTCGAGGCATCCCTGGTTGGCTTCGTCGCCCTTTGTGGTTGGGCTGAACCAGAAGTCAACGTAGTCACTATTCCCATCCTTGTCACTTGAGTACCGACTGATCACCTGAAGCTGGTGACTGAGGTTGACTCCTCGCAAGGAAAAGTTGGTACTGAAGCCAGATTTACCGGCCCCTTCCACGTATGGATAGGCTATGACAACGTCAGGGCGCTTAACTGCATGGCCAACTATTACACGGCTGACTTCCCGATTTTTGTTTGTCCGGTCGACCATGATCAGGTAATGGTACGGTTTATCGGCTGCCAGATTGGTAGCGTGCCAGCCTGCTAGCTGTAGCTTATTACCATCAACAGTGACCTGGTCAAGGTGGGCATAATTACCCCTATTCACCGTGACGGGTGCAAACCAGTAGTCGGCTGCATTGCCGTTACCATTCTGGTCATCGGTATAACGACTGATGATTTGAACCTCACCAGTGGTTGCCGCTGCCGTGCCGAGGTTGAATCTAGTCCGAAAGCCAGATTCTTTTGCCCCATAAACATTGTGGACCGTGGCCACGTCATCACGTTCTATTGGCTGGCTAGTGACGTTGACCCGGCTAAGTTCACGGCTGTTGGTCCGGTCATAGGCAATGATGTAATGGTAAGGTCGCCCCTGCGCACGGTTGGTAGCGTGCCAACCACTGATACTCAGCTGACCATCATCATTAAACTGGGCCTGGTCCAAACAGGCATAATTGCCCTGGTCGGTGGCATTGTAGCTGGGGTTCCCATTGCTGTCGAAAGCCAACTGCTGACCAGTTGCACTTGCACTGGCGTTAACCGTCTGTGCTTGAGCAGTCGCCGTCGTGGGGGTGGCCGAATCGGCCTTTATTTGGGCCTGATTCATTAACAAAAAGAAGGAACAGCTCGCCATTATTAAACAGCCAGCAACTCCTCGCTGTGCATAACTAAAACTATTTTTCAAAATAAGTCCTCCCTAATCTCACAAATCATGTAATTACATGAATTCTCCTTCATTATATGATATTTTTTAATGTTTGGTAGCGCTTTCTCGGCAAAACAAAAAATGCGGGTAGGCAATGGTCATCCTACCCGCATTTCATTTTTAATTCTGAAAAAACGCTGCAATCAAAACAGACTAAGCTGGTTCTTATCCGGTAACTTGTCGATAACGTGATTTTCCGTCATGAAGGCTCATCATGTTTTCATAGTCCTTGAAAGCACGGGGCTTTCGCGCTGTCACTAAGGATAATACACGTTCTATTTCTGAGTGAATATCGACAATTTTTGCTGTTTTTAAAGAGTTTTGCCCCTTTTGTGCCCCATTTTTTGCCCCTATTTTTTCTTATAATTAGGCCACCACTTTGCTCGTAGTTTCTCACGAGCGGCAAGTGCCTCTTCCAGAGTATCTGTCAGTTGCGAATGCTGCTTATGGTCATACTGAATAGCAACACGATAACGCCAGCGGCCATTTCGCTTTGTCATGGATATGTTGCGGTACCCAGTCTTGTTTGAGACTGGTGGTTTATCTCCCAGTAGGCTCTGGTGGTGTTGCCCACCACTTTCAAGGTTACGTGCTTTTACATGGCCACAGCTGGTGGTTTCACCGCTGTTGAGCTGACCAGCCGAAACGGTGGTCAGGCGCCCACAGTCACATCGGCACACCCACTTATACTCGCCATGCTTTCCTCTTTCAGTAGATTTTCTTAGTACCGTGAGGTGCCCAAAGTGCCTACCGACTAGGTTCTGGTTTCTAATCGGCATGATGACTTACCTCATACTGCCTAGCAATTTCATTGACCCGGTTCCAAGCCGCTGTCCGTAATTTTTCTGGCTCAGAACGATAGGCCTTCAGCGTTGGTAAAGGGATGCCTAGTTTCTTACTGGCTTCCGGCAAGCTGTTATTTTTATCTATGATATATGCTTTCGCTTTCTCAAAGTCGTTCATAGTCTCACCCCTATAATAAAAGCCCCGTTGAGGGGCTATTTTTATTTAATTCTCTGCTTCCCAGCTGTCGATGAAGCCCATCTTTTGCATGTCGCTCAGCATGGTTTCAACATCATCGTCAGCGGCATTTTGAAAGTCAATTAAATCTTGGCTATCTTCATCTTGGTTGTTAAGGTGAACATTTTCGGCAAGTGCATCGTAAGCAGTGTCAATGTCATCTGGTTCGCAGTCAAACGCAAATTGACCGCCATTAATAGTCGCCTTAGTTCCTTCATAGATTGTGTATGTCATTTTAATTATCTCCTTTTTTATTCCTTATCCCTTTGACAACTATATAATAACACATTCAGTATAAAATGCAATGCTTTTATATAAAATAATATACTTCAATTCAATAAAAAAAGACCCACCGAAGTGGGTCGTAAGGTAATTAAGCCCCTAAGGGGACACAGCCAGTATAACACAAAAAGACCCGGCGTAGCTTTCCACACTACCCGGGTCACGTTAATTTGAAGGAGGATTTCGCCTCCATTCTTTTTTATTATTTGACCCCTACGTCTTCTGGCGCCGGTGTCCAAGGTGTAGCTACACTACCTTTTTCCAGCTTCCATCCAGCCCAATATATCCAGTTGTCGCCAGTATCACTGTTATATTCAACTCGAGTATACTGATTTTTGAGGCTATTGTCGTCAATCTGAAAACTCCAAGAATATTGTTGCCATTGTGTAGTGATAGGCTTAGTTGCCATCAAAATACTGTATAACTTTGAACCCCAATCTGTACCTATTGCCCTGTATACATCAAGGCTACTAGTATCAATTTGTTTATCCGCTTTTACATAAATGGAAATCGTGTACCAATCACCAGCTTTAGCATTCGTTCTGCCTAGAGCTGACTGCAAATTGATATAGTAGCCATTCCAAGCACAATTAGTTTTAACCGCATCATAACCGTTAAAAGCACCTTTGATCTGAGTGCCACTACCAGCAGTAACATCACCACTTGCCGTACCTGTCCCTTGTAGCAGGTTTCTGCCATATACTTGCCTGCCATTGCTGAAAACCTTGTCTACTGGCGTGCCATTAACAACACACGCTCTACCATTAATCGTTGGCATTTAATCACTGCTATATAAAATGTAGAAGAATACAGAAAACGTATTATAATTTTCTATATTCTTAGAAAGAAATATAGCTTTTCCTTTCCTAAATTTTATTTACTACCGTCAACGCTAGTGTTCCCATATCCTAACAAGAGGGTAATGACATTGACTAGCTCAGATAGCTTAAGGGTGTAGCCCACCCCAATGTTATTTTATCATATTAAATCCAAAAGATTATTGACTGCATTTTCGTCACGATCCATAATCGCACCGCACTTATAGCAAATATATTCATTATGCTTAGTGTGGTGTTTTTGATTACCACTTAAAGTAATCTTATCATCGCCTGTTTTAACATGACCACATTGCGAACATCTTTGTGTGCTTGGATAGTATTTATCAGCTAAGACTACTTCTTTATCATACCAGCCAGCTTTATAGGTCAATACTTGTCTAAAGTAACCAAATAATGATCTTTGTAAGCCTTTAGAAGCTACGTGTGTCATCTGCATTTTCTTTACATCTAAATCTTCGATTACGATTTTGTCATAAGCACTAACTAATTTAGTTGTAAATTTATGGATAATATTATGTTGAATATTAGCTACTTTACGATAATCACGTTGTAACTTGGCTCTCGTTTTAACATAATTATTTGTTTTAGTAGCTTTATTTCCATTAACCGCACGTTTTCTAGCTAACTGACGTTGATAATGTTTAATACGTTTATACAGCTTTTTCAAATGATTAGGTAGTGTATTAACTTTACCTTCGGTATAGTTAAAATGACCTACATTAATATCTACTGCAGTTTTATTACCAGTTTTATCTTTTTTAGTTATTTCAACTTCAAAAGGTAGACTAGCCCAGTATTTATCATTTTCACGGTAAACTGAAACAACTTTTAATTCACCATTCAAAGATTTAGCACCTTTAAACCGAATATCGTACCATTTCTTAATACCAAGAGGTTTATCTAAGCGCAACTTGCCATTAATAATCTTAGCTCGGTCAGTTTTAAAACCTTGTCTTGAAGCTTTCTTTGATTTGAACTTGGGCTTGCCCCAATCTGGTTGAACCTTGTTAAAGAAATTCTTCCAAGCTTTACCTAGATCAGAGATTGCTAATTTTAAACAACGAGATGATAATTGATACTGCCAGTCCGCTTTATTAGCTACTAATTCATTACGAACCTTGCGATCATTTGGACGTAACTTTTTATCCCCTAAAATCAAAGAAGCATCGTACATATCATTCCAAAGTGCCAAGCCTTGATTCCAACAGTACCTACGATAATCGCATAAATCATCAAGAACCTTCTTCATTGTTTGGTTGGGATAGAGTCTTACTTTTTGAGCTCGAATCATTATTTTCACCACCTTTCAAAGACCTGTCATTTTTTAATTTACTTTTATATTTACGTAAACCATATAAGCGACAAGAAAATACATGTACAATGCTTATCATATCGTCAATCATTTCTTGAGTAGGACTAGTTTCAATGTTATTTAATACTACAATTTCCGTATTGTGCATCTTACATAATCTTTCAAACCAGTCATAACCAAAGCGGATGAATCTATCTTTATAAGTAATAAAGATTGTATCAACTTGATTATCCATTACTTCTTTTAGTAATTGATTCCATTTTTTACGGTTATAATTAAGCCCGCTACCAATATCAGTAATTGTTTCATCAAGAATAACGCCTTTAGCATTAGCATATTGTCTAATAAAAGCAATTTGATTTTTTAAATCATCTTTCTGCCCATATGTTGATACTCTAGCATAAGCAACATTCTTACGATCGTTACTGGTTGATTGACCGATATATTCTAAGTATTGTTCTTCTGTATAGTATCTTCGATTAGTAGGTGTTCGATGAGCTTCTAGAATTCCCTTTTTATCCCATATCTGTAAGGTTCTAACCGTGACACCTAATCGTTCAGCCATTTCTTTTGGTTTCATCATCGTCATAACAATAACCACCTACATTTTTTCTTTCTGTGGTTATATTATAACATATAATTTTACTTTATTCTATGTTTTCAATCACCCCTCAATAAAGTAAACACCGGACTTGTCGCTCAACGCATCATACTCTGCTTGCGAGATAACATTGATAACAGCATCATCACCCTTGTCTCCCTTGTCACCTTTAGGGCCTTGAATTCCTTGAGGGCCACGATCGCCAGGGTCACCTTTAACGCCTTGAATACCTTGTGGGCCTTGAGGGCCTTGGATACCTTGCGCACCAGACAAGTCAGCAATCTCTTTGAATGATGTACCGTCCCAAGTAAACAGCGTGGCGTTGTTAGGGTCATCCACGTTTGAGGCGATTATAACGAAGTCACCTTCGCTTAAACCATCTCCGGTCATAGCATCCTTGGAAGGGAACACTTTCGCAATGCTAAACGGTTTTCCGGGATTTCCTTGTACACCCTGTTCACCTTGAGGGCCGCGGTCACCTGGGTCGCCTTTAACGCCTTGCAGGCCCTGAATTCCTTGAGTGCCTCGTGGAATATTGAAGGTAACATAGTTTTTACCGTCTGCTACTGACTGGACAACCGTTGCAGTCTGGTCAGGCTCAATCATGTTGACCTTGATAACATAGTTATTCCACACGTTCATAACCGCTTGGTCAACAACGTCCTGGAAACCAATTTGCTTAATTTCCTTGGCTGCCTGGTCGGGAATGTTGGCGTAGATTGTGAAGGGAATAGTCTGCCGTGGAGATGGATAGATGGACCGTTGTTGGGTGCCGTCTGGGTCAATCCACTCTTCCCACACTTCCAGTTGATACGAGCCAATCTGAAGCTTGGTGAAGTCCTTACTGTCAACAATCAGGCTGGCCCCGTCGATCTTGACTGGATAGTCACCAACGAAGTTGGTACCGTCTGACACTTTAGCTGTCCATGTGTGGGTAGCATCAGGTCGCTGGGGGTCGCCATACTCGTTCTTTGGTGAGATGATGATATCTTTAGTCGTTTCAAGGTGCTTGAAATTCATGTTGTTAGTTTCGATGTTATCAATATAGCTATCTGCCATTACTTCACCCCCTTACTTCATAGTTACTTCAATGGTGTCATCGTCGAACCGCTTAGCCGAGAAGTCATGGCACCGAATCGTGATGGTTGAATTGCCATCCAACAGCGGCATTGCTGGCCCGTTGAAAGGATCGAACCAGTAGTCAACGTGCTGGCCTTCGCCATACTTGGCATCGTCTGACCAGCGGGCAATAACTTGGAGCTTACGTCCAACCAAGCTCCCGTTGTACTTGAACCGCCCACTGAACCCGGACATGCCGGAATTGTAGACGTTACCGTACTTGCCGTTGACGTCCTTGCGTTCGATTGGTGTGGTCCGGATCCGTTGCAGTTCTTTCTTAGCATCAACATCGTACAGGATCAGGTACTGGCTCTTCTTACCAAGTGCGTAGTCGCTCGTGAACCAGCCGGACACAAATAAGTCGTTAGTGTCGACCGTGACTGACTTGCTGTCTAGGTAGGCCGCACTTTGGTTCAACTCGATTAAGCTGTTGTAGTCGACGTAGTTCCCGTTCCCGGCTTGATCATCGGTGTAGCGGAAGATCACATGGATCTTCTTGCCGACCATCGCTGGCGTGTAGACAAAACTAGCACTGAAGCCTGACTTGCCACCTCCTGGAATGTCTGGGTATACCTTAGGTACGTCTGGACGATCAGTCAGCGTAACGGCGGACCGTCCTAGTTCATGACCACTGTCGTCCGTCAAAATGACATAAGAAAATGGCTTGCCCTGCGTCTTGTCGCTAGCAAACCATCCGCTTACTACTAACTTGTCACCCTCAAAGTGATAGCCATCTAAGCTACCACCTTGCGTAATCTTTTGTTGCGTCATGTGCGTAAACACCCCCGTTAAATCAATTGAGCCGTCGATATGCTCACCGTAGAAATTGTCCGTGAACTGCCAGGCACCGATATGATCATCAATACCCGGGAAGTAACTCATATATGGAGCTGTCACAGCCCCCATTGTTGGGTAAGCTGCAATCCACATAACTGCACCAGTGGCGCTGTAGATAGCGTTGTGGTCCCACAGGTTAGCCATACCAGAGTATGAGTAGAAGACTGGCACATAGCCAGCCGCCTTAATGCACTTCAGGAAGGCAATGGCGGCCTGAGTGTTGCTTCCACGATAGCCTAACCGCTCTTCATAGTCGAGGACCAGTGGAGCACCCTGCGGAAGTCCCATCTGGTGAGCACAAGCAATAGCCAGATTAGCTTCTTGCACGGCTTGATACGAGTTTCCACGGAACCGTGAGAAGTGATAACCGCTTGTCATCAGTCCTTCATGCTTGATAGCAGCGATCTGACCAGCGCCATAACCGTTCGTCCAGCCCGTTCCTTCTGACAGCTTAACAATACCGCCCCTAACGCCACGCGCCTTCCATTTATCCCAGAAGTTGTAGTACACCGCACCGGGCTGAAAGGCGGACACGTCTAATACGTAGCCGTAGTTAGTCATGGCTTACCACCACCCCAGTTTGAGGCTTCTGTGATGGGTCAACCGTAGGCGTCAGATCACTCTTTTCGTATGCAGATTGTACAGCTTGCTCAACCGTTTCCCGCTTAACGTCGAAGCCTTTATCGGCAAGGGCACCACCAACCATCGTGGTGGCCTGCTTGAACTTGTCGGAGCCCGTGACTTCGTGGTTGCTTACCAAGCTGTTGACCGCGTTATCGGCCAATTGGTTGATCAAGGCCAACAGTTCACGTTCTTGCACCGTCTTAGCGTGTTTTTGCTTTTCAAGCATGATTGGCTTGACGTATGCCCAAGCAAACCAAACGATTGCAACAAAAAAGCCGGAGTTGATACCCCAGCTAAAAAAGTCATTGATTGTTTTAACGCTCATGATTGTATTCCTCCAAATTTGAGATTCGGCGTTCGTGGTCTTGCAACTGTTCATCGTGATGAATGAACTTTTTATCACCACTTTCCAGACGTGATTCTACTCGCGATTGGCGGCGATTAAATTCTTCCAAGTTATTGTTTACGTTTTGTAGTTGGTTGCGAATGGGACCAAATAATTCTAGATCGACCTTACTGATTGCCCATTTTAAAATAGCAACAATTGCCGCAAGAATAGCAAGGACCGAAGCCCATTCGTCCCAAGACAACGAAAAAATATAGTGTGGTATGGTCCATCCTAATGTAAACGTGGGAACCACCTCTTTAAAGGGTCGTGAAGTATACGTGATGTACTGAAATCATTGCATTTGCCGTGTATTTATCTCCCTGGCCGAACTGCTGACAGTAAACGCCTACTGTAAGATCAGGCTTTAAATGAACCATGACCCCACGGATATCAGTGCTAATAGTGATTTCTTCGTCACCGTCTGGCTTAATAGCATCAGGAAGCTTAATGCACTCAACTTCGTTAACAATATCTTGGTTAACACCGAAATCTAAACGCAACTCAATGATTTTAAAACTGCCCATATCAGCAACACGATATGCACAGTTATAACCATTATTAACGTGGTCCCAGTCGTATGCGCCGTTTTCGTAGGTAATTCCATCGCGCTGCCAATTACTTAGCTTTGGCAATTGGTCAGTAGTAGCGATATTTCCTGGCTTGTTCTGAATGATTGACCAGTCTGACGCTACTAGCAGATTGTTGTTATCTTTATCTCGTAAATAAGCTTTTGTGGCTTGATCCATTTTTTATTCCTCCTTATTAATGGTAGCGGACAAGGTTATCTAGGTTGTCCACTTTCTTTTCTAGTTTTGCAATTCGGTCTACCAAGTCACCGTTCTGATCACCGAAGCCAATCAATGATTCAATATCAGTCTCGGGGTAGACCTGCATCTTATTGCCTTCGTCATCTTCGACGAATAGCTTTACATGTGGGTTAAAACTCATAAGCTAACCTCCTAACCTGGCACAATCGATAAGTCTTTAATTTGACATTCCGTATAGCCCATGCGTGGTGTGTCTTCCTGTACCGTTCCTTGCGGTGAGTAAGACATACCTGTTGAATCCGTTCCTAAGTCACGAACCTTAAGGTTGATAGCCAGCGAACCAGAGCCAGCACTTTCATAGTCAGATTCTTCAAACTTGACCCGTGTTTTTTCAATGTTAATCAAATGCGCGTGTAAATCCGGGAACGTATGGTTCTCAATATCTACGCGCGCATCAATAACTTCGTTAGGTTGCGGAATTTGATTAAGTTGGGCAGCAAAACGAATTTCCCAGCCGTCTGTAATACCTTCAACGTAAGTACCAATATATTTACCAAAGTTTTGCAACTCAGACCAGTTGTGGTTTTTTTGCTCATAGGCTTGTGAATTTTGAAAAGGTGAGGGTTCATACCATAAATCCAATTCCGGCATTGCATTAGCCATCTAAACCATTCCCTTCCTATGCTTGCGATTGGCCTGTTGCCGCTGTTGTTGTAGTAGTATTAGCCTTATTATCGGTCCCCTGTAGGTAAGACATCATCTTGTTCTTGGCGATTGTTGAAATGTCGGTGATCGTGACGTCATTGAAAGTCTTAGCAGTCTTGCCATCAGCTTGAGTCCCAAGTTCATCCGGCTTGATTACGAGGTTGCACGACACGTATTGGCCGTCAGAATCGTTACCATAGAGGCCGACTTGGGCATCCGTAATAGTGCCCTTTTCGTCGTAATCGTAGGTGAACTTATTCAAGTACATTTCCATTAGTTTTCACCTTCTTGATGTTCATCGGCTTGTGCAGGCTTTTCTTCTGGCTTGGTTTCATCCTTCTTAGTATCGAACAACCTAGCCTTGAGGATAGCGACCTCCAGGTTCTTGTCAGTCAGTTCTTGTTGAAGGTACTTAATTACATCATTAGCGTTTACTTGTTCATTCATTATTTAGTTTCTCCTTTCAATTGCAGGGGGTTAACATCAACATTTACACGACGTAGGCGGTTGGATTCATAGCCCTTGCGCTTTGCTTTTAATTCCCAACCAAATTCAGCATTTGGATTGTTGGAGCAGACAACAAAGCGATTGTTGTAGCGCTCTTTTACCCAGACATGAGCGTCTGAATAAGGTGTGACAAATACTTGATAAGTAATATCTGTATTGACTGTTTCATTAAAGATCTGGTCAATCCCGATAGTAACCTGGCAGGCTTCACCGGTGTTAGCTTCACCAATATCCCCGAAGTAATACTCGGCTGTTTCATAAGCATTAATCGCCAGGTAGCCTTGCTTGGTGTTCACGATAGAGTTCTTTGAACCGGTGACGTGAAAGTCGCTATCAACGTTAACACTTGCTCCAGTACCACCGGCAGTGACTAGGTTGATTTGATTACCATTGTTTCCTTCGCCAAAATAGGCTCCAAAGTGGTCGTCCTTCTGAATGTTGAATTGTGAAGTGTTGAGGTCTTGATTCAACCGAACATAGAACCCATTATTCTGTTCTAAATAAAAGTACTCGTTTGGACCAACCCAACCACTAATTCGGGCGTTATCAAGTGGAGCCGTTCTTTCGCCATGTTCACTAAGCAAATTAAAAGCTGAGTCGGCAGGAAGTTCAATATTAAATTGGGGGTGCCCGAAGCTACCACCATTGTCTTCGATAGTTCCATTTTGTAAATATGATCCAGCGTACGTTCCTAGAGATATAGCACGGCTATCAAAAATATTAAATCCAGGGAAATCAGCGTACGTTCCTTTTCCAAGCACGGCACTTTGGTCTCCATTATTGGTAAGCCAGTAAATGTTATCTTTCGAAGTCTGGAAAAAGTCAGTTGTATCTCCGGCTTTAATCGTGACACCCGATAATGTACCAGTTTCAATATCGTTGGCGGAAAAATTCTTAACGTGCATGTTACCCACATCAAGAGTACCACCGTGGATATTATCAGCAGTGAGGTTAATTACTCGAATGTTACCAGCGTCTAAGGTGCCTGACGTGATCTGGTCCGCCTGAATATCGGTAATTGCCGCAGATGGGATAAAAGCCTTGTTACCGAAGACAACCGAGTCGGCATCAAGCATCAACTTACCCTTGCCATTCTGAATGCTGATCAAGCCATCACCACCGGCTTCAAGATTGATCTGACTGATTAAGTCACCTTTAGTGACACGGAGATTAATGTCGTCACGGAGCATATCGAAGCTACTCTGGACGTCATTAAGGGTCGTGTCAGCATACTTAAGAACCAAGTTGGTAATCTCAATCGTGCCTTTGAAACCGTCACAACGAATACATAGGTTCTTGGCGTTACCCTTCTGCCAGGAATCATCATTGACAGTTATCGTCATACTATAGCTGCCCTTCTTACCTTTAGCTGCAGGAGTGGCGTTAACGATGTCTCCCCAAGGTATCCAAGGGTCACCGTCTAATTGAGGAGTAAGCTTAGTATCAGCACTGGCAACATAGTCAAATGACAGTATCAGCGTTGAGCCTTTACCAACGTCGTTCATGCCAACCAAAGGAGCGGCTGTTGGATATTCGTTTTCCTTACCGGTGTAAGTCAAGGTAACGTCAGCCGCTTGGGCGATGATTGAACCAGACAACTTAACCTGTAAGGCGTTGCTTAGCTGAGTAATTTGGCTTTGATCTGCCTTGTCCTTAACGGTAGTTTGAATACCGTCAATTGCTTGGGTCAGATTTGAAATCTTGTCGTTTGTACTGCTGATTTCCTTGCCATTTCCATCAACAGTAGTCTTTACATCAGCGATGGTCTGGCTGATCTGACTAGCTTTCTGATCGACCAGTGACTGCACCGTGTTGGTAGTCGCAAAGCCCTTGCTATCCAAGATGTTATTGACCGTCGTGCTATCAACCTTGAGCTTAATCTCATCATTGAGGACACTGACCGCTGCCGAATTGTCGGTAACGGTCTTATTTAGTGTATCAACCGTTGTCTGGTCGGCCTTAAGACTAATAGCACTCTTATTTTGGTCAATCGCCGTCGCGTTTTTAACGGTAGCGGCTATTGCTGATTCAGCGGCGGTCTTAGCTTCGGCAATGGCCGAGTTAGCCGCATCAATGGCCGCCTTGTTGACGTTCGAGCTGTCGACCGCCTTACCAGCTTGTTCGACCGCATCATCGGCACGCTTTACTGCGTCATCAATTTGCACAACTTGGTCATCAACCACCTTAGCTACCCGGTGCTGATCGATACTCATGTTTTTGAAGTCGTTACCATCAAAGATGTTGACCCACTTAGTACCAGTCCAAACATTGAGCTGAACCAGGTTAGTATCATAGTCGGCAATAGCGTGTGGGATAGCCGTATTACTATGCGGTTGAAGGATTGGTTGAGCTGGTGTCGTTGGTTGTTCCGGAGTCGTTGGTTGTTCCGGAGTCGTACTGTCCGCCATCTTTGTCACCTTCTTTCAATTCACTGGTCGTATATGGGTTAGCCCAGATTGCACCAGGCTTTACGTGCCGCTCCGTTGTTGGATCCTTCTTTGTGTAAAAGACCTGTGGCATACGGTCAAGCATTGCGTTAGCCAGCTGCTCCATTCGTTTCAAACTGGAAGCTTGCAGTTGGCTATGCAAGATTGACGCCTGGAGATTGTCATAAGTGATATCCGTTCCCTGGCTGGGGTCAAACGGGTAGTACGTAAATCCCACAACGGTGACCGTCGTATTATAAGCAGCTTGCGTTGTCGAATCTGATTGTTCTATTAAACTATCCTTGCCAGGGATGGTTAAATAAACTTCTTCACCAGGGACCGGAGCCAAGTTTGTATCAGTGATTACTTCGATACTTATAACTGGGTCCGGTACCAATTGAGTACGGACATATTCTTCCATTGATTGCGGGTCTTTAAAACGATCGTCTTGGATATCTTCACCCGGGTGCAACCCCCACAAGTCGATTGAGTGATTATCCTGCACGATGAACGGTTGGAAGTAGTAGGATTCCTTGTCTGAAGATGACGAATCATCGTTACTAGTCGATGTATCATCGTCGTTCACCGTGACCGTCTTGACCGGATAAATCTTGTTGTGCATGTCGTCATTTCGCGCATACCATGTAGCTGGATGTTGAGCAATCAGTTGCATCATACAACTTTGACCGGGTTGTGGCTCATAGATAGCCGTATTATGGTCTAGCATTAGTTCGATATGGTAAGTAGCACCATGGGGGCCGAAGAAGGCCACGTCGCCGGTAGTAACCTCCGAGTATGGAATTTCGTGAAAGTATTTTTCCATAGCAATCGTATATGCTGGGATTTCGATTCCATAATCGTGGTAGACCTGAGAAACATACCCCGAGCAATCCATACCAGCCCAAGGGTTAGCCTTGTTGTGGCCACCCCAGACATAAGGAACACCTAAGTATTTCTTTGCGTCAGCTTGGAACTCGGCACTGTGATCCTCAGTTACCGTCTTAGTTTGCTGTGGCTGAGGTTGCGGTTGTGGTGCCGGTGTACCTCCACTAGCAATACCATTTTTTATAACATCGACTGGATTCAACCAGGTTCCGTCGTCCTGGTAACCATGATAGTAGGCGACGGGAATAGGTTTGTTACTAATTCCCAGGTGGGTATGTGTACCGGTGACTCGCCCAATTGGTGTACCGACATCGACCTGCTGGCCTTCACCGACATAGATATCACTACGCCGGGTAAAACCTTCTTGGTAAACTTCGTTATAGCCATCAGGCGATTGAACCCAGACGTACCACCAACCTAAGTCAGCGCCAATTTTATGCACTGTACCAGGGTGGACGGCTAAGCAGTTACCGTTATACCGTGAAGCGTCAAAATCGAAGCCATCATGGAAGTCACCGCCCCCACGACCGAACCAACCAGTATGACCATACTGCTGGCCATTTATAAAAACGCTCGGCTGGCCATTAGCCGGAATGTTTGGGAATGGCCATCCCCATCCTAAATTAGCCATGGCTATGACCTCCCCATCCTTTAATCATGCTGACACACAATGCTAACGGCCGACCATAGCGCCCAGGATTTTCATTAGCAATTTCCATGACTGCTGCAGCCGTGCCTTGTAGATAGAGCCGACCAATTGTTCCTTTACCGAATTCTTGATTCCATTGAGCCGTCATTTGTGGGCTTGCATATGCGCCAAACCCACTAGCAGGAGTAAAGCCGTCACTATAAGCCCATTGTTTAATCCAATTACATACACGAATGGCATCTTGATAAGGATCAGGAAGCCGATTGCCAAAGTGATTTAGCCACGACCAACTCATTGGATCCTGCTCTGTTAAGTCATAAGCAAAGAACCATTCAGGACTAATACCTTGTGCTTTAACGGTGTCATAAAGACGATTTACATCAACGCCCCAAGCATGAACACGATGATCACGGGCTGCAAAGTCTTTTAGCATAGCATCTTTGTTGACCCCAAAGTCAGAATTAATTGGTGACTTGCCAAACGCTTCAGCACTATCCAAGCTGGCACCAGGTGTTACGGTCGGTTGAGCCGGCTGTGGATTATTAGCAGGAGTGCCATTGCTGTTAGCATTAGTACCATTGTTCGTATTACTACTACCACCATTCTGATTATCAGTGTCATTGTCGTTGTTTTCCTTAGTAGCACCGATGGCTAAGACTTGGTTAACGATGTTAGTCGAGTCCTCAGTTAGCTTCATATCAGATGAGTGATACTTGTAAACGATTCGACGCCCGTAGTTCTTCTTGAAGGCGTCACGGGCGTAGACATTAATCGTCTTACCCTTTGGAAAGATGATTGTGCCTGGCCAAGTTTCGATGATTTTACTGATCATATCCTTGCCAGAGCAGGCGCCTAAGTTTTCAATCTGCTGACTATCAAAATCGCCAAAAACGTGGTAAGTAAAGCCGAAGGGGTTAGCAATCTTATCATTTAAGAAATAATCCAGCACTGCATCAACCGTGTACGTCAATGTACCGGTTCGGACGTTTCGTTGACGGACCCGCCCGATTTCGGAGTTGACATACTGAATGGCGGTAACAGTATACAGATTAGCGCCGTTGTCATCCTCTTCCACATTCTTAATAATGAACAAGTCATTATTGAAAGTAATCGTTGACTCATTAGCAATATAAGCAAAAGACGGTGAACCATCGTCATAAGCAACAAATTGAATCTGATTGGTCTGATTATCTTCGTATTGCCACTGAAAAGAATTCCGCATGTAACAAGTAAGGGCTACTGCCTGTTTAGCGTGTAGCCCTTGAATGGTCATCTTCTTATCAATTTTCGGCGCTTTATCAACTTCAGTAGGGACTTCTGCCGTAATGGTGTCATTAACGATGATAGAACCATGTCTCATCTTGAAGGAACAATGTGTCTTTTCAATCCCGGTCCAATCGAACATGTCATCAACTGTAGCAGTACGGAAAACCAAGCCATTTCCATCAGTTTGATCAGCAAACAGCCTTACGGAGTTACCGTCTACAAACATATTCGGCCCTTCGACCCAACCATCAATCAGGCTATCATGAGGCCCAAATTTTTGCGGAGTCGGTGCGAAGTTTACTGGAAATTTCTGGTAAGGCCCGATATAGTCGTTTGAACTGAAAACATAGTTTCCAGCCAGTGTCAGGTAATAAATCCCATGGATTACCGTGATGTCCGGGTCAATGCGCCACGAATTATCAATATCATCAACATAAAAGCTAACTGGCTGGTTCTGTACAGTTATTTTGTCTTCTTTAGGGTCAAAATTGGCTAAATAAATGTTCATTTCGCCAGTACTTGAATCGCCAGCACTATAAATAATGTGGTAATTACCATCATTATCTTGGAAGATTTCCGGTGCCCACAAGTCTTTGAAGTCACCCTTTTTCAAGTTATCGATGGGAGTAAAACTAATAAAGTCGTTAGTCTTGTAAAAACCACCAGTCCCAATAATGTAATAGTAGTCGCCGATCTTCTTGACGTAACCGTCACGGAGACCTTCGAGTTTATCAAAGCCAGTTACTTCTGTCCATTGCACCAAGTTATCAGATACAGCCATCATCGGAGTAGCTTGCCACGGTTCTTTAGCGGTCGGGTGTGACTGAAATCCAAAATAGGTATAGCGATAATTTTCTAAAGCTTCTAGTGGTGAAATCATAATCACACCTCCTTAATTCAAATAAACAAAGCGGAAATGGAACCGGATATCCACGTTGTCATAACCGTAGATTTTAAAGTGGTTCCACCCCCGTTTTAAGCGAATCCAAGCCAGGTTAGATGAGCCGTTGTCGAGTTCACCATTCTTGTAAACTGACAGGTTATCCCAGACTAATTTGTCTTCTGGTTCAAGCGGTTCAGTGTACACGATTTCATCACCGGTGGTTTCGTTGACCATGTCAAATTTTCCATGGAAACCGGTCACGATAATTTGTAGTGGGTACCGCTCAACCGGGTCAATATCAATGTCACTCGCATTATAGATATCGAAATTATGCGTATTGACGTAGTGATAATGCAAGTCAATACCATTCGGTAGGTTCATCCCGTATTGCCACAGGTCTTGATCGTATTCCATTAAATCATCACTGTAAGGTAGTGACCATTTCACACCACTAGGGTTTTCCCACGGAATAGTGAATTGAATGTAATGGCTACGGTCTTCCGGATTCTTAATCGTAAAATTTCCTGCACGGACAAACTTTACAATTCCAGGCTCTGCATCAGTACGAATTCGATACAACCCCTTTTGCATGAAGAAGCGAGCAATTTCGTGTTTCTTCATTTTGTAGTCATACCAATCACCATAGTGCAAGACAAAGCGGCTATTGATCGTATTCATCCCCACTTGTGAGTATGAGTACGCCTGACCGTCCATAATCGCATCGTTAGCATAAGTATTAGTTAGCACTGCATCTGAATCATCATCAAGGAAACGTAGTCCGCTGGTGATATCCTCAGCATCAATTTCATCGCCTTCTGGAGGCTTGATAAACAATTTTGGCCAGTTATATCTGATATTATCAAGTTTTAAATCTTTTCCAGCCAACCGATCACCTCCTAATTTCTAAATGATTGAGCTTGTGCAAGACTAATGTCACGAGCTTCACGACGATAACGGCGGGTTGGGTTATTAGCTGAATCAGTGACACCAATCAGTTTGTCAATTAGACTAAGCATCGTCTGGTTCTGTGCCAGCAAAGCGTCAAACTTTTTCTCCAGCTTCGTCAAATCAGCAGGAGAAGAAGAATTGCTTGACGTATTTTCAGTGCCAGCGTAGTAATTGACCACCTGCTTCATAAGCTGCCATGCCCGGCTGGACTTCATTGAGTCAAGTGGAATCGCCATTTCAGCCCCTGCTTCACCAAAAACAGATGGCTGAGTAGCCAAACCGCCTTCAGCAAAGTGTGGCCAGAAACTATCACGGCGACCACCCTGCGGTCCAGAATGCAACCAGTCGATTTTAGAGACACCACGAATGATCGTTGAGCCGATGGAAGCCAACCAGTCCGTGTTGTTGAAGAAGGCTAGTAGTTCATCAAAGGCATTCATCCGATTACCGTGACCAGGCAGTGCATACTTGGCAAAGGTACCAGGTGTGTACTGCAAAATACCGGCAGCCTCATTACCGCCGGAGTTAACATCATGAACTTGCTGAACAACATTACGTCCGCCAGATTCACTCATGATTACTTGCCACAGCATACCAAAGAAGCCGTCTGACGGTTTGACCTTGTTGATAGTAGCAGCGGCCCGCATCATGTCTTGCGAAAGAGCCTTGTTTTCAAAGGAATACAGGAAATCCGTGATTGTATGACGAACCCAGTGCTCCATGTTATCAGTGATCTTGTTCCATTCACCGTGAGCTAGTTCACCCCAGTGACCAATTTGTGAGTAGTCACCACCAACAGCATTTTGGACAACGCCCTTGATCTTCTGGATCGGTTCTTCCAGGAAGTCTTCCATAGAGCGGAATTTTTCACCAAGGCCACCCATTGCATCTCCAAAATGGCCAATCCAGTTTTCAAGGTTACGAACAAATCCGCCACCAGCGAAGTGTTGTACACCAACGACACCACCATCAGCATAGTGTTCAATGCCAGCGGCGTTCATAATTCCTTTGGTTTCATCACCGTTATAGACACGAGTACCAACAGGGAGCATCAGCGTTGCATTGCGTTGCTGGCTCATCCCCCATGAACCATCTGGAAACTGCATAAGCTCTTTCCAGTTACTGCCGGGACCATCATTAACAACGGATAAGGAACGGTGGACAACACCACCTTGAGCAAAGTGAACCTTTCCTAGTTTTCCAATACCGGAACCATGCCCGGTAAAGAAATTCCAAACAGTATCAATGGCACCAATTCCACCATTTATAACGCTAATTACAGCATTCATACCATCTTCAGCAAGGTTTTTGATAGCATCCCAAATTTTACCAAAGAAATCTCTTAAACTACTCCACATACTAGTCCAGGCACCATTAATGCTTGCTAAACCATTTTTATGAATTTGTAAATGTGAAGCAGTGCCGCTAGTCGATGTGTCAAGAATATTCTTCCACATGTTTGAGTTGAACAGAGCAATCCGGCTAGACATCGTTCGGTGCTGTGCCAATTTCTGACGAACACCTTGACGGGTCAAACGGTTACTGCGGTTCCAGCCCTGAGTTACGTAGCGACCTAAATTTCTCCAAAGTCGTGAATGCAATCGATCAACTAATCTGGTATGTCTTTGATGTAGCCGTTGCTGCTGTTGGATACCACGACGCGCAAAGCGTAGGCTACGGTTCCAGCCTTGCTGAATTGTCCGCCCCATACGCCTCCACATTTGCTGTACAGCACGTTGTTGTTGACGCGACGCTTGAATTTGCAACCGAGTCTGACGACGAGCAGCCTGCTGCTGGCGACGGCTGATATTGCTTAATCCGCGTTGAGTATTACGACCCAAACGATTCCATTTTTGACGACTAGCCCGTTCCTGTTGGCGAGAGGAACGTTGTTGCTGACGTACCATGTTTTGGTGGCCCCGTTGCCAACTACGAGTCATAGTAGAAATATGTCGTCCAGCCGTTCTGGCCATGTTACCAAACCAACGGCCGACTTTACCGGCCATCGAACGAGCACCAGCAGCAATACGGTTGCAGAATCGCCGAAATTTTGCGTTGTGTTGATACAAAGCTTGAAATCCCATAACTACCAGGGATAAAGCACCAGCTGGTCCACCAATCAAAGAGAGACCAGCGCGTGCAACAGTAGCTCCTCGGGCAACCAGTGTCATACCACGCATTGCATTTGTTCCACTGGCCATCGAACGAGCACCAAGCCGTGTCAGATTAGTCGTTGCTTGTGCTGTATTAGCAGTAGCACGGACATTGACATTTTTCGGCACCCGTTGAGCTTTTCGTTCAACGCTGTTAAGCCGCTGATTAGCTTGCGTAGTCTCAGCAGTAACTCGCGTTGATTTTTGCTTAGGCACACGATCAAGGCGATTACTGTAGGCTTGCAAGTCACGTGTGGATTCTGCACCATCAACCTGAATCCGTGTAATCTTCCGTGTTGGAATATTACGCAAGTGGCCAGAGAATGCTCGAATTGCCTGACTAGCGACTTTCAGTGTTTCAAAGCCCTTGATACCAGCTTGCAGTGTCCGTACGGCTCGTGAAGCTAAAATCATGCTAGTGATTAAAGCAGCACTAGTTTTCGGGAACCGAGCCATTAAGTTTAAAACAGGTAGCAGCACTTTGGATAGGTCGGCAAACACCGCAATAAACAGCTTAGCCTGGGCAGCTGAACCAGTCTTAAAGGCCCTAAAGAAATTAGCAATTTGAGTATGGTGAGCGGCAACAATGTCGCCAAACTGACGAACACCACTAGTCAAGTTACGAATAGCATTATCCATAAGTTTAGTAGCACTAACGTTATTACCACCGAATGCTTTGATGATTTGATTCATCGACCTGGCCATCTGATTGCCTAAACGTTGAAATTCAGTATCAGTTGACTTGTCGTTTACCCATTTTCTTACTGATTGTAAGAACGGGTTACTGATCTTCATAAATGGACGAGTAACGTCACCAATCAGTTGAGGGGTACGAGCTCGAATGGTACGGAAAACACCGAAATATGAGTTCATCATATTCTCGGCAGCTTTCTTGTACTTGCCGTTCCCTAGTGATTCAAAGACATCCTGCAAGTCCTTTGAAGTGATCTTGCCGGCTTTGGCCATTTGACGCATTCCCGCAACCGTTGTGTGGAAATGTTTTGCCATCGCTTCGTCAATCATTGGGAAGTATTGGCCAATCTGGTTCAATTCACCCTGGGTGATTTTACCAGTAGCCATACCGTGAACCATATCTTGTTCGACGGCCTTAATCTGTTCGCCGTTCAAACCGACGGCATCAGCCATGTTAAGCAAGGAACTGGTCATACCATCGGCCTGCGACTTACTAGAATTCAGGTGGTAGAAACCTTGCTCAAGTTCGTTAACAACATCAACGTTTTGACCCGTAGCCTGCGCCATCTTGTTGATGGAGCCAATCATTGGATCAGCTTTACCAGCAGAACCGGTTAAAGTCGTCCACGTTGCCAGCATCTTGTTCTGTTCAACATTGTATTCCACACCGGAACGAATCAGGTCGCCCATTCGAGCACTTATAGAACCTAAGGCATTGGTAAAAAGATTAGCCGCTACCGTAGCTCCGAAGATGCGCCCAAACGTGGTTGATACCCGATTAGCCTGACCAGAAATGCTATCCAAGCGTGCAGATAGGTTGCCTAACCAACCAGTCGGTGTCCGCCGCATGGTTTCGTTCAGTTGATTGATCTGGCTACGAGTATTCTGGATCTTAGTTCCCAGGTCTTGCACCCGAGCCGCCTGCTTCAAATACTCCGTAGACGTTTCACCCATTCGTGACCTAGTAGAATCAAGCAATTGAACTTCCGAACGCTGAATCGTCCGCAAGGTGTCCAGACGAGACCGCAGGTTATTAATCTCTACGGTCATCGCTTGGTAGTTCTGTCCTTCTGAGCGAAGACGTTCAGCAGTAGCAGAAGCCAGTGCACCCTGAGCTCGCATAGTAGCGTTTAGTCGGATAATCCCGCTATTTTCTAGATCAACCTGTTGAGCTGCACGTTGTTGTTGAGCTTGTAAACTTGCTAACTTAGCCTTCGCCCGGTCAACTTCCTGGCCGTATTTTAGAAATTGTTCGGCAGACTTAACGGTACCAGTGTCAAGACTATCAAGCTGTTGCTTAGTCCGCGTGATAGCTTCATTAAGCTCTTTATACCGCGCCTGACCTTTTTCAGTCGTAGTGTCGAGCTTATCCATCTCTTCACGATACTCATTAAGCTTTGACCGAAGTTCAAGGTACTGGTCAGCAGTCTTCTGGTCGACGTTATTCATCTCAGACTGCTTACGCTCAAGGGCTTCAATCTTGTCACGTTGAGCACTGATAGCATTACCCAGGCCCTCATACTTAGCCTTAGCAGCACCGGCATAGTCACCGGCAGCCCGCATATTAGCTTCGTTGGCCTTCCACGCTTGAGTGGCGCTGTTTACAACGGTAGTCAGGTTACGGACTGAAGTACTAGCTTCAACCATATCTAAGGCAACCTTAGTCGCCATAATATTACTTACTTTAGCCATTATTTACCTCCTTTCCGTCGTGATTGCGCAGTACGAATACCCATAATGGCACTAAGCGGGTCAACGGCACGATCATTTTGACCCTTAGCAGACATGACTTCCGACATCCGGTAGTAGTCCGTTTCATCAAAAGTATCGATTGACCAGCCGAAGTTAGAAATAGCCTGTTTTTCAGCAAAGTCAAAATCTTCTAGTCGATTTTTTAATTCCCACTCACGCGCTTTCCAATTTACTTTTTTGGGTCTTCACGTACCTTTTCCGTATCAGCTTTGATTTGTTCATCGCTCATTCCCATCATCCGGTCGCAGATATAACCAACGGCCGACATGGTTTCTTGAAAGTCCATGTCGTCAAGGGATTCGGCCTGCTTCTTAGTAAGCTTCAAGATGTTCTTCATGAAAGACTCGGCTTCATCAATGACAGCAATCTGCGTGCTAAAAACGTCAGTAGCGTCTTTATCAGCCGTGTTATTCATCTTGGCAAATTCAAGCTGCATCTTTAATGCACTCCGCGCAGCCTTGTTACTTGCCTTAACATCAAATTCCTTATCAAAAAGCTTTACATAAATTTTCATAGACTAATCCTTTCTAAAAGCCGCCCTTACGTACTGTGTATTTCGATGGCGACTAATTGACTCTAATGACTTCAGGAGTTGCTAGTAGGCGTAGTTTAAGAAGCGGGGTTGCTAGTAGGCGCAGTCGAAGAAGCAGTATAGTTAGGGAACAATTCCTTGAACATATCATCCTCAGACTTCCAGTCAGCGTCTTGAGTAGAGTACATCCGATACAAATCATTGATATTCGGGTCATCAATAGCCGCGAAAGTCATTTGATCAGTAACAGGCGTCTTCTTGGAGTCCGTATCCGTATCGAGCTTCTTATCACCCATCAAAAAGTTACCCGATGGGAAGGCAAAGTAAACAGAGTCGTTAGTAGTCATAGAAGGTGCCTGAACAATAAAAGCACCGATCGGCTTAGTATCAGCCATTTGCCAACCAGCCCCTTGTTTTTCCATCCCAACCAGCTTGGCCAAAATATCAAGCGGCAAACTGTTAATAGAGATGGTAACTTGTGGGTTCAGTGGGTCAGCGTATGAGAATTGTACGATGTTGTTACCAGCAACCTTTTCAAGCTTTGAACCATCAAGCCCCTTGATTTCGGCACTAGCTACACCTAAAACGTTGTGGTCCAGTTCATAGATACCGTTTTGAGATAGGCCGTCGTCACCAGTCAGCAAGTTCTTACCGTCTTGTGACTTCAAAGCAACCCAGGCCTTTTTAATACCGTGAAGTAGCATGTAAATCCTTCTTTCTTTTAAAACCAAAAAGAGACCACTAAGCAGTCTCAATTTCAAAATAATCAAAATAAAAAGTAGCCGTTAACTGCTGAGTATTAGGATCAACAGTGTGGCCACGATTGTCAATCATCACCCATCCGTTTTGGATGAAGAGATGCTTTAATTTCGTCTCAAACTCGTCAGGGTCGTCCCCATCGAGTTTGTAGTATATTTGCACTTCAACTTGCTTATCTTGAGCATGAAAGTCTCCATTGCCAGGCAATGCTAAGTCTGCCCGTACGTCAGTGATCAGTGCTACAGTGCGTGACGTATCATCAACCTCTTCAGCAGGAAGGTTGCTAGTGTACACCGCATCAAGCGGGCTGTCTTTCATGCCTTGCATAAGCTTCTGCGCACGTAAAACAGCGAGCACTAGTCATCATCCTTTTCATTTAGCAACTTCTGATAAGCTTCACTTTCTGCCTGCAAAACAGCAGTGGAAGTGCTGTTATCCTGTACCAGGTTTGTAACAAAGTGATCGGCCGTATAGCCTTTGTACCCGTCATTTAAGCGCATCATGTTCATCGCATGATACCGATTATTCCAACCAACGGTGCTAACTCCGTTATGGTCACCGTCCACGTCAGACTTCATCATGTCGATGTTATCGGCCGCATGGCCGTAAACTTTATCATCGTGGTTGGAATAGTGCTTCTCACGGGTAGTTTGTTGTAATTTGTCTTTAAATACTTCAGCGCCGGCGGCAGTAATCTTTTCCTGTTCTTTCGGCGTTAGGTCAGTACTGATACTTTTAACCTTCTTCAGCCATTGCTGGAGAAAATCATCCATTTCAACTCCGTCGGCCATTAGCGCCACCTCCACCTTGCGTGTACTTAGTAAGTGTCAGCAAGTCATAGGAAATATAGTCATCCTGGTTAGCCGAAATATTGGTGATTGAGTAAGTCACCCCATCAGCTAATTTGACAAGCATCGGTTCCTTGACCTTCGGGTTGTGCCGAATGGCAATCACTGTTGAATGCTCAAGTGTTGAACCAGCGACACCATAGCGTTGAGAGAGTGTGAGGTTAATCTTTGCATAATGCAAAGTAAATTCATCAACGAACCCCATCACATTGACGCCCATCTTGTTTTGGTGACTCTTGATTGAACCAAACTGGGCCTTGTGACGCATCCGATACAGCGGATAGCGATAGTTAGTTCTTGCCACTACCGTCACCCACTTCCTTTTCAGCAAAAGTATCACGCAAGCCACGCAGCTGACCAATGATGCTATTCATTGTTAAGTCCACTTGGTAAGCTTGCACGTCTGACAAAGCTAGTCGGTTTTGGTAATAAGTACCAGCTAGAGACATGACCGCTAGTGTGACCAGTGAAGAAACGTTGGCATCACTATAAAAGCCGTTCACGTCCTCGCCAACAGCGTTATGAACAAAGGCTTGAGCGGCTTTGATATAGGAGTCAAGGAGCTGATCATCACTATCATCATCGAGATAAAGCATGTCACGAACTCGTGGTACTAGTGGGTCTAGTTGTTGTTCACCGCTCATAGTCAGTCACCTCGTTACTTAGTTGTGGTTGCGCCAGAAGTTTCTGGAGTAGTAGCCTGTTGGTTTTCAACAGCCTTGAATGAAGCTACAGCGTAAGCGTCACCGTCAACTTGTTCTACATCGAACCGGTCGATAACACGAATCTTAGTTTCATCGCTTTCAAAGGCACCGCCACCGATGTTAGTAGACAGCAGTGACATGTTTTCACGATCAAACAGGGTTACGGCTTGCTTGAAGTCACCGTAGTAAAGTGGGTGAGCACCAGATACATCAGGTAACCAGCGGTCAGCAACAACCATTACAGGCTTGCCACCGATCCGATATTGTTCTGGGTTAGTAACATCACGCTGGATCATGTAACGGCCTTGAGCGTCCTTAACCTTAGCCAGAACAGCGAAGCCAGACTGGTTAGTCACGAAGCTTGAAGTTGCGATGATTGCAGGGTCAAGGGTGTTAAGTTGCAGGTCTTTGATGTCGTCGAAGTTAGCGATAGTTGGCTTCTTAGAAGCAGTGTCCAGAACCTTCAGGATTTCTTGGTTCCGGGTTACGACAACCTTGCGAGCAATCCAAGTGGACAGCCATGACAGGATATTTTCTGCAGTGTCCTTCAGCAGAGTGTTAGTAACGGTGGTGATACCAGCGTACCGGTGAATCAGGTACTTGATAGTCGTCAGTTCTGGATCATCGTTGTCACCGATCTTGGCAGTTTCATCGTCAAGGTTAGCCAGAGGCTTGATTTCAGAGAACTTTTCGTATACCCGAGAGCCAGTAGGTGTAGTAACCCGTTCAACGTTGACCAGGTTCTGCAGTGAAGCATACTGACGGACCAAAGTGTGAATGGTAGTTTGAATGTCGTCTGGAATGGTTAAACCAGCGTTACCAGCATCGGTCTTACCAGTAGTAACCATGTCCTTGAAGTCCCGTACGAACTTGTCCTTAAGGTCGAGTTGCTTGTCGTTCAGAGGCTTCTTGTCTTCGTCCTTCATACGGTAAACTTCGTTGGCCCGTGCTTCGTCCAATTGTTCCTTTAAGGTGTCGCGTTGAATCTTAGCGTTGTCACGTTGCTCCTTGAGGGCCTTGAATTCGTCATTAGGTTCAAAGTCGTCACTAATTGTTTGAATGGCGAGCTTGTTGTCCAGATCAGCCACCTTTTGACCAGCGGCAATCCAGGCATCATTGATCTTATTGATATCCATAGTGATTATTCCTTCTTTCCAAATAAAATAGCCAGCTTCTGGTCACGCAGACTAGGAGTTGACTTTTCTTCAGTATTAACAGGCTTTTCAGCCTTGTTTTCCGGCTTATCACTTCGTGACTTAGCCAAAAGCGTTTTAATCTTACTAATTGCATTGTTGCTAATGACTGGTGTACCAACCGCATTAATAAGTTGTGGTTGCTTAGCACCAGTTGAAATATTATCAGCAAAACCTTTATCAACGGCGTCTTGAGCAGTCATCCAGGTTTCGTTCGACATTAATTGCAAGATGTCATCACGATCCATCCCTGTCTTTGCTGCATAAGCATTAACAATTGATTGATCGGTAACATCTAACATCTTAGAGTCGTGAGCGAAATCATCGGCATTGCCTGCTGATACAGTTGAAGCCTTATGAATCATCATTTGAGAAGTTGGTGACATATTAATTTCATCACCGGCCATTGCGATTACAGAGGCAGCAGAAGCAGCAAGCCCCTGAATATTAACCACAACCTTGCCAGAGTAAGCCTTTAACATGGTATAGATTTCAGAAGCAGCAAAAACACTACCACCACCACTGGCAATATCAACTTCCACATCGCCATCGCTATTGTTTAACGCATCTTCAACGGCGTTAGGGCTAACGTTGTCATACCCTAACCAGTCGTAAATTTCAGCGTCATCATTGCTAACAACAGCACCCTTAATCTTGATCTGGGTCATCGTTCTCACCTCCCTTCGCTGAATCATCATCACCAGAAACCACTTGCACAGGTTGTACTTGTGTAGTTGGCTTTTCTTTGTCCGGCATTTCATCAGGCAAGTAATTGGCCTGTTGTAAAATCCATGTAGTTTGGTTAGCACCAAGTGTGCCATTCTTTTGTAGCGTTGATAGTGTGTTAGCGTAGTCATCACCAAGCGGATCAACAGCCGGACGCAGGTCCAAAGTAATATTAGCGTTCAGCTTATCGTTCAGTTCTGACACAATTGGTTTAGCGAACCGTGACAGCGACTTGACGTAAGCATTACCCATCATCTGAATAGACGATTGCTGGTCACCTTGACCGTTGATAATGCTGTCAGACACGCCATAAACCTTCGCAATTTGTGCTCCTGTCCAGCTAACCTGATTAAGCAGTTGGGCAACGTTGGATTTAACCTCTAGTGGCGTGTAGTCTTCCAAGTCATCCAACACGATTGGTCCGTTCTGTGAGTCTGATGTCTGCTTCATAAATTTACGTGAACGAGACGCCTTCTCCTCGTCACTGAGCAATCCTCCATGTTTGATCGATAAAATACCCGGAGCAAGGATAGAACGCCCCAGAGCGCTTAATGTGAGCTTATTTGACTGGTCCTTAATCTGCAGTTCGTTACCTAAGGCGCTCAGCGGACTAATTCCAGTCTTCCCACCATTTTGACTAAGCAGTCGAATGTGGATTATGTCAGATTGCGGAATAGCTTCCATGACACCCACTTCCGGTTCATCGAACGTGACGTTATAGATCAATCCGGAACCGTCTTCCAAAAGAAAAGGAGTAACTTGCGAAGGTCGCAGATACTCCCATGTCATGTCTGTTCCATTTTGGTTCCGCCAGCGGTAGGCAAAGGCTTCACCTCCCAGCAACAGTTGGGCAAACATCGACTGCCAGAAAGCATGCGCATTACTTGTCTGCGTAGGATTATTAAGAATCCCCTGGGCACGTGGTGCATCCGCTTTGAGCTTCCCATTGGCTAGGTCAGCACTTAGCTGAAAGATGATTGAATAGATATCCGAATTCTTCAGCGCTGTTCGTGCGTCAACGTACTTGTCACTGTCATCCGGGTTGAGAAAGTGCAAAATATCGGTATCGTCTGCGATTGTCAGCCCCGGGCTAACTTTTTGGTTAAATAACGGCAATTACATTCACCTCCTTTCGCTATTGAAGGGTGGACGCAATTCGTTCGGTTAGAAAACCAAGCACAATAAGACCAACAGCAATGCTAAAAATGCCAGCCATAAAACTAAGAAGAAAAAAGCCCCAGACCGCAAAGATGATTGCAGCTAGGAAGCAGATAACGTCAAAGTATTTCCATATAAACTTAAAAATGTTAGTTATCAAGTAAACCACTATCCTCACTTTCAAACCACTTTTTAACTTGCTCGGCCGTCATCCGGTCAACTTGCTGACTTTTATCGTTAGCAATCCCGAAGTCTTCAAAGTGGTACATGCCTTGATACAGGGCGTCAATGATGGCATCGACCACATCAATCTTGAGCGTAGCCTTAGCCTTATCAACTTGGATCCCGATCTTATCTTCGTAAATTTCAGCGTTGATCAACGCCTTTTCCATGATCTTATCGTCTAGTCGGCTACAGTTGCCTTCAACGAATATCTTCTGCAAGAACTTCGTTGGGTCCTTAAGCTCGCTGGTCCGCTGACGAATCGCTTCAAGTGGGAAGTCGGTGTTGATATCCATTTGCTTGATGGCATTAGTGGCACCCCACGCGTCATAACCAAAGAAAATAACGTGAAGGTTGTTTTCTTCCACATAAGTCAATAACCAGTCATATACCTGGTCGTCATTAATCAACCCCTGGGGATGGCTGGTAATCGTGCAGAAGCCTTTCTTAACCATCTGGCGGTAGTCAATCCCGTCCTGTTTTTCCTTTGCCTGAATGGACCCAGCCTTTTCCCAAGGAATAAAGCTATGCTGCTCAATATGCCACTTCTGTTCACCGTGTTCGTCCTGATAAGGATAAACAAAAGCAAAAGCCGTGTTATCGGAGAACATTGAGTAGTCAAAACCGATATAAACGTCACGACCTCGAATATCAAAACTCGGAATAATTGCCCGTTCAATGTCTGACAACTTCAAATAGCTATTAGTAGCTTCTTGTAACCAGAGGTTCAGGTTCTTGTTTTGAAAATCGCTAACTGTACCGGCCAACATATCAGAGTCCCGTTTATCACGAAGCCCGTCTAAGAGCACATCACGCTGGCTAGGCAAGTCCAGTAAAGGATTCGACTTAACCCACATATCTTCCTTAAAAGTTTCGTCTAGGCTATCCTGAGCCCAAATAAGGCCTAACGTCCGGTCAGCTTCCCGGCTAAAGTCTTTTTCCATCGCTTGTTGAATAATTTTCTGGTCATCGTGGAACGGCACCGAGGGGTCAGGATAAGAAGTAGAAATTTCAATGTATTGATGATTAGGCTTCTTAATTTGACCAGAAACAATTTTCTTGGTTCCTTCACGACTATGAATATTACCAATTTCATCAAAAATTGCTGTCGTGAAGTGATACGAATCATATTTACCAGCGTTAAACGATAGTGGTCGCAAGTTGTTATTAAACTTCCGCATTGATACACCAGTATGTTCGTGAATTACAATGTCGTCTTCCTTGGCCAGCCTAGCAAACACCGGTTGCTCATCAAAAATCTTTTTAAGCATATCGGTGATATAGCCATACAGTTTCCCGGTTTGATCATAATTTTCCGCTGTAACTAGAAAATCCTGGTTAGATAGGCCCATCGACTCAATCAAAAACGAGTAAACCATGTAAATTGCCATAAGGTAGGTTTTCCCTTGACCACGGGCGACCGATAAAATAACTCGGGTGAACCGTTTCAGGCCGAGATTATCACGCCAGCCAAAGAGCATTCCAAAAATAAATTGTTGCCAAGGCATTAGCACAGTTGGTTCACCAGTATCAACGTTCGGACAGATAGCAGCGAACTTTAGGATTTTATCAACTTCGTTCATGTCATAGTAAAAATCAAACTTATCGGAGTTAATCCGCTGTAAATCCCGCAGGTGACGGAAGCAAGCCAGTTTCATAAGATAGCCAGTCGTCACCCTTTCATTTAGCACGTCAAAGGCGTACTTAGTTGCTGGGTCAGTGTATTCCTTCTCAACGTCACTAAAATCGATGTTGTGATAAGCACCGAGAACGTCATGGCTTTGCGTTAAATCAATCATCATACCACACCAGCTTCCTTAAGCTGCTCAGCAACCGACTTCTCTTTCTTTCGACTGGCAATTTGCATGAGCTCCTGCCGCGCCTTAGGTGAGAGACCCAGTTGCGAACCAATTGCCTTCAGTTGCTTCAAAGCATCGTTCATCGTTGAAACAGCCGGGTTACGTCGGAACCCAGTGAAGTCTTTACCGATTACCTCACCGGCTGAGTTCTGCACGGACTTAAAAAGCTTGCTCTGAATGCCATTTTTGCCTACATCTTCATATGCTATCCGGTATAGTTCGTACTCGGTACAATATTGTTCAACCAGTGCCGTATCGATTCTTTCCACACGGCTTGTTGACTCCAGGTAAGGAACCACTTTACGCCAGCAAGACTTGGCCAGCGTGCCTAAATAAGCCGGAGGATTAGCCGGTAATTGGCCGTCGTTTTGCTTGAAATAGACTTGTTTTGGCATCAAATGCCTCCTTTCGCTCGTGTTTAGCCCCGGTATGGCAAAATTTTTGAAAACGTTGCTCGCGTTTACGACGATTGAAATGTGTGCGCTCTTTCCGCACTGAGGTAGGGGGCGGGGGTATGATTTTTTATGGTTTCATTTCGACTGCTTAATTTTTCAAACTAATTTTGTTGTTCTTCAATGATTCAACAACTGTCAATGGTGCAGTCCATTCATCAAGCACAACGACATCTTTTGCTGTGCTGACCTGCTTTTTAAATTCAGTTCGAATCTTTTCCTTAGTATCTTGGCTAACAACTCCGTAAACTCCAAGCACCCAAAGATTAATCGAACTAATATAATATGATTTCATTTAGTTATCTCCATTCATTAGTATTGCAATCTTATTGACATCAAACACTTCATTTACATTCTTGATGTGATTACCAATGCCTGTGCCATAGTATTGATGTTCAAAGTCAGTCTTAAGCCGGTGACACTTGCGACAGATGACTGCTAAGTTATCAAGGTTTGTCATTAGTGATAAGTCATATTCAATCGGCACGATGTGGTCAACAGTTTTGCTGTTAGGTTGTCCACAGTATTGACAGATATAATGATCACGGTCTAAGGTTCGTTGCCTTAGCTCTTGCCATTGCCTTGTCCGATAGAAGTTATACTGCTTAGACTTAGTATCATTGCGATACCTAGTCACTGTATTGTACTTGCGTTGGTATTGTTTGCCGTGTGCTCGTGCCCACCGTTGTCTATTAGCTAGGTACTCTGCTTCATGCTCAAAGTGTTTAGTGCAATAATGATTAGGGTACTTAACCATCGCGTGACAGCCAGGCTGTCTGCATCTTCGATACCTAGGCATCAGTAATCACCATTTTGTATAACCGCAATCATGAATGCCACGATAAAGAATAACAACCAGATGCCAGCCAGGATGATTGCTGGCAGGAACACCAGCCACCAACTCCAGCTAATCAATCCAACCAACTTAGCGGCTACGAACAGTGCTGTTAGTATGATTGCTAACCATTGCATTATGTTTGCCTCCCTTAGTTCTCTTCTCCTTCATTGTTCTTTCAGCCCGACAAAGCATAAGATACTCTTGCTTGGATGCTACCAAGCCGAATCGTTTAGTTTGAAACATTAGCGTTCACACCACGTTTTATAGATGAAGTAACAGATAACCATCAAAAAGATGAACAGAATAGTTTTTCCAATCATATGTATCTCCTCCAAACAAAAAAGCCAGCCGTTAAGCTGACTAATAAATATATTTAATTAGATTGCCGTGTTTATCCACAACAATCGGTGTCGATGTTGGCTCTGATCTTACTTCAAGATAATTTTTGCAAATCCATTGTTTATCTCGGCGGCCCCTGTCATAAATCCGTCTAAATTCTAACTTTGGTCGTCTTGGATCATATAAATAGTTTCCGGCAAAATACCAGTCACGCTTCAATGGCCCTTGTCGTTGTGAGACAGCTGTTTCATCTGCTGCCTGACTATCAATTTCAAATACAAATTTAAGCCACACCATCAATGCTGATATTGTTGGATCTATATCAATGTATGTTGGTGTTGGAAACATATTCCAGTCATAAATCCATAATTTCATTATACCCTCCAAATAAAAAAAGCCGGCGCTAGGCTGACTTGATTAATGATTATTCAAAGTTTTCTTCATAAATATCACCCGAAGTAATAATGCAAAAAGCCCAGTCAAAAGACTAGGCCAGTGTGCTAAGAATTGTAAAGTAGGTGCTTTTCAGCTCCTTCATTTATTTTTTCTGGCCTTATGCGCAATCCCGGAATCGAACCGGAACGGCTGCCCATACTGACATTAAGGTTTGACCCACCGGAATACCAAACTTACGCAAAAGGCTAGCTTCGACTATGAAATGTGGAAGGGGCGCTTTCACATCCTTTCCTTTACTTAGCTAGTCTTTAAGATGAGCAGCAGGAATCGAACCTACTTAGGTGGTTTTAGAAAGATACAATTTTGGCCGGTTTATCTTATCAGGTAGTAAGTTACTAATATCATTAAAAAGGAGTTTATCTACCTAACCGCCAGGTGCTCATTCAATGCTTAATTATTTGTCGGATCAATTGGAGGATTCCTAACTTTCCGACACTACTATATTACATTACTAGATAACCTGTTCGTAACCTGCTGACGACCTGTTTATGACCTGTTCATGACCCGTTTTTGAAAACCAGTAAGTTGGGGATGATTTGTTTATCCACGTTGAGCTCCCAGGCCTTCCGTTCTATACAGTCAGCCAGCTCCAAACAGGCTTTCTTATCAGCATTGTCATAGGTTTCATGACCATATCGATTTATTAATGGCCGAATTCGATATATCTCCAGCCTTTCGATATAGCGCTTCCGAATTATGATCTGACTTACTAAACAGCAGCCTTCGATTGCCTCCTCAACTGCCCGATTAGCTTGACTATACTCAGTAAACATCATCATCATATTTTCCGATGAATTACCAAAGCGACTGCCATGTACACCAGTGACATCCATCTGTGGTGATTTTAAGCCATACTCACCAGATCGCCGCTTAATCGTGGGATAATACTTATCCTCATTGAAAAAATCCCTAACGTTTTGAATTGTTTCAGTTTTATCAATTTCTGGAATTAACCCCACAATCAGCACTCCTTACTTTAACCCGACGCAAAAACCCGTTGTCCTAGTTCCACTTTGATATGGGGTCGTTACGTCAATGTAGACTAAACTTTTTTGCTTATTAATATGAGCCGTCACCTCGACATCGTGACTGACATCATGAAAGATTTCTTTCATAGTTTTTTCTCCTCCGTACGCATAGCATGACCACTCGAATTGGCACCTGCAGTAAAACTGAAATGTTTTTTGCTGAAAGATGATAGTCAAAATACATCTGTTGGATTCGTTTCCTTTTAGCTGACGATAGCTGGTAAGCCTTAGCTTCTTTATATATCTCTGACAATCCCAAATCACTGTAAATATAATTTCGCATTGTTTGCGTAGTACAACCCTGTGATCTGCACATTTCATAGAGGTTCCAGCCCGCCTGCAACTGCTTAAAAATCATATCGCGTTTACTGATAAGCTGTTTTCCAACCGGGTAATCTTTCCGATCAGTTGCCGCTTTACGAAATTTCAGAATAATTTTCATGTCAGGGTCAGACATAGATAACGCATCTTCAAGTCGGCAACACCGCGACTTCATAAATTCATCGCCTAAGCGAGTTTCAAGCCGGTTAAGGACTTGACATATATCGTATTTATTAACATAATCAGTCATCATTCGTCCACCTCCTTGCATTCACCAGGCAAAACATCGGAGATGACCTTCGTATTGTTCTGTACCTGTAAAGTAAAGGTATTAGTCAAGTCGTTCTTACCAATCACGTTAACGTACTGGCCATGATACATGCACCGACCACCAAACAAGAACAGGCTAGTTAGTTGTTTATCAGTCATTAGTTATCCTCCACAGGTATCTTCATCGCATCAATTGCCAATGCAATGAATGGTAACGATTCTTTAATAGTGTTTAACGTTTTTTCAGTAAATGCTGTTTTGGGTCCATAGTCGATACGGAAACCGTCATCAAAACTTCCAATTTGGTTTACCCATATTGCTTCACTTTCTCCACGCTGTTTCAACGCTTCTTTTTTCGGAAACACGCATAAATAATATTTCCTTTCAGGAAACCGTTCCTTAACGGGCGTATGAAGGAATTCTTCAATCAATGCTGATAAATACTCACGATCTGCCTTCTTCCAATACAGACTATTGCTTGTTGCCCACGTATCAATTTCAATAAAGTTGGTTGCATCTTCTGGAATGGAAAAAATGCCCATATTATTTGGCGTGCCAATTACAATTCCTTTTTCGACATCTTTAGCCCGCATTCCATCATGTTCGTTTATTTTTTCGATAAATTCCTTAATCTTCATCTTCGCTGACCCCCTAAAAAGGCAACTCTTTATACGTTGTTTTAACGTGCTTTAGAATTCCGTCAACATGTTTGTATTCGTGAAAGGTTGGTTCAGGTTCCCCTATATGCCAGTAATATGCACTTAAAGGCTTTTGGCCAGGTTTTAAATCTGTTTCCCAGCCATATAGATTATGCTTAATTTCATACCATTCGCCTTTTGGATAATCTTTGCCAATTGGAAACCACCGATATGCACAATCATAACCACCATCGTATTCGCCATTAACATCAGGTACATCGCTACCTGCGGGCCAGATTTCCTTAGTTGGTCTTGATTCATACCATTCGCCATCAATGTTCCTGACAATTTTATGAGGAGTTGCTTTATAGCCCCTAATTGTCTTTGGATAAATCATCTTCGCTTACCTCCCGTGTATAAAGTTCTTCATAATTACGCCCTCCAGTCAGGATAACCATAGCCGACTAATTCTTCGTCAATAGTTTTAATAGCATCATCCACACTTCTTGCACAGCAATGGATTATGTGATGTTTCGTTAGCATCTTGTGAAAACGAATCTGGTCTTGCCTTAATCGACCTTTTTCGTTTTTCACTTCGATGTAACAAATTTTTCCGTTTGACCACTTAAAACAGTACAAATCAGGGTGTCCCTTTGGTAGTCCAGTATCAAACCAACGCCCGTCAGCGGTTTTAACCTTGCCCACGTTACTTCGAAATATTGTACACTGGTGTTTCGATACGGCCACCATAATGGCTGATTGTATTGAATGTTCGCTTAACATTAAAAATGAACCCCTGTTTCTGTGTGATCACGAAGCCAATGTGCTTCAGATTGAAATGGTCTTCCGGCTCGTTGCCATAGCACTAACTGTGCTCGCAATGCAGTTGTAGTTGATTTTTTTCGACCAGTCTTGTGTCGTTGCAATGCTAATTGTTTCAGTTCCTCATCACTGAGCTGCTGCAATTCTTTAATCGTTTTAGTTTTCATTTTATTCCTCCACACGGACATCTCACCTGTCCGGTAGTCTCTGGTCACTGACTCAATTTTGGGCGGACAGTTTGGGCAGACATATTGCTTGCTCCATTCCTTGTATATCAAGGGTTTGAACTACTTTTTAACCACATGGGCGGACATTTTTTTAAAGAGTTTTATATATATCTTTTTTTATTTTATATATATACTTTTACTTTCTTTATCCGCCCATAAGAAAAAAGTAAAGATAAATACTAGAGCCCCAAGGGATCGCGGGTTTTATTTATCCGCCCGTCTTATCTGCCCAAAACATAATCAAGCGTTATTCAAAAAATTAGTTCGTGAATCTCGCCTAATCTGTAAACCAAGATAATAACGATTTCCACTTTTCTTATATTTGAATTTCTTCCGCATCTCTCTTCCAAACTTTTGCTTAGGCATTGAATATTCACCGGATTCGTTTGCCCATTCACGATATACGTTAAATAGTTCTCCAGCTGGTGCCCTGTATTCATCCCCAACTTCACATTTTTCGGAAATAAAGTAAGAAATGACATCCATTTCGTCTTTGTATTCTTGACTGGCTTTTGTAACAATTTCCGGGGGATTTAGTCCTTCGGTTTGCCACATCATTGCCCCTTGTACAATCCAATTGAGAATACCTGCACCTTCACGTTGCAATTTGTACTTTAGGTCTTTATCAACTTTCTCTTTTGGAATTTGTACAGTAAATGGAATTAACATGATTCGCCGCCAGATGCCTTCGTCTGTTCCACGAATTAATGGCTTATGGTTGGTTGCCATCCACAATTTAAATTCAGGATTAAACTCAAATTCATTACCGTAGAGGTGACGAGCAACAATTTTGTCACCACCGGTTAATTGCTTTAGCAGTCCTTCATCTAATCGACTACCTTCGTTAGCTTCACTAGAAATAACCAATCTTGCTCCCTCTAAACGTGCAATGTCAGAGTTAGCACCACTATTGTTCTTGACCATAATGGAACTAACATTCATGGTTTCAGCGTAAGTTCCTAAAATATCAGCAATCGTATTAATGAAAACCGATTTACCATTTCGTCCGTTACCGTACAAAATAAACATCACTTGTTCTTTGACCGATCCGGTAGCTGAATAGCCAACCGCTTTTTGAATGTAATGGATTAATTCTTCATTATCATTAAAGATCTGATGAAGAAATTCATCCCATTCTGGACAATCAATATTGTCGGTATATTCTGAAGCTGTTTGTTGACTAAACATTTTTTCACGATCATGATCATATAAAACGCCACTGTTTAAGTCCACATAGCCTGACTTGGTATTCAGTAGCATAATTTCCTTGTCAAACTGATCGTGGAGGACTGGTATGTGGTGTTTAACTTCTTCAAGCATGTTTTTCTTACTCCGGTTGCTTCTCGATTTAGCGAGGAATTTTTGCCATTTCTTTTCGACTTCCTCTTCATCAACACCCGGTGCAATGTTAAGCACTTCGTTTTTCATATTGCTGATTACACTATCAGCACATTTCTCAACAATACCAGTTTGGTCTGGCTCCCAGTAAGAGTTGTTGTAGTAATAGAAGCATTTATCGATATACGAATACTTAAAGTTGTCACCGTACATGTCCATAAAGCGTTCAGCATTTCCCATATCATCCCATGAACGTTGGGGATGTTTCTTTGCAGATTTGTCATTGTTGAGAAAAGATAAATCATAATTAAACTCTGGCTTACCATGTGGGTTAAACACATCCGATGTTTCATTGATAGCTTTATTTAGTAAGGCAATTCCATAAGTGGTTTTTCCACGTTTGCTATCAAACTTGGGACGCATTAAGCTTGATTCACGAAAGATAGTATCCATTTGATTGAAATCACGGCCAGTCCAAAATGCTAGGTCATTAGCAAACGCCATATCAGCTTCAGATTGACTGGGATAGAAATCTTCCCAGCCACCTTCCATGAACATCTTGAAACGCTTGCCGCTTGATGATTTTTCCGCTCTTGAAACGACTTCATCCAGTGATAGGTCATTCGTAGTAATTTGTGGAGAGTTCTGAGGAAATGGCATTACCTTGTCATTACCGAAATAATGAGTATACAGTTTCGCCATTTCTTCGTGGTCCAGTGATTTAATCGCTGGGTGGTTATTCAAGGTATTTCCTGTCAAAGCGAAGAAACGACCAGATTGGTACATTTCATAGTTACCTTTACGCCGACGATTGCCCGGTATTTTACCTTTGAAAATGCAGTGAATACCTTCGCCAGACATGGATATTTCCATATAGCTACCCTTGGTTAGCTGATGGGCTTTATTAACATAATTCTCGGGGTCGTTGTCCCCTTCTTTTACCTTTTCTAGTTCGTCAGCAATGTGGTCAATATCTAGTCCCACATAACCATTAGCAAAATAGAATGCTAATCCGTCTGCTTGCGGATATTTATCAATGGCCCTTAATGCTGTATCAAAATCAGACCATGTACTGGAATCATTAGATTTACCGTCTTTCCCATTCCAAGGATTGAGAGGTATCTTTGTATACTTATGTCGTTTCTCTACCCAGATACGATGAAAGATTCCCCACTGTTTTAACTTGCGTAATTCTTCGGGAATCGCTTCGTATGCCATTTTCTTCACCTCTCTTATAGTTAAGTAATGGGCATCCCACCCACCTGGTGTTTTACGTTCACTGACGACCGCTAGTTGTTAGAACGGCAGCGATTCATCATCTACTGCTGTGTCGGTAGTTGGCACAGTTGGTTGTGGATTATTTTCTGGCTTGTTTTCTGACTTGAAGTGGTGTTGAACATTTGGGAATTGCGTCTTTGCCCAATCCCATGGAGCTGGGCGGTTCTCTTTGCGCTTTTCGTTGTTGTATTCTGAGGTAGTTACTTTAATGTGAATACGTACAGGTTTCTTATCCATGATTTTGAAGAAGTCTTCAATTGAATTAATTTCGGTTCCTTCTGGAATACCAGCAGCTTTCATAAAGTACATAAAGTTGTTCAAATCATATTGATTGGTCTTGCGGCGTTTCCATTCATTAACCCACATATGACGGTTGTGGTACTTGCCGTTGGTTTCAGGCAAGGCAGCATCTAAATCATTGCGAACGATAAGGTCGAACTGTACTGATTCGGCACCAGATTTAGTTGCGTTTTCTTGCACCGAATTAATGATGAATTCGTAATCACCTGCTGGTAATGGTTCGTTGCTGTTGTTAGTAGTGTTTGAGTAATCTGCGGTTAAAAATGACATGTTATTTTCCTCCTAAAATTAATCTGGAATCGGTAAGTTGTGATCAGTTAGCCATTGGTTACGATAAGCAAGGGTATCTGGCAAAGTGCGAAAATATTTTGTATGCTTTTTCCCGTTAAGAGTTTTATGAAAGAAAAAACTGTTTCTTGATTTCGAAATATATTTGTGGCCCACGCTATTACCTACGCCTTGCTTAGGCTTAGGTAAGGAACCGTTTGACAAGAAATTTTGTAGAGCTGTCCTGTATGCTTCTTCTGCTTTATCTTTTGTATTGAAACTACCTAACCCATACTTTTTTCCTTTTAGTCTTATTTGTGATCTCCATTTTTTAGCATTTTTGGCGAAATAAATGCCTTTTGCATTTTTGTGTTGAGCTTCTCTAGTTAGCTGTTTAGACATCATTTTTCCTTTTTTGATGTCAAAAATATTGAGCTCTTTTACTTCTCCGGTAATTTTGTTTCGAGCTACGACCATTCTTTGCGAGCGATAGGTGTTAGGCGAATCACCAATTACCTTCCAATACTTGCTTTCAAAACCATCATAGTTTTTGCGTTTGTAATTGATTTTTCCAAAGTTTTTCTCCCAGCTTTGTCTTTGCTTAACAGCCTCTTCTTTGGTGTTGAAATCCTCGTGAAACTGCGTACGTACTCCTCTTTTTGCTCCTCCGTAGGTCGCCGTCCATTTCTTTCCATGTTTGTGTACGCCTTTCATGACAACATCCCCCTCTTCTTAGCCTGGACATATGCCCAACCAGGTTTGTATCCCCGTGCCTTAGCAATCTCATATAGATCTTCAACCGTTGCTGCCTCTTCTGCTTTCATCTGTGCATACCTCGCTTTTTTGTAGTCAGTAACAAACTTAAACTGATCAATCTTCACGATTTCTGCATCACGCTCTTCTTTCATTCCACTGTTTTCAATTGGAATTTCAGCACCACAAACCGGACAAGTCTTGCACTGTGCAGGAATGACTGCGTAGCAAGTCGGACACGTCTTGATTGGTTGACCCATTGCGTTGGCTTTTCGACGTTTCTTGCGTTTACGGTCTTTCAAAGTCCAATTGTGCGGGGACAATGGCAAGCCGTGACGGTAGCAATTGCCAACGTGATCAATGATGATTGCCTTCTTATCAGGCACATAGCGCATGCACCGCATTGACTGTTGAATATCTAGCACCAACGATGCTGTAGGCCGAAGCATAATGACACATGAACAGTCAGGAACGTTGAAGCCCTCTGAGATTAGATCCACGTTGCACAGAACCAGGATCTTGCCGTCTTTGAAGTCTTGCATGATCTTTTCACGCTCTCTCTGTGGCGTTTTGGAATCACAATGGACAGCTTTAACACCAGCGTCACAGAATTTCTGTGCTATTTGAGCGCTGTACTTTCGACTGTGGGCATAAAGAATTGTTTTACGACCGTTGGCTACTCTCTTCCATGTCTTGACGACATCACCGAAGATGGTTCTTCCCAAAGCATCATCGATTGACTTATTACTAAAATCACCGTTACTAGAGAAGTGAAGCTTGTCAGCATCTGCTAAATTGACGGAATAATAGGTATACGGTGCAAGTTTTTGATGGTCGACCAACCACTTAACGGTTGGCCCTTTAACCATTGCAGAATAGATGTCTGCAAATCCTTTGCCGTTCATCCGCCACGGGGTTGCTGTAAATCCTAACCTTGGAACATCATCAAAATACTCATAGATTTTTTGATAGGTGTTTGCCCGACTATGGTGACTTTCGTCAGTAATGATTAAGCTTGGTTTAGGAAACTTACCTAATCGGTTTTTAGCCTTACCGACAGTCAGAATCGTACATTGGTTTAAATTCACATCTTGCTGTCTAAAAGATTCTGTAATCTGGTCAACCAATTCTTGCCGGTGAACGATGAACAATACTCGTCCACCCTTCTTAGTAGTCAATCGAGCAATCTCTGCAATGACAATAGATTTCCCTGAGCCAGCGGGACTGACAATTAAAACCCCTTGATTCTTTTCAGCAAGTTTTTGCCGTGCCTCATCAATCAGTTTCTGCTGATAATCATATGGTTTAAGCATTGTCATCAAAGTCAAACAGCTCTTCAACCTTGCATCCCTTTCGATCATCCAAACGATTCTTTGCATAGGTATCGATTGATCCTTGGAGAATGCATCCCCGCTCACCGCTTTTCGGTTTCTGAATCAACCGGGCTACTACATCACAGTTGCCCATTAAGTAGTCCCGTGCAGAATCTCGTAAATCGGGGCCATATTGATTGAACATTTGCCCACTTGGGTCCGTCACTTGAGATTGCTTCTCCCAGGTAGTAACTAAGATGTTTACGTCCCAGCTGAATGCCTTTGAAATAAAGCGAATCAGCCAATTAGTGAATTCTCCAAAGTGTTGTATCTTATTGTCTAATCCGCTCTTAGACTCTTTAGCCATCTCAATGAACCAGAGTTTTTGCAAGTTACTAAGATTATCGATAACTAAGTTGTCATATTGACTAGGGTCAAACTCACGAACGAATTCGGATAAATCTTCAATTGGCTTGGCAGGGTCTAGTTCCCAGATGTCAGTTCCTTGTAACTGTGAAATACGCTTATAACTTTTATCCAGGCTTAATAGATATGTTTTACCTTTCAAATAAGTCGACAGATAAGTTTTACCGACCCCAGGGACACCGTAGACCAGCCAACGGTAATTCGGCTTAGTTTCTTCATTCCAATTAACTTTTGGCATTGCTATACCTCCATTTGTACCCGTAAGCAGTTTTAATTTTGCCCACGCAACACTTCTGTATGCTTGATGCAAAGAACCCTAGTTGACGTTGTATTTCCATTGTTGAAGGCCAAACTTTAATTAGCTTCCCTTTCAAGTCAAATTGCTGAGTTGATTTTGCAAGTGGGCCATTTGTCAAAGTCTTTGACATTCTTTCTCGATAACCGCCGTAATTGTTGTTGTATTTCGCATTACACCATTCAAGGTTATCAGCAGTATTGTTCACTTTGTCCTCATCTTTATGATTTATTTGTGGCAGTGAATTGGGGTTGGGAATAAAGGCTTTTGCTACTAAACGGTGAACTAATGCAGTCTTTTTACTTGAGCTTTTGGACAAATAGACTACTTTATATCCTTTATGGTTAGTTCCTTGTCTCAAGATCATTTCAGGAAAATGTCCTATCCTACCATCTTTGTAGTAGACTTCTCGAAATAGGCTCTTAACCCTTCCCAGATTGCTGACTTGATATAGCCCTTCGTAGCCAGGCACGTCTTTCCACGCCTCTTTCATCGAATAGTCACCTTCCGATTAGGCTTTAGATGTGCACCCGGAACGTTTTCACCGTCTTTTAACGCCTTGTAAACGGCCGACTTGTCAACGTCGAACATTCCTTGATATTTCTCGTAGTTGCGGTACTCAGTTGGGATCTTGTCTTCATCATCGATGACCGTTCGTTGCTTATAATTGCGCGGTTTTAAGATGTAGTCATCAGTGTGGACTTCCTTCAATTCTCGGTCGTCGATGGCACTGGTCAGATAGGTCATTAGGTTGGCCCGCAGATTTTTACGGTAGGTCAGTTCATCGCTGATTGACCGCTTCTTTTTAGTAAGGAAGTCAACATCAGCATCAAGGGATTCAATCCACTTTGCGATATTGTTGACCTTCTCAGTCCAGGTATCATCAATGCTATCCAGGGTATCAGCTAACAACGTAGGGTCTAAATCTGTACGATCAGCAAGCTCTTGGTACTGCTGTCCTAATTGAAATAGGTTCATTAATCATTCACCTCCGTGTCTTTCTTAGGCATTTGCCACTTCCAGCCCATGTATTGAGTGATTTTATAGTCAAGTTGTTCCTGGTTGCAGAAATATCGGTCTACTCGCTGTAAATCATCAATGCGCAGTTTGTAACCATCAAACATAATTTTTCTTAGACGGTGCTTATAATCGCGAAATCCTTCCGCTTTTTTCAAATTTTCATTCATGTGTTATAATTCTCCTTAGATGATTTATTTTCTATTGCTACGACTGTTTGCGGCGGTCGTAGCTTTTTTTTGTGTAATCTTCTTTATCCATCATTGGCTTGCAGACGCTTAATGCTAGTACGAAGCTAGCAAACAGCAGAATGCAAAATACTGAAAAATAGTCGTACATCATGCTAATCGTCATCGCAACACCGAGTGCAAATCCTGCAAAGTATTTCATGCTCTCACCTCCTCTCATGATCCTTTATTAGTGATACAACTGTGGCTGCCAGCAGGATCATCGTAATTACCAAAGCTGGCCACGCGAATAATAATCCTTCCATGTCATGCTCCCTTCCTAAGATGCGGGTCTAGTTGTCTTTTCCGATATTGCTCGCTACGATAGCGGAGAAACTTCTGAAATTTATCTTCGTCCACGAAGGTATAAGCTCCACCATCATGAATGATGGCATCTCGATAATCTGGCATAGACCAGCACTCCTGGCACCGGGCGTAAAACGTTCCTTCCGAATAGCCGTAATCGTTCATAATCTGCTGTTTGGTTTTCCAGTTATTCGCCATCATGGTTATCCCTTCTTTCTGCTAGAATTAAGTCATCCCCTATAAAGGAGGTGAAGTGTTATGACTAATAATGAATTTGAAGATCAATGGTCAAAGTTCATGAAACAGTTCAATCAAGCTTTCGATACGCCAGAAAATCAGCAAGCATTAATGAACGTGGTTAAGCAAAATAGTAGTAGCGAGAAAGATATTCCACTTAATTACGAACATGTTTATCAGCAACAGCGTACTAACAACTTGGTCAAAGCTGCGATTGCAACTTTTTTAAATCTTGATGAAAGCAATTAAGTGATTGCTTTGCTTCGTCCTGGTTGACTTTAATCGTAGAGGCTTTAAATGCCCCCTTAGCGAATTCAACCTTTGTTGCATTTATAGAGATGGTTCCCTGCTTAATATCAGTGGAACTGTCTTTTTTATTTGCTTTCATTTCATCACCTCCTAGTTAGCTATGTTCAAATAAATGATATTTTCGTTCTCTTTTGGGAACGTTATGAGCAAAAAAATATAGACATATTTCTAGTATCATACCCAAGCGCCCGTAAAATGTTAGCAAACTCTTCAACACTAATGTTGACTTTTCCACTTTCACGTTTGGCATATGCTTCTCTAGACATATGTAACTTATTAGCAAATTGGGCCTGGGTATACCCCCTAGCAACCCTTTCTGCTTTTAACCGGTTTAAATTAAAAGCCATAAATCTATCTCCTTTCCGTTCGTTTTATCGAACGATTTTAGAATACAACATATGTTCTCTTGTGTCAACAAAAAATATCGTATTTTTCTAAAATTGTTTCTTTTCTCGAACAAATAAACTATAATATAGTCACCGACACTTGAGAAAGGAAAAACTGGAGCAATGAGAAATAGCAAACAAGTAATAGATTATCTTGATACTCTTCGCCATCAACAGAAAGTTTCAATAAGTGAATTAGCGCGTAGAGTTAACATGTCAAAATCTACTGTTTCTCTCTATTTCAATAAGTCTAGAGAGTTTCCAGTAAATAGGCTTGATGAATTTGCATCGGCTTTACATACCACCCCTGAAGATGTTTTAGGGGTATCAAATACTCAAAACAAAACTAACCCTTCTAACATCATTTATCCCGCTGGTTTGGAGCGCCGCTCTATTCCGCTGATTGGTGAGATTGCCTGCGGCGACCCGATTACCGCCGAAGAAAATATTGAAGGATATATTGAAGAAACTTTTGAAAAGCCAGTCCCAAGTGGTACGCTCTTCGCTCTTCGCTGTAAGGGACACAGTATGGAACCAACCATCCCCGATAAAGCTATCGTAACCATTCGGCAACAGCCAGACGTGGAAGATGACGAGATTGCTGCCGTTCAGGTTGATCATGATACCGAAGCAACACTAAAGCGTGTGAAGCATCAAGGCGATATGATTTTACTGTTGCCTGATAATAAAAATTACGACCCAATTATCCTTAGTAAGGACAATCCAGGTCGTATCATCGGTAAAGCTATTAAGTTTTCAGCACCACTATAAAATTTAGGGAGGAATTTATTATGAAAACTATAGGAATCATTGCTATTCTTGTCGCAATATATATTTGGTGGGCAAATAGAAAAAGTCGCCCGGCTAGGGGAGCCGCTGTTCTTCTTTGCTTAGCGGGACTATGGGCTTTTAATACAGGCCTTAATAATCAGCAACAGCAGGAAACGAAAGCTCGAAGAGATTCATCAAGTCTTAAAGCTGAGAGCAAGAAAGAAGATAAATCAATAGATGAAGACATCAAGGTCACCAAGGCAAGGGTTAAAAATACTTGCAACGCTTTGAATGAAGAAATGTCACAACACGAAGAATTGCAAGGTTTTAAGCTCAAGCCTTCAACTGGCTCTGGTGACCAGTTTGTTGCTGTGGTTCCTGACTCAGTAACGGGAATGTCTGATAATGAACAGGAATCTGTATATCGTAGCTTAGTAAAACTGATATACAGTTACGATAATGGTACTAATGAAGGCACTCAGGTTGAATTTGAAGATTCGACTGGTACACCGATTGCCCGCTCCTCTTACACAGGAGACGGTGAAGTTAAGCTACTGAAATAAGGTGAATGAAATGAAGAGACTGAGTTTATTTTGTGTAGCGTGTTTACTTTGCGGCTGCTTGCCTGGCTGCGGAAGTGGTCACCAGCAAAGCAATCATAACTCTGAAAAAAATAAACAAAACAAAATCGGATAATTCTAGCTCGAAGGCTAAGAAAAGTACTAAGAGCTCAAGTGAAGTTTCTAATAGTGCTGTTATTAATAGCAATAGCACACAGACTTATCAGGGTACTCAGCAAAGTAATGTTAACCACGTTGCTCATGATAAAGATGGCCGAGTTCAAAACCCAGATGGTCCCTGGGGGGCTGATTCCTTCACCTTATAAAGAAGGAACACCAGAATATGATCAATGGCATGCTAGTGTAACCGAAAGTATTCGCAGTGCCAACAATGAGCCTGAACTTCAGCTTGGACCTGAGCCGAGAGCCAACAATACTAATCAGTAACTAAAAAAGTCCATCCCCTGCTGGCACAGAGAATGGACTAGGGTACGAATCTTTGCAACGCTCGTACCCCTTCATTATATCATATGTAGAGGGACAATTATGTGGATTGAGAAAACTAAGCAAGGCAATTATAAATTTGTTGAACGATATAAATCATCACTTACAGGCCGTTATCGGCGTGTTTCAGTGACCTACGGGAAGAAGTCCCCACAGGTACGTAAAGCAGCCACACAGGAGCTAGAGAAGAAAATAACCGATGAACTAGCAGCCGAAGGGCATACCGTTAAAAAAGCAACTATTAAACAGCTAGAAATAGCCTTTTTAAAGGACTATAAAAAGCGAGTCCGCATTTCAACTTATGTTAATGGTGATGTCTTGCTTCGCGGCTTTATCCATGAGGCTGGTGAAGACACCCTAGTCACTAAAATTACGACTGTTTGGCTGAACCGTTTTTTCAGAAGCTTACTTTATGATCAAAGACAGACAAATGGGACGGTGCGCGCTGTAAAAGGTAAAGTCAATCAGTTCTTCACCTACGCGACCACCTATGGTTATCTGAAAAATAACCCTATGGATGACGTTAGAGTTGAATGGAAAGATGAAAGTGAGCACCGTCAGGATGAAATTGAAAATAAATATCTTACCCATAAAGAATACCGTACAATTATTGACGATTGCCTAGACCGTGGGGTTCAGTACTATGCTGATGCCTTTGAGTTGCAGTATTTAACAGGGCTTCGGTTCGGTGAATTAGCTGCTTTACAGGTCAACGATATTATCCGCCAAGATGGCAAAACATACCTCCGAGTGGATGGGACTATGCGTTATTTAGAAAAGCCTGCTCGTCATTTTATTTCAAACACAGCGAAAACTTTCGCTGGAAATCGAACAATTGTCTTATCTCCAGTGGCTACTAAAATTGTCGAACAACATAGTGCGGGTAAAGATGATGATGCCCTGCTGTTTGCTATCAATCAGCTGGCCACACACTATGAAGACCAGCGGCCATTGAACATCAATAACGCTAACACTATGCTTAAGCGGATTGCTAAACGACACGATTTAACGAAGCCGATTTCAACACACTACTTTCGACATACCCACGTATCAGTGCTAGCTGATATGAATGTGCCCCTGCGAGTTATTCAAAAGCGAATCGGACATAGTCGTAGTGATATCACACAAAAGATTTATCTTCATGTTACCCAGCAAGTTCAATCTGATTTTGAAGACCGCATCGCTGACTTAGACAAATACCAATAAAAAAGGAAGCCATATAAGCTTCCCTTTTATTTTGCCCCATTTTTGCCCCTTTCAGGGGTTGCTTTTCAAGGCTATAAATTATTTGATTATATAATCACATGTCAGAGAACAAGTTCAGCTGGTTCTCATCCGGTAACTTGTCGATAACGTGATTTTCCGTCATGAAATCGATAAGGGTTTGTGAGACCTTCCCCCGCTCTGCCAAGTCCTGCTTAGAAAGGAACGGGCGCTCCTCCCTGGCCGCAACAATTTGCTTGGCAACGTTGAGACCCAGCCCCGGAATCGCCCGGAACGGCGCTATCAATGAGTCACCATCAATCAGCCAGTTAGAGGCGTCTGAACGTTTCAAGTCAACCATCTTAAACTTGAAGCCCCGCTCCAGCATTTCGTTTGCCAGTTCTAGAATGGTCAGCAGACTCTTTTCCTTGGCACTGGCGTCATTGCCCTTCTCGTTAATCTCCGCCATGCGAGCCTTGACTGCTTCCTTGCCGTGTGCCATTGCAACGACGTCAAAGTCATCGGCCCGTACAGAGAAGAAGGCACAGTAATAGACCAGTGGGAAGTAAACCTTAAAGTAGGCGATTCGCAAGGCCATTAAGACATAAGCGGCCGCGTGGGCCCGCGGGAACATGTACTTGATTTTCAAACAAGAATCCATGTACCACTGGGGAACGTTAGCTTCTTTCATTTTCTTTTGCCAGTTATCCGGGATTCCGCGCCCGTGACGGACTGATTCCATCACTTGGAAGGAGGTTTCGGAGTCCAAGCCATAGTGGATTAAGTCGGTCATAATGTTGTCCCGACAACCAATCACGTTAGCAATCGTTGCCGTCCCTTCCTTGATCAGCTCCTGGGCGTTATCCAACCACACACCGGTTCCGTGGGACAGTCCTGAAATCTGGAGCAATTGAGAATAGTTCTTCGGGTGGGTATCATTCAGCATCCCGCGAACAAATCGGGTCCCGAACTCTGGCAAGCCCAGCGTCCCGGTCTTACTCTGAATCTGTTCTTCCGTAACCCCCAATACCTTCGGACTCGAGAATAAGGACATTACCCCCGGGTCATTCATCGGAATGGTCTTCGGGTTCACCCCAGAAAGATCCTGCAGGGCACGAATCATCGTCGGGTCATCGTGACCCAGGATATCCATCTTCAGGATGTTATCGTGGATTGAGTGGAAGTCGAAGTGGGTCGTTTCCCAGGCGGCGTCCTGGTCATCTGCCGGGTACTGAACAGGCGTGAAGTCGTAAATGTCCATATCGTCGGGAACAATGATGATCCCAGCCGGGTGCTGGCCGGTCGTTCGTTTGACCCCGGTCGCCCCTTTAGACAGACGGTCTTCCTCGGCACCGCGAAATTGAACATCGTTATCCCGTTCGAAGGCCTTTACATAACCATAGGCAGTCTTGTCCGCCACTGTGCCGATTGTTCCGGCCCGGAACACGTTCTTTTCACCGAAAAGGACCTTCATGTAGTTGTGGGCAATTGGTTGGTAGTCACCAGAGAAGTTCAGGTCAATATCTGGCACCTTGTTTCCCTTGAAACCAAGGAAAGTTTGGAACGGGATATCATGACCATCCTTCACCAGCAGGGTCCCACACTTGGGACACTTCCTTTCCGGCAAGTCAAAACCAGAACTGTACTCACCCTTGGTATAGAAGTGGGTGTACTGACACTTTGGGCACCGGTAATGTGGTGGTAAGGGGTTAACTTCCGTAATTCCCGACAAGGTGGCTACCACACTAGAACCAACGGAACCCCGGGATCCAACCAGGTACCCGTCCTTGTTTGACTTAGCAACCAACCGTTGGGCAATCAAATAAATAACGGAGAACCCGTTCTTCACGATACTGTTGAGTTCGAGCTCCACCCGGTCCTTGACCAACTTAGGTAGTGGATCACCATACCAGGCCTTGGCCGTATGCCAAGTCCGTTCCTGAATTTCTTGTTCTGCGCCCTTCATGTGTGGGGTGTACAGGCGGTCTTTGACTGGTCGAATATCATCATCGACCATGTCGGCTACCTTATGGGTATTGTCCACCACAATCTTTTGGGCGACGTCTTCACCCAGGAAGCTAAACTCCTTTAGCATCTCATCGGTCGTCCGGAAGTGAACATCCGGACGCTTTGTCCGGTTCAATGGGTTAGCTCCACCTTGGGAATTGATCAGGATCCGCCGGTAAATTCCGTCATGGGGGTTAATGTAGTGAACATCACCCGTTGCTACCACCGGCTTATTGAGATTATCACCTAACTTAACCATATTCTTAATGATATCCTCCAAGTGAGCCTGGTCACTGATGACGTGCTGTTCCAGTAGCGGTGCGTAGTTGGGCCGTGGCTGGACCTCGATGAAGTCGTAGTAACGGGCCTTACGCATCGCTTCCGAATACCCCTTCTCCATCATCGCAGTAAAGACTTCCCCAGAGGAACAAGCGGTTCCCAGCAGGATCCCTTCCCGGTACTTGGTCAGTACTGTCCGCGGAATTCTGGGTACCCGGTGAAAATACTTAACATTGGAGAAGGAAACGAGCTTGAAGAGGTTCTTCAAGCCAGCCTGGGTCTGGGCAATCAGTGTTGCATGGAATGGCCGGGCATGTTTATAGGCGTCATTTTCTGCCATGTGTTTGTTCAGGTCATCAACGTAGCGAACACCATAACGATCCTCAGCATCCTTTAAAAACTTATAAAGCAAGTGTCCCGTGGCTTCCGCATCGTAATTTGCCCGGTGGTGGTGTTCCAAGGCTACTTTGAACTTCTTACTCAAGGTATTCAACCGGTAACCCCGCATGTTCGGGTATAGGAAGCGGGCTAATGGTAAGGTATCAATTACTGGTTCCGTAATTTCTTCCATCCCGTGGCGACGGTAACCGGTATTCATGAAGCCCATATCAAAGGAAACGTTATGCCCAGCGATGATGCTACCCTTACATAGGTCCTTGAACATCCGGAAGACTTCTTCCTCGCTCTTGGAGCCATGCACCATCTCGTCGGTGATACTGGTCAAGTTAGTCGTCTGTTCTGACAGGGGGAAACCCGGGTCAATAAATTCATCAAACCGCTCGATGACGTTTCCGTCCTTCATCTTAACGGCCGAGAGCTCAATAACCTTATCATAGATCGCTGAAAGGCCGGTCGTTTCAACATCAAAAACAACGTAAGAGTGGTCCTTTAAAACCGCATGATTCTCGTTATAGACAAGGGGGATCCCGTCATCTACAACGTTGGCTTCCATCCCGTAGAGCATTTTGATTTTATTTTTCTTAGCCGCTTTATAGGCCTCCGGAAAGGCTTGGACATTGCCGTGATCCGTAACGGCAATTGCCGGGTGTCCCCACTTGCTGGCTTGGGTCGCGAGTTCACTAATCGAATTAGTGGCGTCCATCTGACTCATTTCACTGTGGGCGTGTAACTCGATTCTCTTATTATCTGCTGGTGCCATGTCCTGCCGCTCCTGGTGGCTAATTTGGTTGATATCATAAGCATTGATAACCAGGTCATGCATCCAAGTGTCTTCTTGCACGGGACCGCGGACCTTTAACCAAATTCCCGGTTTGATATTGGCGAACTGAGCTTCCTCATCACTATTACGGGAGAACTTCTTAACGGCAAACGATGAGGTATAGTCGGTGATTTCAAAGGTCAAAAGCTGGCGGCCGGACCGCAATTCACGAACCTCAGCATTGAAGACATACCCTTCAACGACTACCGACCGTTCCTCACCCTGGATATCCTTCATCTGGACAACCTCTTGCTTATCGTTAATCACCCGACCGAGTTGTGCCGGGCCTTCCGCTGGTGCACTAGGATGATTGTTGGAATGCTTCTTGACTGTATTCTTCTTTTTAATCTGGGCAATTGCCTTAGCGGCTAGTGCGGCATCGGCCGCCTCATGTTTCTCCTTTAATTCCTTAATCTTTGCCTGAGAAGCAGACTGATCAACAAAGGGGTGGATTTTAAAATGCGGAAAGCCAAACCGCTGGTATGAATCCTCAATCCGGGTCAGGGCCTTCTTTACCAGCATTTCCTTTACAATATCGTTTTCAACAACGATGGTCACCCGGCCGTCGCGAACTTCTGGAACTGTTGATAGACAAGCCTGCTGAAGCATCGGTGATTCAATAACGCTCTGGGTAACCACTTCTTCCCAGTAATCGGCAATTAGGCCAGCATCCATATCGGTTGAGGGTGAGCTGATCTGTAAACTAACCCCCGCAATATCCTTGAATCCCATTTGTAGGGACTGATAAAACTCTTTGTAGAGCTTTAACGGTAATGGCTGACGCATTATCAGATGAAATTCCCACTGTCGACTGGACCGGTGAACGACAACCGATTGGACCGCTGCTTCTTTGAAAGCGTCATTATCCTTTTCAGGGAAATGGACCTGTTCCAACAGTTTCCTAAATAACTCTTGTCTGTTTAAAGCCACTTTTCCTAAGCCCTCCTACTTAAAAAATGTGGTACCATTCCGTACCACATTTTATTTACTTATCATCAACAGATTGGTCAGCTAATTGTTTCAGTAAGATACCAACCGTATTAACAAGTTCTGCTTGCTTGACTTCAATCGTCTCGCCGGTCTTCCGAATCTTAACTTCAACAATTCCATCAGCAGCCTTCTTACCAATCGTAACCCGTAATGGAATCCCAATTAGGTCAGAATCAGCAAACTTGACACCGGCACGTTCCTTCCGGTCGTCAACTAAGACTTCATATCCCGCCTTAGTCAGCTGGTCTTCGATGTCGTTTGCCATCTTCATCTGTTCTTCCTTCTTAGCGTTGACTGGAATAACATGCACGTCAAATGGGGCAATACTGTCTGGCCAAACCAGACCATTTTCATCAGCGTTTTGCTCCGCAACCGCCGACAGCATCCGCGTTACCCCAATACCATAGCAGCCCATAATCATGTCAACCAGACGGCCGTTCTTATCCAGGACCTTTGCACCAAGCTTTTCGGAGTAACCCGTTCCTAACTTGAAGATATGGCCAATTTCAATTCCGTTCGTAAACTTGATTGGATGACCGTCAGGAGCAATTTCGCCTTCCTGAACATTCCGGAAGTCACCAAATTGGTCAACCCGGAAGTCGCGGTCAATATTAGCATTGACGAAGTGGTAACCATCATCGTTGGCGCCACAAGCCATATTGACCAGGACCTTCACGTAGTTGTCGGCCAGGATTTTAACATCTTCACCAACGCCAACCGGGCCCAAGGAACCTGGGTGAGCGCCGAGGTACTTAGCGGCGTCTGCTTCACTAGCTATTTCAAGGTCTTCACACCCCAATTCGTTAGTCACCTTAGTCTCGTTAACCTCGTCATTTCCGCGCATTAGGACTAGTACCGGTTGGTAATCGTCTTCGCCCATTTTAGCCATGAAAAGCATCGACTTCAAGATCTGGCTGGCATCAATGCCCAAGCTTTCAGCTGCCTCATCAACCGTATGTGCACCCGGTGTCGCCTGCTTCTTCAGTTCAGCTGGTTCAGCGGTTTGCTGAACACCACTAAACTTGGAAGTAGCCTTTTCCAGGTTGGCAGCGTAACCACCATCCGTATAAACAATGACGTCCTCTCCCACCTTGGCAGGGGCGGAAAATTCTTGAGAATTGTCTCCGCCAATGGTTCCGGAGTCCGCCAGGATAATCTTGTATTTCAAGCCAACTCGGTCAAAGATATTCCGGTAGGCCTGAGCTTGTTGCTGGTAAGCTTCGTCAAGGCCCGCTTCATCGGCAGCAAAAGAGTAGCCGTCCAGCATCTCAAATTCCTTGCCCCGGAGAATGCCGTACCGCGGACGGTCTTCGTCACGGAACTTATCCTGAAGTTGGTAAACAACCAGTGGCAACTTCTTATAGGACTTAATACTGTCGCGAAGGACTTCAGTAAATGATTCCTCGTGGGTCGGGCCGAGAACAAATTCACGATCATTACGGTCGCTCAACTTATAGAGGTTATCACCATAAGCTTCGTAACGACCAGACTGTTTCCATAGTTCGGCCGGTAAAAGCGCAGGCATCATCATTTCGTAAGCCCCCGCTTTGTCCATCTCTTCTCGGATGATTTGTTCAACTTTACGGATAACCCGGTAAGCAAGTGGCAGGTATGACCACACCCCTGACGAGATTTGGTAAATATAGCCTGCCCGAACCATCATCTTATGGCTGAGGGCCTCCACATCACTTGGGGCCTCTTTCTTGGTTGGTATTAAAATCTTTGACTGCTTCATCATTATTCTCCTTTATTCCCCCGATTACCGAATGAAATAGCGTTGAATGTCATTCCAGGTAACCAAAATCATTAGTATCAATAGTAGCATAAATCCAATCATCGTCACAATTCCTTCGGCCTTCTCCGGGATTGGTCTTCTGATAACTGCCTCGATAATGTTTAGTAGTAGTTTACCACCATCAAGTGCTGGAATCGGCAACAAGTTTACGATTCCCAAGTTAATCGATAACATGGCTAAGAAATTCAGTACACCATTAACCCCGAGTGCGGTCGCCTGGGACGTTCCCGCATAAATCGCTACTGGGCCCCCCAGGTCATTCAGGCTGAAGCCGTGGGTAAAAATGTGGCCTAAAACACTAAAGATCAGCGTCCCAGCTTGGGCAAACTGTTGCCAGCCAAATAACAGGCGGGCTTTGATTCCTGTCTTTTGCTGTTCGATAATCCCAATTTGACCAACTTTCTGCTTGCTCTGCTTAACCATCTTCGGTTTCACGGTGACTGATTTTGTTTTTCCAGCCCGCTGGTAAGTAAGATGAACTTTTTGTCCCGGTTTACTGGAAAGATTAGTGGCCAGTTCTAACCAGTTGTTGACCCGGACCTTACCCACATGAGTGATCCGGTCACCGGCCTTCAAGCCCGCGCGTGCCGCCACCGAGTTGGCGTTAACCTTTCCAATCTGGTTGCTGTTGGTCGGAACCCCAGCAAGGGTAAAGCCCAGGACGATAAACACCAGTAGTGACAAGATGAAATTATTCATCGGCCCCGCAAAGTTAGTCATCATCCGCGCAGGCAGACTAGCTGACTGAAACTGAACATCACGGGGAGCAATCTGAACCTGGGTACCGTCACGTTCAATGACCACGGCGTCGTGGTCAACCTCATAAGTCTTGACCTCACTTTCGTTGCCATTAACAAAGCCCTTGATCCATAAGCCATCCGTCAAGTCACTGTCCACTAGCTGAAGGGGGATACCCTGAAACAGGGTCGACTTCGAACTAGTGTTGATGGTGACAACCTTATTTTGGCCGTTTAATTGTAAAGTGAGTGGGGTCCCTGGTCGCATCTCCTCTTCGTCTTCATCGTCATTTCCCGCCAGGCGAACATAGCCACCAACCGGAAGAATGCGGACGGTATAGGTCGTACCATTTTTTCTCTTCCACCAAATTTTGGGGCCCATCCCGATTGAGAATTCACGAACCAGGATACCAGCCCGTTTGGCAAAGTAGTAGTGGCCAAATTCGTGAACAAGCACGAGAACCCCAAAAACGATGATAAACGTAATAATTGTTATTATCACAGAATCCCTTCCTTAAATAATACCAACCATGTGCAGAAGTGGCATGACGATTAACATACTGTCAAAACGGTCCAGTATTCCTCCATGACCGGGTAGAATCTTCCCGGAATCCTTAACGCCATAGTATCGTTTTAATGACGATTCAATCAGGTCACCCAATTGCCCCATAATTGACAGGATCAGTGTCAGGATAATCATGGTAACAAAGCCATCACCAACCGGGAACAGGTAAAGGTAGATTGCCAAAATAATGGTTGCCGAAATGGTCCCACCAATCGACCCTTCCAAAGTCTTGTTGGGACTAATCTTCGGTGCTAGCTTATTTCTCCCGAGCTTTCTACCAATCAGGTAAGCGCCACTATCAGTAATCCAGACAATCAGCATCCCGTACAACAGGGTCTGGAAATTAATCGCCCGGGCGGCTACAAAGTAGTGGAATCCCATCCCAATGTACAACATTGCCAATGTAATTACTCCCGCATCGTCAAAGGTAAAGCGTTGCTTTCGCAAGACGGTGTGGAGAAGTAATAAAACGACCAACAAATAGAAGCCAAACCAGCGGGTAGCCACACTAGGTAAGAAATCCAGCCAGTTATCTGGCAAGATTAATAGGGCTACTCCCAGGTAGCTAACAATCGCCTCAAAAGAAATTACAAACATCCGCTTCATTACAAGTACTTCTGACATTGCAATGATTCCTAACACAACTGCAGCAATCGTTAACGGCCAACCACCATAAATTATCAGTGGGATAAAGATGGCTAGGGCAATCACCGCCGTGATAATTCTCGTCTTCACTTTTAAAACATCCTCCCTATTGGTTCTCTAATCCGCCAAAGCGACGGTGACGTCCTTGAAACTCTACAATAGCCTGCTTTAATGATTCAGCATTAAAGTCTGGCCAGTGTTTTGGCACAAATTCAAGTTCACTATAAGCGATTTGCCATAGCATAAAGTTACTAATTCGTTCTTCGCCACTGGTTCGAATCAAGAGATCGGGGTCGGCAAGTGATCCCAGGCTGCCAGACATAAGATGGCGGCTAATTGTTTCTTCGTTAATATCATCTGGTGAAAGTTGGCCTTCTTTTACCTCACCGGCAATCTGGCACATGGCCCGCGTAATTTCATCACGACTCCCATAGTTTAAGGCAAAGTTAAGCACCATCCCATCACATTTGGCGGTGTCCCTAATGGCATTGCGGACCGCTTGCTGGGTCTGAACAGGCAGCTTACTTGTATCGCCCATCACCATTACCTGGACGTTGTTTTTAATCAGGTCCGGAACAAAGGTTGAGAAAAAGCGAATCGGCAGTTGCATCAGGTAATTGACTTCACTGCTCGGCCGCTTCCAATTCTCGGTAGAAAAAGCATATAGGGATAAGACCTTGACTCCTAATTTACTAGCCGCAATAGCAACAGTCTTGACGGTCTGCATTCCCTGCTTATGACCGGCAACCCGGGGCAGGTGCCGTTTTTGGGCCCACCGTCCATTGCCGTCCATGATGATCGCAATATGTTGTGGAACACGCTGCGGGTCTAATTCTGGCTCATCACCAGCGGTTTTTCTTTTAGAAAACAAATTTCTCCCTCCATACTATGGCAAATGAATATTTTTAAACAAAGCGCTAATTAATTATAAAGCTCCCGTCGATGAATTATCAACTCACGGCCGCTTTTTAGCAAAAATTTATATCTAATAACAAAAAAAGGGACAGCGCGGGCCATCCCCTAGCAGGTAAATGTTTATTGGAGCAATTCCTTTTCCTTATCTGCGGCAATTGATTCCAGGTTATTAATTCCAGCGTCCGTTTCGTCCTGGACCTTCTTTTCTAGGTCGTGGAATTCGTCATCATTGAAGTCACCATTCTTGTTGCCCTTCTTCAGGTCATCCATGGCTTCACGACGAACATTACGAACCGCTACCTTAGACTTTTCCAACTCCGCTTTAACGTCCTTAACCAGTTCCTTGCGCCGGTCTTCAGTTAATTGCGGAATAATCAAACGAATCGCACTGCCGTCGTTTTGTGGCGTCAGGCCAAGGTTAGAGGCATAGATTGCCCGCTCAATTTCCTCCAAAATGCTTTCGTCGTACGGGGTAATCAGTAACTGCCGTGCTTCCGGAATCGTGATCGAAGCAACTTGGTTCAGTGGCGTTTCTGCCCCATAGTATTCGACCTTAACAGAGTTCAAGAGGCTGGCATTGGCTTGCCCCGCCCGGATATTAGCTAGGGTTCTTTGTAATGCTTCCCCTGACTTCTTCATCTTTGTTTTTGCGTCATTTAAGATTTCTTTACTCGATGCCATAATTTAGTCTCCCTCAATAGTTGTTCCAACTTGCTGGCCAGTAACAACCTTCATAATATTTCCGGCCGTGTTCAAATTAAAGACGACGATTGGAATGTGATTGTCCATCGACAGCGAACTAGCGGTGGTGTCCATCACGTGCAGGTTCTTTTCAATCAGGTCCATGTGGGTCAAGTGGTCAAATTTAACCGCGCTACTATCCTTATTCGGATCTGCGGAGTAAACACCATCGACCCCATTCTTCCCCATCAAAATTGCGTCAGCATTGATTTCTGCCGCCCGCAATGCTGCAGTCGTGTCGGTTGAGAAATAAGGGCTCCCGGTTCCACCGGCGAAAATTACAATCCGGTCCTTTTCCAGGTGCCGAATGGCCTTCCGCCGGATGTAAGGTTCAGCGATTTGCCGCATTTCAATTGACGTTTGCACCCGGGTTGGCACATCAATTGACTCAAGGGCGTCCTGTAAAGACAGGGCGTTCATGATTGTTGCCAGCATCCCAATGTAGTCTGCTTGGGCACGTTCCATACCGAGCTGGGCACCGGTAACGCCCCGCCACATATTTCCACCGCCGACAACGATAGCAATCTGGACTCCCTTATCGTGAACTGCCTTTAATTCTTTAGCAACATTCTTGAGCACCGGCGGGTTAATACCGAACCCCTTTTCGCCGGCAAGTGCTTCTCCACTGAGCTTCAAGATAACTCGATTATACTTAATATCAGCCATCATGTTCCTCCTTATCAACCTTGTAAAAAAGGACGCACTTAATATAAGTACGTCCTTTTCGCCAATCGAACGCTTAGTTCATTTGGTCCTTAACTTCTTTAGCAAAGTCGTCTTGCTTCTTTTCGATTCCCTCACCGACTTCGTAACGGATGAAGGACTTCAGTTCACCGTTGTTAGCCTTAACGTATTCGGCAACGGTCTTGTCAGAATCCTTAACGAATTCCTGGTCAGCCAAGCAGATTTGGGACAGGAACTTGTTCAAACGACCTTCAACGATCTTGTCAACGATCTTAGCAGGTTTTCCTTCGTTCAACGTTTCTTCCTTGAAGACAGCGCGTTCGTGGTCAAGACGTTCCTTGGAAACATCGTCACGAGTCATGAATTCAGGATTGATGGCAGCAACGTGCATTGCAACATTCTTAGCAGTAGCTTCATCAGCACCCTTCAGAACAACTAAGGCTGCAATTTGACCACCTTGGTGGAGGTAAGCACCGAAGGAATCCCCATCGTCCTTTTCAACGACTTCAAAACGCCGCAGACTAACCTTTTCACCAGTCTTTTGGGTGGTACTAATGATATCATCCTTCAGGGTACCATTATCGGTCTTAATTGCCAAAGCTTCGTCAACATTGGCAGGCTTGTTTTCACTAATTAACTTAGTAATCTTCTTCAGCAGGTCCTTGAATGGGTCACTGGCAGCAACGAAGTCCGTTTCGGAGTTCAGTTCAACGATTGCGGCCGTGTTGCCGTTAACTGCGATATCTGCTAAACCTTCAGCAGCAACCCGGCTGCTCTTCTTAGCAGCCTTGGCGATTCCCTTTTCACGAAGGTAATCCATTGCCTTATCCATGTCACCATCACTTGCAACCAATGCCTTCTTGGCATCCATGATTCCGGCACCGGACTTCTTTCGTAATTCCATAACTTGAGCAGCTTTAATTTCAGCCATGACAGAGTCTCTCCTTTAACAGTTAATAAGTTTTACAAAAAAGGACTGTTTGTACTCAGGGCCACAATGGTCCATAACACAAAACAGCCCAAGTATTAATCGTTTTTTAAATTACTTGCCTTCAACACTGTTCTTAAGGTTCTTCAGAGAATCTTCACTAACAGTAGTGTCTTCAGCAGTTTCTTCGGCATCCGCATCTGCTTGTTGAGCTTCATCTTGACCTTGCTTACCTTCAACAATTGCGTCGGCCATCTTAGAAGTAATCAGACGAACGGCACGAATTGCGTCATCGTTAGAAGGAATTATGTAGTCGATGTCATCTGGGTCGGTGTTAGTATCAACCATGGCAACGATTGGAATGTGCAGCTTTTGTGCTTCCTTAACAGCGATTTGTTCCTTGTGTGGGTCAACGATGAACAGTACGTCTGGAATCCGTGGGATGTCTTCGATACCGCCAAGGAATCGTTCCAGCTTTTCACGTTGCTTAGTCAGAACAGCAACTTCCTTCTTTGGCAGAACATCAAAAGTGCCATCTTCAGACATCTTCTTCAATTCCTTCAGACGAGCGATCCGGGATTGGATAGTCTTCCAGTTGGTCAAAGTACCACCTAACCAACGGTGATTAACATAGAATTGGCCTGCACGGGTAGCTTCTTCTTCAATGGAGTCTTGCGCTTGCTTCTTGGTGCCGACAAAGAGAACAACCCCACCATCAGCGGCAACGTTCTTCATGTAGTCGTAAGCAGTATCGATCAGCTTAACAGTCTTTTGTAAGTCAATGATGTAAATACCGTTACGTTCAGTGAAGATGTATTGTTCCATCTTTGGGTTCCAACGACGAGTTTGGTGACCGAAGTGGACACCTGCTTCAAGCAATTGCTTCATAGTAACAACAGACATAAAAATACCTCCAAATTGTTTTTCCTCCCCATGAGTCGTCTAAGAATGGGAACCACTATTGGCACATCCCTTCTTATCGTCACAGGTGTGTTATATGTTATTAAACACCGTTTAATAGTATACAAAAAAGCTTGTCTAATGACAAGCTTTTTAACCTTTTCTTTTGGCGCTTTGATGGTTTAAGGCAAAATAGTGTGCCACGTCGATTCCATGCGCCTTCAAGAACCGATCCTTTTTCCACCGGGGCTGGTGCTTAAAATGGTATTCCGCACTGAGGGCAGCGTTCTTACTGTTGAATTTTTGATGGTAAATCAGTCGGAGGGGGTGACGGCTCTTTACACGGGTGTACTTAGCCCCCTTATAAGCCTGGTGCTGGTCAAAGCGCCGTTGGACATTGTCGGTGAAGCCACAGTAAAGGCTGTCGTCGGCACAGTATAAGACGTAGATATAGTAAGGTTTATTCTTTGCCATATAAAAGCTTCCTCACTGCCGGAAGGTATTCCCCATCGTCCCCGTTGACAATAATTGGCGGGACGACCTTCATCCCCCCCGGCTTTCCATCTTTGATCACTTCAATCAGCATCATATTCGCTTCTCGTCCGGGCTTTGGATAAATAAAACGCAACCGTTTGGGAACCAGGCGATGTTCCTGAAGGGTCGTCATGATTTCTGTTAATCGGTCTGGACGGTGAACCAGGTATCCGTGCCCGTTCATTTTCAACAGGCCACTCATTTGTTTTGCGACCATCATGAAGTTCGTCTTAATCTCGTGGCGGGCAATTGCAAGGTAGCGGTTGGGGTTACGTTGACTCTTTTCTGTAACGGGAAAATAAGGTGGGTTGCAGAGGACCACATCGACGGAATCCTTCGGCACCTGGTTAAAGACATCAGCAATGTCCATATTCAAAACGCGGTAACGATCATCAAGTTGGTTGAGTTGAATACTGCGGGCGGCCATATCCGCTAGACGCTCCTGGATTTCCACTTCAGTAAAGGTCCCGCCCAACTTGTTATGAAGAAAGAGGCCCACTGCCCCATTACCGGCGCACAAGTCGACTGTCTTCAGGAGGTGGCGGTGATTGGGTCGGACAAAGTCGGCCAGTAAAACTGCATCGAGGGAAAAGGCAAAGCAAGTCGGACTCTGAATAATTTTGACATCCTGACTATATAGTTGGTCAATTCGCTCGTCGCCACGTAATAATTTCGTTGGTTCATTCATCGCTATTTCCCCTTTTCTCCTTGCAAGTTAGTCTTTTTTTAGTCATACTTTAGCTTTGAAGTATCATTTAAACAGATTGGAAGAATAAAAATGCTCTACACATTCTTAGTAAAAATCGTCAATCCATTTTTAACGTTAATTAACGGGCGTACCCGTATCTATAATCGGGAAAACCTCCCCGATGGTAACTACATTATTGTAGCACCCCACCGGACATGGATGGACCCCGTTTTATTGGCCCTTGCCGTCTGGCCAAAGGAATTTAGTTTTATGGCCAAAAAAGAGTTATTTAAAAACCCGATTGCGGGTCGGTTTTTGAGGTCCCTAAATGCCTACCCGGTAGACAGAAAGCACCCCGGCCCATCAGCCATTAAAACACCGGTGAAGTTTTTACGAAACGGTAACCTTTCCACAATTATTTTCCCTAGTGGCTCCCGTTACTCAGCCAAGCTCAAGGGAGGTGCAACCCTGATTGCTAAATTGGCGAACGTGCCCCTCGTTCCGGCAGTCTACCAGGGGCCCCTCAAGTTTGGGCAACTCTTTACCCGGAAGCCACGTCAGATTGCTTTTGGCAAGCCGATTTACGTTGACCGGAAGAAAAAGCTAAATGAAGAGTATGAGGCTGAACTGGAAAAAAAGATGCAGGAAGCCTTTGATGACCTCGACAAGCAAATTGACCCCAACTTCGTTTACGTTATGCCCCCTAAGCCCAAAGACGATGATTTTTAACTAAAAATATAGGGGCTCTGACGACATAAGTCTCCTATATAGTTGAAAATGCTGCAGTACAGTACACAAAGGGACTCTAGTGTACGGAAATCCGCACACTAGAGTCCCTTTGTGCTTTCTAAAGACTTGCTTCGACGGGGTGGTCCCTACAGGCTAGCTTTGCGTCGAAAAACGAACTAGCAAGCTAGTTCTGTCGCACTCCCATTCTTTTATATAAGTCACCCGACCAATTACTTATTAGCCTTTCGTGCTTGTGCCTTCATCGTTTGCATCATTTGATGTAACTTCCGGCTGGATGGCTTCTGCCCCATCTGGAGCATCATTGTCCGCAACATTTCCTCAGAAATCGGGGGATTATTACGAAGATAGTTTTCCATGTACTTACGAGCACCGAAGAAGCCGATTAATAAACCAATCAGCAGCGCCAGAATGACAAATAAAATCGTCATACCCAAGATTGCTTCCTCCTTTGTTAAGTTACCTTTTCATCTTACACGAATGTTTAACACTTGAAAAGTAGCAAATTAAATTAATCGTCGCGGAGACCTTTCTTTCGCTGAATCTCCTTCACCTTTTCAGGCGTAACTTCCTTGCCCTCATCATTGTAGATCCGCATCATCTCAATGTTGCTCCGCATGGTCTCGCGGAAGTTCTTGATGTATTCACGGCGCAGGCGTTCGCGTTCTCGTGTTTCGGCCTCAGTAAGGCCTTCCTTCTTATTTTTGTGGGCAAGCTCATTGATCCGCTTTAATAGCTTTTCCTGTTCCTTTGATTCTGTCATTAAGCTGACCTCCAGTCCTTTAATTCACAATATCATTTTAGATTAATCACTTTTTTTGTCAATCACGAACGTACGTTTGAAATTCCGGTAAGCCTATGATATCCTTAAAATAATAATATATTAATGAGGTGCTATAATGGCAAAACCGGCAAAAAATAAACAAATGGCTGTTCTGAGCTTTATTCACAAGCAGGTCACTGACCACGGTTACCCACCAACCGTTCGTGAGATTTGTAGTGCGGTCGGTCTTTCATCAACTTCAACCGTCCACGGTCACATTAACCGTCTAATTGAAGGAGGCTTTTTGGAAAAGGACCCTGCTAAACCACGGGCACTGGAAATCACGCCGAAAGGGCTGGACCTCCTGGGGGTAAAGCCACGACAGACGAAGATTCCCCTGTTAGGGGTGGTTACGGCGGGCCAACCAATTCTTGCCGTAGAAGACGCCACGGATTTCTTCCCAATTCCACCTTCCATCCAGGATAATAATGACTTGTTCATGTTGACCATTCGGGGAACTAGTATGATCAAGGCCGGCATCTTAAACGGTGACCAAGTAATCGTCCGTAAACAGTCTACCGCCAAGAACGGTGATATTGTCATCGCAATGAACGATGATAACGAGGCAACCTGCAAGCGATTCTTTAAGGAAAAGAACCGCTTTCGCCTCCAACCCGAAAATGACACCATGGACCCGATTTTTCTTAAGAACGTTAAGATTCTGGGAAAGGTTGTCGGTCTCTTCCGCGATAATATTTTCTAACAACTTAGCGTTTAAAGAGCGTCAAGACTCGTAGATACGAGTGCTGGCGCTCTTTTTATTATTGTCGTTTATAGATTCGCTGGTGGTTTTTTTGCCCAGCGAGAACAAAGGGGGCATGGTCATTGCTGAGGTCAAATTCTACGTCCTGCTCATCCATTCCCAGCTGGTGGTTAAACATGTCCTCATACTCCGTAATCGAGACCTGGTGCCGCTTTTGAAGCATTGCTTGGACATCATTAGTGTGGTCCAAGAAGTGCGGTTGAACGATTCCCGTGTAAAACTCACCTTCGGCACCAGAACCATAACTAAACAACCCTAGCCGGTCGCCAGCATTGACCTGCCCATTTTGCAGAAATGAAAGGAGGGCGAGATAGAGTGAACCAGTATACACGTTGCCGACCTGGCGGCAGTACAATTGACTGGCGGTAAGTGCCGTGCGCAACCGAGTTGCCACTTGATCATGCCGGTCACCGAGGGCCCCTTCTAAGGCTTTCTTCCCCATTTTGGTGAATGGTAGGTGAAAAATTAGGCCCGTAAAATCATTGAACTGGCGACCAGTCATCATTTGATAACGGGTAAATACCTGTTTGAAGAAGTCAACGTAAACGTTGGTTGAGTATTTACCATCCACCATTGCCTCAGTGGCGTACAGGGGACGCCAGAAGTCCATCACGTCTTTTGTCAGGTTCACGCTGGTCGGTTCAATTGCTAGAATGTGGGGGTTTGCGCTAATCAGCATGGCGACGGCACCTGCTCCCTGGGTAACCTCCCCCGCCGTTTGCAAACCATAACGGGCGATATCGGTAGCAATGACTAGCACTGTCTCTTGGGGGTGTAGCGCTACCAGGCCGCGGGCAAATTGAATTCCCGCCGTCCCAGCGTAACAAGCCTCCTTAAGTTCAACCGCCCGTACATAGTCGTTGAGGCCTAGCAATTCTTTGATGTTAATCGCACTTGCCTTAGAGTTGTCGACCCCCGATTCAGTAGCCACGATAATTGTCGAGAGGTGGTCGCCAACCTGCTTGGTCATAAGCTTCCGGGCAGCGGCTGCTCCTAACGTGACAATGTCTTGAGTGGGCGGAACGACGGCCTGCTGGTCTTGGCCAATTCCAATTGTGTACTTATTAGGATCAACACCCCGCACCTTAGCTAATTTGCGGAGGTCAATATATTCATTTGTCGTGGCGAAAGCCATCCGGTCAATACCAATCTTCATACAATTATTCCCCCATTTTATCCATCGTTTTGTTTAGTAATTCATCAACCGTGTTGTTACCAGAGTTGTTGGCGTGCCCCTTCGTCCAGGTAAAGTGCAGCGCAGAGAAACGCGGTAACAGGCCTAAGATTTCCTGCCATAATTGCTGATTTGCGACTGGTTTGCCCGTTGAGGTCCGCCAGTTACGGCGCCGCCAACCGTTTAACCACCCCTTCATGATGGGGTCCAAGACGTAATGTGAGTCGAGGGTTGCCACAATCTTTTTATCCTGCCAACTAAGTTCAAGAAGTCTGTTTAGGGCATTAATTAGCCCCAGTAACTCCATCCGGTTATTGGTACTGCCCCACTCACCACCAGTTCCAGTAAGCCGGCGACCAGCGCCCTCAATGAGGTAAGCCCAGGCAGCCTTGTCAGTTTGCTTGACGTGCTGACCAAGTTTGTTTCCGTGGTTACGTGAGCCACCATCTGAGTACAAGCGGACTTCAGGCTGGTCGGTAGTTTCTTGTTGGTCCCCCAACGCTAACTGCATCTGTTCAGGTTGCCGCATTGACCGTTTAGATGGGGCCGCGAGCCAAGCCTGCGCTTCACTTAAAGTCGAAAAGCCCCGGTAAACTGCACCAGCGTAGCCACTTACTTGTTTTTGACACGCCGGCCATGAATTGTATATTCCCGGCTGACGACCTTCTTTTACGACGTAATATTTTTTTGCCATAGTGCTCCTGCTTTTGATTTGATCTAAGAATAACCGTACCGTAACGCTACTACCATGACTAATATCTATTACAGAATAGTAACTGTTAAGGTTCTGAAAGCCTTCAAACTACATAAGTTAGTAGCATTTTGATGTACGATTTAAGTAAATTTGCCCATTCCGTGCACCAACTTTATCTTTATAATGTTTCTTCATACCTAATAAAAAGCACGAACCCTTAATATTAAAAGGTTCGTGTTTTTCTGTGTTTCCACATTTTTTATATATAAAGGAGAGTACAGGATTTGAACCTGCGCGCCCGCTCTACACGGGTTCGCCGGATTTCGAGTCCGGTGCATTACCACTCTGCCAACTCTCCATCGTCAACTTCTATATTGTATCAGATAAGCCCTGAAAGGTAAAGTGGTCTCCTTAAAAATCCCGTGTCTAGTTAATTATCTGCAATATTATAGGTGGTCTTACCATTTTTGGCACTATAAACCGCCTGGTCAGTGTTGTCTGGGTTAACAATTCGAATCGTGTAATCACCATTCAAAGCAGTCGAAACCTGGCTGGAATTCTTCTTGATCGAATTGGTCAAGTTTGACCACCCCATCTGACTAGCCTGGCTAGGGTCACTTACGATTGCCTTGACGGCTTGAACCGTATTGTCCGCCGTTGGTTTGATCGTATAAGTATTGTTCTCCTTGTTAAACGAAACCGTTCCTAACTTGGAATACCCTTTTTGAAGCTGACGCAAAACAGCCATTTGGTGGTTAGGACTCCCCTGCTGACCACCATTGATTGTGCTGAAGCCATTCGAAAAACTGCTCTGACTAACCTGTTGACTTGAAGAACTAGATTGGTTTGAAACCTGTTGATGCCCCTTAAAGACCGGCAGATTAATTGTCCCAAAAATCACGGCAATTAGACTCAAAACAACAATAACCGTTCCCGACTTCCATTCACGGTAACGTTGCCATGAGTTTGCTAAATAGAAGCCACCGAGAATCAACATCAGGCCGCCAAAAATAACCAAAAAGATCATTGTTAAACTCCTTTTCAAATATCCTTGATATAAAAATAAGGGTGTGACTGTGATGCCTCACCCTCTATTTTTAAAATTCCATCAGTGCCTTAACGTCGTAGTCCTTAACCTTTTCACGTCCATGAAGAGCTTTCAACTCAATCAAGAAAGCACAGCCAACGACAATTCCGCCCATTTCTTCAACCATCTTGATTGTCGCGGAAATAGTCCCACCAGTCGCCAGCAGGTCATCGACAACGAGAACCCGTTGTCCTGGTTTAATTGAATCGTATTCCATCTGCAAGGTTGCACTTCCGTACTCCAAGGTGTAACTAGCACTGATTGCTTTGCGAGGTAGCTTCCCCTTCTTCCGTGCCGGTGCAAAACCAACACCTAATTCACGGGCAATTGGGCAACCAACGATAAAGCCACGGGCCTCAGGGCCTACGACCATATCAACATTCTTATTTTTGGCGTAATCAACCAACTCATCAGTTGCTTGCTTGTACGCTTCACCATTTGCCATCAACGGTAAAATATCCCGGTAGATAATCCCCTTTTCTGGATAATCTGGGATACTGGCAACGTATTTATAAAGGTCTAAAGTCATAACCAGAAAATATCTCCTTTAATCTTCCTTCAGGCACTGTAAAACCCATTTGGCGAGTGCTCCGGCATTACTGTAAAGGAGCGTCTGTTCAGCCTGGTAACGGGCAAGCTGCGCCTGATAGTGGTCCGTTTGTTTTAAATCGGCCTTTTGCGTATTCTTGGCAAGGTTTAAAACACCATTACTAATTGTAACAAATCCTACCTCAGAAAACACATTAATCATCAAATTTAACCGAACTTCATTAATTCTTAAATAACGACTAACCGCTGTCCGCTGGCCTGGCCACTGGATATTTGCCTGTCGAGCCAGAAAACGGTAAAGGGCGGCAAAGTCATCCCGGGTGGGGAGCCCGGCAAGATAAACACTGTTGTTTTCAAACAGTAATAGGCGAACCAGGGCGGGGCTTGCGCTATCCTTTTCGAAGATCTTGGTAAAGGCCGCTAAGCTCTTTGGGCAATCAACAACCGTCACTGCCTTACCAGCAAAGTCAGTCGTGGCCGCCTGGTCAATCGATAGGGCTTTTCCGTCCCCAACGTGAGGTGCAATGTTTTCCCGTAACCGAGTATCTTCGACAACATAGAAGCCCGCTTGGCCAAAATGGTTAGCGGTCAGGTGGCTTGTCCGCTGGTCGAGGATAACTGTCCCCCGGACACGGATATCGGTGAGTAGTAGCTGGACTGTCCGCTTCCCCTGCCATTCATTAACACTCAGCTTAGCAACCAGGTCAACTTGGCCGCCTTGGCCCTCGAGGATTGGTGCCAGTTTTCCCTGGTTAAAGGCAACAACGGTCACCTGACCGTTTAGGGAAAACTTAAGGTGGTCATTGTTTTTTCCCATCGTGCGAACGTCACTGGGCTGGACATCATTAAATTCGAAAATGGGTTCCTCATTACCAGGGCCAAAGGGGCCGAGTTTTTGAATTTCCTGGTACAGTTGCTCATTAACATCCCCTGCCCGCAGCTGGGCATCAACCACCAACGGAATTTGTTTATGGCTATCAAATTGCTGCTTTTGCGCCTCCGCAAGCAACGCCGCCCGCAGTTCGTCAGTCTTACTTAATTCAAAGGATAAGCCACAAGCAGCGGGGTGCCCCCCAAAAGTCGTTAAGAGGTCACGATGAGGATCAAGGGCATCAAAGAGGTTAAAGCCAGCGATACTACGCCCGGAAGCCTTGGCCACTTCACTCCCGTCATTAGCACTGGCAACAATGGTTGGCTTCCCCGTCTGGTCCATGATTCGACTAGCAACAATCCCTAAGACGCCTTGATGCCAGTTATGACCAACCAAGAGAAGGACCGGCTGATCTAGTGCATGGGCTGCCTGCGCACTTGCTTCCCCCATAATTTGGTCAACCAGTTCGCGTCGTTTCTGATTCGCCGCTTCAACCTGCTGGGCAAGCCGGCTACCTGTTTGCTCGTCAACGGTTGTCAGTAGTTCGACCCCGGCATTAGCATCGGCAATACGGCCCAGCGCATTAAGACGGGGGGCAATCGTAAAACCAATGTCGGTGGAGGTCAGCTGTGCTTCATTCACCCCTGCCGCTTGCAGGAGGGCGTGAATGCCGGGACGCATCCCCTGACGCAGAAGTTGGATACCGGCCCCAATCAGGGCCCGGTTTTCATCGGTCACGCTCACAACGTCGGCAATTTCACCAATTGCCAAAAGGTCCAGCATTTCTTCCGGAAATTCATCCTGCAAGGCCCAAACCACTTTAAAGGCCACTCCCACTCCCGATAGGTCAGGAAAGGGGTAATTGCTCCCGGGATAGCGGGGATGGACGATGGCGACCGCGTTTGGTAGTTCCCTCGGGAGCTCGTGGTGGTCAGTCACCACCACATCAACCCCCTGGACCATTGCGTTGTCGATCACGTCTTTTCCACTGACCCCATTGTCAACCGTGATAATGAGCTTTGTGCCAGCCGTAATGATGCGTTGGTAGGCGTCTGCATTGGGCCCGTAACCATCCTTAAAGCGATCCGGAATATAGTAGTCAACGTTTGCCCCAATTTCGTTTAAGGCTTCGTACATGACCGCGGTACTTGTTATCCCATCAGCATCATAGTCGCCGTAAACGGTTATCTTTTCGTTTGCCGCAATCGCCTGTTCAATCCGCTCAACCGCCTTGTCCATGTCATGCAACTGGTGGGAATCGTGAACCGTCTGCAGGTCGGGCTGAAGAAAGGCCTGTGCAGCATCAGCTTCTTTTAGGCCCCGGTTAGCAAGTAACTGCGCCATGGTCGGCGAAACATGTAGCTGACTGCTTAAATCATGGCGGACCTTCTCATCCGCCACTGGCTGAAGTTGCCAAGCATAATGTGAATTAATCATTTCTATCCCTCACATCTATCCAGAAAATAATAAAAGGCGGTGTTCTTCCACTGCCTTTGTCCTTTCCCTTCACGTCTCAGGCAGTTGCACCGCCATCGTCCGCATCCGGGTATTAATTACAGCTCTTGCTTGTTTTGTTGGAAATCAAAGAACTTCTTAATTGCCCAGTCGCCTAGGCCAGGGAAGACTTGGTATGCCCAGCCAAGGTAGGAAACATAGCTGGGAACATTGATTTCTCGCGTCTTGTATCCGACGTTGTTCCATACCCGCCGGGCAAGCTCATCCGCCGAAATAAACATCCACTTTGGTAAGTGACTACGGTAGTTGCCATTGTGGTCTGCCTTATCAAAGAACGGCGTATTAACCGGTCCAGGATTAACCGTCAGAACCTGAACGCCGTAGTCAGCCACTTCCATCCGCAAGACATTATCAAACTGAATAACCCCAGCCTTAGTAGCGGAGTATACCGCACTGTTGGGCGTCGGGATCTTACCGTCCGCCGATCCTAAGTTAATAATGGCTCCATAACCCTGGTTCATCATCTGCTTGGCAACACAGCGACTGATGTACATCAAAGCCAGCAGGTTAACTTCGTTCATTCCCTTCAACGTCTTGTAGGACTGACTAGCAGCCGGAGCGAACTTCCCCAATCCGGCTGAGTTGACCAAGACGTCGATGCCCCCAATTTGGTGGGAGATTTTATTAAGGACCGCATCGATTTCATCGGGCGAAGTCACGTCCATTTGGTAGGCAAATGCCGGCCGACCAGAGAGTAGGAGACACTGTTTGGCAACCGCGGAAACCCTTTCCTTATTGCGGGCAGTTACTACCACAATTGCTCCCCGCTGGGCGGCTTCTAATGCCAACGCCTTGCCAATTCCACTGGAACCTCCGGTGATTAAAACCACCTCGTTTCTTAGGAAACGTAAAGTTTTCACTCTTCTCATCATTGCAACCGCCCCTTTATTTATTAAATGGAATGTCGATGATATCAAAATCGTTGACTACTCGTGTATTCGGGAATACATCCCGGACCTGGTAGGCCAGCTGGTAGGCCGCTTTGCCGGTGTAGCGGGCCGAAATATGGTTCAACAGCAACCGCTTTGCCCCTGCCTTTTTGGCGATTTCCGCTGCTTGGAGACTGGTCGAATGGTAGTAGTTTTTAGCCATTTTGTCCTCCCCCTTGGCAAACGTGCTCTCGTGGACCAGAACATCAGCATCTTGAGCAAGGGTCACCGCGTTAGCTGTCTTCCGCGTATCACCAAGGATAGCAACAATTCTGCCCTTTTGAGGGTTACCGATGAAATCATGGCCATCAAGAATACGCCCATCATCTAGGGTAACCGTCTTGCCGGCCTTCAACTGACCGTAGATTGGACCAGATGGAATGTTCATCTCCCGCAGTTTAGCAACCTGAAGTTCGCCGGGATGGTTCTTTTCAACAACCCGGTAGCCATAGCAGGCAACTTTATGGTCCAACTTTTTTGCAATCACTTTAAAACTACCGTCGTTAAAGACTTCCCCTTCGTGGTCAATTTCCACAAAGTGAAGGGGGTAGCTTAGCCGCGATTCACTGACCTGTAATGCCGTCACCACAAAACGCTTAATCCCCACTGGCCCATAAACGGTCAAGGGCTCGTGCCCTCCTTGAAAGGAGCGCGAACTCAATAAACCAGGAAGGCCAAAGATATGGTCACCATGCAGGTGGGTGATAAAGATTTTCTCAATCTTCCGTGGGCGAATCGTTGTTGACAGGATTTGGTGCTGGGTGGCCTCACCACAGTCGAATAACCATATTGCGTTGCGTTCTTCCAGTAGCCGTAGTGCCACACTAGATACATTCCGCTGTTTACTTGGCGATCCCGCGCCAGTTCCTAAAAATTCAAGTTGCATTATATTCCCTACCTTCTGAACACACAATTACTGAATAAATTCAAAGACAAACTTTCTGATCCTTACCAGGTCGCCATCCTTAACCCCACGTTCACGGAGGGCATCGTCAACCCCCATCTGCCGCATTTGCCGGGCAAACCGTAGCTGACTTTGCTCGTGATTAAGGTCCGTCATATCAAAGAGATGGAGTAACTTAGTACCACCAAGGACCCAGGTGCCGTCTTCGTCCCGACTGATCGTGAAGGCTGGCTCCTTATCTTCTTTGTACTCCTTCCCGGCCGCTTCATACTTAGGAGTAAGTTTTTCATCATGACTCTCGCTGTCAAATGCCGGCGTCTGGTCTAAGAGGTCGGCCGTCAGTTGCATCAGCTGTTGGATCCCCTGGTGCTTAACCGCCGAAATTGGAAAGACCCGGGGAGTTTCTTCCAGCGTATCGTCCGTTGCTAACTGAGCCTTAAAATGTGCCAAGTTCTTTTCCGCGTTTGGCATATCCATCTTGGTAGCGACCACGATCTGGGGACGCTTTAACAGTTCTGGATCATAGTTAGCCAGCTCGTGGTTAATTTGGCGGAAGCGAGCAATTCCCTGATCCGCGTCCTCGCTACTCATGTCAACCAGGTGCAGAAGGACCCGCGTCCGTTCAATATGCCTTAAGAACTGGAGTCCCAAGCCAATCCCCTTTGAAGCGCCCTCAATTAGTCCGGGCATATCAGCCATAGCGAAGTCCCGACCATCAGGCAGCATAACCATTCCCAGGTTCGGGACCAGGGTGGTAAATTCATAGGACGCAATTTTGGGCTTTGCACCAGTAACTACCGATAAGAGGGTCGATTTACCAACGGATGGAAAGCCAATCAAGCCTACGTCGGCCAGCATCTTCAGTTCCAATTCCAGGTAGCGGTCCTCACCGGGTTCACCGTTTTCGGCAATCTCCGGTGCGGGATTCTTGGCACTAGCGAAGTGGATATTACCGCGACCGCCACGACCGCCCTTGGCAATTACCAATTCTTGACCCTTTTCCACCAGGTCACCAATGATTTCCCCAGTATCAAGGTCCCGAACAGTCGTCCCCTGAGGTACAGCAATGACCGTATTTTCAGCGCTTGGCCCCGTCATCTGCTTATTCATCCCGTTACCGCCATTTTTGGCTTTAAAAATCCGGTGGTAACGAAAGTCCATCAGGGTCCGTAACCCCTCGTCGACTTTTAAAATAATACTTCCGCCGCGACCGCCGTCACCACCGGCTGGGCCACCATTAGGAACGTACTTTTCCCGGCGGAAGGCTACCATTCCGTCGCCACCCTTACCGGCATGTGCTTCAATCTTGATTTGATCTACAAAGGTATTCATGTTTATTTCTCCGATCTGTAATCTATATACTACCTAGTATATTTTAAAAATGAGGGACCGTCAAAATCAATTGTGACTGCTTCCCTTCGCCACTTCTGCGTTCTTTTGAAGGGAAACCTTAATCAGTTGGGCGGTCGGCCGGTTAATACCCAGAGAATGAATCTCATCAACTGAAGCCTGGGCAATTTTGGTCACCGAACCGTATTTCTTTAACAACTTCGTTCGGGTCCGCGGGCCAACCCCCTTAATCTCGTCCAAACGAGAACTCAAGGAGTGCTTGGTATGAACATTTCGGTGGAAGGTAATTGCGAACCGGTGGACTTCATCTTGAATCCGCTGAACCAGGTAAAAGCCCTGACTTCGGGGGTCCAGGTTGACATGCTGGTCCTCATCACCAAACAAGAGGTCCGCGGTCTTGTGCTTGTCGTTTTTGACCATTCCCACAACCGGAATATCCAGGTCAAGTTCGTTTTCTAAGACGTCCTTAACAGCGTTCATTTGGATATCGCCACCATCCATGAAGATCATATCCGGCATTGGCTTATTTTCACGCAAAAGGCGACTGTAGCGCCGCCTGATTACTTCCCGGGTACTAGCGGCCTCATCCGCATGGTTAATGACCGTCTTGAGCTTATACTTACGATAGAGCTTCTTTGCCGGTTCCCCGTCGATGAATACAACCATCGCACTCACTGGGTCGGCTCCTTGGATGTGGGAGTGGTCAAAGGCCTCAATCTTGTGGCCAACCGGTAACCCGAGGGCGTCAGTAATCTCTTTCATGGCGCCCGTCGTCTTCCCCTTATCCATTTCTAAAAGGCGGAATTTTTCGTCAAGGACCAGGCGGGCGTTCTCTGCCGCCATCGCCATTAGGTCACGTTTTTCGCCCCGCTTGGGGGTCCGGACCGGCACCCCGAGGATTTCACTGATTTCCTTATTGGGGAGGCCCTTGGGAAGGAGAATTTCCTTAGGCAAGATATTATTTCGCCGGTTATAAAACTGAAGGATGAAGCTGGTCATTTCTTCAATCGCCGTATCGACCACGGGAAAGAGCCGCTTTTCCCGCTTCATCAACCGCGCCTGACGAATGAAGAAGACCTGAATCGATAGCCACCCCTTATCCATGTAAAAGTTAAATAGGTCCCGCGGAGTCTTGTCGTTGGAAATAATCTTCTGTTTTTCAACTGTGACTTCAATGTAGTGAATTTGGTCGCGGATTTCCGCTGCCCGCTCAAATTCGAGGGCTGCCGCAGCCTTATCCATCTTTTCCGTCAACTGCCGTTTGACTGTCGCGGTGTTACCGTTCAAGAAGGACTTAATCTTCTTGATTTGCCGGTCGTACTCTTCTTGGGGAACCTTTTTAAAGCAGGCCCCGAGGCACTGCCCCATATGGTAGTACAGGCACGGCCGTCCTTGGTAGCCGTTACACCGCCGCAGCGGGTAGACCTTTTGGATAAAATTAACCGTTTCTTCCGCTGCATAGACGTTAGGGTAAGGTCCGAAGTAGTAGGCCCCGTCCTTCTTGATTTTGCTGACGATTTTAACCTGGGGGTCGCGCTCATTGGTAATTTTAATGTATGGGTACCCCGTCCCCCGTTTAAGTTTGATATTGAAATAGGGTTGGTGTTTTTGAATCAGGGTAATTTCCAGCAGGAAAGATTCTTTATTGGTCGATGTAATAATGGTTTCAAAGTCGGCAACTTCAGAAACCATTTTAGCAACCTTACCCGTGTGGCTACTTTTAAAATAGGAGCGAACCCGATTTTTCAGATTCTTGGCCTTGCCAACGTAAATAATCTGTCCATTGATGTTCTTCATCAAATAACAGCCGGGCTTATCCGGCAGTAATGCTAATTTGTGTTCAAGATAATCGCTTGCCATCATAACCCTCCGTAAGAAATGCTAGTATAATATTATAATTGAAGAGACTAGCAGATGGCAAAAATTGTGACTGCTTCCCGGTCATTTATTTGCAGATTTAATCTTGCCTATGCTATGATACACAAAAAAGGAGCGAGTAGAATGGGTTTAGTTACCAGACGAAGTGAGCAACTGGACCGACTTTTCGACCAGTTTGCCATTGATCCGAAGAAGAAACTTCCTAAGGATAAAAAATCTAAAGAAGACCAAGAAAAAGAAAACAAGGTTGAGAAAAAGTAACTATATTTAACAAAAGGGTGAGACCAAACTAGCTTGTTAGTTTGTTTTTCGACGCGAAGCAAGTCTTTAGAAAGCAAAAAGAGGGCTCTAGTGTTCGGACCTTTCCGAACGCTAGAGTCCTTTTGTGTACTGTGCTGTAGCATTTTCAACTATATAGGAGGCCTATGTCACAACAATCTTTTCTGTTCTCAGGTGTTATGCAGCCATTGAAAAGAGTGTGCTCTTACCGGCGCCTTCCCTGCTTCTATTCGTTAACCTGCTTTTTGAAACCAGTAGGATACCGCTTATTTAATTCAGCGATATTTTCGCTCGCCACTTCGTCAAACGGGATATCGGCCCACTCAGCAATTTGTGACAGGTACCACAAAACATCACCCATCTCGTGAATAAGCTCCTGGCGGTCGAGCTTCTGTCCCCGAAAGGCATAGTTCTTAACTAAATCCACCACTTGCCCTGACTCACCTGCTAAACCAAGGGCACAGTTCGTCAAGACCTGCTCATTACCATAAAGCGTTCGTTTGGCTGCATTTTGGTATTCGTTAAAGTTCACTTCTCGCTCACCCCCGTTTGCTTTTCTATCCACTCCCAGACGGCCACTTGGCCATGTTTCTTTACCGCTGAAAAAAGAATCAAGGGTGTTTGTTTATCTAAGCCTAATGTCTTCTTAACCAAGCTTTCCTGCCGGTTCCAGGCGTTGCCCTTGACTTTATCAATTTTTGTGGCCACCACCAGAGTTGGGACATTGTAGTACTGGAGCCACTGGTACATACTGATATCATCATCAGTTGGGGCGTGCCGACCATCAACTAGAAGAATTGTTCCCCGTAACTGTTCCCGCTGGGTCAAGTATTCCTCAATCATTTGGCCAAACCGCTCCCGCTCCTTTTTAGAAACCTTTGCGTAACCGTAGCCCGGAACGTCAACAAAGTAGAGCTGGTCCTCAACATTATAGAAATTCAGTGTCTGGGTTTTACCTGGCTGGCTGGAAGTGTGGGCAAAATTACGCCGGTTAATTAATACGTTCGTCAGTGACGATTTGCCGACATTGGAACGACCAACCAGGGCAATCTCCGGGTAATTGGTCTGCGGATACTGGGCCGGTCGAACCGCACTGATCGTCAAGTCTACATTGTGAACCTCCATCGTTGGTTGCCCTCCTTTACTTACGAGGCTTGTTCGTTTTTCATAATGTACTTGGGCTCAGTGTGGTGCGTAACACAACGCTTGTCAATCACCACTTTGGCCACGTCACTACGACTTGGCAGGGCAAACATAACGTCCTGCATCACGTCTTCAATGATTGATCGTAGTCCCCGGGCACCGGTATTCCGTGCAATCGCCAGTTTAGCCATTGCACGAAGGGCACCTTCCGTAAAGCTTAATTCACTGCCATCAAGGCGAATCAGTTCTTGGTACTGCTTTACCAGTGCATTCTTAGGTTCAGTTAAAATCCGGACGAGATCATCTTCATCAAGCTTTTGTAATGCCGTCATAACCGGCAGGCGGCCAATAAACTCCGGAATCAGGCCGAATTTTAACAGGTCCTCTGGAATAACGTGCTGCAAAATGTTCTTTTCAGTAATGTTATCCCGCTCTGCGGAGCTGGTCCCAAAACCAATCGTTTTTTCACCGACCCGTTCCTTAACAATGTTTTCGATTCCGTCAAAAGCTCCACCAACGATAAAGAGAATATTGCTCGTATCAACCTGGATAAATTCCTGTTGGGGGTGCTTCCGACCACCCTGAGGCGGAACATTAGCGATCGTTCCTTCAAGAATCTTTAGCAGGGCTTGCTGAACCCCTTCACCGGAAACATCTCTGGTAATTGAGACGTTTTCGCTTTTCTTAGCAATCTTATCAATTTCATCAATGTAAATAATGCCCTTTTCGGTACGATCAACATCAAAGTCCGCCGCCTGGAGAAGCTTCAAGATGATATTTTCAACGTCCTCACCAACGTATCCGGCTTCGGTTAAGGTTGTCGCATCCGCAATAGCAAATGGAACATTCAGGATCCGAGCCAGGGATTGGGCTAAGTAGGTTTTTCCCGAACCAGTTGGGCCAATCACGGCAATATTACTTTTTTGTAGTTCCGTATCGTTATTATCACCGGTGACCATTGCATTAACCCGCTTATAGTGGTTATAAACGGCAACCGCTAGTGTCTTCTTAGCATCACTTTGGCCGATTACGTAGTCGTCAAGTTCCTTAACAATCTCTGCCGGTGTTGGGACGCGAAAAGTGTTCTTAGCACCATCTTCGGCTAATTCTTGCGTGATGATTTGCTTGCACAAGTCAACACATTCGTTACAAATATAAACGCCTGGTCCAGCTACAATTTTTTTAACTTCATCCTGTGACTTACCACAGAAGGAGCAGTGAATTGAATCCATATCACTGGTATCTTCAAACATTTATAAACCTCCTCTAAAACTTATGAAACCATCATACCAAAATTTTACCGCGAATTCGAATATTCTGTTCGCTATTGTGAAATCCGCTTAAAAATAAAAAGGTTCCCAACATTCGATAGTTCGAACACTAGGAACCCTTTTACAAGAAGTATTGATAATCTACCAATGGATATTACTCCACCAGTTAGTTACCCTACTTGTCGGCCTACTTGTCGGCCTTCTTATCATCTGTCTTAACTTGCTTTGCGGAGTCCGCAACCAAGTCAACGGCCTTCTTAATCTTGATATCATGACTCAGCATGTCCTTAGACAATGCTTTTTCAACAGCATCTTCTTCCATGCCGTATTGCTTTGCCAAGTCTTTGATTTCATCCTTAATTTCGTCGTCGCTGGCTTCAATCTTAGCATCATTAACGATTGCTTCCAGAACCAGGTTAGTCTTAACCCGTTGTTCAGCATCCTTAGCGAATTGCTTCTTCAGGTCTTCTTCCTTAGTACCAGTGATTTGGAAGTACATCTTAGGGCTAATTCCCTGTTGTTGCATACCGGCAAGGTATTGTTGCATTTGCCGATTGGTATCTTCATCCAGCATTGCTTGTGGGATGTCTTCAATTTCGGCATTGGCAACCGCCTTTTCAATAGCAGCGTCTTCGATGGCGCCCTTAGCTTGGTTGTCCTTTTGTTCTTGAAGTTGCTTTCTGGTCTTGTCCTTTAGTTCATCCAAAGTATCCACGTCTTCGTCAACATCCTTGGCAAAGTCGTCGTCCAAGTCTGGCAGTTGCTTTTCCTTGATTTCGTGAACCTTAACCTTGAAGGTTGCGTCCTTACCAGCTAAGTTCTTTGCATGGTAATCCTTTGGGAAGGTGACCTTAACATCAACATCGTCACCGGTGTTGTGACCAATCAATTGGTCTTCGAATCCTGGGATAAAGGAACCGGAACCTAATTCAAGGGAGTAGTTATCGGCAGAACCACCGTCAAATTTCTTGCCATCAACAGTTCCTTCGTAGTCGATAACAACGGTGTCGCCCTTAGCAGCTGGCTTATCTTCCTTAAGAACCAATTCAGCTTGTTGTTGACGCTTCTTCTCAATTTCAGAGTCAACATCAGCATCAGAAACAGTCGTGTCTTGTTCAGGTACTTCCATCCCCTTGTAATCGCCAAGCTTAACTTCTGGTTCAACCGCCACTTCAGCAGTTAAAGTCCAAGGTTGACCCTTTTCCATGCTCTTAATATCAATCTTTGGTTGATCAACCGGCTTGATTCCAGTTTCTTTAACAGCATCACTGTAGGCAGCAGGCAATACCTTGTTTAAAGCATCTTGGTACAAGGATTCTTCACCGTACATTTGGTTAAAGATTTGACGAGGAACACGGCCCTTCCGGAAACCAGGAACCGTAATCTTCTTCCGGGTTTCATTAAATGCTTCGTCAATTCCCTTGTTAATAGTATCGACATCAATTTCAAAAGTCAATGTCCCCTTGCTGGCATCGCTATCGCGTTCCCATTTCGCTGACATTTTATTTCCTCCAATAACAATCAATTTGACCATTACTCTATCAAGTTGGTCTTTACATACTTTATTAGTTTACCGTACGGCTGGTACAATTGCAACTAAATGGGCGTTTTCCGGCCCTGATTTCCCATAAAATTTAAAAGAAAAAAGATCCGGATAAACCGGACCCTTTAATTAGCCTGACTAAAAATTAGTCTAAGACTTCGGCTACCACACCGGCACCAACAGTGTGTCCACCTTCACGGATGGTGAACTTCAGACCCTTTTCAAGGGCAACTGGCTTTTGAAGGTTAACAGTGAAGGTAACGTTATCACCAGGCATAACCATTTCAACGCCATCTGGCAATTCAATCGTACCAGTAACATCAGTAGTGTGGAAGTAGAATTGTGGACGGTAGTTGGAGAAGAATGGAGTGTGACGGCCCCCTTCTTCCTTGGTCATAACATAAACTTCACCCTTGAAGTTCTTGTGGGTTTGGATCGAACCTGGTTCTGCCAGAACTTGACCACGTTGTACTTGATCGTGAGAAATACCACGAAGAAGGATACCAACGTTGTCCCCAGCTTCACCAAGGTCAAGAGTCTTGTGGAACATTTCCAAACCAGTAACAGTTGACTTCAGAACATCTTCAGTCAGACCAACGATTTCAACTTCGTCACCGATCTTAACAGTACCACGGTCGATACGACCAGAAGCAACAGTACCACGACCAGTGATAGTGAAGACGTCTTCGACAGGCATCATGAATGGCTTGTCAGTAGGACGCTTTGGAGTTGGGATGTAATCATCAACAACATCCATCAAGTGAAGGATAACCTTTTCTTGTTCTGGGTCACCTTCAAGAGCCTTGAGGGCAGAACCACGAACAACCGGAATATCATCACCAGGGAAATCGTATTCGTTAAGAAGGTCCCGAACTTCCATTTCAACCAAGTCAACCAATTCATCATCGTCAACTAAGTCGGTCTTGTTCAGGAATACAACGATGTACTTAACACCAACCTGACGAGCAAGAAGAATGTGTTCACGGGTTTGTGGCATAGGACCATCGGTAGCAGCGACAACCAAGATAGCACCATCCATTTGGGCAGCACCAGTGATCATGTTCTTAACGTAGTCGGCGTGACCTGGAGCATCGATGTGTGCGTAGTGACGCTTTTCAGTTTCGTATTCAACGTGAGCAGTGTTGATAGTGATACCACGTTCCTTTTCTTCTGGAGCGGCATCGATATCAGCGTAATCTTCTTCCTTTGCCAGACCCTTAGCTGCCAGTACCTTAGTGATAGCAGCAGTTAAAGTAGTCTTCCCATGGTCAACGTGGCCAATAGTACCAATGTTTACATGGGGCTTTGTACGTTCATAATGTTCTTTTTCAGCCATTAATGAAAACCTCCTGATAATTTACAAGTATAATGCCAGCTGTTTCTTTACGAAATAACTGACACACCCTTATGTGTATTGTACTACTTCTTTTCGCCAATTGAAAGCTTTTGTATCAAAGGCTTGAAGAAGAATTCTTAAATATCATATCAACTATCTAACGATTTGTAAATAATATTGTTAATGTTTTTCACTTAAATCATCAATTATCTTTGTCAAGCTGTCTTGGAGCCGAGCTAGCGGGGTCTTTTCGCCCTCCTCATTTCCGGAAATCGTATCAATCAGGTAGTTAATCCATTCAGCTGGTGAAGTTATTTTCTCATCGATCAATGGGTAAAGAATCATTAGTTGTAACTGTAGCTCTTGGCTTGCTAGTTGAAACTGGGTAGGATTCTTACTCCCCAGCCGTCTGTTAAGCTCCTGACGGAGTTCCTTGACAGTTAAAAGATCATCAATTGCTTGCAACCGGCTGGGGTTAATTTGGTAATCCCGTTTGTCAATCCACCGTAAGGTAACTACTTTATTGACCGCCGCCTGGCGCAGGGTATCAATTATCGACGCCTTGATCAGTTCATGGGTAAACGGGTCACGCAAGAGAAACTGAGCACCAATGAGGTAGTCGTTGAGCGGTAGCTGCTGTGCTTCACTAAGCCGCTCCTGCTGCTCACTCAAGGAGCAATCACCAAGGTGATAAAAGGAACGAAGAAGTGTGTGAATCGTTGCCCGATACTTTTGGCCGGCAACCATCTCCGTTTCTTCAACATCCCTTCGTAAAGTGTTTTGCCAAGTGGTTGGCAATTCGACAATGAATTGACGAGCCGCCATATATGATTGGTTGTGCAACATTAAACGCACCGCCAAACGGGCTTCGTTAAACGTCTCCGTGAAAGCTAATGGCTGCTCAATAAAGTACACAAATGCCCGTTGGTACTGTCTTGCTTCATAGAAGGCACGGACCAAGTGGCGACTTACATCATCGTTTGGTAATTCATTAATCAGGTCTTCTAGGATAGTAGCGCCATCTAGCCACTTTTCTTCCGTCATCAAATGAAGTGCCTTCTGATATTTCTCACTTTGTTCTTTATTCATTGTTTCCTCCTTAGTCCCTCAAAGGAGCACTTTTTCTTCTTCAAGGCAACAAATGAATGTATTTACCTTTCCCTAATAAAGTAGGAAAGACTGAGAAAAAGCGAAAGTTCTTCTCAGTCTCCAACATATATTTAAGTGTTTATTCACTACTACTTTGGGTGGTTCTTATTTTCATTTGCCGCCTGATGTTTGCGCCCACGACCCCGACCGCGGTGTTGTTTTTTCTTTGTGGCCAGCTTTTTCTTTCTTCCCCTTATTTTCAGGTGTTTTTTTAGCCTTTTTCTTGGCATGCTGGTTGATTTCCATGATTACCGGCAGAATCACCGGGTGTCGTTTGGTCTGATCAAATAAGAAGCGGTTGAGTTTCTCACGAACATCTTGTTTAAGGTGTCCCCAGTCAAACTCCTTCTTGTCCAAATTATCTTGAACAACTTTTTCAACCAAGTCGGCACTTTGCTTCATCAATTGCCGGTTAGTCTTTACAAAGACAAATCCGCGGGAAGTAATCTGTGGCCGGGCAACGATTTTCTTCTTCTTTCGATCAATAGTGGCCACAACCACGAAAATCCCGTCTTCAGAAAGAACCCGCCGATCACGGAGAACAATATTACCAATATCGCCGATACCGGTACCATCAATCATGGTGTTACCCACATCAATGTGTTCACCCACGTGGAATTCACCGTTCTTGTAATCGAGGACATCCCCCTTATTAGTAATGAAGATGTGGTCGGCAGGAACACCGACTTCTTCAGCTAGTTGGGCATGCCGGTCAAGCAAGCGGTATTCTCCCTGGATGGGGATAAAGTACTGCGGCTTCATGAAGTTTAACATCAACTGTTGATCATTTTGGTTAGCGTGGCCGGACGGGTTAAGGTCATCCGAAATAAACTTTACCTCAGCCCCGGTCCGGTAAATCATGTCCTTAGTCTTTTGAACTTCCGTTTCCTGAGCATAAGATGGGGTTGTCGTCACGAAGACCAGGTCACTATCGCTCAGCTTGATCTTAGGATTATCACCATTGGCAATCTGTTGCAGGGACTTAATTGGTTCACCCATCTTCCCCGTTTCCAAAATTACTACTTGGTTCGGCTCAAGCTGGTCGGCCTCCTTCATACTGATTAACAGGTCCTTAGGTAGCTTCAGCTTGCCTAAGTTCATCGCCGTGTCAATAATCTGCTCAATGTCACTTCCGGACAAAACTAGCTTCCGATTAACCGCTACGGCAGAGTTAATAATTTGCTGAACCCGCAAGATATTAGAAGCGACACTGGCAACGATAATTCGACCATCCTGGTATTTAAAAGTCTCTTTGATATATTCACCAATATCTTTCTCCCGGGTTGAGGCACCGGTAATCCCTGCGCCTGCTGAATCACTTAGGAGCGCAAGGACACCCTGGGAACCCACTTCCGCCAGCCGGGCCAAGTCGGTTTGATAGCCCTTTGTAGCCGTTTGATCAAACTTGAAGTCACCGGTATAAACAATGTTGCCTTCATCAGTACCCACAACAATTCCAAGGGTTTCGGGAATCGTATGAGTTGTCTGGAAGAACGAAACGGTAACATCATCAAAGTCAATTGCTGTTGCTTCATCAACAACGTGAAAGTCGCTAAAATTTTTAACTTCTTTATGCTTTTTAACGGCAAGCTTAGCCAAGGCAATTGTCATCTCGCTCCCAAATACAGGAACATTAAAGTCCATTAAGAAGTATGGTAAAGCACCGATTGAATCGGCGTGACCATGGGTCAGAAACGCCCCCACAATCTTATCTTTATGCTTACGAAGATATTCCCAATCAGGGATCACGACATCAATCCCCATCAGTTCATTTTCCGGGTACTTCAAGCCAGTATCTAAAATGAAGATTTGGTCATTAACTTCAACAGCATACATATTCTTACCATTTTCACGTACCCCACCAAATGGGATAATTTTAATTCTACTCATTAACTAATATGGCTCCTTTATTTAATTGTGTCTCACTGCTTAATTGGCAACGAGAATTTATTTCGATCCTAAATAACTATTAATATCTTACCACATTCAATGTTAACTATGGGAACCAAAGCAATTTAAACTAAAAAAGCACCCCATAAATGGGGCACCCTTAAAACTGAAATTACCGACGTAATCCCAATTCCTTAATCAACTCACGGTAAGCAGGAAGGTCAGTCCGCCGCAAGTAAGCCAAGAGGTTACGACGGTGACCAATCTTCTTCATCAGACCACGTTGTGAGTGGTAATCGTGCTTGTGAGTGCGAAGGTGTTCGTTCAGTTCGTTAATATCAGCGGTTAGTACTGCTACTTGAACTTGGGTAGAACCAGTATCGCCTTCGTGTGTTGCAAATTGCTTAATGATTTGATCCTTACGTTCTTTAGAAAGAGCCATGATCAATTTCCCACCTTTCAAAATTATATATGCCTAGTTCTAAGTACGACGTCGGTGAGGATCGTCAAACTGAGAAGAGGCAGGACACTAAACGTCTTTAATACTATACGTCATTTACCCGATGTTTGCAACTTTTTTCGTCAATTGCCGTGCTATTACCGGTAAACTATTGCAATAAGGCCCAGTCTTTTGTATAATGACAAATGTTGAAAATTCTGGTCAACTGAATACCGGTTATCGGAGGTGAATCTCATGCCAATTATTAAATCAGCGATCGAACGTGTTAAGACTAGTGAAAAGGCCGAAGCACGTAACGCTTCCCAACTAAGCCACATGCGGACCGCTATCAAGAAGTTCGACAAGGCCAAACTTGCTGGCGAAGGTGACCTTGATCAATTATACAGGGACGCTATTTCAGCAATTGACCGTGCCCACTCAAAGGGTCTTATCAAGGCTAATAAAGCAGCTCGGGATAAGTCCCGTCTCTCTGCTCGTTACAACAAGTAGTGAGTTTTTTGTTAAGGCAACTTGTGTGAAGTTGCCTTTTTTCTTTCTTCAACATACACCAAAAGGCCAACAGGTTTCTGCTGGCCTTTTTTCTATACCTTAAATTCTGATTAGCGTTGACTATACTTTAACATAAAAAGTTGGAAGAGAAGCTCGGGATCGCGTTGGGTAGTCTTTAATGATCGCTCAATATTAATTAAGCCAAGATAGGCATTCTCTAATGCCGTCATCGAAAACTGTCGAACAGTTCTTAGGCCCAATTTTACCCGGTATGGGTGAACATTTAGTTGACTCGCCATACTCCCCTGACTCAGGCCCCGATGAGCAAGAACCTTAAGCTGAATCAGCAGGCGGAATTGGCTTACCAGCACGGCATTTATTTGCAACGGTTGCTGTTGTCCCGCCAGCAGCTGCTGGTAGAGACTTAAAGACCGTGGTTGGTCGTGCCTTAATACCGCCGTAACCAGGTCAAACACGTTTTCATCAAGGGACTGTGGCACTAAATTCTGTACCATCGCCGAATCAATATGCTTCTCTTGGTAAGCAAGGATCTTTAATTTTTCCACATTTGCTTTCATTAGTCCGTAGTCCGCATTGGTCCGTTGGACAAGCTCATCCATTGCCGCCTGGCCGATGCTGAACCCCGCCGCTTTTAACTCGCGGACGATTTGCTGTCGTGCCTTTCGTTCATCTAATGGCGCAGCGTCAACCACTACCGCACTTTTTTTCAGTTCCTTTACAATTTTCTTTCGTCCATCGAGTTTCTCATATGGTGCCAGAAACACTAACGTTGTCGACGGCTCAGGATGTTGAAGGTACGCTAAAAGGCCGGGAATATCATGGTCAATTTTCCCCTTTCCCCTTTCGTTAGTTAAAAAGAAAGGTTTATTGACTAACACTAGGCGCCGCTTCCCAAAGAAGGGCGCCGCCATTGCATCATCAAGCGCCGTTGCGATTGGAGTTGTTTCCATGTCGTAGCGGCCAACATTCATGACCCGTTGTTCAGGTGGAACCAGCTTAATGAACTGCCGGACCGCTTCATCTAAGAGAACTTGTTGGGTTCCTAATACCAGGTACACCATCGCCGGTGTTTTCGTTTTTAATTGCTTAGTGAGTTCGGCAACGTCCATTTTAGCTCGTCTCCCCTTAATTTAGTCTGCCACTTTCCACTTTGGCCGCGATAATTGTATTTTATCATCCCATACTGCTGGGTGGAAAGTGGTCTTATACTTCTGCACTTTAATTCTTCAACAACATCGTCATTGGGGTGGTGATATCGGTTGAACCGACCAGCGGAAATGATCCCAATTTGGGGACGCAGGGCATCTAAGAACTGAGGGGCACTAGCGGTCCGACTCCCATGGTGCCCTAATTTAAGGACGCCAATCCGCAAATCAGGATAGCGTTGTAAAACAGCTTGTTCACCCTGACGATCTAAATCGCCGGTAAAAATAAATGACTGTCCACCAAAGTTACCGGTTAAGACCATTGAGTCCTCATTCTTACCCGCTCCCCGATTAAAGGGGTGAAGTATTTTCAGCTCTGGGTCCACTTGGTCATGGTCAGTAACTCCCCGAAGCTGTCCCGTGAAGTGACCATCATTCAACCGTTTAATTAGCTGTGTCTGCCCTTCCATTCCCGCTGGAACAGCGATCTTACGCACCCCCATTTCTTTTAGGAAAGTCGGCAAATAGCCAATATGATCCGCATCATGATGGCTAAGGTAAATCGTGTCAATGGTTGTAATTCCCTTACTTTTCAAATAACTGATTGTTGCCCTTTTAGCACCATCACTACGCGTCTTCATTCGTGCCCATTGCGGCTCTTTAAAATTCAATTTTCCCCCGGTATCAATCAGCATCACCCGCCGATTAAAGGGGGTCCGAACTAAGATACTATCACCTTGACCAATATCAACAAAGGTAACTTCCCCCGTGAGCGGAAGATGAATTGTCATGAAGCATACCGTGTAGGCGACAAGTAAGCACCCATATTTCTTGAACGATGGTCGTTCAAGAAGCCAGAGTGTCAAAATAAAAAGGATAAGGGCCCAGACTAGCGATGGTTTCCCAAAAGGGATCATCCCCGGAAAGTGTCCAACAGTACTTAAAAATTGCTGAAAAATGATCAGTACCTCGTTAGTAAACTGTCCAATCAGGGGGAAGCAGCCATAGGTAACTGCGCTGACCACCACCAGCGGAAAAATAACGACAGAAAAGAATGGGATCATAACGAAACTTGCAAAAAAGCTTAACCAGTGTACCTCATAGACATTCGCTAATATCGACGGTAAGCTCACGAGACTAAGCCACCAACACCGCTTAAAACTACTTACCCGGGGATTAATCACGTGAAGAACTAATGATAATAAATATGTCAGTTGCCCACCCAGGTCTAACAGTAAATAGGGGTTCCAAGCCATACCAATAAGAAGACTGATTGCCCACCCGTCCAAGGAGTCGATTTTTAGCATTCGGTGGCCAAGAATAAGCTCCATCATAATTACCGCCCGAATAAGGCTGACTGAGCCTCCACCAATTATTAAATAAGCTGGTAAGAAAAATAATAAACACCGGTTAACCATTTCCAGGTCGAGCCACAAGTAAGTTGCGGCCATTCGCACCAACGTAACCAATAGGACAACGTGCATTCCAGAGATACAGAAAAGGTGAATAATTCCCAGCCGTTTTGCATTTTCCATCAACTCCCCATTGTCCTGGGTTTGCTCGCCAATTACCAACTGTTGACAATAACTGGCGAGTGGTCCGGGCATCCGGTTAAAAAACGTAATTAGTTGCCGACGGATGACGTGGCAGGTAACTGCAACGTTATTCCGGCGCAACGGTTGAATCGTTTTAACCTCTTTGATACGAAGTTCATTGCAAATTCGTCGCTGATTATAGTAGCGCTGGGGATCAAATTGGTTATCATTGGTCGCTGGAATAATGGGTTGCCGGTCACCCGCTACCTGCCAAACCGTTGGTAGTTTTGAACCAGTAAAACGAGATAACTCTTCTGGCGTCCGTGCCCGAACCATTGCGGCATCCTTTTGCTGCGTGTCAGGATAGCGAGCCGTTAAAAAGACTAAACTCCCATTATGCCTAACCTCGTCTGGATAGACGACTATCCGCCAGGTTCCTGTTTGCACATCATGAAGTGTATGGGTACCAACCCAGTAGTTAAAGTATCCCGTTAAAAGGACTAGTCCAAGAGCGACCAGAGTGCTTATCACAAGAACCCGTCGTTTACGTAATTTAAAAATACGCCAGAAAAGATAACCAGTTATCAGAAGAAGCCACTTATTTTCTGCCGCAATTGCCGTTGCTAAAGTTCCCGCCAACATTGCCGGGAAAACCCAGTAATGACGGATTTACTTTTCTCCAGTACCCGGATCGATGTACTGGTCCAGGTGTACTTCATCAAGAATATTGGTGTCTAATTTAATTTGGCGTAATTTGACATTCTTCATCTTTATTAACTTCATCGCATAATCATCGTTGTGGTAGTTACGAATGTAGTTAATCTCCTTAATACCCGCCTGGAGGAGGCTCTTCGTACATTGCAAGCAGGGAAAATCAGTGACGTACAGGCTGGCACCATCCATTGACATGCCAAACTTAGCACATTGAAGTAAGGCATTCATCTCGGCATGAATCGTCCGAACACAGTGCCCCGCGCGGAGGTAACACCCTTTGTCAATGCAGTGGTCATCACCGGAAACAGACCCATTATAACCACCAGCAATGATTCTTTTATCACGAACAAGTACTGCCCCCACCGAAAGCCGTGTGCAGGTGCTTCGTGAGGCGAGTAAAGCCGCTTGGATCATAAAATACTGATCCCAGTCAATCCGTTTTTTCACTTTATCACTCCCTTAATTTAAGTTTAGTATAGCAAAAAATGTTCATTAGCCAAAAAAATTAGACAGATAATTGATCTTTTATTTTAGCAACGGTTTTCTCACCAAATCCCGAGACTTGGTTCAACTCATCAACACTCTTAAATTGGCCATGCTGTTGGCGGTACTCCAAAATCAAATCCGCTTTCTTATCACCGATCCCCGAAATTTGACAAAGCTGCTCCTTACTAGCTGAATTAAGATTGACGATTGGCTTGTTATCGTTACTTCCGCTGGCGGCGGTGCTACTTTCTGCCGCCAATTCTGCTGGTACCTTCTCACCCTGGGTTGGCACATAAATTGCTTGTTGGTCAGCAAGTTCCTTTGCCAAATTAACCTGGCGCATGTCCGCCGTGGGCAATGGTCCGCCAGCGGCACGGAGCGCTTCATCGACCCGTGCACCCCCGGCCAAGCGATAGACGCCGGGACGCTTGACCGCACCTTTTACATCAACGCAAACACGACCGGTGTGCAGCGAACTAGTGCTTATTGATGACGTACTAGCAGGCGTTGTGAATTTTTGATCAGTACTTGCTTCGCGACTAGTTACCGAACGGCTAACAAAAAAGAGGAAGAGGAGAACAACAATTGCTCCACCAATTAGCTGACTGCGGTAGTTCATCCATAGTTCTTTTATTCTTTCCATTTCATCCCCTCCCCCTAATAAATACGGTAATAAACAAAAAAGAAACGAAAAAACTTAATTTTCCGTTTCTTTTTAAAATCGTTAACGGTGACTTTCCAGGTAGTTAACCGCCTGCTTAAAGCTGGTCACCGGAATAACTTTCATGTTTGGTGCGTATTTTTTGGCCGTCTTCTTAGCCATCTGGTAATTCGTCTGATGACCCTCCTCATACTTTAAGAGTAACTTAGAAGGCTTAACATATGGTGCAAAAAAGGTCGTTGCCCCGGCACGGTGTGCAGCGATAACCTTTTTATCGATTCCGCCAATTTCGCCGACCTGACCAGCAGAGTCAATTGTCCCGGTACCAGCAATCTTACGCCCCCGTTGCAGGTCTTGACCACTAATCTGCTGATAAATCTGCAAAGTAAACATCAGTCCACCAGAGGGCCCACCCAGTTGTCCCGGATTAACCTTGACAGCCGGTTTCGTGTGAACCTTCATATTATTGGTCAACATGATTCCAATTCCGGCCCGCTTTCTGGTTAACCGGACGAGTTTCCTCGTTGCAGTATGTTCTTCCCCGTCCCGTTTGAAAGTCACCTTCAACGGACTACCCACTTTTTGCCGACCAATGTACTTTTGGTAGCCCTGGGCCGTGTTGAAATGCCGGCCATTTACCTTGGTAATCGTGTCACCAACGTGAATAACCTTTTTAAACTTTGAAGATGGTTGAACCTGCAAAACGTAAATTCCTAGGTACTTCCTACTTACCGGATAGTGAGCGGCCTTATAGGCAACCGCAATGGCTTCATTTATTGAGCTCTCCATATAAAACCTCTGCACCCGGTCAAAGGTTGCGTTATTTTGTCCGCCCGTGACGTCATCGGCACTCTCAATCGATAAATAAGGGACCATTTTTGCCATGAGGTAGGTTGCTGGTCGCGCTTGCTGGAGGGCAACTGAAGTGATCATAAAGCTTCCTTTCCCCGGGTCCGGATGTCCCTTAATTTTTACAAACGAGCGGAGATTACTGGCGTTGCCGGGCGCCTCAATGTAGGAGTTGAGTGGCCACAGAAGCGACCACGCAACGAAGAGAACGGCAACCAAGACAACGCCAATCCACCGTAGGACCTTTTTATCTTGTCTTTTCATTGTTTTCCTTCACCTGCATCAGTTGGCGTTCTTCAAGACGTTTTTTCAATGCTGTATTAATATTGGCAGGGAGGTAGGCTGAAATATCACCGCCAGCCGCGGTAACTTCCTTCAGTAAACTACTCGACAGGTGCTGGTATTCCGGCTTTGCCAAGAAGAAGACCGTTTCACACTGGTCATCAAGGTAGTTATTCATCGCTGAAATATCACGTTCATAGCGAAAGTCTTCGGTGTTTCGTAGTCCCCGCATCAAGTAATCTGCCCCAATTTTATTCATTAGGTCAACTGTCAATCCCTGAGCAGTGATGACGGATACATTAGCGAGCCCGCTAACCGCTTCTTTCACTTGGGTGACACGTTCATCAACGGTAAATAGTGGTTTCTTACTCTCGTTGGTCATTACCGCCACCGCGAGTTGGTCAAATAGAGCGCTCCCTCGCCTAATGAGGTCCAAGTGGCCCAGCGTCAGGGGGTCAAAGGTTCCCGGAAATAATGCAATTTTCATATTCCTACTGCTCCTTTTCGTATTGGTAAATTGTTAAGACGGTGATCCCATAGGACTGCCGTTTGCAGAACTTAAAATGATCCCAGTCCTGGTCAGGCAACTTGGCTTCCTGATTTGTCTCGGCAACAATAACTGCTCCCTCTGCCAATAAGTCATTTTCCACCATCAGCGACATATCCTTAACGATTTGCTGCTTGGCGTATGGGGGATCAAGAAAGACCAGGTTAAAAACCTGCCCTTTTTTACCTAAGAGCTTAAGAGCCTTGTGAGCGTCCATCTTGTAGACTTTGAACTGGGCCGTGTGCCTAGTGGTCGCAATGTTCTTTTTAATCGTTTTAACAGCTTGGTATTGACGGTCAACCAGTACCGCCATATCGATCCCCCGGGAAACTGCCTCGATGCTCAGGCCTCCACTCCCGCCAAACAAGTCCAAGCTCTGTCCACCATCAAAGTAGGGGCCAATAACGTTAAACAGGGCTTCCTTGACTTTGTCAGTAGTCGGCCGGGTCGCCATCCCCGGGACCGCACTAAGCCGGCGACCACCAAATTCTCCTGCAACTACTCTCATTCTTTATCATCCTCATCATGTATTTTATATATTCCCGTCATTTCTAGATCGGTAAGGGTTGGGTCAAGGTCTGGCCGATAGGACTGCTCAATTCTACGGACTGCCCGCAGCTTCTTTAGCCTGTCAGTGACAGCTGTTATTTGGTCTTGATCGACGTACAGGACAACGTAGTGCATTCGACGCGAGACATAACGAACCATTCCATAGTGGCGGAGAGTCCGAATAACACGGCTACCATTAATGTAAATAATTAGAGCGCGCCGTGCGGTTAATTTGAACATTAATAATTACCCCTTTCATTCGCCACAAACGGCCTTCCCATTTGGAGGCGACCCTTATTTTGTTGGATACTGATGTTCATGATGATCCCCACTGCGCTGGATAACACTAACATACTAGATCCCCCGTAACTGATGAAGGGAAAAGTAACCCCGGTGATTGGGAGAAGGCCCAAGACACCACCAATGTTAAAGGCTGTTTCAATGATCATGAATGTCGTTGTTCCGTAACAAATCAATGTTTGGTAAAGGGAATCACTCCGCACACCGACCAGGATAATTCGACAAATCAGGCATAGCAGAAGACCCAGAATAACCGTTACCCCGACCAGTCCTAACTCCTCACTCACGATTGACATGATGAAGTCGGTATTCGGCTCGGGAAGATATCCCATCTTTTGAATACTGTTACCAAGGCCTACACCAAAAATTCCCCCATTACTAATGGCATAATAGGAATTAACTAGTTGGCTCCCCGAGCCACTGGCATTACCAAAGGGGTTCATAAAGGCAATGAATCGTTGAGCTCGGTAACCACCGTGAAAGAGTCCCGATTCAATCGCCTTTTCCAAAAGAAAGTAGCATACAGTTGGCACACCAACGATGAGGCCGATACCGAAACCCCAGCGGAAGTCACAGGCAAGCAGCATCACCGCAATAATTGCAAAGTTGATCGCAAAGCCCCCGGTATCGGGCTGGACGAGGATTAGTACCAAAAACACGCCCGCAAACAATAAGGGACCAGCGGCAGCACCCGAGTCTAAAAAGTGGGACCCACTCTGTCGCGCCCGAGCCATGCGGTCGGCGAGGTATAAAATTAAGTACAGCTTACAAAATTCTGCTGGCTGAATATTAATTGGTCCTAAGGAGATCCACCCCTTGGCCCCGTTAACTGCCCGACCGACGACCAAGACAAATAGCAGCAAGAAAAGCATTATAAAGGTCGAATCGCGCAGAAAGCGACGTGTTCGTAATCGTTTCATCGACAGGTTAGCGAAGAAGAAAACACAAGTCATCCCCAATATAGCGTAGACTGATTGTTTTATTAAGTAGCCTTGTGGACTCCCCCCATTTTGCATCTCAATACCCGCACTGGAAGAATAAACCATGATTATTCCGGCCAAGCAAAGTACTAGGAACGGAATAAGTAAGTAGTAATCCCAGTAGCGCATGTCATGCCATGCGCTTTTCAGTGGAAGCCGCCGGAGTCGTAATTTTCTCATTTTAATTAACTGCCACCTACCTAACCAATAAAATACAGATTTAATTATAACATCAATCGCCAATCGTAAACTTAGAAAAGCCCCCGTGGAGAAAAAAGGAACTGAGCAAGGACTAATGTCCTTTCCAGTTCCCTCCGTAATTAGTAACTATTTCCGGGAAGCAGCACGACGACGCTTTGCTTCCTTTTCACGTGCATTGGTATTCAAGATCTTCTTCCGTAAACGGATGTTTTCTGGAGTAACTTCACAGTATTCATCCTCATTCAAGAATTCAAGCGATTCTTCAAGGGAGAAGTGGGTTGGGGTCTTGATGTGGGCCATTTCATCAGAACCAGCTGCCCGAACGTTAGTCAAGTTCTTACCCTTGGTGATGTTAACAGTAATGTCATTTTCACGACTGTTCTCACCAACGATCATTCCTTCATAAACTTCCGTACCGGGGTCGATTAAGAGGCGGCCACGACTTTCAATTCCCATCATTGCGTAAGTCGTTGCCTTGCCGGCATTCATTGAAACCAGTGTTCCCTTTTGCCGACCAGGATTCCAGTTCTTAATAACTGGAGCATACTTTTCAAAGGTATGGCTCATGATTCCGTATCCCCGAGTAAGAGTCATGAATTCAGTGGAGTAACCAATCAAGCCCCGTGAAGGTGCAAGGAAAATCAAGCGTGTCTGGCCATTTTCACCGGGTTCCATATTCTGCATTTCACCCTTACGCTTGGATAAGCTGTCGATAACGCCACCGGTGTATTCATCAGGAGTATCAATCTGGACTTCTTCAAATGGTTCGCACATTGTTCCATCAACTTCACGGTAAATAACTTCTGGCCGTGAAACAGACAATTCATAACCCTCACGCCGCAAGGTTTCAATCAGAATCGAAAGGTGCAGTTCACCACGACCAGAAACAGTCCAGGCACCTGGATCATCCGTATCTTCAACCTTCAGCGAAACATCCGTCTGCATTTCACGCTTCAAGCGGGTTTCCAGCTGACGGGCAGTAACAAACTTACCCTCCCGACCAGCAAATGGTGAATCGTTGGTCCGGAAAGTCATCCGCAATGTCGGTGGATCAATCCGTAGTGGCGTAAGTGCTTCTGGGTGGTTAGGGTCAGCAACCGTTTCACCAACGTTGATGTCTTCCATCCCGGAAACAGCAATTAAGTCCCCGGCTTTGGCTTCCTTGATTTCCAACCGCTTAAGGCCGAAGAACCCAAACAACTTAGTAACCCGGAAGTTCTTCTTAGAACCATCAAGCTTCAAGAGGGTAACATTATCGCCGACCCTGATAGTGCCCCGGAATACCCGACCAATACCAATCCGCCCAACGAAGTCATTGTAGTCAAGGATGGCAACTTGGAATTGGAGTGGTTCATCGGAGTTATCAACGGGTGCCGGAATGGTCTTGATAATTGTATCAAACAGTGGCTTCATAGTGTGCTTCTGCGTAGAAATGTCAGAATCGTAACTAGAAGTCCCATTCATGGCAGAGGTGTAAACAACTGGGAAGTCGAGTTGGTCTTCATCGGCCCCTAATTCAATAAAGAGGTCCAGAACTTCGTCAACTACTTCTTCCGGACGAGCACCCTTACGATCAACCTTGTTAATAACAACAATTGGTGTTAAGTGTTGTTCCAATGCCTTCTTTAAAACAAAGCGGGTCTGTGGCATCGTCCCTTCAAAGGCATCAACAACCAGTAGGACACCGTCAACCATCTTCATAACCCGTTCAACTTCACCACCGAAGTCGGCGTGTCCTGGGGTGTCCAGAATGTTAATTTGGTACTTGCCATACTTAACAGCAGTGTTCTTGGACAGAATAGTGATTCCCCGTTCACGTTCGATTGCATTAGTATCCATCGCACGGTCTTCGATTGAGAAGTGTTCTGGTAAAGTATCTGATTGCTTCAGCATTTCGTTAACCAGGGTCGTCTTACCGTGGTCAACATGGGCAATGATCGCAATGTTACGAATGTCGTCACGTCTTTTCATTGCTTGGTTCTTCCTTTCATTTAAACAATTATTCCTGGATAAGTATACACTTTTCCAGCTTCGATTTCACAAAAAAACTGTGACAATTTAGTCACAGCTTAACAGCTAACCAGTAATCTTTGCAATATCCTCACTGGCTTGTGTTGTAGCTACCAATACAAGGTTAGATGATAGCACATCCGGCGTAGTGCCGTCAATTGATTTAACAACGAGGCCCAATTCTTCGGCTAAAACACGTCCTGCGGCCAGGTCCCACGGCCGTAAGTGCGAAATATAGCCTACTAGCTCACCACTTAAGACACCAATCATTTCTTTGGCAGCACTGCCGTACATCCTAAGGCCACTAGCCGCCTGAGCAACAGCTGGCAAGTGGTCAACGTCAGCTAAGATTAGGGGACTGCTAATCGCCACCAGACCATGATGGAGGTCTAAATTAAGCGGTGAGTCGATTCGTTTTTCATTAACATAGACACCCTGTCCCCTGCCACCATGGTACAGGCGACGGTTAACACAGTCCATGATATATCCCAAAGTCGGTTGCCCATCAACATAAAGGGCTAACATAATGCCAAAATTATCATGCTGACGAACAAAATTGAGTGTGCCATCAATTGGGTCCACAATCCAAACATGACCATTAAGACTAGACAGATTATGAGTACCAAATCCTTCTTCACTTAGGATCTGACAGCCTGGATCAATTATTTTTAGTTGTTGGTCAATAAAGCGTTCGTTTTCCTTATCAACAGTGGTTACCAGGTCATTATAATTGGTCTTCTCAGCAATATGATAGGGCTCGTTCATTCGCTTTAGAGTCATTTCGTTAACGTCCTGAATCAACTTAATAACCGCCACATTGATTTTTTCAATCATTAATCATTTGCCACCTTAATCATTTTCTTTTGACTCGTTGATGCAAGTTTCACAACAGTGTAGAGCTGATAGCCAGAACTCTTGGCAAATTGCCGCCCTAGTTGTTTCTCCCCTGCTTTACTTCTGACGACCTTTTTAAATGCTCGGTATTTTTCTAAGATTTTGCCCCGGGGAGCGCCAATTTCATATGCATCCTCAACCGTCCGTAAAAAAGCAATCACCGTCTCCATCTCATCCGTTGTCCAGTCAGGATCAAGTGGATATGAGTAATTTTGCTGCCTCATGAATCTTCCTCCCCCTTCAGCGTTAACTGGCTATATTATAACCTGCCTACCAAAAGATGGCGAGACAAAAAAAGGAGTTACAACATTTGTCATAACTCCTTGTTCGTTTATATTAAACATAGCTTTAGATGTGGGTTGGTAAGCCAAGCGCAACATCAGCAGCTTCTTGGATTGGCTCATTAAGGGTTGGGTGTGGATGAATTGTCAAAGCAACATCTTCAACATTCATACCACAGTTAACAATTAATGACAATTCACCTGCAAGTGTACTTGCTTCAGGTCCAACGCACTGAGCTCCAATAACGTTTTTATCATCTTTCGTGTAAACAAAGCGTACGAAACCATCTGGTTCATCGAGCGATACCGCACGAGCATTACCGGCGAATGGGAACTGTGCAGTAGCAACTTTGATTCCCTTTTCCTTGGCTTGATCAGCAGTCATGCCAACTTCTGCCATTTCAGGATCGGTGAAGCAGACAGCAGGAACACCTACCCAGTCGTTAGCAGTGTTCTTTCCGGCAATCGCACCAGCAGCTGTCTTACCCTCAAAGAAGGCTTTATGAGCCAGAGCAGGGCCCGGTACAATATCACCAACAGCCCAGATACCATCAACGTTTGTCCGACCTTGTTGGTCAACAATAACTTGATTGTGGTCATTAAGCTTGACACTTGTCATATCAAGGCCGAAGTTGTCGGTGTTTGGCTTCCGACCAACGGAGACCATGCAGTAGTCAGCCTTAATGGTGTGTTCCTTACCATCAACTTCATAAGTAACGGTAACACTGTTGTCGTCTTGTTCTGAGTTCTTAGCCATTGCACCCGTAACGATGTCAATACCCTTCTTCTTCATATGCTTCTCGACAACCTTAACCATATCTTTGTCAAAGCCGTTCAGAATTGAAGGAAGGCCTTCAATAATTGTAACATGAGAACCAAGGTTAGCGTATGCACCAGCTAATTCAGAACCGATGTACCCACCACCGATAACAACAAGTTCTTTAGGAATTTCCGGTAAGTTCAGACCACCAGTAGAGTCGATAACCCGCCCTTCAAACTTGAAGTTAGGAATTTCAATTGGACGGGAACCAGTTGCTAAGATAAGGTTCTTCCAGGTAATGGTCCGACCAGCATCGTTGTCCATGAACTGCTTTGGGCCAGGCTTAACAACTCGAAGTTGATGGTCATTGTCCATGATGGCTTCACCATTAATAACTTCGACTTTATGCTTCTTCAAAAGCATTTGAACCCCACGGGTCATCCGGTCAACAACCTTCTTTTGCTTCCATTCCTGGGTCTTCTTAAAGTCAATTGTGGCGTCGGTCTTGGAAATACCATAAGTTGAAGAGTCCTTCGCTTCTTGAAGGCGTAATCCAGCCGCAATTAATGCCTTCGATGGGACACACCCAATGTTTAGACATACACCACCTAAGCCTGGGTCACCCTTTTCAATTAAAGTAACCTTTTGACCTAATTCTGAAGCCCGAAATGCGGCAACATATCCACCTGGGCCTCCCCCAACAATAACCGTATCCTTTTGTTCAACATCTGCCATATTCTATTAACCCTCCATCATAATTAATTCCGGATCATGAAGCATCCGCTTCAGGTAATTCATTGCGTTTTGGGCAAGTCCACCATCAATCAAACGATGATCAACGGTTAACGATAACTTCATCATGTGGCCAACAACGATTTCACCCTTATCATTAACGACTGGCTCAGTGGCAATCGTACCAACACCCAAGATAGCAACTTCTGGTTGGTTAATGATTGGAGTAAACCACTTACCACGCATTGAACCAACATTTGAAATGGTGATGCTACCACCGGTCATCGAAGAGGGACTCAACTTGTCATCCTCAGCGGCTTGAGCATTATCAGCAATCTCCTTGGCAATTTCAAACATGCCTTTCTTATCAGCATCCTTGATGTTAGGGTTGTACAGGCCATGATCAGTGTTCGTAGCAATACCAATGTTGTAGTAGTGCTTTTGAACAAGTTCTTGAGTGCTATCATCAATGGAACAGTTTAGTTCAGGGAACTTCTTCATAGTAGCAATTAAAGCTTTAACAACGTAAGGAAGGAAGGTTAAGTGAATACCCTGTTCCGCAGCAACAGCTTTGTATCGTTTACGTTGTGCCATCAGCTTAGAAACTTCAACGTCATCAAACATTGTAACCATTGGACTAATGTCAACAGAGTCACGCATGTTCTTGGCAATAATCTTCCGCATGTTAGAAAGTGGTTCCCGGGTTTCAGCATCTTCACCAGCGCCCTTGTAAGGCTTAATGGTGTTACCAGCGGCCTTAGCTGGAGCAGCGGCAGCGGCTGGTGCAGCACCCTTAGCTGGTGCAGCAGCACCATTGAAGTTGTCAATATCTTCCTTCAGAACTTGACCGTGCTTACCACTTGGTTGAACAAGTGAAATGTCAACGCCCTTGTCACGAGCGTATTGACGAACGGAAGGCATAGCCATAACAAGCTTGTTAGGTTCAGCCAGTGGTGCTACACCACCCTTGGCAGGAGCAGCGCTTTCCTTAGGAGCCTCTTCCTTCGGTGCTTCCTCTTCTGCTGGAGCTTCGTCTGCATCATCGTCGCCGCCGTCTTCGGCTTCAACGTTGGTGCTTACCCCGTCCTTACCATCATCAATTAAGAGTAGGTCATCACCCTTTTCAACGTGGTCATCTTCCTTAACGTTGAGGGTCTTAACGGTCCCGTCAACTGGTGATACCAATTGAGTAGTTGACTTATCAGTTTGAATTTCAATTAATGGGTCGTCGGCCTTAATTTGGTCGCCTTCCTTTACCAACCAAGAAGCGACATCCCCTTCGGTCAGACCTTCACCCATTTCTGGTAATCTAAATTTGTATGCCATATCGAATTAACTTCCTTTCATAACCAATAGCAATCTCGCTATGATTAATAATTAACTGTGTCGCGCGCAGCTTCTTCAATGTCGTTAGCAGTTGGGAGCCAAACATTTTCTGCTTGTGGGAATGGGTAAACAGAGTTTGGTGCAGCTACCCGGCTAACTGGTGCGTCGAGGTACATAATTGCACCTTCAGAAATGGCAGAAGCAACTTGTGCACCAACACCAGCTTGCTTCTGAGCTTCTTGAACAATGACAACGTGGTGCGTCTTCTTGATAGAAGCAAAGATTGTGTCAGTGTCAAGTGGGTAAAGCGAACGAAGGTCAATAATTTCAGCAGAGATATTGTCCTTAGCCAACTTCTTCACAGCCTTTTGAGCTTCCGATACTTCACCACCGTAAGCAATGATAGTGACATCCTTACCTTCTTGAACAACGTTAGCCTTGTCCAACGGAACGGTGTACTTGTCATCAGGAACTTCACCCTTAACTGAACGGTAAAGACGCAGGTTTTCAAGAAAGACAACCGGGTCGTTGTTTTCAATGGCAGAAATAATCAGGCCCTTAGCATCGTAGGCAGAACTTGGGGTAACAACCCGCAGCCCTGGTACACCAACGAAGAAGTTTTCAAAGTCATCCCCGTGGAGTTCGGCGGTGTGAGTACCACCACCGTATGGAGTCCGGATTGTAATTGGCGCATTCTTGGTGCCATTGTATTGGAAACGAATCCGTGACATTTGGGCAACGATTGAGTCTAAGGCTTCAAAAATGAAACCAGAGAACTGAATTTCAGGAACTGGACGCCAGCCAGTAACCGCTAAACCAATTGACATCCCAAGGATACCAGATTCAGCCAATGGGGTACTGAATACCCGGTCAGCACCGTACTTCTTTTGTAAACCGTTAGTGGCACGGAAGACCCCACCGTTTTTACCAACATCTTCACCGAAAACGAGGGTCTTAGGATCTTCAGCTAAAGCAATGTCAATACCTTCAGTAATAGCTTTGATATAAGTCTTTTTAGCCATGATTACTTCGACTCCTTTGCTTCGTACTTCTTAATTTGTTCTTTAATATCAGGGGTTGGTACTTCAAAGGTCCGCTTCAGCATATCTGTAACCTTTTCAGGCTCTACAGCGTCTGCTTCCTTCATGGCCTTCTTGAAGTCGTCCTTGCATTCATCAGCGTACTTCTTTTCTTCGTCTTCTGACCAGAGGCCCTTGTCAGTCAAATACTTGCGGAGACGAATCAGTGGGTCCTTGTCGAACCATGGCTTTTCTTCTTCCTTAGTCCGGTAACGACTAGGGTCGTCACCAGCGGAACTGTGGGCACCGAACCGGTAAGTCAAGGTTTCAATCAAAACTGGACCGTTACCAGCAGCAGCAAATTCACGAGCTTCCTTGGCAACTTCGTAACATGCCAGAACATCCATCCCATCAACTTGGACAGCTGGAATACCAGCAGCAACACCCTTTTGGGCAATTGTTTCAGCATGAGTCTGCTTCTTACGTGGGTAAGAGATAGCCCAACCGTTGTTTTGAATAATGAAGACAGCAGGTGATTGGAAGGCACCGGCAAAGTTCATTCCTTCGTAGGTGTCACCTTGTGAACTACCACCTTCACCGGTGTATGCGAATGCAACGGTATCCCTTTCCTTGTTCTTCTTAATACCTAAAGCAGCACCGGCCATTTCAACCATTTGTGCACCAATGATAATTTGTGGACGAAGAGCACGAGCATCGAACAGGTTACCCTTAACGTGACCTTTTGACCATAAGTACATTTGAGCAACAGTAGCACCGTGTTGAATCAGTTGTGGTAAGTCACGGTATGCTGGGAACATAAAGTCTTGCTTCTTAAATGCGGATACTGTCCCCATTTCGGATGCTTCTTCACCCCAGGTAGGAGCATAGAATCCTAAACGACCTTGTTGTGAGAATGACATGGTTTGTTCGTGAAGTGCACGTTCCCATACCATCTTCTTCATCAGGTCGACTAATTGGTCATCAGTAAAATTAGCCATTAAATCCTTGTTAACGACTTTACCATCGTTATCAAGAATTTGAACGGGCTTTGCAAATGCAGCGCCTTCTTCGGCTTTAATCTTAGCAAAGTCTACAGCTTTGGCTTCGGCCATTATAAACATCCCTTTCCAAATCCAATTAACATCATATATAAGCGATTGCCTACTTACAGTTTCTAGTATAACTAATTCTGGACATAATACAAGCGCTTTCATAGACTTTTTTATTACGTTTTGACTAGAAGTTGCACATGTGAAAACGCTAACTTAATAATTTTGTATAATTAATGGGCTTAATTTTGGGCGTTGTCATCGATAGGCATTATGATAGACTAGAATTAATAAATACTAATGGAGGCGGAAAAAGTGTATTTAATGAAGGATATTGTTCGTGATGGCGACCCGGTATTAAGAAAACGGGCTGCCAAGGTTGAATTCCCTCTCTCAGAGGAAGACCAACAGTTAGCGAAAAAAATGATGGAATATTTAGAAGTTAGCCAGGATCCCAAGCTTTGTGAAAAATATAAATTACGCGCCGGCGTTGGTTTAGCTGCACCACAAGTTGGCGTTTCAAAACAAATGGCTGCTGTTTTAGTTCCACCACTAGAAAAGGATGGTCAGCCAGAATTTAAGGATGTCATTATTAACCCAGTAATTGTCAGCGAATCTGTCCAGTATGGGGCATTAACTGAGGGCGAAGGTTGTCTCTCCGTTGATAAGGATGTGCCCGGCTACGTTCCGCGACACGACCGGATTACTCTTCGTTACCAGGATACGGACGGCAAGAAGCACCAGGTTCGGTTAAAGAATTACCCAGCGATTGTTTGCCAGCACGAAATTGACCACCTCCACGGCGTCTTATTCTACGACCACATTAATAAACAGGCCCCATTTGAGGCCCCTGCTGATACAGTGATGATCAGCTAAATGTTTAAAAGCGACTTTTGACATCCGCTATCATGGATGCCAAAAGTCGCTTTTCTATTTACTGTGTTGCTTAAGTTTCTTCAGGTCAGCAACATACTCCGCCGTGGCTTCATTTAAAATATAGGCAACATCAATATGAAGAACACCTTCATATTGCCACCAGTCCGTAACCCTAAACACGCTGAAACTTTTGTTGACCGCTGTTAACTGGTGGGCATTAGCATACTTGCCTAGTTGTTCATTGAGATTCTGGGGCGTCAGTTTGGTATCCCGCTTTTCATTTCCATCAAAATGATATTCAAAGGCTAAGACGCCCTTACCCCAGACATCGGCAACTAGCTGTGAGTTCAGGAACCGGTCCCATCCTAACAGTTTCTGCAGACTAGCATTAACAGCAGCATCAGTCGTTTCTTGAGCACGACGACGTAGCATTATTGTTGCCCGGTTAATCAGGATGCGGTGAACAACTGTATATAGGCACGCCACCACCACCACGGCAATTATACAAATTATAATTATCTTCATCTCGTCACCCCCATGAGAACCTCTTTATTAAATTAATCATACCATGTTGCTAATTCTGAGGACAGTTAAACTTAGATGTGCTAAAATGGATAAGGTAAAAAACTGAAAATAACATCTTCTAAGGAGTTTTTAGTAGAATGATCTTTAAAGTATATTATCAACCAGATAGTACCAAGCGTCCCGTTCGCGAAAATACGAAATCGCTTTATATCGAAGCTGACTCCGAACCAGAGGCTCTTTTAATGGTTGAACATAACACCGACTACAGTATCGAATACGTCGAACAACTCGATGAAAAGGCGCTTGCTTACGAAAAGCAAAATCCAAACTTCAAGATGACGAGTTTCTAATTTTCAGATCAGGGGTCAATGGGTGTCCCACATAATGATGTTGAATATCAATGAGGTCCAACATTCGGATGAACCGAACGCTGGACCTCATTGCATTTATACAAAACAGAGCTCATTTTGAAGATTATTTAACTTCTTTATCCTGTTATATAGCTATTAAGATCAAGAAGGAAGACCACTATGCATTACTCAATCATCCTTAACCCAGCTGCCGGTAACGGTAAAGCGCAAAAAGAATGGCAACTAATTGAGCCCCAACTAATCCAAGCGCAAGTTAGCTTCGATGTCCACATAACTAAGAACCGTTCTAGTGCTGAATATTTTGCAACCCGTTTTGTCCAAAGGCGCAAAGGGGATATTGTTATGGTGATTGGTGGTGATGGGACCCTTCACCAAGTCTTAAACAGCCTTATTAAAGAAAGTCACCGTCTCCACACTAATCCCCTCCCACTAGCCTTCATTCCAGCAGGTATTAATAATGATTTTGCCCGTGCTTTTGGAGTACCATTTCAGCCGCTTGACGCCCTGCAACAAATTCTAAATACCACGACATTAACTAGTGTTAATGTCGGCCACTACCATGAGGCCATTAAGGGCGAAGAAGGCTACTTCCTAAATAATATTGGGATCGGTTTTGATGCCGCAATTATTAGTCGGGTCAGCGGAAAAAGCGCTAAAAAACAGTCTACCGCATTCCATCTTTGGCACCCTGATTACCTTCGTCAGGCTTTAGGGGTCGTTTATAACCAGCAGCCCTTCCAGCTAATGGTCCAACAAGGTAGCTCACGGAACTTTTATCCCCGGGCATACATTGTCCTGCTAGTCAACCATCCCTTCATTGGCGGCGGCGTCAAAGTTGCTCCCACAAGCAGCCTGGAACAACCACAATTAGGCCTGCTTGTAGCGGAACAAAAGGGCTGGCCAATCACCTTTTGGCAACTAATTCAGTTTTCCCGAGGGAAGCTGCCAAATTCCCGTTTTGCTAAGCATTTAACGGGGGCCCGCTTTCATTACACAACTACCTCCCTTGAATTTGGGCAAAGTGATGGTGAGCCGTTGGGCAACCGCTTTGTTGACCTCAGTACAGACGTTACCCAGTACCCATTCTGGCAAACGACTAAATAAAACAACTCCCGCACACTCGACAATTCTCAAGTGTGCGGGAGTTTTGTCTTAAAATTAGAAAACTTTGCCAATCAAGCTAATCCTCAGAAGCTTCCATTGCCTCGAGAATTATCCGCAATTGGCTGCATTCATCCCGTAATTTTTGCATTTCATCGCCACAAGTTGGCTGAATTGTAACCGTCTGCCCATCAGTGGCATCTGTCACGTTTTCTGACCGACAAAGGTTCGCCAATCGATCCTCTGCTCGGCGTAAATCAGTTTCGATCTCATTCTTATTGCTCACTTTAAACACCCCTCATACATGGTAAATATTTAAAGCAATTTCAATAATTGCATACTGACAAAATATCATGAAACTGACCAAAAGTTAACCCTTTGAGTGATTACATCTCGGTTACTTTATGATGAAAATTCTCTAATCACTTCACAGTCCCGGCAAAGCTTGGTGCAAAATAAGGGCTTAAGGTGTAGATTGACACGTTCGTTCCCGGTTGCGCTGCCGCTGCGTACCGGTTGTTACCAGTGTAAATTGCAACGTGGTAAGAACTACCATGCTGACCCCAGAAAAGAATATCACCTGGTTGAGCCTGGCTAACAGCATGCTGGTTTACACAGCTCTCCAACGCAACTGAATTATGTGGCAATTGTTTATTTTCAGCGTGAGCGTATACATAGTCCACAAATCCAGAACAATCCATCCCACTCAGTGAATTACCGCCCCAGACATAAGGAACACTGTTAGAGTTAGCAACCTTAACTGCCAGGCTGACAACAGAGCCAGACTGCAAGTCAGTCGTTGAAGTAGCCTGATTATTGGTTGCTGGCTGTTGCGTCGCTGCCTGACTAGCAGGCTGTTGAGGCTGACTAGCGTTAACAGGAGCAGTCGAAGCAGTTGATTGTGCAACCGAGCCAGCAGGGGTAGCCTGACTTTGAACTGCTACCGCTGATGAAGTAACCGGAGCCGGCTGTTGACTAACGGGAGTAACGTAAACTTGCTGTTGACTGGACTGGACGGCCTGGCCAGTAGCGGTTTGACCAGCACTTCCTTGCGTCGTAACCGTATTTGCCACTGTTGTTGGTTTGCTAACAGCTACTTGAGAAGTATTGATAGCAGAAGTCGATACTGGCTGCTGAACATTAGTAGAAACGGTCGGTACTGTCGCAGCTAGGGCTTCACTAGTTTGCACGGTTTCACCACTAGCTGTTGACTGGATGCTTGTCTGATTAGTGGTATTAGCCGACGACCGAACACTAGTCTGGTTAGTAACTGGTTGGGTAACCTGCTCCGGCATACCTGTATTAACCACTTGTGGCTGGGTTGACTCAACTGGAGCTGCACTAACGGAACTAGTAGTGCCCACTGCTGTGGTGGTGTTAGTTGCCGATTGGTTGGCCCCGTTAACTGTTAAGTGCTGACCGACATAAATTTGTGGCGTTGTCAGATTATTCCAGGCAACAATCTGGTTAACACTCACATTAAAATGCTGGGCAATACTATTCAGGGTATCACCGTTATTAACGGTATACATTCCTGCCACCGAATGGGCCGCAGTTTGAGTAGTCTGGCCATCCGGTAAGGTTAGCTTTTGCCCCACCTGAATCAGGTCAACGGTATTGCTGATCTTCTTAATCGTGGTTGGGTTGGCCTGTTCAATTGACTGGACCGTCAACTGGTGCTGTTGGGCAATCCCCCAAACGGTATCACCTGATTTAACTGTGATTTGACTTGCTGAGGCAAGCTGCGACGTAATCGCCAAGAACCCAAACGCACTTAAGGTTCCCGTTACGGCATGCCGTAAGTGGTGACTCTGGTAATGCTTCTTAGTCATGCTGAATAAACACCTTCTCAATAATCATACAACATCATAATAAATACAGCGCTTCGTCAAGAATGCGCTCTCATGCTCCTTATTTTACCATTATTTTTATAATTGGTATAGCGAACATTTGGTTGGCCCGGATAAAAAAGGGCTGTCCAGCACCGTTAAGGTAACAAGGCAGCCTAATTTCAGCCTAATTTTTCTCCATAAAGGTGGTCAAACGTTCAATTGCCTGATCAATGCTCGAATCAGCAGCCGCGTAGGAAAGGCGAACATGCCCTTCTCCACCAGCGCCAAAAGCACGGCCGGGAATCACGCCGACCTTGGCCTCATGTGCTAACCGACGCGCAAAGGCAAAGTCATCACTGCCAAATCGTTCTGGAAGCTTTACAAACAGGTAAAAGGCACCGTCTGGGGCAGCAAAAGAGAAGCCCATCTTCTGCAAAGCATTCGCTAACTTATCCCGCCGCTTTTGGTAATGAGAACGGAAGGCAACGGGATCTGCCGAACCATTCGTCAAGGCCTCAAGAGCTGCGGCCTGAGCGGTATCATTAGCGGCAGTAACCATGAACGAATGCATTTTCGAAATCTGCTTGATAGCATCACCCGGCGCCGCAACGTAACCCAAGCGGTAGCCAGTCATCGCGTGCGATTTTGAAAGGCCATCGATCAGAATCGTTTGGTCAGGTAGCAAACTGGCCAACGAGGTAAAGGGCTGGTCGTAAATCAGTTCACTGTATATCTCATCAACAATTGCGAGCAGGTGGTGCTTCTTGATAACCGCCGCCAGTGCCGTTAGCTCCTCCTTGGAATAGCAACGGCCTGTAGGGTTATTGGGGTAGTTAAGAATTACCGCCTTAACCGCAGGACCACCCTTTTCAATTTCTGCTTCCAGGCGGTCAGCCGTTAATAGGAAGTTATCGTTAACGGTATTTACCGAGACCGGTTCCGCCCCTGTCAAGGCAACACTTGGAAAGTAAAGCGAGAAGATTGGCGTCGGGATGATTACCTTATCACCAGGGTTGAGCAGGGCGAATGTCGTGGCCGTAATTGCCTCCGTGGCCCCCACCGTCACAATTAGTTCTGATGCGGGATCATAGTTAACCTGGCGGGTCTGCTTAAGATAATTACTAATTGCCTGCCGCAGGGCGATTGTTCCCCGACTGGCAGAATAATGGGAATCATTCTCCTGAATGCTTCGCACTGCTGCTTGCTTGACATGGTCAGGAACATTAAAGTCCGGTTCGCCAAGAGTTAACTTGACGATTCCCGGAATCGCGGATATTTCGTCGTCGAACGCCCGAATCTGTGCCGGTGGAAGGGCAGCCACCCGGTGGTTAACAATTGTTTTCATTTCACTTGGTAAGGTCGGCATCTTGTCACTTCCTATAAAATATTCTCGAGTCCAACTACTAACTTGTCAAGGTCCAGCACCTTTTCTAAGGCAACTTTGACCCCACTCATGAACGATTGACGATCAAAGGAATCCTGCCGAATCGTTAGTGCTTCACCCGCGCTCCCAAAGAGGACTTGTTCGTGGGCAACGTAGCCCGGCAAGCGAACTGAATGGATTTTAATCCCGTGGTAGTCGCCACCACGGACATTATCCAGGGTGCTGACCTCATCGGGGCTACTCTCATGTGCTGGCCGCACCTGGTCAATCAGCTTGGCGGTGCTCAATGCCGTGCCCGATGGAGCGTCCTTCTTGTCAGCATGGTGCATTTCAATAATTTCAACATCCGGGAAGTATTGCGCAGCCTCCTTAGCGAACTTCATCAACAGGACTGCCGACATCCCAAAGTTAGGCGCAATCAGCCCCCCTTGGTGACGCGCAGCGCTGGTCTTAATTAATTCATCCTCCTGGTCATCCGTTAACCCCGTGGTCCCCACAACCGGTGCGAAGCCGTGATCGATGGCAAATTTGACGTTGTCGTACACGACTGCTGGAATCGTAAAGTCAACCCAGATATTGGCCGCGCCTTCAGGGACCTCATTTAATGAGTGATAAATCTGCACTTCAGGTCCAAGGTGAAACTTAGCACGTTGGTCATCGGCCATGTGCGGGGCCAGGACGGCGGTCAATTCAACATCATCCATCCCGTTTACCAGGGCAACGGCTTTTTGGCCCATTGCTCCGGCAGCGCCGGCAATTAAAACTTTTTTCATCTTATTATTCCCCCAAGTTCAATGGTAGTTGCTTATTTAATAACTTATCGCTCGGCAAGCCGAGAGCGTTTGCCAAAGCCTTCTTCTCGTCATCGTTAAGTGGCAAAATCGGCAAACGGCAACTACCCGTGCTAAATCCCTGGGCGTTAAGGAGCGTCTTAACTGGTGATGGTGACGGGTACATGAATAGCGCTGCCATCTTTGGGGTAAGCCACCGTTGCAGCTTTCCGGCCGCCTGGTAGTCACCCTTGTAGAGTGCGTCATACATTGCCCGCATCTGGGAAGCGTAGCTGTGGGAGGCAACCGAGATGACCCCGTTAGCCCCGAGAACACGAGCGGTCAGAGCCTGCGCATCTTCACCAGTGAAGACGGCAAAGTCCTTGTTCTTTCCTTCAACAATTTCTTCAAGTTCCTCCAGGGAAGCACACTGCTTAACGGCTGCAATGTTTGGGTTTGCGGAAAGTTTAATGATTGTTTCTGCCGCCATCTTAACTCCTGTTCGACCAGGAATGTTGTACATCACAATTGGTATCTTAACCTGGTCCGCAACTGCAGTAAAGTGGGCAACCATCCCCCGCTGGTTAGGCTTATTGTATGGCGGAACAACTACCAGGGCATAGTCAATGCCTGGGATTTTTGCCACCTCATTGGTAAAGGCAATCGTTTCGGCGGTGTTATTGCTCCCTGTCCCGGCAATTACCGGAACCCGACCATTAACGATCTTACCGAATTCTTGGTAAAGACTAATTTTCTCGTCGTGACTAAGTGTCGGGGTCTCACCGGTTGTCCCACCGATTACAAAACCATTACTACCCTGGTCAATTAGGTAGTTCGTTAACTTCTTCAAGCTTGCAAAGTCAATCTGCCCCTTATCATCAAAGGGAGTGACAATTGCTGTTAAGAGATCTGCATCTGCTAATTTCATTTTAATTCCTCCATTACTTTGCCATCCGCGCATTCATAAAGCCAGTGATTGCATCAACGCCCCGCTTAATTGCCGCCTCATCAGGTGTTAGAGTCGCGGAGTGGAGCTGCGAATCATCATCAACGCCAAGCCAGAACATCGTCCCCGGAAACTTCGCCAGTAAAAAGCCAAAGTCTTCGCCGGTCATTGCCGGTGCGGTTTCAATAAAGTTGACGTCGGGGGTCTTTTGCATGTAGTCAATAAAGAACTTCGTTAATTGCGGGTTGTTTTCAACTGGCCAGTAACCACCCTGGTTGAGGCCCAGCTTAACATCCATATTAAAGGAGCGCCCAACTCCTTCACAGATATCCTGAAGACGACCATCAATCTTTTTAATCATCTTCTGAGTCAGGCCGCGAATGGTTCCTTCGATCCGGGTATGGCCAGCAATTACGTTGCGAATACTGCCCCCGCGAATTTTGCCAAGGGTGATAACGCCGCTATGAATCGGGTCAATACTCCGGGAGATAACCGTCTGCACTTGCATTATTAATGCTGCAGCCGCAACGACCGTGTCATTGGCATCTTGGGGGTAGGCAGCGTGCCCACCCTTCCCATTTAAATCAATGTTAACTTCTGTGGTCCCCGCAAACAGCGTTCCCATCCGGCAGCCAATTGCCCCAGCGGGAAGGTCCGGATTATCATGAAGACCATAAAACTCGTCCGGACACCACTTACCGGAAAACAAACCGGCTTCATAGGCCCGCTTACCACCATAATCACTCTCTTCTGCCGGTTGGAAGAAGAAGAGCAAGTTGTCCTTGGGCTGGTTTTCAGCAAAGTAGTTGAGCACGCCAAGGGCGACCGTCATGTGGATATCATGGCCACACGCGTGCATAACACCCGGGTGTTGGGACTTGAATGGTAGTCCCGTCTTTTCCTCTACCGGTAAAGCGTCAATGTCTGTCCGGTAACCAATCGTCCGTTGGGGGTTACTCCCCTTAACAAGGACAAACAATGCCGTCGGTAGTTCTGGTGTCTCACGAATTTCGAGGAACTGTTGGTTAAAGCCCTTGATTACTGAAAGGAGGTACTCATGGGTCTGCGTTTCATGAAGGGCCAACTCCGGAATCTGGTGGAGGTGGCGACGGATTTGAATAAGTTGCTCGTTTGTTAATGTCATGATCACAACTTCCTCAAGTCACCCTGCAGGGCCGTCTTGTCACTAGTCTGTTGGTCAACGTTCTTAATAAACTTGGCTGGTACCCCGGCCACCATCGTATGGGGAGCAACATCGTGGGTAACAATTGCCCCGGCAGCTACGACGGCACCCTCACCAACGTGGACACCTTCAATTACAACAGCGTTTGCCCCAATTAAAACGTTGTCATCAATCCGCACTGGTCGGGCACTTGCCGGTTCAACTACACCTGCTAAGACGGTTCCTGCACCGATGTGGCAATGCTTACCAACAATGGCACGGCCACCGAGGACCGCTCCCATGTCAATCATCGAGTCAGCACCGATCTCAGCACCAATGTTGATAATTGCCCCCATCATAATAACGGCATTATCACCGATTAGGACCTTCTCACGAATGATTGCCCCTGGTTCGATTCGGGCGTTAATCTCCTTCAAATTGAGTAATGGTACGGCTGAATTACGGGCGTCATTTTCAATATGGTAGTCGGTAACCTTCTCCTTATTTTCTTCTAGGAAAGGCTTAACATCAGCCCAGTCACCAAATAGCGTGGCGGTCTGTTTTTCCGGAAATACCTGCAGGCTCTCTGGAAAAGTTAGTCCGTCAATATCTCCCTTTAGAATCACCTTCACTGGGGTTTTCTTGGGAGCATTACCAATGTAGTTAATGATTGCTTGTGCATCTAGTTTTGCCATTTTTTATTCCTCTTTCTTCCTATATAATGGATTAATTTTATTCGTAAGGTTGGTCCAGGTGAGTTAGGTCCGCAAAAGATTCTCTTTTAATAACCACCTGCGAATGACCGTTTTCCGCAAAAACTACGGCCGGACGTGGGTTCCGATTATAGTTTGAGGCCATTGAATAACCGTAAGCACCCGTATCTAGCATGGCCAGAATATCACCCGGTTTAGTTTTCGGCAGAGCTTGGTCTTGACATAGGATATCGCCAGATTCACAGTACTTGCCGGCTAAGCGCACGTGCTCAGTAAGTGGTGCTTGCGGATCACTGGCCAGAACCGTTTCATACTTGGCCTGGTAGAGAGCTGGACGAATGTTATCACCCATTCCTCCATCAACCGTGACGTACGATTTCAGTCCGGGGAGGTCCTTCCTTGACCCCACCGTGTAAAGGTTATAACCGGCTGGCCCAACGATTGACCGTCCCGGTTCAATCCAGATCGCTGGTTTTCCCAAGTTTGTTGGCTTAACAGCCTTCTTAATTGCCTTGATGATGGCATCAACAAATTGCTCAGGACGGAGGGGCTGGTCATCCTTAACGTAGCGAATTCCAAAGCCACCACCCACATTGATTACCTTTGCCTGGTAGCCAAACTTCTTTTGCCAGTGGTCAGCAACCTTAACCAGCTTATTCGCCACCCCTTCAAAGCCCGCGACTTCAAAAATCTGCGATCCAATATGAGCGTGCAGGCCAATGAGGTCCATCCGCGAATTAGCTAATACCCTTTGCAGGGCTTCATCCGCTTGACCAGAAGCAAGGTCAAAACCAAACTTACTGTCGACTTGGCCGGTCTGAATGTACTTATTAGTGTGGGCAGAGATACCAGGCGTGATTCGAATCATTACCTTTGTCCGAGCACCCAGCTCGTTTAAAACCTGACTTAGGAGGTCAATTTCGTGAAAGTTGTCAACGACGATTACCCCCACGTGGTTCTTAACCGCCATCACCAGTTCATCATATGACTTGTTATTGCCGTGAAAGCTAGCCCGTTCCATGGGGAAACCAGCCTGAATAGCGGTATACATTTCACCACCAGAGACCACGTCAATGTGAGCGCCCTCCTGGTTAACCACCTGGTACATCGCGACGGCGGCAAAGGCCTTGCTAGCGTAAGAAACCGCGTATGAAACATCGTTTTCTTCAAAGACTCGTTTAAAGGCGCGAATCTGTTGGCGAATCTGGCTAACATCATAAACGACCAGCGGTGTCTGATACTCATGAGCTAACTCAATCGCATCACAGCCCCCGATTAGCAAGTGCCCTCTTTCATTGAGCTGATCAGCAGTAATCTGTTCATTCATAATCAATTCCTCCAATTCATGTTGCCGGGGAAGTCGACCAATAAAAAATCCACTGTTTGCGCAGAACAAACAGTGGACTAAGTTCCATTCTCATTTGTCGATAGCGCAACGCAGGCTGATATTCGTCCTGCGACAGTCCATGGCTTATTCAACCACGCCCCAGTTAACCTGGCTCCTGTCAAGTCAAGCACTTCGGCAACCGCCCTGTTGAGGTAACTTCACTGCCCGACAGTGGCTCCATTACCCTACTTGTGTTGGCTGCACCTCTTCGATTTGTATTAAGCTTATAAAAAAATAATGAGAAAGTCAATAGGGATAATGAGGTCTGGAAAGGATCTCCTCATTTTCATCATTTAGTAAAACGTTTAATCATCATCATGCCAAAATTATTTTACTTGCATGTTTGGCGAAACATGTTAGAATTCGATTAAAATTGTTTACGGAAAATTAGCATTTACTAGCGTTTTCCAGAAGGAGTTCTTAAGAAATGAAAGTTGTAAAGTTTGGTGGCAGTTCGCTCGCTGATGGCGAACACTTTACCCAGGCAATTAATATTATCACTGCTGACCCCCAGCGCCGTGTCATCGTTACTTCTGCCCCCGGAAAGCGAAATAGCAAGGATACGAAGGTTACCGACCTTTTAATTCAGTACGCTAATCAAGTCCTAAACAATAAGCCATACCAGCAAACGGTTGGCCAAATTATCAATCGCTACGTTGAAATTGCAAACTACTTTAACGTTCCCAAAGAAAAACTGACGTCCATCATTGACCGCTTAAAGGAGTTGCCAAGCTGGCACTTTCCCAACCATAATTACCTGATGGCAACGTTTAAAGCCCATGGCGAACGGTCGAATGCCGAATTGATGGCCCTGATCCTTCAACAACAGGGGTACGAAGCCCGTTTTGTCACCCCTACAGAGGCTGGTATCCGGGTTACGGGGACGCCAAATAACGCATCCGTGATGCCCGAAACCTACTCTTTATTGGACCACTTCTCTTTTAACGACAGCGAGCTCCTTGTTTTCCCTGGCTTTTATGGCATCACCCTGGCTGGTCACATTGCGACCTTCTCCCGGGGGGGTTCAGATATCACGGGAGCCATCCTTGCCCGGGGCTTGCACGCAACAATGTACGAGAACTTCACCGATGTTGATGCTATTTATGCGGCTAATCCCGCCGTCGTTGACCACCCACAGGCAATTGCTAAGATGACTTACCGGGAAATGCGAGAATTGTCTTACGCGGGCTTCTCCGTCTTTCACGATGAGGCTCTGATCCCTGCTATCCAGGGTAATATTCCGATTAACGTCAAGAATACCCAGCACCCGGAAAAACCGGGAACTTTAATTGTTCCCGACAAAGGCTTCCAACCGGCTGACATCGTTACCGGGGTCGTTAGTGGTAAGCACTTTGCTGCACTCTACCTGCATAAGTACCTCCTGAATAAGGAAGCCGGATTTACTCTCCGGATTCTGAACATTCTCGCCCGGCATGGTATTTCGTACGAGCATATGCCATCCGGGATTGATGACATCACCCTGATCCTAGACCGAAACCAGCTAGATGACGAATTGGTCGACGTTATTTGTAACGAAATTCAAGAAGAGATTAACCCCGACCAGCTGGAGTGGATTGATAACTACGCCATTACGATGGTGGTCGGTGAGGGGATGCGCAACCGAACTGGCGTTATCAACGACATCCTAACGCCCCTAACGAAGGAAAACATCCCCGTCCCAATGATCAATCAGGGGGCATCCCGCATTTCAATTATGATTGGTACCTATGACCGCGACGCTGATAAGGCAGTCCGGGCAATATACCACCGCTTCTTTGCAAACTAGGAGGAGATTAACAAATGGCAAACTTAATAAAAGTCCACGGATCACAAAATAGTTTCTTCATCTTGGACCAAACCAAATTAAAGACGGTATTAACTGATGATCAACTGCGTAAGCTTGCTCAGCACCTTACCGACCACCAAACGGGACTCCTTGGTGGGGCTGATGGCCTCTTGGTCGTTAATAAACCGACCCGGTCTGGTGCCCTTGCCCAAATGCGGGTAATCAACGCAGACGGTAGTGAAGCCTCAATGTGCGGTAATGGCCTCCGGACCGTTGCCCGTTACCTTGCAGAACGAGACCAAAAGAAGTCCTTTAAGGTGGACACCATGAACGCAAGTCTCCAGGTGCGCCGTGAAAAAGACTTCGCTCCAAATGTTCCGGCCTTCGCCGTGGAAATATCACCCGTTCGTTTTAACAAGGAAGCCCTCCCTTTTGACAATCTTGGTCACGATCGCCTTTTGGGAACCCCAGTACCGGAGCTTGCTCCGCAGCTGACTTTCTCCGCAATTGCGATTCCTAACCCTCACCTAATCTCGTTCGTGAGTCAGAAAGTAATTGAGGGCCCGCTTCTCGGTGAATTGGGGCCCTACTTAAACGGTGATAACCCCTACTTCAGCGATGGTGTGAACGTCAATTTTGCCCATATTCTAGGTCCAAACCGCCTCTTTGTTCGGACCTATGAACGAGGTGTCGGGTTCACCAATGCTTGCGGGACTGGGATGTCTGCCACTAGCTTAGCCTTTGTTCTTTTGCACGGTGATCAAGGAGCCTTTGATGAACCAATTACTGTTTATAATCCGGGCGGAATGGTCAAGACGGTTGTCCACTACCAGGAGCGTCGTTACTGGGTCGAACTGGTCGGTAACGCCACTTTCACCCACCATATCGAGGTTAAAGAAACAGACCTCCACCAGGCAAGTGTAAACGCGGAAAACTGTACGATTACAGCAACCGGCGAGCAAGGTGCTTATGAGCAGTTCATTAATTGCCTGCCAAAGTTTAATTTGAGTCAAAGAAACTAAAAAAGACGCGGAAATGAATTCCGCGTCCTTTTTAGTTTACCGGTTAAACAGCGTATCAATTGATTGGTGGTTATGAATCCGCACAACTGCTTCCTTCAATAGGTCTGCAACTGATAACTGAACCAATTTATCAAATTTCTTCTTCTCGGGAAGATGAATCGTATCAGTCACGACTAACTTCTCAAGTTGAGAATTCTGCAAGGTTTGAACCGCATTACCAGAAAGGACCGCGTGGGTGGCAACGCCGTAAACGTCTTTTGCCCCGAACTTCTTCAGTGCTTGAGCAGAAAGTTTCATCCGTACCCCGGTGTCGACAATGTCGTCAACAACCAGGGCCGTCTTACCCTTAACATCACCAATGACGTATTCGGGAACTTCCTGAACTGTCTGTTCCCGAACTTCATCGGCCCGGTTATCGATAATTGCAATTGGGGCCTTAATTCTTTCCGCAAACTTACGAGCAAAGCTGACACCAGCGTGGTCGGGAGCAACAACAACGGTGTCATCGTTAACTAGCCCCTGTTTGTCAAAGTAATTGGCAAACAAACTCGTTGCTTGCAAGTGGTCGACCGGAATATCAAAGAATCCTTGCACCTGAGCAGCGTGGAGGTCAATCGTAACCAGCCGGTCAATTTTGTCCATCTCCAGCAAATTAGCAACCAGCTTAGCGGTGATTGGTTCCCGGCCGCGCGCTTTGCGGTCCTGACGCGCGTACCCATAGTAAGGCATGACCACATTGATTTTAGCGGCACTTGCCCGGCGAAGAGCATCCACCATGATCAATAGCTCCATTAGATTGGTGTTAACGGGATCGGATACGGACTGAATTACGTATACCTCACACCCCCGCACACTTTCGTCAATTGTAATCTTGATTTCCCCATCCGCAAAGTGGCTATCAGAAGCCTTACTCAGGGGTAGGCCAACCTTCTCGGCAATGGCCTCTGCCAGCGGGTAATTTGAATTTAGTGCAAACAAACGGACATTTTGAGCATTCTTGATTTGCGTCATTATTGTACTCCCTTTGATTTTCTAGCTATTTAAATCTTATTATCGCAACAAATGGTGGCGCAATCAAGCCTTAGTTTAAAGGTCAGACGGACGGAGCCCATCCATGCCAATCAGCGGGTCAATCGTGCCTTGCTCAATTAGTGCCGGTGTTAAGACCGTTTCTCCGCTAGTCGTTGGTGAAGTTGATTGAACATCCCCTGCCGTTGGCTGTTTATGCCACTTTTCATTTAACCGTTGCAGCAGGGTCGTTTGGCGATTAGTACCAACATTGCGGACCGCCATTGCCATTGCTTGGGCCTCACCCATCATGATCAGCTTATCAGCCGCCCGTGTAATCGCGGTGTAAATCAGGTTTCGCTGTAACATCCGGCTGAACTGACGCACCACCGGTAACAGAACCATCTTAAACTGGCTCCCCTGCGACTTATGAATTGAAATTGCGTAAGCTAACTGTAGCTGGTTCCATTCCATCCGGGAATATTTAACCTCGTTCCCGTCAAAGTCAATCGTCATATTCGGGTTCTTTTGCCCCTTTTCCGTGCCTTCAATGGCAACAATCTTACCAATATCCCCGTTAAAAACATTGTTCTCTGGACTATTGACCAGTTGCAAGACCTTGTCACCAACCCGGAAGGTCTGCCCCCGGTACTCAACCGATTGTTTAGATTGACTAGCGGGATTATAGACATCCTGAGCAAGCTCATTTAAGTTATCCACACCAGCCATCCCCCGATACATTGGTGCCAAGATCTGCACATCTGCAGATGAATAGCCCCGTTCCTCACTCTTTTCAATAATCTGATGAACGACGTCCGGAACCTGACCCGCACGGCAGGGAATGAAGGACCGGTCCGCCTTCTTGGCCATCAAATCAGCGGGTAAGTGTCCTTCCTTAATTGCGTGAGCAAGTGGAATGATTGTCGAATCGGCCGCTTGGCGGTGAATATCGACCAGCTCAATCTTGGGTAACTCCTTAAAGGACAGGAGGTCATGGAATACCTGTCCCGGGCCCACTGACGGTAGCTGGTCCTTATCACCCACTAGGACAACGTGCATCGCGGTTGGAACCGCTTGAATTAACGTTTTAAACAGGAGGGTGTCCACCATCGACATCTCGTCAACAATCAGCAAGGAACCCTTCAAATCACGGGCACTGATATCCGTTGGCATTTCCCGACCATTCAATCCCAGCAACCGGTGAATTGTACTTGCCGGCAGGTCGGTAGTATCACTCATCCGCTTAGCAGCACGGCCAGTCGGTGCGGCAAGAAGGATGGGAAAGACCTTTCCCTTGTAATCATTGACCTCCAAAGACAGTTGGTGAACCTTGGCATAGCATTCAACGATTGCCCGGATAATGGTCGTCTTTCCTGTACCTGGGCCTCCGGTCAACAACATGACCTTATTGTTTAGGGCGGTCTCCACGGCCTGGACCTGGACCCGGTCATATTTGATGCCCGTTTCCTCCTCGGTCCGTTTCAGCGTTGCCATGATTGTCTCATCGGCAATCCGTTCTTCACCCGTGCCCATCAAGCGCTGTAAGTGATCAGCAATCTGGTATTCAGCCCGGTAGAGACTAGTCGGGTACAGGTGGTCATCCTCATAGTTAATTTGGTGCTTTTTCTCCATTGCAACAATCTGATCAGCAACGATATTACTGTCCGCCGACCGACCATCTCCATTGAGGAGCTGAAGGCTGTTAGCGAGAAGGGGCTTGATACTGGTGTAAGTGTCTCCCGTGGCCATCGTGAGGTCGTCTAAGGACTGGACAACCGCTGCGTTGATTCGGCGGGGGTCGTTGCCGGCAATCCCTAATTTGGCAGCAACTTGGTCAGCCCGCTTGAAGCTGATTCCATCAATATCCGCCGCAAGCTGGTAGGGATTCTCCTTAATCACCTGGAGGGCATCCTCACCATAGCGATCGACAATAGAAGAAATCAGGTTGCTTCCGAAGCCAAAGTCATTAAGGCCAATTATTACTTGGTCAAGCCCCTGGTTTGCCTGGAGGTTTTCAACCAGTGAATCACGGACAGCCTTGCGAAGGTTTAGGGGATCTAAGACATGGGGATCAGCGTTAATCTTGTCAATGGCGTTAGTACCCAGGGCGTCGACCACTTTTTCGGCCGTCTTTTGTCCGACACCCGGGAACTGCTTGCTGGCCAGAAATTCCACCAGGCCCCCTCGACTGGTCGGCCGGTTAACGTGGTAAGACTTAGCCTGAAACTGCCAACCATAACGGGGATGTTCAACAAGTTGGCCCTCAAAACGATAAGTCTGGTCATCACTCAGGTCACCGAAGCTCCCCGTTACCGTGATCTCGTTTTCGTCCCAATCAAAGTTAGCGTCTTCCACAGAGACCGCCAACACTTTATAAAAAGAATCCGGGCTAGTAAAAATCTCGGATTGAACCTGACCAACAAAAAAAGACGGCTCCTGTGGCGTCTTAAATAAATCCATTTCTGTTGCCATTGAAGTCATCCTTTCCAGCACTATTTATTCTTTTTTGATTGTGTTTTTTGGAGCGTCTTTTCAATATCCGCTAACCGTTGTTCACTCTTTTGGTAATAAGTTGGGTTTAACTGTTTAGCCTGCGTTAAGTAGTCCGTGTAAGGTTCGCCCAGCACCATTGCGACCAGTCCCCGGTTGAACTGGGTATCTGCACGGCCAGGATGACGTTTCAAAATGGCGTCATAGTATTTTTTAGCCTCCGCAAATTCACCAAGGGCCAATAGGGAATCACCAATGACCTGGTTGATTTCCGGATCCTGAGCCCGTAACTCATGAGCCGTTAAGCCGTAAGCAACTGCCTGCTTATGCTGCCCCTTTTTCATATAACTTTGCGCAAGCATCAGGTATGAGTCCGCCTTTAGCTTGTCATCATCGATCTTATTGTAAAGCTTAATCGCCGCATTTGGCTTTCCCACTTCGTAGTAAAGGTTACCAAGTCCGTAGTTTAACAGGTTGATTGCGGACTGATCCTTTTTAGCCTCAAAAATCCCAAGGGCCTTCATAAACAGTTCTTCAGCCTGTTCATAGTCATTTAAGCGGGTCAGTAAAGAACCGAGATCATAGTAGTTATTTACCTTTTCTGGATGTTCATCAATTGCTTGAATCAGTTTGTGGACTAACTTTTCCGTTTCCCGTTTTTCACTTTGCTTTAACTCATTCTTCTCTGTCATCACTGCCACCCCTTACTAGATTGTATCAGTTGGATCGACCTTGGTCTTATGCAGATAAGTTGTATCATTCCACTTCTCAAGTGTGAAGTGTTCGGCATCATCCGTCTTTAAAATAGTTGTTGAGGTATTACTCAACCCACCCCGATCCTTTAAATGCGGAAGGGGGGTCCCAATCAAGGCGTTTATTGTGGCGTTCAATGCGGCCCCGTGTGAAACAATTAGGATGTTGGCTTCCGGATTAACACGACAAAACTCTTTAACAGCTGAGCCCACCCGGTCTATCACCTGCTGGAAACTTTCACTGCCCGTGACTGCTTCATTATAACGGTCAGGATGATGGCGGAAATTATTTAGCTCGTCTGGCCACTTCTTAGCAACGTCATCGAAGTGCATTCCTTCCATTTTTCCCAGATTAAACTCCATCAGGCGGCTATCAATCGTTAACGGAATTGGTTGATCAAGGTGACTAATTAATTTTTGTGCGGTTACCCGTGCCCGCCGTAAGGGGCTCGCATATGCATGGGCAAAGGCCACCTTCTTTAGGGATTGGGCAAGCAGTTCAATTTCCTGGTAACTTGTCTTTAAAAGTGGTGAATCGCCATGGCCCCCCTGGTAGCGGGATTCAAGATTCCATTCTGTTTTTCCATGTCGAATTAGATAAACTTTTGTCATTGTTAATCGCGGACCTTTTTTATATATTATCTTACCAAAAATATTATGAATGTTCACATTGATTGTGAAATATGTATAAGCAGGCAATAAGGATGCCCGCTTGGATTAAATCCTATGTTAATTAAACGTACTGTAACTGCCGTTCATTGTTGTATGCCCGGTCAATAATAGCGCTCCCCAGACACTCTTGACCATCATAGAAGACAACCGCTTGTCCCGGGGTGATTGCCCGCGCTGGGTCATCAAATTCAACCGTCACATGCTGGCCATCTTCAGCGATGTGGGCAGTTACGCCGACATCTTTTTGCCGGTAGCGAAACTTTGCCGTGCAGTGGAAGTCATGTCCATAACGGCTGACAACATCGTCAACCCAGTGGATATCACTGGCTTCCAGGTGGGTGGCATAGAGGTGCTCATTGTGGTAGCCCTGACCGACGTAGAGGATATTCTTCTTAATATCCTTGCCAATCACAAACCAAGGCTCGTTGCTCTTCTTATTACCCCCCAGGCCGAGGCCCCGGCGTTGACCAATCGTGTAGTACATTAATCCCATGTGTTGGCCAACAACTTGGCCATCAACGGTCTCCATGTTTCCTGGCTGGGCGGGAATATACTGACTCAAGAACTCACGGAAATGGCCGTCTTCACCAATGAAGCAGATTCCAACGGAGTCCTTTTTATCCGCCGTGGCCAGGCCGGCTTCCTTGGCAATCTGACGAATCTCCGGCTTAGTGTAATTAGCCAGGGGAAACATCACCTTATCCAGTTGGTGGTAGTCCAGCTGACTTAAGAAGTAGGTCTGATCCTTATGCTGGTCCTTTGCCCGCATCAAGTGCATCCGTCCATCGGCATCCCGCTTTAAATCGGCATAGTGACCGGTAGCCACGTAGTCTGCACCCAACTGGTTAGCATAGTCGATGAAGGCCTTGAACTTGATCTCCTTGTTGCAAATAACGTCTGGATTGGGCGTCCGTCCCTTTTTGTATTCTGCGATGAAGTACTTAAAGACCCGGTCCCAATATTCCTTCTCGAAGTTAACCGAGTAGTAAGGAATACCAATCTTGGCCGCTACCTTGGCGACGTCCTTATAGTCTTCAGTCGCGGTACAGACACCGTTTTCGTCCGTATCGTCCCAGTTTTTCATGAAAACGCCAACGACATCATAGCCTTGCCGCTTTAACAACAGCGCGGTCACTGAAGAGTCGACACCCCCACTCATCCCGACAACGACACGAGTATGACTGTGGTCAGTCATCATTAATCACCATCATTTCAAATAGATTCTGGAATAATCTACGATTGAAGGTCGCATGCATCCAGTATCGTACATTGTACCAAAGTCCTTTCGGGACTGCACCTATTTTTGTCCCTCACTTTTAAATACGTTTCTTTTGAGCATTTCATCTAAAATAAAGTGATATTGCTCAACAAATTCTGCTGACCGTTGGTGGTTAAAGATATTGATTCTCCGTGCCCCGTTACCAGTAACGGTTTCCATCTTGAACCCCGTCAGTTCGACATTAATTAAAATTCGAAGCCGGGCCACCGGCTTAAAGGGGTTATCAGTATCAAGACTCCCCTTGTACTCGAAGTTACCCCGCTTGGTTTCTTCAAACCCGAGGTCAATCAGGGTGTACCGCTTGACTTCTGGGCTTAACGAATACGTTGTCTGGTCCCCCGGTACCTTAACCCTTTTAGCAAAATCCACTTTAATTTGCCCCCTTATCAAGCTTGTTAAGCTTATGAACAATTTTGACAATTGCTGCAATTAGCTTATCAATATCCTCATCCGTGTTCAGTGCCCCAAAACTAATCCGGATTGATTCACTAATCCGCGGACTATCAGGGCCAAACATTGCTGTCAAGACATGGGACGGTTCGATGCTCCCCGCCGTACATGCAGACCCACCGGAGACCGCAATGCCATCCAAATCCAAGTCAGTCTGCATGACGTAGGTCGAGATGCCCTTGAACCAGATATTCAGGACGTGGTTTAGATTATCCGGACTGATTTGGCCATTTACGGCAAAGGGGATGTGGTTATCCTTAAGTCCCTGCACGATTTTCTTTTTGAAGTGGTAATAGCGTGTCTGCCGGGCTTGTTTTTCATCTGGGGTATCGATTGCCACTGCCTTGGCAAAAGCCGCAATTGCAGGAACGTTTTCGGTCCCTGCACGACGCTTAGTTTCCTGGTCCCCGCCCTTGATGAAGCTTGGAAAACTGATTCCCTCGCGGCGGTACAGGAAGCCCATCATTTTCGGCCCGTTTAACTTGTGAGCAGAGGTTGATAAGAGGTCAATGTGGTCCTTTTTTACGTCAATCGGTAACAGGCCATAAGCCTGAACGGCATCGGTGTGGAACCATGCCTGGTGGTTCTTTAAAATCTCACCAATTTCATGAATTGGCAACCGACTACCAACCTCATTGTTCCCCATCATGACTGTAACGAGAATCGTGTCATCGCGAAGCGCCGCTTTAAAATCATTCAGGGAAATATTACCATCCTCATCAACGGGAAGGTAGGTTACCTCAAAGCCGTGTTGTTCAAGAAAATGCAATGGCTTGAGAACTGCCTCATGTTCAATAGCCGTTGTGATGATGTGTTTTCCCAGTTTTTGTCGCGCAAAGGCGGTCTGAATGATGGCGGTATTGTCACTTTCCGTTCCCCCGCTGGTAAACACGATTTCGTTATCATCGGCGTTAATGCTCTGGGCAATTACATGGCGACTGTTTTCCATCACTAACTTAGCGTGCCGGCCGTAGGAGTATCCAGTTGACGCATTCCCCCATGATTCCTTCATCTGTCTAGTCATTTCATCGATGACTTCCGGAGTCATCGGCGTCGTTGCCGCATTATCGAGGTAAATTTCGTTCACGACCAACCTTCCTTTCACTGTGCAGCCCGGTCAGCAAACAATTGCAAAAGCATCTTGGCTGACCGCTTCCCTGCGTCAACAATAAAGTCATCAAAGCTGACGCCGGCATCCTCATCGCCAGTATCAGACATTGCCCGGACGACAACGTACGGGACGTCATGGTCAGTAGCAACTTGACCGACCGCAGCCCCTTCCATTTCACTGGAGAGGGCATCGGGGAAGTGGGTAAGGATTTGGTCAATTGCTTTTTTACTGGCGATGAACTGGTCGCCGGAAACAATCAAGCCTTGCTTGACATTCAAGCCAGTCTTTTGACCGGCTCCCTTCAGTGCTGCCCCCCACTCTTTTGAGGCTATAAAGCGGGGTTCCTTACCCGGAAGCTGGCCGTACTTGTAGTTAAACGCCGTGGCGTCAACATCATGGTAGGCGGTTGCCGTAGAAATCACAACATCCCCCACGTGGAGCCCCTGGCCGATTCCACCGGCAGAGCCTGAGTTGATCACCACGTCAGCATGGCAGTCCGTAATTAGGTGTTCAGTTGTAATTCCGGCCTCAACCTTACCAATTCCGGATTCTACAAGAACAACATCTTGACCGCTAATCTGTCCCATGAAGTAATCCTTGCCACCGATTCTTTTGGCAACACCACCAACCAACTGGGCCTTTAATTCCTTGATTTCCTCTGGCATCGCACAGATAATTCCAAAACGCATTTTAAATAACTCCTTTACCCGACAAAAAATAAAACTAAATAGACGGCAATGATTGCCACGATGAGTCCAACAATTGCAATGTTAAGTTTCCGCTTCAGAACAGCTGTTTTGTCTTCACTGCTTTGTTCCTCCTGATCTTCTACGGTGCGCTGGCGGGTTTGTTCTCCGCCTTCTTGTTCCTGTCCAGCAGCCCTGGTGCGTGCAATCTGCTCACGGTACTGCTTTCGCGAAAGTTTTTCTTCAGAAAACGGCGACTTTTGATTATCCATTGGACTTCATTCCCTGCCAATAATAAATGGCCATAATTGTCTTAGCATCTTCAATTTCACCGGAAGCAATCATCGCTTGTGCTTCATCCAAACTAACTTTTCTTACCACTAACTCTTCGTCTTGATCTTTGGGAAGGGCGTTTACAACTGGTGACAGTTCGGTTGCCAAATACAGGGTCATGTATTCGTCCATGCACCCAACCGAAGTATAGAAGCTAGAAAGCTTCTCTAGTTTACCGGCCTGAAGACGGGTTTCTTCGTTCAATTCCCGTCTTGCAGCATGGTCCGCACTTGCCTGGTCCCGGAAATCAACCTTCCCAGCCGGAATTTCCAAGGTTGTCTTCCCAATCGGGGCCCGCCACTGTTTTTCCAACAACATCTTATTATCACTAGTGATAGCCAAAATAGCCACAGCTGGTGCGTGGTGAACAATTTCTCGTTGGGCGATGTTGCCCTCAGGGGTTTTTACCTGTTGAACTTCAACGTTGATCAGGTGGCCGTTAAATACCTCTTTGCTACTAAGCGGTTTTTCCGTAAAATCCATCGTATTCCTCCTAGCTAATTACTTTAATGTGGGCGGCTTGCGGGCCCTTATGTCCCTGAACAATCACCAGTGAAACATCTTCACCGGCCTGAAGGACCCGGCGCCTGGTACCCTCAATACCACTGTAATGAACAAAGATATCTCCTTCGTGGGGGACGGTAATGAATCCCCACCCCTTTTGTTCATCAAAACTTTTGACTTTTCCTTTAAGCATATTTTCACCTGCCAATAAAAATAGGAGTTGTGGTAATTTCCCGCAACCCCTATTAAAAATAAGTCTGATTGATATATCACTACTCAAGTAACCTTGCGGGGTTAAGATACGAAAGGTCGCCCTTTTTCATTATCTCTTCCCATTTTACACCGCAAGAAAATCAATGTCACCGTTTGGCTTCTTGAGCAAGAAATTATATCACTTTTTTTACTTTTCCAGTCCGGTCTCCACTGTCTCAGGGAAGTTCGTCCGGACAATCTTGGCACACCGTGCACAAAGCATTGGGTAAGCATCATCGGTACCCACATCTGCCTTGACCATCCGACAACGTGCACAGGTTTCACCCGTTGCTGGTGAAACCTTAACAGCAACCCCGTCTTCGTACTTGTCAGCATCCACCGGTGCTTCGTCAAATGGGTGCAGGTGCAAGGCAGAGACCCCAAGCAAGAGCGCAACGTTTTCGTTTAAGCTATCAACCAGCTTTTGTTGGTTGGCGTCTAGGTAAAGATCGACCGCTGCTTCAAGGGACTTACCAATCTGCTTGTCATTCCGGGCTTCTTCTAGTCCCTTCAGGACATGAGAACGGACCTCCATGAACTGTTCCCACTTGTCCAGTAGTTCAGTCTCATTAGCAAAAGACCGGGCATCAGGAATTTCCGTCAGCTGGGCAAACTGTTCCGGTTCGTCCATGTATTCCCAAACCTCTTCAGTGGTGTGGGGAAGAATTGGTGTCAAGAGCTTGACCATCGTCAGCAAGATGTTGTAGAAGACCGTCTGCATTGACCGCCGTGCGTGTGAATCGGCTGGTTCAATGTACAGGACGTCCTTCGCCAGGTTCATGTAGAAGGCGGAAAGGTCATTGTTGACGAAGTTGATGAGCAACTTGTAGGCATCCAGGAAGTCATACTCGTCAAAGTAGTCCCGCATTTTCTTCAAGAAGTGGTTCAGCTTGACCATCATGTACTGGTCGACACTGGCCATCTTCTCATAGGAGACTGTGTTTTCTGCTGGTTTAAAGTCACCCGTGTTGGCTAACAGGAAGCGGAAGGTATTCCGCAACTTCCGGTAAGCCTCGGAAATCTGCTGGAAGGTTCCCATTGAAACCCGGACATCGGCAGAGGTATCAGCAGACATTACCCACAGACGGATAATTTCGGCCCCCATCTGCTTGACGACCTTGTTCGGGTCAATAACATTCCCCATTGACTTTGACATCTTCTTACCCTTTTTATCAAGAGTAAAGCCTTGGGAAACAATGCCCTTATAAGGGGCCTTACCAGAGCAAACCACGCTGGTAATCAGACTAGAGTTGAACCAACCCCGGTACTGGTCAGAACCTTCCAGGTACAGGTCAGCAGGGTAGGTCAGATAGTCCCGTTCTGCCAGAACACCCTGGTGAGAAGAACCGGAATCGAACCAAACATCCATGATGTCCGTTTCCTTAGTAAACTTACCGTGTGGTGAATGTTCATTAGTGTAGCCATCTGGAAGCAAGTCCTTAGCATCCCGGTCAAACCAGACGTTGGAGCCATACTTGGCAAACAAGTCAGCAACGTGATTAATAGTCTCTTCTTCCATGATTGGCGTCCCATCTTCAGCGTAGAAGATTGGCAATGGAACACCCCAAACCCGTTGCCGGGAAATTACCCAGTCGCCACGATCCTTGATCATGTTTCTGAGACGAACCTTCCCCCAGGATGGCTTGTATTCAACATCTTCCAGGGCGTTCAGGATATCCTGACGCATCTTGTCAATGGAAACAAACCACTGGTCGGTGGCCCGGAAGATGATTGGCTTCTTAGTCCGCCAATCGAATGGGTAGGAGTGCTTCAATGGCTCTTCAAGCAGGAGGGCACCATTTTCTTCCAGTTTCTTCAAAGAAACATCATCCGCATCCTGGTAGAAGACACCATCAAAGTCGGCGCCATTTTCCTTAGTCAGGACCCCTTGGTCATTAATTGGGGCAAAGATTGGTAAGTTGTGTTCCAAGCCGAAGTGGTAGTCATCGTCACCATAGCCAGGAGCCGTGTGAACCAAACCGGTACCAGCATCAGCAGTAACGTAGTCAGCCGTCCCTACCAGGATGTCGCGGTCGAGGTAAGGATGCTTGGTAACCATGCCATCAAGATCTGTTCCGGCAAGGTGTTTAACAACCTCATAGTCCTTCCAGCCGAGCTTTTCAGCAACGCCATCGAGTAATTCAGTGCCAATTACAAATTGACGGTCATCATCAGCTGGCTTCACAACCGAGTAGTCAAACTTGCCATTGACCGCCACGGCTTCAGAAGCGGGAACGGTCCACGGCGTCGTCGTCCAAACTACCAAGTAGGCATTGTCATCAAGAATGCCTTTACCATCCTTTACCTGCTCAGCAAAGAAGGCTGTCTTAGCAACAACATCGTGGTATTCAACTTCGGCTTCCGCCAGTGCTGATTCTGAAGACCAGGACCAATAAACGGGTTTTTTAGCTTGGTAGAGTAAGCCCTTCTTGGCGAACTCACCGAAGACCCGAACCTGCGCAGCTTCAAATTCCTTATCCAGGGTCAAGTACGGGTGATCCCATTCGCCACTAACCCCCAGTCGTTTGAAGTCGGTCCGCTGCTTGTCAACCTGCTCTAAGGCGTACTTGCGACATAGGTCCCGGAATTCGGATGTGGACATTTTTTTACGGTCATAGCCGGACTTAGTCAGTTGGTGTTCGATTGGCAGCCCGTGAGTATCCCAACCAGGAACATAGGGTGCCCGATAGCCAGTCATTGACTTGTAACGAACAATGAAATCCTTGGAAATTTTGTTCATGGCGTGGCCAATGTGAATATTACCATTGGCATACGGTGGGCCATCGTGAAGCACAAAGGTTGGCTTCCCCTCATTCAATTTTTGTCGTAATTGGTAAACTTTATTTTCTTCCCAAAGCTGTTCACGCTTAGCTTCGGTCACCGGCAACTTACCCCGCATGGGGAACTTAGTCCGGCCAAGATTTAACGTATCTTTAACCCGCATAACAACTACTCCTTTCTCTTTTCTAGTGAACTGAAATAAAAAAGCTCCATCCCTAAAAGGGACGAAGCTATCGTGGTACCACCCATTTTCAAGGCCAATTTTGGCCTCCTCTTGTCATTGATAACGGTCATGAACCGGTCGTACCTACTACAAGTTGAGTACAACACTCAGAGTCGATCAGGACTAAACACCGATCATCAGTCTCACACCAAAACTACTGACTCGCTGGGGTCGGGTGGTAAAATCCACTTCTCTTCAACGTTTTTATTTAAGTTCACTAGTTAATTTATCCCTAGTTCTTTTCCTCGTCGCTGTCTGGGAAGACAACTACCGTTTCCCCTGAATCAGCGGGAACAACTGGCTGCTCACTCGCCGCAGGTTGTTTTGCTGGCTCTGGGCCGGTTGGTGCAGATGATTCAGGCTCAACAGCTGGTTGGTCAGCGAAGTTCTCATCTGCTGGGGATGCGGAACTAATTGCTGTTGATTCTACACTTTCCGATGAATTCTTGTCAAGGTCATTTCCAAACATCTTTTGAATTTCATCATATTGTTCTGGATTATCATCCGCCAGTAGTTTGTCCCACTCATCACTTTTAACAACCTCAAGCTGAGATTCAAGCATAACCTGTAACCGTTGTCGGAAGATTCGGGTCTGCTTCTTCAAATCATTGGTTTCGGTCGTCAGTTTCCGAGCTTCTTCAGTCGTGTGGTCAATAACTTGGTTGGACTTTTCGTTTGCTTCAGAAACGATATCAGTAGCTTGCTTCTGCGCTTCACGGACCATGATGTCTGCTTCCCGCTTAGCATTGCTCTTTACCTTGTCAGCCGCTTCTTGGGCAACCAGGATTGACTTGTTAAGGGAGTCCTTTAATTCACTAAAGTATTTCAACTTTTCCTCGTCCGCCTTAACGGTCTCTTTCAATGCATGATTTTCTTCAGTTAATTCTTGAACCGTTTGGGAAACTTCTTGAATGAAGTTCGTAACTTCCTCCTGGTTGAAGCCCCGCATTTTAGTTGAAAAGTTTTGTTTATTAATTTGTTCCACAGTTAAAGCCATTTTTATTTCCTCCAAATACTATGCATGCACAACTGACAGTCTAATTTTATCTTTACCCTTCCGTGTCTTGCCATCATCTTCATCTAGCCGTATGCGACCAGCATGGCGGACCGAGATTAGGTCATGGACAACGACCTGCTCATCCGGCCGGGTAATGTCCTCCCAATTAAGCCGGACCATGCCGTGCTCAATCAACGTCTTCGCCCGGTTACGAGAGTAATTAAAGCCGGCCGCCACGATGCTATCCAGGCGTAAAGAGGTTACAGTGGTCGTCACCGCTTCCCAATCTTCAACGGGAGTTAACACCGCTGCCAAATCGGTTACCGGTAGCCACTTAACTTTTGTCCGGCCAACATGGTGCACACTTGTCCGTAAATACTGGGCCATGGAAGTTGTCACCACAACTTGCCATCGTCCCTGGTCGCCTAAAATATCGCCAAAAGCATTACGCGCCATTCCTTCGCCGATTAACGTTCCCATAATCTGCCGATGGTTAAGTTCCACAAACTTAGTCGGATAGTTAACCTCTAAAACTTGAAGATCAAAGTCACTATCCTGGGGCTTGTAATAGGGCGGATAAAACAGGAGTCGTTGCATTTCGGCACCGCTCCAACCACCATTACTAGTCACTCTGACCTGATCATCGTGACGATTGGCAATCGTTTGTGCGATGTAACGTTGTCGGGGGTTTAAAAAGGAAGTGAGGACCGGTCGGTACTGGGCAATTGCCGTGCTGATCCAGTCCGCTACTTGATCGATAAAGGGTCCTTCGTTCGGTCGAAAATGCTGCTTAATATTTTCTTCTTTCATTTTACTAACCAAACATTCCTGCTAAGGCAGAAAGACCTGACTGTGCGAGGTAAAGGACAAAAATCGCCACGACCGGTGAAAAACTAATTCCGCCCAGTGGTGGAATAAAGTTAAACCAGCTCATGTACGGTTCGACCAAGCGGTCAATGATTTCACCTAGGCGTGTCCCCCGTGCATTGGGAAACCATGATAGGAGACACCAAATCACGATTACCCAAATATAAGCATCAATTAAGCTGTTTAAGACCCAAAAAATAAAGCCAAGCATGCTTTTTCTCCTTAATTATTAAAATTATCTGTCTCCGCCTTTAAGTTACTGGACAGATTTCCCGAAAGTTCAAAATTATTCGGGGCACAAAGGAAGATTTCCTTTCCAATCCGTTTCATCTCGCCGTTGATGGCGTATACCGCCCCATTTAGGAAATCAACCATCCGAGCCGCCGCCTTGCTGTCCATTTGGGTAAAATTGACAACGATTGCGCGTCCCGCTAGTAGCTGGGAAGCAATTTGTTTTACATCTGCATACATCCGCGGCTCGTACAGAGAAATTTGACTGATGTTCTGACTGCCCCGTTTGGCGCGATTTTCGTTAAAGGAAACAACCTTATTATTTTCCTTTTCTGATGCCGCAGACGCATTATCATAGTATTCTTCTTCAATTCCATCATCGCCAAAAAGGCTTTTGAGAAATTTTGCAGCCATTATAAGACCTCCTTATTAAATACTAAAAAGAGGTGCAATCTAACTCGCTCGTTAAACCACTCCTCCTTAGTTTTAACTATTTACGACGATTTTTAAAGAATGGTGGCGTCGATAAATTAGTGTCATCGTTATCATCGGAATTAGCTGTATCATCATTAAAAACATTAAACTCCGGCTTATCAACATGTGAAAATTGGTTATCACTGTTTTCCCGTTGGTCATCGGCAGTTGCCGTTGGGTCATTCCAACCATCAAACGGGTCACTGTTCTCCTCTTGGTCACCATTACTTTGGTTGGCAGGCCGATCAGTGGTAGCCGGACGACTTGGCCGGTTGAGCGGTTGAGCCTGCTTAACTTGCGGCTGACTCTTCTTTGGTTTGTCAATTCCAGTAGCAATGACTGTAACCCGTACTTCATCACCCATATTCTTGTCCAAGGACATCCCAAAGGAAATGTCAACGTTGGTACCAGCAGCCTGTTTGATTACATCAGAAGCTTCCTGAGCTTCGTACATGGCCATGTCTTCACTACCAGTGATGTCCATTAAGACGTGCTGTGCTCCGTCAATGGAGAGTTCTAGGAGGGGAGAGGAAATTGCCTTCTTAGTTGCCTCAGTAGCTCGATTTTCACCAGTGGAAGACCCAACCCCCATCAGCGCTGCTCCTTGATTAGACATCAGCGTCTTAATGTCGGCAAAGTCCAAATTAATGTACCCGGGAGTAACAATCAGGTCCGAAATCCCTTGGACACCTTGACGCAGAACATTATCTGCTTCCTTAAAGGCTTCCATCATTGGTGTCTTCTTATCAATCATTTCTAGCAAACGATTGTTAGCAACAATAATCAGGGTGTCAACATTAGATTTCAATTTTTCCAGTCCTTCAACCGCAAACTTGCCCCGCCGTGGGCCTTCAAAAGAGAACGGCCGGGTAACAACGCCGACGGTTAAAGCACCACTGTCCTTGGCAAGCTTAGCGACAACCGGCGCCGCACCGGTCCCGGTTCCACCGCCCATACCAGCGGTGATGAATACCATGTCTGCACCTTCAAGGACCTTTTTAATTGCCTCTTCACTTTCTTGGGCTGCCTTTTCACCGACTTCTGGATTAGATCCCGCACCAAGTCCCTTGGTAAGTTTAGGTCCTAATTGAATCTTCGTGGAAGCCTTAGAACTATTAAGAGCCTGAAGGTCAGTGTTGGCAACAATAAAGTCAACCCCTTGAACCTTTTCGGTGATCATGCGGTTAACGGCGTTTCCACCACCGCCACCGACACCGATGACCTTAATACGTGCCCCAGCAAATTCGTTTTCCGTTGTGCTTGTATCGTTATCCATTTAATTCTCCTCCGTGATTTTAATCAAATAGGTTATCAAACATACCCTTTAGCCGGTTACCAAACGTATGCTTAGTCTTTTTTGGCGTTGACCGTTTTTCTTGCCGCAAATGGTTAGCTTCGCGTACTGGCTGAGCCTGCTTGTTTGACCACTGGTGAACCATTTGGCGCCCACCACTGGTTGACTGCTCGTCTTCCTGTGGGCTTTCTATTATATCAGGTTGCTGGATTGTCTGCTTGATAAGTTTATCAACATCCGACAGCTGGTTTTCGTACATCGCCAGTGCCAACCCGGCAGCATAGCCGGGGTGACGAATTCCCATCTGCTCGGGTGCATAAATCTTGATGCGACCCGCAAAGTATTGCTGGGCCAACTCCTTTATGCCGGGCATTGCTGCACCGCCACCAATAATCGTGACGCCACCTGGCAGTTCTGGAGCATGAATGCTTTGGAGACGCTGGTGAATTCGTTCGAAGATTTGCCTCATCCGGGCCTCGATTACTTCGGCCAGATATTCTTCAGTAAACTGAACGGGTTCATTCTTGCCGACAACATTAACATTGATCTCTGCCTCTTCGTCAGCAAGTGTGTGGTCAGCATAACCATGGTTAAGTTTTAACTGTTCGGCATTCTTTAATGAAGTATTTAGAACCGTTGAAATATCCTTAGTAACGTACTGACCACCTTCCAGATCAACGAATGTATACTTCAACTGGTGATCATGAATGATACTGGTAGTTGTTTGACCACCACCAAGATCAATCACAACCGTGCCAAAGTCCTGCTCACCGTCATTAAGAAGGTTGAAGTCCGTTGCAATTGGTTCAATCACAAAGTCTTTAATTTCATAACCAGCTCTTTGAACCGCCTTTTTGGTGTTATGAATAATGGTTTTAGGACCGGTGTAAAGTGTTGCTTTCATTTCCAAGCGGACACTAACCATTCCTCGTGGATCCTTAATCCCGCCGAAGCCATCAACAGAAAACTCAGTAGGAATCAAATCTAAAACTGTCCGCTCTGGTGGAATATTTTGCGTTAAGGTTTCTCTGGCAACATCATTGACATCACTGTTCACAATCTCACGTGACTGTCCTTGTGATCCAATGGTAATCATTCCATGAACCTTCTGCATTTGTAAGTAGTTGGCTGGGAGACCAACAATAAGTTTTTTGATACTAAGATTGGATTTTTCCTCTGCTTTAGCAACCGCTTGTGAGATAGCGTGGGCGGTCTTATTGATATCAACGATTACGCCATGGTTAAGTCCGGTGGAAGGAGCAATTCCCACCCCGACAACTTTTAATTGCCCTTTAACACTCTCGCATACTAATGCCTTAATCGAGGTGGTTCCAATATCCAATCCAACAAATACTTCTGAATTATCCATCTGAACGGCACCTTCCTAAAACTATTAAATATACTCATTAAAAATTTTGTATTTTAAATTATACCTAAATAAGATTTTACCACATCTTATTCACTTCAAAAATGTTTTCCCCAATCTTTTCTAAAATCATTTGTCATGGGACCCGTAGCTATACGAATAAGCACCCACTTGAAGGTCAATGATCCCAGGATCTTTCATTGTCGCCGCAATTCCAGGGTAATAGGCCAATTTCTTACCGACCGTCTTATAGTCTGCATATACGGTATTGCCATCCCGCATGTAAATAACTAACCGCCGTGGCGATACCTTATTAGGGCGATACGCGATTGCTGAAATACCATTCCGAATCACCGGTTTGACTTTACCTATCTGCACCGCGGTCTTCCTTAACGCTGTACGATCCTTATAAAAGCCCTGGTACGTGATCTTACTCTTATCGCTCTTCGCCGCTTGCAGCTGTCCATTTGCCAAGACGTCATAATCGCGCTGCTTGATCTCAACTATCCCGACAACCGGATTTTCCTGAACGGTAATCTTAACCGCTTGCGGTCCGGTGACACGCACCCGAATGCTTTTAACCTGGGGGTTCTTATTGTGTGCACTTTGACTAAGGGCATTCCGGTTGGCGTAGACCCCCCAAATGTAACGTCCCGGGTGAATCTGCGTTGCTTCTTCAATTTGACGGATGCCTAATTCACTATTACCCGTCACTTGGACCTGTTTTATCTTGCTCAACGGTGAAAGAACGTAAAGGGCGAGCAGGAGGACCCCACCAAACAAGCAAGCTAGCTTGGCAACTCGTTCACCATTCGTGAAGTAACGATACCACTTAATTTTATGAACTTTATGGCCAATTTTTTTGCCACCCTTATGGGGATGGTCAGCTTGGGCACGACGTTCTTCAATGGCCGTTAAACGCTGTGCATATTGTTGGTGCTCTGGGATAAAATGGGATTTATCCAAGCTAACCTCCTCCTTACTATTTTTGGTGGTCATTGATTGCCTTATGCAGGACCTTAATTAAGTGGTCAGCAGCATCTGGCTTCCCTAGTTTCCGCGAAGCTGCTGCCATCTCGTTACGCAAGTCAGCATTCTCCATGATTTTATCCGCCTGAACCATCAAAGAGCGGGCATCAAGGTTATCTTCCGTAATCATTACGGCAGCGTTTTTACGGACCAGAGCCTGGGCATTTTTAACCTGGTGGTTAGCCGTAACATAGGGGCTCGGGATTAAAATCGTTGGAACGCCAAGGGCAGTAACTTCTGCAATTGTTGTTGCCCCTGCCCGTGATACCAGTGCCGCCACCTTTGGCATTTTTGCCGGCATATCCTTAATGTAAGGAACAACCTTCACGTTATCCGCAATCTGAACGTCTTTAAGCAGTTCCTTTACCTGGTCATAGCGCTTTTGACCGGTGGCAAAAATGACCTGGTATTCCCGCTCATTAAACTGCGGAATGGCGTCAACCACTGTCTTATTAATTTTCGGTGCTCCCTGGCTCCCCCCGAAGATCATCAGGGTCGGAACATCGTCTTTAAGGCCGTAACTCGTCCAGGAAAACTGGCTATCCGTTTGCGAAACCACTTGTTGGGCCCGGGGATTACCAACCATTGTTACCTTTCCTTTAGGAAACTGGCTTCGTGCCGCCGCAAAGGCGATCGCAATCTCGTCAACATAACGACTCAAAAACTTATTAGTGACTCCGACAACACTGTTTTGCTCGTGAATAACCGTCGGGATATGGTGCTTGGCTGCCGCGTATAAAACGGCTCCGCTAACGTAACCACCGGTTCCCAAAACAACGTCGGGTTTAAAATCCCTGATGATCGATTTAGCATGGTGAACCGACTTCAAGAAGAGGTAGATGGTCTTAAAGTTTTCCAAGGAGAGCGACCGCTTAAAGCCCTGCATCTTCATCGTTTCCAGCTTAATTCCCGCATCTGGAACAATCTTATTTTCTAAGCCACGGGTCGTTCCCACGTACAGAACCTCGGTTCCCGGTTCAACCTGTTTAAGACGCTCAATTAATGCAAGGGCCGGATAAATGTGACCACCTGTTCCGCCTCCAGAAACTAGTAAACGCATCAGTTATTCTCCTTTCGTCCTGTCAACTTTTCAACCGCCTCAATGAAGCGGTCCCCCCGCACTTCAAAGCTCGGGAACTGATCCCAGCTGGCGTTGGCCGGTGAAAGAAGGATCACATCCCCCGGTTCACTAACCTTCCAGGCTGCGGGCACCGCCGTAATGGCATTCTCACTTTCCAGGATTGTTGGGATGCCAGCTTGTTCAGCCGCGTCCTTCATCTTATCCTTACACTGTCCAAATACGATAATTGCTTTAACGTGTTTCTTAAAGTAAGGTACAAGCCGTTCAAAAGTATACCCCCGGTCTAAACCACCAGCTAACAGGATTACCGGCTGCTCAAAGCCCTGCAAGGCAACCTCGGTGGCCTCAATATCGGTGGATTTTGAATCGTTATAGAAGCGCCGTCCCTTGTAATCAAGCACGTACTGAAGACGGTGACGGACCCCACTGAAGGTTGTTAGAACACTGACAATGTCCTCGTTGGAAACCCCGCTTAACTTGGCAGCCGCAATCGCTGCCAGCGCGTTTTCAACGTTTTGCGGGCCAATCAGGCGGATATCCTTTGCTGCCATGATTCGTTCACCCCGCCAGTAAATATCACCATTTTCTTCGTACGAACCCTTATGACTCTTGTCTTGCCGTGAGAATGGGACAATGGTGGCCTGGCTACGGCGGGCAATTTCTTGCCACTCGTCACGGTCCCAGTTCATGATCAAGAAGTCGTCCTTGGTCTGGTTCCGGGTAATATTTAATTTAGCATTAATGTAGTTCTCACGGGTCTTATGATAGTCCAGGTGATTAGAAAAAATATTAGTAATAATCGCGATATGGGGATGGATTGTCGGCGTCCCCAACAGTTGGAAACTAGAGAGTTCCGTGACCAAGGTATCGTCAGGCCCTAATTCTTCGGCCACCTTACTGAAGGAAACCCCGATATTTCCGGCATATTTCACCTTATGGGTGGAACTTTTGGCCAGCATCAGTTGTGTTAAGGTCGTCGTTGTCGTCTTACCATTACTTCCAGTGACACTCACCAGATGTCCGTCAAAGATTTCCCAGCCTAACTCGGCTTCAGTGATGATTGGCGTTTTTTTCTCAACGAACTTAGCAACCAGGGGATTATCATATGGAATCCCCGGGTTCTTAACCACCAGGTCAAAGTCCTGATTAGCTAAAGACAGGGGGTTACTCCCGGTGATAACGGTAATACCGTCCGCTTTCAAGTCAGTAACCACTTGCGGATCCTGTGGTGTCTTCATGTCATTTGCCGTTACCTGAGCACCGAGCTTAACAAGTAAGTGGGCGGCGTTTAATCCACTAATTCCAAAGCCAATTACGAGGACCATTTTCCCTTGATAATCTTTAATCTCTTTCATCGTAACTCATTCTCCCGTTTTAAGTTTAACCAACTAATAAAATCGTGCTGACAGCAATAACTGCCCCAATTAACCCAACAATCCAAAAGACAATATCAATTTTCCATTCACTCCACCCACACATTTCAAAGTGGTGGTGGATTGGACTCATCTTGAAGATCCGCTTACCGGTTAACTTAAAGGAAGCTACCTGGAGGATCACACTTGCCGTCTCACAAACATAAACAATTCCGATGACCAGCAGGGACCATTCGTGGTGAAGAAGTAAAGAAACAGCTGCCAAAGAAGCACCAATCGCTAATGACCCCATATCACCCATGAAAATCTTAGCCGGCTTGTGGTTATAAGGGAAGAAGCCTAGCAAAGTCCCAATCATGGCCAGACAGAAAAGGGCAATTTCCGGATAGCCCGGTTGGTTCAAGTTAACCAGGGCAATTACCAGGTAAGCCAAGAAAGAAATGATTGACAGACCACTAACCAAGCCATCCAAACCATCGGTCAGGTTAACGGCATTAGAGAAGCCGACAATCCAGAAGATAATGAAAAGGCCATACAGCCATCCGTACTGATCAGTTCCAAACCCCATCTGAAAGCCTTCGTGCTGATAGATCACAGTAAAGACCATTGCCGCAATCACCTGACACAGAGCCTTTTGCCATGCTTTAAAACCTTCGTTTTGGTGGTGGAAAATCTTAATACTATCGTCCCACATTCCAATTAAACCGTAGACAACAAGAATTAATAGGAGGGCCCAGAGGGTATTGTCAACCAACCCCTGCCAAACGGCCACCCAGAGAATCGTAATCACTGCCGAAATGATAAAGAGGAGCCCTCCCATTGTTGGAGTTCCTGCTTTCTTGGCGTGCCAAGTTGGACCCTCTTTTCTAATCTGTTGGCCTTCCTTCTTGGACCGAAAATATCGAATTAACGACGGCATTAGTAGAAAAGTAATTAAAAACGCACTGATGAGCGTTAAAACACCACTTAATAGATTCATATTGTCCTCCTATTACTGCTTATTTTGGTACTCAACGGTAAGGGTTTGATGATCGCTAACCTTACTGTTGGCTTTGATGCTTTGCTTACTTACGTAGCCACTTCCGTGCTCAACCAGCTTAACATTTAATTCTTTGGCCAGTTGCTGAACATCGGCCGCACTCCAACCACTTATATCAGGCATTTGGTACTTACCACCCGTGTTAAGGATCACGCGTTGATTCTTGAGTACCTGTTTACCTGGCACTATGGACTGGTGGTGAACCTTCTTGCCATTGCCAATCACTACCGGCTGAACATGAAGCTTATTCAAGCGGTCGGATGCCGCATCGGGCGCTTGACCAACCACGTTGATCATCTTAATAACACTGGAACTAGCCTCCTTATCTTCGAGCAAGCTCTTTATTACCGGTTTAAAGATCGATGCCATCTGCTTTGTTGCCGGCTGGCTCAGGTTCTTTGGTTGCCGTAATGTGATGTATATGACGTAACGTGGATGTTTTGCAGGCGCCATCCCCGCAAAGGAGTAAAGATAATTGGTATCCCCATTGCTGTACCCGTTGGCTCCCCCAATTTGGGCGGTCCCGGTCTTACCAGCAATCCGGTGGCCCTTTAACTGGAAGTCATGTCCCAATCCTTTCTGGTCATAGACGACACCTTCCATGTAACCACGAACCTGTTTAGCCGTTGACGCCTTAATGGGGTGGCCAACAACCTGGGGCTTGACACTCTTAACGACCTTACCATCAGCATTAACAATCTTCTTGACAATGTATGGCCGCATCATCTTACCATTATTGCTGACCGCACTAAACGCTTGTAACATTTGCATCTGGTTAACCGTAATCCCCTGACCAAAGGCGGTGTTTGCCTGTTCAAGAATCCCTTTGAACTGAGTAAAGCCAGAAACCTCATTCCCCATTCCCAACACGTTGACCTGCTTAAGAAGGCCAAAGCGTCGGATATACTTCATCCATGTCTTCGCTCCCATGTTTTGTTCAATGTGAGCAAAGCCAACATTGCTGGACATATCAAAGGCATCCTTAAAGGAAATCATCCCCCATCCACTAGAGGACCAATCAACAATTTTTCCACCGCCCATGGCCCAGGTTCCGGAGTTAAAGGTGGCATTCGGATCAAAGTGCCCTGAGTCGATTGCTGCACTTAAGGCTAGAATCTTCATTGTTGATCCTGGTTCATAGGCATCCTGAACGAACATATTTCGCCATACCGGGTTCTTCGAGCGGAGGGTTGGCCGCTGGGTTGCGGCAACAATTCTCCCCGTCCTAGCATCCATCACAATCGCGGTGACGGCGTTCGGGTTAGCAGTCTTATATACATTGTTGACCTTACTCTCTAGCAGGTGCTGGGCCTGAGCGTCAATGGTAGTATAAATATCTTTACCATTAACAGCTTGCCGGGTAACTCCCTTCGAGTTAGCCAGCCGGTAACCGTAAACATCCCGCTTATCTTGACGCATCCCGTTTTTTCCAGTCAGTTCCTTGTTGAAATAACCCTCGAGACCTAACTGACCAGAAAGGGTCGTCTGCCCGGTCTGACTATTGACCTTGGGGCCTGCCATTCCAATAATTTGGGAGGCAAATTCGCCTTCTGGATATTGGCGAGCAGGAGTCGCGACAAAGTTAATTCCCGGCAAGTGTTCTTGCTTAATTTTTTCCATTGTCGCCACTGATAAATTATTACCGGCCGAGCCAAACTCAACTTGGTAGGGCTGATTTTTGGCATCCAGATGTTCCTCAATTTGCTTGGAAGTCAGGTTTAAGTACTTGGCTAACACCCTGGCAGTTTTGGCCTTATTCGTAACATAGAGCGGCTTTCCCTTTGAGGACCGTTGGTTATGGTCCAGAACCGCATAGATTGTGTATTTGCTTGTATCCGTTGCAATAGCAGTCCCCTTGCTATCGTAAATATTTCCCCGCTTAGCCTGGATCACTTGCCGCTGAGTGTAGATCTGCTCTGCTTGTGATTTAAGGTTAACGTGCTGGACATCTTTATTAATCGCAATGTAAGCAAAACGAACGAAAAATAAGGAAAATAATCCAATCGTGATTAGGAAAAGCCATTTCCCAAAGTTCCCCTGATTGCTATTATTTTTCTTATTCCTCGTTCGCTGTGGCTCTTTATTCATTATTTATTAATGTTCCTTACGTTTGAATTTTTATCAGATAAACCGTACTTGTGAGCGGCCCGCTTCAGGCTGGACTGACTAGTTAAAGCAGCAATTTCTTGACGGTCACTCGAATTACTGTTCTTTACTCGCGAAATACGGGCCTGCAGATCCTGCAAGTTGTGCTGACGATTATTAATAGAAATTTTAGTTGAAAGTAAGGTAATTATTAACAGCAGGCTAATGGCACCACCCACAACCATCAGGGCCCGTTCTAACCGGTTCCACCTTTTCGGTTGCTGCCGTAAGACCGGTATCTGCCTAACCTGCTTACCCTGTTGACTTTCGTATTTACGTGCTGCATTCGAAACCATTGTATCCACTGTCCTTAATCTTTAATTTTTTTAATAATGCGCAACTTGGCACTGTGTGCCCGATGATTCTTAGCTAACTCCTGCACACTAGGTAGAATTGGCTTCTTATTAACTAGTTTAAATTTCGGCGTCATCCCGGCCGGAATAACCGGTAGGCCTTGCGGAAGATTGGCAGCTAAAGACGACTTCTCGCGAAACATTGTCTTTACCAACCGGTCCTCAAGTGACTGGAAGGTGATTACGCTAATCCGGCCCCCGACATTCAAAATATCAAAGGCTTGTTCAAGTGACTCCTCCAGTGCACCGAGTTCATCGTTAACCGCGATCCGAATTGCCTGAAAGCTTTTCTTCGCTGGATGCCCACCGTGGCGCCGCGCCGCCGCTGGAATTCCCTCTTTAATGACGTCAACCAGCTCAAAGGTCGTCCGAATCGGTTGATGACTGCGTCGCTGTTCAATTTTACGAGCAATCTGCTTGGCAAAGCGCTCTTCACCATACCGGTAAAGAATGCGCACCAGCTTTTCATATGGCCAGTCATTCACCACTTCCATTGCCGATAGCTCCTGATCCTGGTTCATTCGCATATCCAGGGGGGCATCCAGCTTATAACTAAAGCCCCGCTGGGCATCATCAAACTGGGGTGAAGATACCCCCAGATCATACAGGACCCCATCAACTTTAGTGACCCCCTGTTTAGCCATCGCCCTCTTGAGGTGGCGGAAATTATCCTCGACTAGGGTTAGTTTTCCCGCGTTAATCTGGTCAGCAAGTGCTGTCTTGTTATAGTCAATGGCGGTTCTATCCTGGTCAAACGAAAAAAGGTGGCCAGAATTAAGTTGTTTTAAGATTGCGCTGGTATGACCGCCCCCACCGAGGGTCGCATCAACATACTTTCCGGCTGGGTTAATATTTAATCCAGCAACGGCTTCTTTTCGTAGAACCGTTATATGTTTGAACTCGGCCATTTAATCCACCTCATCTTAAAAATCAATCTCTAAGTCCTCAGCAATTTCATCAAAGTTTTCGGCCGTATCACCAGAGTAACTTTGCCAACGAGTCGCACTCCAAATTTCAAAGCGGTTTGATACCCCAATAATCACGCAATCCTTCGTCAGATCAGCATGCTTACGTAATACTGGTGGGATATTCACCCGCCCCTGCTTATCAAGAACACATTCTGTAGCCGCTGAATAAAGGAAACGCACAAATGCCCGCGCATCCCGCTTCGTTAGTGGTAACATCTTTAACTTGGCCTCTAAATTCTGCCATTCGGTTTGGGGGTAACCAAAAAGACAACCGTCTAATCCCCTTGTGATGACAAACGGTGTCCCTAATTGATCACGAAATTTAGCAGGAATAATCAAGCGCCCTTTTGAGTCAATAACATGCTCGTATTCACCCATTAGCACGGTAATCCCTCCTAAAACCACTTTATAGGAACAGTCTACCACATTCCCCCACTTCTCACCATGGTATTTTCACAAATAAAAAAAGCAACTAGCAGATTTTACCAGTTGCTAAAATAAAAATTTAATTATCAAACTAATGGTAGTGCACCGGCAAACAACGATAAGGCAAACGTAACCACCGCGATTACCATTGATGAATACCAGAACGGCGGCCAGAAACGACGGTACAAGAATTCATGGTTATGAACGACCTGAAGGATAATCAAAATCAGCGACCACAGCATCCAAACGGCAATGGGAAAAGCAATCCAGTAGTATCCCAGGTTCCAACACGCCAAGGCCCAAAAGAGAATTACCGTACAGATTCGCCATTCTTGACGGTGACGCTGGGCATGAAAGATCCGCCGTGCTAAATATCTTACACCCACATAAATTAAGATTATAAGAACTTGTAAGAATACCTTACGATAATTAATAAACAACCCTACTTGATCCTTTCCAGCGATGAGATAATTCAAGTTTACCATAAAAGGACCGTCTAGAGTTTGAAATCTATCTTCAACTTGCGTTAAACTACATACAGTCAACAAAGCTGAAAGGCAGGAATATATATGCAACGGAAAAAGAAAAGGCGCTTCCAAAAAATTACCATGGTTGCAATCTGGTTAATGCTCATTGCTATGCTGGGCTCGCTTATCTTCGGCGCCATTGCTTCACTGAACCTGATTTAAATCATTAGAAATGATTAAAGAAACAGAGGCTGGGAATTAACTATTAATTCTTGGTTCTCTAACAGTAAAATCCGGACTATAATTTTTGATCGATTCAAAAATCATAGTCCGGATTTTAAATTATTTATAAAATTAGTCGCCAATCGACTAATTGATTGACCAAATTTCGTTAGATTTAATGCCATCAAGGCTAGCCCAATGTCATTTTCCACAGCCCGTTGTCCGCGTAGATGAGTTCGGCGTATGCCAAAATCCCTCTTCATGTGACCAAAGACTGGCTCAACGTCGAACTTTCGTCGACGATAAATTGCCTTGCCTTCGTCACTTGAGAGGGTTGCTTTTACTTTAGCCTTGTAATAATTCCACGTTGGGTTAACCTGCATATAGCGTTGCCGACCACTTGGTGTTTTTGCCAACTCATCCAATTGTTCTGACAGTTGGTGCTTATCCGCTCGGTAGAGTTTGAAATCACGTTCGAAACCATATTTATCGGTTCGCCTACTATACCGATAAAAGCTAAAGCGAACTCCTAAATGATCGATGTAGTAATCATCTTCGGCATTATACTGCCAATTTTGTGATTTAGTTGGATCGTTTTTAAATTTATGTTTCTGTTCCTTTTGATAAGTTGTGTATGGAATAACAGGCTGCTTTTCAAACTGATCAAGAATCATTGTGTAATTGTACTCACTACCATAACCGGCATCGGCAACGATATGCTTAAAGAAATCTAAAGCATGAAACTGGGGAAGGAATGGCACTAAGGTCCTGGTGTCAGTTGGATTTGAAAAGAGCCCGTAATCAAGGACAAATTGCTTATGTGTAGCGATTTGCAGGTTATAGCCGGGCTTTAACTCCCGATTCATCATCGGATCTTCCTTCATACACATAAAAGTCGCATCATGATCAGTCTTGGAATAGCTATTACGACCTTGGAAGATATCTTCGGCACGTTCATACTTTTTGGCACGCGGAATTAGGTCGTTGCTTAATTGATGGCGAAGTTTTTTTAGAAAACGACGGCGCCGTTTTCTAACTGAACCACCTTTGATGATTTTTGGTTCTTGCTTAATCTCTTCATCTAACTTAGTGATTTTCTCCGCAAGTTCTTGTTCCATTACTTCCATGCCTTCGGCAGAAGTAACCAGCTCGGGTGCCATTTCTTGCACCACTTGTTTTTCTACTAGTTCCTCATAAAGCTTACTCGTCTTTTCTCTTAACTTAGCGTGATACTTTTCAACTGCCCGTCGCCAAGTAAATGAATATTTATTGGCATCGGCTTCTACCTTGGTCCCATCGATAAAAACTGCATCATTTTGAATTAGTCCGTGATCTTTCAAAGCCATGGTAAAGTAAACAAAGGCATGTTTAATTAGCTTACTAGCGTGCTGACTGCGTCGAAAGTTATTAATGGTATGGTAGCTATAAGCATAATCATGAGCTAACCAACGCATTGGCAGGTTCTCATCCAACATCATTTCAATCTTTCTTCCAGAATAAGTTTGACGTGCGTAGGCAAACAAGAGAATCTTAAGCATAATTGCTGGATGCGATGAAGGGCGGCCGGTAGCCGCTCCTGAATCTTCTAATAGCACATTTTGTGGAATCGAGTCGACAAAATCACTAATTAGCCGCGCAATATGATTTTGTGGTAAATCATAGTTATAGCTTAGTACGAATTCGGTTTGTCCTATGGTATAATTTTGATACATGAAAATCGCTCCTTTGGGTTGTTTTGTGGTAATTACATCATATCAGGAACGATTTCCTGTGTAATCGAGTAGGAGGTAATTGATTAGTTCAATTACCGACCTCTCACACCACCGTACGTACGGTTCCGTATACGGCGGTTCGACAATTTAATCACTTTTGAATTAACTGGAGCGTCTTGGACATATTTATTAGTCCAAGGTGCTCCAGTTTTCTATTTGTTAGAGAATAATTTAGTGTCTTACTGTGTGCAGTTCGCCAGTAACCCTTTCGGGTACTAGCGAAGACGAACGCATCATGATAAGACAAACCTAACTTCTGTAGGTGTACAACTTTAGTTTTGAATTTCTTCCATTGCTTCCAGATATATTGTCTTATTCGTGCTCTTAACCATTGATCAAGGCGGTGAATAAAATTGGCTAACTTCCCAATTGAGTAATACTGAAGCCAGCCACGCATCTTTTGGTGGATTTCTTCAAACATCTTGGTAAGAGAAACACCCCGATTACGCTTAGTTAGAAGCCTCAATGCTTGTTTTACTCGTTGTTGTGATTGTTTGGCTGGTCGGGCATAGGCACCATTACGGTCTACACCGAGTGAGAAGCCAAGAAACTTCAACCTCAAGGGACTACCAATTTTGGTTTTATCTGGATTAACTTTAACTTTCAATCGCTTTTCAAGAAACTGAGTAATACTACGCATTACTCGTTCTCCGGCCCGCTGACTTTTAACATAGATGTTACAATCGTCCGCGTAGCGCACAAAGTGGTGACCACGTCTGGTCAGCTCTTTATCCAACTCATTTAAATAGATATTCGCTAGCAGTGGCGATAGTGGTCCTCCTTGCGGAGTTCCTTTGTCGCTCCTAACGAACAGCCCGTGGTCCAAGATTCCGCTAGTCAAAAACTTACGGATAAGTCTTAGTGTCCATGGGTCATCAATATATTGTTGGAGGTATTTAATCATCAAATCATGGTTGACATTATCAAAATAGGCCTTAAGGTCTAAATCAACTACCCGTCGATAACCTTGATTATATAGCTTAACTACCTTTGCGATTGCGTCTTGGGCTCCACGATGAGGGCGGAAACCAAAACTATTGTCAGAGAAAACTCGCTCAAAGATGGGCGTGAGTACCTGGGCAACTGCTTGTTGGACCAGGCGGTCCACTACCGTTGGTATCCCTAGTTTTCTCACTCCACCGTTGGGCTTGGGAATTTCCACTCGTTTAACCGGTGCTGGCTTATAATTGCCCTCACGTAGGTTGGTGATTAATTCCGTTTTATTTTCCCTGAGGTAGGGCAGAAGGTCATTGACAGTCATATCGTCAATACCCGCCGCTCCTTTATTTCTCTTAACTCGCAAATAAGCCTGATTAAGGTTATTGCGATCCAAGACTAAGTCTTGGATAGTGACACTCATACCTTTACCTTCACCATAATCGGTACTACGCGCCCTTGTGTACTTTCGGTTTTCCAAACCTATCCTCGACAAGCGGTCAGCTTGTGTTTCTGTTTTCTGCGATTGTCGCACCTGATTACACCTCCGATATAATTTATGAGTTATTGTCGTTCAGTCCTTCGTCTGACTAATCAGACTACTATGACCTCGGCTGACTTCTGACTTACTCAACACCACATCACTGTCGTGCTTGTTTCTGTGGAATTTCATTTATTCCTCTTGTCGGAAACGTGTAAGCCAGACCTCCCCGGGTAAGAATATTAACTTTCGTACCATGTCACCGTTAGCTTTACTGAAAGCAACTTCGAGTAGTATTGGACTTTAGTTTGTATGGCAACCTTATCCAGTTACTCTCAGCCTTATAGCTACTTCTTGTTCATCGGTGCAGTACTTTGCCTTAGACTTCCTTCAGATTCCACCTCACAGTGGACACCCTTGTCGTCAGCTCATGGTTCCGACTACTACGGCCCATAGTGGACTTTCACCGCCTAGTTAATACCCATGCCGGGCGCACCATAAAAACCGGATGATGAATTGTTCAAAAAATTCATCATCCGGTTTTTGCTTTGGACTAGGAGTTTTTTCCCAGCCTCTGTTTCTTTTCATTATTGCTTATCCGTATTCTCACTGTCGTCTTGCTTAAACACTTCACGCGGCTTAGACCCGTTGGCCGGGCCAATATAGCCCCGCTGTTCCATATCATCAATTATCCGCGCAGCACGGTTGTAACCAATCCGGAAGCGCCGCTGAATTAAGGAGGTCGAGGCCTTCTGTTCCTGAACCACAAACTTAAGGGCATCAGGGAAGAGGTCGTCTTCTTCCTCGTGTTCCTCCTCGTTTTCAATTTCCTGATCCGTAACCACCATATTCTCGTCGTACTCAGCCGGCTGTTCCTTTTTAATAAAGTCCACAACCGCTTCGACGTCCTGATCAGAAATGAAGGCCCCCTGAACCCTCGTCGGCTTATTCTGATCTATCGGCTCAAACAGCATGTCCCCGCGGCCAAGTAGCTTTTCCGCACCGTTCGTGTCAATGATCGTTCGCGAATCAATTCCACTAGAGACCGCAAAGGCAATCCGGGACGGCACGTTGGCCTTAATCAGCCCCGTGATAACGTCTACCGATGGCCGCTGCGTGGCAAGAATCATGTGAATACCGGCAGCCCGTCCCATTTGGGCAATCCGGACAATGGAATCTTCAACATCATTTGACACGGTCATCATCAGGTCCGCTAGTTCGTCGACAACAACCAGCACTAGCGGGAGGGTTGGCTGTTCGTCGTTTTCCTCTTGGGCATTATTATTTCGAACAAGCTTATTGTACCCTTTAAGGTTGCGGACACCAAACTTAGCGAATAGTTCATACCGCCGTTCCATTTCTGCGACAACCTTAGCAAGGGCCCGGGCCGCTTTTTTCGGTTCAGAAACGACAGGGCTCAACAGGTGAGGAATACCATTATAGACACTCAGTTCAACTTTTTTGGGGTCAATCAATAATAGTTTAACCTGGTGGGGCTTAGCCTTGAGCAAAATACTGGTCAAAATAACGTTGATTGCTACTGACTTACCGGACCCGGTAGCACCGGCGATCAAAAGGTGGGGCATCTTTGTAAGGTCCGCCATCTCAACATCCCCCGTAACGGTTCGGCCAAGGGGAACATTTAATGGACGGTCGTCACTAGGAGCCGCCTCAAACATATCACGGAAGCCAACCGTTGCCACCTGCTTGTTGGGGACTTCAATTCCGATTAACGACTTGCCCGGAATGGGAGCCTCAATCCGGATGTCCTTTGCAGCGAGGGCGAGGGCCAAGTCATCTGCCAAGTGGGTGATTCGACTTACTTTCACCCCAACCGCCGGCCGCAGCTCATACTTCGTTACCGAAGGGCCCAGGTTGACGTTTTCAACTGTTGCATCCACCCCAAACGACTGCAGTGTTGTTTGCAAGGTATGGGTATTCTTCTTGATGTTTTTGAGGTCGGCCTGTTGGTCAGCAGCCTTCACCTTGGTTAGCAAGTCAAGGGGCGGTAGCTGGTAATCCTTATCTTCCTGGGCGACAACCCCGGTAAGGGGCATTGGTTCGTCCTCCTTTTCCGTGACTGGTTGGCTGTCTGCTGCCGTCTGCTTACTGCTAGCAACAGTAATTGTGGGATCTGGTTGGGCAGCAACACTTTTTGCCGCTGTCTTCTCTTTTGCCGTGGTTGGTGGCACTGCTGATTTCATCAGTGCTGGATCTTTTTCTGGCTCCTGACTACTCAAGTGGGGGCTAACAGCCGGTTGGTCAACGTATTTGTGAAGACGCTGACCCGCGCCTCTTACCCGGTTTTCCGCCTTCTTCAAGCCAATCCCAACGGCCGCCAAGAATTTCCGCCATGGTAAGGCAAAAAAAATAACGATCCCGAGAATCATCAGTACCCAGGAGAGGATTGCAGTCCCAATGTGGGCAATTAGGAGGTTACTAGCGTTGTATAGGTAGGCACCCATCATTCCCCCACCAATAGGAACTGTTGTATCCCCATTAAAGATGACCTTACCAAGGTTACTCCAAGTTACCTGAATAAACTTAGCGTGAACTCCTTGCTGGTTGACCATTAGGACATGCAGCCACACCAGCAGGCCCAGGTAAAAGACTATAAAGCCGGTTATCCACCGGCCCTTCAGACGTGGCCAGTGGGCAAAGAAGGTAAAGGACAAGGAAAAAATCATCACCACGATGATTGCAACCTGATAACTTGTTCCACAGAGAATTCGAAAACCATTCGCGATGACCGTCCCCAAAACGCCTAAGTTTGTTAACCCCAGAAGCATCAAAAGCGTCACAATTAGGCCCAGGAGGTTATTGATAAGCTGGTCATCCTTCTTACTACTTCCCCGCTTCTTTGCTTTACGTGTTGCCGGGCGCCTTTTTCTTGCCATCCTTAATCCTCCTTGTTACTTTAATTTATCAAAGTGGTAGGTATGAACCCGGGCAAGATTCGGAAAGCTTTGCTGCCGCAGGGCTTCATAAATCACAATTGCCGCACTATTGGACAGGTTTAGTGCCCGAATATTATCATCATTTTGGGGAATTCTGATTGCGTTATCAGGATACTTACGCATGAACTGTCCCGGTAACCCCGTCGTTTCCTTACCGAAGAGGAAGTAGTGGTCCCCTTCCCCAGTATAATCGACGTCCGTATAGTCATGGTTGGCGAACTTGGAAACGATGTAAAGTTTACTCATATCTGGAATTGTGGCAACGAATGACGGCAGATCATCATGGTAGGTAATTTTTACCTTATTCCAGTAATCCAGTCCGGCCCGCTTCATGTGTTTATCATCAGTTGAAAAGCCCAGGGGCTTAATCAGGTGCAACTCGGTATTGGTCCCCGCACAGGTCCGGGCAATATTCCCGGTATTGGCAGGAAAGAGCGGTTCAAAAAGTGCAATGTGGTTTGTCATCTTACTATATCTCCTAAGATAAATAAAAAAGCAGGGTCTCGGTGTGGGCACGGCGAAACGCTGCTTTAGTGAAGTACTCCTTAGCAATTACTAACGACACTGTTCGATATCAATTGCTAAACGATTTCTGCAATATAATTTAGCACGATTTTTTAAAAAGTGCAAACATTATTCTGATTTTTTGGCAATTAATAAACTGACGTCAACCGTCACTTGGCCTAACTTTGCATAGTCAGCGGCGGTTAACTGGCGTACCCCCCGTCCCCAGTGTAAAGGCGTCATTTCCACCAGGGCCTGTTTCATATCCTGGGGAACAGTGAATTGGTAGTGAATCGTTTGCTGCTGGCAGTCAGGATAGTGCTGCTTAAAAAGGTCAAGGACCCGGTGATTGTCGTAGCTCGACTTTTGCTGGTGGTCCCCATACAAAAGCTGCCGCACTTCTTTAAGGTAACCAGCGTCAGGAACAACTTTTATCAGGTAACCGCCCGGTGCCAAAACCCGGTTAAACTCAGCGTAATCAGACGGTGAGAATAGCTCTATCAGGGTATCAAATGATTCCCCGTTAAACGGCAACTGTCTTAAGTCAGCAACGCAGAAAAACGCTGTTATCGGTAGTTGGGTTGCCAAGGTAACGCCTGCTTTAGCGATGTCAAAGCCCACTAATGTATCGGCAGGTGATTGCCGAATCTTGGCCAACTGCGCTAAAGGGGTTCCCTCTCCGGTACCAACGTCCAAAATCCGTAACGGTTGCTCCGGTAGGTTTTGGCTCACCGCTTCAATGATTGGCTTAAAGAGCCCAGCAGATAATAACCGCCGTCTGGCAACAAACATTTCCCGCCCGTACTCGGTATCCGCAGCTCCATTTAAGAAATGAAGGTAGCCGTGGCGGTTAAAGTCAATCCGGTGCCCCCGCCAGCAAATAATACTATTCTGCGCGACCTTTTCCATTGGTGCTTTACACACCGGGCAACGAAACAGGCCAATGTGTTCTTGAACAAATTGACGCTGACGTTCACTTTTCTTCATTTTTGATCTTCCCCTCGCATTTCTGATAATAGTTTAACATACGCTAGAATTAATCATGGTGAATTGTTATATTAATAGGGTAAGCATTTTCAGAAGGAGGAAAATGATTAACCATGACTGAACAATTTTTAATTGGTACATATACATTGAAAGATAGCAAGGGAATCTACAAGGTAACCCTTGATACTGATGAAGGAAAGCTAACCGATGTTAGTCTCGCTGTCCCTTCTCAAAAGCCAGCTTACCTACAGGTTGGTAGCGACAAACGCATTTATGCGGTTAAGCAAGATGGCGATTCTGCCGGCGTTGCTGACTACTCCCTTGCAGACGGCACTGCCAAAACCCTGAGTACCGTTCTCGCCACTGGTCCCGCACCAGCATATGTTGGCTTGGACGAAAAGCGACACCTCCTGTACAGTGCCAACTACCACACTGCCAATGTGGAAGTATTTAAGATTAAAGATGACGGCCAGCTGGTCGAAACCGATAAAGTTACTCATCAGGGTGAAACCGGTCCTGAACCAGAGCAAGAAGCACCGCACGTTCACTATGCCGACCTGACACCCGACCAACGGTTGATCGTTTGTGACCTGGGGATGGACCTAATCGTGGTTTACAACGTTAGCGATGACGGAAAGCTGACGGCCGTTTCCCGTTACCAGTTCGAACCGGGCTTTGGGACCCGTCACCTAATCTTCCACCCGAACGGCAAATACGTCTACGTTTTAGGGGAATTGTCCAGTAAGCTGGCTGTCCTCAAGTACAACGCTAATGATACCAGCTTCACTCACTTGCAGACACTGAAGACCATTCCGGCCGATTGGACCGCCCACAACGGTGCTGCCGCCATCCGGATGTCTAAGGACGGTAAGTACATCTACACCTCCAACCGTGGTGAAAACACTATTGCAGTCTTCGCCGTCCAACCTGACTTCACCGTCAAGCACATTCAGTCGATTTCAACTGAGGGCGACTTCCCCCGTGACTTCAACCTCAGTGCGGACGAGTCGTACCTGCTTGCTTCAAACCAAAATACCGATAACCTCACCCTCTACAAGCGCGACTCAGCGACTGGTAAGCTGACCCTGCTACAAAAGAATGTAACCTGCCCCGAACCGGTCTGCGTAATGCGGTTCTAGGTTCTGGACAACAGTAAAAAAACAAGCGCCACCACTTGAATTCAGCCAAGTGGTGACGCTTATTTTTGTTGTTTATTTAATATGCAAAACCTGGCGAAAGTCAGCAGGTAACGGCGCTTCAACAGTGATTAATTTCTCCTTAAAAGGACTGTAAAATTGGATCCAGTAACAATGTAAAGCCTGACGACCAATCAAATCAGTTGACCGACCATACATTGCATCCCCGATTAGTGGGTGGTGAAGGAATGTGAAGTGAACCCTAATCTGGTGCGTCCGTCCCGTGTGTAAACGGATCTTTACCAGCGACCAGTTCGGGCGTTGTTCTTTCAACCAGTATTCAGTCACTGACGCCTTCCCCCCTGGCGCTACCTCACGCTTAACAAATGATTCTGGATTCCGCCGAATGGGCGCATCAACGTAACCATGTGCTGTTCGCAATTGACCGCTGACCAGGGCCAGGTAATTTTTCTTAACCTCATGGCGTTTTAACTGCCGGTCCAAGACGGCGTGGGCAAAGCGGTGCTTAGGAAAGATTACTAAGCCGCTGGTGTCCTTGTCTAGGCGGGTAGCAACGTGGGTCACCTGGTTTTCGTAACCTTGGTGGTGGTAATAGTATTTAACACGGTTGACCAGGCTATCTGCCATGGTAACGTTATGGGCGGGAACCGTGGCAACACCCGCCGGCTTATTCAGGACAAGGAAATCCCGGTCCTCATATGCGATGTTGATTGGTGCCGTGCTTTCGTCAACCTGGTCATTCGCCATTTCCGGTGGGAGAACCAGCGAATAGGAATCACCGTTATGGACCATGTCAACTGCCCACTTTTCCTGACCATTGATGAGCATCTTGCCACCATGATAAATAGCCACCTTCATAAGGGTCGAAGTAACCCCACTCATTTTAAGGGCCGAACGTAATTTGCGTGGTGTCTGATGATTGTACTGCCAGGTAAACTGCATTATTTTGCGCCACCAATGAACGAGTCCTTGACCCGGTTCCAGAAGTTGCTGTGCCGGTACCGTGCAAAGTAGATTTTCTTTTGGGAAACTTGGAACGACAGCTCCATTAGGTACCGGCTCCCCTTTTTAACCTTCAGGCGGAGTTTTTCACGGTCACAGGTCATTACGTGATCATTAACATCCCTTAAGCGCAGCATCAATTTGGTCTGGGCGCCGAAGATAATTGGTGAACCCAGTGTCCGAAAAACCCGGTTATTTAGTGAAGCCATCTCTGCTAACTGGAAGCCAATACTATTCGGGTCCATAATTGCCCCACCAACGGACTTGTTATAGGCCGTCGATCCAGTAGGAGTCGAGATACAGAGTCCATCTCCCCGGAAGTTTTCGAACAGTTGGTTGTTGATGTACACATCACACACCATTGTCCTGATAATATTACGAATTGTGGCTTCGTTAAGGGCAATGTACTTGTCAACCGTTCCATCCGAATAGATTGCCGCCATATCGAGCAACGGGTAGGAGACGGATTGCCCACTATCTTGAACGAGGCTATCGACAAGGTCATCAATTTCGAAGTTGCGCCAGTCAGTGTAAAATCCGAGGTGACCAGTGTGAATCCCCACAAAGCGAATCTGGTCAAGCTTATCGACGTAGTGATGGAAAGCAGAAAGGAGGGTCCCATCACCGCCGATGGTAATTACCACTTCCGGATGGGCAGCATCGTATTCCAGCCCCACTCGGTCAATTTCTGCCCGGAGAAGCTTAGTAACCCGCTGGGACTCATTAGTTTCATTATTAAATATTGCGACTTTCACTTTCTTCCTCCTCTGGTCGGCGGCCTTCAGCACTGGTCGTACCTTGTTCAGCATTCTTCTTATACGAAAAGAGGGTCTGGGCCTCCTTGATTTCTTCACGAATCTCCGACATTTCATTATCAAGTTTGAAGGCTGCCTCCGCCGCACGCTGCAGACGGGCTGATAGCTCTTCGGGGAAAGCACCCTTGTACTTGTAGTTCAGCGAGTGTTCAATCGTTGCCCAGAAGTTCATCGCCAGCGTTCGAATCTGAATCTCAGCGAGTATCTTCTTTTCACCAGTCACTAACTGAACCGGGTACTCAATCACGATATGGTAAGACCGGTACCCACTCGGCTTAACGTTTGAAATGTAATCCCGTTCTTCGAGGATTGTCATATCACTCCGCTGGCGCAGCAGGTCAACAACCTTATAGATATCCTCAACGAATTGGCACATGATTCGCAATCCAGCAATGTCTTGCATGTCCTGTTCGAGACGGTCCTCCTGAACGTGACGACGAACCATCTTCTCCTTAATACTCTCGACCGGTTTTACCCGACCCGTGACAAATTCAATCGGTGAATGCTGTTTTTGGTCTTGATATTGTTTGCGCATCCCCCGTAATTTAACTTTCAGTTCATTTACGGCTTGTTGATATGGCAATAAAAAGTGCTGCCAATTTTCAATCATAATCTAGCCTCCTGTTAAATCTCGCTCTTATTTTAGCATACTTTAAAACATTCTCGAATGCTTTTATCTCGGAAACAAATTACTTTACAAAGGCCGGGCAATTTGTCACAATAACAAATGTTAATGTTACTATTTCTTGATCGGAGGGGCAGTTAATGCTTGAGATTCATCTATTTGTCAATCCTTTGGGAATGCGTTGCTTTCGGTGTGAAAATGACGTCTTACGGGTTGATCATGATTTGAATACAAAGATTAGTTACCAATTTATTCCGCTCTTTAACATGCAGACGATTACGGATACAATTGATCTTTACCATCTCGATGCGTGCAGTCTTAAAGTTCGTCAGGAAGTCAGTACCACTCTCAGTCAGACAATTTTAGATTATAAAGCAGCACTTTTTCAGGGTGGCCGGCGTGGTCGCCAATACCTCTTGCGTTTGCAAGACGTAATGACCAAAAAAGGGTGGCATTATTCTGACCACCTTGCCAAAAGGGTGGCGGAAAAGAGCCAGCTAGATTTGGAAATGTTTATGGAGGACCGACATTCCGCAATCGCCAAGCAGGCCTTCAAAAAAGACCAGGCAATTGCCAACTCGTTAGGCATTACAACCACGGCCACTGCCGTTATTTATGATTCAACAGAACCGGACTACGGTTATTTGATTCCCCAGTTTGATTACGAGACCCTGATTGAGTCATATCGTAACCATACCTTAAACCCTGAGCAGTCTGTCCAGGATTTTGCTGTCCAGTACCATTCCTGCCCACTCAGGATTATTAAAAGTAATTGATGAATAAGGAGTTTCATTATTCGTGTGTTGAATAGTGAAACTCCTTTTATTTTAAAAAGTATTTGCCGTCAGTTTAACTAGTACCTCGTTGCTAATGAGGAATGTTATTACAAGCGACTATTAACTAACTAAAATCTTATCGCTGACCCGTTCAAACCATTGGGGATGCTTGATTAATACATACTGGTGATCGACCGGGACGATAATCCTCCACTGGCAAAGTTCCCGCGTAAAGGCAGTAATCACCTGCTGACGAATTAAACCGTCATTCACTAAACACGGGAAACTTAACCATTCCCCCCGACCAATCTTTGCCAAACAAGCACCCCAATCATTATACGACCAGGCTGTAAAGAGCGGTTGGCAATCGAGCCAATCAACAACCTTAATTCGCCAATAAATAATCGGCTGTCTCGTAACGGGCCAAGTGGGATTAACATCGTGGCAAACCAGTGGGCAACAATTCAGTGGAACCTGGTGACGCTGCCAGACTCGTGCGGCCAGCTGGCTAGCCGGTGACCGCTGGCTAGTAATGAACATGAGCTTTTGCACCTGGTCATTTATTATTGCCCTTGTCCCCCTAATGCGGCGTGTCAATGAGCAATGATAGTGATTAAAGTCAGCCTTTAGTCGACCCTGTTTGGTATCCCAGTACCAGATTCCGGGCTGTCCATTAATTAACTGCGTGAACTGTGCTACCTTCTCGTTGCCTAAACGGCGTTGATAAGGACTGCCAAGGTACCAGTAAGGATGGATTCCCAAAGAATGATACCCCTGATTACGTTCGCTTATTCGCTGAATACTTAACGGACTGCACTGAAATTCTATTACGACTGGTTGTCGTCGCCACTGGAACATGATGTCTGGACGTTGGGCAATTTTAGGTAAGTAGTACTCCACCTGGACTTGAATTCCCCGCTGGGCCAGCCATTGATAAATTTGCACTTTTCCTAGCAGGTGTTCTTCGGTCTCCCCTTCGCCGTAGGAACACCCTGCACCCCGACAGTGGGCAAAGTGAGCAACCTTGATTTGTCCCCGGCGAAGGCGAACCTCTTGATCACAAATTGGACAAGAGTACTTCAGGCCGGGGTCCGCTATATTGGCCATCACTAACTGACCATTATGTTTTGCAACCAACAAAAAAAATCCCCCACTTTTTAAAAACGGGAGATCTCTGAAAATTAATTAAAATAGTGATGAATAGTATCCAAAGCTGAACCCGACATAATCTTTTTCGCGTGTTCGCTAAGGAAGTCAATTGTCGTAGCTGTCGGATTACCGTACTCGTAAGCCACCGCCAAATTATCCTTAACCACATTATCGTTTGCCAAATCTTGGTTATAGCGCAGAGCAAGGTAATAATGGTAGTTGTACTTATAAAGCTCACTAGCAACGTCAGAATCCTCGGGAATGCGGGCAAAATCAACTAAGTCTTCAAATGAAGGGAAATCAATAATCTGCCAGCGAACAGTTGGCGAGGCTGGTACCGCTTCGGATTTCCCCTGGACATTAGTACGCGGCCGTCCGGAACTTTCACCTTGCTTGCGGTGCGCTTCCATCACACGCTTTTGAATATATTTGGCAACCTGTTGACTATCGCCTACGTTTTCTTTACCATCCGAATTATTTTTGCTGATAAAGAGTTCTAAACCATTTCCCGTCGGCATCACCTGAAAAGTTACGGAGTCATTGTCAGCAAATTGGTGGTCAGTGTCTACTTCTCTCAAGATGCTGTAAAAGAAATCTTCAATCTGCTGGTGGTCACCAAGCAAGTCGAGAATTGTTATTCCCCGGGCATCTAGATCTTCATTACTGATTAACACCCGGATGGTATTCTCATTGATTCTTTCCATTTCCATTCTGCAGCACCTCCTTAATTACAAATACTTACTATTATTCTAAATGTTTTCAACTAAATGTAAAGCCGGGTAATCTACCGGTGGAAAAAAGAAAAAGCCGAGAATCATTCCCAGCTCTTATTATTTTAGATTAAATCAGCTTTGCGTTGTGCTTCGGCTAGTTCAATTTCGCGAACTTTCCGGGGCAGGAAACGCCGAATTTCATCCTCATTGTACCCAACCTGCAGTCGCTTGTCATCCATAATAATTGGCCGGCGGAGCAGACCCGGATTTTCACTAATTAATTGATATAGTTTTTTCATCGGTAAAGCGTTTAAATCAACTTTTAGATTGTGGTAAGCTTTTGAGCGCTTGGAGATAATGTCTTCGGTTCCGTCTTCTGTCATCCGTAAAATATTTTTAATTTCATCAACGGACAGTGGATCGGAGAAGACGTTTCGTTCCTTATAAGGAATGTTGTGTTCTTGCAACCAAGCGCGAGCTTTCCGACAAGAGGTACAACTTGGAGACGTATAAAGAATAACCATTAAGTAAAGCCTCCCTCTTAAATTACAACCACATTCATCAATACAACTAGTATTATACTATGTATTATAGGCTGATAAAAGGGTTCCCAACAATTTTTCTTAACTTTTTGTAAGTAGCATGACTAAAAAATACTTTTAATGGGGATTTAATTATGTACTATAATTAAAGAGACAATTATTATGAGGAGGAATTTCAGTGTTAACGAAACTCAGTTTTACATTTGGGTCACATCAAATCCTGCAGGGAATTATGAGTAAGCACCCAGATCGGAAGTTTAAACTAATGCAGGCATCTACCCACAGTAACAAGTTAGCTCTCTTTGACCTTTCAAGCCAGGAGACCATATTTAAGACTCCCGTTATTTTAAACGTCCTTGACGAAACGATGAACAGTAATTACAATGGCCTTTTTTACTACCAATCCTTTGAGGTAAACGGTGACCGTCAACAGGTTCTTTACAACAGTTTACAGAAGGTTGTTAATGATAAAACAGGCAATATGAATGCCGGGTTAATGATGTCAGTCGCTAACAAGGCAGAAAGTGCTACCCTTATATTGCTGACTGTCTGGGATAGCTTCGAAGACCTGACTGCTTGGAAGAACAGTGATTCTTTTGCAGCACTGACTAACTTCACCAGCATGGGATCAGACAACTACTACTATGACGAAACTTATCGTCCAATTGCATAAAGGTAAATACTTAAAATGCCCTAGAGCTTCATATAGTTCTAGAGCATTTTTGATTCAATAAAAAAAGCAGTTCAACCAGAACTGCCAACGACGGTCCGTACGAGACTCGAACTCGTGATCTCATCCGTGACAGGGATGCGTCCTAAACCAACTAGACCAACGGACCAAAAATTGCGGGGGCTGGATTTGAACCAACGACCTCCGGGTTATGAGCCCGACGAGCTACCAGACTGCTCTACCCCGCGATAATATTATAAGACACTGTTGAGATATCTCAATGTGCCAAACGGAGAATGAGGGATTTGAACCCTCGCGCCGCTTTCGCGACCTACACCCTTAGCAGGGGTGCCTCTTCAGCCACTTGAGTAATTCTCCATAAACAAAAACGATAATACTAACCTACAAAAAGATGACCCGTGCGGGATTTGAACCCACGATACCAGCGTGAAAGGCTGGTGTCTTAACCACTTGACTAACGGGTCATAAAACGGAGAATGAGGGATTTGAACCCTCGCGCCGCTTTCGCGACCTACACCCTTAGCAGGGGCGCCTCTTCAGCCACTTGAGTAATTCTCCAATGGGCCTAAATGGACTTGAACCATCGACCTCACGCTTATCAGGCGTGCGCTCTAAACCAGCTGAGCTATAGGCCCAAAACAAAAGCGGGTAACGAGAATCGAACTCGCGACAACAGCTTGGAAGGCTGTGGTTTTACCACTAAACTATACCCGCATTTATTTATGGCGCGGGACGGAATCGAACCGCCGACACACGGAGCTTCAATCCGTTGCTCTACCAACTGAGCTACCGAGCCAATTACGGTCCGTACGAGACTCGAACTCGTGATCTCATCCGTGACAGGGATGCGTCCTAAACCAACTAGACCAACGGACCAAAAATTGCGGGGGCTGGATTTGAACCAACGACCTCCGGGTTATGAGCCCGACGAGCTACCAGACTGCTCTACCCCGCGATAATAAAAGGAGGATGAGGGATTCGAACCCTCGCGTCGTTCTCACGGCCTAGCGGTTTTCAAGACCGCCCCCTTCAGCCACTTGGGTAATCCTCCATGATAAGAATGTTATGATTCATCAAGGCATAACGCCTGATGGACCTTGTAGGACTCGAACCTACGACCGGGCGGTTATGAGCCGCTTGCTCTAACCAACTGAGCTAAAGGTCCAAAACAGCCAGCCAAATCGCGGCGGGGGGGATCGAACCCTCGACCTCCCGGGTATGAACCGGACGCTCTAGCCAGCTGAGCTACACCGCGAATGCTAATATTATTATATTAGAAATCGGGAAAACAGGATTCGAACCTGCGACCCCCTGGTCCCAAACCAGGTGCTCTACCAAGCTGAGCTATTTCCCGAAAAAGTGCACCCAGAAGGAGTCGAACCTTCAACCTTCTGATTCGTAGTCAGACACTCTATCCAATTGCGCTATGGGTGCATAACAAGTGCCGAGGACCGGGATCGAACCGGTACGGTTATCACTAACCGCGGGATTTTAAGTCCCGTGCGTCTGCCAATTCCGCCACCCCGGCATTATAGAATTGACAAAGCGGAAGACGGGATTCGAACCCGCGACCCCCACCATGGCAAGGTGATGTTCTACCACTGAACTACTTCCGCATCATACAAGTGCCGACTAGAGGAGTCGAACCTCCGACCTTCTGTTTACAAGACAGATGCTCTACCAGCTGAGCTAAGTCGGCATGCACAACAATTATTATACCAAACCATTAGTCATTTAGCAATGAGCCGTGTGGGGGTCGAACCCACGACCCTCTGATTAAAAGTCAGATGCTCTACCAACTGAGCTAACGGCTCATGAGCATTTGTGCTCAATGGAGGATACAGGGCTCGAACCTGTGACCCTCTGCTTGTAAGGCAGACGCTCTCCCAACTGAGCTAATCCTCCATGGATGCGTGGCAACGTCCTATCCTCGCAGGGAGCGATCCCCCAACTACTTTCGGCGTGTTGAAGCTTAACTTCTGTGTTCGGCATGGGAACAGGTGTATCCTTCAAGCCATCATCACCACACTTCGTCTCTTCTGAGACGAGAGCTTGCGCTCTCAAAACTAAACAATATCTAACCTCACCAACAAACCTAACCGCTCTTCCTTGGTTAAGTCCTCGACCGATTAGTAATGGTCCGCTCCATGCATCACTGCACTTCCACTTCCATCCTATCTACCACATCATCTTTGTGGGGTCTTACTTCCCCGAAGGGAATGGGAAATCTCATCTCGAGGCGAGTTTCACACTTAGATGCTTTCAGCGTTTATCTCGTCCATACATAGCTACCCAGCCGTGCTCCTGGCGGAACAACTGGTACACCAGCGGTATGTCCATCCCGGTCCTCTCGTACTAAGGACAGCTCCTCTCAAATTTCCTACGCCCGCGACGGATAGGGACCGAACTGTCTCACGACGTTCTGAACCCAGCTCGCGTACCGCTTTAATGGGCGAACAGCCCAACCCTTGGGACCGACTACAGCCCCAGGATGCGATGAGCCGACATCGAGGTGCCAAACCTCCCCGTCGATGTGGACTCTTGGGGGAGATAAGCCTGTTATCCCCAGGGTAGCTTTTATCCGTTGAGCGATGGCCCTTCCATACGGAACCACCGGATCACTAAGCCCGACTTTCGTCCCTGCTCGACCTGTCTGTCTCGCAGTCAAGCTCGCTTGTGCCTTTACACTCTGCGAATGATTTCCAACCATTCTGAGCGAACCTTTGGGCGCCTCCGTTACCTTTTGGGAGGCGACCGCCCCAGTCAAACTGCCCACCTGACACTGTCTCCCAGCACGTTCAGTGCTGCGGGTTAGAGTGGTCATAATGCAAGGGTAGTATCCCACCAGCGCCTCCAGCGAAACTAGCGTTCCGCTTTCTATGGCTCCTACCTATCCTGTACAAGCAGTACAAACACTCAATATCAAGCTACAGTAAAGCTCCATGGGGTCTTTCCGTCCTGTCGCGGGTACCCTGCATCTTCACAGGGATTTCAATTTCACCGAGTCTCTCGTTGAGACAGTGCCCAGATCGTTACGCCTTTCGTGCGGGTCGGAACTTACCCGACAAGGAATTTCGCTACCTTAGGACCGTTATAGTTACGGCCGCCGTTTACTGGGGCTTCAATTCTGAGCTTCGCTTACGCTAACCCATCCTTTTAACCTTCCAGCACCGGGCAGGCGTCAGCCCCTATACTTCATCTTACGATTTTGCAGAAACCTGTGTTTTTGATAAACAGTCGCCTGGGCCTTTTCACTGCGGCTGGCCTTGCGGCCAGCACCCCTTCTTCCGAAGTTACGGGGTCATTTTGCCGAGTTCCTTAACGAGAGTTCTCTCGCTCACCTTAGGATTCTCTCCTCGACTACCTGTGTCGGTTTGCGGTACGGGCAGTTGAATACTCACTAGAAGTTTTTCTCGGCAGTGTGACATCAGCGACTTCGTTACTATAATTTCACTCCCCATCACAACTCGTCAACCCGCAACTAAGCATTTGACTCAGTTACTGACTCGTTGCTTGGCCGCACTCTTCCAATCATGCGGTTCGCTTAGCCTCCTGCGTCCCTCCATCATTCAAACGCATTCAACTGGTACAGGAATCTCAACCTGTTATCCATCGCCTACGCCTCTCGGCCTCAGCTTAGGTCCCGACTTACCCTGGGAGGACGAGCCTTCCCCAGGAAACCTTAGTCATTCGGTGGACAGGATTCTCACCTGTCTTTCGCTACTCATACCGGCATTCTCACTTCTAAGCGCTCCACCAGTCCTCACGGTCTGACTTCGCCGCCCTTAGAACGCTCTCCTACCACGTGCACGTAGTGCACATCCACAGTTTCGGTAATATGCTTAGCCCCGGTACATTTTCGGCGCAGAATCACTCGACTAGTGAGCTATTACGCACTCTTTAAATGGTGGCTGCTTCTGAGCCAACATCCTAGTTGTCTATGCAACTCCACATCCTTTTCCACTTAGCATATATTTAGGGACCTTAACTGGTGATCTGGGCTGTTCCCCTTTCGACGGTGGATCTTATCACTCATCGTCTGACTCCTGAGGATAAATCGATGGCATTCGGAGTTTATCTGAAGTTGGTAACCCATGACGGGCCCCTTGTCCAAACAGTAGCTCTACCTCCACGATTCTTTTCCTCAAGGCTCCCCCTAAAGAGATTTCGGAGAGAACCAGCTATCTCCAAGTTCGTTTGGAATTTCACCGCTACCCACACCTCATCCCAGCCATTTTCAACTGACACGGGTTCGGTCCTCCAGTGCGCTTTACCGCACCTTCAACCTGGACATGGGTAGGTCACCTGGTTTCGGGTCTATAACTACATACTTCATACGCCCATTTAAGACTCGCTTTCGCTACGGCTCCGGTTTTCCTACCTTAACCTTGCATGCAATCATAACTCGCCGGTTCATTCTGCAAGAGGCACGCCGTCACCCATTAACGGGCTCCGACTGCTTGTAGGCACATGGTTTCAGGAACTATTTCACTCCCCTTCCGGGGTGCTTTTCACCTTTCCCTCACGGTACTGGTTCACTATCGGTCACTAGGTAGTATTTAGCCTTGCGAGATGGTTCTCGCAGCTTCCGACGGGGTTTCACGTGTCCCGCCGTACTCAGGATCCTGAACGGAGAATGTGACGTTTCGTCTACGGGGCTATCACCCTCTCTGGCACAGCTTCCCAGCTGTTGCGACTACGTCGCATTTTGGTAACTCCATTGTTCAGTCCTACAACCCCAGTAAGCAAGCTCACTGGTTTGGGCTCTTCCCCTTTCGCTCGCCGCTACTCAGGGAATCGATTTTTCTTTCTCTTCCTGCAGCTACTGAGATGTTTCAGTTCACTGCGTCTTCCTTCTGCTAGCTATGAATTCACTAGTCAGATAACCAACGACTAAGTTGGTTGGGTTTCCCCATTCGGAAATCTCCGGATCAAAGTGTACTTACCACTCCCCGAAGCATATCGGTGTTTGTCCCGTCCTTCATCGGCTCCTAGTACCAAGGCATTCACCATGCGCCCTTCATAACTTAACCTTGATGATCACTTCGTGATCACCTTGATTAATTGAGTTAGCGATTATTTCGTTAATAAAACTCAAATAACGCGGTGTTCTCGGTTTATTGTTTTGATTAATAAAGAAATTAGATATTATTTAGTTTTCAAAGTACAAGCTCTGAGGGTAAACCCCTCAAAACTAAACAAAGTTTCAACTAATGTGTAGGTTCCGTTTTATTCCTTAGAAAGGAGGTGATCCAGCCGCAGGTTCTCCTACGGCTACCTTGTTACGACTTCACCCCAGTCATCTGCCCTGCCTTAGGCAGCTCCCTCCAAAATGGTTAGGCCACTGACTTTGGGCATTGCAAACTTCCATGGTGTGACGGGCGGTGTGTACAAGGCCCGGGAACGTATTCACCGCGGCATGCTGATCCGCGATTACTAGCGATTCCGACTTCGTGCAGTCGAGTTGCAGACTGCAGTCCGAACTGAGACCGGCTTTAAGAGATTTGCACACCCTCGCGGGTTAGCTGCTCGTTGTACCGGCCATTGTAGCACGTGTGTAGCCCAGGTCATAAGGGGCATGATGATCTGACGTCGTCCCCACCTTCCTCCGGTTTGTCACCGGCAGTCTCACTAGAGTGCCCAACTGAATGCTGGCAACTAGTAACAAGGGTTGCGCTCGTTGCGGGACTTAACCCAACATCTCACGACACGAGCTGACGACGACCATGCACCACCTGTCATTGCGTCCCCGAAGGGAACGCCTAATCTCTTAGGTTAGCGCAAGATGTCAAGACCTGGTAAGGTTCTTCGCGTAGCTTCGAATTAAACCACATGCTCCACCGCTTGTGCGGGCCCCCGTCAATTCCTTTGAGTTTCAACCTTGCGGTCGTACTCCCCAGGCGGAGTGCTTAATGCGTTAGCTGCGGCACTGAAGGGCGGAAACCCTCCAACACCTAGCACTCATCGTTTACGGCATGGACTACCAGGGTATCTAATCCTGTTCGCTACCCATGCTTTCGAGCCTCAGCGTCAGTTGCAGACCAGACAGCCGCCTTCGCCACTGGTGTTCTTCCATATATCTACGCATTCCACCGCTACACATGGAGTTCCACTGTCCTCTTCTGCACTCAAGTTGCCCGGTTTCCGATGCACTTCTTCGGTTAAGCCGAAGGCTTTCACATCAGACCTAAGCAACCGCCTGCGCTCGCTTTACGCCCAATAAATCCGGATAACGCTTGCCACCTACGTATTACCGCGGCTGCTGGCACGTAGTTAGCCGTGACTTCCTGGTTGAATACCGTCACTGCATGAACAGTTACTCTCATGCACGTTCTTCTTCAACAACAGAGTTTTACGAGCCGAAACCCTTCTTCACTCACGCGGTGTTGCTCCATCAGGCTTGCGCCCATTGTGGAAGATTCCCTACTGCTGCCTCCCGTAGGAGTATGGACCGTGTCTCAGTTCCATTGTGGCCGATCAGTCTCTCAACTCGGCTATGCATCATTGCCTTGGTAGGCCGTTACCCTACCAACTAGCTAATGCACCGCGGGCCCATCCTAAAGTGATAGCCGAAACCATCTTTGATACGAAAACCATGTGGTTTTCGTAGTTATGCGGTATTAGCACCTGTTTCCAAATGTTATCCCCCGCTTTAGGGCAGGTTGCCCACGTGTTACTCACCCGTCCGCCGCTCACTGGTAATCCATCGTCAAATCAATGCAAGCACGTCATATCAGTTGGGCCAGTGCGCTCGACTTGCATGTATTAGGCACACCGCCGGCGTTCATCCTGAGCCAGGATCAAACTCTCATATAAAATATAAGAACTTGAATAGCTCTAATTCAAATTAATTAAGCGAATTGACTTCGCAAATGTTTTGCTCCAATCACCAAAGTGATTAGAGACCCTACACATTTGATTCGTCGAAACTTTGTTCAGTTTTCAAAGGTCTACCAGTTAGTTAACTAAGTAGTCAACTAACGTTTAATATTTTATCAAATTTGTCCATCAAAGTCAACAATTAATTTTAATTAATTAAGTCAACTTATTAGCAAACAGCTTTTATAATATATCATGTTGTCAAGAAGCTGTCAATCACTATTTTGATTCAATCAACTTGCAAGAAGTAATCAAACTCTTGCTGACAACGTTAACTACTATACAAGACTTAGTATTAAGTGTCAACAACAAATTAACAGCAATATATCCCCTAAAATCGTATAAATGAACATTGTTGCTAAAGAATATCGATCAGTTTGATGTATTCACCAAATTTCTCAGTTACACTACCTTATTCTGATGGAAGCAACACCTAAATTACGAACTATCACTCGAATTGTTTTATACAGTAAATATTACATTTATACTAATTTTGCCTTTACTATCTTAACAAACACATTATTACTTGCTAAACTTCATCATTGTTATACAAATATCTACAACTAAAGGAGAATTTAAGTGGCAACTTTAATCGATTTCATACTGCATATCGACGTCCACATTGTACAGATTGTCAATCAATTTGGTGGATGGACCTACTTAATACTACTGGCAATCGTATTTATTGAAACAGGAGCCGTCGTCCTACCCTTCCTACCTGGTGACTCCCTCCTCTTTGCGGCAAGTGCAATTGCAGCGGACCCTAGGTACCATTTGAACATATGGATCTTCAGCATCCTATTTTTCTTTGCTTGCCTCGCTGGTGACTCACTCAACTTCTTAATCGGTCATAAAATTGGCAAGGGATTAACAAATCACTCCCTATTTGGCCGTTTAATAAATAAGGAAAACCTGGCTAAATCGGAAGCCTTCTTTGAAAAGCATGGTGCTTTGGCAATTATTTTGGCTCGCTTTATGCCGATAATTAGAACATTTGCTCCATTTGCAGCAGCCGGTTCTGGTTTCGCCTACCATCGTTTTATTCCATATAGCTTAATCGGTTGCTTTTCATGGGTGCTCCTCTGTTGCGCATCAGGTTACTTCTTTGGAAACCTTCCCTTCGTGCAAGAACACTTTTCTTTAATTATTCTGGCAATTATATTTGTAACTCTACTGCCAGCAATCATCGGTTTCTGCCGCTCAAGGTTTCAAAAAACGCAGGGACATATAAATCCCACTCCACAATACGAGGAGAAGAGTAAAGAATAACCCGCCCCATAAAAGAAATGCCTGAGTAAAGAAGCTTAGCGGAAGCATTAGGATAATCGGATCAGTATTAGTTTTAAAAACCCAATCATGATTAGCAAAAATTAGATAATGAAATCTGACGAAAAGCGTTGAAAAATTAACGAGCACCATCGAAAAGCTAATTATCAACACGGTCATAATTATTTCCAACGGTTTTAATAGTTGCCAGGCCATCTTACGCCGGCAAATTTCCTTTAAAAGGATAGACACTAAGCTACCACTAACGATTATCACAGTTTCATTCAGTATCATGATTAACCGAACGTCTTTAAAATGACGGTAGCCAACTTTTGAAAGGGGAACGTGATGTAACAACAATTGATGGTTACCCGGATCTTGGAGATACCAGAGCAAGCGCAAGTAGTCATTACGTGTTGCAGCAACGCTGATGTTCCAGTGCGGATAATGAATAAGTAAAACGGATAGGTTAAGGGTAAGGAAAAGAGCAACACTCATTGCCATTATGGTGTAAACCGCAATGGTAAGAATTGCTCTTTTTTTACTCATATATTTTCCACTCATCAAGTGACCTCACAGAATACGTTGGCTGAATTGCCTCACAACCAACATCTGCTGGCTTCGAAAGGCCAGTATAGACCAACAAGCTATCCATTCCAACATTGATTGCAGCTTTAATATCAGTGTGATAGTTATCACCAACCATCACCACTTCCGTACGACTTAAACCGACCCTTTGTAGTGCCATCTCCATTATTATTTTTTCCGGTTTACCAATCATTAGCGGTTTCTGTTGGGTTGCATATTCTACTAACTTAACAATTGAACCTGCCCCGGGGACCATCCCCCGTTCGTTTGGTAAATTACTGTCCGCATTCGTCCCAATGAACTTGGCCCCATCCCTAATGAGTAACACGGCAGTTTCCAGCTTAGCGTAGGTGACCTGCGAGTCAAGGCCAACAACCACAAAATCAGGCTGCTGGTCGGTAATTTCAAAGCCACACGCTGCTAGCGCATCTCGCAACCCACTTTCACCAACAACGTAAACCTTTCTCCTCTTACCGGCAATTCCATCGAGGTAGTCTGCGGTTGCCAGAGCCGTTGTATAAACATTTTCTGGTTTAACATCAATGTTATGGTTTTCCCGTAGGTTATTGGCAACAAACTCTGGGGACCGTGTGCTGTTATTAGTAACAAATAGGATTGTCTTACCGGCCGCCTTTAATCGCTTAATAAACCGTGCGGCCGCCGGTATTTGCTCTTTTCCCTTATAAGTTGTCCCGTCTAAGTCGATGAAATATCCTCGGTAGTTCTTACTCATTTGTGCTTCTTTACTCCTTGTTTACGTTGACGAATAACAAACTTTTGTTGGTGCTTACCAGTTTTTACCCGTTCCGCATGCTGATTTTTACGGTGCCGGACACTTGGCTGTTTAACTTTACGTCGTCGTTCTTTTATTACTGGCCCCTTTTTGCCAGAATGGTTACGCCGTCTTCTGCGATGGTGTGGGTGCCCTACCTTAACATCTTCATTATGGATAATGAAATAGGCACAACCAAAGTTACAATCCTCAAAAAGATAATCTTCAATCGTTTCAACACTCTTCTCAGGGGTAAAGCCCGGATTTTCTTTTACATAGAATCCCTTAAGCCTTAACTGGTCGTATCCCCAGTCACCAACAATATAGTCATACTTACTCAATACCGAGCTGAAGCGCTTAGCTAATTCTGCTGGATTAAAGCCATCGCGATAATCTTTGACCAATTCATAGGGGTGACCATTTAACCGAAAATGATTCTCGTCGTCACGCTCAATATGGTAGAGGTCTGCCCGCTGTTCTTCACGTTGATCAATATAATCTTGAATTTTCGCTCGATTCATTCACTCGCCTCCATGAAAAGCTGGTCTTAATCATCATAACATACATTAACCCTATTTTTGCTTAGCAAGGGCGGCTGTCTTTGCCGTAATTATTTCTTCCACCTCAGAGAAACTAATCGGGGTCCCAAAGGCAGGTTGAGGACGGAGAAACGCCATTTCAGGCGCATCAACACCAACATTAATGTTTTCCTTAGTTGGCACAGAGTAATGGTGAATGTGACCGTGGAGGTTAACAATCTGGGGAGCACTCCCCAGCATCATTGGATAGTGAGTCAAATAGTATTGACGGTGATCATATTTTAGTAAAATGCCCACATCATGAAAGGTAAACTTGGGGTGCCCATCTACCATGAAATTATGGGCGGCCAGATACTTAAATAAGGCCCGACTGTCATGATTACCCTTCACTAACTCCAGTCGGCCATTGAGTTGGCAGAGCACTTTGTAAACCGCTTCGTATGATTTTCGTGGTGGTCGAGTAAAGTACAGAGCAATGTCGCCAAGATGGTAGACAATATCATGCTCACCTACCCGGTTGTTCCAGTTATCAATAATGGTCTGGTTCATCGTTGCCACATCCGGAAAGGGCCGTGGGGCGAACTTATCAATCCCTAATAGGTCACTGTGGAAGAAATGGGTATCTGAGGTTACAAATTGCATTGATTATCCTCCTTTCAAAAAAGAGGAACCGCATCCCCGGTTCCTCTCCTATTATATTTTTTAACGATTAGTTTGCTTGTTCTTTCTTTAACCGTTCAATATCACGAACAATCATCAGCTCTTCGTTAGTTGGAATTAACAAGGTCTTGACCTTCGCATCAGGAGCTGACAAGTCACGTTGGACACCATGGCACTTATTCTTTTCTTGGTCAATCTTAATGCCGAAGCAATCCATGTTATCGGTAATTAGTTTCCGTACTGGAATACTGTTTTCACCAACACCAGCAGTGAAGACAATGGCATCAACACCATCCATTTCAGCAATGTAAGCACCGAGATAACGTTTGATTCGGTTAACATAAATATCAAGTGCCAATTGGGCCCTTTCATTCCCCTTATCAGCAGCATCCAGAATATCCCGCATATCAGGTGAAAGTTCTGAAATACCTAGCAGACCAGACTTGTGGTTTAAGGTATCAATCATTTCGTCAGAAGACATCCCCGTCTTCTCCTCAACAAAGGCAACCAGTGATGGATCAACATCCCCGGAACGCGTTGCCATTGTGATCCCAGCTAATGGTGTGAAGCCCATTGAAGTATCGTAAGACTTACCATTCTTAATTGCGGTGATTGAAGCACCGGCCCCAATGTGCATCGTGATTAACTTAAGGTCTTCTAGTGGCTTGCCCAGCATCTTGGCTGCTTGTGCAGCAACATATCGGTGACTAGTACCGTGGGCACCGTACTTCCGAGCACCGTACTTTTCATACCATTCGTAAGGAATACTGTAAAGGGCATTCTTCTTTGGCATGTTAGCATGGAAGGAAGTGTCAAAGACAGCAACAGCAAATGCATTTGGCAGAGCCTTCTTGAAGGCCTTGATGCCCAGTAATTCGGCCGGGTCGTGCAGTGGTGCATATTCGGCGAGGGAATCGATCTTCTTAATAACGTCATCAGTGATCACTGCGGAATCCTTGAAGTATTCACCACCCGCAACAACACGGTGACCAACCGCCGTAATTTCGTCGTAGCTCTTAACAATTCCCAGGGCAATCAGCTGGTCTAATAAGTACTTAATTGCTGCCCCGTGGTCAGCAAATGGCTTTTCATCTTCATGCTTGTGACCATCATACTTGATCTTAGCGTGGCCCATTTTTTCGCCAATCCGTTCGATGGTTCCTTCTGCAACCACGTTCTCACTTGGCATATCGAAAAGCTTAAACTTTAATGTTGAACTACCGGCATTAACTGCAATTGACTTTGACATAACAATGTCTCCTTTTTAACCTAGATTTGTCTTAACCCATTGATCAATTTCTTGCATGAATGCACCAAATTCCTTTGGCTGCTTGAACGATGGGAATTCACCTAATAACACTTTCACCGCTTGCTTACTATTTCCACCATGACGCTGCAAAAGCAAAATTGCTTTCTGCGCATTTGGGTTAGCAAATAATTCACTGGGGAGGTTAATCAACCCCTGAAGGTACGCAACTGACTGAATCCATTTAACAAAAGACTGTGACTCCTTTGTTTGGAAAATGTTGCTCGGAACCAAGAACACACCAAAGCCCCCCGGTCTAAGATAGTTCATTGCTTGCTCAACCAGTAAATGATGAACATACGAATGCCCCTTTTCGGCCCGCGTTTGGTAGTTCTTAGTATTTTCATCCAACGGATAATAACCAATTGGTAAGTCGGCAACCGCAATATCACACTCTGGAATGTCCAAAGCATTGATAGAGTCTTGGTGGAAAAGATCAACATCCAGCCTTTGAAGGGCAACACTGGCACTAGCTACCTCCAGCATTGCCTGGTCGTTGTCAATCCCATAGCCCTTTACTGATTGCGAGTTACTTTTTTTTAGTTGATTAATAACCGTCGTCAGTAAGTTACCTGTCCCCACGGCAGGGTCAAAGATCGAATACGGCCGCTTGAGATTAACGATTTTTTCAATCAGGTAGGCCATCAAAAAGCCAATTGTGTCAGGTGTCATTTGATGATTAGCCTGAATTGCATCCTTTCGAATGACCTTAAGGAAACTGAGCTGAATCACTTGACGAATCGTCTCGGCATCTGCATCCTTCAGTTTCAACTCTCGATAGAGCTTTTGCAGCTTATCAACAGTCTCCTTATCTGGGACACCGTCCTCAACAGCTACCTGATCATCAATGATGTTTTCAGCGTTCTCCAGCATGGCATCTAAATAAGAACTCCGCAATGCCGACTGCAGGATTTCTGTTCCTTGATCAAAAACTTCGAACAATTCTTGTGGTGTTCGACTTGACGTAGTCGTCGCCTCCTAACGGTGTAAATATTACAGTATTAGTTTACCGATTATCGCTACTAAATTCAAGATAACGCTTACTAGAATCATTAGCTGATTGTAAATTATTCTGCGTCTGCTGGACCATTTCACTTGTTAGCCGCTGTTCAATCGTTCTCTGTCGACCATAATAGTGGTACTGAAAAACAATTACCAAACAAATACAGGATAAGATTACCATACTGGTCCCCAACACATACCCTGCTGACCTCTTCTTAACTATCTTTTCTAAAACACAAAAATCCCGTAAGTACTTCACCATTAGTTCGCTCCACCTTTATGTATACCCGTTGCTGATCTAGTTGCTTAAATACCGTTTTTTGATCGCGAATGTCGCTAAATACGGGCATATAACCACCATCCTTTTTTGCACGAAGATAAAGGCGCTTTTGGGCACATAATTCATATAGCCGGTCCGTATGTTGATCCCGCAAAACGACTGCATTACTTTCGACATTAACTAAGGCGTAGGCATGGCGTGGTGACTCTAGTTCCTGTAAACAGATTATCCAGTCAATTGGCTGATCCAACGACTGGCGGGTTACTGACCGTAAACTGTTAATCGTCATCCCGGCGAGGACGATAACGACCGTGGTCACCAGTAGGGCCGCAACACACTCGATGAGGGTAAAAGCTAATCTTTTTTTCATCCTGTAATCCTTAAAATCCTATCCTGTTGAAAAGTCACTTCGGCGTACCCCTTTCTGGCTACTGCAACATAAGGTCCCCGCTTAATTGTTGTCAATCGGTGAGTACAGCGGTAACCAGCACTGGCCTCCTTTGCCAAACGGGCCGCAGTTAATTTAACTATTAACTGCCGTTGCTGCTGGTGCAGCTGGATCTCACAAACGCTGAAGGAGAAGATCCCCAAACTAATTATTGCCAGCGCCACCATACTATCCGCCATTACAAACGCACCTTTCCCTTTTAACATCATACTCCCCCCGTGCCATCTGAATTGTTAGACGGTAGTCGCAGTGTTCCGTAGCCGAATGAAATACCTTTGTCTGCGGACAGACATAACCGTCAGCCTTGATTTCAATATCATCAAAGTCCATTACCTGAATCGTTGCTGGTATCTTTACCAGTCGTTGGCGATAGTTACATATGAATGAGATTGCCCCTTTTTCCTTCGCATAATGAATATCAGTTCCATAGTGGTTTACCTGGGTTTGAACCTGAGCATAGCGCCACTCCTGGCGAAACTGCCGCCAGAACTGTTGCTCATTAATACGGTTTCGACTGGTGGTCATCATCGGCGTAACCAAACAAAAGATAAGCGCTGTTAGCCCCAGGACAATGATCATCTCCAGAGCTGTAAAACCATCCCTCTTCATCGTTGACACGCTTTGCCGTTAACGATCACGATATGTTCATTCCGCGCCTTTTGTACCTGTGACTTGGTGAGGTAGTTTCCGGCCTGAAGCTCCTCAAAGTTGGCAGAATCAACCCCATTGTCGTTTTCGTAAGCGTCGACTTGTGTCTGGACAACCGCAACCATTGCGTTGCCGTGAACCTTGTTGGCATGCTTCCTTTGCTGGGCAAGGTTGGGAATTACAATCAGAATCAAGAGACTGATAATGAAGAGGACAATCGACATTTCAAGCAGTGTGAACGCCGAACGTGGCGGCAATAATTTCTTATTCATTTTAATAGACCCCCTGTAACGAGTGGTAAATTGGTAAGAGAATACTGAGGTATAGGCCCACAATAACTGCGGCAATCACAATAAAAATGACGGGTTGGACCAACGAAAACAGCTGTTCCAGGCGGGCCAAAAGGTGCTTAAATTGGATTTGGGAGAAGGCTGTCAGATCCTTACCTAATTCCTTAGGAGTCGCACCCTTACTGATAAAAATCATTAGTTCGTCTGGCAAGAAAATGGTCCGTTTGATAAAGTTATCCAACTGACCGCCAGCAGCAAGGTTATTCTGGACTTCTGCTCCCAGTTGATACAGCATCGTCCGATCAGAAAATTTTTCAATGGTCGTCATCATTTCTTTAAGAGGCATCCCCGCACGAAGAAGGACGGCAAGGGCACTCGTAATGTAGTAGGCATAGTAGAGGCGGTAACATTCACCAACAAGCGGTAAGCGACACAGGCGCTGGACCTGCTGCAGCTTGGTAAGGTGGCGCCAAGTAATTAACTTACAAATCCCGCCAGCGCTAAAAATTAGTGAGCCGAACACGAGCGTCCACTTGAGGTATGGCAAGAACTGGGGAACTTGCTGGCGACCATTACTAGCTTGCCATGACGCCAACTGGGGAAACACGAATGTGGCTAAGCCGACCATCATCACCCCCAGGAGACAAAGCAAAATCAATGGGTACTGGAGCAGTTGTCTCAGCTTTTGCACCTGTCGTTGACGGGTCACCAATAACTGACCAGTTTCAGCAAGGACCTCAACCAGGTCACCATGCTTTTCTGCTAATAAGAGCTGATAATATAAGTCGACCTTAATAAAGGGTCGGACACTATTGGCAAAGGTATTCCCCGCCAACAAGTTGGTCCGCACCTTAGATAAGACGCCAGCTTCTTTAGCCATCGTAGTTGTTGTAAAGTCAACAGCCCGCTGGAGGGAGAAGCCAACTCTTAAAAGGTCACTCAGCAGCAAGAACCACTTTGCCTGCGCTCTTGGATTAAACTTAACCTTCCCAGAACGCTTCCTTGACCTGGGCAGATATTTTCCCCACCGCCACTGCTTTTGATAGTTGCTTCCCCCATTCATCTGTCATCCCTCCCTTTTCCCCGTTTTCAATGGCCCTATTAAGGTCATCACCACGCAACGAATCAAACAACACTGCCTGGCCCCCGCCCATTACTGGTAACAGCCGCTGGTAGCACACGCCCGTAAGTGTCTGCGCTAGGTAGTATTCCGCAACCCCCAGCTGCCTGAGCCGGGCAACCGCGCCATAGGCATTTTGGGCATGAATTGTCCCCAGCACAAGGTGGCCACTCAGCGCTGCTTGCACCGTCATCTTTGCCGTTTCCGGGTCACGAATCTCACCAATAATAAAGATGTCTGGACGGTGGCGCAGACCAAGGCGCAAGAGAGCCTGGTAATCCATCCCCGCCAATTCGTTCACCTGAAGCTGGATAAAGGCCGGTTCATGAATTTCAACCGGGTCCTCAATCGCCATGACAACCTTCTCGTCCGCTAGTTCCCGGACAAGCTGGTACATCGTCGTCGTCTTTCCCGAACCCATCGGGCCCGCAAAAAGGTGCAGGCCCCGCCTCTTGAGAATTTGCTTCAAGGCTTGCCATTGGTTAGGAAAGAGTAAGTGGTAATTTTGGCTCGTCAAGTGGTAGATAAACCGGACAACCAGCGACTCGCGGCCTTGATAGTCACCGACACTGGATAGGCGGAGATTAACCACTTCGGGCCCATATTGCCACTTCATTGCACCCAACTGAGGCCGGCGGTGCTCACTGACGGCCATGTCAGCCTGATATTTCAGATATGAAATCAGTCGTTCCGCATAATCACTGGGCACCTCTTTTATCTGCTGTAATGACCCCTGGCGCGTTACCAACAGGCGGTAATATTTTTTAAATGGCAAAATGTATAGGTCTGCGGCGCGCATTCCAATGGCAACCGCAATTTCTTTCTCAAAATTCTTCATAACGACAAAACCCCCTTTACCTAAATAAGACGGTAAAAGGGAGCGTTTAAACTAAAAAACTAGGAAAATCCTAGCTTTTTATTACGAATATTTAAATGTTAATCTTCGTCATCTGGCAGGATACCAGTTTCGTAGATGTCGGCAACATCATCGTTTGCGGTCAATTCATCGATTAAATGACGGTATTGCTTAGCCTTGTCTTCTGGAACTGCTGTCCGGTTTTGTGGGATCATCGTTACTTCAGCAGTGTCCAAGTCGTAGCCCTTGCCTTGCAAAGCATCACGAACAGTCGTTAAACTGCTTGGATCAGTGAAGATTTGGAACTTCTCATCGGTTGCTTTCATGTCGTCCGCACCGGCATCCAAAGCATCCATTAACATGTCGTCTTCACTCTTGTCAAGACCGTCCCGGAGGATTTCAATTAATCCCTTCCGGTCAAACATGTATGAAACAGAACCACTCGCACCTAACGAACCACCTGCATGGGTGAAGGCGGAACGAACGGCAGAGGCCGTCCGGTTCTTGTTATCGGTTAAGGCGGAAACCATTACGGCCACCCCACCTGGAGCGTACCCTTCGTAAGTAACTTCTTCGAACTTTGCACCACCGATACCAGAAGCCTTAGCAATGGCCCGGTCGATGTTCTTCTTTGGCATGTTAGCTGCGTGCGCCTTATCAATTACCAAACGTAACTGGGCGTTGTTAGCTGGATCAGGATCACCTGCTTTAGCTGCTTGGTATAAATCACGGGAAATCTTTTGGAAGATCTTTCCACGCTTAGCATCTTGGGCGTTTTTACGTCCCTGAATGTTATGCCATTTTGAATGTCCTGACATTACTGACTCCTCTTTTCTTTACTTAATGTGATAAACAGATAAAGTTTAGCAAAAAAACATTATTAATTCAAGGTGAATACACTACTTAAACCTCTTAAATCCCCGGATGGCCCAGCAAATAACTGCTAAAATCCCCGTAACAGCAATCACGGGCATTGCGGTTTGACCAAAATCACCCGCGCACTGAACCGCAAATGTGCTGTAGTCAGGGTAGGGTTGTACTAATTGTGGGATAACTGCCCGAACCACTTCAATAATCAGCCAACTAATCACCGTACCAAAAAGGAATATCCAACTGAAGCTGGTTGCAAAATGACGCCTAAGAATGGCAAGGACAATTAGGACAAGCAAGCCGCAAGCACTGACAATTAGACAGATATTTGTGGCTACCCGGGCAACCTGAAGGCCATTAATGACCGCCGTTACTTCTGGTGTATTGATTTGTGAATTAACCGTGCTGTTTACCTGACTAGCTACCGCTGATGGTGTACCTGACGGCAAAATGTCGGTTGAAAGGCCAAACTTTGATAGCTCATCATTGGCCTGATTCTCCACGTTATTCGTGATTGGACTAAGATCAAGCTTAAGCCGCTGACCGGCAAAGGCCTGGTTAACAACCGTCCGCACAATATGGTCAGTATCCGCTTTAGTGACGGCACTAGTCGGGATTCCATACTGCTGTAGTCCATCATCAACTTCATCTAAAATTGTTGATTCCAGTGCCGATGACGTAACTTCATGCATGATAAAAGACTTATTTAAAATCGTCCGCTCAACAATAAAACTGATGGTTAAAACCGTTAACAAAACCACCCCTAAGATTTGCAAACCGATATGGTGGCTTACCGTTTCCCGGGGCTTCTCATCAGTACTTGCTTGATGGTAAAGCTCACTTCTTGTTGGCAATAGTCAAATCCCCTACTTACGAGTAGACTGACGAGCCTCAAAGCCATGGTCTAAGATAACATCGTTTTTTTCATCATCATTGTCTTCCATAAGTTTTGTTAACAGCCGCATCGATACCGCACCGATATCGTAAAGGGGTTGGGTGATGGAAGAAAGGGTTGGCCGGCATAACCGGGTGTAAGTAGTGTCATTAGAAGAAATAATTTCAAAGGCTTCTGGGACCTTAATCTCGTTATCTCCTAAACCGTTTAATAAACCAACGGCAAGGTGGTCGTTAGTAACGTACGCAGCTTTGACACCATTTTGGGCAATTTCTTTAGCCCGTTCGTAAATTTGCTTGTAACTACCATCAGTTTCAATTACCAGGTCACTACTGTATTGAATACCCTTTTCACTTAGCGCTTCCTTGTAACCAGCTAGCCGCGCCTGGTTGATTGCGTAGCCCAGTGAGCTGGTTACCAAGGCAACATTCCCATTGTTGTGTTCCAAAAGCTTTAGGGTTGCTTCCTTTGCTGCCTTTTGATAATCAATCCGGACGGTTGCCAGGCCTTTGTCATCAACAACTGAACCGGCAACAACCACCGGCGTGTTGGCGCTCTTAAATTCCGCCTGCAAGTCCGCCGAGATATCGTAACCCATGAAGATAATCCCGTCGACTTGCTTAGCAAGGAGGTTACGAACAACCTTTAAGATCTTGTCATTATCATAGTCGGAGTTAGCCAGAATAATATTGTACTTGTACATCGAGGCAATGTCGTCAATTCCCAGTGCCAACTCAGCAAAGTAAGGATTTGTAATGTTAGGGATAACAACCCCCACGGTCGTTGTCCGCTTAGATGCTAGGCCCCGGGCCACCGCATTTGGACGGTAGTTAAGACGTTTAATGACGTCAAGAACTTTTTGACGGGTTGCTGGTTTAACATTCGGATTACCATTAACAACCCGAGAAACAGTTGCCATGGAAACGCGTGCTTCACGAGCAACCGTGTAAATAGTGACTGCTTGTTTTTCCATAAGATAGCCCTTTCTTTATTGATATATCAGTTTTTCATAATTTTTCATAACTATACTAATATAGCAAATTTCCCAAGACATATCAATAATTTTAGTTATTAAAAATGCCTGGTAGACAGTTTTTAGTGGACTGTCTATCAAGCATTCTTTTAACTGTAAACTTACTCTTCATGCGTTGCGTCGATAACAATGTCATCGTCTGCATCGTTCTCTTTTTCGTGAGCCTTAGCCAACTTCTTGCGGATTGCAGCGGTTTGCTTGTCAAATTCGTCGTTTGTCAAGTGGTCTAGTACCTGGTCCTTTGTCTTTTTGACCTTCTCGGTGGCCGCTTTGACGTTATCAGTCACGCCATTATCATCCATTTCGGCCAACTTTTTGTCAACAATATCAAGAGCATTCAGTGCGTAGTCGGTGACGTAATCAGCAATGTCACCCATCTTAGCGTTTGCCCTTTCCTTTAGCAATTGGCGTTTCCTTTCTGGAATGAGCGCCCAACTGGCTGCGGTGGCTGCTCCGCCTAAAATAATTCCGGCAAATAACTTCTTACTCATTACTGTTAACTCCTTTCTTATTAGCCCGGTGTGTTCGATAACGACCAACAGCACCAATAATTGCCGCCTTTCCGGCACTCTTCAGCAAACTAATCCCCAACTTATTTTTCTCCCGTTGGGCATTTGCCTTATCAACCATGGTGTGCAGGTGGTCATTAATGTCAACCACACTTTGGCTCACATCCGCCACAGCCTGAACTGCCGGGTTGAGCTTATTGGACTTTTTATTAATGTCCTCTAACAGTGAGTTCGTGTTACCGAGAACTTCTTCAACTTCCTTACTCAGGTTATCCATATCGCGGGTCAGCAGGGAGATACTGTGGTTGGTCTCCTTCATGGTCTTACTCAGTTGGTTAACCAGGATGCACAGAAAAACAACCAAGATCAAAAAAGCAATTGCCGCAATCAACCCTGCCAATTCACCAAACGTCATTAAGTGCCGCCTCCTTTAATTTCTTTACTTAATGACTAGAATAGCACAACTGACCGTTAAACGACAATTCCCCTATCGACATTAATACCCAGAAGTTGTTACAATTGAGTGGATTCATTTAAAGGGGGAAATTCTTATGATTGTTGGTGCGGGTAACGCCCAATTCAATAAACAGCTGGAACAGGTTCGCCGAGCGTTTACCGACCTGTCCTGGGAACAGATTTCGCGGCAGATTCTCAACAAGCTGCTCCTTATCTTCATTACTGCCGCCTTATTCTTCATTATCTTGTGGTTAGGGCGCGTAATTATCAACCACCTGTTTCGTGAGTCCAATAAATATCAACTGCTAAGAAACAAGAACCGCCTGGCAACTATTCGGGCCCTGACCCTTAACATCTATCGTTACACTTGCTACTTCTTTTTCCTGTACGCCATTCTTTCTGAAATTGGTGTCCCCGTGGGTACCCTCATTGCCGGAGCCGGTATTTTCAGCATTGCTCTTGGCCTTGGGGCCCAGGGCTTCGTCAGCGACGTTGTTAACGGCTTTTTTATCTTGCTAGAACAGCAACTTGATGTTGGTGATACCGTTGAACTGGGGCAAATAAAAGGAACCGTAACCGCCCTTGGTATCCGCACAACCCAGATCACCAGTGCGGACGGGACTTTAAACTTCATCCCCAACCGACAAATTACCATTGTCCGCAACTTTTCCCGCAATGATGTGGTCACCAATGTCGACATTTTTATTGCTCCTAACGCCAAGATCGACCAGGTGAAGGCTATTGTTGACCGGGTTAACACCCAATTAATCGACACCACCCCCGACCTGCAGACGGAACCAGTAGTTGTTGGTCCCGTCACTGTCAATGCACAACTTGTCTTCCGGGTGACAATTACCGTCACAAGCGGTACCCAATCAAAGGTTTCCAGTAAGTTTCTCGCTGCTTACCTGCGCGAACTTCATGCTGCCAACGTGCCCCTTTCCTGGGAAGGGAGGGGACACCATGAAAATTAAGATGATTGCAACCGACCTCGACGGAACATTTCTGCGTGACAACCACACTTATAACCACCGCCTCTTCAAGAAGGTCTTTCGCCAACTACAAAAAAGGGGGATTCGCTTCGTTGCCGCTAGCGGTTCTAGCTACCCCCGTTTAAAACGTGAATTTGCCCCCTACGTTGACCAGATGGGCTTTGTCTCCCAAAACGGTTCCGTAATCCACCTGGGCGATAAATTGATTCAGGACTACCCAATTGACTCTCGGGCCCTGGCACGGGTAATGCACGTGCTGGACCGCTACTACGGTCCTCGTGACATCAACCAGTTAGTAGTTTCGGGGCCCATTCATTCCTATGTCGACCAGACGATGGACGACCATAATTTTAAAATCGTAAAAACCTTTTACGAAGAGGTTCACCGGGTTCCAGACATTCGCCACATCTTTGTAAGCTCCCCTGATGAGGAGTTCACCAAAATTTCCATCAACTTTGCTAACCATGTCAACCTGGCACGGGTGGCGGCTACCCTGGATAACTTTCTCCCGGCATCGCTTATCATTGAAAATTCTGGATTTAACACCGACCTGATTGGTAATGCCCACGGGACAGAGCGCAACGGACTCGCCCTGTTGCAGGACTACTTTGCTTGTGCCCCTAGTGAAATCGTGACCTTTGGTGATAACGAAAACGATCTCGGGATGTTGGCAATGACCGCCCAGAGTTACGCAATGCAAAATGCCCACCAAGTTATTCGGATGCAGGCTGGTCACGTTACCACTGCTGATAACAACCATGATGGGGTTCTAAAAACAATTCAACAGATTCTTAAAAATAATTAGCTGCTATGGTGAGGTATCCCCAATCCGCCAGTAAACGTAAACGGCCTTCAGTGTTTGAAAACCCAAACACTGAAGGCCGTTTTCTATCTTCCTGGATGATTTCTAACGCGAAAACTCAACATGTAAGTCGGGAACGCGGTGCATCTGCCGATCGTAAAAATCAACTACAAACGCATGCGGGTCAGCATCGATGACTGCAAAGGTTCCACCAATGTCACGATACGGTCCCCGCGGCAGCGAAATACTCCCGGGGTTAATAACCAGCATTCCGTGGTCAACCATGGCCCCCAACTGGTGGGTGTGACCATAACAGATTACGTCCGCCCCAGTTGATGCTCCCTTTAGCATCAACGGAGTCATAGTAAAGTTGACCCGGTAGTGGTGACCATGGGTAATAAAAAAGTGCTGTCCTGCCTTTTCAATAACCTGGTCTCCCGGATAGCCGAGGTGCCAATCATTATTTCCCGCCACCCCAACAAAATTTTTCATCAATGAGTCAGTTGAATCAATTTCTGAATCCCCACAGTGAATCATCAGGTCTACCTGCCCCTGCCACTCATTGACAATCTGGGAAAGGATCTGTCGATCACCGTGATTATCACTTACTACTAACGCCTTCATTATGCCTGCCACCATTCTGCAAACTGGTCCATAAAAACCCGGAGTGCCCGGCCACGGTGACTGATTTGGTTCTTTTGATCAGCGGTCAATTCCGCCATTGAACAGTCGTAACCGTCCGGCATAAATAAGGGATCATACCCAAAGCCGTTGTTGCCGCGTGCCTTTTGGAGAATTTTACCGTCAACTCGGCCCTCCGTCACCAGCTTTGCCCCGTCCGGCTTGAGGGCCAGAATTGTGGTATGAAAATGAGCCGTCCGTTGTTCACCTGGAACATTGGCTAACTCACGTAGTAATTTGGCGTTATTAGCGGCATCGTCATGGTCACCTGCATAGCGGGCAGAATGAACTCCTGGAGCGCCATTTAAAGCGTCTACCACTAGGCCGGAGTCATCGGCCATCACGGGCAAATTAAGGGCTGCTACGGCTGTCTGGGCCTTAATCAAGGCATTTTCTGCAAAGGTTTGCCCATCTTCATTAATCGTAATTGGCGGAAAATCGGCAAGCGTCTTGATTTCAACATCAAAGGGGGCAAACATCTTTCGGTATTCACGGGCCTTACCGGCATTTTTCGTCGCCACTACTAACATCTTCATCTCGTTACCTCCAAATCAATGTGACTGCAGGAATCGTACTGACCGCCGAGCCATAACTGAGCCCCGTTAACCAGGTCCGTGGTCTTACCGGTCGTGTACAATTCAACGACTGGTGCGCGGCCAGTATTCTCACCATCACTAACCTTCAACGCTGTCTGGACATGCTTAACAGTTTCAAAGGCCGGATCAACCAGTTTTACTGCTGGACCAAGGGTGTGTTCAATCTCTTTTCTCAGAAACGGGAAATGCGTACACCCCAGGATCAAGGTTTGAACGCCCTTTCCCTTAAGTGGTGCTAACTCTTGATCAACCGTCCGTTGAGCCGTCGTGGTCCCCGTTTGACCATGTTCAACGATTGAAACTAGTGGCTGGGCTGCCTGACTGACAACCCGGATATTTGCCGCCGTCAAGCCCTTGATGGCATGGTCATACGCGCCATTTTTAATGGTCGATTCGGTCCCGATAACACCAATTGTCTGGGCCCCACTTGCTAATGCCGCCTGGGCGCCCGGCTTAATGACCCCAATCACGGGAATTGACAACTGCTTTTGAAGGGTTGGCAATGCCGCTGCCGTTGCTGTATTGCAAGCAATCACCATCATCTTCGCACCCTTTTCCTGTAAAAAGCGGCCAATCGCTGATGCCAACTGCCGGATTTCTGCCTGACTTTTGGTTCCGTAGGGAAAGTGCCCCTGGTCACCAACAAAAATCAACGACTCACCTGGCATCTCCCTTTGTAATACCCGGAGAACCGATAAACCGCCTAAGCCAGAATCCATCATTCCGATGGGTCGTTTATCCATTTCTGCCACCTCACTGTTTTATTTAGAAATACTTGAAACTACATTATCGGTTTAATTTGTAAGTTTTGCAAGTTAAGGCTGCTAAGGTCCCGGTTTTTAAGTATAATAGTAACTGATTTTAAAAAAGGAGCAAAACGAGATAATGAGTCAAAAACTTTACGACCAACTAATTAACAGCCCCCAGGGCTTGAATACAGGAACGTTTCGTGACGTCATCCTTCCCGCCATTCTGGGGAAAGAGACCGATGAGATGCTCTACTGGATTGGTAAGGACCTGGCACGGCAATACCCCGTAGCCACAACTAACGACCTTATCACTTTGACCCGGCAGCTCGCCTTTGGTGACCTTACCCTGGTAAAGAAAACCACTACTAGTCAAATTTGGCGACTTGGTGGTCCGGTGATCGTCAACCGGATCAGTCGTGATGACGAAGAAACCTCCTTCGGTTTAGAATGCGGTTTCCTCGCCCAGGAGGTTGAATTTCAGCTGAATACAATTGTTGAGGCTAAGGTTAACGACCGTCACCATGACTATGTTGAAATTCTCCTGGAAAACGACCCCCAAACTAAGAGTAGTTCTGAACGAAACGAGTTAGTCACCTTTATCCAACTCCAGGGCGCCCCAGCAGAAAAGCAGTCCGGGGACGAAAAAGAAAAGCCATCCCGTCTGCAACGGTTAAAGCATGGTAAGAAAAAGTCAAAGGAAAAGTAGGACACCCTGAAAATAAACGAAACGGTCCTGACCGTCTGGCAGATGCCAAATGGCTAGAACCGTTTTTTGTATCGTATTTAAGATAAATTACTAGTCAGCGTATTGTTGCAAAATCTGTTTGAGTTGTTCTGCCGGGTGATAGCCGACAATTTGGTCAACAACCTGACCGTCTTTTTTAACCATCAGTGTTGGAATACTCATGATTTGGAAGTGGCGGGCAGTTTCCGGGTTTTGGTCAACGTCCATCTTAAAGAAGTTGATGTTCGTCATATCCTCTGATAAAGCTTCGACAACTGGTGACTGCATTCGGCATGGTCCACACCAAGTTGCCCAAAAATCAATTAGCACAACTCCATTTGCCGTATCTTTTTCAAATGTTTGATCGGTTGTAACGTTTACTGCCATTTTGTTAACTCCTCTCGTTTTCTATACACCTATTCTACCAGAGCTCATTTTTAAAGTCACCACATTTGCTTACTTATTATAAGTTAACAATAGTGGCGCCGTCACCACCATTATTTGGTGAGGCATACGAAAAAGACTTAACACGGGGGTTGCTCTGCAGGTATTGCTGGGTCCCCTTTCGCAAGGCCCCTGTACCTTTACCGTGAATAATCGTTACTGAGGACAGATTATTCAAGAGGGCGTGGTCGATGAAGTTACTTAATTCACCCATTGCTTCCTCATAACGATGACCCCGGAGGTCAAGCCGGGCAGAAGTCCGCCGCGTTTGGGTTGTCCGCACCGCTGGCTTTTGCGGCTGCGTCGTCTTATCCTTAGGCAGGTCTTTTTTAGCAACCTTCTCAAGGTCTCGTTCATCAATCTCCATCTTCAGGATTCCAATCTGAACTTCCCACTTATGGTTTCCCCGCCGGTTAAGCAGTTCGCCATACTGGCCATATGACTTTACAAGGACACTGTCGCCCTTGTGAAGGTCATGCTTGGCCTTCGCCCGTTTAAGGACGGAATTATTTTTTAGCCGGGGATTCTCCTGGTGGAGGGCGTTAAGGGCCCCCTGGGCGTCAATTAATTGGTTCTCCTTGACGTTGGCCCCTTGCTGAACCTCTAACTGGCGGAGGTGGTGAATGATCCGGTTAGCCTTGCGTTTAGCCATTGATACCTGGTGGTTAGCCTTTGAGCGTGCTTGGTCAAACAGCTTGTCACGTTGTTCATTGAAGCGATCAAGTTTCGCGGTTAATTCCTTTTCCTTTGCCTGGTTTTGGGCAACTAGCTTAGTCAACCGCTCGTTTTCTTCCCGGGCCGCACGCCGTTGTTCGACCAAGTCACCAATCATCTTATTCAAATCCTGACTGTCATCACTGACCAGTGACCGGGCCTCATCGATGATTGTCGTTGAGATACCAAGCCGTTGGGCAATTTCCAGTCCGTTTGACCGTCCCGGAATGCCAAGCAGGAGGCGGTAAGTTGGCTTCAACGTTTCCTGGTCAAACTCCATGCTGGCGTTAATTGTCTTGGCCCGGTCATAACCATAGACCTTGAGTTCTGGATAGTGGGTAGTGATTACCACCATGCTCCCCTTGGCCCCAATGGCATCGAGAATGGACATTGCTAGTGCCGCCCCTTCTTTCGGGTCCGTCCCGGCACCTAGTTCATCCAAGAGGACCAGGCTGCGGTTGGTGATTCGGTCAAGAATTGCCTTCACATTATCCATGTGCCCGGAAAAGGTACTCAGATTTTGTTCCAAGGATTGTTCATCCCCGATATCGGCAAAGATATTGTCGAACACGGCAATCGTACTCCCCTCTTCGGTCGGAATAAACAATCCCGACTGACCCATCAGCTGAATGATTCCCAAGGTCTTTAGAGTAATAGTCTTACCACCGGTATTGGGCCCCGTGATGATAATCACCTGGTAGTCTTCACCAATCTTAATGTCATTAGCGACCACCTTATCACGGGCAATCAGGGGGTGACGGGCCTTACGAAGGTTAACCACGTTATCTCGTGAGAGTAACGGTAGGCTAGCCTTCATCTGGTGGGCCAAGGCGGCCTTCGCATTTACGAAGTCCAGGTGACCCAGCAGTTGCTCGTTATTTAAGATGTCATGCCGGTAGGGTGTGATGAGCGCCGACAGCTCGGCGAGGACTCGCAGAACTTCCTGCTTTTCCTCAATCTGAGCCTGCCGCAAGCGGTTATTATCCTCCATCACTGCCCCCGGCTCAATGTAGAGGGTCTGGCCACTCGCACTCTGGTCATGCACCACCCCACCGAACTTATTCCGGTAACGGGCGAGGACGGGAATAACGAACCGGTCATTACGTACCGTCACGATTGGCTCGCTCAAATACTTAGCGTTCCTCCCGGTGGTGTAGTGGTCCATTTGCTGGCGAATCTCATCTTCTGTCTTCGTAATCAGCTGACGGATACCGTGTAGTTTGGGGGAGGCTTCATCCGTAATTCGCCCGTCCGGGTCAACCGATTGAATTAGCCGCCGTGTTACGGAAGGAATGGTTACGAGACGGTCGACAACCCCTTCAAGGACCCGTAGTTTAATCTTCTTCTCCCGCATCTGGTCAAAGAAGTTCTGCACACTCATGCTGGCTTGAAGGACCCTTGTCACCTGTGCTAATTCGGTCCCGTTTAGGTTGGCACCAATCCGCAACCGCTTCATTTGTGGCTTAACATCTGCTAATTTAGGAAGGGGGATCCCACCTTCTAGACGCAAGATATCGGCCCCATCGGTGGTTTCTTCCAGCATCTGGTGAACCGTGTCAAAATCCGTTGCCGGCATTAATGCTGCCAGTTCCTGCCGGCCCGCTGCGGAAACCAGGTAGTTGGCAAGTGACGCCTTGATCTGATTAAACTCAAGTGTTTCAATAATTTTGTGATTCATACTTAACTTCCTTTTAGCCAATTGTCTGTAATAATAAATGAGCTAAAACTGGTGTCTGGTTAATAATCAACCGGGCCAAGCCGGAGTTAGCAATCTGCATTTGCCACCACCCTGCTGGCCACAACTGGGTAACCGCCAGAACCAGGAAAATAATGATGTAACCAATTACCAGGGACAGAACCCCACCGGCGAGGCGGTCCACCGTCCCAATAATGGGTACCCGCTTAATCCAGCGCAGTTGGCGGATCCCCCAGTGACAAATGATGGAAACTGCGGTAAACACCAGGAGAAAGGCGATCCCCCGGCTGAAAAAGGCACTCGTATCGACCGCCGAAAGAATTGCGCTTGAATAAGAGGCCTCATCCGTAACATTTGGCAAGAGGTGGCTTAACCATGCCCCGAGCATTGGTGCGACCGTCTTGGCAGCAAGCCAACTGACAATATATGTCCCGGTATACAGGACCATCATGATTAAACCCTTGCGGTGTCCATTTATAAAACAACCAATCAAAATTAAGATAATTAACGTGGTTAAAATCATTTTCCTGCCCCACTAATCCGTGGGAGAATCCTCCCACAAGTATAAAGAGGCTTCTAGTGTTCGACGGTGCCGAGCGCTAGGAGCCCTTCTTTATTCTTTATTATCACCATAAATTTATGCGTTGAAGTTACCGTCATCGTCAAGGAAGGTATTCAAGACCTGCTCAACCATATCCCATTCTTTGTCGTCTTCAATTGGAACAAGGTCTTGGCCGTCGCCATCTTTGTTATCAGCAACAATGTAGGCCTGGATATCCACTGAGTCATCATTTTCCTGTTCTGCTGGGTAAATAAAGATATAGGACTTGCCATAATCATCCGAATCGAAGGTGAACAGTTCCTTAAAGAGTTGTTCGTTACCATCCTCATCGATCAAGGTAATCAGGTTATCGTCGTTATTTTGCTTTTTACTCACTCTAATCATCCTTTATTTTAGTTTTTGTACTAGTCGGCCGTGACGATCAAGGTAACTCTGCAGGATAAAGGTTGCGGCAACCTCGTCAATAACTTTTTTTTGCTTTGCCCGTGAGATATCAGCTTCCTCAACTAGCATCCGGTGGGCTTCAACCGTCGTTAAGCGTTCATCCTGGTAGTCAACAGGGATATCTGGGAAACGTTTCTTTAATAGGTCACCGTAATGCTTAGAAGCATCTACCCGGGGGCCTTCCGTATTATTCATATTCTTTGGCAGACCGAGAACAAAACCAGCGACCTGTTCCCTGCTGACTAACTCAGCAACCCGGTCAATACCAAAGACCTCTTCATCCTCATTAATGGGGATGATTTCCACCGCTTGTGCTGTCCAGCCCAAAGGATCACTAACGGCAATTCCAACAGTCTTTGAACCAACGTCTAACCCCATTAACCTCATTTAGTCTCACCGTTATTCTTCAGGTACGACCGAACTAATTCCTCAATAATTTCATCACGTTCATGTTGACGAATTAGGTTCCGCGCATCATTTAACCGCGGAATGTATGCTGGGTCTCCAGATAGCAGGTAACCAACGATTTGGTTAATCGGGTTGTAACCCTTCTCCTCTAAAGACTCGTAAACCGTCTTTAGCGTCTGCTTAATATCTTCTTGACGTTCTTGGCCGAAGTCAAAGAACATCGTCTTATCATTATTGGTAGTCATCAATCGTCACCTCCACGTAGTCTCTTAAATGAATATTTTACTATAATAACCCATAAAGCACAATTATAGTGTTTATTGGAAATTAGCTTTCTCCCGTTCAGCCCGACTAATTTAGGGGACCACTTATATAAAGCTTTCAGCGGGCAAAAAAGTTCCTTAAGAAGCGCGAAGAGGTCTTTAGTATTCAGAATTTCCGAATGCTAAAGACCTTTCGCATACTGTAATTTACTTGTTCAAATATTCCTTAGCCAGCTTAAGGGCGTCTTGAATTCCTTCTGGCTTCTTACCACCAGCTTGGGCGAGGTTTGGTCGACCACCGCCGCCACCGTTAATTGCCTTGGCAATAGCTTTGATCAGGTCACCGGCCTTTAAGCCAGCCTTAACCCTATCATCACTGACCGCAACCAGTAGGTTAGCCTTACCGTCGTTTGCGGTCCCTAAGACAAGGACGTCGGAAAGCTTCTTTGCCCGCCAAGAATCAGCCAGTTGCCGTAACTGGCCCATTCCAGCAACCTTGACTTCGGCAGCAATCAGTGTACCACCCTTTGTTTCCTCAACGTTATCAAAGACGCTGTTGGCTTGCTGGGCAGCAATCTTGGCTTGCAGAGCTTCAACCTGCTTATTAGCCTGCTTTAACTCGTTCTGCAAACTAGCAACCTGGTGAGGGACTTCCTTAATTTGGGCCACCTTCAAATCACTAGCGACTTTTTCCAGCATTGTGTTCCGCTTTTGTAAGAAATCGTAGGCGTCACTTGAAGTAACTGCTTCAATCCGCCGAATACCGGCACCAACGCCCCCTTCAGAAACAATCTTAAAGAGGCCCAGTTCGTTGGTGTTCTTGACGTGGTCACCACCACAGAACTCGGTGTTGTAATCACCAATCTTAACAACCCGGACCTTATCACCGTACTTGTCGGAGAAGAGAGCAATAGCGCCCATTTCCTTGGCAGAGTCAATATCAGTTTCAATGGTCTTAACTGGAATCTCCTTAAAGATCTGCTCGTTAACCATCTTTTCCACCGCGGCCAAGTCCTTGGCTGTAACCTGGCCAAAGTGGTTGAAGTCAAAGCGGAGGTAGTGCTCTTCAACTAAGGAGCCGGCCTGCTGAGTATGCCCACCGAGGACATTCCGCAATGCTTGGTCCAACAGGTGGGTTGCCGTATGGTTCTTTTCAATCTTCAAGTGACGAAGACGGTCCACAACCAGCTTGTAGCGGGCACCCTTCTTTAGTGGGGACTTCAGCTCAATTCGATGCAGGTTTTGCTGGTTTGGTGCGTGCTGAACATCGACAACCCGACCAACCGTGTTTCCGTAGTTATCAATAATGTCACCAGTATCGGCAACCTGACCACCCATCTCGGCGTAGAATGGGGTCTTGTCAAAGATAACTTCGATATCATTGTCACCTGGTTGGGCGCTGTCGGCCTGCTTGCCGTCATGGGCTAGGCCAATCACCTTGGCATCATTGACCGTCAAGTCAGTGTAACCAACGTATTCGCTAGGGTCCTTAAATTCTGTCCACAGGTCGGTCTGAACACCCATCCCGTTATCCATGTCACGAGCATTTCGCGCCCGGTTTTGCTGTTCAGTCATTGCGGCTTCGAAGCCCTTCTGGTCAACGGTGAGGCCTTCATCGGCAGCGTATTCCTTCGTCAACTCAATTGGGAAGCCATAAGTATCGTAAAGTTTGAAGGCGGTCCGCCCATCGATTTCGTTCGTCCCATCCTTTTTGGCCTGCTCGATAACGTTATTCAACAGGTTGAGTCCACCATTCAAGGTCGCACTGAAGCGGTCTTCCTCAGACTTGATGACAGAGGAAATGTAGTCAGCGTTCTTCAATACTTCTGGGTAATAGTCCTGCATAATCTTACCAACGGTTGGGACCATCTTAGCCAAGAATGGCTTATCGATACCCAGCTTCTTGCCGGCAACAACTGCCCGCCGTAACAACCGCCGGATGACGTAACCCCGTCCCATATTGGATGGCAGGGCCCCATCACCGATTGCAAAGGTAATCGTCCGAATGTGGTCCGCAATGATCTTGAATTGGATATCGTCAGCCTTATTGGCCCCGTACTTCTTACCAGCGGAGAAGTCTTCCGTCTGCTTGATCAGCGGCATAAACAAGTCGGTCTCAAAGTTGGTTGGGGCGTTTTCAAAGATTGAAACGACCCGTTCTAGCCCCATCCCAGTATCAATGTTTTTGTGCGGCAGTGGTTCGTAAGTGTTTTCTGGCGTGTGGTTGAACTGACTGAAGACAATGTTCCAGATTTCCAGGTAGCGTTCGTTTTCACCACCAGGATAGTTTTCGGGATCATCATCTGCTAAGTTATTGAATTCCTGCCCCCGGTCATAAAAGATTTCCGTATCTGGACCAGAAGGACCCTGACCAATATCCCAGAAGTTATCTTCGTCCGGAATCAGGTGGTCCTTTGCAGCACCAACTTCACGCCACTTGTTATAAGCATCGTGATCCTTTGGGTAGTAAGTAATATAAAGACGTTCAGGGTCAAAGCCAAACCACTTGTCACTGGTCAGCAGTTCCCAGGCCCAGGGAATAACTTCATTCTTGAAGTAATCACCTACTGAGAAGTTCCCCAGCATTTCAAACATGGTGTGGTGCCGCGCCGTCTTACCCACGTTTTCAATATCGTTAGTCCGAATACTCTTTTGTGAAGACGTCATCCGCGGATTTTCCGGAACGACCTTCCCATCGAAGTACTTCTTCATCGTGGCGACCCCAGAGTTGATCCATAGCAAGGTTGGGTCATTAACTGGCACCAAGGATTGACTTGGCATAATCTTGTGACCATGTTCCTTAAAGAATTCCAGATACATGCGCCGTACTTGCGCACTGTTAAGCTTCTTTAGCTTTTTCACTGTCCTCTTCCTTTCCAAAAACAAAATCCACCCTTGCTAACAGAGACGCCCAACTGACGCGGTACCACTCTGCTTGCAACGATGGATTTCGTTTACCTCTTTAATCCCGGTTAAACCGGGTTATATTCAAATTATTAAGAATGGGGAGCACCACCACAATACTCTCGACTGTCACAGCACCCCAGTCGTTTCTGAAAGTAGTATTTGTAATGGCATATCCCAAACGAACCATATTATAGCGAACCCGGCAGAAAAAATCAACGGCCGTTTCGCTCCCGGCGGTGTTGACGTTGTCGCTGCCGTTTAACCTTCCGCATCTTGTGACGCATCTCAAGCTTCCGCTTTTGCTGTTCATCCTCTTTGATTGCCCGCTTGATCCGTTTCTTGTAGCCCGGCTTGACTTTCCGCTTGGCCTTCTTGACATAGCTCTTCATGGACGGATCAAGTTCTTCTTTCCGGTGCTTAAACTTTTTGCGCCGGTTCCGGTCGTGGGTCGTGACAATGCGACCACCCTTTAATTCTTTAGGAACAAAGGTGATCCCACGATCTTCCAGCTTAGCAATTAGGTCGTCTTCGGCGGGCTCGTAAAGGGTAATTGCGATTCCCTTCATCCCGTTTCGGCCCGTCCGGCCAACCCGGTGAACAAAGTACTCTAGATCAGTTGGCAGGTCGTCATTGATCACCAAGGAGACCCCGTCAATATCGATTCCGCGGGCCGCCAGGTCGGTCGCCACAACATACTGGAAGTCGAGGTTACGAATCTGTCGCATGGTCCGCTTTCGCCGTCGGGGCTCAAGGCCCCCATGAATCATTGCCACCTTTAGGCCCTGCTCACTCAGGTACCGGGTTAATTCTTCCACCCGTTCCTTCGTGTTAGCAAATACCAGCGCCAGATAAGGTTCACCAAGGGTCAAGAGACGATAGATCAGCTGGTTCTTATTCTTTCCCTTGGTAGACATTAACCAGTTCTCAACATCGGGATTGATCACCGTCGCGGTCGGAATTTCTTCCATCACTGGATTTTTCATGTACTTTTTCAAAAATGGCCGTAGCTTTTGGGGAATCGTTGCCGAAAAGACCATCATCTGGAGGTCTTCTGGAAAGTGACTAGCAATTTGGTCAACCGGCTCCAAGAATCCCATATCAAGGGTCATATCAGCTTCATCAACCACGAACATCGTCGCTGTGTGGATATCAAGGAACTGGGACTTAATCAGGTCAAGTATCCGACCTGGCGTCCCAATCACTAGTTGTGGTTGCTTACGCTCCAATTGGTCAATCTGGTGCTGCTTATCCGTACCCCCAACATAGTTGTGAATTGTCAACGGCTGGTCAGCAAACTTATTTAGCTGCTTGGCGGCATTGTAGATCTGGTAAGCTAACTCACGACTAGGGGTGGTGATCACTGCCTGGACACTTTGGTCGCCTTCTTGAATCCGTGAAAAGATCGGCAAGAGAAAGGCGTGAGTTTTCCCGCTCCCGGTCGCCGACTGACCGACGACACTCTTCCCCTTCATAATTTCCGGGATCACCCGTTCCTGAACAGTTGTCGGGGTATGAAAATTAATAGCCGTAACGGCCATGACCAGGTAGGGTTTCAAATTAAAGTCGTTAAATGTTTTATCTGACATTGGTAATCCTCTCTTACTTTTGGGTTTGGGTCAACTGGTCCAGTTCCGCAATTACCTGCTTAATCTCTGCCTCATCCTTTGCCTTGGCCCCACTGGCAAGCGGGTGGCCACCACCATCATGATGCTTAGCTAGCTCATTGATAACCGGTCCCTTTGACCGTAGGCGGATTCGGTAGTGGTCGTCCTCCTGCTGGACAAAGACTGCCCAGGCACTAACGCTTTTAACCCGGCCCGGTAACGAAACCACGGCAGACGTTCCTGCCTCAGTCAAACCAAACTTTTTCAAGATTTCATCCGTCAAGACAACATAGGCCGCCCCGTGGTCGAGGATTGTTAAGTGCTCATAAACGTAGGCCGATAAACGGGCAACTGGCAAACTAATCTCGTCCTCGCGCCGGCTGATAGCTGCTGCATCAGCCCCGGCAGCCATCAGGGCACCAGCCACTAACATCGTCCGCGGGGTCGTTGCCGGGTACAAGAAGCGTCCAGTATCACCAATGATTCCCGCATAAAGGGCGTGAGCCGCCTTCTTCGGTAAGGTCAATTCGTCAGCAAAGCGCTGGTAAAAGTCGTAAATCATCTCTGAACAACTGGATGCTGCCGGCTGAACCCACATTAAATCACCGAATGGTTCATCATTCGGGTGGTGGTCGATCTTGATCAACTTATCCCCGTTATTAAAGCGGCGGTCATCGATTCGCGGTGCATTAGCGGTATCCGTGACAATCACTAGAGCGTCATCAAAGGTGGCACTGCTGATGTCGTCCATCGTCCCAATCCAGTCAAATCCCGGGATGTGTTTACCAACTAGGTAAACTTGCTTGTAGGGAAACGATGCCTTGAGGATTTCTCCCAAGCCGACCTGGGAGCCAATTGCGTCCGGATCGGGGCGCTGGTGACGGTGAATAATGATTTTGTTGTACTTCTTGATTTGCTTAAAAATTTCGCCAAGTTGATCAGCCATGGTTATTTCTGCTCCTTAAATTTGAAATATCTAACAATTAAGTATACCAAAAAAAGACTGTTAACCAAAATCTGATGGTGTAAAGAAAACCCGCTTCATTCGAATCGACCGAACAAAGCGGGTTATTTTCGTCAAGCACTGGTGCTTAACAATATTAAATTACTAATTCTTATCAACAGCGTGACCACCGAAACCGTTCCGCAGAGCGGCAACGACCTTACCATCAAAGGTGTCTTCTTGCATTGACTTGAAACGTGCACAGAGGGCTTCATAGATAACTGGTGTTGGAACGCTGTGGTCCATGGCGTCGGCAATCGTCCAGTGCGCTTCACCAGAACTGTGCATCCGACCTTGAATCTTATCCAGGTGCGGGTCCTTTTCAAAGGCATCTTGAGCCAGTTCCATCAGCCAAGAACGAATTACGGAACCGTGGTTCCAAAGCTTGGCAACGGCAGCGTTATCGTAATTGAAGTCAGAAGCTTCCAGAATTTCGAAGCCTTCACCGATGGCTTCCATCATCCCGTATTCAACACCGTTGTGAACCATCTTCAGGTAGTGACCAGAACCAGCCTTACCAGTGTAAAGGTAACCATCCTTTTGAGAAATACCTTCAAAGAGTGGGCGAATCCGTTCAAAGACATCCTTGTCATCGCCACCGATCATGAAGTTACCACCTTCAAGGGCACCACGCCAGCCACCTGAAGAACCACAGTCAAAGTAGTGGATCCCCTTTTCAGTCAGCATCCGGTTGTGCTTCAAGGAGTCCTTCCAGAAAGTATTCCCCCCGTCGATGACAACGTCGTCAGCGGAAAGCTTAGCGGCAAGTTGTTCCATCGTTGCATCCGTTGGCTTACCAGCTGGAACCATCACCCAGATTGTCCGTGGAGTGGCTAACTTTTCAACCATTTCGTCAAGGGTGGAGGCAGTTTGGGCACCGTAAGAACCGGCTTCCTTAACTGCGTCCTTGTTGAGGTCAAAAGCAACGACATCGTTGTCATTACGCAACATATTTTGAGCAAGGTGAATACCCATCTTACCCAAACCAATCAATCCAATTTGCATCTAAAATTCCCTCCTGTGATTTAACAGTCTTGTCAAAGAAATGCTGGCTTTGACAAGTGTAAAGAAACTAAAGGGCTTTCAAAAGAAAAGCCCTCAACTAATCAACAGTTAAGAGTTTCGCACGTTTTCACAAATTAGTCAATTATTATTTTGCTTGCTCACCAGCATCGCTGTCGTCAGCCGGCTTGCTGTCAGCTTTTTCTTCCTCAGCAGGTTTTTCAGCAGCCTTTTCTGCGGCAGAATCTTCACTTGCAGTCTTCTTTTCAGCGGGCGCAGCGGTTGAGCTCTTTACCACCCGGGCAATTGCAACCATGTCGAAGGTCAAGTAAATTCCTTCACAATCTAAAGTAACTGTGCGGTCTTCCTTGTTGATGCTGTCGATCTTACCATGGAGACGACCGATGGTGACAACTTCGTCCCCCTTGTGCATGTCATTCATCATTTCTTGGTGTTGCTTCCGTTGCTTCTGTTGTGGCCGAATCATGAAGAAGTACATTAACGCAATCATCAGGATGATCAGGATAAAGCTGGAGAAGGTAGCACTAGAAGAAGATGCCCCCAACGTTAAGAAGTCTAAAATGTTCACGATTATTTCCATTCCCTTCAAAAATTTTCATATTCAACTGTAACAAACTTTCAGTAAAAAAGCTACTCTAGCTCGTCAATCGCCCATTTAGCAGCCAGATCATGGACCACGTCAGCGCTGATCGCCTGTCGAGCTGCACTCGCAAGTTGGTTCAGGGTATAGAGGTTATGGACCATCAAGAGGCGGTCACCAAGAGCTGCCCCCTGGCCACAAAGCTGGTGAAGGTAGGACCGGCTATAGCCTGCCTGGCAAACTGGGCACTGACAACTGGCATCAATTGGTCGCTGATCAGTGACAAAGTGCTGTTTGTCAAGATGGAGTCGTTTAGTCTGCACAAAGGCAACATGGTGGCGGGCCTCTACTACGGCACAGTCACTATCAACCAGGTCGTATCCCGCCAGCATCGCGATTAGGGTGCCCTCCAGCGAGTTGTTTCCGGTCAAGTAATGAAGCCCCTGCTCCGGCAGCATGGTTAGTACCTCTTGCAATAGGCGAACCTGTTCGCGCAGCTTCACGTTGTTACCAATTCCTTTCACTGCGTACCCAGCACACGACTGACGACTAGCAGCCTGGGCACTTATCATTCGGACCCGCTTTAATCCGCCACCAACAACCGACGCCAAAATGCCATCTGTTGGCTTCCCCAGCCAGGAAGCCGTCTGTGTTGCTGCCGCTTTTAAATCATCCACCGGCGCATAGTAGTCACTCCAGCGATCAAAGCTTGTCACAAAGTCACAACCCAGCTCTTTTTGCCATTCTAGCGCCGCTTCAGGCGTGTAAAACTTTAACTGCCCTAATTGGGGGTCATGAAAACGTACTCCATCCTTCTTTTTGCCCCGTGGTTTGGCCCATTGGTAGGCCTGGCTAGTCCCCGGGTCACCGATAATTAGTCCCGACCAGTGCAAGCGCTGGTGGAGGTCACCAAACTCAGCGGCCTTCGTCCCACTTAACCAGTAGTCAAAGGCCTCCTGCTTAATTGCCTGACCACCGAGTTTGGCAATTTCTTGGGCCAAAAGGCTTTTCACTGTCAGCCCGGCATGAACCACCAGCGGTGTCTGCAGCGCCTGACACCTAACCTGCAGCTGTCCCGTGCGGCCCATCCTAGCCCGGTGTTTAATCGTAAAATTAATTTTTTCCATCATCCCTCCCCCTTTGAATCAGGGTAGTTGATTCTCAAGTGCGCGTAGGCCGCTGGCGTAACCATCCGTCCTCGCGGTGTGCGACTGATAAAACCAATCTGTAAGAGGTAGGGCTCATACATCTCCTCGATGGTGCTCGTCTCTTCACCAATGTTAGCCGCAATCGTCTTTAGGCCAACCGGTCCTCCGTGATAGTAGTTGATCATTGTCAAAAGCATTTTGCGGTCAACCTCGTCCAAGCCGTGGCTATCAACTTGCAGCAAGTCAAGGGCCTGTTTAACCGTTGCCGAATCAATACTAGGCTTTTTGGCTACTTGTGCGAAGTCACGGACCCGTTTTAAAAGGCGGTTAGCGATCCGGGGCGTTCCCCGTGACCGCAGAGCCAACTCGTGGGCACCGGCCTCCTCGATCTTGCTGTTAAAAATCTTGGCAGACCGGAAAATAATCTGTTTTAGCTCGTCCTGGTTATAGTAGTTCATATGTTCAACAATTCCAAAGCGATCACGTAGCGGTGCGGACAACATCCCCGCTCTTGTGGTAGCCCCAATCAGGGTAAATGGTGGCAGGGGGAAGTGCACCGGGTGGGCGGTCGGTCCCTCGCCGACCACGATGTCAATGTAGTAGTCCTCCATTGCCGAATAGAGCATTTCCTCAACCACCTTGGGGAGGCGGTGAATTTCGTCAATAAAAAGAACATCCCCCGGTTGTAGCTCGTTAAGCAGGGCAACCAGGTCCCCCGGCTTCTCAATCGCCGGGCCACTGGTGGTCTTAATGTTGACGTGCATCTCGTGGGCAATTACCATCGCCAACGTGGTTTTCCCCAGGCCGGGTGGGCCATAAAGTAAGACGTGGTCAAGCGCTTCTTCCCGCTCCCGGGCAGCCTCGATATATACCCGGAGCTTTCCTTTTACCTGCTCTTGACCAATATAGTCATCCAGGTTTTGGGGACGGAGGGTCAATTCCATCTGCTCCTCGGCCTCGTCTTGGGCATGGTCAGATAAAACTTTATTTTTATTATCTTCGCTCACAGCAAAATCTCCTTAGTTGAGTAATCGTAAGGCACTCCGTAAGTACTCATCCGTTGTTTTCTGCTTATCTTGCAGGTGTTTTTTAACTTTCTTTACATCCCGCTCCTTGTATCCCAAGGCCTTCAGGGCGGCTAAGGCATCGGCAAGGGCAGGATTTTCATCAGCCACTTCCTGGTCATCAGTCGCAAAGAGCGGCCCAGTGGTTGCCACCGCCGTAATCTTGTCCTTCAGGTCGAGGACAATCTGAGAAGCGGTTTTCTTCCCGATTCCCGGGAACTTAGTTAGGTAGCCGATGTTGTTATTAGCAATCGCATCAATTAGCCCCTGGTGGTCCGGATTGGCCAGGATCGCTAGGGCACTCTTAGGGCCAATTCCGGAAACGTTAATTAGCTGCATAAACAGTTGCTTTTCGTCCTGGTCATTAAAGCCAAAGAGGGAGATATCATCGTCGCGGACAGCCTGATAAACGTAGACCCGAACCTGCTTTTGGGGGTCTTCATTAAAGCGATAAGGGTTGGCAACAAGCAGCTTGTATCCTACCCCGTTAACGTCAATTACGATGTATTGGGGGGCCACGATACTAACCACCCCGGTTAAATATTCATACACTGAAACTATTCTCCTTTAGTTAAAAGTCGTGATCATCAAAATCATCCGCATACGGAACGTGCGATTCCTGAATTCGTTTAAACATCTTCTCTAAGTCCCGGTCATTGAAGTGAACCGTCACTGGCCGACCATGGGGGCAGTTGAAGGGATTCTCGCACTGGGGCAAGCGCCTTAATAGGGCCCGCGCTTCCCGGTCATCCAAGTGGTGGTTAGCCTTAATGGCCCGCTTACAGCTCATCATGATCGCCGTCTTCATACGGAATTGACGAACCGTTAACTTCCCATCCTTGAGCAACCAGTCAATCATTTCCTTGACCGTATCCTCTTCTTGCCCCTCCTTAAACCAGGTCGGGTGGGAGCGAAGAATGAAGCTGTTCTGACCAAAGGATTCCAGGTGGAGACCGACACTAGCCAAAAGGTCAATGTGGTTATTGATGCTCATCGCATCGACCGTTGAATAGTTCAAGACCAGGGGGACCAGGAACGTCTGCTGGTCCGGACTCACCTGACCAATCTCCTTTCGGTACCGCTCGTAGTTGATCCGTTCCTGGGCTGCGTGCTGGTCCACAATGTAGAGACCGTCACTAGCCTGAGCTAATAGAAAAGTCCCCTGAAGCTGACCAATATACTGAAGGTCGGGAAAGCGTCCCTGTGCTCGGTCACTCTTATCGTGAACGTCCAGTTCCATGTTTTCGGCCTTAGCTGACGGTGTCGGTTGGGGTTGCGGGTCGGTTTCACCAAATGGGACGGCTGCACCTTCGTTTTGGTAGCGCGCATCAAACTCCCTCATTGGAGCGGAATTTAATTCTCCGGCCTTATGAATGATCACCGGGGCGCTAACTTCCCCATCGGTATCTTCGGCATGGGCAACCGCAGCCTTACCATCATCCATACTGGGCGCTTCCTCGCGGAGGGCAGGTTGCGAAACAGTAGCCGTACTTGTCGATCGCGGTTGGGTAACGTTGTAGGGATGGGCGGCCTCTTTTAAGCGGCGCTGCAAATCACTAACCACGTCTTTGACTGGCGGCGTGAAGGCCTGGGCGTCGACATCGGGAATCAGATTCTCGGTCGCAATCCGGTTACGAATTGTTTGTGAAATCAGTTTGGTGAGTTGGGGCTCCTTACTAAGACGTACCTCCCGTTTAGCGGGGTGAACGTTGACATCGACGAGGACTGGATCTAAATCAACGTTAACAACCACAACTGGATAACGCCCCACCATCAGCTTTGATTCGTATCCCTGAATAATTGCCTTGGTGAGTTCAAAATTCCGAATATAGCGGTGGTTAATTGTAATGGTGATGTACTGGCGTGAAGCCCGGGTCAGCTCCGGAAGGGAGACATAGCCCGTCACCTTAAAGTCATCATCTTCCCCACTGATTGGTAGCATCTTTCTTCCGGCCTGAATACCATAGATTGCAGCAACTACCTGTTGGAGGTTCCCGTTGCCGGCAGAACGAAAAATTTCCTTTCCGTTATGGGTAAAACTGAAGGCCACGCCGGAATTTGCCAGCGCCAGTCGGTTGATAATGTCAGTAATTCGGGCTAGTTCAGTATGGGGAGACTTTAGATACTTTAAGCGGGCGGGCGTGTTGTAAAAGAGGTCGGTAACCCGGACGTCCGTTCCCCGCCGGGCTGGGGCAGGCTTATTAGCGAGCGTTTCCCCACCCCGGATGTGGATCATCGCCCCCGCATTTTCCCCTTCCTGGGCGGTTGTTAATTCAACGTCTGCTACCGAAGCAATGCTGGGCAATGCCTCACCACGAAAGCCCATCGTCTGCACGCGAAAGAGGTCCTTGCGGCTGCTGATTTTACTGGTAGCGTGCCGCCGAAAGGCCAGCGGCACGTCATCTTTTGCGATTCCAATTCCGTCATCGATCACCCGGATACTATCGAGACCGGCGTTTTCAACAATAATGTCAATCCGCTTGCTGTCGGCATCCAGTGAGTTTTCAACTAGTTCCTTAACAATTGAGGCCGGGCGTTCAATGACCTCCCCGGCAGCAATCTGGTCCGCTAAGACACTATTTAATTCGTGAATCTGGCCCATTTTATCCACCTCACTTTAGCTTTTGCTGCCACTCATAGAGCTGGTTCATAACTTCCATCGGCGTCATCCCCATCAAGTTCAGTTCCTTTAACTGGTGAAGAATCTTTTGCCCCTTGCTATTAGTTTTACGGGTAGGTTGCGGTTGGAAAAGCTCTAGCTGACCATTAGCTTCTACCGCTGGTGCCACGGGGTTTTCTTGGGCTGGGGCTTCCTTGACCTGGCCTTTATGATCGGCCTTTTTAACCGTCAACTGAACATCCTGGTGTTCTAGCCCCTTCAGAATCTCATCGGCACGGTTCAACAAAGTTGGTGGCATACCCGCAAGCTTGGCAACGTGGATCCCGTATGATTTATCAGCCGGGCCCGCACTAACCTTATGCAAGAAGACAAGCTCACCATTTTTCTCGGTTGCCCCAACATGGACGTTCTTTAACCGTGGCAGGGTCTTTTCCAAACTAGTCAATTCATGGTAGTGGGTCGAAAAGAGGGTCTTGGCGCGAACGCGCTCATGCAGGTATTCAATAATTGCCTGAGCGAGGGCCATCCCATCGTAGGTAGCGGTCCCCCGGCCAATCTCATCGAAGAGGATTAGGCTGCGGTCGGTCGCGTGACTGAGGGCATTATTAGCTTCCATCATTTCCACCATGAAGGTACTTTCCCCGGAGATTAGGTCATCAGCCGCCCCAATCCGGGTAAAAATCTGGTCAAAGATTGGTAATTCTGCCCGGCTAGCGGGCACGAAGCAACCAATCTGGGCCATTACCGCAGTTAACGCCAACTGGCGCATGTAGGTGCTCTTCCCGGACATATTAGGGCCCGTAATGAGTAAAACGTCCGTCTTGTCATCCATTTTAACGTCGTTGGGTACGTACTCCTGGTGCCCCATAAACTTTTCAACGACTGGGTGACGGCCATCCTTAATCTGCAAATTATGGCCAGTGTTCATCTGTGGGCGAACAAAGTGGTAGTCTTCACTAACAACCGCAAAGCTCTGTAAGACGTCCAACTCAGAAAGAGCCCTGGCGAGTTTCTGGAGCCGCTTGATCTGCCCCTTGACCTGTTCACGAATTTTGACAAAAAGATCGTATTCCAGGGCTACCGACTTCTCTTGAGCGCCTAAGATGAGGGCTTCCTTTTCTTTTAATTCTGGGGTTGAGAATCGTTCAGCATTAACCAAGGTCTGTTTACGCTCGTAACGGTCTCGCGGAATCTTATCAAGGTTAACCTTGGTGACTTCGATATAGTAGCCGAAGACATGGTTATACCCAATCTTCAGGTTATTAATACCGGTAATTTGCCGTTCTTGAGTCTGCAAATCGGCAATCCACTGCTTGCCATTATTCATGGCGTCCCGGTATTTATCAAGTTGCTCGTTATAACCATCCTTAATCACTCCACCGTCAGTAACCGCAATTGGTGGTTCTTCCACAATCGCCTGATCAATCAGACCGGCGATATCACTCAAAGGGTCCAAACGGGTGGTCAAATTTTCAAAGACCGGCAAATCCAAGGTTTCAAGGACATATTTAATCTTGGGGACCTGCTGTAAAGAAGTCTTTAGCTGAATCAAATCCCGACCATTGACACTCCCATAAGCAACCCGACCGGCAAGCCGTTCAAGGTCATAAACCTTGATTAGTTCCTGCTGGATATTGCTCCGCTCAAAGTAGTGGTTTAACAGTTCCTCAACCTTATCCTGCCGTTTAGCAATTTCCTGGGGGTCAATTAATGGACGGTCAATCCACTGTTTCAAAAGTCGGCTCCCCATGGCAGTCTTCGTTTCGTCAAGTAGCCACGACAGGGTCCCCTGACGCTTCCCGCTACGCATATTCGTCATTAATTCCAGGTTAGTTTTGGAATAGTGGTCAATCTTCATGAAGGCGTTCGCACGGTAGGAAATTGCTCGTTGCATGTGCGCAAGCGACCGCTTTTGGGTTGTTAGCAAGTAAGACACGAGGAGGCTGACAACGTATTTCTGCCCCGCATCCTGAAGGTCCTGAATCAGATAACTGATCTCCGATTGTTTGAGGATTTCTTCCTGTTTGGACAAGAGAATGTGGCGCTTCTTGAAAGCTGCGAGCAGTTCATCCGGTAGTTCACCAGCGCTGACAACTTCCTTACTCTGCAAATTGATCAACTCGTTGAGGACCCCGTTGACGCTATCAAAGGTGGTCGTCTTCAGCTCCCCCGTCGAAAGGTCCGTATAGGCCAGGCTAAACTGACCATCTTTTTTGCTAATTGCCGTCAGGTAGTTATTATTACGGGCCTGGTCACCGTTCAAATCCATCTGGGTTCCAGGAGTCACCAGCCGGGTTACGGCCCGTTTTACCATTCCCTTAGCCTTCTTAGGGTCCTCCATTTGTTCACAAATGGCCACCTTATAACCCTTGTCAATTAAGATATCAACATAACTGTCAACCGCCCGGTGCGGGACCCCGCACATGGGGATCGGGTTCTTCGCGCTGTGGTTCCGGGTGGTCAGCGTTAATTCTAATAGCTGGGCTCCCTTAACCGCATCATCGTTAAAAAGCTCGTAAAAGTCCCCGAGACGGTAAAAAAGGAAGGCGTCCGGGTACTGGTCCTTCACTTTTTGGTACTGCTCCATCATCGGTGTTAATTTTTTGACCACAAAGGTTCACCTCATTAATGTATTTTACTCGTTCGTTCATATTCACACAGTCTAATTATATTTTTTGACCCTGACCAGTGCAAGCATCCGCAGACAAACTGCCCTTATTTTAAACTCAAAAGAGGCTGGGGAAAGTCCACAACCTCTTTTCAGTCTGCATAACGGGTACAGCCCTATTTAGCATAATCAATTGCCCGTACTTCACGAATAACGGTCACCTTGATGTGACCAGGATATTCTAGTTGCTGTTCAATTTTCTGCTTAATATCGTGGGCCAAAGTCGTTGCCTGAAGGTCCGAGATTTTCTTAGGCTTAACAATTACCCGTAATTCACGACCAGCTTGAATTGCAAAACTATGGTCGACACCGTCATAACTATTAGCTATGCCTTCCAGCTTCTTCAACCGCTGGATATATTGCTCCAGGGACTCGCTCCGTGCTCCTGGCCGGGCACCAGAAATAGCATCGGCGGCTTGAACAAGGACCGCAATTACTGAACCCGCTGGAACATCACCGTGGTGGGATGCAATCGTATTGATTACAACCTTGTTTTCCTTATACTTCCGGGCTAACTCGACCCCCAACTCAACGTGGGAGCCATCGACTTCGTGGTCAATTGCTTTTCCAATATCGTGAAGGAGTCCGGCCCGTTTGGCAAGGGCAGCATCCTCACCAAGCTCACTTGCCATAATTCCCGCAAGTTTAGCAACTTCAATCGAGTGGTCCAGGACATTCTGACCGTAACTGGTCCGGTACTTCATCCGGCCAACCGTTTTAATCAGGTCCGGATGCATCGAATGGATTCCGAGGTCAAAGAGGGCCTGCTCACCAGTCTCCCGAAGCTGGCTATCCATCTGCTTTTGCGCCTTTTCAACCGCCTCTTCAATCCGTGCTGGATGAATCCGGCCATCCTGAATTAGCTTTTCCAATGCAATCTTGGCAATTTCACGCCGGACAGGATCAAAACCACTGAGGACCACTGCTTCCGGAGTATCATCAATGATCAAGTCAATCCCGGTTAAGGTTTCTAGAGTCCGGATGTTCCGGCCTTCCCGACCGATTATCCGGCCCTTCATGTCATCATTTGGCAAGTTGACGACTGAAACTGTCGCCTCAGACACAACATCCGCAGCGCTCCGCTGAATTGCTTCCACAATCAGTTTCTTAGCGTTCCGGTCAGCAGTCATCTCTGCCTGCTGTTCACTGTCCCTAATCATGACCTCACGTTCAGTCTTCAACTTATCCTTCATCTCATCCAAGAGTTGTTGCTTGGCATCGTCGTGAGACATTTGCGCAACTTTTTCCAATTCCACCTGCCGTTGGTCGACTAAATCGTCGGCGGCCTGTTGTTGACGGTGAAGTTTTTCCGTCAACTGGTCAACCTTGTGTTCTCGGTTGCCAAGTGCGGTCTCCCGCTTTTCCAAGGCGATATCCTTATGGTCAAGGCTGGTCTCACGCTGGAGCAAGCGGTCTTCTTGCCGTTGGATTTCGTTCCGTCGTTGCTTTAGTTCATTTTCAACGCTTTCACGGTAGCGGTGACTCTCGTCCTTTGCTTCCAGGATTGATTCCTTTTTCGCCGTTTCCGCTTTCGTCTTGGCTGTAGAAATAATTTCTTCAGCAGTCTGGTGTGCTGCCGCCAGCTTCTTTTCATAACTGGCTTTACGAACAATATAGCCAATAATAAGACCGACAACCATAGAAAGCGCGGCGAAAATTAATAACTGCACTATTTCACCCCCGCTTCAACTATTTTGTTGTTGGTTGGTTAATTAATTTCACCGTGTCGTGCAAAAATTACACCACACAGAATAAATTTTAAGCTTGCAGAAGAGTAATTGTCAACTACTTAACATTAATAAGCCGTCAAAAAATAAGTTTCATGCCAGCCGGGATGCCAAACTTAAAACGCTGATTGACACCGAAAGTAGCAGTCGTAGTTCGTATTCAGCCAACTTACTACATGACATACATTTCCCCGTAACCAGGTTGCATTCTCTAGAAAGCAAAAGTGGCTAGCGAGAAAATATCGTTTTCTCTCAGCCACTTAAATTCGCGCGTTCTAACTAGTTTGCCAACTGCTTACTGGTCCTAGTTAGTTTTTACTGGCTTTTTCAATTGTTTCCTGCTGGTTAGAGCCCTTAGTATCCTCACCATCAGTATTCTGATCATCCAGTGGCTTCATTCCGTAAGCAACCCGGACCTTATTCATAAGTTTATTCATACTTTCTGGGTGGTCTGCTAGCCACTTTTTGGCGTTTTCACGTCCCTGACCAATCCGCTCGTTGCCGTATGAGTACCATGCACCACTCTTGTTGACAAGGTCCTTTTCTACGGCCATGTCGAGGAGTTCCCCGGTCTTGGAAATCCCTTCACCGTACATAATATCAACTTCGCACCGCTTGAACGGGGGCGCAACCTTGTTCTTAACGATCTTTACTCGGGCTTTGTTACCAATAACGTCTGTCCCGTTCTTAATCTGTTCGGCACGCCGAATCTCCATCCGGATGGTGGAGTAGAACTTCAGGGCCCGTCCACCAGTTGTCGTTTCCGGATTACCAAACATTACGCCGACCTTTTCACGGATTTGGTTGATGAAGATTGCAATTGTCTTCGTCTTGTTAATCTCACCCGACAGTTTCCGCAGGGCTTGTGACATTAACCGTGCCTGCAAGCCGACATGGGCATCTCCCATATCACCGTCAATTTCAGCCTGGGGAACAAGGGCCGCAACCGAGTCAATAACGACCAAGTCAACCGCCCCACTGGCAATCAGAGCATCCGCAATTGCTAACCCCTCTTCACCGGTATCTGGTTGTGACAATAATAGGTTATCTACATCAACACCCAATGCTTCGGCGTATTGTGGGTCAAGGGCATTCTCGGCATCAATGTAAGCTGCCGTGCCCCCCTGCCGCTGGACTTCCGCCACCGCGTGCAGAGCAACCGTTGTCTTCCCCGAACTTTCGGGACCGTAGATTTCAACAATTCGACCACGGGGGTAACCACCAACACCAAGGGCCTTATCAATGGCTAAAGAGCCACTAGAGATTGTGGCAATCTTCATGTCGGCGGCATCACCCATGCGCATGATTGAACCTTTTCCAAAGTTCTTTTCAATTTTTTTCAGTGCAACATCCAATGCTGCCTTACGCTGGTCTGCCAAATTAAATTCCTCCTTTACAAGGTCTTATCTGTCAATTAACAATACCAGTTTTTGGGCTAAAAAACAAGAAAAATGCGAACAGCGGTTCGATTATTCTCGTAACTGTTGGTAAATCATCTGTAGTCCGTACTGAACACTAAGATTTCGAATCTCCTGCCGGCCACTGTATTCAGGTAGGTGCAAAAGCTTGGTTTGCGTTTGTTGCCCCCGAACCGCCAGGCCGAGCCAAACCGTTCCTGCTACTTGGCCTTCAAGCGCATCGGGGCCAGCAACGCCCGTGAAGGCCAGTCCAAAGTCCGCATCAAGCTTTTCCCGACTATTTTCGGCCATTGCCTGGGCCGTTTCAGCACTAACAACCCCGTGTTGGTTGATGATTTCCGATGCAATGCCGAGCAATTTCTCCTTAGCACTAGCTGCATAAGTAACAAAGCCCCCGTTAAAGACATTCGATGCGCCGGGAACGGAACAGATTGTGCTTTGGAACATCCCCCCAGTCAGACTCTCCGCCCCCGTAATCGTTTTCCCCTGTTTTTTGAGGAGACTGACAACTTGGTTGACCAACGAACAATTATCACCAAAGCCGAAGAAGTATTGGCGATCAACTTTCAGGATAGCGTCCGCCGTTGCCCCCAACACCCGCTCGGCTTCACTGGCAGATAAATCAGGAACTGTCAATCGGACCTGAATCCGACTCGGCTGGACATAGGAAGTCACGGTAACCTGGCTAAACTTCTTTGTTGCTTCGCCAATTTCTTCCATCAGGGTCGATTCCGGCCGACCAAGAAAATTCATCGTCCGGCTAGCAATCCGCTGACCGCTACCAAAGGTTGCAACCAGGCGCGGTTCAACGCTCTTTTCCAGCATCGCCTTAAACTCTGCCGGTGGCCCGGGCAAAACTACCACGACACGGCCATCAGTTGAGTACCAGCTACCTAACGCTAGACCAGCAGGATTTGCCAGCGGCTGGCCACCGGTTAAGTAACGGGCCTGCTGAATATTTTCATTAAGCAACTTAATCTGCCGTCTCTTAAAGACCTGCTTAATCCACTGCCAGTGTTTTTGATCCGTCGTCAGACTCGTATTAAGGGCAGCTGCAGTACTTTTTAGCGTCACATCGTCAGCCGTTGGTCCTAGGCCCCCACATACAAAGATCAAGTCGGCCCGACGCCAGGCCGCCTCAATTGCGTCTTCAATTTGCTGGCGCTCATCCTTGATTGTCACCTGGTATGGAGCAGCAATATCAAGTTTTGCCAGTGTCTTAGCTAATAGGGGGACATTCGTGTTGACAACTTGCCCCAGTACCAGTTCCGTTCCCACAGAAATAATCTCGGCATTCATTTTTTAACCTCCTAAATATTAAATACGCAAGCGGGTTGCTTTCTCACCAATAATTGTCAAACAGCATGAATCAAAAAAGGGACTGGAGAAAGAATCACTTCCCCAGTCACCTCCAAAAATACGTTTATTTAAATCCGTCAGAAAAGACATCCCGCCCCTGGATGAAGTAATCAACACCCGAGTAAACGGTGAAGAACAAGCAGATGTAGAGCATGATTTGACCAAACGGGATATTCCAAATAGCAAAAATCACGTTATTTAAGAGCAAGAAGATAATTGCTATAAATTGGGTGGTCGTCTTGATTTTCCCCGGCATCTTAGCGGCCAAGACTATTCCGTCCTGTTCAACCAGCAACAATCGGAGACCCGTAACCGCAAGTTCTCGCCAGATGATGATTGACGTTACCCAGGCAGGGACGACCTGGTTCCCTGTTAAGACAATAAAGGCAGTCATTACCAGGAGCTTGTCAGCCAAGGGATCGGTGAACTTTCCAAAGTTAGTAACCAGGTGGTTCTTTCTGGCAATCCGGCCGTCCAGGTTATCAGTAATTGTCGCCGCAATAAAGAGGATTGCCGCAATTAACTGCGCCAACGGTATTGTTGCTCCCAAAAATGTGACGCTCCCCCAGGAAAGGGGCAGGACCATCAACAACAGGAAAAACGGGATAATTATCAAACGGACAACAGTTAACTTATTAGGTAAATTCAATTTTATTCCTCCATAATTTTAACGCGTGGTCGTTGTCGTAGTGGCTGCCGGCTGCTGGGGCTGTCTAGTCGTAGTGTTCGTTGTTGACCGGGTCGTTGCCGGTGCCGCATTAGTTGTTTGCTGTTGACGGTTGCCAGTATTGACTGATGAGGCACCAGTACTAGTCGTGTTAGTCGTCCGGTTATTTGTTACCACACTACCAGTCCGGCTAGCCGTACTTGACGAACTACTGCTCGTTGATTGCTTACCAAAGTTAATCGTAATCGTCCGGACATTTTGGTTACGGCCACTGTTAGTAAAGTTAATTGTTTGATTCCCAATCTTGATCTTAGTAGCTGCGGGGTTAGTAACGGTAATCACTAAGGAGTTCGTATCGCGGTTAACGGCAACACTAGCCTTCCCGTTAGTGTTTAATGTCCGGTTCAGAACGGTATTGTTATTATCCAAAACCCGGACAACTGAGCTAGCGTTAGTCTGGAACTGCAGGTTAACCTTGCTCTTCAGCTTATTAGCGTTATAGACAACACTCGTTGCGGTCCGACTAGTTTCTTTAAGCTTAATCGACGCACTGGTCTTCTTTGGTGCCGCCTTCTTCTTAACGGAAGAAGAGTGTTTCTTACTTTCGCCGGAAACGGAAACTGAGCTGTTGTCAATCCGCGTTGAGTTATCACGGTGACTACGAGCAATGGCGGTTACCCAGATTGCCGCGAGGACAACAATAATCACACAGGCAATAATGACGGTCGGCAAATACTGGCGCGCCTTGCTAACACCGTTACTGACGGTTTTGCGCTGGCTGGCCCGCGTTTCGACGGCTTGCGAAATATGGTCAGAGTATTCGGCCGTCTTTGTCTTTGGCAGGTCATCGTCATATTCACGAAGCAATTCATCGCCGTTTAACCCCACAGTATTAGCATACTGCTTGATGAATGCACGGACGTAGAAGTCGCCTGGCAGTTCATCAAATTTTTCGTCTTCAATCGCAATTAAGTACCGCTTTTGAATTTTAGTAATTTGCTGCAGGTCATCTAGTGTGTAACCCTTTGCTTGACGAGCACTCTGCAGCTTTTTACCAATTTTTACTTGTTGTTTGCTGTCATTTTCACTCATTATCTTATCTCCAATTAAAAACAGTTTTTACCTCATTGGACATTATATCATGATGGTCCAAATGTAAAAGTTAAGAAAAATATATTATTGGTGCTGGGGCATGATTTGGTAAACCGACATGCCATCTGGATTAATGAAGTCAGCAGCGGCCGCCTTTAAATCGTCAAGGGTAATTGCCCGCATTATTCGGACCTCATCCATCACGTTAGCCCCATCAAATAACCGACCGGCATAACGGTTGCCAATTTCCTCCGGTGAATCGAGCAGGCCAATCAGTCGTCCCAATTCACCCCGTTTGACCCCTTCAAAACGTGCTGCGGCCTGGTCAACCTGCTGGTCGGCGTCCTCCAGAATCCGCATGACCTCATCGGCAAACTTCTCCGTCTGGTCCGTATTCGTGCTGAAGTACGCGAAGTAAAACGCCCTTTGCATGTCCAGGTTATAGCTAAACGAGTCGTCAATAACCCCTTCATCATAGAGGCGCAAATAGTTATCGGACGTGTCATCCAGCAGGACATCCAAAAGTAGGTCAACCGCCAGCTTATACTTTAACCGGGCCCGCCCATCGTCAAAGGATTTCAGCCCGCGAATGCCGACCATCACCTTAGGCCGGTTAACATTCATCGTTAAGGAACGAAAGGGAATTACATCCTTACCGGTCGGGTCGTTGAGTTTAAACCGCCGGTCCGGCTTTTCCTGGGGAGCAAAGTCCTTTTTCTCCTGGTTAGCCACTACCCACTTAATCGTCTCCTCCGGATCTAAGTTACCAACCAGTAGTAAGGTCATGTTGCTGGGCTGGTAGAAAGTCCGGTAATTCTCCATCAAGATTTCCGGTGTAATTTTACTAATGGACTCCACGGTCCCGGCAATGTCAATGTGCATCGGGTCATGGGGGTAAAGGTTGCCCAACATCCCCAGGTAAAGTCGCCAGTTTGGATCATCATCATACATCTGAATCTCCTGGCCGATAATCCCCTGCTCTTTTTGGACCGTCTGGGCAGTAAAGTAGGGCTGCTGAACAAAGTCGAGGAGAATATCAATGTTTTCATGGAGGTGGCTAGTCGTGGAGAATAGGTAACTAGTCTGGGTAAAGCTCGTAAAAGCGTTCGAGTCCGCGCCGAGTTTGCCGAACAGGTCAAAGGCGTCGTAATCCTTCTTTTCAAAAAGCTTATGTTCAAGAAAATGTGCCACCCCATCGGGAACGTGGATGGGTTCCTGACCACTATAAGGGACAAAACAGTTATCAATTGAGCCGAAGTTGGTCGTCATCATTGCGTAGGTTTTGTTAAAACCAGGCATCGGCATTAGGACAACGTTTAACCCGTTTGCTAACTGCTGGTGGTAGGTTGACCGATTAAAGTCTTGATAAAAATACTTTTCCATATAACTTAATTTTCACCACTTAATAAATATACTGCTTGTTGCTTCAGTGACCGGGCGACCCGTTGGATTTCTGCCCGGGTAACGGCGTTAAACGCTGCCGGAATATCGGCCTGCTGAACACCCAGGAGGTTGCGAACTAGTTGGCGCTCCAGGAGGTTACCGGCAAGGTCATTACCGGAACGGTACTGGTTGATGAGCCCCGCTTTAACTTCGTTGAGTCGTTGGTCACTATAATTATCTTCTTGAACCTCTTTGAGTTGCGCATTGATCAGTTCCTCAACCCGGCGGGCGTCGCTAGACTTAATCCCCGTTTGTACCGTCAGTAAACCATTGAAAGGCATCAACCGACTTGAGGCATAGTAAGCAAGACTTGCCTTTTCACGAACATTTGTAAACAACTTTGAGTACGGGCTGCCCCCGAAAAGGCCGTTAAATACCAGGCCGGCGTAATACAGGGCGTGCCCATAATGAATCGGTAGCTGGTAACCAAGATTTAGCTTGGCCTGGCTCAGCTGCTGATACTCAACCTGACGCTGGATTTGGCGATAAGGACGCTGGTCATAAATAATCTGACCGAGGTCAATTTGACGATCGTTAAATGGCAGCTGCTGGATGGCCCTGATAACCTCCTGTTCGTCAAGGTCCCCAATGATCAAGATATCAACCCGGTCATCCTCAATCATTGACTGGTAAACCGGGTAGAGGTTTTGCGCCGTCAGCCCAGCAATCTCACTAGCCTTACCGAAACTCGGTGTTTGCATTACCGAATCATCGGCGTAGTAAAGGTCCAGCAAGCGACGGGCTGCCCAAAATTGCTTGTCATCATAGTAGCTGTTGATGGTGGCACCCAGGTTATGGGCCTGCCGCGCAAAGGTTGCTTGGTCAAAGGCCCCATCGGATGCTAGGGGGTTAAATAAAATTTCACGGATTAGGGCGATCACCTGGTCGAACAGGTTAGTGTGGGCCAACTGGTCATTAATAAAGCCGGCCTTCAAGCGAACCGTGTGAAGTAGGCCAACCCGGCCAACCCCCATGCTGATGTATGTCCCATACTGTTGGGCGAGGCGACGGGCAAGGGCCGTCTGAGTCGGGTACTTCTTGCTACTTGTCTCCAGCACGTTGGCCACGAGGCTACGGGCGGTGGCATTAGTGTGCGTCTGGGGCGTCGTAAAATTAATGAGAATCTGATTTGCCTTAAACTGTTTCGTCGGGATAACGTCAAGGTTAACCCCACGAGCGAGATTATAATGCACGAGTATCGTTCCCCCTTTATTAAAGCTCGTTTGCATACTGAATAATGATACGTTAAATGGCCACAAATTACAAACGAAGTCAGCACTAATAAAAAAGGCCCCCGCACAAGATGAATCACCTTGTGCCAAGCGCCGATTTCGTTACTGCCGATAATTGTCTGGCCCTAAGAAATTACTGTCTCGTCCAAACCACTTTTCATTAATCTTCCGTAACTGGCCATCCTTTTGCAGGTTTCCCAGCCCCCGGTTGATCTTATTACGGAGGGTCTTGTCACCCTTCCGCATCCCAACGCCGAAGTATTCTACCGGCAACTTCTTGCTGACGTATACCTTGTAGGCGTTCCTGTTCTTTTGGTGTTGAACATAGTAGTCTGCGTAAACCTCATCCATGAGGATTCCTTGAATTCGGTTGGCGTTCAGGTCAATGAAGGCGTCCGGGAAAGTATCGTACAGGACCGCACTCTTCCCCTTTATCTTATCCTTTAACAGCCGTGGCTTCTCATCCAAAACCGCCGCCCCGGTTGAACCATTCTGGACACCGAGGGCCTTACCGGTCATTCCGCTCAGGCCATTGATGTGACTACTACGCTTGGTAACCAGGACCTGGCGGTTAGCAAGGTACGGGCGACTAAATGCAACCTTCTTTTCTCGGCTGGAATTAATCGAATAGCCGTTCCATAAAAGATCGATGGTACCGTTCTTCAACTCGGTCTCTTTCATTGACCAGTCAATCGTCTGAAAGTCTGCCTTAATTCCGTACTGCTTAAATACCGCCTTAGCAAGGTCAATATCATAGCCAACCAGCTTACCGTTCTTTTGCCGGTAACCCATCGGGACAAAGCTATCGTCTAGCCCAATGACAACCCTTTTTCGTCGCTGGATTCGTGACCAGGTGTCCTGCGTATTGGCCCGTGTTGTTACACTTTCACAACCGCCGAGAAGAAACAGCGGAACAATGAGAAGCATCAGCAACCAGATTGTTTTAACCTTCTTCATATGCTTCTTCCTCTCTATTTCCTAATTCTTTTCCTGGTCAAGGTCTTGCACCTGCTTGAATGAGTCATCCAAGGCCTTTACTTTCAAAATGTCATCGGCAATCTTATTGGCAAAGTCAAAATCGTGGGTAACAACCAATTGGGTCATCCCGTCCTTTTTCAGGCCTAGGATAATCTTCGCAACTTCTTGCCGCATCGTCGGGTCCAAAGCGGAGGTTGGTTCATCATAGCAGAGGATTTTCGGCTTCATCGCCAGGGCCCGGGCAATTGCCACCCGTTGCTTTTGTCCCCCGGATAGCTGGTAGGGGTAAAGGTCGCCCTTATCGTCCAAGCCCAGCTCATCTAACAAATTCTTAGCAATCTTTTGTGCAGTCGCCTTATCCTTCTTCAGGACCATCACCGGCGCCAGGGTAATATTTTCCATCACGGACAAGTTAGGAAACAGGTTATAGTCTTGGAAGACAACGCCAATCACCCGGTCTGATTCCGCCGTTCCCTGGGGGTCAAATGGCTGCCCATCGATTAGGAACTGGCCACTATCCGCCGTTTCCAAACCGGTAATGCATCGGAGCAGGGTTGTTTTCCCCGCCCCAGAGGGACCAACAATACTTAAGATCTCGCCATCCTTAACTGTCAGGTTGACGTTGTCGAGAATTACCCGACTGCCAAAACTCTTTCGTAAATTTTTAACTTCTAACATATTCGACCCCTCCTACTTGAAGTATGCGTATCGCTGTTCAACTTTCCGCAATACCAACGTGCAAATGCCAACTAAAATCAAGTAAATCAGACCAACCAGCAATAGTGGGACAAGGGTGACGTCCCTTGACGTTGCAACGTTTCCGGCCCGTAGTAAGTCGCCAAGCCCGATGACGTAAACTAATGAAGAATCCTTAACCAGGTTGATGACTTCGTTCCCAATTGATGGGATAACGATCTTGACCACTTGGGGGATTACAATCTTACGAAGGGTCTGCCAGTAACTTAACCGCAGCACCCGGGCAGCTTCAAACTGACCCTCGTCAATTGCTTGAAAACCACCGCGGAAGATTTCTGCAAAGTAGGCCGCGTAGTTAAGGATGAAGGCAACCAGGGCCGCGTCATAACGTTGGAAGACGATCCCAATGATTGGTAAACCGTAGAAAACAAAGATCAACTGTAGCAGCAGTGGTGTCCCCCGCATCAGCCAAACGTAAATTTCCAGAATCCATTTCAAAGGCTTGATTTTGGAGATCAGCCCCAAACTAACTAGGATTCCCAGTGGTAACGAACCAATTAGCGTCCAAAAGAAGATCTGGAGGGTTAACGACGCCCCCTGGAATAGTGATGGTAAAATTTCTGAAACGTAGTGCAAAGACATATTATAATTCCTCCTTCTCCACTGTCGCAAACGGCACTAAACAAAAAATCCTCTAGAACTACCAAGCAGGTAATTCTAGAGGACGAATCATTCGTGGTGCCACCTCATTTCGTAGTTGCCTCACAGCAACTACCTCACTAAGTTCATTTGTTGAACCCCGCTAAACAAAAAACACCCCCGAGCCATAATGGCTACGAGGGCGTTTCCGCGGTTCCACCTCATCTTACCAACTTTCTCGCAAAAGCTGGCCTCAGTGAGTTCAATAAATAAACTCTGTGCTGTAACGGGCGACCCCGGACCTTCCTACTTTGGTTTCAGAAGGTCAACTCACAGATGTGATTCAAGTATTTTAATAGGTTCCTTCCCATCAACCGGAACTCGCTTAGCTATTAAAGATGCTTTACTAGTCTGTTCATTGTCATTCGCTTGATTGATTGTTAGTATACTACAATCACTTTTCTCCTTTGTCAAGGGTAATTAAACTTTATTTTCAGTCGTTGCCCAATTGAATAAGGACTGAATCGGCCAGTATAAAACCACAAAGTAAACCAGGTTGAGGGCCAGTGTAGGCGCCAAAGAAAAGGCCAAGAAGTCACCAAAATTAGTATTTGTGACTCCTACCATGTAGTAGGCCCAGTAGTTAATCGTAGCAAACGCAACGACGTCAACAAAGAAAATCATAATCATTGATAAAAATGACCCACTGAAATACTTTGCCAGAAGCTGGGTCAAAGCGACAATGCATGGATAAAGAACCATGTATAAGCCTAAGATCCCAGAAGAGTACATATCGGCAACTACTCCCGCCGCAATGGCAAAAGGAATTAGCGGAATATCAATCCCATTTTCAAAGAAATAGGCCAATACTAACCACAGCAAAGCCAACTCACTCATCATCGAATATGGGTACCGGAAAAACAGGGGCGCCCAGACGTGACTCAAAGCCCCATCAAGAAAGAGACTTACAAATAGGCCGAGCGGGAAAACGTATTTTAATCGTGATAATCGATACATAAACGGTCACTCCTGAGAAGCACTCTCTGCAACCGTAACAATGTTAATGTCGTTAAAGTTAGCTGCAGGGGTAATGTAAACCTTTTGCGCCAGGCCATAATCGTCTTTGCCAATCCGTGATACCTTACCAACATAGAGACCCTTGGGGGTGATACCACCCATTCCGCTGGTAATCACTTTGGTACCGACCTTGATTTTTGCCTTTGAGCTGACCTGTCCCATTATTATTTCATTGCGGTTTGCGTTATAGCCGGTAACGATTCCATTGACAACTTGGTCCCCCTTATTGCCAATGGAAATGGCAAACCGGCTGGAAGCCTCATTGGTATCACTCAGCAACTCAACTTTGCTGTTGGTCTTATTAACTTCAATGATCCGACCAATTAAGCCCCCGTCACTCATTACCGGCATGTTCTTTTTAATTCCACTTGACTGTCCCTTGTTGATAACTAACTGTTGCTGCCAAGAAGATGGTGTCCGCATCAAAACGGCGGCCGTGACCGTATCATAATCCGTCATTGATTTACCAAGTTTCAATTCCTGTTTTAACTGTTTGTTCTCGTGAGCAAGGGTTTGGTCCCGCACCTTTGTCTGGGCCAGTTCGGTCACTTGTTGTTTTAACTCCCGATTTTCCGAATAAGTATTCATCAAGTCATTAACGGAACTGAAACTGGTCTGCAACCAATTAACCGGCAAGGCGACTGCACTATCTGCGAAGCCGACAATGTCATTACCGAATTGTTGAATCAACGGTGGCGTGTTCCGCCGATTCCGCAATGAAATCGACCCTGCCATCAAGCCAAAGCAAACGACCAGAATTATCACAATGATAACCAACTGACGATTGGAAAAAAACTTGTGCATGATAATCCTCCATTATAGGCAAGATAATAAAAGGGGGCTAGACAAAACAAATCGTTTTGCGACCAGCCCCGCCTATCACTAGCCAATTCTAATGATACGTATTTTCCGCTGCAATATGCAGCTAGTCAATACTCATTTCTCTTTTCTTACTTTTTCTTCATAACATCGATACTCTTCAAGGACTCCCCTGTCCCGATAGCTACACAGTCTAACGGGTCATTGGCAATAAATACTGGTACTTTAGTAGCATCAGCAATTACGTCTGGCAAGTTCTTCAGAAGGGCACCGCCACCGGTTAAGACAATCCCGTGGTCGATAACATCAGCAGCAATTTCTGGTGATGTTTCTTCCAGGGTCCCCTTAATAGCGTTGATGATGTTTTCAACAACGTCTTGCAAGGCGGTCGAAACATCCTTAGCAGAAACCTGCATCGTCTTTGGCAACCCGGTTACCAGGTCCCGACCACGAACATCGGTCGTTCCCATTTCTTCAGCTGCCGTAACGGAGGCAGAACCAACATCCCACTTAAGTTTTTCTGCTGTTCTTTCCCCAATCAAGAGGTTCATATTTTGCCGTACGTATTGGACGATGGCATTATTCATCTTGTCACCAGCCATCCGGATGGAACGACTTGAGACAATGCCTCCTAAGGAAATGGTAGCAACATCTGTGGTTCCCCCACCAATGTCAACAACCATACTCCCGGTAGGATCCATGACCGGCAGGCCCGCACCAATTGCGGCCGCAAATGGTTCTTCGATGACATAAGCATCCCGGGCACCAGCAACACGGGTAGCGTCAATAACTGCCCGCTTTTCAACTTCAGTGATACCACTTGGAACACATACCATGACGTAAGGTTTGCCGTTACTGTTCCCCAGCGCCTTGTTGATGTAGTACTTCATCATTGCCACGGTCGTGTCGTAGTCAGCAATTACACCGTCCTTCATTGGACGAATAGCAACGATACTCTCTGGCGTCCGGCCAATCATGTCCCGTGCGTCGCTACCAACTGAAATCACTTCGTTTGTTTTAGTATTCCGAGCGACAACTGATGGTTCACGGAGAACGATGCCCTTACCTTCGAGGTAGACAATCGTGTTGGCGGTTCCCAGATCGATTCCAAGATTTTTGGTTCCGATTCCTAGCAATCTGCTTCTTCCCTTCGTTTTTAGACTAATAATCAATTTTAATCAATATCGTGGATATTATACCATAGCCACGCGTCACATACGAACTTTAATATACATTATTAGCCTTCCCGGGCACAATTTTAGTTCACATATTTACCTTTTCTTTACTTTTAGGGATGAACCTGCTGCTTTTCCCGCCAACTGTAGTAACGGTCCCGTCCAACAATTATGAAGTCAAGCAGACGGAGTCCTAACAAGCGGCTCCCCCGGTCAAGCCGTTTTGCAAATGCTAGGTCCTGTGCGGACGGGTGCACATCCCCAGACGGGTGGTTGTGGATCATGATAATTCCACTAGCCGACCGCCGTAGGGCATAGCTGAAGATCCGGTCGGGGTATAATACACACTCGCTCTGCCCACCGACAAAAAGGGTCTTCAAGTCAATGATCTCATTGTGGACATCAGTACACGCCAGAGTGACCCCTTCCTGGTCCTCACCCAAAAAGTAGTCAATCATTTCCCGTCCTAAAGCCATGCTGGAATAGGCGTGGCCCAAAATTTCACGGTGCCCTTTTAGTACCAGCTGACCAAGCTCCATCGCTGCAAGTAAGCATCGCATCTCTGGTCCCCAGGATAGGACCGCCCGCCGCTCATCATCAGTCATATTTTTGATGCTCGTTAACGTTGGAAACATCTCCCAAAACTTCATCACGAGTTCCTGATTGCGTTCCGGCGTATTGGCACAAATCCCCTTCGCCAACAGGTCTAAGTAATGGTCATTGTGTATTACTTCTAACATATCTACTCAGCTCCTTAAGTGTCTTACTGAATAAATACGGAAAGGGAACTAATTGTCACTAAATAAGTGCCGAACTTCAGAAATAAAGTAGAGCGACCCCGTAACAATCATCACGTCATCCTCACTGAGCCCTTGTGCGACCTGCTGAAAGGCAAGTGGCCACTCTTTGGTAACCTTAATTGGGTACCGGCTTTTAATCTTCTTCGCGACCGCCGCCAAGTCCGCACTCGGCCGCTTGGGACCGGGGCCCGCAAAGTTGGTGACGGTAATATGGACATTGCCGAGACTCGCTAACTCGCCCATCATCAGCTCGTACTGTTTGTCAGCTAAAATTGCGACCAAAAGGTAGACATCCCGACCGGCGAAGTCACCCTGGATTGTTTTAACCAGGGCCTGAATTCCGGGAAGGTTGTGGGCCCCATCCAAGAGGACCAGGGGCTGGGGATTAACTACCTCCAGTCTCCCCGGCCAGTTAACCGTTGTCAGTCCCTTAATGACGGCGGACCGGTCAAGCGGTGAGACCTGCTCTTTCATGAAAAGTTGAAGAGCAGTAATAGCAATCGCGGCATTTTCTACCTGGTAGTCGCCCCCGAGACCGAGTTGACACTTAAGGTGGCGAAGCTGGAGTCCCTGGTAATCAACCTTAGCAAAAAAGTGGTGGTCATCAGCCTTCTGGATAGTAAAGTCAGTTCCCAGCTTATAGAGGGGGGCCTTTTTACCAGCCGCATCCTCGATAATTGCCGCCTCCGCGCTTGATGGCAACTTCCCAATCACCACCGGAACATGGTCCTTGATGATTCCCGCCTTTTGCTGGGCAATCTCTTTAAGGGTGTTGCCGAGGTACTTCATATGGTCCCAGCCAACCGTAGTAATGACACTGACTGCCGGGACAATGACGTTTGTGGAATCAAACAGGCCGCCAATTCCGACCTCCAGCAAGACAACGTCCGGCTGCTTTTCTGCCATGTAGCAAAACATGATGGCAGTATCGATCTCAAACTCGGTTGGTCCCCCCATGGGAAGCTCCTGGTCCAACTTAGCGACAACCTTGCTGACCCGGTTGGTTAACCGGACTAAATCGGCGTCACTTATCTGCTGGGCGTTGTATTCGATGCGTTCATTGAACCGGGTGATGAACGGGGACGTAAAGCTGCCGACGCTCAGGCCACTCGCCAACAGCATCGACCGCAGCATTGCTACTGTCGACCCCTTACCATTGGTCCCCGTCACGTGAATATACTTCAGTCCTTTTTGGGGGTTACCAAGTTCATCGAGAAACCGACGCATTCGTTTTAGTGTCGGCACCTTTTTAAACTTGGTCCGCCCGTGAATGAAGTTCAGAGCCTCTTCATAAGTTGAAATCATCTTTCCATCCCCTTAGCTAAACAAAGAGCCCCCGTGTCCGGTAATTCCGGATACTAAGGACCCTCTTTCTAAATTACACTATGCATTTTCGAGGGAAGCAAGCCGGTCCTTAGCAGCGGCCAGTTTTTGCTGCCATTCAACGGCCTTTTGCTTCTCAGCTTCAACAACCTTTTCAGGTGCGTTTTCAACAAACTTCTTGTTACCAAGCTTCTTTGAAGAACGGTTGACTTCCTTCTCCAACTTGGCAATTTCTTTTTGCATCTTCGCCTTTTCTTCATCCAGGTCCACCAGTTCGGCCATTGGGATGAAGACTTCCGCGCCGGCAAGGATACTTGACATGGCCAGCTTTGGTGCGACCACATCGGCACCAATTTGCAACTCAGCCGGATGACAGAAGCGGTCGATGTAGTCACGGTTATTCTCCAGCATCCCCTTCAGGTGGTCGTTCTTGGTCTTAACCAGGATGTCCACCGGTTTAGACATTGGGGCGTTGGCCTCGTTTCTGATACTCCGCACCGCCTTGATCATTTCAATCAAGCTGTCCATCTGTTCCGTGGCGTCCTCATCATCAAGGTCAGCGTTAACCGTTGGGTATGGTGCGACCATGATTGACTTACCCGTGTGCGGCATTGATAGCCACAGCTTTTCAGTAACAAACGGCATGATTGGGTGCAAGAGCTTCAAGGTTTGGTCCAGGACATAACCCAGGATGTTCTTGGTATTCGTCTTTTCCTCGTCCGTCCCGTTATTCAACTTTTCCTTGGTCATTTCAATGTACCAGTCACAGAAATCATTCCAGATAAAGTTGTAAAGGGCCCGGCCGACTTCACCGAATTCAAACTTCTCGGACATTTCGGTAACCTGCTTGACCGTGGCGTTTAACCGGCTTAAGATCCAGCGGTCGGCCAGGTCCCATTTATCCTGTGCGGGCAGGACTGGTGCCGGCATTTCGCCCAGATTCATGATGACATATCGGCTGGCGTTCCAAATCTTGTTGATAAAGTTCCAGGCAGCGTCCATCTTGGTGTAAGAGAAACGAATGTCTTGACCCGGCGTGGAACCATTGATGAGGAACCACCGTAAGGCATCGACCCCGTACTTCTTGATGACGTCCATTGGGTCAATCCCGTTCCCCAAAGACTTACTCATCTTCCGTCCCTGCTCATCACGAATCAAACCGTGTAACAAGACGTTCTTGAACGGTGCCCGACCAGTAAATTCAAGTGACTGGAAGATCATCCGCGAAACCCAGAAGAAGATGATGTCGTAACCGGTAACCAGGGTATTAGTTGGGAAGTAGCGCTTAAAGTCCGCGGAATCGGTATCCGGCCAGCCCATCGTGGAGAATGGCCATAGGGCACTAGAGAACCAAGTATCAAGGACATCCTTGTCTTGCTCCCAGTTTTCCGCATCCTTTGGTGCTTCCATTCCAACGTAGACTTCCCCAGTCTGCTTGTTGTACCAAGCAGGAATCCGGTGACCCCACCAGAGTTGCCGGGAAATAACCCAGTCATGAATATTTTCCATCCACTGGGTGAAGGTGTGTTCGAACCGTTCCGGAATGAAGTTGACCCGGTCGGCCGTCTTTTGGTTCTTCAATGCCATTTCAGCAAGTGGCTTCATCTTGACAAACCACTGGGTCGAAAGCCGGGCCTCCACTTGGACCCCGGTCCGTTCGGAGTGACCAACGGAGTGGACAATTGGGACTACCTTTAACATGTAGCCCTGGTCCTTCAAGTCAGCAACAATGGCTTTCCGGGCCTCAAAGCGGTCCATTCCCTTGTACTTACCGGCGTTCTCGTTCATCGAAGCGTCTTCGTTCATGGTGTTCAATTCCGGCAAGTTGTGCCGCTTACCAACCTTAAAGTCGTTCGGGTCGTGAGCCGGTGTGATCTTAACCATCCCAGTTCCGAAGTCCGGCGTTACGTAGTCATCAGCGATGATCTCGATTTCCCGGTTAACGAGCGGTACCATGACTTTCTTGCCGACTAATTCCTTGTAACGGTCGTCATTTGGATTAACGGCAACCGCTTCATCACCAAACATGGTTTCTGGTCGGGTAGTGGCAATTTCAATATAGTCCTTACCGTTGAAGGTAGTGCCATCAGTAAATGGATACTTAACGTGGTAAAAGGCACCCTTATCATCCTTGTGAATGACTTCGATATCAGAAAGGGCCGTCCGTGCTTGTGGGTCCCAGTTGATAATGTAAGTTCCCCGGTAAATGAGGCCTTTCTTGTAGAGGTCAACGAAGACCTTCCGCACCGCCTTGTTCAACCCCTTATCAAGGGTAAAGCGTTCTCGATCATAGTCGACGGAAATTCCCATCTTTGCCCATTGCTTATGAATGATGTCGGCGTATTCGTCCTTCCAGTCCCAAACCTGTTGAACGAACTTTTCCCGACCAAGGTCATAACGGGAAATTCCCTGCTTCTGCAAGCGGGCTTCGACCTTCGCCTGGGTAGCAATCCCTGCGTGGTCCATCCCCGGAATCCATAGAACATCGTAACCCTGCATCCGCTTTTGACGAATAAGGATATCCTGCAGGGTGGTATCCCAGGCGTGGCCCAGGTGCAACTTACCAGTTACGTTCGGCGGCGGAATAACAATTGAATATGGGTGGGCCTTCTTATCACCACTCGGCTTGAACAGGCCCTGATCAATCCACCATTGGTAGCGGCCCTTTTCGACTGCTGCGGGATCATACTTAGTTGACATCTCTTTTTCAGTGTTCATCGTACAATCGCTCCCTTCATGCTTCATAAAATAAAATCAATTAAATTGACCTAAATAAAAAATCGCCCTATCAAACAGATAGGACGATTAGCTCGCGGTACCACCTAAATTGAACAGTCCAATCGACTGCTCCACTCAACATTAGGTAACGGTAATGAACCGGATGCGCTTACTATTGGTTCAGCTCATCAGCTCCCGAGCTACATTCGTGAACCGGTGATCAGGCCTTCACACCTCCGGGCCCTCGCTGGTGGTCTGCCGCGTTCATTACTATTTCGGTCAATGCTTATTATGCTTATATCATAGCTAAATAATTCCTGGCCGTCAAGGACTGTTTTACAGTAATTCCGCAAAGACGTCCTCGTTTTGGTTCAAGAAATCCTCACCAGGATGAATATCAGTGATCTTCACCCCATCTAGTGAACGTTGAATTAAGCCATCAATGTCTAAGTGCTGCTCGTACTTACGAGCCTTCTTAACACTTGGCTTCGTCTTGGGCGACGGTGGCGTGAAAACGGTACAGCAGTCTTCGTACGGCAAGATTGACAGGTCATAAGTATCAATTTCTTTAGCAATCTTGATAATTTCGGTCTTATCAAAAGACAGGACTGGTCGCAATACTGGATAATTAGTCACGTCCTCAATTGCCAGCATACTCTCCATTGTCTGGGAGGCCACCTGCCCTAGCGACTCACCGTTAAAGATTGCGAGGCCGTGTCGTTTCTCCATTAAGGCCGTTGCCAAGCGAAGCATCATCCGCCGCTGGATGGTCATTAGGTATCCCTCCGGCACCTTCTCCTTGACCGTTTCCTGAATCTCGGTAAACGGCACTTGGATAAACTTGATGTGGCCACAGTACTTAGCCAGCTTTTCCGTTAGCTGCTTGGCCTTGGCCAGAGCTTGGGGACTAGTGTACGGCGGACTGAAGAAGTGAACCATCTCCATGGAAACGCCCCGCTTCATGCCAAGGTAGGCCGCTACTGGGGAGTCAATCCCACCGGAAAGCATCATCATACCCTTTCCGGCCGTACCGACTGGTAAGCCACCGGCCCCCTTGATGGTTTCACTGGACAGGAAAATACCGTTCAAGCGAATCTCGACACGGATAGTGAGGCCGGGATGGTGAACATCAACCTTCAACTTGTCGGGGAACTTATGCAAGAGGTCCCCACCAAGTTTATCGTTCATTTCAAAGGTATCGATTGGGAAGTGGTGGTCAGACCGCCGGGTTTCAATCTTAAAGGTGATTGGGTGGTCAACCTGCTCTTCTACCATCTCCTCAGCGGCTTTGGCAACCGCGGCAAAGTCCTTTGCCACCTTGATTGATGGGGAGAAGGTTTGGATACCGAAAACATTCTTTAACTGCTTCATTACCTGGTCATAGTCGGCCCCATTCAGTTGAACGTGCAAGCGATCTTGCTGAGCGTGAACCTTGACCTGGTCAAATTGGTGGAGGGCATGACGAACGTTCGTCCCGAGACGGTCAATAAAGGACTTTTTGTTGCGTCCCTTGGTGGACAGTTCCCCATACCGAACCATAATTTCTGTGTACTGCACTTAATCTCCTCCTTCCTACTAGTCAATAATCTTCTTGAAGCCGGCATAAAGGTTGTCAAAGACCTGGTTGAATTTGTCAGCTTCTTCGATGGTATTTTGGTCACCAAGACTGATGCGGACCGCACTCGTTGCCTCGTTTTCCGGCGCCTTCATTGCGGCTAGTGTCCCCGCCTCTGCATGCTTCTTGGAAGAACAAGCGCTGGTCGTGGAAATGTAGATACCTTGTTCCTCAAAGGCGTGAACAATCGTTTCTCCCCGGACACCGACAATCGCAAAGCAGAGAATGTGGGGGGCAAAGCCCTGGTCACGGCCAGAAAAAATCTTAACATGATCAAACTTCTTCAGGTGGTCGTAGATCCGCTCTTTGATTGCCTGCTCTTGCTGAACCGCCCGTTGCTCGTTTTCCTTTACAAGACGGATGGCCCGGGCCATTGCAACGTCACCCGGGGTATTCTCTGTTCCACTCCGTAGGGTCCGTTCCTGGCCCCCACCGGAGATCAACGGCGCAATTTTTCGGCCACTCTTCATGTAAACAAAGCCAGTGCCCCGGGGCGCATGGAACTTATGCCCGGAGAAGGTGGCAAAGTCCACCCGGTCACTGAAAATCGCACTGTCGAGGCCCTTGCCGATTGCCTGCACCGCATCAACCATGTAGTGGACGTTAGGATAGTCCTTCAGAATCTCACCAACTTCTTTAATTGGCTGAACCGTCCCAATCTCATTGTTGACGGCCATGATTGATACTAGGATTGTATCTGGACGAAGGGCGGCCTTCACATCTGCCGGATTAATCCGTCCTTCACTATCAACTGGCAAGTAGGTCACATTGAAGCCCAGCTCTTCTAATTGGGCCATTGAGTTCCGTACCGCCGCGTGCTCCACTGCCGTTGTGATAATATGCTTACCAAAACGACGCTTGGCAAAGGCCGTCCCCTTAATCACCCAGTTATCGCCCTCAGAGCCACCGCTGGTAAAAATAATCTCGCTCGTCTTGACTCCAAAGAGCTTGGCCACTTGCTGACGGGCTTGTTCAAGCAGATTCCAGGCTTCTTCACCAAAATTATGCAAACTGCTTGGGTTACCCCAAATCTTTTGACTAACTGTATCGTACGTTGCTAAGACTTCCGGAGAAATCTTCGTCGTTGCACTATTATCGAAATAGATCATCACTCTGCTCCTCTGACAATATAATCTGATGGTCAGTAGCCAGCAAATAATCGCTGACAGGTTGGTTCGACACTTTCTTAAAGCAACTTTATATTATAGCAAAAAAAGACCAGAGGCAAAATCTTTTGTCCCTGGTCCAATCAATTAATTATTTTCACTGTAATAGCTGTCCTCAATCCGCTTGAACGAACCCGGCTCAACTTTCTCAAGGGCCGTACCGATGGCCTCAAGGCTCTTGGTATATTCATACTTGCTAAAGAACTTTTGTGATTTTTCCGCTGCCTTTTCAATCTCCTCATTATCAGAGAAGCGGTTAGCATACTGAAGAAGCCGTTCCGTTAATTCTGCACTATCACGTAAGTCGTTGGTCTTCACTTGAAGGCTTTCCAAGTCGGACTCAACCATGATCAGTTGCTTAGTGACATCATCCATATTGATCTTGTACTCATGCAATTCGGCGTTTAGCTTTTTAACCTCATCGCTAACGCCCATAAAGTAGTCCACGTAGTCCTGGGAAACGCCCGGCAAATTCAACTGCTCAACTTGGCGCTTAATTGTCCGCAGGTCTACTGAATATTTCTGCAACATCTTGCGTGCCCGCTGTTCATCAGTTTGCAGTTTGGCAACCTCGTCGTTAATTTTTTTCTGCTTCTCCTCAACCGTCGTGAGTTCCTTTTGGTTAGCCTTTTGCCGGTCAACAACCTGACTATAAATCACGGTCTGATCAGCAAAAGCCTTCTGGTCCTCTTGGAACTGCTTGTTGATGGTCTTAATCTGCTCATTTAATTGCCGGGCCGCTTCAATCTCATTGTTGTTAAAAGTATAACTGAGGTTTAATCGCCGCAGCTCAGCAATTAATTCTTCATTCTGGTGTTGAGCATGGGGGATAAATTGGCCCATCACATCCATCAGGTGCTTGGCTTCCGGCTGAGCATCAATTTCCTTTTGCATTACCCCATAGAGACTATCAATTTCGTCAGCCAGATCCTTATTTGACTGGGTAACGATATCAATTTCTAAGTCATTCAGCTGGACAACCGTTTGCTTCAATTTTTCCTGTAGCTGTTCAATCTTAATATCCAGCTTCTGCTCAGTGAAGTTAAAGTGGTCCTTCTTTAAGGTAGCGTAACCCTTTTGCAATTCATCCAGTTGGTCTGGAAACTCGGTGACCAATGGCTTATATAGTTTGGGAACTGTCTTTAAAAGGTGATCAAACTTTTGGTTATCGTTTTGTAATTCAGAGAGAATTTCCTGGGCCGCTTCCAAGTCTCCTTTATTAGTAAGATCAACAAACTTCGCAAACCGTTGTTCCAGGTCATTAAGTTGCTGGCTCAGTTTCTTAATGGTATCCCCGTATTCAAAGTTCTTTTCATCCAGCTGCTGGTGAAAATGACGGTACTGCCGACGCAGGTGATCAATTGCCTGGTGGTGCCGCTGTTCTTGTTGTTGAAGGTCCTGTAAGGTCTTTTGAATTTTTTGTGCTTCATTACTGATCCGGCCAACCAGGGTCCGGTAATCGTTGATTGCTGAATTGATGGTAAGCAGTTGGCTGGTCTTAACCGCAGCCTGTAATTCCTTGCCGCGTGTCTCTACCTGCTTAAGCTGTGGGATCAGCTCCTCTTGGTACTTTTTCTCTAGCCTATTAAAGGTTTCCTTAGCATCACCAATCAGTTGCATCTTTTTTCCCTGCGCCAATTGACTAGCAAGGTCTTCCTTCTTCAAGTGGTCACCAACGGCCTGCAACTCCTTGATTTGGCTAATTGCCCGGTGTTGAAACCAGCTAATTCCAATCAATAATACTAAGATGACAACTAAAACTGCGATTAAAATTTGAAACATCAATTTCCCCACCTAATTATTTGGTCAAAATTGACAAATTCGCCATTTTGGCCATAAACTTCTAGCTAAAATTATACCATAATCACTATTGATTGCTGGCAGTAATTACAAAGGAGTTATAAGCATTGACAGATTTTAAACTAATTTTGCAACAATTATCAGCCCTGTTAGCTGGTGAACACCAGTCAATCACTGTCATGGCCAATACCAGCGCCCTGGTTAACCAAGTAGTTTCCCAGCTTAACTGGGTGGGATTCTACCTTTACGACCATGATAAAGATGACCTCTTTCTCGGACCGTTTCAGGGTAACGTTGCTTGCATGCACATTAAGCCGGGCCATGGGGTATGCGGAACCGCTGCTCAGCATCGCCACATGGTTAACGTTGAAGACGTCAGTAGGTTCCCTGGTTACATCTCTTGTGATGCCGATTCGCAGTCTGAACTCGTTGTTCCCCTCGTTATGGATGGTAAACTGATTGGTGTCTTTGACATTGATGCCCCGGTCAAGGGCCGTTTTGATGACGACCTGACCAAATTTCTTATTGATGTAGCCGCAATTGTGGTCAAAAGCATTGACTAGCGGTGGTCAGACATGGTAAACTATTCTTTGTGTAAAATAATGCAGCAGTGAGGAGCAAGCTCGTCAACAGACTGGTGCCCAACGGCGTTTTTAGTAACCCAGCTGCAAGGGTGAAAAATTCAAATCAGCCTGCACGAATGTCAAGCTCACAATCGGATTATTTTACTCCAAGAAAATTTATTGGAGGAATTTATTTATGTCTCGTTATACTGGTCCAAGTTGGCGTGTATCACGTCGCCTTGGCGTTTCACTTTCAGGTACTGGTAAGGAATTAGCTCGTCGTCCATACGCTCCTGGCGACCACGGTCGTGACCGTCACGGTAAGCTTTCTGAATATGGTACGCAACTTCGTGAAAAGCAAAAGCTTCGTTTCATGTACGGAATGACTGAACGTCAATTCTACAACCTCTTCTTACGTGCCGGTAAGATCAAGGAAGGTACCCACGGTGCTAACTTCATGGCATTGCTGGAACGTCGTCTTGACAACATGGTTTACCGTCTTGGTTTGGCTACTACTCGTCGTCAAGCTCGTCAATTGGTTAACCACGGCCACATCACTGTTGATGGCAAGCGGGTTGACATTCCTTCTTATGAAGTTGATGTTAACCAAGTAATCGCCGTTCGTGAAAAGTCCAAGAACCTGGACATCATCAAGAACGCGGTTGATGCGGTTGTTTCTCGTCCTTCTTACGTTGACTTTGATGCCGATAAGCTGGAAGGTAAGTTAAACCGGATTCCTGCCCGTGAAGACATGGATGCTGATATCGACGAAGCCCTTATCGTTGAATTCTACAACAAGTAATCTTTAATGGTTGCTTATACGAAAAGCACTGCTTTGGCGGTGCTTTTCGCTTGTGCAATCGAGTAGGAGATAATTGATTAGTTCAATTATCGACCTCTCACACCACCGTACGTACGGTTCCGTATACGGCGGTTCGACAACTTAATCACATTGAATTGACTGGAGCGTCTTGGACATATTCATAAGTCCGAGTTGTTCCAGTTTTCTATTAGTTAGAGAATAGCTCAAGGTCTTACTATGTGCAGTTCGCCAGTAGCCCTTTCGGGTACTAGCGAAGACATATGCATCATGCTGGAACAGCCCCAACTTCTGTAAGTTAGTTACCTTAGTTTTAAACTTTTTCCATTGCTTCCAAATATACTGCCTTATTCGGACCCTCAACCACTTGTCAAGGCGTTGAATAAAGTTAGTTAGTTTCCCAATTGAGTAGTACTGAAGCCACCCACGCATTTTTCGGTGAATTTCTTCAAACATTCTTGTCAGAGATATTCCACGATTACGTTTAGTTAATAACTTCAGTGCTTTCTTTACTCGTTGTTGCGATTGTTTAGCTGGACGGGCGTAGGCCCCATTGTGGTCTACACCCAACGAAAAGCCAAGAAACTTCAACCGTAGCGGGCTACCGACTTTGGTTTTATCTGGGTTCACTTTAACTTTCAAGCGCTTTTCTAGAAACTGGGTAATGCTTCGCATTACTCGTTCTCCGGCTCGTTGACTTTTAACATAGATGTTACAATCATCCGCATAGCGCACAAAGTGGTGACCACGTCTAGTCAACTCTTTGTCCAACTCATTTAGATAGATGTTCGCCAGTAGTGGTGACAATGGCCCTCCTTGTGGGGTTCCTTTTTCACTCTTAGCGAAAAGCCCATGGTCTAAGACTCCGCTAGTTAGAAACTTACGAATGAGTCTTAGTGTCCATGGGTCATCAATATATTGTTGGAGATACTTAATCATCAAGTCATGATTAACGTTATCAAAATAGGCTTTTAGGTCTAAGTCGACAACTCTTCGATAACCTTGATTATAAAGATCTACTACTTTTGAAATAGCGTCATGGGCCCCACGGTGGGGACGGAAGCCAAAGCTATTATCAGAGAAAACACGCTCAAAGATAGGCGTAAGAATTTGGGCTACAGCTTGTTGAACCATTCGGTCCACCACCGTTGGTATTCCAAGTCTTCTTACTCCACCATTAGGCTTCGGAATTTCTACCCGTTTGACTGGAGCTGGTTTATACTTGCCCTCACGCAAACTAGCGATCAGTTCCGTCTTATTTTCTCTGAGATATGGCAGAAGGTCATTGACTGTCATATCGTCAACACCTGCTGCTCCTTTATTTCTCTTAACTCGCAAATAAGCCTGATTAAGGTTATTGCGATCCAAGACCAGGTCTTGGATAGTGACACTCATACCTTTACCTTCACCATAACCGGTACTACGCGCCCTTGTGTACTTTCGGTTTTCCAAACCTATCCTCGACAAGCGGTCAGCTTGTTGTTCTGTTTTCTGCGATTGTCGCACCTGATTACACCTCCGATATAAGTTACAAGTTATTGTCGTTCAGTCCTTCATCTGATTATTCAAACTACTATGACCTCGGCTGACTTCTGGCTTACTCAACACTGCATCACTGTACCGCTTGTTTCTGTGGGAATTAAACTTATTCCTCTTGTCGGAAACGTGTAGGCCAGATCTCCCCGGGTAAGAATATTAGCTTTCGTACCATGTCATCGTTAGCTTTACTGAGACCAACTTCGAGTAGTATTGGACTTCAACTTGTCTAGCAGCCTTATCCAGTTAATTTCAGCCTTATAGCTACTTCTTGTTCATCGATGCAGTACTTTGCCTTAGACTTCCTTCAGATTCCACCTCACGGTGGACACCCTTGTCCTCAGCTCATGGTTCCGACTACTACGGCCCATAGCGGACTTTCACCACCTAGCTAATACCCATGCCGGGCGCACTAGAAAAGCGGCTGGTGAGGAAATCTTGTTTCCTCACCAGCCGCTTTTTTGTACAAAAAATGAAGCCATCCGATAGATAGCTTCATTTTATGCTTATCAACTATTCATCCAAGTATTCCTTGGTAGCTGCAATGATGTCCTTCAACCCCTTCTTAGCATCGGCGAAGAACATGTGGGTCTGGTCGGCACTAAACAGTGGGTTAGCAATCCCGGCATAACCAGGGTGCATGGACCGCTTAATGACAACAACGGACTTCGACTTATCAACGTCTAGAATTGGCATCCCAGAAATGGCGTTACCGGACTTCCGGGCCATTGGGTTGGTAACATCGTTAGCACCAATAACCAATGAAACATCAGTGTTTTCAAACATTGAGTTAGCTTCATCCATTTGCTTCATTTGTTCGTAAGGAACGTTAACATCGGCCAGCAAAACATTCATGTGACCAGGCATCCGTCCGGCAACCGGGTGGATAGCGTAGTTAACATTAATCCCATGGTCAGTGAGGAGCTTAGCCAGTTCCGCAACTTCATGCTGGGCCTGGGCAGCAGCCAAACCATAACCAGGAACGATCATAACATTGTGAGCGTAAGCTAATTGCAGGCCAACATCATCAGCAGAAGTTTCCTTAACATTAACCGGAATATCATCAGAAGCACCAGAATCGCTGGCACCACCGCCGAAACCACCGGCAAGGATGTTAGCAACAGACCGGTTCATTGCTTCGGCCATTTGCAGGGTTAAAATCGTCCCAGCAGAACCAACAAGGGCACCGGCGATAATCAAAACTTGGTTATCAATAACGAACCCGGCAAAGGCAACCGCTAAACCGGTGAAGGCGTTCAAAAGAGAAACAACAACTGGCATGTCGGCACCACCAATTGGCAAGGTCATTAACAGACCGAATACCAAGGCAGCAACTAATTCCAGAACAAGTGCCCAATAATTTTGTGGGTAACCGATCATCCAAACGGCACCAACAATCATGGCAATAATTGCCAAGCCATTGCAAAGTCGGCTGCCGGGGAAGGTAATTGGCTTACCTGGAACGTGACCAGCCAGCTTACCAGCGGCAATCAAAGAACCTGAGAAAGTCGTACCCCCAATGATAACGTCGAGGACAACTGGAATTGACAAGATCAGTTGAAGACGGGTACCCGCCGCAACTTGTAAGTAGTCAAAAACACCAATTGTTGCGGCAGCACCACCACCGACGGCGTTAAACAGCGATACCAGTTGTGGCACATCGGTCATCTTAACCTTACGAGCCTTAACGACCCCGTAACAAATCCCGATTGCTAGACCGGCAACAAGGGCAATCCAACCGGCAGCGTCGATTTTACCACCAACGATAATCGTGATGATAATCATAATCACAGCAAGAGCCATCCCGACACAGGAGAGGCCGTTACCTTTCCGGGCCGTCTTTGGTGACCGCATCAAGTGGACACCGACAACGTAGCAGATAGCTGAAATCAGGTAAATCAAAGAAGAACATGTTTGTAAGGCACTCATTATTGTTCGCCTCCATCCTGCTTATTATCTTTTGCAGGTGCTTTACCACCCTTAGGACGGTCAAACATCCCCAGCATCCGGTCAGTTACGGTGTAGCCACCGGCAACGTTAACTGCGGCAAAGAAGGCACACAGGAATGCCAGGATATAAAATCCCCAATTATTAGCTTCCGCGGCAACAACGAAGGCACCAACGACAACAACACCGTGAATGGCGTTCGCACCAGACATCATTGGCGTTTGCAGGGTTGCTGGAATCTTGCTCATAACTTCAAAGCCAACGAGGAGACTTAAAACAAAAATTGCTAAATTAGAATATAATTGTTGACTCATATGATCGCTCCCCTTCTCTACTTTTGCGCCTTAGCATCAGGCTTAGCAGCTTCTTCATCCTTTTGTGGTTCTGGCTTCTTAATCTCAGGCAGACCCATTTGTGAACGAAGCCGACCGGAAATAATCTTGCCTTGGTAAGTAGCAACCAATTCGGACATAACATCATCTGTCGTGTCAATCTTGATGTTACCTTCCTTATCAAGGAGGGCCTTAATAACTGCTTGAATGTTCTTTGAGTACATTTCAGAAGCACTCGTGGCCAGTTCACTTGGCAGGTTATCGGCACCGACGATCTTGGCCCCGTTGTCAGTCGTAACGACTTCGCCCGGCTTAGAACCAGCAACGTTACCGCCGAGTTCACTGGCCGCAATATCGATAAAGATTGAGCCCGGCTTAGCGTTTTGAACCGACTTTTCAGTTACTAACATTGGCGGCTTCTTACCAGGAACCCGAGCCGTTGTGATCACAATGTCACTGTCCGCAATGAAGCCAGCAAGTTCATCTTGCTGCTTTTGCTGTTCTTCCTTCGTCAGTTGACGAGCATAACCACCCTTACCGGCAGCAGATACAGAACTCGTCAGGAACTTAGCACCCAAGGATTCAACTTCACCCCGTGATGCCGGACGAACATCGTAACCAGAAACGATTGCACCAAGTCGCTTGGCAGTACCAATAGCTTGCAGGCCAGCAACCCCGGTCCCTAAGACAAGGACCTTAGCTGGCTTGGCGGTCCCGGCCGCCGTGATCATCATTGGGAAGTAACGCATGAAGTGGTCGGCAGCAACCAATGCAGCCTTGTAACCAGAAACAGAAGACTGTGAACTCAAGGCATCCATTGTCTGGGCCCGTGAAACAGTTCGCGGCAGTAGTTCAAATGACAATGCCGTGACCCTTGCATCGGCTAACTTCTTCGCAACATCATGATCAACTGACAAGGACAAAAGTCCTAAAAGCATTTGGTCAGCCTTCAGCTTACCTAAAGTGTCATCGTCCGGACGGTTAACAACCGTAACGATGTTTGCCTGATCAATTGCCGCTTGCCGGTCAACGACCTGCGCACCAGCATCAACATACTGCTGATCAGCGAAGTTGGCTTTTGCACCGGCGCCTTTTTCAATTAAGACCTTATTGCCTTGCTTGACAAGTCTCTTAACGACACTCGGTACCAAAGAAACCCGGTGTTCACCATCGGCCTCCTTCAGCGCTGCAATTACAATTGCCATAATTATTCCTCCTTACTATTCACTTAACCGCTTTCACTCTTTATCATAGTCTAATTTGTGTTTTAAATCACATCTTTTTGGACATTTTTTTAAATTTAAGTCTTTTTGCAATGCAGAAATAAGCATTAGCTACTACTCTGCTAAGCTTTTAGGACGTTATAATTTTTTAAGAGCAAAAGCTAGGACCTCATTACTGGACAACTCCGGGTAGTAGTGAAAACCACCAACCTGGAATTGTTTGACACCCGCTAAATCAGTAATCTGATTTTCCGCAATGTAGCGAACCATCGTCCCCCGAGCCATTTTCACCTGAGTAGTCTTTTGTTTAATTCGACCATCAATAACTTCGCCGAAACGGCACTTAACGAAGTGACGGTTATTATTTAAATACGGCAAAATGGCCTTTTCGTATTCTGCTGAGGCCAAATCCAAGACTAAATTATCGTTGGTAAACAGGTCGTTAGCAAGCGTCTCACCCCAAAACTGGTAAAGGTTCTTAGTTCCTGCAACATGGGCACAATCACCCATCCCCAATCGGTAGGGCACAATTCCATCAAACGGCCGAAGTAGGCCATAAAAACCGGACAAAATTCGTAGGTGTTGTTGGATATATTCCAAACCCGCATCAGTAAAAACGTCCGGTGCCATGTGCTGGTACTGAAGTCCCGTAAAAGCGATGATGGCCGGGGTAAGGTGCTGCCTTAGGTCCATTTTCTGCAGCCACTGGTAGTTCTTATCCGCTAAACGAGTACTACAATTCCACCACAGCTGGTGAAGTTGATCATAGCTAAGACTCCGCATCCACTCAAGAATCTTGGTCGTTTTGGCCAAGTACTTTGGAAGGTCCTGGTAGGAAAATGAATCCTCGTCAACAGTTATCGTTCGTGCTGGTGAAATTACAATCTGCATTTTGCTTACCCTCCTGATTCATTGTTTAAGCTTCTCACTGTGTTAATGGTACAATAATAACAATATCCTTTTTAAGGAGGAATTTTAGTGGTAGAAGAAAAAAAGTCTGCTGTCCAACAACGACTCGATAACGGCATCTATGGGGCCAAAAAGATCAAGCCAGACGAACAGCGCAAATACCTAGGTACCTTTCGTGAACGAGTCTGCTTAACTATTTCCGTTGCCGAACTCCACGAAAAAAATTGGCAACCTGAACTAGCAGCTGAACTAGCGAAAGGGATTGGTAACCTTGTATCTGTTAACGGCAACCTCCCCCACGAAATGGTTCACGGCTACATCCAGACCGCAGCCAAGGCGGGCGCTGAGTTTACGATGAAGACCGACCCAGAATATAGAGTTGAGCCCGCATCCTTAGCGATTGTTGTTGCCGCTAAAAAGGCGGTTTTCCAGTCACCCGTTGACGTTAAAAAGCGTTACCCCCAACAGGATAATAACCAGCAAGAATCAAATAAAAAGGAGGACGGGGGCTTTTTCCACCGTCTCTTTCACCGGGAGGGTCGTTAAATGCAACCACTAGCATACCGAATGCGTCCCCGAACGCTCGATGAAGTAGTGGGCCAACAGCACCTCGTCGGTCCCGGCAAGATTATCTACCGGATGGTCAAGGCCAGAATGCTTTCGTCAATGATTCTCTATGGGCCACCGGGCACAGGAAAAACTAGTATTGCCAGTGCCATTGCCGGGTCAACCAAGTACGCTTTCCGCAAGCTAAACGCCGCCACCGATAGTAAAAAGGACCTTCAAGTGGTTGCCGAAGAAGCCAAAATGAGTGGGACCGTCATCCTATTACTCGATGAAATTCACCGCCTCGACAAGGCGAAGCAGGACTTCCTCCTTCCCCACCTGGAAAATGGCCGAATCATTCTCATCGGGGCGACAACGGAAAACCCTTACATCAGTATTAACCCGGCCATCCGCAGTCGGGCCCAGATTTTTCCGGTCCACCCCTTGAGTCCTAACGACATCAAAGTAGCGATTGGTCGGGCATTGACGGACAAGGAGCGCGGGCTTGGCAAAATGCCTATCGTCCTCGCGGCCAATGCAGAAGAGGAATTGTCTCAGGCAACTAATGGCGACCTGCGAAGCGTCCTAAATGGTCTTGAACTTGCCGCCAAGTCAACCGACCCGGGCTCCGACGGTAAAATTCACCTGACCCTGCCCATCATCGAAGAGAGCGTGCAGAAGAAGGCCCTCAGCGCAGACAAGAACGGTGATGGTCACTATGACGTTATCTCCGCCTTTCAGAAGTCCATTCGGGGGTCCGACGTTGATGCGGCTCTCCACTACCTGGCTCGGCTAGTTGAGGCCGGTGACCTGACATCGATCGTTCGCCGACTGATGGTTACCGCCTATGAAGACATCGGGTTGGCTAACATGCCAGCGGTCCAGCGGGCGGTAACAGCCGCCCAGGTGGCCCAACAAGTTGGTCTTCCGGAAGCGCGAATTCCCCTTGCCGACGTGGTGATTGAACTTTGCCTATCACCGAAATCGAATTCGGGAATTAGTGCTATTGACGAGGCCCTCGCCCAGGTAAAGGAAGGCGGCTTCGGCGATATCCCACCCTATCTCAAGGATGCCCACTACAAGGGCGCCGTAAAGCTTGGTCACGGGGTTGATTACCAATTTCCCCATGACCATCCCCAAGACTGGGTCGCTCAGCAGTACCTTCCTGACCGAATTAAGGGGGCCCAGTACTACCAGCCAAAACAAAATGGCCGGTTCGAGCAGGCACTTGGTAACCAGTACTGGCAGCTGAAGCGCGCCCAGCGCCAAGGACTAAAAGGTCACCACCACCCCACGAACTGATTGCCTATTTGACCAAATGATGCTAAGATAATAGTGAAAATTCTGTAGTGTACGCGTTGTCTAAACGCAGGTTTGCCTTACAGTCTTTTTACTTTGGGACTAGTGTCTTGTCCTTTTTACAACATGCCTTTTCACTTGGTAGTTGGCGACTGGACAGCCATGCCCCACCTGTTTAACATACAGGTCAACACTGAATGACAATTAACGGCACCAACGGAGTTTTCGTACATAGTCAAAATTAGAGGGTGAGAAAAAGCTACATTTTTCTCACCCTCCTTTCAGTCTTCAAATATTACACAATAATCGTGGAAAAACCACAGGTTAGTGTCTAGCGCCGCGCAGCAAGCCCATCGATTACGAAGAATCTCCGGCTTGTACCGTATCCTATACTAGCCAAGGATGTACTCCGATGCTTCTTCTAAGTTTTTCTCACAAATTCTACACTGATAAGGAGAATTTCATAATGCTTTTACCGCTTTTTGTGACCCTCTTTGGCCTGATTGCCCTCTTTGAAGGGGCCTTCTTTTTAACCCACCTCCATAAGCCCTTTATGATCTTCGACCCCCTGAAGAGTAAGTTTGTCGCTAGTCAGCTTAAAATCTGGGGGATCATCATGACTATAATTGGTATCGTTACCGTCGTAGCGGCCTGGACTAATAGTGTCACGTTCATTGTCATAATGGTAGTGATTGGTTGCATTTTAGAGACCCAGATGGCTTTTTCAATCACCAGCGAATTCCGCGCAAAGTATCGCTAGATTGCTTTACCCCCCTAGTCTGAAAAGTGTATAATAAAGGTAAACAAGCTTAAGGAGGCACTATTATGGCACAAACATACAAACACATCTTGGTTCCAGTTGATGGATCTGCGGAAGCTGAATTAGCCTTCAAGAAGGCCGTTGCCGTTGCTAAGCGGAACGGGGAAGATGCCGAACTGCGTCTATTGCACGTTGTCGACACCCGGGCTTTCCAAAACATTTCAAGCTTCGATACTTCAATGGTTGAACAGGTTACCGACACCGCCAAGAAGACCCTTGACCAATACATTGAATACGCCAAGAAGCAAGGTGTTAAGAACGTCAGCTACTCCATTGAATATGGTGCACCAAAGGCCATCATTGCCCGTGATGTCCCAAAGGAAATGGGTGCTGACCTAATCATGATCGGGGCTACCGGTCTAAATGCGGTTGAACGGATTCTGATTGGTTCCGTTACCGAATACGTTACTCGGACTGCCCTCTGCGATGTCCTGGTTGTTCGGACCGACTTGGAAAACAAGCCCGTTGTCAACCCAAAGAAGCGGAACAAGCGTTAAAATAAAAATCTTAAAATAAACAACGAGGCTGGGAGAAAACGAAATTTTCTTCCAGCCTCCTTTTCAGTTTTCAAATATTACACAATAATTGCGGAAAACACGGACTAGCTTCGGGTCGAAGTGTGCCCCACGTGTCTAGCGCCGCGCATCATGATCATGATATTGATGGACCCGTGCCGTACCGATGATTGGTCCTATACTAGCCAAAGGTACACCCCAATGTTTTTCCCACGTTACTTTTCTAAGTCACACATCAATTACGAAAATAATTAAATATCTATGCAACTTCACACAATGAGTGAGAATTTCCCGCAACCGACTAGCAAAATTATTTAACTAAACTAACGGTAACATCGTCGGTTGATCAAGAACGTGCTGGTAGCCTGCGGGGGCTTCAACACACTGGGGGATGACATCAACACTTGGTGCCGCACTCGTGACGTAACTTTCCTCTAGTGGGATCATGTTCTGGACCTCAACATCAATGGTTGGAATACCAGCAATATAGATATGATTATCAATTGCTGGTTTCTTAACAATATCGTTGCAAATCTTGTGGACGTAAATCAGGCTAACCTTCTTCTCACCACCAACATAACCACTCATGGTGAAGCGGTGCCCCATCATTGTCCCCTTCTTAATCAATCCAAATGCCTTTGGATGAAGATCCTGGGGAGCGGTAAATACCTCGTGCGTAACTTTAACATCATCAAACTTGAGTCCCAACCGGTCGCCCATCTCGTAAACGGCAGCAATGTAATAAGCGGCAATGCCGGCCTTTAACTTATCCTGAGGGAATTTAGCAGGATCCATCCCGTAACCAAAGACCTTAACCCAAGAAGAAGTGTTGTTCTGATCGTCCTCACCAGACTGAACGGTGAGCTGGTCAACATGGTCAACCAAGTTACAAAGGTACAATGGCAGGTGTGAAGCATAGAAGCCCGGCAGTAAACCACTCGGCATGAAGGTGACACCATTCTTTGCAGCGGCATCGTTAATCATTTTGTACAGGTCCGGAGTGGTGACTTGTGAGTAGTAAAGCGGAATGGTCGTGATACAGTTTTTCTTAGCGTTTAAGACCTTAACCATGTCCTCCGCACTTGGTGTAAAGGCCCCCCCGTCTTTGGCTCGTGACGAAGCGGCGTGTATACTAAGACTACATCGGCATCCAGCTTCAGCGCTGCATCGATATAATCCGTGACCTTAACACCAACGTCCGGAAAGCCAAATAGCCCGGCAGCATCTTTACCAACCTTCTCCGGGTCATTATCAACCGCAGCAACCAACTTCACTGACTGGCGTTCACCAATCATTCGCACGGCAGCGCGACCGACATTTCCAAGTCCCCAAATAATAACACGATACTGTTTCATAGAAACTACTCCCTTTCTAGGTGCATGGGTAACCACTGGTGCAGAGCTATTTTCAATCTTAGTTACTTAAAAAAGTCCGGATTCTTATACTCGGGATTAGGGTAATGGTAGAATCCCTGCCCCGCTTCGACACCCGTATGACCGGCATCAATCATTGACTTCAGTTTGTCGGCAATCTTTTTAAATAGTTCATTATTCGTTTGCTGGTACTGGTTCAGAACTACGGCATAGGTCGTCCGGAGACCCACAATATCCTGAATCATGAACGGACCAAGTGGGGACCCGTTGGAAATCATCCAGTCCTTATCGATGGTGTGCGGGTCAGCAACCCCGTTTGCCCATAGTGCCATCCCCGCATTCAATAGTGGGACCAGTAAGGCATTCATAATGTAACCGTGCTGCTCCTTTTTCAGGACCACTGGTACCATCTTAATTGACCGGGCAAAGGTAGTCAGGTCTTCAATAACTGCTGGGTCGGTCTTCGGATTACCGACGATTTCAGCAACGTTATGCTTCCAAATGTGGTTGGCAAAGTGTAAGTGGGCAAACTTGCTTGGCCGGTCAGTAAAGCCAACCAGTTCACTCGGAATGAAGGTAGATGAATTACTCGTTAAAATCGTTTTCTCCGGGAGAAGCGGGCAAAGTTCCTCATAGAAGGCCTTTTTGATCTCGACCGACTCAGAAACAGATTCAATTACCAAGTCTGCATCAGCCACGGTCGCCTTTAAATCGTTACTAATATCAACAATGTTGTCCATTGCGGCCTGGTAATCAGTCGCGGATGCCTTCATCTCCTTCATGAACGGATCCTTAATTACGGCCAACCGCCGTTCTGCCCGATCAATGTGCCGGTTCCAGATTTTGGCCTGGTAACCACACCGGGCTGCTTGAAATGCAATTTGACTGCCGAGCACCCCTGCTCCAGCAACCACAACGTTTTTTATTTCCATAACAACGCCTCCTCATAATTCTCTGCACATTTTAATTTTATCATATTTTGGCAGCGCTTTCAGACCAAGAGAAAATAAAACCCACCCCCTAATTAGAGGTGGATTGGTGCCTTGTTACTATTGCAGTTTTTCCAAGTCCTTAACAATACTCTTCTCCATTACATTCCCGTGACGGGCGATGGACAAGCTCTTAGCAACTTCCAAATTTTCCTTGGCTTTCTCCTTATCACCAAGTTCAATGTAGCTCCGGCCGACATACATGTAAAGTTGGTCAAGCAAAAAAAGTGATTCCCGTTCCCGGCAAAGCTTGATCCCCCGCTCAGCACATTCAATTGCTTTCTCAGGTTCACCTAGCCGCCAATAGAGTTCGGCAGTCTGGCAGTTAATCGAGGCCCACTGGTGGAGGCTGCCGATTAGTTTCTTGTTATCAATCAACTTCACTGACCGGTTAGTCAGCCGTACTGCCCGCTCACGATCATTACGCTTGAGGTAAGCAAGCGCCATCCCCGCCGTTGTCATTGCCAGGTAGATATTGGCACTGGTGGTAGCAAACTGGGTCAGGACTAGCTCAAAGTTAAAGATGGCATCGTCAATATTGCCGTCCTTAATCTGGACCATTCCTAAGAGGTAATAGTAGCGCTGCTTATCAAAGTCGCTGTTTAAATCCTTAACCCGAATCTTGTCAATTAACTTCTTTGCTTTATCAAGTTCCTGATCCGTTAGCGCATCAATAATCTGGTTGAAATTATCATTAATTCCACTAACTTCTTTTTCAATAATTCGGTCCGGCTGGATATTCAGCCGCTCACAAATGGCAGTCAAAATATCCATCTTTGGTAGGCGATCCTGCTTTTCCATTAGACTAATCGTTGCTTGAGTGCAGATTCCTTCAGCCAATGCTGTTTGCGATAAACCTCGCTTGCGGCGAATCTTTTTTAAAACATCTCCACGGAGTTTCATTGGTTATCATCCTCAATTTATTACTAATAATTTATTCCGTTATAAAATCCCTTTTACTCAGTTTTTTATTATAACACTAATTATGAAATTTTTTCTAAAATTGCCGGATTTACAATCTAAGTGCAACATCATAAATTAAACAAAAAGGCCATGAAGACCTAAACTTAAATTGACCAAAAAATAAGAAAGGTGATCTTCATGACTCAGATTGATTCTAACATTCCTCGTCACTACCATCAACTAACTAGTGAGCAGCGTAGACAGATTGAGGCACTACATGATCTGAACTGGTCTAATGCCGCGATCGCCAGAAAGCTTCACTGTCATCGGTCAACGATTGGTCGTGAGCTTAAACGTGGTCGTGTCTTACAGCGTAACTCAGATTACTTCCTTTACCATCACTACTATGGTGAAACGGCGCCAGCCAAGCATGAACAGCGGCGGCTGAAATGTCATTGTCATTCCTTGCTTAAACGGGGCCATTTCTTCTTTAAGCTCCTAACCAAACAGCTGGGCAGCCAATTTAACGCGATGAGTGTGGACGAGTTTATTGGCTAGTTCAAGTTAAAGTTTCCTGACCAGTTTTGTCCGTCAACGCCAACTGTTTACCGCTATATTGACCAGGGACGGTTAGCCATTAAGAATCTTGATTTACCACAGAAGCTAAGTCGGCATCTAAAAAAGCACCATCGTTCCCACTCTCGGCAAGCAGTGAAGCGGCCGGGAGTTTCAATTGAAAAACGCCCGCAAAAGATTAATCAGCGCCAACGTCCTTTTGATTGGGAGGGGGATTTAGTCAAGGGGGTTCGGCGGAAGAATCAACCAGCCCTGATGACTCTAACAGAACGCTTAACGCGCTTTGAGATTGTCATTAAGATTCCCAATTACCGAGCAGGAACCTGTCGTCAAGAGCTTCAGAAGGTGATTAATTACCATCCAAACTGGTTTAACTCGATCACTTTTGATAATGGTGCCGAATTCTCTACATTGGCTAAAATTAGACATGCCAAGATTTACTTCGCTCACCCGTACTCACCTTGGGAACGCGGAAGCAATGAAAACAATAATGGACTGCTTCGTCAATTCTATCCCAAGGGCCAACCCATTAAGCAATCCCTTCTCTACCTCCACCAAGCAGTCCAAGCTATCAATACCAAGCCCCGCAAGCTTCTTCACTACCACACCGCTCAACAATGTTTTCATCAATATTTAGCTTCACAGCCATGTTGCACTTGAGTTGACAATTCGGGTTTTTCTAAAATTGCTCATTAAATCTTTTAATTCACTTTTCATAGATAAACGTTTGTTACCATAAAAAAAGGGCTGCAAAACGGTTACAGTCCCACTTATCGATTAATATATTAATAGCCAAAGTCCTTGTTGATCTATAGCTAAAAGGATTTATTCGTTGTACTTCTTCTGACCAACGTGTTCTTGTCCCAGTTCGCGAAAATCATACTTAATTTGACTATTTCGCTTAAACTCATCTAAGCCAAGTTGAATCAGGCAATCAATCAAATCAGAATAAGAGATTCCAGAGACCTCCCACATTTGCGGATAAAGACTGATGTTAGTGAATCCTGGCAAGGTATTGGGCTCACTCAGATATGGAACATTATTGGAATCAACCAAAAAGTCAATCCGGGCCAGTCCCTTCATATCCAGTACCTTGTATGCCTTCAGGGCCATATCAGTAATCTCATCGGTTAAATACTGCGGTAGTTTAACTGGTAATTCGAATACGACCCCACTAGCGTCGACAAACTTATTTTCATAATCATAGAATGGATCGCCCTTCGGTACCCGGACCGCACCAAGCTTGGAAGCAATTGGGTGCTCATTACCCAAAATGGAGATTTCCACTTCTTGCGGGTGATCAACCCCTTGTTCAGCCAGGACCTTAAAGTCGTACTTGAATGCATCCTTAAGTGCTGCCGCGTACTCCTTAGCGTTAGTAACCCGGTGGATTCCCACTGAGGACCCCTGCTTAGCCGGCTTGATAAAGATCAAGTCACCCAGGTCTTCTTCCAAGCGATTCCAAGGATAATCGGCTTGGTTTTCAGGCGTCAGCAGGACGTATGGGGTATTGCGAATCCCCGCTTCGTTCAACATCTTCTTGGTTAGGTCCTTGTCAAAGGAAAGGGCGCTTGCCGCGATGTTCGAACCCACATAAGGTTTGTTGAGTAGCTTGAACAGGCCCTGAACTGTCCCGTCTTCTCCCAGGTTACCGTGAATAACCGGGTAGAAGAAGTCAATCCCGGACAGCTCATTTAGGGCCATGATTGGTGCCAGGGGCTTAGTCAAGTCCATCTTTTGGTAAGCATCCTTGACGACCTTATCTTCTTGTTCCCCGTCAAAGATCCGCTGCGAATCTTCATTGTTTAACAAGATTCCGTCTTTAGTGAACATAAATAAACTAACGTCGTACTTGTCCTTGTCCATCGCGTCATAAATGTTGTGCGCCGAGCGCTTGGAGACATCATGTTCAGATGAATTTCCACCAAACAACAATGCAACACGCAGCTTCTTAGTCATTAGAAATACCACCTTTTCTTTTATTTAAACCGAATTCTCAGAACCTTAAGAATATCATAAAAATAAGTGTTTATCAACAATCAAAAAAAGGGCACCACATAGGGGTACCCTTTTAATTTACTACTTAACATCAATGATCCAGTTCTTTTGTTCATCATCACTGGACAAGTCCTCTGGACTGTCTGCCAGCTTATCATTGACCGCCACAATCTTCCCAGTAACCGGACTTTCCAAGTCAGTAACGGCCTTCTCCGCTTCCACAGAGAGAAACTTACCGCCTTCGGTTAACTCGGTCCCCGTTTCTGGAAGGTCGATAAAGCTCACTTCACCAAGATCGTCGCGCCCCTGATCGTTCAAGCCAATCCGGGTCGTTCCGTCAGCTACCCGCTTTGTCCAAAAATAGTTATTCTTTGTTGCCATATTCGCACCTCATTATCTAAACTCACGATTGCTGCTAAACATGTATGAGTGGTGGTGATAACGCATTGACATTATCATCCCAATCCCAATTAAATTCCCAATCAAGGATGACCCCCCGGCACTGATGAATGGTAACGGAATACCGGTCAGTGGTAGGAGGCCAATATTCATCCCAATGTTTTCAAAGATGTGAAAGAGGATCATCATGATGACTCCAGTTGAGATGTACGCGTAAAATTCGTTTCGCGTATCAAAAGTTACCCGAATCATCAGGTAAATCAGCAGGAGGTAAACCAGGATCAACAGGGCACTGCCCACAAAGCCAAAGTTTTCCCCAATTACTGAAAAAATCATATCCGATTCACGAACGGGTACATAGACCTTGGAATTATTGAACCCGGTCCCCGTGATTCCACCGGAACCAACGGCCTTAATACTCTGCCAGAGCTGGTAACCCTGGTTGGTCGTATCCTGTTCCGGATGCAGCCAGGTGTCAACCCGGTCGAATTGGTAGGCCTGAAAGCCAATGTGTTCCAGGATAGTCCGCCCCACGGAACTCGTCACCATGGCTAGTGCGGACCCGCCGACAACAGCTAAGGCGCCGGCTGCAGGTGCCAAGATCTGCCAGGTTACCCCGGAAACCAGGACCATCCCACAGAAGATGGCAAAAAAGACCAGGGCCGTCCCAAAGTCATTTTGAAAGTGTAGGGAAATCAAGACTGGCAAAAGCCACAAAAACATTGTTCCGATTAAGTGCCAGTCACTCCGCACCGTATGAACCGGGTAGCGGTTATTGTGGGTCGTGATGACCCGCCCCATCATTAAAATATACGCGGGTTTCATTATTTCGGACGGCTGGAACGTAAACGGCCCGATTGCAAACCAACTCTTTGCCCCCGTATTAACGTAATACGAGCGGCTATAGAATACCAGGATGGCAAACATCAGAAAGATGCTAGCCCAGTAAACAATCGGGGCAATCTTCCATAGCTGCTCCGCATCAAACTGCATAATTACGACCACCAGGATAATCCCCACGGCGTACCACACCAACTGGGTAATTACCTGACGAGCAACACTAACAGATTGACGGTCATGGCTTGCCGCAACGTAAATTGACGCTAAACCAATTAACGCCAGCAGCAAAACACAAAAAATGATTCCCCAATCAATCCGACTCTCTTCATCATTTTGCAAATGTTGCATTACCTAACTCCTTTATGCCATATTTTGACAAGAAGAATTGGCCACCACAAGCGGTTTAGTGTTGGTGCAAGTGGTATTGCTGCAGAACAATTTCCAGCCCTTCTTCTTGCGAGCGAGCGTTAAACTCACTTTGATCCGCCGTCAGCAAGGCTTTAAAGCGATCATTATCGGTGATTACCTCCCCAATAAGGCGGCCACCAATAAAGATCTGTTGGACAGGTTGATGCCGACGTTCAATATCCTTAACACTTACTTCAATTTTTTTATCCTTTTTTGACACGTTTTCACCCTTAAATTATTTTGTTGACGTTGAAAAGTAAAATGCTGGGGCACCGGGTCATAGCCGCCCTTAACAAAAGGGTGGCAACGCAGAATCCGGACAATTCCCAGCAGTGCGCCCTTGGTACCAAACCGTTGCAGGGCCTGAATCATATACTCTGAACACGCGGGGTAATAGCGGCAAACCCGGTAAGGACGACGCGCGGAAATTCCCCGTTGGTACCCTCGTATTAAGCGACACAAAAAGTGCACCATCACTTATTACTTCTTATCAGCCTTTTGCATTCGTTCCAACATCTCACCGGCACCCTTGGCCACGTTATCCAACGGATCCTGGGAAACGACCACTGGGACCTTCAGGCGGGAGCTGAAGAGCTGGTCAATCCCGTTCAACAGGGAGGTTCCTCCAGTCAGCATAATTCCCCGGTCAATGATGTCACTAGCTAATTCTGGTGGAATCGTCTCTAAGACGTTAATGGTAGCAGTGACGATTTGCTCCAGGGTATCGTGGAGTGCTTCTTCAATTTCATTTTGGTTAACAGTGACCTGTTTTGGCATCCCGCTAGCCACGTCCCGACCACGAACATCCATTTCCTTAGGTTCATCTACCTTGAGAGCGGTCCCAATTTCCATCTTGATGTTTTCGGCAGTATGTTCACCAATCACCAGGCCGTCCTTATCCTTGATGTAGGCAGCGATGTCGTTATTCATCTTGTCCCCGGCCATCCGAATTGATTGGCTAGCAACAATATCACCAAGTGACAAGATAGCGATATCACTAGTACCACCACCCATGTCGATTACCATGCTTCCGCGGGGCTTAAAGATATCCAGCCCGGCACCAATGGCAGCAACTTTTGGTTCGTATTCCAGGTAAACTTTGCCCCCACCGGACTGTTCGGCGGCTTGAATAATTGCTTTCCGTTCAATTTCCGTGATGTTAGTTGGAGCACAGATCATGATGTTTGGCTTAGACATGAAGCCCTTAACGCTCAACTTACCGATGAAGTAGGAAAGCATTTCCTGGGTAACATCGAAGTCTGAAATGACCCCGTTCTTCAGTGGCCGAATTGCCCGGATGTTGCTTGGGGTCCGGCCCACCATTCGGTAAGCTTCAGACCCCACTGCCAAAACTTTGTTGGTTTGAGTATCGATTGCCACAACAGAAGGTTCATTCAGGACAATCCCCTTGCCCTGCACATAGATAAGGACGTTGGCAGTCCCTAAATCGATTCCGATATCTTTAGCCATTCAACTTATCTCCTTTTCGCTTGATGCGGATTTCCTGCTAATCAAAGCGCTTATTTTTAAGTTAATATCGTTCGTATTATACCACATCTCAGGTGGTTACTCCTCGTTACTTCCCCGATTTACCCCGGGTTGTTCATGGGGGTCAGTTTAAACTGGTCTTCGATGTCGCTCCGGTCAATCTGGGCCCCTAGCTTCTGTAGCTTCTGGTAGAAATGAAAGTATCCGCGGTCCAAACAGTCTGGCCGCCTTACCTGAGTAATACCCTTGGCAACCAAGCCAGCCAGGACCAAGGCAGCACCCGCGCGGAGGTCAGTGGCTGCCACTTCAGCCCCACTAAAGCGACTCGGGCCCAGCAGGGTAGCCACTGAACCGTTGATTTGGAAGTGGGCGTTCATTCGTCTTAGTTCTTCTAAGTGCATGAAACGCTTCTCAAAGATGTGCTCTTCCATTGTACTGGTCCCATTAGCAAGGAGCTGAAGAACAGTCATCTGCGGTTGCAGGTCGGTCGAAAAGCCCGGATACGGCATCGTTTTGACCGCAGCCGGTAGCAGTATGGACGTCCCGAGGACCCGGATTCCGTTTGCCTGCTTAATCACGGTGACCCCCATCTCTTCTAACTTAGCAATGAGTGAGACACTGTATTCTGGGACCGCCCCGTTGACGATTACGTCACCGTTGGTAATGGCCGCGGCAATCATGAAGGTCCCGGCCTCAATTCTGTCCGGCATTACCGTGTATTCTGCACCGTGGAGGAAGTAGACCCCCTGGATACGGATAACCTTACTTCCGGCCCCATGGACCCGGGCACCCATCTTATTGAGGAGGTTTGCTAGTTCCACAACTTCGGGCTCACAGGCAGCGTTTTCAATCGTCGTAATTCCCTCAGCCATGGTTGCGGCCATCATAATATTTTCCGTTGCCCCAGCGCTGGGAAAATCAAGGGGAATTCGGGTACCGACCAGGTGGTTACAAGAGGCCTCAATGAAGCCCGCATCCTGCTTAATCGCAGCTCCCAGCATTTCCATCCCCTTCAGGTAGAGGTCAATTGGCCGGGCCCCGATTGAACAGCCCCCCGGTAAGGCAATTCGGACGTAGCCGGTCCGGGCTAATAGCGGTCCCATTACTAACAAGGAAGCCCGCATCTTACCTACATAATCGTATGTTGCCTCTGATGATAAGGGGGAACTGCCGTTGATGACTAACTGGCGTTCCTTTTCTCCATACGCGGTTTTGAGGTTCAAGAACTGCAAAAGCCGGTCCATAACCTGCACATCAGTCACTGGCGGAACATTGTTTAAAATAACCGTTCCCTGAACGGCAAGAATCGCCGCCGCCTGCATTGGCAAGACTGCGTTTTTGGAACCTTCCACCGCAACCTTACCCTTTAAGGGGTGACCACCCTTGATAATTATCTTTTCCATAACAAACCTCCCCAGCACTAACGAACTAAGTATGTAAGGTTACCAATCGCTGTGATGATTCCGAGAAAGAAATTAGCACAGAGGTAACCAATGGCTGTTGCCAATAAAACAATCATCAACGGCAGGGTGCGTGGCGGGCGTTTGAAGAGGCACTCAATATGAAATCCCTGGATAGCCGTAAAGGCCAGCCAGATGAAGAGAAATTGAACGATAATTTCAAATAGTGCGTGTATTCCCGTTACTTGCATTCCAAAACCTCCTAGCAGCCATTTTGTATCATATCATAACATTTCTAATAATGAACCGTTAACCAAAAAGTTTAACCATTAATTAAAAGGTCTGCCCCTTTAAACGGCAAATGGCCGTCCATATCTACAGAGATATGGGCGACCATGGATGAACAAGAAAGGGACCAGTTAGCCCTGCCCCCTTCTTGGACAAATTATTGTAGTTTTTTGCTGTACTTTGATGCTTTCAAACGGTTAATTGCCCGCTTAAGGTGAACTTCAGCCCGGGCCAAGTCATCCTTATTGTGACTCTTCTTAGCTGCTTCAATCGCCTTTTCGGACCGTTCCTTCGCATGTTGAGCACGTTCAACGTCAATCCGTTCTGGCAGTTCGGCACTGTCAGCCGCAATTAGCGCTTCATGGCCATCAAATTGCATGATCCCACCGTTAACTGCGGCAACTTCGTCCTCACCGTCATCATGTTTGACGCGAACAACACTGATCTTCAGAGAAGCAATCAGAGGCACGTGGTTAGCCATGATTCCCATTTGTCCACCAGCGGTGTTCATGACAATCATAGTTGCCTCGTCATTATCATAGATAGTGCCATCAGGAGTAATAATGGTGACCTTAAATTTACTATCAGCCATAAATTATCCCTCCTAATCTTCTGCGTTTTCTTGGTCAGTCTCAGCCTTCATTTTCTTTGCTTTTTCTACAGCATCGTCGATTGTCCCAACCAGTCGGAATGCTTCTTCCGGAAGGTCATCATACTTACCCTCAAGAATTCCCTTGAAGCCCTTGATGGTGTCCTTCAGTGGAACATATTTACCTGGCGTACCAGTAAATTGTTCGGCAACACTGAAACTTTGGGAAAGGAAGTTTTGAATCCGCCGTGCACGAGCAACGATTGTCTTTTCTTCATCGGACAATTCATCCATCCCGAGAATAGAAATGATGTCTTGTAATTCATGGTACCGTTGAAGAACGTGTTGAACTTGGGTAGCGACTTCGTAGTGTTCCTTACCAACAATTTCAGGAGTTAATGCCGTTGAAGTTGATTCCAGTGGGTCCACGGCTGGGTAAATACCAATTTGGGTCAGACGACGTTCAAGGTTGGTAGTTGCATCCAGGTGGGCAAAAGTCGTGGCTGGTGCAGGATCGGTGTAGTCATCGGCAGGAACATAAACGGCTTGAATAGACGTAATGGAACCCTTCTTGGTTGAAGTAATCCGTTCCTGCAACTGACCCATTTCAGTAGCCAGTGTTGGCTGGTAACCAACGGCTGAAGGAATCCGCCCTAACAGGGCAGAAACTTCTGAACCGGCCTGGGTAAACCGGAAAATGTTGTCGATGAACAGAAGCACGTCTTGACCCTTAACATCACGGAAGTATTCCGCAATCGTCAGACCAGTTAAGGCAACCCGCATCCGGGCACCAGGTGGTTCGTTCATCTGACCATAGACCATGGCGGTCTTTTCAAGAACCCCGGAGGCCTTCATTTCGTAGTACATATCGTTACCTTCACGGGTCCGTTCACCAACACCTGTGAAGACAGAAATACCATTGTGACCTTGGGCGATATTGTGAATCAATTCCTGAATCAAAACGGTCTTACCAACACCGGCACCACCGAACAGACCAATCTTACCACCACGAACATATGGGGCCAGCAGGTCAATAACCTTAATACCAGTTTCCAAAATTTCCGTGTTGTTGTTTAATTCGTCGTACTTTGGTGCATCACGGTGAATTGGCATCCGCTTTGCGTCAGGGCCAAATTTCGGTCCGTTATCAACAGGTTCACCTAAGACGTTAAATACTCGTCCCAGAGTATCGTCACCAACTGGCACACTAATTGATGCACCAGTGTTTTCAACTTCCATTCCCCGCTGAAGACCGTCGGTTCCGTCCATGGCAATCGTCCGAACAACCCCGTCACCCAGTTCAAGGGCAACTTCAGTCGTCAAAGTCTTGTCATCACTTTCCTTGATCTTCAAAGCATCGTTAATTTCAGGAAGCTTACCGTCTAAGGGGAATTCAACATCGACAACTGGTCCGATAACTTGTACAACTTTACCAGAACTCATGTTGTTTCCTCCTACGTTAGAAATTATTCTTGTGCTGTCATCCCACCGGTAATTTCAGTGATTTCCGTAGTGATAGCAGCCTGCCGCGCACGGTTATACTGCAATTCCAATGTTGAAATAATATCATCAGCATTGTCAGTTGCAGACCGCATGGCATTCGCACTTGAGGAGTGTTCAGATGTCTTAGCATCCAAAATAGCTCCATATAATAAACTTTCTGCATATTGGGCAACCAATGCAGAAACAATCACCGTATCCGATGGCTCAAATTCATACTCAGCCGAAACATGGGCCGCAGTTACATCACTATTGTCAAGTGGTGTCTTGCCCTTATCTTTTTCAGGCATACTTCCCTCATCGTCAAGTAATGAATGTTCCGTAATTGGCAGAATATCATGGGCAATGACATGGGAAGTAATCCGGTTAACGTAGTGGCTAAATACCAAATACATTTCGTCGAATACTTGGTCATTGTACATTTGAACCGCCGTCCGGACAATCGGGAGAACCTCACGGAACAACGGAACATCGCTAACACCAGAATACTGGTAAATAATGTTCATGTCCTGTTTCTTCAAGAATTCGGTCCCCGTCTTACCAACCGTCAGGAAAACAGTGTTGTCTTTATTAAGATTGTGCTCCTTCATCAGGGCCATCGTTTGCTTGAGAATATTACTGTTGTAACTTCCCACTAGGCCCCGATCTGATGTAATTACGAGTATTCCAGTCTTCTTTACTGGACGCTTTTTAAATAGTGCAGCGTAAACATCATCCTGTGAAGCAGCAGATGTTGCACTGTGAGATTTAACCAGATCAGCCAACATTTGCTTAACCTTCTCAGCATAGACCTCGTAGGTTTGAGTGTGGTGTTGAATTTGATTCAGTTTAGCAGTTGAAACCATCTGCATGGCAGAGGTAATCTGCCGCGTACTCTTCGTTGATTCAATTTTATGTTTAACTGCAGCAAGTGAAGCTGGCACTAAATCTCACCGTCCTTTCGACTAGTATTATTCATTACTTTTGTGTAGCTTTCTTCTTGTCATCACTAGTTTGGAATGACTTTGTGAAGTCCGCAACGGCATTGTGCAGGCCGTCGCCTTCTGGCAACTTACCTGACTTTTGAATACTATCGTAAAGGTCTTGGTGATTTGCGTGCATGTAAGCAGCTAATTCACTCTCGTAACGTTGAACATCATCCAACGGAATCTTATCAATGAATCCCTTCGACAGGGCATACAGGGTCACAACCTGTTGAGAAACAGTTTGTGGTTCGTGCAGGCCCTGCTTCAGAACTTCCATCGTCCGTTGACCACGGGACAACTTGGCTTGGGTCGCTTCATCCAGGTCAGAACCGAATTGGGCAAATGATGCCAATTCGTTATAGGAAGCAATATCCAACCGTAAGGTCCCAGCAACCTTCTTCATAGCCTTAACTTGGGCGTCACCACCAACCCGGGAAACAGAGGTACCGGCATCAATGGCTGGACGTTGGCCGGCGTAAAATTCATCAGAATCCAGGAAGATCTGACCGTCAGTAATGGAAATAACGTTAGTTGGAATATATGCAGAAACGTCCCCGGCCTGGGTTTGAATAATTGGCAAAGCAGTCATTGAACCACCACCAAGGTCATCAGACAACCGGGCAGCCCGTTCCAGTAACCGTGAGTGGGTGTAGAAAATATCACCTGGGTATGCTTCACGGCCCGGTGGACGACGCAGAATCAATGAAAGTTCACGGTAAGCATCAGCCTGCTTTGAAAGGTCATCATAAACAATCAAAACATCTTTGCCACCGAACATGAACTCTTCACCCATTGCGGCACCGGCATATGGTGCGATGTACAGCATTGGTGCTGGGTTTGAAGCACTAGCTGAAACAACGATGGTGTAGTCTAAGGCACCGTAACGACGAAGGGTTTCGACGTTCGCCTTAACGGTTGATTCCTTTTGACCAATGGCAACGTAAATACAAATTACGTTTTGGTCCTTCTGGTTAATGATCGTGTCAAGGGCGATAGCAGTCTTACCAGTCTTCCGGTCACCAATAATCAACTCACGCTGACCACGACCAATTGGAACTAAGGCATCAATCACCTTAATACCAGTTTGAAGAGGCACACTAACACTCTTCCGCTCCATAACCCCAGGAGCCTTCCGTTCAATTGGACGCGTCTTGGTCGTCTTGATCTCACCAAGGCCATCCAGTGGACGACCTAATGGGTCAACAACCCGTCCTAATAATTCATCACCGACGGGTACTTCCATGATTCGACCCGTCCGTTTAACGGTGTCACCTTCGCGGATACCACTAAAGTCACCTAAAATAACGATACCGACATCGTTACTTTCGAGGTTTTGGGCCATCCCGTAAACACCGTTGCTAAATTCGAGCAACTCACCAGCCATGGCATTTTCCAAGCCATCGGCACGAGCAACACCATCACCAACGTAGGTTACCGTCCCGGTTTCTTCAACAGAAACTTGGTTTTGGTAGTTGGCAAGTTGCTTCTTGATGAGTGAACTGATTTCCTCAGTTTTAATGCTCATAAAGGTCTCACCTCTTTAACAAAAGATCTATTTTATCTAACTAGTAAACGACGAATTTGCTTAATCTTTGAGCTGAGGCTACCATCAAGCGTCTTATGGTCAGCATGAACAATAACCCCACCTAAAATTTCAGGATCTACACTTTCGTTTAATACAACCTCGTTAGCACCAAAACGCTTTGCCAGGTTGGCCGAAAGTTGGTCCCGTTGTTGTTTATCGAGTTGGATCGCTGTAACAACGTCAGCATGCATCCGCTTATTCTTAGCGTCATACCGCCGTTCAAACTCATCAATAATCGCGACCATACAATCCATGCGGCCGTAATCAAAAAGCATTTGAATCAGGTTCTTAACATACTGGGAAGCACCCTGCTGCAAGTCACTGACCAACGCTTTTTTATCATCGAGGGACATTTGAACCCCTGCCAAAGCAGATTCCAGTCCTTCGTTGTCCTCAAAGACTTGGCGTAATGCAATTAGTTCTTGATAAGTTTGATCGACTTCGTTGTCTGCATCGACCAATTCAAACAGTGCCCGTGCATAACGGCGAGCAACCGTCTTCTTATCAAGACTCATAATCTACCAACCCTTCGATGTAGGAGTCGATCAATTCCTTTTGATCGTCTGCCTTTAATTCTTTTTGGATGAGCTTGGAAGCAATCTCAATAGATAAGTTTGCAACGTCATCCTTAGCACCGTTCAAGGCGTCACGACGTGCTTGTTCAGCATCTTGTTGTGCCTGTTGCTTAAGTGCTTGAGCATCATTTTGTGCTGCTTCAACAATTTGTGCTCGTTGTGTTTCGGCTGACTTCTTGGCATTGTTAACAATGTCAGCAGCTTCTTGACGTGAATTTTGCAGTTCAGCTTGACGCTTAGCAGCCATCTTTTCGGCATTTTCACGGGACTTAGCAGCATTGTCAATGTCACTGGCAATCTTATCTGCCCGTTTCTTCATCATGTTAGTAACCGGGCCCCAAGCAAAGTGCTTGACCAGCAACATCAGGATAATGAAGGTGACAATGTAGAAAATCAAGTCGCCAACGTATAAACTGTTCGATTCAGCTAACACATTGTTCACAAACATCTATTGACACCTCCTTGTCTAAAAATAAAAGTGATTACAACAATTACTTGTTCATAACAAGGAAGCCGATAACAATAGCAATAATAGGCATGGCTTCAATCAAACCAACACCAATGAACATCGTTGCTTGTAAACGACCTTGTAATTCTGGTTGACGTGCAATACTGTCAACAGTGTGTCCAATTAAGATACCATCACCGATACCACCACCGATAGCAGCACCCATAGCTGCGATACCTGCAGCAATTGCTCCTAATGCCATTTTTAAATTCCTCCTTAGAGATTATTATTCGGAAACCTTCCGAGAAATATAAACCGTCGTTAATGTTACAAAGACATATGCCTGAATTGAACCAATAAAGATTGAGAATCCTTGCCATGCAAGCTCCAGCAGCAATCCTGGAATAATTGTCAAGACGCCATGAGAGAATGCCATATTAGCAATTAAACTCATCAACAGTTCACCGGCAAAAATGTTACCAAAGATACGGAGACCCAGCGTTAAGAAGTTAGCAAAGTCTTCAATGATGTTAATAGGCAGCATCAGGGTAAATGGCTTCGTGTAGTTCTTCAGGTAACCACCAAGGCCATTATGAGCGACTCCCGCAAAGTGTGCGAGTGCCATTACCATCAGTGAGAATGTTAACGTAACAACGGGGTCCGCCGTAGGACTTCTAAGCACTTCGGCACCATTCCAATGGAATTGGAACAGCAAGCCGAACTGGTTGGCGAAGAAGATGAAGACAAACAGAACAAAGGCAAAGAAACTATAGTGTCCCCGCTCTGAAGCTGGCATCTGGCTCCGCACAATCCCATTCGTGAAGTCAATCAGCCACTCAAGAACGTTTTGAGCACCCTTTGGCTTCATTTGAATCTTTCGTGACATCCCGTAAAGAGTGAAGAACACGATTGCGTAGATAATCAGTCCAGAGACTATGTTCGTTGTATTGAACGTCAGTCCGAAAAGCTTAAAAGTTAAAGCATCACCGCCCATTCATATTCCACCTCTTTCCTTATAACAATAATTTGGCTGTAAATTGGAAAACGTCGCAAAGAAAAACGAATTAGCCCAAGTTACGTTAGTAATATTATCATCATTCAGGGCAAATATCAAAAAACATTAGATAAATGGAACAATTTCCAACAACTGTTCTTCCCCGTCATTAAGCGCTTTCGTGAATTTAATTGAGACAATTGAAATTAGTTTATTATTAATACTAACCGAATTTTAATTCTTTTCTTTATCAGCATTTAATTCTTTGCATCCGGATAAATCTCCTGAAAGAAAAATGACGGAGGAATCCCCTTCGTCATTAATATTTTAAATTCAGTTTATTAAAATTAGGAATCTCCTCAATTGTCAAGTTAAGTGCAACACTAATGGCCTATTCTTATAATTGGTCTAGAAAGTTAAACCAGTTGTGGCATAACATCCGCTGGACAACTATAGCTTAAACAGCGGCGGGGACGGTGATTCAGCGTGTCTTGAACCAACTGCAGATCCACTAATGAGAGGTTTTTAAAGGAATGCCCCTTTGGGAAGAACTCTCTTAATTGACCATTCACATTCTCATTAGTGCCCCGTTCCCAGGGAGAATATGGATGGGCAAAGTAGATTTCCGTTCCTTGAACCTGATTTAAACTAGCGAATTCCGAGCCGTTGTCAAACGTGATCGTCCGAAAGTTTTCTGCACCGTAATCATCAATCGTATCTTGGAGGGCTTGCCGGCAAGTCTCTGCCCGGTAATCAGGCAATTTAACGATAATTTCCATCCGGCTAACTCGCTCGGTTAACGTCATTAAAGCTGGCTCGGACTCAACCCGTTTGGCTTTCACTAAGTCGCCTTCCCAATGGCCCAACTCCTGACGTTTCCGAACCACTGCGGGCCGGTCTTCAATGGACTGTCCAAGCCGTTTTTTATTCAGGCGGGCATGTCGGTGATTCGGGCGTTTAACGCGGCGACGTAGCTTCATGGGTAAATCATAGTTGTGAAGCTCCGGGAGCTTGCCAGCCTCGATATACCGATAGACCGTAGCCGTTGATGGGCAGGGAAAGCCCGGGTAATGAGCTTTGAAATAGTGGACATACGTATCGACACTGAAAACTCGTGGCTTAGCTTTTAAAGCTTTCGGCAGGGACTTGAAGAACACGGCAGCCCGCTGCAGTAAACCTTTGGGGTGACACTTGGCCCGCTGTTCTCGATAGTAAGCCGCCCCGCGCTCGGTAAAGTAGCCCTGATATGACCGATGTTTCTGGGAATCAATCTGGGTGGTTAACCCGCGTTTTAATTCGCGAGAAATGGTGCTGGGACTCCGGTGAAGCCGGCTAGCGATCTGACGAACGCCAAATCCTAATCGAGTCAGGGACTCAATTTGACCGCGTTCAAAAGATTGGAGTTGTTGGTAATGCTTAGGCATGATATTCTTAGTTTGGGTCATGAAGACACCTATCCTTATCTGTTGATTTTGTCGTTAATAATAAGAATAGGCCTTCATGGCCTTTTAAGCTAGTCTAATTGGTCTAGTTATCAAGTGTTGCACTTCAATTTTAAATCGGGGAAAATTAGGAATCTTGTTTATCAGCAATTTTATGTCGCCGCCTCGTCATTATCCAGGCCGTCGTGGGGACCGTCAGTAGAACGCCGACAAATGAAATTAGGATTTCAATCATCTCCGCCACGAAGATTTTATTATTCATGATTGTTCCCAACGAGTAGTTGAGGCCGGCAAACCAGATGAAGAGGGCCAAGAAGCCACCGAAGAAGCCGAAGAACAGGGTGTTAAATGTTGTTCCGATGATCTGGCGGCCAATTGTCATCCCACTGACCATCAGCTGGCGGTTACCAACTTCCGGATGGGCCTGGAGGATTTCGGTTAAGCCCGCTGCGATTGCCATCGCCGCTTCCGCAATTGCCCCCAGCGTACTGAGGGTGGTGACCGTTACCGTAACCTTGAAGTAGCTGATCCCGATCAGAATCGACATCCCCTCCAGGTCATCGCTATCCTCGGTCCCGAAGCCCTGGACCATCGCCCAGTGTTCAACCACAAAGATAAGGACAATCAAAATTGCGGTAACGATTAGTGCGGCATAGAAGGCAGTGACCGTTGTCCGCAGGTCGTCCTCCCCCATAAAGATGGTAATGGCCAGGATGATAATTCCCGTTGTGATCGTCACAAAGAGCGGCGGCACATGAAAGGCAATCAGAACAATTGCAAAGTACAAGAAGCCAAAATTTAGAATCAAACTTAGAAAAGCCGTCCACCCCTGCTTGCCGCCGACCGCAACCATTAGGATCAAGAGGACAATGCCCAATGCAGTAATGGTTGTCATTTTTTCTGCCTCCCCAGAAGTAACGCACCGAATCCACTAACGAGCGGTACGGCCAGGACAATGCCAATCCCGCTGACCAAGCTCTGGACCGTCCCCAGACTCATGTTCATGGCAAAGGTGTAGCCCCAGGAATTACCGTTCTTAATATAAAGGAGGCTAGACGTAAAGGTCTCGGTCATAAAGATCAAAAACAGGACGTTAATCAGTGGCCCCATGATGGACTTACCGACGTTTCGCCCTGACATGAAGAGCGCACCCCGGCCAATCCGCGGGTTCAGCTGTTTAAGTTCAAACAGGGTCGCAATAATATCACTCGACTCATCCATCACTGCCCCCAGGGAGCCCAGCAGGGTTTCCGCAACAAACAGCGGCCGCGGAACCTGAGTTACATACTGCATCGATTCGTAGTAAATTCCCCGTTCGTGGGTCCAGGAAAAGACAAGGAGGCTTAACCCCAGGGCGAGGAAGGTCCCCAGCAGCGTCGCCGCTACGGTTGCCAACATTTTCATGGTGGGCCCCAGAATCAGTAAGAGGCTGACGACGGTAAAGATAACCGCCAGGGTACCAAAGATTAGCAGGACATGTTGGCCATTGTTCTTAAGGTCAATTTCAATTGCAATAATAAAGAGTAGGGAGTTAACAACGACACTCGCCAGGGCCAGCGAACCAGCTCGCCCCATCATCATTATCAGCATCAGGCAGACTAGCCAGCTCAAGAAGACGACCACGGTGTCACGCTTGTAGCCCGCCAGGTTAGCACTCAGTTGGTGGTGTCTCTTCCGTAACTGGGTCAAGAAAATCTGGTCACCGACATGGTAGCGCTGGTCCATCGGCTGGGAATCACTATAAGTGTTGCTGACCTGCAGCCGTTGACCCCGGTAACGCGTATTCATCAAACGGACAGTCAGTGTCTGGTTATGCTCATGATCAATGTTTTTAAACTGGTCGCTTGTTCGCTGGACTGTCCCCGCTTTAACCGCCTCCACCCGGGCAATTGGCCGCCGGTAGAAGCGCTGATTATGGCTCGTAAAGAGGAGGGCAACCGCACCCATCACCAGCAAAATGATGAACAAGGGCAGCCGTCTGCTTATCCAACCGTGACTCACAATTTTTCATCCCTTCACAATAAACTAGCTGTCATTGTACCCCTCAAACAAAACAAAAAAAACCACCGTCCAAAAACTTTACGTTTTCGTAACGGTTGGCTTTCCCTTTAATTGTTACTAATTACTTCGTACCGAAGAGCCGGTCACCGGCATCACCAAGGCCGGGCACAATGTAACCATCTTCGTTCAGGTGGTCATCTAAGGCAGCGGCGTAAAGGTCAACGTCTGGGTAAGCTTCCCGGACGGCCTTAACACCTTCAGGAGCAGCAACCAAGCAGGCAAACTTCATGTTCTTTTCTTGGCAGCCACGCTTCTTCAAGGCCTCAATTGCCATCATTGCAGACCCCCCAGTGGCAAGCATTGGGTCAACGATGAACAATTGCCGTTCAGTGATATCATTTGGCAGCTTTACAAAGTATTCGTGAGGCTTCAGTGTTTCTTCGTCACGGTACATGCCGATAAAGCCAATCTTGGCAGCGGGAATCAAGTCAGTCATCCCATCAACCATTCCAAGACCAGCCCGCAGGATTGGGATAATGGCAACTTTTTTACCAGCCAATTCCTTCTTGGTGGTCTTAGCAATTGGCGTTTCAACTTCCACGTCCTTCAGTGGCATGTCCCGTGCAACTTCATAGGCCATCAGGGTTGAAATTTCCTTAACTGTTTCCCGGAAAAACTTCGTCCCTACATTCTTGTCCCGAATCATTGTCAACTTGTGTTGAATCAGTGGGTGATCCATAACTTCAAATTTACCCATGCCAAATACACTCCTTTGAATTTCTCCCCTATTTTACCAAAAAAAAGGAGAAGTTGTTAGCTTCTCACCTTAATTTTTAAAACTTTGCTCATTATTTTACTTGCTGGGAATCAAAATGGACACCACCAGCAGATTTGTTCAGTCGGTTCATGTAAGCACCACCGAGGTCGTGGGCAGGGAACGCTTGGGTGACGATTGCCTTAACGTTTGGCTGGTCATCAAATTCCCGCAAACCATCAAAAAGGCGGGCACTCGCGTCGGTAACGTTCTTACCAAGGGAGAACTGGACGGCATTCATCGGCAGGTTTAAGCCCTTCAAAACATCTTCCGTGGCCATGAAGCCAACATCAAATGGTTGCTCACCGACCCACTTGGCAACCATGGTCCAGTCGGTCCCATCATCAACAATGTAAACCTGGGCGCTCGGGGCGTAGTGCTTGTACTTCATTCCCGGGGCCTTCGGAATCTCGTTCTTGCCAACCTTATGGTGGTTCAGGTCAATTGACCCAATGACACTCTCAATGTCTTTCTTGGTAACGGCACCTGGTCGGAGAATGACCGGGGTATCCGTCGACATGTCCAGGACCGTTGACTCAACCCCGACCCGGGTCGGTCCATTATCCAGGATTCCAGTAATCTTACCGTTCAGGTCGTGGTAAACATGTTGTGCAGTGGTTGGACTCGGCTTTCCTGATGTGTTGGCGGAAGGCCCCACCATTGGGACACCAGCCTTGCCAATCAGATCTAGCGTCGGTTGGCAGTCTGGAAAACGGAAGGCAACTGTATCCAAGCCTCCAGTAACCGTCTTCGAGAGGGCCCCCTTCTTGATCTTAAGGATAATTGTTAGCGAGCCCGGCCAGAAGGCCTTCATCAGCTTCCGAGCGTTATCCGGAATCTCAGCCGCGTACTTTTCAACCATGGCCACCGAGTTAACATGGACAATCAACGGGTTATCGCTTGGCCGGCCTTTGGCCAAGTAAACGTTCTTCACCGCGGCCTCATTGGTGGCATCAGCCCCTAAGCCGTAGACGGTTTCGGTTGGAAAGGCCACTAATTCACCATGTTTCAGGGCGGCGGCCGCCTCGTCAATCTGGTTTAATTGATAAATTTTCGTGTTCATTCTTACTAATTTCCTCCTGCGCCAGAAAAATCCCATGCATGCATCATCCTCATCTTACCAGCCACATCATGGCGAACCGTGATTGTGGCATTTTTATCACATCTTTTAAGAAGCTCCTGAATACTGTCCTCCTGGTCGTAACTGGTCTCGGCAAAGACTTGCCCGTCAGCCGTCAGGTGAGCACCCACCTGGGTAAACAGGCGGTGGTAGAAGCCCAGGCCATGTTCGTCAGCAAACAGGGCCAGCGGTGGTTCGTATTTTAGTACGGCCCGGTCCATCTTATCCTTAGCAGCCGAATCAATGTAAGGTGGGTTGGTGACAATCAGGTCAAAGCGGGCACCCACCAACTGGTCAAATAAGTCACTGGTAACCGTTTGAACCTTAGCCCCCAGATAATCAGCATTTTCCCGCGCAACTGTCAGGGCCGCAGGGGAAACATCCGACAAGGTGACCCGCCAGTTAGGCCGCTCCATGGCCAAGGTAATTCCAATCACCCCGCTACCGGTCCCAAGATCCAAGACCTCCAGGGGAGTAGTCGTCTTAACCATCGCCAGGACCCAGTCAACCAGTTCAGCTGTCTCCGGTTCAGGAATCAAGACATCCCTAGTAACCCGGAAAGGCCGGCCGTAAAAAGTGGTCTTGCCAACGATGTACTGGGCAGGCACGTTCTTTAATAGCTGCTTGACCGCTGCTTCAAACCACTCCTGCTCGTCTGCTGGCATCAGGTCACGGTTATGCAACAAAAGGTGGGTCGTGTCCCAACCATGGCGCTGCTCAAGCAGGAACTGGGGAGCACCCGGGTCGACTGGACTGTCCTGCAGTGCTTTTTGCGCCCACCGCTGGGCCGCAAAGTAGGTCCAGGCAGCCCTATTCATTGCGCAGTTGCTCCAACTTCTTCGTCTGGTCAGCCACAATCAACGCTTCAATAATCTCGTCAAGGTCCCCAGACATAACCTTATCCAGCTTGTTCAAAGTCAGACCAATCCGGTGGTCAGTAACCCGGTTTTGGGGGTAGTTATAGGTCCGAATCCGTTCCGAACGGTCCCCGGTTCCAATGGCATTCTTCCGCTTTTCATCGTAAGCATTCTGTTCCTTTTGTTGGTAGTAGTCGTAGACCCGGGACTTCAAAATCCGCATGGCCTTAGCCCGGTTTTGCTGCTGGGAACGTTCATCCTGCATGGCAACCACGATCCCGGTTGGTAAGTGGGTCATCCGGACCGCGGAAGATGTCTTGTTGACGTGTTGTCCACCGGCACCACTGGACCGGTAAACATCAACCCGGATATCCTTGGGGTCAATGTCCACGTCGACGTCCTCGGCTTCTGGCATGACGCCGACAGTGGCGGTTGAGGTGTGCACCCGGCCGGCGGATTCAGTAACGGGAACCCGTTGAACCCGGTGGGCGCCATTTTCAAACTTTAGCTTGGAGTACACCTTGTCACCAGTAATCGTTAGGGCAATTTCCTTAAAGCCCCCGACTTCGGTTTCGTTCTTATCAACGACTTCGACCTTCCACCCCTGCTTTTCTGCGTAATGCAGGTACATGTTATAAAGGTCGGCCGCAAACAGGCTGGCTTCATCCCCACCAGCGGCACCCCGGATTTCCATAATGATGTTCTTATCGTCATTCGGGTCCTTCGGGATTAAGAGAACTTCCAGCTCCTTTTCCAACTTAGCCTGCTGGTCACGGGACGTGGACAGCTCGTCCTTGGTCATGGCCGTCAGATCTGGGTCGTCGGTCTCCCGCAGCATCTCTTCGTCATCTTTAATCGTCTTGGTGACCTTCTTATATTCGTTGTACTTTTCAACGGTTTCCCGTAAACTCCCCTCTTCCTTGGAGAGTTTCATAAACCGTTGGGAGTCGGCAATTACTTCTGGATCACTAATCAGTTCGTTTAATTCATCATAGCGGTCCGCAACTGCTTGCAGCTTATCAAAGATTTCTGAAATTTCCATTATCAATTCTCCTCTTTTTTATTTAATAAAGGGTGAAAGTAGTGTTTTCGGCAGACCGGGTAGTAGGATTCGTTACCACCAATCTGAACCTGTTCACCCTCATAGACCGGTTTGCCATCATGAATACGCAGGTTCATCGTCGCCTTGTGTGGACAGAACCAACAAATCGTCTTCATTTCCTCAATTTTATCAGCGTAGATTAGGAGGTACTTGGTGCCTTCAAACAGTTCGTTACGAAAATCGTTTTTGAGGCCAAAGGTCATTACCGGAATATTCAGCTCGTCAACAATCTTAATTAATTGTAAAACATGCCGCTTTTTAAGGAACTGCGCCTCATCAATCAAAACACAGTATACCTTGTGGTCAACCGACCTCACATAGTCATAGATATTAGTGTCATCCATCACCGGTTTGACTTTCCGCTTCAAACCAATCCGGCTGGCGATGATTCCCTCACCAGAACGGGTATCGACCCCGCTCGTCATTAAGACAACCGGCTTTCCTTGTTCCTCATAATTGTGGGCAACCTTGAGAATATCAATCGACTTTCCCGAATTCATTGCCCCATATTTGAAAAATAGCTGTGCCACTTTATAACTGCCCCTTTTTTTCATAGTCCTTTTAATTATATCGGAAAGCAGTCGGCTTTTAAACTATTCAAGCCGGGCGAAGGGTAAATGATAAGTTAAGGTTAAGGTTCTTTCTTTTTATTCCCATAAAGCTTAAAATAAGGAGTATTTATCTGGAGAGATCAAAATTGAAAGGAGTAGTTGACAATGTCAGTTCGAAGTTCATTTGCTGAACTTGCTGGCCGTTCCAGTTACCGGTTCCTGCACCATTTTTTTAACGGGGGGAGCTCACTGCCGGGAAAATTAACGCTCAAGCTAGACCCAAACATTTTACAGGCCTTTAGCAAACGGTATGACCTGGTAATTGTCACTGGAACAAATGGCAAGACATTAACCACTGCCTTAAGCGTCCGGGTACTACGTGAAAAGTACGACCAGGTCCTCACCAACCCCACGGGGTCAAACATGGAACAGGGAATCGTGACGACCTTTATCACTGCCCCCCGGTCTAAGAAAAGGGGGCTGGCCGTCCTCGAAGTCGACGAAGCAAACGTGGTAAAAGTCACCAAGTACATCACCCCCATCGCCTTTGTTTTCACAAACATTTTCCGGGACCAGATGGACCGCTACGGGGAAATCTACACAACCTATGCTAAAATTCTTAAGGGTGTTAAGCTGGCACCGCACGCGACAATCATTGCTAACGGTGATGAACAGCTTTTTCATAGTAAGGACCTGCCCAACCCAGTAATCTATTACGGCTTTAACCACGAGTACCGTCCGGCCTTCCATGCCCCGGCAAACACCGATGGCCTACTGTGCCCGAAGTGCCAGCACATTCTGCAGTATCACATGCGGACCTACGCCGGGTTAGGTGACTATTTCTGTCCCCACTGCGGTTTTCACCGGCCAAGGCTGACTTACGCAGTGAACAAGTTGGGAAAGATGACACCGACCCAGTCGTCATTTGAAATTGATGGACAACCGTTCACCATTAAGATTGGGGGGCTTTATAACATTTATAATGCCCTGGCCGCTTATACTCTCGGCCGCTTTCTAAATGTATCGCCGGTCCAGATTAAGCACGCCTTTGAGGCTGACGAAAAGGTCTTTGGCCGCCAGGAGGTCATCAATGTTGAGGGCAAGGCCGTCACATTGATTTTGGTGAAGAACCCGGTGGGCTTAAACCAGGTTCTTGATATGATTGAAACCGACCCTAAGCCGTTCAGTTTTGTCTTCCTGCTCAATGCCAAGTATGCTGACGGGATCGACACTAGTTGGATTTGGGACGGTAACTTCGAAAAGCTGGCTCGATCAGACATCCGGCAGTACATGACCGGTGGGGAACGCTATAAAGACATCACCACCCGGCTGACAATGGCGGGGATCGATAATGTCTGGCACGAGCCTAATTTGGAAAAGGTACTGGGCAAAATCAAGCAGCTGCCAAGCCAGCACGTCTACGTTCTGGCCACTTACACGGCCGTCCTACAATTCCGCAAGCTGCTCAGTGAAAAGGGCTATTTTAAAAAAGGAGGAAAGCACAATGGCTAAGTTCCACCTCAAGCTCGCCCACCTTTATGGTGACTTGCTTAATACATATAGTGACATTGGTAATATCATTGCCCTCCAATACTATGGTAAGATGATGGACGCTGAGATTGAAAGCCAGGTTATCAGCATTGACGACCAATTCAATCCGGAGGCCTTTGATCTGGCCCTCTTTGGTGGGGGCCAGGACTATGAACAACTAGTGGTTTCTCGCGACCTGCCAAACAAGAAGACCGCCCTGACGAAGTTTATTAATGAGGGGAAGCCCCTCCTCGCTATCTGTGGCGGTTACCAGCTCCTCGGCAAGTACTATATTGGGGCCAACGGTGAGAAAATTCCTGGCCTGGGGATTCTCAATCATTACACCCTCAGCCAGGACAATAACCGCTTCATCGGCAATATCACCATCAAGAATGAGGAGACCGGTGAGGAGTACCATGGTTTTGAAAACCACAACGGGCGGACCTTCCTAGGGGATGGCGAACGACCACTAGGCAAGGTTATCACCGGGCACGGCAATAATGGTGAAGACGGGACCGAGGGGGCCATCTACAAGGCAACCTATTGTTCCTACTTCCATGGTCCGATTCTGACCCGAAACGGGGAAATCGCTAAGCACCTATTACTTATTGCCCTTCACAACAAGTACCCGGACGCCGACTTGAGTAGACAAAAAGCCCTCAAGATTGTCTCAACATTCTAGGGGTGATACTAATGGAAAATGGCTACTGTTTCCTCCTTGCCGCAGTCTTCTTGATTGAAAGCTTCTATGAAGTGCGCTTGTATGCTTTCCTACAGGTGGCGATCCACCACCCCCGTGCACAAGGCAAGCAGGAACAAATCAAACGGGTAATTTATTGGGAACGCCGTTGGAACTGGGGATCTTGGATCCTGATTATCCTCCTCCTCTTTGCTCCAGGGCGCTACAACACATTGCTCATGGCGGTCATCACCCTAATTGAGACGATCGTCGTCTACCGGATGGACCGGATTAAACAACAACTGATTTAAAATATTAAGGGAGTTGGAAAAGCCAGCAAAGCTTTTTCCAACTCCCCTTTTGTTTGTTTAGTCGATGTCATCACAGTAAACAACTGGCTTGATTAGGTCAGCAGGCTTATTGTGCATCAGTTCCAAGGCATCCGGAATCTTTTCGAAGCCGTGGAACTTGTGGGTAATCATCAGTGAAGGATCCAGCCGGCCGTTGGTAATCAGGCTTGCCAGCTTTTCCATTCGCAGACGGCCACCCGGCATCAGGCCACCATCGATGGTGATGTTGGACATTCCAACACCCCAGTCACCAGCCTTAATTTCAATTGTGTGGTTACCATTCAGGTAAGCAACGTTACCAATTGATCCACCCGGCTTCGTCATCCGGGCTGCCTGGTCAAAGGTATGTTCAGTGTCACCACCGGCAATCAGAACTCGGTCAACTCCCTTGTTATCGGTCAACTTGAGGATTTGATCAGCAATATCACCGTTGTGGTAGTCAATAATGTCCGTGGCGCCATACTTCTTGGCCACTTCAACTGTCTTGGGCCGGGAACCAACGGCAAAAATTCGGCCGGCCCCATGTAGAACCGCACCACGTAGGGCCATCAAGCCAACCGGGCCAATCCCGATAACGGCAACGGTATCACCAAATTCAACGTGGGCCATCTCGTCAGCATGGAAACCAGTTGGAATCATGTCAGACAGCATGCAGGCAACACCGGGGTCCATTCCTTCTGGCATATGGGCCAGGTTACCGTCAGCATCGTTAACATGGAAGCGGGTTGCGAAAACCCCGTCCTTGAAGTTTGAGAACTTCCAGCCGGCCAACATCCCACCAGAGTGAGAAGCAAAGCCTGCTTGTGAGTTCAGGTCAGACCAGTCAGGGGTAACTGCTGGTACCAAGACCTTGTCACCCACTTTAAAGTCCTTAACTTCGTCACCAACCGCGACAATCTCTCCACATGCTTCGTGCCCTAAAATCATGTTATGACGAGGGCCAATGGCATTCTCGTAAACGGTGTGAATGTCAGAGGTACATGGGGCAACGGCAAGTGGCTTAACCAGCGCATCACGGTGATCCAGTTTAGGATCATCCTTTTCGATAAAGCCAGTTTCGTTTGGACCAATCATTGCAAAACCACGCATATTTGGTTCCACCTTTCTAAAAACAAAAGTATCATCCAACAAATTAAAATTAACATGTGGTTGATGCTTTTGCAAGTGTTATCACCGCTCTTAACTAACCAAGGTGGTCCGTTATTAGCTTATTAACAGCCTGGGCATCTTCCGGTGTCTTGCTGATCAGAATAAGGGTATCATTCCCTGCCAGGGTCCCGATCACTTCCGGAACGTCCAACTCGTCAAACATCCCCGCAAGGATAGTGGCGTAACTTGAGTTGGGCTCGGTCTTGACTACGTTTAAGAACTGCACCGTCTCAACGGTCTGCACGTTGTTATGAATGCCCAGGTACAGGCGGTCATAGTTATGGGCTGGATCCTTTTGCAGTTGAACATAGTAGGTGTGGCCAGTCCCATCACTTGCCTTAACAATATTTAGCATATGGATATCACGTGAAATGGTTGCCTGCGTGGTCTCAATTCCGGCATCATTGAGCAGCCTTAAAAGTTCGTCCTGGGTCTCGATTTTGCGTTCACTCACGAGCTGCTCGATATATTTACGTCGTGCCTTACGATCCATTCGGCTCCCCCCTTTTAGTAATTTTTATTCATTTCCTCAGATATTTATTAATAATCATAAACAATTACCACTAAATTGTCAACGGAAGGCGGGCTTAATTTAACAGTGTTTATTCATGATTTTAATTTTATGGAGGCCGAATGAATAAAAATTAATTTCAAGCCATTTCACGAAGGTAGGTCGCGAAAATCTGGTCGCGGCAGTCAAGGTAACTCTGGTCGCGCGCCGTCGGATGGACGCGATTGGTCAAAACGACCATCCCCTGGTCAGTCTGCCGGTCGAGAATCATCCAGGTACCGGTAAAGCCGGTGTGGCTGATCAAGTAGTGGCGGTCAGCCTGCCGTGAGTGCAGGAGCTTCCACCCCAGAGACCGGCTATGTTCACCGGGAATCGGCGTCTGGTCAGTGAAGAACATGTCAACCGTCTTACCATCCAACAAATCAGCCAAGTTGTTTTCAATTAGTGCCCGGCCGTAGATTTCGAGGTCAGTTAGATTAGCAAACATCCCCGCACACCCACAGTGCTTCCCCAGGATGTATCCCTTAGGATCGTGGACCTGCCCGCGAATAAGGCCCCGCTTGGGCTGAATCTCAGTAGGTACACAGTTTGCTGGGTCAGGAGTAAAGGTCGCTCCAGTCATCTTCAGTGGCTTGAGCACCCGGGCGGTGATGACGTCCTGGACGGGCTGCTGGCAGATTTCTTCAATGATCCATCCGAGGTACAAGAAGTTAACGTCCGCGTACCGAATCTGGCGGTCAAGGGAGCTATCGACGTGCAGTGCCGTCAAGAAGGCCCGCTTCAGTGCTGCCGGCGCCAGTTCGTTACGGTGGGGAATATAGCCGGTGATCCCCGAGGTATGGGTCAAGAGGTTACGAATTGTCGGTCGGGGGTCCGTAAAATCTGGTAGGTACTCCTTTACCGAATCATCAAGGGCCAACTTCCCTTCTTGCAATAATTGGGCAACCACGGGGACCGTTCCGACGACCTTGGTCAACGAAGCGAGGTCGTATTGCATCCCCTCCCTTAACGGTTCCGGAAAGGGCCTCGTTTGGGCTAGTCCCCGCACCTGCTTGATTTCTTCCGGCCCATCAAAAATCAGGTAACTGATCCCGGGAACAATGCCGTCATGGACCAGCTGGTCTAACTGTTGAGTCGTTTGCTGATAGGATTTCATGATTTACCTTCTTTAAAATAAAACTGCTGTCGTAGACCCCTATTCTACCACAGCAGTTTTCTAGTTATTTAGATGTTATTACCTAAAAATTGACTGTTGTACAGGTCGGCATAGAAGCCGTTCTTGGCCATCAGCTGGTCATGATTCCCAGTCTCAATGATGTGTCCGTGGTTAACCACGATGATCTGCTCGGCATTCCGGATGGTTGAGAGCCGGTGAGCAACCACAAAGCTCGTCCGGTTCTTCTGCAGGTCATTCATTGCTGACTGGATAAGGGCCTCTGCCCTGGTATCTACCGAACTGGTGGCCTCATCCAGGATCAGAATCTCCGGGTTGGCGAGGAAGGCCCGGGCAATTGTCAGCAACTGTCGCTGTCCCTGGGAGATATTCGACGCTGACTCGTTCAGAACCGTTTGGTAGCCATCAGGCAGCTCCCGGATGCTCCCGGATGAAGCTGTCTGCGTGGGCCATTCTGGCCGCCTGGTGGACCTCCTCTGCGGTGGCGTCTTCACGACCATACTTGATGTTGTCATAGATGGTTCCCGTGAAGAGCCAGGTATCCTGGAGGACCATCCCAATGTGACTCCGTAAGTCGTCCCGGGTCATTGAACGCGTGTCATGGCCATCGAGGTAGATATGGCCGCCCTTAATTTCGTAAAAACGTTCTAGGAGGTTGATTATGGTCGTCTTTCCAGCCCCCGTTGGCCCAACGATGGCGACCATATGGTTCCGGGGTGCTTTGAGGTTAAAGTTCTCAATCAGCGGTTCGTCCCCATAACTAAAGCGGACGTCTTTAAACTCGACTTTTGGTACCGGCTGCTCCGTTCGGGACTGGTCTGGAACTAGGTTTTCGTCCATCTCGGGAGCGTCCAGGATCTCAAAGATCCGCTCCGCCGAGGCGACCGTCTGTTGGATAGTGCTACTGAGGTTAGCCACCTGGGTAATCGGTTGGGAGAACTGGTTGGTGTATTGCAGGAACGCCTGGACGTTCCCCAAGGTAATCCGTCCGTTAATGACGGCAAAGGCCCCCGCTACCGCTACCAGGAGGTAACCAAGGTTCCGGATAAAGTTCATCATGGGGAAGATCAGGACAGAAAAGAACTGGGCCTTCCAGGCGGCCTGGTAGTACTCGTGGTTCTTCTTAGCAAACTGCTTTTCTTCATCCGATTCCTTGTTGAAGGTCCTAACGATGGTGTGCCCGGCGTAGGTTTCTTCGACTTGACCGTTGATTTTCCCCAGGGCCGCCTGCTGCCGACTGAACAGCCGCTGGGCGGTTGGGGCAACAAAGGTCACGACCATCAGGCTCAGGGGAATCATCACGAAAGCCACCAGGGTCAGCTTCCAACTAATAGTAAGCATCAAAACGAGAACCCCGATAAAGGTGATTGAACTTGTGATTATTTGAATCAGACTTTGCTGGAGGGTCCCGGCAATATTATCCATATCATTAACCATTCGGCTCATGATGTCCCCGTTGCTGTGGGTATCGTAAAATTTAACCGGAACACGGCTCATCTTCTCCTTCAGGTCCTGGCGAAGGTTATAGACCACCTTCTGCGAGATCCGGGTCATGATAATCTGTTGAATAAAGGAGAAGAGTCCGGAGAGAACATACAGGAAAGCCACGGTCACACCAATCTCAAAGATGCGGTGAAAGTCAATCGGCAAACTGGTCAAGTGGTGACCGGCATGGATCTCTCGGTACCCTTTCATGACCCCATCGTAGATAATCGTGGTTGCCTCCCCTAAAATCTTCGGGGAAATAATGGAGAAGATCACCGAGGCAATTGCCAGGAGGATGGCAATGATTACCCCGTACTCCCATGGCTGCAGATAGGCAACCAACCGTTCTGTTGTTGGCCAGAAGTGTTTGGGTTTATCAATCTTTCTTGGTCCGCGATGCACGTTCTTCATCCCCCTTCTGAATTTGTGAGTCAACAATCTGCTGGTAGGTCTTGTTTTCGGCTTTTAGTTGAGCATGGGTACCCTGGCCAACGACCTCTCCTTCATCGAGGACGATGATCAGATCCGCATCGGCCACTGTGGAAACCCGCTGGGCAACAATTACCGTAACCGCCTGTTGAATCTGGGGATCCTTCCGCAGGGCCAGCCGGAGTTCAGCATCGGTCTTAAAGTCCAACGCGGAGAAGGAGTCATCAAAGATATAGACGGATGCCGGCTTGATGATTGTCCGGGCAATCGCCAGCCGCTGCCGTTGACCCCCGGAAAAGTTGGTCCCGTTTTGTTCAACTGGAGCGTCCAGCCCGCCCGCTTCCTTGACGAAGTCGGCCGCTTGGGCAATTTCTAGGGCGTGCCACATCTCGTCATCAGTGGCGTCCTCATTTCCAAATTGCAAGTTCGACCGAATCGTTCCCGTGAACAGGACCGCCTTCTGCTGGGTAATTGAGATTAACTTGTGGAGATCATGCTGACTGAGTTTCTTGATTGGCTGACCGTTAATGGTGATCTGACCACTCTCGACGTCAAACAGTCGCGGGATAAGATTTACCAGGGTTGATTTACAGGATCCAGTTCCCCCGATGATTGCCAAAGTTTGACCGGCGTGGACCTTGAAGTTGAGATTGTGAAGGGCCAACTTTTCAGCCCCCTGGTAGTGGAAGTTAACCTTATTGAAATCTAAAGATGCTGGGGCGTAGGGATCAATCTTGACCTGGTCATCCTGCGACACGTCAGCAACCGAGATGGACTTCTCCAAGACAGCGTTGACCCGGGCAGCGGACGCCGAGGCCCGGGGAACGAAGACGAAGACCATCGACAGCATCATAAAGCTGATCATAATTTGGGTTGCGTAGGTCATGAAGGCAATCAGGTTCCCCACCTGCATCGTCATGTTGGCAATCAGCTGACTGCCAAGCAGGATAATGCCGACATTCGTCAGGCTCAAGATTAATGTCATGACAGGTAAAAGAAAGGAAACCAAGGTGAAGGCCTTAATACCGGTTTGGGTGTAGTCCCGGTTGGCCCGCTTGAACCGCTCCTGTTCGCGGTCTTCTTCACGAAAGGCCCGGATAACCCGAACACCAGTCAGACCTTCACGAAAAATAAGGTTAATTCGGTCAGTCTTCTTCTGAATGCTCTTAAACAGTGGGACAGCAAAATACATTACGATCATTACCACCACTGCTAAGATCGGCAGGCTGATCAAAAAGACCCGGGTCAAGCGTGGTTCACGGATACAGGCCAAAACACAGGCCGCCACTAGCATGATTGGCGACTGCAGCATCATTCGGAGGACCTGAACCATCACGTTTTGAATCTGGACAATGTCGTTAGTTGACCGGGTAATCAAGGAAGAATCACCAAAGTCGTTGATCTCCTTACTCGAAAAACGGAGGACCCGATGGTAAACCTGCCTACGGAGCTTTTCACCAACCTGCATCGCCTGGGTCGAAGCGAAGTAAACATTCCCCGCCGCTGCGAGCAGGCCGATTGCGGCCACGACCAGCATGTAGGCACCATCATGCCAGATGGTTGACAGGTCTTTGAGCACAATCCCCTTATCCACTAGGTCAGAAGTAATCGTTGGTAGGTAAAGGTCACAGGCGACCTGAATGAGCATGAAAAGGACCGCTAGTGTCGTCGCCCAAGCGGTTAAGTTTTTGCGCGCAATTTTAATCATCCGTGCCACACCCCTTTCTTCCCTTTGGTAACAGGTCACCATAGTTGCAATTTAATTGTTCCTGCATCTTAGTAATCACCGTTAAAAAGGTCTGCTTTTCTTTTTTTGTTACATTTTGTAACATTTCTCTTTCAAACTGCCGGCGCTTCTCGGCGAGCTCGTGGTAAAGTTGTTCTCCCTTATCCGTCAACTTGACCCGGACGATCCGCCGGTCATTCCGGTCCCGCCAGCGGGTAATCATCTTGTTCTTGGCCAGCCGTTCAAGGACCTCACTGACGGAGCCCGGCTTTACTTTGGCAAGGTTTGCAATCTCGCGTTGTGATAAGCCGCCGTGGTGGGCAAGAAGGTGAATAATCTGGCCCTGACCACGGAAACTAGCCGGGTTATCAGGCTGTTTCATTGCCAACTGATGGACTTCCCAGATGAAATAAAACAACTGCTGAAAGAACTGATCGTCGCTCGTTGTCATTTGCTATGCCTCCCTCATTCTGATTGTTCGGTACATAATCGTTAGGTACATAACGATTATGTAGTCTACGCTCTTTAAGCAAAATTGTAAGAAAAATAATTTAAAATAACGAAACTATTACATTGTTGTTTCAAAAGTATTACAATAAAGGTGTAAAGAAATTATTACCTAACATTATTCAAATCAAAAGAGAGTAGGGGGTTGTAGCAATGACGACAAAAATGACAAAGAAAATCTTGGGTGGTGCCCTGGTAGCATTAATGACAGTTGGTTTAGCTGGTTGTGCAGAAAGCACGACACCCGCAACCAAGACGAATCATCCACAAACAGCTAAGGTTACGCAAGCGCCAAGTGCCAAGAAGGCAGGTCACGCAACGAGTGTTAAGGCCAACACTGAAACCAAGCAAGCAGCTAGTCAACCTGCTAGTCAGGTTACAACTAACCAGACTAGTGCTAGCTACACTGCTCAGCACAACGTAACTCCGCAACAAAATGTCACCCCTCGTCAAGCCGAACAAGTTGCTAACCAGTTCACGCAGGTCAGCGGCATCAAGCAACAAGCGGGTCAGACATATACAATTACCCAACCAAATGCCAAGGAAGGCTACCAAATCGATGTTCGTGACAACAACGGTGACCCGAACGTATCCCACTTGGAAGGTATCTACAAGTTCAATCCGCAAACCAACACTGTTCAACAAATGAACCCAATGACCGGTAAATTTGAAGATAAGTAGTCGAAAAGTAAAATTTCAGAATGTAGAAGGCAACTCATGATGGGTTGCCTTTTCGTTTGGATTGAAAAGAAACGCTACAACATATCAATGATATTGAGAATTGTCTGGTGTGCCTCCCTCTATATGTGAGAATAATTTACGCTATTCAATATGTAATGTTGCCTATGGATTTACTGATTGCATTGAACCTTCGTGTGACCGCTTCAAGGTCCCCGAAGATATTATTCCTAACTTGCATGTATATATTGACGATACAGAAAAACCGCCCAGCCGAAGCTAGACGGTCGTCCAAGTCGCTAAACCATGCTATAATATAGTCAATCGTAAAATATATTATATTCAACAATTAGGCTGATAGCTTAACGGTAGCGCTCTTGTTCTGGTGTACTGCAATACACCACCAGCCAAGCGCGACAAAGAACGTCGCCCAAAAGGGTCAGTCCTTTCATATTGAACTTGTGCATTGGTGGTAGCCAGTGCACTTTTTTATTATAGCAAAATTTAAAATAAAAAAACCATCACATTTTGTTGTGGTGGCCAACGCGTCGACGAGAAATTTTAGCTCAATTTTAGCTCAATTTCCTATAAAAATATATTATAAGCAGTTTCAACTAAGTTTTGAAATGCCTTTATATCAACTATTTAGCACTGTTTACGATTAAATGAAACTATTGAAAATCACCCGCACGGGGATCGAACCCGTAACTCCGCCTTGAGAGGGCGACGTCTTAACCAATTTGACCAGCGGGCAATAACGTACAAATGGAATTATACGTTATCCAATACGATCTTGTCAACATTTTTCTAAAAAGAACTAACCGATGTTACTCAAACGAGAGTTCCAGCAAATAGACATGCTTTTTCGGCAGGTGTGACGTTGTAATCCAGGCGTCATGGTAAGACTTCGCATTCCCGCCAATTTTTTGGAAGTAATAATCTAATAGGTCACCGTTCTTGGCCACGAACTCGTTAGCCAGACGGTTAACCATCAAGCGCATATTGGGGAAGTAAAAGCCGCTGTCCGCAATCTTGAGTTTATCCGAAAAGAGGATAAAGACCGTGTTAGTATACCGTGGTTCACAAAGCTTGATCAGCTCTGGATGGTGTTTCAGTTTTGTCAACACATAATAGATAGAATCAGAATTACTAGCCATTTTCTTTCTCCTTACTCGACCTATTGTATCAGGAAACGATAGGCCCGTAAAACGGTATTATTTCCACCACAGCTTAATTAACGCCTGGGTGCCATCACTACCCAATCTATCCTTATCTACTAATTTTTCATACAGGCGCTTGGCCTCTTTGGTTGCCGGCAGCTCCAGGTTCATTTTATCGGCCTCTTCCAGCGCAATCCGCAGGTCCTTAAGGAAGTGTTTAGCAAAGAATCCCGGGGTGTAATCACCCTCCAAAACCCGGGGTCCATAGTTGCTCAAGCTCCAGTTTGCTGCGGCCCCGCCGCCAACAGTCTTAATAACTTCATTTGAGTCCAGACCAGCCTGCTTTGCGTATACCAGCATCTCGGTCATCCCCGTCATCGTCCCGGCAATCATGATCTGGTTAGCGGCCTTGGCGTGCTGTCCACTCCCTGCCGGGCCAAAGTAGTGCCGCGACGCACTGAACTGGTCGAGAACGGGCGCAATCGCATCAACGTCCGTACGTTGACCACCCAGCATTACCGTCAGGGTCCCGTTTTTAGCGCCAACATCGCCACCGGAAACCGGTGCATCAATAACGCGGGCCCCCTTCTTTCCACCATCGTTCGCAATCCGCTGGGCAAGTGACGGTCGGCTGGTGGTCATGTCAACCAGGTACTGACCGGACTGGGCCACCGCCAGGACCCCATCTTTGCCATAGTAGACTTCTTCAACGTCCTGAGGGAAACCCACCATCGTAAAGACAACCTGGTTCCCGGTGGTTGCTGCCGCCGGCGTGGTAGCCCACTTTGCTCCCTGGTCAAGGACAGCCTGGGCGTGTGCCTTGGTCCGGTTATAAACCGTTACGTCATTACCATGTTTTAAGAGGTTGTTGATGATTCCAGTCCCCATCACACCAGTACCGATAAAGCCAATTTTCATTTTCCTCAGCCCTTCCTGCTTCTAATTATTTCCTATCATACACCATATCGAAATGTCCCGGGAAATAAAAAAGCCTTGTGAGGACAAACATTATCCTTACAAGGCTTCATAAATAAAAAGATTGGGCATACTGGTCTCGAACCAGTAAATTATGGATTCAGAGTCCACTGCCTTACCAGTTTGGCGAATGCCCAATTACGTTGCTTAACAACAGTAATTACTATACTAAGAAATACCGAACTAGTCAATAGTTTTTTTAATTTATTTTTTAGCCGCGGCGTATTCCTGCTCCTGCTTGGCAATCCGGGCCTTCGTCTTTGCTACAACAGCTGGCGTCTGCGTACCGTTCTTCCAGTAAGCAACGTCCGCCTTAATCTGTTCCTGGGTCTCTGGAACATAGTCGTGACGTAAGTAGTTATAGTCCGCGTTCTCATCCTGCTTTTGCCATACCGCTGCCATGATAAACTGGCTCCGTGTCCGCTGCAGGTCTACAACAGCCGGATCGGTGTCGTCAACGGCCCGTACACTAATTACCTTGGCTGTTGCCATCGGTGGTAGAACCGTGTTATCTGGTAGGTACGGGGCTACGGGGACATTGATCAAGGCGTCAACCATCACTTCTTGCCAGTTTTCTCTTGTCGCCAGGCGGTGTGCCAGCCCCGGCTCAACATCATTTGCTACTAAGTAATCTTTTTCTGGTCCCCAACTCAACTTAACATGGACTTCAAACACGGTCGCCATTACAAACCCTCCCTTAAAATTTCAGTGATATTATACCGCAGCTTGTCCCTTCATGCCGTACTTTTTTAATAATTTGTAAAAAGCTATGCAAACCGATAGACTAATTGTCAGTTCTTTCATAAAATGTCAGCGTTAAGGAGATGAACACAATCAAGAGGCCACACTTTTTGCTTGTCCTGCTCTACTTAATCCTCTTCACCTGGATGATTAGCGTTTACCAGAGCAGTCCCGCATTTCAAACAGCGTTGAACATTGGTACCCAGCAGACTGAGGTCTTTATTCAAAATGGTATTAACCGCCTCATGGGTAAAAAGCCAATCGCCGTCACTAAACCGATTGACCAGGAGAAGGAAAGCGATACCCTGGTAAACGGTGCCCGGTGGACCCAACCAAGCGCCACCGTCTATGTTGACTTATCAAATCCGGTCCTCCGCAGTGCCACCGAAAGCGCAATTAGCCAGTGGAATCAGACCGGCGCCTTTACCTTCCACCAAACAAATAACAAGAATGAAGCGGACATCGTCGTCACCGCGATCAGTGAGCAAAGCGACGGTGCCGCTGGACTAACCGACACCAAGATGGACGCTACGACCGGTTATATCCTCCATGCGGACGTTAACCTCAACGCCGGTTACCTCTTGAACCCGACCTACGGCTACTCTCAGCAACGAATTATTAATACCGCTGAACACGAACTGGGCCATGCTATCGGGCTCCAACACTCGGACGCCGCTTCGGTCATGCAGCCAGCGGGCTCCTTCTACTCAATTCAGCCCCGCGACGTACAGGCAGTTAAAAAACTCTATTCTGACCGTCCACAGCCCCAAAACTCAGCACCAAACAATAACGAAACTACTAAAAACTTTCAATAATTAACCGTAGCAAGCCTTTTTCAGGGCTCTGCTGCTTTTTTAGTATGTTAAAATAATCAATGTGTGAAATTTTTAGTAGAAAGTGGATTTGCAATGAGAAATAAAAAAGTTTTGGGGATTGCAATGGTGATCACCGCCTGTACATTTTGGGGAATCTCCGGTCTGTTTGCCAAGGGAATCTTCAACGCTTCCAGTTCGGTGACCTCCCTTTGGCTAACCCAAAGTCGGATGACCGCCGCAGGAATAATTCTTATCCTGTTCAGCCAGCTTCACGGCGATCATCCCTTCCAGATATTTAAACACCCCCACGACGCCTGGGTCATCTTTTCATACGGCATCTTTGGCCTCCTACCGGTCCAGTTCTGTTACTTCATGGTAGTCCAGTACGGAAACGCATCGATTGCCACCATCCTGCAATTTGTGGGGCCCTTCTTTATTATCGCCTACCAGGCGCTTTTTAGACACATTCCACCACGGCGAATCGAAGTCATCTGCGCGGTGATTGCCTTTTTAGGGGTCCTCACCATCGCTACCCACGGACACTTCAACCAACTGGCGGTTACCCCAATGATCCTTTTCTGGGGGCTCCTGTCCGCAGTCGGAGTTGCCACTAACACCCTGATTCCGCAGAACATGTTACGGACTAACCGGGTACCTTCCTTGGTCATCACCGGTTGGGGGCTCCTTTTTGCCGGTATTGTCCTGCTGGCTATCCACCCTGCCCAGCCACATATTCCTGACATGCCAGTGATCTGGATCTGCTGGCTAGGAGTTCTGATTATCGGGACCCTAATCCCTTTCCAGCTTGCCAACAACGCCCTCAAGTATATTGACGCCACAACGTTTAGCTTGATGGACGCCTTCGAGCCGCTCTCCGCGACGATTGGATCTGTCTTGATTTTTAACCTCCATATGACTGGTGCGGATATTATCGGCTCAGTACTCGTTATCGTTGCTGTCCTTGCCCTTAATATCCGTATTCCGCTCTGGCATGGCAATAAGTAAACATCACGAAGGAGTAGCCGTAAAGGCATGAAAATTGATTGTACAAAAAATGATGAAGTTGGATCCCCCCAGCTTCATCCTTTTTGCTTTAGTTAAGGAACTACTTTAGTGCCTTAAAGAAGGCCCTACGGATCTTTTCGTCAATGCCCATTGCGGACAATGACCGCAGAGGAATATTTGCCGAAATGGCAACCCACTTCTCGTCCTTCATCATCGGGGCCAGGATTTCGTACAGTCCCGAATCCTTGAGGGCTTTTTGAACATGTGGATCCTGGTTAGCCCAGAGGTCAACGACGTAAGTATTAACAGTTACCTCACTCGCCAGGTTAGTCCCAATCGTCAACGTGAAGGTCGTTGACAGTCGAATATCGCGTGAAGAAGAACCAACCATGATCTTATATTGACCATTATCAGCTTCCCACTGCTGCTTGGCAACGTTGTAGTAAGCAAATGCCCGCCGTGGAAGTATCAGGGTCACATGTTTACTTTCTCCTGGCTCAAGGGCAACCTTCGTGAATTCACGCAGCTCCTTGACCGGCATTTCAACCCGGCTGACCTGGTTAGCAACGTAGACCTGGGCAATTTCCTTTCCGGCAACCTTGCCAGTATTGGCGAGGTCAAAACCGACCTTAACCGTGTCAGCCCCTTCCTCAATGGTTAGGTTGCTGTAGGCAAAGCTAGTGTAGCTGAGTCCGTGACCAAATGGAAAACGGACGGGCATCTCGTGCAGGTCATAGTAACGGTAACCAACAAAGATTCCCTCATGGTATTCCTCCTCGTCATGGCCCCTGCCAAATGTCCCATAAGTCGGGTTATCCTGCAGACGTAGTGGGAAACTCTCGGATAATTTTCCAGACGGGTTAACCTTCCCCATCAGAATATCCCAGGTTGCTTCACCAACAGCTTCACCCGCCAGGTAGGTTTCAACAATTACTGGCACCTGGTCAGCCCACGGCATCTCAAGAACAGACCCGTTTTCTAGGACAACGGTAACATGACTATTGACCGCAGCAACCTTGGTTAACAGGTCATTTTGGTTAGCGGGGAGTGAGATGGTGTCCTTGTCGAAGCCCTCGGTTTCCATCTCCTCCGGAAAGCCGGCGAAAAAGACAACCTGGTCATTCTTCTTTGCCAGTTCAACTGCCGATGCTGCCAACTGCTCATTTGGTGCCGTTTCCTTTAGGGAATAGCCTTGAGCGTACTGTGCACCTGCTGGCGCAGCATCCAGGGGTGTTACCAATTGGTGGGCGTTAACGTGGGAACTCCCGCCGCCTTCAAACCGGGGCCTTGCTGCCAGCTCACCGATAATTGCTAGCGAATCGGTAGCATTGAGGGGCAACTGATTTTGGTCGTTTTTTAAGAGGACAATGCTATCGTCAGCCATTCGCCGGGCAAATTCGTGCTGCTCCTTTTTATCGTATGCGGCGGCTTTAGTAACCTTCTTCCCCCACTTGGCAACCATCTTGAGGACTCGGAGAGCAGACCGGTTCAGGGTTGATTCCTGGAGACGCCCCTCCTTGACGGCGGCAACAATTTCGTCGACCGATACCTGACCCTTACCAGGCATTTCAAGGTCCAGGCCGGCCTTAATCGCCGCGACATGGTCGGCCACGGCTCCCCAATCAGACATGACTAATCCCGAAAACCCCCACTCGTTCCGTAAGATATCGGTTAACAGGCGCTGGTTTTGAGAGTTCAGGGTCCCGTTAAGGCGGTTGTAAGAGCACATCAAGGTTGCCGGGTGGGCCTGCTTGACGATCCGTTCAAACTGCGCCAGGTAGATTTCTCGGAGAGCCCGCTCGTCGATGTTTGAAGACGAGGTAAAGCGCTGATTCTCCCGGTTATTGGCCGCGAAGTGCTTGACACTGACGCCAACGCCCTGGTCCTGAACCCCCTTAACATATGCGACCCCCATCCGGCCAGCAAGTAACGGGTCTTCAGAAAAGTATTCAAAATTCCGGCCGGCCAGTGGTGACCGCTTAATGTTAACACCGGGACCCAGTAAAATGCCGAGGTGCTCAGCGTTGGCGGCAATTCCCAGGTGGGTGCCAAGCTTATAGAGCATATCATCGTCAAAGGAGCTGGCAGTCAGAGCTGACGATGGAAAGCAGACCGCATCCACGGAGTCGTTGATGTCGGCTGGCGATGCATCGATGTTTTGCTTCCGTAGTCCCGAGGGCCCGTCGGACATCATCATCCGGTCAACCCCTGGGACCTTAGCGGTGAACCAAAAGTCCTTTCCAGAAACCAGGTCTGCCCGCTCTTCAAGGCTCAAGCCTTCAACAAAGTCTAAATCAATTGTTACCATTATTATTTTCATTCCTTTCGTGCGAGTTAAGCGCTTACTTAGAGCATATCATGATTGAATGCTGGGGAACAGTTTCGCTAGCTTTACTGAGTATATTTATTTCCTGGGAAATACTTCCCTGCTATAATTTAGTGGAAAACCACAGAGGAGTGACAAATATGCAAAAACTAAATTTGAAACACGTCTTAATTGCCGGTGGTGCGGCAGGATTGATCTCCGGCCTGGTCAAATTGGGCTGGGAAAATGTCTTACCACCACGGACCGCTGCCCGAAACAAGGTTAATCCGCCCCAAAAGCTGCTCCAACAGTTAGGTGTCCCCGCAAAGTTAACCCAGGCCAGCTATCACTACTCTGGGGAAAGCCTTCCATGGGTTAGTTACCTGGTCCACTTCGGTTTCTCGGTTAGTTTTGCAACTGCCTACGCCGCCCTCCTGGACAAGAAGGTTAAGGTCCTAACCTTAGGCAAAGGAGTCCCGTTTGGCATCGCGGTCTGGGTTGCCTTCCACCTAGTAATCATGCCGGCAATGAAGACTGTTCCGAGCGTTCATGATCAGCCGTGGGAAGAACACCTGTCGGAAAGCCTAGGCCACGCAATTTGGATGTGGACTAATCATGAAATTGCTAGTGAAGTATTGCGTCAGTTTAAAACAGACTAATCAAAAAAAGGCTCTGCCGAAAGTTGGCTAGAGCCTTTTAAAATTAATCCCAATTATTCCGGAGCTCCATCAGTTGGTGACTGAGGCCCTTAGTCTGGTCGTAAACTTGGTGGTAGACCTTATACAGATCATTGTACTTAGCAACGGCAGCAGCTTGCGGTTCGTAAGTCTTGCCAAAGTGGACAAACTTCTTTGCGCAGTCCTGCAGTGAATCGTACCAGCCAAGGCCAACGGCAGCCAGCATGGCGGCACCGAGACCTGGTCCTTGCTCATTAGTCAAGGAAACAACCTTCTTGTTGAAGACGTTGGCCTGGAGCTGAAGCCAGAAATCACTCTTGGCACCCCCACCGATGGCAACCACGGTGTCGAAGTCCTGACCGTGTTGGTCATAGATGTTCAGAATGTCCCGGAAACTGAAGGTGATTCCTTCAATAACCGCCCGGACAAAGTCATACTTGTTTTGCATGCTGTCAACGCCAATAAAGCTTCCCCGAATGTCCGCGTCAGCATACGGTGTCCGTTCACCGACGACGTATGGGGTGAAAAGGAGACCGTTAGCGCCCAGTGGTCGTTCGGCAGCCTTGTTAACCATTGCCGTAAAGTCCTCGTCTGCAGCAAATGTGTGTTTGAACCAGTTCAGTGAGTGTCCGGCCGCTAAAGTAACCCCCATCGAGTAGTAAGTATCAGGAATGGCGTGACATTCGTACTGGAGGGCTCCATGGTAGTTGACGTTAGCATCTGGTTCGTATTTCAAGACGACCCCTGAGGTCCCGATACTGGACATCACCATATTTGGTTGGAGAATACCGGCACCAACGGCCCCACAGGCGTTGTCACCACCGCCACCGAAGACGCGGGTGTACTTCTTCAGGCCGGAAAACATCGAATAGTAGTCCGTTACCGTCCCGGCCTCGTCGATTGATCGCATCAATGGTGGGCACATTGACATCGGAATATCAAAGGCATCACAGATTTCCTTGCTCCAAGTCCCCTTCTTAATGTCGTAGAGGACGGTCCCAGTTGCATCAGAATAATCAATCGCTTGTTTGCCGGTCATAATGAAGCGCACGTAGTCCTTGGGTAAAAGGAAGCTCTTAGCCTTGGCCCAAATCTCCGGCTGGTTCTCCTTGACCCACAATAGCTTCGGCAAGGTAAATCCTTCCAGGGCCCGGTTACCGGTGATGTCGATAAACTTATCACCGAGCTTCTCCTTTATTTCTTCACACTGCTTGGTGGTCCGGGTGTCGTTCCACAGCATTGCCGGACGAAGGACCTGGCCATTCTCGTCCAGTAGTACCAGGCCGTGCATTTGTCCGGAGAAGGAAATCCCCTTGATTTCTTCCGCCTTTAAACCATCACGGAGAATCAGACGGTCAATGGCAATGGTCGTCCCATACAGCCAGTCACGGGGATCCTGTTCACTGTAACCCGGGTGCGGTTGGTGGAGTTCATAGCCATAGCTTTCCTGAGCGGCAATTTGACCTTCCGGGTCCATTGCGGAAACCTTAACCGCACTAGTGCCGAGGTCAACACCGATTACGTATTCTTTCATTTCATTTCAGTCCTTTCAATGATAAAAGGGTCGGGGCAAAGTTGATTGCCTCGGCCCTTTTATTATAAGACACTACATATAAATAATGATCTTCACGGAAATTTTACATAGATTAATTGATAGGTAGCTGCTGTTATTAGTATTCGAGCCTCAATTACTTAAGTTCAAAAGAGGGGTCATTATTTAGCAAGTGTTTCAATCATGTAGTGGTTGATAGTATCCTTGATTTCTTCAAGGTGGTCAGATTGAGTTGCAGCACGGAGTTCGGATTGTGGAGTATCGATAACAGTCTTTTCGATGCTCTTGAAGTCTTCCTTGCCTTCTTCGATCCGCTTACCAAGACCTTCGTCCCAGCTAGCGTAACGCTTCTTCAGGATGTCGTCTAAGAAGCCGTCTTCCTTCATGGCAGCGGCAACCCGCAGACCAGCGGCAAAGCTATCCATGCCGACAATGTGACCGTAGAACAGGTCTTCTGGCTTGAATGAAGTCCGCCGTGGCTTGGCATCAAAGTTCAGACCACCGCGAGGTCCAATGCTACCGTTTTCGATAACTTCCCACATAGCAGCAGTGGTTTCGTACAGGTTGGATGGGTATTCATCAATATCCCAACCAATCAGCTTGTCACCTTGGTTGGCATCAAGAGAACCAAGCAGACCAGCTTCACGAGCAACCCGAATTTCGTGTTGGTAAGTGTGACCAGCCAAGTTAGCGTGGTTACCTTCAAGGTTAAGCTTGAAGTCCTTGTCCAGGCCGTATTCACGCATGAAGTTGATGGTTGTAGCGGCATCAAAGTCGTATTGGTGAGTAGTTGGTTCCTTTGGCTTTGGTTCAAGAAGCATTTGGGCATCGAAGCCGATTTCGTTAGCGTAGTCCTTAGCCATGTGGAAGAACTTAGCGATGTGTGATTGTTCACGCTTCATTTCAGTGTTCCAAAGTGATTCGTAACCTTCACGGCCACCCCAGAAGACATAGTTTTCGGAGCCAACCCGCTTACCGATTTCCAGGCTGTGCTTCAATTGGGCACAAGCGTAAGCGTAAATCTTAGCGGATGGAGCAGTACCAGCACCTTCAAGGAACCGTGGGTTAGTGAAGAGGTTAGAAGTATTCCAAAGGACCTTCATGCCAGTGGACTTTTGATATTCAACAATCTTGTCAACGATCTTATCCAAGTTCTTGTTGGTTTCACGAAGGGTATCACCTTCTGGAGCAAGGTCACGGTCGTGGAAGCAAAGGAAGTTAACGCCTAACTTCTTGTAAAATTCAAATGCGTAGTCAACCTTAGCTAAGGCTTGGTCCATTGGGTCAGTGTACTTGTCGTAAGGACGCATTGCAGTACCATCACCAAATGGGTCGACCAGGCGTTGGTCAAATGTGTGCCAGTAGGCAACGGCAAACCGCAGCCAATCCTTCATCTTCTTGCCCAGGATTACTTCATCTGGGTTGTAGTATTGATAGAACAAACCGGACTTAACACTCTTGTGTGGTCCTTCGTACTTAATGTCGCCAATGTTTTTCCATAAATCAGCCATATCGATAGCCTCCTGAAATATTTAGTTTGTATAAACAACTAACTTACAATTCTTAATATACACTCCGCGCCCGACTTTGTAAACCCTTTCTCAAAAGAAATTTTACTTTGGACCAAATTTGAAGCCGCCCCGCAGGAGGAATCCCTTGTCTCGTGGGCCTGAACAGATATAAAATAAACATTAGCTTTATCAATTAAATTATGGGGAGTTTTTTCTATGGAGCGGGACCTTACCCGACTAAATAACATCAAACGCGTTAAACAGCAGCTCTTTAACAATGCTGCCATTTCACGAGCGGACATCGCCCGTAATACGGGACTGCATAAGTCCACAATCTCATCAATCTTTGCGGAACTAGACCAGCAAGGTTACATCGCCCACCTCGGCCGGGGAAATTCGACTGAAGGTGGTGGGCGGAAGCCAGAGCTCTTTACCATTAATAGTCATTTTGGTTATGTCGCCTGCTTCAACATAACTTATGATTCGTTATTTGTGATGTTTCTCTACGCCGATGGTCAGGAAATCTCCTTCCAACGTTTCCCTTCGCATAATCACGATATCCTTCAAATAATGGACCTGATCAACCGTGAACTCGCTACGGTGGCCAAGAATAATGATACCGAGCACGGCCTGCTAGGAATCAGCTTTTCAATTCACGCCGTTGTCGACCAGAACAAGATCATACATTCTCCCTACTACGCCACTAAGGGGATCGACCTCCAACAATACTTTGCCGACCGCTACCAGGTTCCCGTGATGATTGGAAACGAAGCCAACCTGGCGGCTATTTATGAGCGGGACTACGCCAACCAGGACAGTCTCGCCAACTTGGTTGTTTTAAGTATCCACCGGGGGCCCGGGATTGGGGTCATTGCTAACCATAAGTTATTCAGTGGCTTTCACGGGATGGTCGGTGAACTCGGTAGTGTCATTATCCCCAATACCCGTGGGGAACTCCAGGAGGTTGGTGACTACATCTCCGTCGATGACCTGGTCAAACGGGTCAGTCAGACGATTGGGCACCACTTTTCTTCATTAAAAGAGTTTTACCAAGTATGTACCGAACCAACGGCGATGGTTCAACAGGTACTCGACGTTTTCGCTGACACTGTTGCCCAAACTCTTTTCAACCTCCAAATGCTTTACGGTCCCGAAAGGCTCTTTATTAACTCCCCATTGACCGAAAATATCCCCGGCCTGACAAAGCAAATTAAAGCCGCCGCGAAAAAGCGGAAGGTTCAAATACCAATCACCCCAATCAGTGGTTCCAAGTACGTCTCCCTCCTTGGTGCCGGTGCCCTTATGATCAGAAAAGTAATTAACCTAGCAGAGGTCAACCTCCAGTTCCAGTGGTCACGAGGAGTTGGCTAAACACATAAGGGCGAAAAAGCCGCTGAGCGCATTTTCACGCTCAGCGGCTTTTTCAGTCCTTAAATTTAGAAGAGCTTATTGTTAACTCCCTTTTCACTTGCAAATGGTCCAGCAGTTACCTTAACACCGTCGCGGTGATTACCGAAGAAGTCGTGGTTAAAGGTAATTGGCGTGCCATCTGGGTTTTCGTACTTTTCTTCCGGTTCGAAGGCCATCGCAATCTTCTTGGTGGAGATTACGCTATCGGTCTTTTCAGGAACAAAGTCGTAAAGGTTGGTCTTCAAATAAAGGCCATCTTCCCGTTCTTCAAGGGCTAATTCAACCTGATCCTTGCTGTCTACGTAAGGGTTCTTTTCCTTCGCCGTTGCTTGGGCGCCATTCAGGTAAACATTCCCGACAGCCCAAACTGGCAAGTGGTTGTAGTAGTGGTCACTGTTTGGTGCGTAAATACCACAGTAACCGTCAAACTGCTTGTCCCATTCCTCGAAAGTCGGGTAATCAGTAAATGGCTTCGTTCCAACTTCAAAGTTGTAGTCGTCCCAGTCATCTGGCTTGTCCTTCATTGCATCAGCAATCTTTTGCATTTCAGGACGCAGGTGTTGTTGAACGAAGATATTGTTGTAGAACTTATTGTCCCCGTGCTGAATCGTCATGAAGCCCATTACCTTCGTACCGTGAATTTCATGATATGGCGTGAACCGGTTCGATGGCAGGTTGACTGAGTTATTGTCGGTCCCCCGACCAGTAGCGGTAAAACTACCAGCAATCAGGTTGTGGACAAAGGCAACCCCTTGGGCAGCAAAACGAATCGAACGGTCAGATAAGAAGAGGTTGTTATCAATCAGCGTTGGACCAAAGGAAACTTCAATCCAGATATCTTCACCCAGTCCGCTCAGCAAGTCGCCAAGGTTGTCCTTAGTGGTCTTGAAGTCGTTTGGCAGACTGTTATGGTCAAAGATGTTCTGGGTAACCCTGGTCCCTTGGGCCTGCCAGTCTAGCCATAATCCCCGTGTACAGTGGTGGATGTGGTTGTGCCGGTAGGTAACGTCAATTGCGGCGTGCATCTTGATTCCACCGATTTCGGCCCCCGCTAGGTTTTGACGGACGTTAATGTCGTGAATATCGTTATCTTCAATTGTAGAGAAGACACCGCCCAGGTGCCCAACAATCCCCGTTTGACCGCAGTCATGAATGTGGTTACGGCGAATGATGTGGGAGCCCACGTGCTCTTTATCCCAACCTTCGTAGGAAGCTTGGCAAATGGCGTCCCGTTCGGTTTGGGTACCATCCTTGTACTTCCACTTAGACCACTTGTTATTGTTATTTGGTTGCAAGTACTTCCCTAAAGAAATCCCTGAACACTTGGAGTGGGAAACATCACAGTCTTCAATGATCCAACCCTTAGACCAGTGGGGCCCAATCATTCCTTCTTGGTAGGCTGTCGGCGGTGCCCACTGGGTAGCTGCTTTCGTTACCCCAAAACCAGCTAAGGTAATGTAGCCAATTCCCTCTTGTTGAGGATAGAAGCAGTTTTCCCGGACGTTGATTTCAACGTTCTCCTTATTAGGATCCTTGCCTTGGAAGTTGGCGTAGATGATGGTCGTATCGGCCTCTTCATCCTGTTCAGCGTACCAGGTATACAGGGTCCGTTCTGGATACCATGACTTTTCGTTCTTGACCGGTTGCTTGACCTCATCCAAGCTGTTGACTTCGTACAAAGCAACGTCGTTCAGGTATACTTCACCGGTGTGAGCAACGATCCGCGCGTCGAACCAGTCCCCAGCAACCCGGGTAGTGTATGGATTATAGTCCCCAAAGATGCTGTTAGGAACTGCAACCTTCCAAACGTCACCGGCAACGTTTTCCCAGTTATCTACCTTTTCAGCACCAGAAATAACGGCACCCAATGGAACAGTAGATTTGTAAGTAATCCGAGCATCCTTAGTTCCGGCATGCTTAGGATCAACGTTTTCCCGGTAAGTCCCAGGAGCGACTAAGACTGTATCCCCCGGTTGAGCAATGTCGGCAGCGGCTTGAATTGAACGGAAAGGATAGTCTTTTGAACCTTCCCCAGAAAACGGCGCGTTGATGTCAACGTAAATATTCATAGAAATCTTCCTTCCTAATTATCCAAAATAACTAGTTGTTTGCTTGTTGTTTCCGCTTATTTTCAATTTCGTGGTTAATCTTGTCAACTTCAGGGTCACTCAATGGGTACTTACTCATAATCCACATTGCAACAAGGGCAAGAACGATTGGAATCCAAATCATTGAGATTGAAATACCAGTCAAAGCTGACTTTGGTTGAGTAGCGTTATTACCGTTAAAGTGACAGAAGGCGTTGATGTAACCTGGGATGATCCCCCCAAGGGCCAGTCCAATCTTGAAGAACAGACCCATGATAGAGTTAATGATTCCGGCAACCCGTTTCTTAGAATGCCACTCTCCGTAAGAAATAACTTCTGGAACCAGTGACCACATGTAACCAGTTGCAGCGGTAATCCCCCATTGCATAATGAAACGACCGATGTAACCAAGGGCAATGTTGTTCTTGAAAGCAGGGAATGACCATACCCACAGTATCAATTGACCGATAATAAAGAGGATTAAGAAGAGGTAGAAGAAGCCCTTCTTACCAATCTTCTTCCGGATGATTGGCCATAAGAATACCAAGAAGATTCCTGGAATCGACCCAATCAAGTTGATTGAAGCCATCCATTCGGAGTGACCAATGTTATATTGAACGAAGAATGGCCATACGGTGTTCCCAAAGAACATGAAGGTAAAGCCAATCAGGAAGAACCAGCCCAAGATTTGCAATGGCTTGTTATCAATCAATTCGTTCCACAAGTCAGAAAACTTAACAGAAGCGGTTTCTTCAGCGGTTGGCAAAACCCGTTCCTTAACACCAAAGTAAGTACATAATAACATGATGAAACCAATGATCATGTAGATAGCCATAACCTTAAAGTAAGCACCAGCAGCATGTGGAGAAGCGTAGTTACCTAAGTTCAGCTTGATACCGAACATCCCGATACCCTTCAGCTGCTTTTCTGGGGAAGCCAGTTGAACAAATAATGGTAAGAATGTGTAAACCAGCAGGTTACCAATGTTGGCCTCAGTCATCCGGACAGTTGTTAAAGTGGAAACCTCATCGTTATCACGGGTCAATGATGCATTCAAGGAACCGTATGGAATGTTAACGAATGAGTAGATCAAGGCTGTTGCCAGGTACGATACGAAAGCGTAAATAACGTTGCCCCGGACAGCTTGAATTGGCAAGAACACTAAGGCACAGCAGATTGTCAGTGGAATCCCAAAGTAAATCAAAAATGGCCGGTACTTTCCACCGTGCTTGAAGTGGCTCTTATCAACAACGGTCCCAACCCATGGGTCCCAGAAAACGTTGACCCAACGGACAATCAAGAAGATGGTTGCCCCGGCAGCGGCAGAAATACCGAAAACCGTTGTTAAGTAAAATAGTAACATTGAACCGATTGTTCCGAAGATTAGGTTTTGCGCTAAGTCTCCGGCACCATAAGCAATTCGTTCGCGCCATGATAACTTCGCAAACTCATCTACTTTTCCAGCAGGTGTCTTTTCCATTTAAATCATCCCTTAAAAAATAATAAATACAGAGTAGAAAAGTAAGTTAGTTGTGTAAACGAAGTAACTACTTCATCAACGTCTTTTATTGTATGCGGTTTCACAATATAAAAATAGACCATAACCTGACAGAAATTTGTCAAATTATGACCTATTATGTAGGGTGATCCTTGTTAAATTCTATTCGAAGTAGCCAACATTGTTCTTTGAACGAACCGAGCGCTTATGAATAACCTGCTTTCGGTACTCGCTTGGTGAATAGCCTGACCACTTCTTGAATTGCTTACTGAAGATGGAGATGTTGGCAGCCCCCACCATGTAAGCAATCTCCTCAATCGAATTTCCCGAATATTCTAAAAATCGCTGGGCCTTTTTATATTTTTCCCGGTCAATGAAGTGCAGCGGGGTAATTCCGTATGCCTTCTTAAATACCCGGTGGCCATAACCACTACTAATGGCGAGTTCCTTACAAATATCACCGAAATTGAAAGATGGGCTGTGGTCATCATTGTTGACCCGGTTCTCAATTGCCATCACGATATCACGACCAATCTTGGCTTCCTTGTTACTGTACGGCATGTCATGGCGGTAATCGACATCCCCCATCAGCTGATTCAAATCACGGAGGTACTTAAGAAGGACAATTTCAATGTTAACCTGGGTATCAAACTCATTCCGGTGCTCACGATCCCGACTGAGGTCGACAATCTTGCTAAGGGTGGTATTAGACAACTGGGCAAACGGGGTTTCCGCCTTAAAGAGCTTATTAGCAATTAAGCCAATCATCCGGGAACGAATCTGGGTATCTTCAAAGTCAAAGTGCAGGCACATGTACGTCATCTTGGCCGCGGCACTAGCGTTACGGTTGGTATGGTAAGTCCCCGGGGAAATAATCAGGGCGTCCCCCGGTCCCATATTAACAGCGGCTTGGTCACGGAAGTCGGTAATTTGGTGTCCTTCAGTCACAACCATCAGCTCAAAGACCTGGTGGCGCTGCTCAAAAAACGACCAGGAACCGTTGACAGTATGCATATGACCGCCAAACATGTACAAGCCGGACTCAATAGTGGGAATCGAAACAAATTTCTGCATCGTTATCACCTCCATTTTATTGAAAGCTCTTACATTTCTATTATCCAATTTAAACCATCCATTCGTTAGTTCTATTTGTAACCTTAATTTGTTATTTTATGACTAAAATACAATTCTATATTTACCTTTTTATGATTGTGATTTGTTTATTAATATATCATGAAAGGGTTTTCTTTTTAAGTCCTTTATGCTATATTTAGGATGTTGGTTGGTTATTAAAACCAACTCAATCTATAAACAACTAACTCATTTCTGTCTATTATTTGGTTTTGATGGATAAGGAGCTCAAAATTATGAAACACAAATTATCCGCCGGGTGGATATACTTTTTTGCCGCCCTTGGTGGTCTCTTATTCGGTTACGATACTGGTTCAATTTCTGGTGCCATTCTCTTTATTGAAAAGCAATTATCATTGAATTCGTGGCAACAGGGTTGTGTCGTTTCTGCTGTTTTGCTTGGTGCCATCCTCGGTGCCATCACGATTGGGCCTTTCTCTGACCGCTTTGGCCGGCGGAAACTATTAATGTTCACTTCCATTCTGTTCTTCATCGGGGCTCTCGGTTCTGGGTTAGCTCCGGAATTCTGGACACTGATCATCACGCGGATCATCTTAGGGTTAGCCGTTGGTGCGGCCTCTGCTTTGATTCCGACTTACCTTGCTGAATTGGCGCCGGTTGCTAAGCGGGGAATGATGTCCGGGCTCTTCCAGTTAATGGTTATGACCGGTTTGCTACTTGCTTACCTGCTTAACTTCTGGCTACAAGGACTCTACACTGGTTGGCGTTGGATGCTCGGTTTTGCTGCCATCCCAGCTGCCATCCTGTTCTGCGGTGCTATTATCTTGCCAGAATCACCACGTTACCTGGTTCGGAACGACAAGGAAAGCGTTGCCCGTGAAGTCCTGATGGCCATGAACAGCAACGACGAACAAGTTGTTAATGGTGATATCGAGGACATTAAAAAGCAGGCTGCTATTAAGTCCGGTGGTTGGAACGAATTATTCGGCCCAATCGTTCACCCCGCACTTGTCGCTGCCGTTGGTCTGGCAATTTTCCAACAGGTCATGGGATGCAATACCGTGCTTTACTACGCACCAACCATCTTTACTGATGCTGGCTTCGGTGTTCACTTTGCCCTCCTCTCGCACATCTGGATTGGGATCTTCAACGTTATCGTTACGGTCATTGGTATCTGGTTAATGAACCGGGTCAGCCGTCGTAAGATGTTAATTGTCGGTGGTTGGTTAATGGCCATCACCCTGTTCATCATGTGCTGGGGACTAATGCACTCCTCTGAGTCCAAGTTTGCTGCTGACGTTGCCGTTCTCTCAATGGTTGTTTATATTGCATCATTCTCTGGTACTTGGGGCCCAATCATGTGGACAATGATTGGTGAAATGTTCCCACTAAACATCCGTGGTTTAGGTAACTCCTTCTCCGCCGGTGTTAACTGGACCGCTAACATGATCGTTTCTTTGACCTTCCCACCGCTACTTAGTTTCTTCGGTAAGGGTTCGCTGTTCATCGGTTACGGTATCTTCTGTCTGTTAGCCATCTGGTTTGTCCACGCCAAGGTCTTCGAAACCCAAGGTAAGTCCCTTGAAAGTATCGAACAATGGCTTCGTGACCAAGCTGCTAAGCGACAAAAGGCTAACAACTAAATTTAATCCAAACAGGTAAAGAGCACCAGCGTACTTAAATGCCGGTGCTTTTTTGTACCTTAAATGAAATTTGTATAAGAAACATAAATCATACAACTTAGAACAGCATAGTACGCAAATGGCCTCCAGTGCCCGGCATTGCCAAACACTGGAGGCCAATTTGCGTTCCATATTATTTAAGATCTTCACCATTAGTCGCAATTACCTTCTTATACCAATAGAAGGAATCCTTCGGCGTCCGTTTCAGAGTTCCCTGACCATTGTCATCCAAATCAACATAAACGAAACCGTATCGCTTGCTCATTTGGGAGGTGGAGAATGAAACCAGGTCAATTGGTGCCCAGGTCAGGTAGCCTATCAGGTCAACCCCATCCTTAACGGCCTCCTTCATCTGTTCAATGTGTGCCCGGAGGTAGTCGACCCGGTACGAATCGTGAATCCTACCATCATCACTAAACTTGTCATAGGTGCCTATGCCGTTTTCCACGACAAACAATGGCACCCGGTAACGATTCCAGAGGGTATTTAGGGCCACCCGCAGACCCTGGGGATCAATTTGCCACCCCTACGGTGTCTGTTTTAAGTACTTGTTCCGCACTGCGTACTGGTTACCAGTAGCCTCTGCTGTAGCGTCATGATTTGCCTTGGCAGCCGTTGCACTCGACATGTAGTAACTTAGGCTGAGGTAGTCAACCGGGTACTTCTTCAGCAACTCCTGGTCACCAGCCAGCATCTTAATGACGATGTGGTGTTCACCAAAGTAGCGATTCATGTATTCCGGATATTCTCCCCGCACCTGAACGTCGGTGAAGAAGAGGTTGAGCTGGTCTACCTTCTGGGCCATGACCACGTCAGCGGGGTTGCAAGTTGCCGGATAGGTTTGCATCCGGGCCAGCATACAGCCCATCTTGGCTCCCGGAATAATTTCGTGGAGCTGCTTGGTTGCCAGTGCGCTCGCTACAAATTGGTGGTGGAGGGCTTGATAACGCAGTTGGAGCTTTTCATCAGTTGTTTTCAAACCGTCCTCAAGGGCCCCGGTGGCGTGGAAGCCGGTGGTGCCGGTATTGATCTCGTTAAAGGTCATCCAGTACTTAACCTTACCCTTGTAGCGTTTAAAGACGGTTGCCGTATAACGAGTGAAGTCGGTAATTGCCTCCCGACTGGCCCAACCATTGTACTTCAGAGTGAGACCAACCGGCATCTCGTAGTGGGATAGGGTTACGACCGGTTCAATGCCATACTTGTGCATTTCATCGAAGACCCGGTCGTAAAAGGCGAGCCCCTTCTCGTTTGGGGTTAACTCGTCCCCATTCGGAAAAATTCGTGACCAGGCAATGGAAATCCGGAAGGCTTTGAAACCCATCTCGGCAAGGAGTTTGATATCTTCTGGGTAGCGGTGGTAAAAGTCATTCCCGTGACGCTTCGGATAGTCACGAATTGAGTCACTGTTGACAGCCTCTTCAATGCTTTGCCGGGTTGCTTCATCAAGCGTTGAGTGGGTCTCGCCCTCCTTTGCACCCCGGATACACTCGGCTCCAGATAGCTTCTTCCCGTCAATATTCCAGGCCCCCTCAATCTGGCTGGCAGCGGTTGCCCCGCCCCATAGGAAGCCGTTCTTAAATCCACGTGGGTAATCAGTTGCGTACATGTTAGTTTTCCTCCTCTAATTTTTCTCCATTTGTTTCAATCACGCGTTGGTACCAGAAAAACGAGTCCTTACGAATTCGCTTATAAGTACCTTGACCATCGTCATCAAGATCGACATACACAAGTCCATAACGCTTGCTCATCTCGGACGTTGAAAACGAAACTAGGTCGATTGGTGACCACATCAGGTAACCGATTAGCTTAACCCCATCACTGACAACCTCCTTAATCTGTTCAATATGTTCCTTTAGATAGGCAATTCGGTAGTCATCATGAACTTTCATTGTTGACGTTAATTGATCAACCGCTCCAAGACCATTCTCTACAATAAATAGTGGGCACTCGGTACCGGTCCCAAAATTCATTTAGTGTGACCCGCAAGCCACGCGGGTCAATTAGCCAGCCCCACGGTGTTCCTTTCAAGTAGGGGTTATTGAAGCCACGGGCCATATTTACCGTAATTTTCTTATCACTGGCAAGCGGACGACTGTTGGAAACTCGGGAGGTGTAATAACTAAAGCTCAGGTAATCAGCATGATACACATTTAACAACTCCTGATCGCCCGCAGCCATTTGAATGTGAATATGGTGGTCAGAGAAGTAGCGATTCATATAAGCCGGGTACTCCCCCCGAATCTGGACGTCCGGGTAAAAGAGGTTCAACTGGTCCTCTCGCTGGGCCAGGACAACATCTGTGGGATTGGATGTCGCAGGGTAGGTTTGGTCTCGACCAATCATACAGCCCATCTTGGACTGGGGATTAATCTCCCGCAACTGCTTGGTAGCAATTGCCCCGGCTACAAATTGGTGGTGTAGGGCCTGATAGCGTAACTGGAGCCGAGCGGCAGGTGAATAATCGTTGTCAATCGCACCGGTCGCGTGAAAGCCTGTCGTTCCTGTATTAATTTCATTAAAAGTCATCCAGTACTTAACCTGGTTTGCATAGCGTTTTAAGACTGTCTGAGTATAGCGTTTGGCAGCCCTAATAATCCGCCGGTCCGCCCAACCGTTATATTTTAGGGTTAGAGCAGCAGGAGTATCATAGTGAAATAATGTTACTACCGGTTCGATTTCATAATGGTGGAGCTCAGCCAAAACGCGGTCGTAGAATTTAAGGCCCTGCTCGTTAGGGGCTGGATCATCCCCATGGGGGAAAATCCGCGACCAGGAAATGGAAAAACGATAAGCTTTAAAGCCCATCTCCGCCATCAACTTGATATCTTCCTTATAGTGGTGATAAAAGTCATTTCCATGACGTTTAGGATAGCGTTGAGTTGACTGGTCGGTAATTGCCTTCTCTAGTGCCGCTTTCGTTACATTATCTTGGGTAGAATTGTGTTGACCCCCCACCAACAATGCATTCAGCGCCTGACAGTCCCTTACCATCAATGTTCCAGGCACCTTCAATTTGGGTTGCTGCACTGGCACCACCCCACATAAATCCTGCAGGGAAGCCGTGCGGGTAGTCCGTTGCATACATTTAATTTCCTCCTTTATATCTCATTATTAACCTCTAGCAAGAGGTTATATACTCCACCGTACAGGTTCGCATCATTTTCAAAATAGGCCTTCATGATTGTGGGACGCCGGATGCCTGCCAGGTCCACCTGCTCAACTAGCTTTTCGTATTCCGTGCGAATCGTATCACCGACAATCGGCTGGGCGCTGATCCCCCCACCAATCACGTAACGATCAAGGTCAACGACGGCTTGAATGCTTAAAATCATGTTGGCAATCCGCCAGCAATACTTTTTAAATACCTTGTAGGCATAGTGGTCACGGCGGTTAATCTGTCCAAAAACAGCGGGCCCATCATTAATGTTACTGATATTGTAATGCTTAGCAATTTTATTGATCATTCGGACAGCTGAGCCTTCAACCCCGTACTTATCCTTACCATTTTTAAAGGGAATAAAACTCAGCTCACCCGCCTGGTAGTGCATCCCCCGGTATAAGTGACCGCCGATGATGATACCCCCCCAACACCAGTACCGAGAACAATTGCTGCACCATTCTTAATATTATGAAGGTTACCTAGCCATAGTTCGGCCAAAGCTGCAGCCTTCCCATCATTTTCCACAGCAACAATGAGCTGGTCATCTATCTCTTGATGAACATGTTCAACCAAGTTGAGGCCATCAAGGTAGGGTAATGCACCCCCGACTTTGACTTCACCAGTAGCAGGAATAACCGTTCCGGGGATGCTAAATGCAACACCGCGGATTTGATCAACGTATCTTCTAATAATCTGATCAATGGTTTCCAGGAAAGGCCCTACCCCATCTTGAGGGGTTCCGAGTTTATCATGGGTTATCAGGTTTCCGGCCCGGTCAAGTATTCCGTATTTGATGTCGGTCCCGCCAACATCGATACTTAAATAATTTTTTCGCATATTTTTCTCCATTCTATATCACGATTCTTGTCAGACTGGAAAGGGGCCGGGAAGAACTCTCATTTTTCCCAGCCCCGTTCAAGCTTAAGTATTACTTGTTTTCTGCATTTTCACGTGCGTGCTTTGCCCGTAAGTCGGCCTGCATCTTACCTTCGAAGGAGTCAACCTTGTAGAAGATCAAAGCGATAGCAGAAAGGGCAAAGCCAACCATTGGTACCCATACATAGTTAATTGTAATGGCGTTTAGTGAGGAAGCGGTCTGAGCGTGGTTGGCAACGTAGCCACCCATGCTAAGGATCCAACCGGTGACCGCACCACCGATTCCCATTCCAAACTTAGCAGAGAAGGATGAGAACGAGGTAACAATTCCTTCGGCCCGGACACCATTTTTCCACTCACCATAGTCAACGGCATCGGCCAGCATAACGGCAATCAAACCAGATACCAAACCGGTCCCTAGGTTAACAATAATGTTAGCGGCAATGATGACGGGTACGCTAGCAGTCTTTGCACCAAGCCACATAACGAATTGGCCGATGATAGCAATTAGCATCCCGGAAAGCATCGTGTTACGCTTGCCAAACTTCTTTGAGCACCATGGAGTGATGGCAACTGTAATCAGCGCGAACAGTTGCAACCCCAGCATGATTGAGGTCAGCCAAGCAGCATTCATATTGTACTTGAAGAAATAGACAGTAACTTGATTCCGGGTTTGCATCCCCATCCAGTAGATAAAGTTGATAAAGATGATGACCGCCCATGGCCAGTTGTGCTTCAAGGCCTTTAAGGAAGTCTTGATTGGCAGTGCCTGCTTAGATTCCTTCGTCTGAATCCGTTCACGGGTGTTGGCAAAGGCATTAAGCAATAGAACACAGCCGATGATGGCTAGGATAATACTAGTAATGAAGAACCCATTTTGCTCGTTACCATGACCAAAGGCATTTACCATTGGCAGTGCCAAGACGGAAACCAGGGTTCCACCAGCAGTACCGAAGAACTGCCGAATCGTGCTTAATGTTACCCGCTCGTTCGGGTTGTTGGTCAGGTTAGGCAGAATCGACGTAATTGGAATGTTGACTGATGAGTACAGAACATCGACGCCAATATAGGTGACGTAGGCCCAAATAATCTTACCTTCCAAACTCATATGCGGCGTAGAAAATACCAGGACACAGAAGATGGAATACGGGATGGCGAACCATAACCAGTATGGCCGTGACTTACCCCACCGAGTGTGGGTGTGATCAATCATAATCCCCCAGAAGGGGCCATCGACCGCATCAACCAGCCGTGCGACCAGGAACAGAGTTCCGACGGCCGCAGCTGAGATTCCAAACGCATCAGTGTAGAAGAACATCAGGAAGTTAGAAATTAAACCAAATGACAAATTGCAGGCAAAGTCAGTTGCTGCGTAACTGATTCGTTCTGGCCAATGAACCAGGTTAGGCATCTTTGTTTGCTTTTCTGAAGCCTTATCCATAAATAGCACCTCGATAAATAATTCCAAAATCAATAACAATTTGGACAATCCCGGGTTTGTTGTCTTTCCAAGCAAACACAGTGTAGACCCATTAAAAATATTTTGCAAGCGTTTCCAGTAATTAGTTTTATAATTCAGATTTAGCGTTTTTGTCTACATATAATGTCAAAATAAAGGTAAATTTCACCTTTTTTACACTATTGACAGCGCTTACTTTGCGATATACAATCAGGTCATATTTAGGATTGTTTATGTAATAGACAAACTTACAGGAGGTACAATATGAAATTTACTAACGGTTTATGGCTGACCAAAGAAAATTTTGATATTAATTCACCCGCACAAGTATATGACTACAGTATCAGCGCGGACCACAAGAAGGCCGAAGTATTTGTTCCCTATCATCCCGCCGACCGTCGTGACCAGACGACTGACATTGGGGCAACCACCATTAACTTTACTTCCCCGTTGAAGAATGTATTAGGGGTAAAGTTAACTCACTTTGCTCAATTTCCACTTAAACCAAGTTTCCACATCAATGACCAACAAGTTACGATGGACGCTGATATAGTTAAAGATGATCATTTCACCCTCAAAACTGGTGATCTTTCTGTAACGATTCCCTTAGGCAAGCAGCCATTTAAGATGCAGTTCAAGGGGGCAGGCAAGCTCCTCACCACTTCTGAACCAGGGATGCAGGCTGAAATCACCGATCGTGACACCGGTAAACACTACATGCGTGAGGCCTTGGACCTCGATGTTGGTGAAAATGTCTACGGGCTCGGTGAGCGGTTCTCCCACTTTGTTAAGAATGGACAAAGCGTGGAAATCGTTAACAAGGATGGAGGTACTGGAAGCCAACAGACTTACAAAAACATCCCCTTCTACATCACCAACCATGGCTATGGTGTTTTTGTTGATGAACCCGAAACAGTATCATTCGAAGTGGCCTCTGAATATAACGACAAGGTTCAATTTAGCGTCGAAGGCGAAAGTATCCAGTACTATATTATCTATGGACCAACCCCGAAGGATGTCCTTGTCAACTACACCAGTCTGACTGGCAAGCCGGCCCTACCACCGGCCTGGTCATTTGGCCTCTGGTTAACAACCTCCTTTACGACTGATTACAGTGAAAAGACGGTTCTCAACATCATTGATAAGATGAAAGAAAATAACATCCCATTAGATGTCTTCCACTTCGACTGCTTCTGGATGAAGGGCTTTGAATGGACCAGTTTTGAATGGGATAAGGATATGTTCCCAGATCCTGCTGGCCTGATAAAGAAGATTCATGACCGTGGCGTCAAGGTTTGTGTCTGGCTCAACCCCTACATCGGCCAGAAATCCCGCCTCTTTATGGAGGCCCGGAATAAAGGCTACTTAATCAAGCGACCAGACGGTAATCCATGGCAGTGGGACCGCTGGCAAGCTGGTAACGCCTTCGTAGACTTTACGAATCCAGCTGCAGTCAAGTGGTATCAAGGCTACCTTAAGGACCTTCTCAATATGGGTGTTGATGCCTTCAAGACCGACTTCGGTGAACGAATTCCGGTTAAGGACGCGGTCTACTACAATGGTGCCGACCCAAAGCGGATGCACAACTACTACACCTTCCTTTACAATCAGACTGTCTTTAATGCTATTAAAGAAGTTAAGGGTGAAAAAGAAGCCGTAGTCTTTGCTCGTTCCGCAACCGTTGGTACTCAACAGTTCCCGGTTAACTGGGGTGGCGATAGCGATTCACGTTACACTTCTATGGCCGCTTCCCTTCGTGGCGGCCTGTCCTTCATGAGCTCCGGCTTTGGCTTCTGGAGTCATGACATCGGCGGTTTTAATGACCATTGCCCAACAGACCTTTACAAGCGGTGGACCCAGTTTGGCTTACTCTCCACTCATAGCCGTTATCATGGTAGTTCTGAATACCGGGTACCATGGCATTACGGGGATGAGGCAGTTGTAGTTTCCAGAAAGTTCGTCAAGAACAAGCTGGCTTTAATGCCATACCTCTTCGAACAAGCTGTTGAGACCCACGAGAATGGCTACCCGATGATGCGGCCAATGTTTGTAGAATTCCCTAGTGATGAATCTGCTGCCCCACTGGGCTCTCAATACATGTTGGGTTCTCAGCTGTTAGTCGCTCCAATCTTCAACGACCGTAGCGAAGGTAATTACTATCTCCCTGCTGGTAAATGGACAAATATTTTGACCAATAAGTCATATGACGTCGCTCATGGCCAATGGTTTAAAGAACATTTTGACTATATGACTCTGCCACTTCTGGCGCGGCAAAACGCCATCCTTCTTGAAGAGCCAAACGCTGAGCACGCCAAGTATGATTACCTAGCTGCCTCTACTCTCCATGTTTACCAACCAACCGCTGGTCAGCATAGCCAGCCATTGGTTGATGAGGAAGGGAACCACCAGGGTGAAATTACGGTTACCATTAAGGACAACAAATTAACCGTTGACGTCAGCGCTCTGAAGAAATTGCCGACCTTATACGTCCACGTTAATGATGAGATCAAGGAATTCAAACTGACTGATGCTCACCAGACCGTTCAATTATGATATAGTCATCACGTTTAAAAACAACTAAGAAGCTGGGAAAAGCAAATTTTTCCCAGCTTCTTACTTTGAAAGGAATCATTATGGATTATTTAATCAACCACAGTCCCACCCGTTGTATTAACCTTAGCACTGTTAAGCAGCAACTGTTTAACCATCAGGCGATTTCGCGGGCAGATATTGCTCGGTACACCGGCCTTCACCGGTCGACAATTTCCTCTTTGTTCGATGAACTTGATACTCAGGGTTACATCCACCACCTGGGCCATGGAAAGTCAACTACTGTAGGTGGTCGGAAGCCTGAACTGTACACTTTCAATGGACACTACGGTTATGTTGCCTGCTTCAATATTACCTACGCTCACCTCTATACAATGTTTCTTTACGTAAACGGCAAAGAAATCGGTTTTCAGCGCTTCGATACCTGTGGTCAAGATATTATTACTGTCATGGAACTGATTAATCGTCAGCTTCACAAGGCAGCTAATCGACACGATACGACACACGGATTGCTTGGCATCAGTATATCGATCCACGCAATCGTCGACCACAATAAGGTTACCCATTCACCTTATTACCCTATGAATGGAATCAACTTCCAACAGTATTTTACCAACCACTACCATGTTCCCGTTATCGTCGGAAACGAGGCTAACCTAGCCGCCATTTACGAACGCGATTATGCCCGCCATGTCAGTCCAGCTAACTTTATTGTTTTAAGCATCCACCGGGGTCCTGGGATTGGAGTAGTTGCCAACCACCACCTCTTCAGTGGCTTTCAGGGAAAGACCGGTGAGTTAGGAAGCGTCAAAGTCCCTAATTTGATGGGGCAATTTCAAGAGATTGGTGACTACTTGTCTGTTGACCATCTTCAGGCAGCAATCACTAAAGCCGTTGGTATTAACCCACACGCAGACTACTCGACTTTAAAACGGGTGGTTGCTACGGGCAGACCCAAGGTTGACCGTGTCATAACTTCTTTTGCGGAAGTCACAGGTCAACTGTTGTTTGATCTGCAGATGCTGTACGGGCCGGAAGAAATATTCATCAATTCCCCATTGATTGAGCTCATTCCTCAGCTTATCACAAAAATTAAAGCTACTGCTCAACAGCACGCGGTCACCATTCCCGTTTCAGTCATAAGTGGCTCCCGTTATGTTTCTCTCCTAGGCGCAGCCGCAATGATCATCCGCCAGGTAATTGAACTACCTGATCGGGACCTAGACTTTAAATGGACAACTTCAGTCGGTTAAACTAAACAAAAGTAAAGGGCCCTTATCTCTCCGGGAAACCTCCGGAGGGGCTAAGGGTCCTTTACTTTACTATTAGTCAATATTTTCGACTTCGTTTGGCCATTGAAGCTTCAACTGGAAGTCTTCTAGATTCAGCGCTTGGTGAATTGCCAACGAGCTGGCCCCCAAAAGCGAGGCCATCCGGGCGCCCTTAATCATCTTAATTGGTGAAAAGGCCCCCATCTCAATGAGCTTTCCCTGAACCTGTTTAAACAGTTCCGGAATATCTTCAAACAAGGTGGAGTTAAAGTAAACTTCCTGCGGGCCAAAGGAAACGATGGCGTTGTATGAGGCTTCCGCAATCAGTTCCATCGCATGGTCAAAGATACGCAGCACCTGACTGTCGTAATGGTAAAGCTTAACAAGCTGGTCGCTGTCGATTTCCTTGAGGCCCTTGACCTCCTTGACCTGGTTAATAATGGCATCCTCTGAACAGAGTGATTCGACTTTTACCAACTTATGGCCATTACCAGCATGGTCATTCATCAAGGTCCGGCCAATTTCTCCAGCCATTCCCCGGTTTCCCCGGTACAGGCTACCGTTGGCGATAACACCGACCCCAATTCCCCGGTGGATACTAATAGTAATCAGGTCAGAAATGTTGTCGGCCGCATAGTAGTCCTTCTCAAAGACAGCGGCCAGGTTGGCCTCGTTTTCCAGGACAACCGGGACCGCAAACTCCTTCTCGAAGTATTCTTGCAGGTCAATCCCGTTCAATTCCAGGAATGGCGAATCCAGGACCTTGTTTTGGTAGACAATCCCGTGGATGGAAAAACCAATCGCCAGAAGGCCATGCCCCGTCTGGTCGACTTTTTGCATTTTTTTGATTTCCTTCTTAATCATTTGCATGATGTTCAGAATATCAAACTGTTCGATTGGCTGACGGTTATACTGGATGATCTCCCCGTTCGTGTAGTTGAACATGGAGGCCATGTATGATGTCCCAATACTAAAGCTAGCGAAGAAGCCATAGTTGTGGTTTAAACAAACCAGGTGCGGCTTCCGGCCACCACTGCTGGTCGATTCCCCCTGGCGGACTTCTTCGATAAAGCCTTCGTCATCTAGTTCACTATAGATTGATGAAACTGTCGACTTGTTTAGGTGCAACTGACGGGCAATCTCCGCCCGGGAGGTCTCCTTGTTGTTAAAAAGCTGTTGTAAAACTAGTTTTCGGTTGTTAATTCGTGATAAATTACGGTGATCAATTGTCATATAATACTTTCCTAACTCTACCTAATTAATCCATTAAATCTATTATAACACGTGGCTAATCACTGCAAATGAAGCAGTCGCCACTCCAAATAGCAATAGAGGATGATTAAGATAACACAGTATCCCGCTGACATCCAGGCAATGATCTGCACAATTAACCAGGAGGTGATTGCGGCAATGGTTTGAAAGCAGATAGTTAAGACAATCCAGGCCACTAACCGCCGTTGGATTATCTGCCGATTTTTAATGATTTTGTTTTTCTCCATAATCAAAAAAGAGGCGTTTCACCGCCTCCGTCAATCTTATTCGTTCTTTTCCATTTCTGCCCGCAATTTCTTGCCGACTTCTTCGTAACCGGGCTTGCCCAGCAAGCCAAACATATTGGTCTTGTAGGCCTCAACCCCAGGTTGGTTGAATGGGTTAATCCCGTTCAGGTACCCAGAGATACCCATGGCAACTTCAAAGAAGTAGATCAGGTAACCGAGGGTGTATTCATTTTCTTCTGGAATGTGGACCGTCATTACCGGAACGCCACCAGCAGTGTGGGCAGCGACCACGGCTTCGTAGGCCTTGGTGTTGGCAAAGTCCATTGTCTTACCTTCCAGGTACTTCAGGCCGTCCAGGTTGTCGTCTTCACTAGGAATTTCAACATCGAAGTTAGGCTTGTCCAGCTTAACAACGGTTTCCATCAAGAAGCGGCGCCCTTCCTGGATGTATTGACCCAGGGAGTGGAGGTCGGTGGTGAAGTTAGCGCTGGATGGGTAGATTCCCTTCTGGTCCTTACCTTCGGATTCACCAGCTAATTGCTTCCACCATTCGGCAAACATCCGCATGTTTGGTTCGTAGTTTTCGAGGAGCTCTGTTTCATAGCCCTTCCGGTAAAGGATGTTCCGGTAGGCAGCGTATTGGTAAGCTTCGTTCTTGGTCAGGTCAGGGTCAACGTAGTCCTTTTCGGCTTGGGCAGCCCCTTCCATCAGCTTATCAATGTCGGCACCAGAAGCGGCGATTGGCAGGAGACCCACTGGGCAAAGGACGGAGTAACGACCACCGACCCCGTCTGGAATAACGAAGGATTCGTAGCCGTTGGCGTCGGCTTCGGTCTTCAAAGCACCCTTAGCCTTATCAGTCGTGGCATAGATCCGCTTGTTGGCTTCTTTTAGGCCATACTTTTCAATCAACTTCTTCTTGAAGATCCGGAAGGCAATTGATGGTTCCGTGGTTGTCCCAGACTTAGAAACAACGTTGACGGAGAATTCCTTGTCACCGATCAGTTGTAAGAGGTCGTGAACGTAGGTGGAGCTCAGGGAGTTACCGGCAAAGATTACTAGTGGGTACTTGCGGTCCTTGGCGCTTTGGGCCTGGTAGAAGGTGTTGTGCAAGAAGTCGATGGCCATTTGAGCACCGAGGTAGGAACCCCCGATTCCGATAACGACCAGGATGTCGGAGTCGGATTGAATCTTCTTGGCTGCCGCCTTGATCCGGGCGAACTCGTCCTTGTCGTATTCGGTTGGCAAATGGAGCCAGTCACGGAAGTCCGCCCCAGCACCGGTCCCATTACGGAGTTCGTCGTTAGCGGCATTGACCATTGCCTGCATTTCACCTAATTCGTTGTCGTGAACAAATTGTTTTAAGGCACTACTGTCAAATTTTACTGTTGTCATTTTCAGAGCCTCTTTCTTAAATTAAAAATACTTCACCACTAAATAATAGCGAATTACGAAGCCGGTTTCAATCCTTTGGGCACTTGTTGCAAACGTTTACATCATTTGTGATAATAAGGTTAACAAAGGAGTGACTTTTAATGGAACAAAATACTAAAGATATGCTCGCGGGCAAGCCCTACTGCCCGGATACCGCCGAGCTAAATCAGTTCGCGCAACTTGCCCATCGTCTTTGCCGAGATTACAACCTGACCGCCGATGAGGATACGGTTGAACGCGACACAATTATCGACCACCTCTTTTCTGACCACCAGGGAGGCGTCTACCTGCAAGGGCCCATTCACGTCGACTATGGCCGCTTTACCAGCCTTGGCAAAAACTTCTATGCCAACTTCAACCTGACAATTCTTGATACCTGCCCGGTTAAAATTGGTGATAACGTCATGTGTGGACCGAACGTTTCCATCGTCACCGCCATGCACCCACTGTGCTATTCACAACGAAACATTCGCAAGCAGGATAGTGGCCAGGTCACCGACATCGAATTCGGTAAGCCGGTGACAATTGGCAACAACTGCTGGCTGGCTTCCAACGTTACCATTTGCCCAGGAGTGACGATTGGTGACGGCTGCGTAATTGGCGCCGGGGCGGTGGTTACCCACAACATGCCGGCCGATTCCCTGGTTCTTGGGGTCCCCGCAAAGGCCGTACGCAAGATTACCGGGGCCGACCGGATGAATAACTATCCTTACTAAGACACAAAACGAGGATGGGAAGCTATCGTTCTTCCACCCTCGTTTTGTGTTTTCAAATATTATTCAGTATCGATTATTATCTTTTTGCTTAGTGGGCAAATGCGGTTAAGATACTACCGGCAACGATGAAGATAATTCCGGCAATCGTAAAGCCCATTTCACGATGGGTTTTTTGTTCATGCAGAACGAAAACCCCACCAATTGTTGCAATCACCACGTTTAACTGGGTGAAAACAAAGGCAACGTTGACCCCGAGGGCCCGTCCGGCAAAAATGTATGCCAGGGCAGCGATACCCCAAGAAAGGCCCCCAAAGATGTTGAGGTATTGTTCACGCTGCTTAAATGCAGAGATGTTTCCAGAAGCAATGGTGTAAATAACGGACCCTAACAGGATTCCCAGCATTTCCGGAAGGAAGATCCCCAGTGACTTTTCATTTGCCAACCATGGAATCTTAGGAAAGGCAGAGTAAACCCAGTAACCAAAGGTCGTAATCAGCAGGAAGAAGAAGTTTTGAATGGTGATCTTTTTTCCGCTACTTTGGTCGGTTACGGACGTCATCAAGGCACCAATGATAACAATTACCAGGGCCCCAAAACCAATCAGGCGGGCAGTGGCAGTGTGCCATTCGCCAAAGATAATTACCCCAATCAGGGAATTACCAATTAACTGGAACACCGTGGAAAGCGGGATGGTGTTTGAAACCCCCATCCGCTTAAAGGAAACGAACTGACCAATTTGACCAGTCGACCACAGGGCCCCACAGAGGACGGAAATCCAAAAGCCGCGGGCACTAACAATCACTGCATCCGGGTTTCCCGTCAAGTGAGCAATTACAAAGGCCAGCAAACCAATGATGGTGGCACCAGCCCCAATTCCAAATGTCTGGTTAACGGTGGAACCGCCGACCTTTCCAGTAATTAATGGCATAATCCCCCAACCAATGGCCGGGACCAATGCGAGTAAATAGCTTAGAAACATAACAATTCTCTCCTATCAATCAATCTACAAAGAGATAGTTTATCATACTGGAAACGCTTGCACAACCCCTATTTTTTTGGTCTACCATGTTAACCGGTTGATACTATTAATAAGTAAGTGCTTTATAAAAAATTGGCCTTGATCATAAAACTTTACTAATCATCGGCCTCTTTTTTACTGTTAAGGGCGGTCTTTTCGTCAGGAAAATAGACGGTGAATGTGCTTCCCTTTCCGTACTCACTTTGGGCAGTAATCTTACCCCCGTGGAGTTGAACAAGGCGGTGGACAATTGCCAGCCCCAGGCCCGATTCGCCGTATTTTGCATTCATCCGGGAACGGTCAGCCTTGTAATAACGTTCCCAAATATTTTCTAACTGCTCAGGGGTCATCCCGATACCGTTATCCTGAACGGTAAACTGGGTACCGTTTTCGACCTGCTTACCGCGAATCTTAATTTGACCATTTTGGGTAAACTGAATTGCGTTCTGGATGATATTAAACATAATCTGCACGAAGCGGTCATAGTCAGCATAAACCAGCAGGCCCTTAGCAACGTCAACGTCTAATGTATCACCCTGGGCCTGGGTCTTCTTACTCAGTTGTTCCTCTAGGTTCTGTAAAACTGCAGATGCGTCGAACAGCTTTCGTTCCATCGTAATCTGGTTCGTCCGAATTTTTTCGTAGTTCAGATTGTCATTTACCAGCCGAATCAGACGCTTAGTCTCGTTTTGCATTAACTCAATACTGTGTTTCTTATCTTCTTCCGGGATGACATCATACTGGAAGCCTTCTAGGATCCCATTAATCGTTGTCAGCGGGGTTCGCATCTCATGGGCAGCGTTGGCCATAAATTGGCGGCGCCGTTCCTCTTGACAATGAATTTCCTCCTGGGAGGCCTTAAGAGAAGCCGTCATCTGGTTAAAGCTCCGGCCAAGATCCCCAATCTCATCCTTTCCCAGAGCGGGCAGTTGAACATCATAGTTTCCCCTTGCCACTTGAGCGGTTACCTGCTGGAGGTTACGGACCCGCCGCGTGATTGAACGGGCAAAAAAATAGCTCACTAGTAAGGTTAACAGGCCGGCCACCAGCAGGGCCATGATTAGGTTGATCTTAATCTGGTGCATGTTTTGCTCAATCGACGACACGAAAGTAGCGATGGCGACCACAGCAACCAACCTATTTTTAACCCGGTAAGGCCGTATGATTTCCGTCATCTGCGGAAGGCGGGTATCGGCGACCTTGCGGGAAAGTTGGGGGGTGGCAATTCGGACGTAGATGGTCTTCCCTTTCTTTAACTTTGCCCACTTGTCAGCAGTGATCGTGGGGGTAAAGCCGTTGCTCGCAAAGACCTGGTTATGGGTCGCATCATAGATAGCGAAGTGGACATTCTGGTCGGACAAGAGCTTAGCGTTGCTATTCAAAGCCGGCGAGGCAAAGCCCTCAAAGCTATGGTCACTGGGGTTGTAACGGATGGCATCCTGGACAAGACTGTCGGCATCATTCCGCAGCTGGAACCAGGCGTTATGGTAGAGGGTCCGATTTGTAACGTTAATGAACGAGAAGCTGAGGATGATCATCAATAACATAATGATCGCAAAGAAGCTCAGCATTAAACGATACATTAATTTCATTTTAGTTATTCTCATCATCAAACTTATAGCCTACTCCCCAAACGGTTTTAATCACCTGCGGGCCTAGATCTTCCAACTTTTGACGGAGCTTTTTAATGTGGGCATCAACAGTTCGTTCATCCCCGTAATACTCGTAGTCCCAGACAAGCTGTAACAATTGTTCGCGGGTGAATACCTGGCGGGGCTTGCTGGCCAGAGTCTTCAGAAGGTCAAACTCCTTGGGGGTCAGGTCGGTGATCTGCTTATCGTAGAGGTATACTTCCCGGGTCTCGGTGTTCATCCGGAAGTGTTTCGTTTGGACATCAAAGCCACTATCGCCCTTTTGCTGGGCTGAATTAGCGGTCTTACCGAGTTGACTCCGCCGATAGAGGGCCTTAATACGGGCAATCAGGGTAATTGCGCTAAAGGGCTTGGTAACATAATCGTCTGCCCCAATTTTGAGGCCGAGGACCTGGTCACTTTCCGTGTCCCGCGCCGTTAGCATAATCAACGGCACGGTAGATGAAATGCGGCGGATATCAGCAGCAACCTGCATACCATCTTTCTTAGGAAGGTTCAGGTCCAACAGGATAATGTCCCATTTGTCGGGATCCGCTTTAAACTTCTCTTCCGCCTCGATCCCATCGTAAGCAAATTCGTAGTACCAGTTTTGCTTTTTAAGAAACATTGCCATCATTTCACAAACAGAATGGTTGTCTTCAATCATTAATATGTTCATCATTATCTTCCTCTCTTATTTAAAAGACAGGTGCAAATTACGTTTCAAAGGGCGTTCAAACAACGCGGCTACTACCGCCCCAAGAACTCCCTGGAGGGTGTTAGGAATTACGCCAAGGGCGCTTGTACTCCAGGAGTAAAGAATAGCATCTGCAAAGAAGTAGCAGACCACCATGACTACCACCCCGAAGACTAAGCCGAGAAGCTGCCCCCAGCGATTCGGGAACCACCGTATCAGCCAGCCGGCAACTAAGCCTTCCAGTCCGTGAGCAATGAAGGAAAACGGGGCGTACTGACCGAATCCAGACAAGAGGTCAAGGAAGAGGCCTGCGCTGCCGCCAATAATTCCTCCGTACCAGGGCCCTAGGAGCAACGCCCCAACAAAAATTGCCGCATCACAAAGATTAACGTTCCCATGGGTCCAGGGCAATGGAATCAGGAAAACCCGGCCAAAAACGATTGACAGGGCAATCAACATCGCCGCCAGGGTTAGCTTCTTAGTAGTTTGCTGCGTTTTCACAATTCTCGTCCTCCCTTGATAAGTAGGCAAGTAGTTTTTGCATTTTCATTCCGTACCGCCGGCCTTGATTATTTAAAAGTTGAGTTTCTTCAACAGCAACTGCTAGCGCTTGACTGGCTTTTTCAACTGCCCCTTCTAGTGGGCACCCCTGTGCCAGGTAACCGCACAGCAAGGCGGCAAAAGCATCGCCGCTCCCGTAAAAATGCCCGGGACAGCGCGGCGAATCAAACCAACGATAGCCAGCTTTAGAACAGAGGCAACAGCTGACCTGCTCCCCCCTGACGATTCCCGTTACTACCACGGCCGCAGAAATACCCGCTACCCGCAGTTGGGCGATTAGGTCGGAAAGGAGACCGACTTTGAACCTCTGGGGTTGCTTACCGGCTAGAAGGCATAACTCCGTCCAGTTAGGTGTAATTACGGTTGCCCGCCTACACAACTCTTCGAGCGCACTGGGGAGCTTGGATGAAAGGCCAGGGTAAAGCTTACCTTCGTCAGCCATCACCGGATCAACTACCCGGATTGGGGGATGGTAGTGATCAAGAAGCCGGGCAATCGAATGGGCCAGCGCTGGGTTCCCCAAGTAGCCAATCAAGGCACTATCGAGGACAAGGCCGGCGTGATCCCATTGGTTAATGGCTTGCGGTAACCAATGCTGGGTATCAATAGCAACGGGCTGACCAAAGCCTTCCGTTTGCGTGGAAAGGACTGCGGTAGGTAATAGGGCAGTTGACTTCCCCATTGCTTGGAGGATAGTTGTCGCTGCCACCATGGAAATCTGTCCCAGGGCAGTAAAGTCCTCAATTACTAACGTTGGTTTAACTGTCACCCGTGCCACCTCTTTCCCTTAGCTTAACCATCATTATATACTTTTCTCCATTCCTTTTGAAAGGTAGCAAGCTCGAAAGCCGGTTTAGGCAATTTTAAATAGCGGCTTATTAATGGCCGACACGTATACATTGACGATACAGAAAAACCGTCCAGCCGAAGCTAGACGGTCGTCCAAGTCGCTAAACCATGCTATAATATAGTCAATCGTAAAATATATTATATTCAACAATTAGGCTGATAGCTTAACGGTAGCGCTCTTGTTCTGGTGTACTGCAATACACCACCAGCCAAGTGCAACAAAGAACGTCGCCAAAAAGGGTCAGTCCTTTCATATTGAGCTTGTGCATTGGTGGTAGCCAGTGCACTTTTTATTATCGCAAAATTTAAAATAAAAAAAACCATCACATTTTGTCATGATGGCCACGCCCAAGCAATATTTACTTTCTATACAACATTTAATTGAAAGTTGTATTTTCTGAAAGTCTACTATACCGACGTTTTGAAGTTGCTTACTACTCAACGCAACCCAATTATGGAGATGACGACCATACACGACCCTTATATACCGGGCTTTATGGTACTTTTTTCCGCACTTTTTCCGCATTACTCATAATTCCGCTAATTTGTCGATAATAAGCGTGTCATTTTTTGCCTTATATTCCTCTATTAAATAGGAATAAGTTTTCAACGTAACCGTGATATTTGAATGCCCCAGCCTTTTCGATATGGCATAAATATCTACGCCCTTACCTAATAGGTAGGCAACATGAACGTGGCGCAGTGAGTGAAAATGGAAGCCTTGCTTTTTTAGCTTACATGAAGCCATAATAGAACGTAAACATTTATTCAGAGCGTTACTTGTGGGGATGGTCCCCAGTACATTCTGAAATACCATAACCGATTGATTAGCTTTTAGATCAGCTAAGTGATTGAGCAACTCACGATTGACCTTGATCGTCCGTTTACTTGATTCAGTTTTAGTTGATTTGAAAGCTTTTTTCTTTTCGTCCCACGATTTACTTATGCTGATCGTAGCATGGAGAAAGTCTATATCTTTCCATGTGAGCGCTTGTATTTCACTCTTTCGCATTCCCGTGTAAATAGCGGTCAAGATCATATAACGGCTGGTATTGTAACGATTAAGCTTGCCAACTATAGCAGTTTTAAGAGTTACTAGCTCATCATTGGTAAGATACTCTACTTTATATTCCCGTTCCTTGTTATTAACCAATTTGACGTTGTGGGTAAAGTCTTTCGTTATTACATCATCATCAATCGCATAGCCCACACAGGAACGAATGGCACCATTTAACTTAGAAACACTGGACATTGCGTGCTTGGTCCCGTACTCATTAATGAATTGCTGATAATCAGAACGACGAATGGCCCGCAACTTATTATCACCAAAATAGTTACTGATTACCTTGTGGAAAATTTCATATCGACTTTTAGAAATACCAGAAAGCCCGTTCTGTTTGTAAGCTTCATACCAGCGCTGGTAATAATCAGCTAGTGATATATCTTTTAACGGTTGATTGATTGCATTAAGCTTCTTTTCCAGAGTAACGGCAGCAGATACCGCTTCACGTTTTAACTTAAAGCACCCGGCAGATTTTTGCCGCCGCTTCCCGTTCTCGTCACGATATACCGCAACGCCGTAGTATCCTTTTTTAGCTTTCCTTACATAACTCATAAGATAACCCCTTTTCATTCGCACAGCTCCCCAGCGTGGCAATGAGAGGGGGATTTAATTGACGAGGATCCAATTTTGGATTCTCCTCAATTGCTTATGAGCGGACCAGGCCGGACGTGTACCCGGTTCGGTCCATGATATGAATAGCATCCCCAGAAGTGGGGAAAAGTTAACGAGCGCAATTTTGAGCTGGTTGGTATTCTGGTAGCATTTCAAAGGCGGAGATGGGTTCCCATATAATACCGTCGTGAATTGCGATGGTTGGTCAAACTATCGACACCTTAGATTTATCAGCGGTTGGTAATTTATTTGGGGCAATTTCCGAACCTTATTTCTTAATGAGTTTAATTTGCTGAAGGTCGGTATTTAACGTCTGGCCGTTTGAGAGATTAGCGGTAACATGGGTAACTTGTCCAGAGTCTGAATCGGATTCAGTACCAAGAATTTCGTTAACATCACCATCAGAAGTTGTTAAATTACCGCTACCTTGCATAGCTTTGATTTCATATCGGCCAGGCTTAATATCTTGACCAACCTTCCATGAACCAGCAGACAAAGTAGTTTGATATTTAGGCTTTGACGTTGGCTTGAAATCAGCTGACTGGATACCTTCTAGCTTAATGGTTTCGCCCTTGTGAAGGTCGGTAGTATATGAGGTAATCTGCCCAGCGTCATCATCTTCTGAAGTACCTAAGATTACGTTGATACTTCCAGACTTGTTAGTAAAATTACCGCTACCGTTTGTTGCCGTAACAACATACCGACCAGGCTTGATGTCTTGACCTACTTTATAGGTTCCTGCACCTAGCGTTACCTCTTTGGCTGTATTCTTTACTGGTTTGCTTGTGGCACTTGAACTACTGGATGAACTTGAAGAATCGTCACTACCAGCTGCTGATCCAATAACAAATATTAAAATTACAACGAGTACCCAAACCCACCAGCGCTTATACCAGGGCTTTACTTGTACATATGTATTTCCATCTTTATCAACCATCTTTTTAGCCATAATAAAACCTACTTCCTAATTAAAATTAAAACACCATCAATTGCGTAGACTATTCCAGGAATGATGCCATATTCCCCACACATAAAAAGAATGATTAGCCCAAATACGAGAATGAGCCATCCAATTAATGTCCGCTTTTTATTAATAAAAAACACGAGAACAAAAGCGGCTATGGCGAGAACTAGCCCTAACATCATTTTAGCGGTATAGTATCCGCCGCCACCAAAGGCATCAGCAACGCTGGCAGCCCCAAAGCTACCGCCGATACATACAACAGACAGAATAATAGCAATAATCCCGATAACAATTTCGAGTGTACGCTTGCGATCAGAATTGCTTGGGGTTACTTGTTTATAGACGTTTCCCTCATTGTCTTTGATCTTTTTAGCCAAAATAATTCCTCCCAGTAGCTTTTAACGTCGATCACGCTTGGACGTAATTGGTATTTTTCACGTTAACCTTAATAGACCGAGAGTTAGGAAATATATTATTGATTATCGCTATTTTCTTGATTCATTAATTGTTTAACCTTATTATCCATAGCTTTTCTAAAAGACTTATCTTTAGATACATTCAGCATTGTTGCTACGATCACTGAAATTTGAAGCCAAGATTTTCTTAATTTTGAATTTCTAGTTGATATATCGTCATTTCTATTAATAGATTCCCAAGTTTTATTATTTACAGAAGTAAGAAAATCATTTAAATAACTGAATAAAAGGTTACGACTTTTAGAAGCTTCTTGGTCTAACTTATTAAAAGCTAACAGAGTCTGAGATAAGCTTTCAGCATTTTGCAAAAAAGAACCTACAGAATCTTTAGTTTTATCGTCAAATTCTTTTGAAGAATAATATTCTTCATCGTGAGAATCTATACCTTCGTTAATCTGATCTATAAATTTATTGAATTTTTCTAAGTGATCGGCTTTCATTCTTAAAGGCCAATCATCAGTGAAAGATAAACTGTCTCCACTAATACCTTGTAAGTACGTTACAGGAACCCGAAAAAAGTCAGCTAATTTTACCCATGTTCCCATTTTTGGCTCCCTATCACCTCTCTCATACTTTCCCAAAGCGTCAGCAGATATTTTAAAATTGTTTTTAGCTAGCTCTTCACTTAATTGCTTAAGAGTTAGCTTTTTCTTTTTTCGACATTCTCTAATTCTATTCATAGCTTTATACCTCATAACAATTACAGAATAACATAAAATAACCAAAAATAATACATTATGTCTTGACAATACAAAACGTATTATTTAATATAAAGCTGTCAATCAAAAGACAAAATGTATTTTTAAGGGGGCGAAAAACATGACCGAGTATTTTAGCTACCAACAGGCCATGAAATATATTGGCGTGAAGTCACCAGCTACTTTACGAAAGTATATTTCGGATGGTTTACCAACCATTAAAGTTGGTAAATCTAAGCGCATCGCTAAAGCTGATATTGATAAGTTCATGGCCGAACATCGTGTAGTAGCAACACAAGACAAGTAAGGGGATGAATTATTAATGAACAATCTAGTTTTCATGCACGGCTTGAATGAAGAGCCGTATACCACAGATAAGATCATCGCAGAATGTAGTAATAATCAATCGAAAGTAGTTAAGAACCTTATCCGCAATCACAAAAACGATTTAGAAGAGTTTGGAATTTTGCATTTTGAAAATGCTAAATTACCCGGACGAGGACGGCCGCAAAAGACTTACCACCTTAACGAACAGCAAGCTACTTTATTGATTACTTACCTGGACAACACACCGCAGGTAAACCAATTCAAAAAGAACTTGGTTCGTGAGTTCTACCGCATGAAGAAAGAATTAACCCAGCGTCAAATTAACCGGGCAATCGGCAAACCACAACGAAAATCATTAACGGACGCTATCAAAGAATGGCCGCAAGCTCCCAAACATATCTATATCAATATGACCCAGTTACTTCTTAAACGTGCTACGGGCCTAACTGCTCAGCAAATTAAAAAGAGCCGCAACGTCAAGACGGCCCTTGATGGATTGACTATCAAAGAACAAGAACGTTACAGCCAATTGGAAAATATTGCTATCGGTTTAGTTGGACTAAATAAGACGTGGAACGAAGTAAAGGGTGTTCTGCTCTTAGCGTGATTGGAGGTGAAAGTTATGGATATTGGAGTAAAGCTACCGCCGGAATTAGAGCGGGCCACTTTTTCAATGGTCAAGGCTGCTATTGAACAGGTGGTGGCAGATACAAAGGCAACAAACCACTGGCCAGAGTATATGAACCAACGGCAGGCTGCTAAGTATCTGGGGACTTCACCAGGTACCCTCATCAAGTGGGAAAGAGCAGACATTAACTTCCCCACCATCACAATCGAAGGCAGCAAGCACTACTGTAAATCATCCCTTGACCAGTGGATGAAGTCACAACAACAGTAAAAGAATTAACGCACAGCGCCCCAGCGTGCAATGAGAGGTAATTAATCACGATGAAAGCATTACGCACTATTGATAATCAAATACTGGCCTTCTGGTATACGGAACCAAGTGACCGCTTGTGGGCTTACCTAGCAACGTTTGTACCAGTAGCAGCCTTTATTATTGGCACAGTCGCTCAATTTACTAATTAGGGGGTAACGATATGAAGCTAAGTAAGGACGACAAGTTATTAAAGAGTTCGCTTCTTTCTGACATTGAAGGCAATATCAAGACGCTAAATGGCACCGGTAAAACATACACCGACGGTCAAGAGGTTAGCGCCCTCACCTTGATTGATGAAAGTATCCAGGAACTAGCAGAGCTTAAAGACCTATTGAAGGGGGCCGAGTAGATGGAACATTTAGACAAGGACGAGCAGCGAATTATGGAGCTACTACCAAGAGGAATTGATCGACCACGCCCGTTGAAAGAGATTATGAAGATTACGGGTTGGAGCAGCCGCCGGATTCGCTTAACCATCAATCGTCTGATCGTACTTCACCACAAGCCAATCGGAGCGGTATACCGGAAGCCCCATAACGGTTACTTCATTATCACTAACGACGAGGAACGGCAGCTAGCATTGGAACCGCTGGCCTCACAGATCGCTGAATTGAAAAAACGGACACAAATAATCAGAGGCGTTGAGTTTTAGAAAGTAAATGATGATTATGTTTCATGAAATAAAAAAGCCGTTAACGCTGACTAACTACCACATCAAACAGCATTAACAGGCTCACAAATATAGACATAGCGGCAATATGTACCGCCTTGTCTATTCTATCATGAAGCAATTCAGTGGGGGACATCCCCAGAAAGGAATAAGACAATGACAAATAGTAATTATAAATTCATGTTAGCGGACGACCACAAGGGCAACAAGATACTCGCAATAATTAAGGGTGATTTTACGGCTGATCTAGTAAGTCAAGCTAAGATCATCGACGATAGCCGTTTTAAGGACACCGCAGACCAGCTCAAGCACATTATTGACACTTCTAGCGTTAAAGAAATGGATGGTGACAAATCATGCAATTAATCACCCTTACAGCCCCAGACGGCCACTGGGAACAGTGGGATATTAACTTAACCATCCACGCCTTGCGATTGTTAAAAAGGTACCTGGAGGACGCAGACAGCGGACACGCTATCAATCCTCTAGCCAAACAAGTAGAAGCCTTTACCGGGACTGACTTATCACGTGTCGCTAATTGCTTAACTTATGCACTGGCAATTAAGCATAATCTTTTCTACAAGTTACAACTAATTACTAGCGATGAAACGCAGTTGCCACGAATTTACATCATGCTAAGAGAAATGGACCAAGCATCCCCTATCAAGCGGAATAATTCCAGACGGCTGGCAGCAAATCGGGACCTATTCGCTTCAATTCAACAAGTGACTAACCGGGACCAACAGATCATCAGGGAATTAGAAGCACTCATCAAGCTTTTCATGGATGGTGAATTAAACTACCCCAGTTTGGAGATGACCAGCAATGGATAAATTACAGAGCGCACTCAAATACGCAAGATTAGGCTATTCAGTTTTACCAATGAAGGGTAAACATCCCCTAATCAAGTTCGCAGGCCGCCCGGCACTCACTACCGACCAGATAAAGGAATACTGGACTAAATACCCTACCGCCAATATTGCATTACGTACTACCAGCTTTTTCGTGGTGGATATTGATACGAAAAAAGCACATGGCAAGGACGGAATGAAGTCCATTAAACAGTTACCATCTGGCGTTATATTGCCCACCCGGACACAAAAAACAGCAAGTGGTGGTTATCAAATGTTTTACATGAAACCACCAGACAGCCACTTAACGCAGGCAATTGGTCTGCTGCCAGGCGTTGACATCAAGGCACACCCTAATAATTACGTGCTAGTGCCACCGTCAACAACAGAAAAAGGTGAGTACAGGTGGCTTAACGCTACCGCAGCAATAAAACAGCCAAGTCAAACCCTATTAAAGATGATTTATAACCACCATCCTACCGTGAGAGAACCACGCCAGGCTAGTTACCAGGCAAAAAAGAAATGGACCGGAATGGTGCTAGACAACATCGTTACAGGAGCGCCAGAGGGTTGTCGCAATGATTACCTAACTCGCTTGTGTGGGCAGATGATACACGCAGGCGCAGAGAATGAAACCGTTTGGACATTGCTAAACTATGCTAACCAATTCAATACACCGCCGTTGGATGATACCGAAGTTGGTAGGATTGTTGCCAGCGTCTTAAAAGAGGAGTTGTGAAAGTGAGTAAGAAAAGACAAGCACTAGCCCCCAATAATCCAGTAGTAAAGAAATTAGGAATTAATGCTTTATTTCGTGACCTTGACCAGCAACGTAAACAGGAGACACCGCCGCGATCCATGAAAGAGTTAGAACAGCAATTACAACACGATGGCCAAAAGTGGCGAGATAAGCATAAAAAGGAATTTAAGAATGACAACGTTAAGGTATTTCACCCCTCACCACGTATAGTAGCGGACATATTAGAGCGTCACCTAAATTACGGGATAATTGCCAATGATGATGAAGAAATGGAGCATGGCCAGGTTTCATTTTATGACCTAGACAGCGGCACATATAAAGAAAGCCACCGCTTGTTGAAAAAACTAGCTACTTGTGTGGAGCGGACCCTAACCACTCGCCAACTAAAAGAAGTTATGAACTACTTATTCCTAGATAGCCACCGCCTTATGGAAACTCGCAGTAAATGGCTTATTCCCGTTAATAACGGTGTCTTTAATCAGCATACCCACCAATTAGAGCCGTTCTCGCCTAAATACGTATTCAGACACAAGATCATGACCAGCTTTAATTCCAACGCTACTGAACCATCATTCAACGGCTGGAGCTTGTCGGAGTGGTTTCAACAGATTGCAGGCGATGACCAGGAAAAGTTATTGCTATTGTGGCAAACCATTTCAGCTGTTGTTAATCCTAACCTAACCACTGACGTTGCTATTTTTCTGGTAGATAGTGGACAAGGCCGCACCGGAAAAAGTACGTTTGAACGGTTGCTAGAGAACCTGGTAGGCGCTGGTAACTACGGCTCATTGAAACTAAAAGAGTTTGAAGATGATTTCAAACTGGCCAGTGCAACTGGTAAGGCCCTACTAATTGGGGATGATAACAATCCTAATGACTATAATCGCACCAGTGAGAATTTTAAAAGTGTGGCCACTGGCGAGAACGTCCTCATCAATCCTAAAGGACTAGCCCCGTTTAACTACCGTTTCAATAACTTTATTATCCAGTCTATGAACGGCATCCCCCGTTTTAGTGACACCACAGACGCCCTTTTTAGGCGTTTCCGGGTAATCGTATTCAATCATCAATACGAAGCTACTCCAGCCAATAAGCGCATCAAGGATGAATACATCAAGGACCAGCGGCTGCTAGAGTTCGTATTAAGAAAAGCCCTTAGCATGACCCCAGACGTGTTACAAGACACCGCAGAAAGCCGGGAGATCATTAAGGACATCAAAGAGGACAACGACAGCGTAGATCATTTTATCGAGGAGTATTTACCAGAGCTGGAAAGCACTCGTATTCCCGTCTCATTCCTATTTAAGTTTTTCCTAGCCGCTATGGACTTTGAGAACAATCCACAGAAGATTAAACAGAATACATTTACCAGAAGAGCCAAACCACTAATGGCCAATAAAGGGTGGGAATATTCAAGAAAGAACTTGGCACCACTTACTTATTGGAATAATAGCGATATAGATAAGCTGGACCACCTAGACCAACATTACAAATACGGTATCAAGGTTAATCCAAATAAGTGCCAACCACTTTTTGACAAAACCGACAAATAAGGCTCAAAACCGACAAAATAATTTAATATTAAAAAATTGTCGGTTTTAATAGTCCCGTGATATACAAGGAATTAACAAGTATAAACCGACAAACCGACAAACCGACATAGGAATATTACATACGCGTGGTGCTAGTACTCATTAGTATGTTTGATTTTACAAAAAAAGCCCAACATGGTTAGACTATTAAGTGATACAAAACTTAAATAGAAAAGAGCCTTAATCATGTTGAACCTTCTTAAGTCTAACCACTATTGCCATCATTTACAAGTTAATTTTGCTCAATTAAACCGTACCTGCCATCGCTGGTATAAGCTTTATGCACCTAAAAAGCTCGTTCAACGACCGAACATCAACCAAGTTAAAGTTGATGATAGTACCCTAATAGCCCTTCTGATTTGCCAAACTCAGTTAGGAATCGAATCGCAACGACGCTTTTGTATGATCTTGGTGAGCTCCATTTCTCGGTCACGTTTCAACCGTCGCACTCGCCAATTACTACCGTTACTCAGTTTAATTAGGCGAAAGCTAAACCAAGATGTTGATTTACATGGACAATTCCTAATTATTGATAGCTTTCCAGTACCAGTTTGTCATCCAGTTCGCAATTATCGAGCCAAGATTTTTCGGGGAAGTACTGATATTGGCTATAACGCTACGAAAAAACAGTATTACTATGGGTTTAAAGTCCACATGATTGTTAGTAGTGATGGTTACTTGCTCAACTACATCGTTACTAAAGCTTCTGTCCATGATAGTAAGGTCGCCGAAGAATTAATCTTAAACACTATGCCACTTGAGCACTTTTTATTAGCAGATGTTGGCTATGTTAGCCGTCAGCTTCATACCGACCTAGTTAGTGATGGCTATGAGCTTTGGACTCCATTTCGTCAAAACATGGCTGGCGCTAAGAAGCATAATTCACGAATCCTAAAAGCAATTCGCCGAACGATTGAGACCGACTTTTCGTTATTAAAATACTATAATGCCGAAAATAATCGTGCGCGAAGTTTAGCAGGCTTTCAAGAACGGTTAGAAGTGGCAATTTTAGCATCTAATATGGAGTATTGTCTAGAAAAGTTTCACTAGCACCACGCGTAATATTACATATAAAAGAAAGTATCCCAAAAATACGTGTTTTCTCTTTAAAAGAGATTTTTCCTAAAATAATTGTCTGTTTGTCGGTAATGGCTTAAAAAGCTAGTGTTATCAAAGGATTGAGCTACCGACAATAGTTGCCGACAATCATTTACTAATTGTCTGTTGTCGGTATAGGCACATTGGACACCCTATAAAAAGAAAGCAGGTGTAAGCATGGTTAAACAATTGAGCAGTAAACAATTTAATTCCTTACAGCAGAAGATCGGTGCTGAACGAAAAGACACCAATGTTTTGTATGTTCAGCTCAACGAAACAGTCGGCGCTGGCCTGGAGTATTACACCGACACCGGGACATTTGACCTGGATATATTGGAGCCGCCACTAGAGGATAGAAGCAAGCGCCTGGCCCGTTACTCACACAGTTACCCACCGTGTTTAGTCCCGACTGATATCAGATTGTTACGGCAGTACGTAGAGGCACACGGTGGCAACTTTGAACACGTGAGAGAATATGAAGCCAATTCAAACAAGGGGTTCGCTGATTACTTTGAGCAGCAGACTGGCATCCCCTATGCTGACCTGGTGAACTATGAACCACGTTAAAGGCACATTGACCACACCATAAAAAGATATTCAGATTTTTCATACACTAAAAGGCCAATTCCGACATTCTGGACACCCTAAAAGAAAAGAGGATGACAATGGATAAACTTAGTACGATTAAAAGAGTGAACCGCATCCTGGTACAGATCAACGAAAGCCAAGATCAGCAAGAGCAATTACACGAACTGGACAGGCGGTGGAATGCTAACCGCCAAAAGCTAGAGCATGGTTTCATCAAAATACCATTTGTTAAACGGCGCCTGTTTGATGACCTGGGAATTTTCAAGCACAGCATTCCCACACTACTAGAACGTGATCGGCAGCTTGTAGGCAGCTATAACAAGCTGCTACAACAGACCCAAGCCTTTTCAAAGTTCATTGATAATGAAATTGACCAACTGGCAGCAGACAATGAACTAACAGTCACTGGAAACTGTTTCGATAAGCTATCCCAGATAATTAGAGCGCTGAATATTGGTGAGCATCCCTATATTCCAGACTAATCGCTTAAAACTAACATCCCCAGATCGTTGTTATATCAACAATAGTCTGGGGATGATTGTAGTTATTTGTTGGAAAAGGGAATGGAATTGTAGTTATATAAGCAGCAAGATACACTAAGAATATAGATCATATGTTCTATATACCTAATTACGTTAAAAATTAGGCCAGTTTAAGACCGCCTAGCTAGTAAGTAATATAATTTATCATTCAGTACTTAAAGTTGCTTAGACGGACTTACAAAGGAAAATAACGATATATGGCAGAATGGAGTTGATAAATTTGAGCTGGTATCGTGGACGATATGTTTTCAATAATCGAAACCTGGCACAGTGGATGGCAGCAAGTAAAAAGGATTACCATTTCAGAGTTCGCCACAAGGACCAGGCAGAAAAAACGGTAGTTAGTTTCGTATTTTCGGGCCGGGTGAAGAAAGATCGGCGATTATATAGCCCTTGTCGTCAAACTTACGAATACTACAAAGATTACTGTAATCAGCAAGGACTGGAGCCGCTAACTAATCGACAATTCAAGTGCAACATGGAGTTGCTGGGGTTTGTATACCAGAAGCACCGCCGCTTTTACGCAGGCTATTACAGCAATAAGGTAACAACCGCCTACAAAAACATTGGAATAATGGCAGATTAGTTACATGCACTTCACAACTGTTTGGAATTGCCTAAACGTTGATAGGACAGTAACGCAGCACTAATAACATTGTACAAAATTGGACATTATCGGGGATATTTGTAGTCACTGGAATGTAGAAAATGCTGGAATTGTTTTGATAAATGTTCCATGCAAAGTGAACCATGCACACAGCATCCTAAAGGCTGGCACAACGGCAATCCTAGCAATAAAGGGTTGCACAAAATGACCAGGTGTGTGGGGATGATCGTAGTTAATCGAATGCTAACAAATGTTAACGTTGCTATATGATTCGTAGTTATATGGAACCCCTCAAAACCTTACATCCCTTGCTGATTCGTAGTTAATAATTGGGGGGGGTGATCGCTATGGATAGTCTTGATTTAGGTAAAATGATTGAAAAGGGCCAACAAGAATTAAATGAACTAATTGATAATTCGTTACAGTAACTAAAGGCCATTACCCTAATAACGTTTAGAGCAATGGCCTTTTTAGATAGTTTGGGGGATGATTAAGAATGTTACTTAACTCATTTGATGATTATATGTTCTATCGCTTAGTGGCCATCGTCTTTCACGTTTCGATAGCAGTGGCCTACTGGACCACCACCATAATTACAGCCGGGATAATAGTTGCTATCGTCCTGGTATGCTTGATTAAGTGGCAGTAATAAAAAAGACCCGTTGAATTAACAACGGGCCAAAGACAGCGCAGGAAAGCACGCCTTGAAATATAGATGAAACCCAAATTCATTGTAATTGGAGTGTTTATCCCGTGTCAATCATCCCCACAAGTGGAGAAAAGGCAGCCGCCACCATTGCTAAAGACTACCTAAGACAATTCAAGGACTGGCAACTAATATCGCTTAGAGTAGACGATAGCGACCCTAGAGCGACCGACCAGGAACAACTAGAACATATAAGGGCCATAGCTGAACTAAAAGCCCGGCAGCATATTGTTACCGCAGTTGGTAAGGTTGACCAGGCCAGTGGGATAATCTTAGATCAACGATTTATTAAGCGGCACCGCACCAAAACGACACTGGCAGAGTTGGCAGCGAACCATTACCAGATCACAGATGGCAACTTCTATCATCGACAACGTAAAGCCTTGTTGTTGGCCTACAAGCTTATGCACTAGCTGGGGATGATTCCGACATTCCAGACACCCTAAAAAGGGATTTCTGACACTTTCGGCCCCATAAAAAAAGAAAAGGCAGCCCTCGCATAGCCGCCTTTACTCAAATTACCATACACATTCATATTCTAGCATGAAACACTCCCCCGCCCTACTTTGCTATTGAAAAGAGCGCACACATTCCAATCGTCTTGTGTGCAAGCGGTAATTTTAAAAATTTTGGCTCCCGGGGGGGGTATATATCATGTATTATCTACTGAAACTCAAATTCAAAATCTAGTTGTGACATAGGACAAAAAAGTCTCTATTTAAATTGTCTATTTTATTGACAGGGGAACTCAGGCCAATTATATAATTGGAACTGTATTAAATTTTGGAGGCCTATTTACGTGAAAAAGTATATAAAATTACATCCGGATTTATTTTGTTTTGCTTACTTTTTATTTAGCACTTTTGCAATTTTTATTGTTGGTTTTCATTCTGGAATTCTTATAGGTTGGGATTCTTCCTTTCATCTCAATAGAATTGAAGAATTAGCCCAAAGTATTAAAAGCGGTCATATTTTATCATCCAGTGGTTCTTTTGCCTTCCAACACGTGGGATTAGCCGTTAATAAATTTTATCCATACCTATTTTTATACCCGTTTGCTCTAATGAGATTATTAATTAATCCTGTTAAAGCATACCTAATTGTATTATTTATCTTTGTTTTTATCTCTTTTGTCATATCCTACAAGTGTATTCAAGCCATAACTAAATCAAAACGTCAGGCTGCCTGGTTTAGTATTATTTATAATAATAGTGGCTATCTAATGCTGCAAATAATGCAACGTGCTGATATTGCTGCATACATTGCTTTGGCCCTTTTACCGGTTACTTTCTTAGGAATAGTAAATTTGCTAAAAAATAAGGATCACAAAAATTGGCTTTTATTTCCTTTAGGGATAACTTTAACAGCATATAGTCACTTTTTATCGGTCATCATCTTTTCGATGTTTATTTTTTGCTTTCTGTTACTGAATTATCATTCAATTACATTGAAAGTTATTAAAAGACTAACCGCTAGTATAGGAATTGTTATCATTTTAACAGTACCGATTTTTACTCAAATGTTCGCATTACGTCGTTCCGGAAAGATTATTCCAGCAGACCTAACCGGGCTTTTGAATAACACTGCTTTAACTCCCAGTACTTTATTTTTAAATTCATTCAATAATGCTTCCCCGATAACTTTATGTGATGTTAACATTGGTATTATATTACTAATTCTGTGTTTAATTTGTTTAATTTTCGTTCATAAACTTAATAAGTTGAATCTCCAAATGTTATTTCTTGGTCTCTTCTTTCTTTTGGCCTCTACTAAACTTATACCGTGGTTTATTTTCCAACATACGCCTTTAGTAATTCTTCAATTTCCGTGGAGATTTTTAGGTGTTACTAGTTTTTGCATCTCATATTGCAGTTCATTTGTCCTTTCAAAAAGTAAATTAGGAACATTTCTTACAACCACAATTTTACTATGTATTAATTTATTTACGATCACTTATTGTTATAATGCATATCATAATGGTGGACCTATCATTAATGATCCGCACAGTTACAACACAATTGCAACTTCTGCTACTTATGCTGATTATCTTCCACTCAAGGCGCTTAATAATGTTAGTTTAGCTGATGCTTACAAAAATCCAAAAGATAAAATACCTGTTTACAATAAAAATATAAAAGTAAATAATCATACAAGCAAACTTCAAAAAAATCACGTTTCTTACAATTACAATTCAGTAACTTATACGATTCCAGATCTCAATATTAATCATATTAATAAGGTTACCCTACCGCTAGTTAACTATGGTCAGAATTACTGTAAAAATAAGACGGTTATAAATTGCAAAGCAGTGAATGGACAAACCGAGCTTACAATTAAGCCCCATCAAGAAAAGGTTCGAATAACCGTTCACTTAAAGTAATTTCTTGCAATCTGCCAGAAATATAAAAATTATTGATTAATAATTGACTAAGCGAAAAAGGTACCTTGAAAAATTGAAAAGCACGGTTCCAAAAAAGGACGAGATGATGATTATCTGATTCTCTCAACCGCACAAACAAAATTACAACCACAGACCATCATTCAACTTTACGGAAGAAGATGGCAAATTGAATCATATTTCAAGGCATCAAAGCAATATTTAGCAATGGATGAATCGCAGATTCAAAGTTATGATGGCCAAGTAAGTTACATTGCAATAACAGAGCTAGCATATACCTTGTTGGCATGGCAAGAAAGATTGAATACCGACGATAGAACATTAGGCGATTCGTTCTATTCCTTCACGAATTCATTACCTGATATTACGTCCATTTGCGCATTGGTATACCTAATTTCCGTTCTTAAATGCTCTGGTAATGAGTTTATCGAAGATAAAATTGACCAATTCATGCACACCATCCCATCAAACGTACAAAATATCATTTCAAGAGTGTTGTAAAACTAATTTAGGTACGAAAAGCCCAGAGCTCATCAGAGCTCCGGGCTATTTTCGTGCTTTCAAGTTTCAGATAATAAGGTTATGTTACAGGGTATATTGCCATTCAGGCGAAACGAAAAACATTTTACCACATAGTTGATCGTTAAATTTGTGAAGATGACATACCCAAAGTAATTTCACATTTTGCACCCTTTAAAAGGGCACATCGGGCAGGACATAAAAAGATAGTCCTACTTGTCTGGAACAAAAACGGGGATGATTTTTCCGCACTTTTCCGCAGAGCAAAATAAAAAGCCGCCTAAACAGACGGCACCACGCTGGGGCGAAGATCAATATTTTTCCGCACTTTTTCCACACTTGCGGTAAAAAATACGTTTTTCAATGTTTTTCCAAAAATAAAAATGCCTTTATATCAACGTTTTGCGCTAATCTAAAAGCACTGAAAACCCCAAAAATGGAGATGACGGGAGTCGAACCCGTGTCCAAGCATATCGCCATTTCAACCTCTACGTTCGTATCTCAACTATTTAAGCTTCACTAACCAAAACGCCGTTGATCAGGGCCAACCATGGCTAGCTAGTTTGATTGGTCTCTTCTTACTGCTTCAAACGGGAGCAGGAAGCGTAGTCCACTAACATATAAAACCTACATTCGCATCATGGACGAACCCGAAGTAGATCTACGCGCGCTACTTGTTAGGCAGCGTATGCGTAAGCGTTTGAATTATTGTTTGCAGTTATAATTTAAAACTGAGCGTTTTTACGAAGACGCAACCTTCGAAACGCAGTTGAAACTCGACCTATGCCTGTCGAATCCAAAAAACATCCCCGTTACATTAAGTATTATATCATACTTAGCCCCAAACTGCATAACAAAAAGGACCGCGCCGTCTAGCACAATCCTTATAAGAACTATTACCACCAACCATTGGCTTCCCAATGAGCCTGGGCAGCTTGCCAAGAGCCATAGCGGTTTTGCATGTATTGTTGAGCGACTTCTTCTTGGTGTTGTGGTGAAAGGTCACCGCCAAGGTAAGCCAAATCAAGTTGGTAACGACCATAGTAACGACCGTTTTGGGCGGTATAACTACCACCAGATTCATGTTGGGCAATCCATTCCTTAGCTGCTTGGTCGGCACTGGAAAGGTTGTTAGATTGGCTAGCCTTATCCGCAGTATTGTTACCAGTCGTGTTGTTCTTGTTTTGTTGACTACCATTTGTCTGGGTCGCCTGCGTGGTTGGGGTGTTCATCGTGGAGATTTCTCCGTTACCCTTAATCAGTAACTTTTGGCCAACTTGCAAGTGGTTAATATCTGACAAGTTGTTATCCTTAGCAATTTCATTAATTAAACTGTTGTCCTTGGCGAACTTGTAAGAAATACTCGAAAGGGTATCACCACTTTTTACGGTGTAAACCATGTTGGCGTTAGCAACAACTGCTGTTGAAGTAACACCAAAGGCTACAGCCCCAAGAGTAGCAAAAGCTTTTACAAAGTTTTTCTTAGTATTCATAAACTAAACAACCATCCTTTATCATTCTGATTTATTTCGTTCATTCAACAGCTCTTATGGTACACGGTGAATATTACTAGTCTGTAACAGCTTCTTTTCGCTTTCCCCTATTTCGCCAATATAATGTTACTTGATTGTAATATTAACTATCTCCTTGTTTTCAAGAGCAGGCGTCAAAAGGCATCAGAACTGGATTTTTCAAGTACCCTAACTTTTTCATGAAATCTTCAAAATTAAACTAAAAAAAGGCAAAAAATCCAAAGAATCCTTGAGATTCCGCGGATTTTTGCCTTTTTTACTGCTTCTTTGCCGCTTATATTACAGTTGTGTTGCAAAGAAACGTTCACAATACGTGGCCACCCCGTCATCATCATTCGTGTCGGTAATCGCTGTGGCAACCTTCTTAACCGCTGGCAAGCCATTAGCCATCACAATGCCCTGCCGCGCCGCCTTAATCATTTCAAGGTCGTTATCGGCATCGCCAAAGCTCATCAGGTTGCTGAAGCCATCACCAAAGTGCTTCAATAGCACCTTAAGACCAGCCGCCTTATTAACGCCGATTGGCAAGAACTCCATAATCATTGCCTGTGACTGCACAGCGTGATAATGCTTCTTCAGTTCGGCCGGAAGTTTCTTAATGATTGGTGTTAGTTTTTTCGGTGAAATTGCCATTACGGCCTTACTAAAGGTCTCCTCTGGCAATTGCGTCGCCTTAATGTTTCTAAACTTAATGTTTTTCAGGACCGACCGGTATATCGAGCCCGGGAAGTCATTCAGTTCGAAAACCTGGTCAAAGTCTAAAACATTTAGTGGTATATGGTGAACGTTAACAAAGTGTAATAAGGGTGCCAAATCATGCTTATCCATTCCCATCTCATACAGGTGGTCTTTCGTCCGATTATTAATCACCAGCCCCCCGTTAAAGGTGATCGTGTAATCGTCCGAATCAGTTAGCCCTAATTGCTCAATGTAGGGCCAGATGGCGTTAATTGGCCGTCCCGTACACAAGACGACGTGGATTCCTTGCTGGTGAAGCTTCTTCAAAACCGCCTCATTTCGTGGGGAAATCTCCTTATTACTGTTGAGCAACGTGTTATCAAGGTCTAATGCAATCATCTTAATCATTTTGATTCATCCCTCTCCGTATTTGCCTGAACAATCTGCTGGTTAAATTCGGAAAGGAGGTCCAATAACTGGGCCCCCCGTTTCATGCCGAAGATAGTTAGCCAGTTACTAAAGCGTTTTTTAATCCGCTGAGTAATCTGTTTTTCCACCCTTATTCCTTCAGACGTGGCCACTAAGGACTGTCGCCGTCGGTCCACCGGATCCTTTTTTTGGATAACGTAGTGGTTTGTCAACAGAACTTTCAACTGTCGGGAAACGGCACTGCGGGTAACCGCCCGGTCCTTTGCGATGTCCATCAATTTTACTCCTGGATGGTGAACGATATTGTGTAAAATCAAGTATTGCTCAAAAGATAAGAAAAAAGCTGCGGAGGGCTCAGAGACAAAGGAACCAAGTCCCTTTAACCCCGTCAGGTAAAGATCGATTGCCTGATCTAATAAGTGTTCATCCTCAACCACAACCGTCGCTCCTTACTGGTGATTCAAAATCGCCTTGGCAACCATCCGCGTGTAATGAATATTCCCTTGTTCATCCATATGAACATTATCATCAGCAAACCAGTCCGCATGATTATTACTTTCCGCCGACCAGTCAATCACGTGGACATTCTTATGCTTCTTTGCCGCGGCCTTGATTTCCCGGTTAACAGTTTGCTGCCATGGCTTGGTCGGTACGTGGGCCGTCAGCCAATAGATCTGGCGGTTAGAACCAATCCCAGAAAGAATCTGATTCACTGTCTCCTTGGTCATTGCCCCGTTCGTTCCTAAATTCAGTACCACGTTCTTATTCAGGTGCCCGTCGGACTTTAATTGACTGATTACCGCGGGTGCTTCTGACCCCTGGCGACCAACCTTGGCATCAACATAGGCCTGGGGCATTAATTCTTGGATACTATTGGCTGCATCAGCCATTACCGAATCACCGATTGCCGTCACTTTAGTATTCTTCAGCACCTTGACCTGTTGGGCAGTCAAGTTGTACTTCTTTTCCAACTTGCCAGACTTTTCCGTGGACGTCTTCTTCCCCTCCGCAAGCTGCTTATTATGTTGAGCAGCAAGCTGGTGGTTATGTTCGATGCGGGCCTGGACCGCCGTCTTAGCAGGCTGGTGGTCTGGTTGACTTAAGCCGAAGAGGGCAATTCCCAAAGCGATAACACTAAAAGCCATTTTAATTCCTCCTTGAAGTGAGATTGTCTTAATACTATGTAAATCTTGTCTAATATTTGTCCAATCATAGTTAGCCAGTGGCTTTTCCAAAAGCTGGTAGGAAAGCTCACTAACGACTCCGATAATCACAAGTTCGATTAATGAATTAATAATCGGGTGGACACCAACGTGAATCGCCTGTTCATAAAAGGCCATTACCGGGTACTGATAAACATAAATCCCGTAGGACCGCTTCCCAACCCAGGTGAATACCGGGTTGGTCATCCACCGATTCATGCTGGCTCCCGGGTGCAAAATCATTGCCGTAGTGATCATGCCAATGAAGCTATAAAAGAACATTCCCCCGCTGTAGGTCGCCGGGTTCTGACCATTCAAGGTAAAGAAACCAATGATGGTGATGATAATTGAAGCAATTCCTAACCCATTCAGCATGTTTATGTCAGACTGAATTAGGTTTTTACGCAAGCGGTTTAGCGGCCAGGTAAGCCCCAGCCAAGATCCCAATAGGAGGGAGAAAGCCCGGGTATCGGTCCCGTAATATACCCGGTTGATGTTCCCCGGGTCATAGAGGAGGGCCATCTCTACCGCAGAGGCAATTGCCAATAAGAGGACAACACGACTCACCCGCTTCTTCTTTCCTAGGATTCTGAAAAGCAGGATCAAAATCAGTGGCCACAATAAGTAGAATTGGGCCTCCACCCCAAGTGTCCACAGGTGAGTAAACGGCGAGATTCCACCAAATTGGTCAAAGTAGGACTGACCATTTTTAATTTCCCACCAGTTATAGACCCACAGCAGGTTAGTTAGGACAATCGCCTTAATATGGTACAAAAGTGGCCGGGCAAACAGGGTAATATATGCTGTTGTCAAAACCAGCATTGCAATTAAGACTGGGTAAAGGCGCTTAAAACGTCGCTTATAGAACGCCCGAATATCAAAGAAACCGTCTTGCATTAGGTGCTTGGATATCTGGTACGTAACGAAATAACCGGATATCAACAGAAAAAGGGGAACCCCTAGGTAGCCCCCTTGCAGTACATTTGGTAAAAGGTGGTAAACAATTACCCCCAATACCGCCAACGTACGTAGACCATCAATGCCAGTAATATATTGACGCTGCCTACGCCTAGCTAATCTCATTTCAACAACCCCCACTTTTTGTAATCCTCACAAAATTATACTGGCTGAAATGCCTGGTGTATAGCCCCTTCATAAAAAATAAGGCCAGAAAAGGCAAAAAATTTCCCCTTTCCTGCTTTATTCAATAATTTAAGGGCCCCCACCTTCTCTTTTCGGCTACTGGTGCCCCATTAAGCCTTTATCAATCATCCTAACCGATGTGATTTTCTTTCAAGATATCAGCAACCACCTTGTCCATCTCGGGTGTTCGCTTCCATTCTTCCCAGTGGTCCATCGACTCGTCCTGCATCTTATAATGGCTATTGATGTAGTCCTCGTACTTAGCGACATTTCGTGAATGAGGGATATTCAATTGAAGGATGCGGACCTCCTTAATGAAGCCGCGTTCCGCTGCTAATTCAGCCCGTCCATTATGGACCATATTACCAATTTCATAATAGGTACTCCCGTCGTTACGGGTAATCTCTTCAATTAATGTTAAAACTTCGTGTTGCTTTTCCAAAGTATTCTTCTCCCTTCTCTACCTTGTTAATTATAACGATTTAAAACCAAAAAATCACCGTCGCAATGACGGTGATTGGCATAAGAGAGAAAGAGAATTGATTAGAAGGTAAATACTTAATACCTTGCAATTATTATGATAGCGGTTTCATCGATATAAGTCAATACAAAATTTCAAAAATGTCAATTTTGGGAATTAAAAAAGCCGCAACGGTCGACGGTGACCATCGCGACTATTTATCTTATTGAACAGTAACTGACTTAGCAAGGTTCCGCGGCTTATCCACATCCAATCCCTTCCCCAGACTGGTGTAATAAGCTAGCAGTTGTGCCGGAAGTACACTGAGCAATGGTGTCAAGTATTCATCAACATCCGCCAAGACAATCGTGTCATCTTCTTGGGCCAGGTGCCGGGAAACGATGGTGATCGTACTTGCCCCCCGGGCCTTAGTTTCGTCCAGGTTACTCCGGGTCAAACCAGCCGTCCGGTCTTGGGTGATGATACCGATGACCGGTGTATTCTTTTCAATCAGGGCAATTGTCCCGTGCTTCAGTTCACCGGATGCGAAGCCTTCTGCTTGAACATAGGAAATTTCCTTCAGCTTCAGCGCTGCTTCCAAAGAGACGCTCCAGTCAATTCCCCGACCTATATAGAAGGCATTCCGCGGCTTCGAAAGGTAACGCGCGGCCACCTCTTCAATCTTCTTCTTACTATCGGTAATAGCTTGCATCCCGTTGGCAACTAGCCCGAGCTGGTGCTTAACGTCAAAGTCCTTGGCTGGTTGCTTGCCCAGGTATTCACCCAGAGCCTTGGCCAGAATTGCTTCAACGGCGATTTGTGCTGTGTAGGCCTTCGTTGAGGCAACGGCAATTTCCGGACCGGCATAGAGCAATTCAGTGAAGGTCGCTTCACGAGAAAGAGTTGACTTATCAACGTTGGTAATCGTCAGACTTGGCCAGTTGTTCTTATTCACGTTCACCAGTACCTGCCGGCTATCTGCGGTTTCACCACTCTGGCTCAGGAAAATGAAGAATGGCTTCTTGGACAGCAATGGCTGTTCGTAGGCAAATTCCGAAGAAATGTGAACACTAGTTGGGACCCCACAGAGCCGTTCAAAAATCCGGGCACCAACTAAACCAGCGTGGTAACTAGTTCCGGCACCCACAATGTATAAGTGGTCGGCATCGGCCATTGACTTCAGCAGCTTTTCGTCAATTTGCGGTTGCCCATCCTTACCAAAGTACTTTTGAACCAGCTTCCGCATCACTGCCGGCTGTTCATCAATTTCCTTCAGCATGTAGTATGGGTAAGTCCCCTTGTCAGCGGCGTTCTCATCCATGTCAACCTTAAACGACTCGCGGTGCTTTTCGTTGCCGTCAAAGTCCTTGATTGTGACGTGGTCAGGCTTAACAATTACCAGTTCATGGTCATCGATTTCCATGAAGGTGTTCGTCTGCTTGATCATTGACATTGCATCTGAGCCCACCATGTTGTAACCATCAGCCAAGCCGACCAACAATGGTGACTTGTTCTTGGCAACGTATAGGGTGTCCGGTTGCTCCCGATCAATCATCACGAATGCGTAGGAAGAGTCAGAGCTGATTAAACGCAGCACCTTTAAAAGGGCCCCTTCAGTTGACATATTGTTTTCAATAACAAATTTATCAACTAATTGAACAATTACTTCAGTATCAGTCTGACTTGTGAAGTGAACCCCGGCCAAGTACTCCTTCTTCAATTGGGCATAGTTTTCAATTACCCCGTTGTGAACCAGGTAAAAACGGTCATCCTGAGAGTATTGGGGGTGCGCATTCGCCTCACTTGGTTCACCATGCGTTGCCCACCGGGTATGGCCAATCCCGGAAAGACCGTGAACATCATCCGTCAAGGCTGCTTCCAGGTTGCTAATCCGTCCCGGTCGTTTAACGAGGTAATCATGACCCTTTTGGTCGTTTAAATAAACCCCTGCTGAGTCGTAGCCCCGGTACTCCAGCCGTTTCAGCCCCTCAATCAGGATTGATAAACTCTGGTCAGTACCGGTTACTCCAACAATTCCACACATATTTTATTCCATCCTTTTTTATCTAAATTTCATTTAAATTGGTATAGATAACTTTTAAATCGTTAGTTTCTAAGCTAACTGTATTGTATAGTACAGACTTTCAAATTAATTGTCAATCGGTTGCACTCAATTGGTATAGGTATTACTGAAAACATAACCTCTTCACCAGCTTCCATGATCTTAAAAAAAGCGCGCCCCTGGTGGCTAGTTACGGACAGTCGATGGCATTTCATCCCAATGCTTGTCTTCCGCTAGTCATCCGGAGCACGCTCGAATGCATTCTGCAGTTTAATTACTTGACTTCTAGTTCTGCTCGGGCAACATCGCCAATCTTTTCAACGTACTGGTGAACCAGTTCCTTAGTCGGCGCCTCGGCCATAATCCGGAGAAGTGGTTCCGTCCCACTTGGCCGGACAAGGACACGGCCATTACCAGCCATCTCATCTTCGACCTCTTTAATAACCTTCTTAAGGTCCTCATTTTCCATTGCCGCTGCCTTGTCAGCAACCTTGATGTTCAGCAGTTCCTGTGGGTAGGTTGTGACATCACTAGCCAGCTCGGCCAAGGTCTTACCGGTTTCCTCGACCACGGATAGTAATTGTAAAGCAGTCAGCATCCCATCACCCGTGGTGTTGTGGTCCAAGAAGATGATGTGACCGGATTGTTCACCGCCAAGGTTGTAGCCGTTCTTCAGCATCTCTTCAACAACGTAACGGTCACCAACTTTGGTCTTAACGCTCGTCATCCCGTGAGCTTCCAGGGCCTTGTACATCCCTAGGTTACTCATGACGGTCGTTACCACGGTATCCTTCTTCAGGGTTCCCTTGTTGTCCATGTACTTCCCACAGATGTATATAATCTTGTCACCATCAACAATGTTCCCGTCAGCGTCAACCGCGATGCAACGATCACCGTCACCATCGAAGGCCACCCCGAGGTCAGCACCGTTTTCAACAACCGCTTTCTGGAGTCCAGCAGGGTGGGTTGACCCACATTCAAGGTTGGTATTCAACCCGTCTGGCTGATCATTGATTGGCACAAAGTCGACGTTCATGTCCGCAAAGAGGTTGGAAACAAAGCCACTCGTGGCCCCATTAGCAGCATCAACAACGATCTTCAGACCACTCAAGTCGGTTGAGACAGTTTGTTCCAGGAAGGAAGTGTATTTCAAAGCCCCTTCGTGGTAGTCGGTAACCATTCCCAGGCCCTTATCAGATGGCCGGGGCAAGGTATCCTCATCCACGTCCAGTAATTGTTCAATTTCATATTCAAGGTCGTCTGACAGCTTGAAGCCGTCCCCACCAAAGTACTTGATTCCGTTGTACTTGATTGGATTGTGACTGGCTGTAATCATGACTCCGGCATCAGCATCCTGAGCCCGAACTAGGTAGGCAACCCCGGGCGTGGTAACGACTCCTAAGCGGAGGACCTCAATCCCCACGGAAAGCAGGCCGGCAACCAAGGCATTCTCCAACATTTCGCCGGAAATTCGGGTATCACGGGATACCAGAACTTGTGGCTGCTTCCGCTCAGAGTGCCGCGTTAAGACGTAGCCCCCGGCCCGGCCAACGCGAAAGGCCAGTTCGGGACTTAAATCCTGGTTTGCAACCCCACGGACACCATCTGTACCAAAATACTTTAATTTCATTGTTCTTCTCCTTCAATTAATTATTTAGTAGAGCTCGTACTGCTACTACTTTTCTTCGTAGTACTATTCGTTATGTCGTTACTATCCTGATTCCTGCTCGAGGAAGAACTGTTAGACTCTTCACTACTGGAGCTGCTGGAGTTATCACTACTCCGGTTAATTGGAATCGTCACGTTCGTTGTCTTCGGCGTAATAACCACGTTCAGTGTCTGACCATTCTTATCCAGTGCCTGCAAGGTTACCTGCCGCTGCAAGTCATTCTTAGCGTCACTTGGAATAGCGACAAAGGCCACTACCCGGCTAACCCGGTCAACTTCTTCTCTTGAACCGGTAACCTGAACAACATCCGTATCCAGTCGCGGTCGACCAATCACGTAGCCATTGTCTAACGTCCGTGAATTCAGCCGGACACTTACCCGCATACTGATGGTCCGACGCGGTTGAATATTGACATTAATATACTGTGGCTTGGTCGTGGCACGTAGTTCAGAATTAAGGCCACTGGTCTTGACCTTTACCCGGTGGTTCCCCGGCGTAAGCTTACTCAGGTCTAAGTAGGCCCGAAAATTCTGGGTGTTGTTAGTAGTAGTAACTAACGCCGATGGTCCGTTGACCCGGACCTTGACCGTTTGGGGATAACCAGTGACGACGTACTTAGCATTATCAACGGTAATGTTGAGTGGCATTTCAATCGTTGCCGACTTGTTGGACATCAAAGCACTATTACGGTTGCTGTCCCGGGTATTCTGGCGTAAAAAGCCATTCTTGCTGCCGTTGACGTACACAAAGAGAAAGATTGCCAAGACCAAAGCCGTTAAACGTAGCACCCACTTGCGGCTGAAAAAGCCGTCGTTATTTTTGTTCATGACGACCGCCTCCGTTGCGACCAAGCAAGCCAAACAACTTAGTCAGCAGGTTTTCGCTTTCTTGAGGAACCTTCTTATAAAGTTGGGCCCGCAAGAATTTCAGATAATCATTCTGGGACATGTTACGGATTAACTCGTTATCCTTAGTAATAGAAACCTCACCAGTTTCCTCCGAAATAACGATTGTCAAGGCGTCCGTAACTTCACTGATTCCGACCGCTGCCCGGTGCCGGGTCCCCAGCTCCTTGGGGATTAGCTTACTATCTGATAACGGTAGGTAGGCGGCCGCTACGGCAATTCGGTTGTCCTTAATAATAACGGCCCCATCGTGCAGTGGCGTATTCGGAATAAAGGTATTGATTAACAGCGCTCCAGAAATGTCCGCATCCATTGGAATTCCGGTTTCAATATATTCTTCGAGACCCGTATTCATTTGAATACTAATCAAGGCCCCAATCCGACGCTTTGACATGTATTGAATTGCCTGATCAAGTTGCTTGATCATTTCCTCTTCGGTCTTATTCGCTGTTTGATGAGCCGTAAAGAATGAACCACGCCCAAGGTGTTCCAGTCCCCGCCGAATTTCTGGTTGGAAGATAACCACGATTGCGATTACTCCCCAGTTAATTACCTGGTCCATCAACCACGAGACGGTGCTTAGGCCAAAGTACCAACTGATGACCTTGACCAAGATGACGATCAGAATTCCACGGAAAAGCTGGACAGCCCGCGTCCCGCGAATTAGGATCAACAATTCGTAAATCAAGAACCAGATGACAAGGATATCGATGAGGTGGATCAAGTTCTGCCACGTCAGAAGCGAAGCAATAAACTGCATAGCATTCACCATCCTCCAAATTCACGTTCATATTATATCATTTTCACCGGTAAAAGTCTGGTATGCTAGTAGTATTAACTAAATCAAGGGGGCTGTATTTTGCAACGAATTTCTTTTCAGTGGAAAGTGCGTATCCTTTTTCTGGCATTAATTGCCTACCTATGGCTAATGGTCAGGCCGCCGTATAACTTTATGGCCTTTAACACCTTTCTCGGTTACTTGCCAATTGAGTTTGGCTTTCAGATGCGTCGCTTCAATGACCGCCGGGCCCTGGCCTTTTGGGTCACCCTTGTTCTATGGATAATTTTTTACCCGAACGCCCCGTACGTAAGCACAGACCTCTTCCACCTTTCCTGGCTCCGTCCTCACACCAGCATTAACGGCATTCTCAAGAGTGACCCCCACATCTGGCTAATCTTTGTCTTAATGGTTGTTTGTGCCTTTTCCTGCTTAACCTTGGGAACCATTAGTCTTCAAAATACCGCCGCTCAGCTGACCCGGTTAACAAGTCCTCACCATCCCCGGCTGCAAGCTTGGTGGGTATTCTTTTTCTGCTTTACTTCCAGCGTCGGAATCTATATTGGGCGCTTCCTTCGCCTACACTCCCTCTACCTCCTCTTTACGCCTTCATGGTTTATCCGTCAGCTACTGGGTATCTGGTCTAAGCCAATGCTCGAATTCACCACCATGTTAACGGTCATGCAGATAATCATCTATGGTCTCTTACGATTAGTCCAGCATCTTCCCCAAAAATAAAAAGGGGCTGTGACATAAGTCCCAAATAATTAATGGAGTTAGATGAAATCTTCGGATTTCATTTAACTCCATTTTCCTTTAAAATATTAGTAAAAGAAAAGACATCGACCTGACCGTCGATGCCTCCAAAATACCCTCGAAAGGATACAAAAACATTGGAACTTAATTATAACATGAATCAACTTAGTTTGAACATACCTACTGCTTATGAACCTGAGTTAAATCATCCAGCACGTTATATTAATCGGCTGGTTGAAAGCTTAGCGCTGCGGCGACCCAATATTATGGGTCGACCAAGAGAGTATGATCCACGAATGCTGTTAAAGTTAGTTTTACTGGCTTACAGCTATGGTATCATTTCCTCTAGGAAAATTGAACGCTTTGCTCGTGAAAACATTATTGCGATGTGGTTGACTCAAGAACAGCGCCCAACCTACCGCACCATTGCTCGCTTCATTGTCTCCCAAGAATTGGAAGATATGATTCAGAGTAGTTTCAAGGAATTTTATGACTATTTAAAGGCTCAGGGAATGATCGATGAGGCTTCATTCATTGATGGCACTAAGATTTTAGCTAACGCAAATAAGTTTTCCTTTGTTTGGAAGAAACGCACCATTAAGTATCGCGAATTAAACGTTGAAAAGGCTCAAAAACTAATTCGTGAAATTAAGCAAGCAGAGGTTAAGATTGATGTTGATGAAGATAGCTTTGACATTGATCAACTTGATACGATTATTGCCTTACTTGAACAACGGATTGAAGAGTTAAACCAACGGGTGGCCGAAACCGCAAAGGTTTCGCCCAATCCGGCCAAGCAGGAACGACGTCATGCCAAAAAGTATCTCCATGCTTTAGACCATTGTCGTCAAAAGCATCTTGAATACCAAGCCCAATCGCAGATTGCTGGCCAACGTAATAGCTATTCCAAAACCGATCATGACGCTACTTTTATGCGTTTAAAGGAAGATCCGATGCGTAATGGTCAAACAAAGCCAGCGTATAATCTTCAAATTATGACTAGCTCACAGTACGTGCTGGGTTATGAACTCATGCAGAACCCAACCGATACTAGAACCTTAATCCCATTCTTATCTCATCTCGCCCAGAACGAAGTTTTGGGGCGAGAAATTGTTGCCGATGCTGGTTACGGATCAGAACGCAATTATAAGTATATCGAAGATGAGCTATCTGATTGTACAGCTTTAATTCCTTACAGCACCATGATTAAAGAGAATAGCCGTAAGTGGCGTTCTGATGATCGAAAAGTAATGAACTGGGAATATCATGAGGCTGATGACTTTTATGTAAACCCACAGGGCGTCCGATTCAACTTTAAACGATACGCATACCGAAATGATAAATACAAATTCCGTCGTGATTTCAAAGTATATCAAGCAGAGAAGTATGATGAGAATCATCAAATTATTTCTCAGGCATTAACACCACATGGGAACACTAAGTACCTTATGGTGAACCCACAGTGGGAATATTTTAAGTCGAAAGCTCGCGAGTCGCTTTCAAATTCCAACACTTACTCCCGTCGTAAGTACGATGTAGAGACTGTTTTTGGTAACTTGAAGGCTTATTTGGGTTTTAAAAGATTCACAGTACGTGGTCTTAAGAAAGCCAAAAGACAAATTGGGATTGCTTTAATGGCATTAAACATGAAGAAAATGGCCGGGAGGCCGCTCATTTTCTCAAAATATTCAGATAATCAAAAAGCTCCATTCAGAATTTTTGTCACAACCCCCATTATTTTTAAATTAGTTTTCTGCAAGGGCCGCTTTAACCTTGTCAGCCGTTGGGATTGAAGGCATTGCCCCCATCTGTTGAACCGTTAGACTAGATGCCCGTTGTGCATATACCAATGCATCGGCGACGTTGCTCAGGTCATCCTTTAATTGGGAACTCAGGGCCCCAATAAAGGTATCCCCGGCCGCGGTTGTGTCCACCGCCTTGACCTTAAATGCCGGAACAAGACCGTGAGCTTTTGGCGTAGCATAGAAGACGCCTCGCGAACCAAGCGTGATCAGTAGGTGCGTAACGCCACGCTTTTGGAAATACTCCGCACTCTTTAGCATCGATTCTTCGTCCGCAACTTCAATTCCCGTTAACAGGGCACACTCGCTTTCGTTTGGGGCAATCACGTCCGTGTAGGAAAGCAATTCTGGAATGATGTCATGGGCTGGCGCCGGGTTCAAAATCGTGGTAACCCCGTGTTCCTTAGCCAGCTTGAAAGCTGCCAGAGTAACCTCTTGGGGAGTTTCAAACTGGCTAATTAAGAAGTTGGCACCATCCAACACATCCTCAATGCCCGCCAAAACATCAGTAGTCATCGCCTGGTTGGCCCCACCATAAATCATAATGTCGTTTTGACCATTGGCGTCGAGCGTAATAGCAGCGGTTCCCGTACCATGGTACTTATCAACCATGATGTGGTGGACATCAATGTTGTTTTCCTTAAGGGCTTCCAGCATGTATGAGCCTTCGTTATCAGAACCAACCGCGCCCACAAAGGACGTCTGTGCACCGGAGCGAACAGCCGCAACAGCTTGGTTAGCACCCTTACCACCAGGCGCAGAACTTTTGCTCTTTGCCGAGATTGTTTCTCCTGGTTGGGGGAAACGTTCTACGTGGTAAGTGGTATCAACGTTAATACTTCCTAAAACTACTACCTTATTCGCCATTTTCATTCTCCTTTATCCGTAAATTCTCTTGATTTTATTCTATAATACCATATGGCAAAAACGATTACAAAGCTTAATGCAACAATAAGTAAAACGTTTTGATAGCTTTGCAATAGAGAAGGGAAAGAAACTATCCGTCCCTTCCCCCGCAATTTCTAATTACGACCGATAATCCGGACTTCAGTCTGGAGGGCAACCCCATACTTCTTCTTAACGGTTGCCTGAACATGGTGGATCACCGCTACGTAATCTGATGCCGTTCCGTGGTCAATGTTAACGATGAAGCCCGCATGCTTCTTAGAGACCTGAGCGCCCCCCGCGGTATACCCTTGCAGGCCGGCATCGTGAATTAGCTTACCAGCAAAGTACCCCTGTGGACGTTTGAAAACACTACCGCAGGATGGTAAATCAAGGGGCTGTTTAGCAGCCCGACGTTCATTCAACTCCTTCATCTTGGTGGCAATTTCGTCATGGTCACCAGCTCGGAGGGTAAAGGTAGCATCTAAGACAATCCCGTGAGAATCCTGAATACTGCTGTGGCGGTAACCGAAGTCCAGTTCCTGGTTATCTAATTTCTTAATCGTTCCATCTGGAAAAAGAACCGTAGCTGAAGATGCGACCATCTTCGTTTCACCACCATAGGCACCGGCGTTCATAAAGATTGCTCCACCAATACTGCCGGGGATTCCCGCCGCAAATTCAAGGCCCGTCAGGCTGTGGTCCCGAGCGACTTCAGTTGTCTTAATATAAGCAGCCCCTGCCTGAGCAGTTACCTTATTGTGGTCAACGGTGATTGCGTCCATCTTAGTTAATATCAGGACGAGCCCTTCAATGCCGCCGTCACGAACAATCAGGTTACTGGCGTTACCGAGGACAGTCAAGGGGACCTGGTGAACTCGAGCGTAATCAACCAGTTTCTTGACCTCCGCTACATCCTTTGGGAAAGCAAGCCAGTCAGCGGGTCCGCCGGTATGCGTGTAAGTATAATGCATCAGTGGTTCATCCTGCTTAATTTCGATACTAGGAAACTCATTCATTAAATTAGCCATTTCGTTATTCCTCATTTTCTGATTACTTCTCTTCAACATCCTATAGTATTGTAGCATTTAATTGCAAAAGCCGGCGAGCATTTGTACAATAATAAATATCAGCAAACAGATTAGGACGGTGTTTAAATGAACTTTGTTGCCTTGGATTTTGAAACCGCAAGCGGTAAGCGCTATAGTGCCTGTTCACTGGCCCTTTCAATCGTCCGTAACGACCAAATCGTTGACGAGTTTTATTCCTTAATTAACCCCCACACGGACTTCTTCTGGCGCAATATCCAGGTTCACGGGATTCATGAGCGTGACGTCGCTGATGCCCCTTCATTTCCCGCTGTCTGGGACCACATCAAAGAGTTTTTTACCCCCGACAAACTGGTCATCGCCCACAATAACCGCTTTGACAACAGTGTGTTAAAGAACACTTTGGAGCACTATGGCATCCAGCCACCAGCTTACCAGGCCCTTGATACACTGACTACGAGTCGACGCCTACTCCCAGGTTTAAGTAACTATAAACTCAACACGGTCTGCGACGCCCTCAGTATTGATCTTCACCATCACCACAACGCTTTAGACGATGCCCAGGCCTGTGCTAATATCCTCCTTTATCAGGGCCGCCATTTTAGTCCCCAACAACTTAAACCCTTCATTAAAGTTATCGGTTAGGAGAATCTAATTATGCAAAGTATTACCCTTAATGGTGGCCAGCTTTCTTTAGACGAGCTAAACGCCATTTTTACCACCATTCCCGTTGAATTTGACTTCATTGACGAAGACGACATCATCCGCTGGTCATCAGCGAACCGCCACCGGCTATTCAAACGGACTGACAAGGACCTCGGTAAACACGTTTTGGATGTCCACCCCGGACACAGCCAAAAACGGGTCAAGCAAGTGCTGGCCGAGATGCACGGTGGCAAGCGCGATTCAATCAAAATCCTGATCAACTACCACCAGCAACCAGTCAGCATTGCCTTCTATGCCCTCCATGATAACAATGGTCAGTACCTCGGCTGCGTTGAGGTCACCCAACCGGTCGGTGACTTCCAACAGCGGGGATCATTCTGGCGAAATATTAAACAGATGTTTAATAAGAAGTAACTATAAAACCACTTAAGATTAATTCAGGCGGTCATCTTGCCTAATCTTAAGTGGTTTTTATTATTCCGGCTGGTATTCCATCAAAAGGGCTAGACGACCATCTTCTATCGTCGTCCCCGTTTTCTTAAAGTGCATCTTCCGGTAAAGGGCAATTGCCGGTGTGTTATCTGCAAAAACTGCTAGGACCAGCCTCGTTAAACTGCTATAATGCGTGAACCAATACTCGGCTTCGTCAACAAGCAACTGACCAATACCATTTCGCCAGTACTTCTTTTCAACGACCACGCCCAGTTCACCCGTTTCTGGCTGCTCCGCGAGCATCATAACGGTAACGATACCCACTGGTTCATCATCCAGCATCGCAAGCATCACCACACAGTCATCGAACTGGTTGATCATCTTGATATTATCGGCCTCTTGTTCCAGGCTTACGTCTAACAGGTGGGGAACCTGGACAGCATTACTTTCCGTGGCCGTCTGTCGTAAGAAGGCAAGAACTTTGGCGGCGTCTTTGGGGCCTGCCAGCTTAATTGTGACCGCGCTCATTTAAGCCACCACGTTCTTAACGATTTGCGCAAAGTGGTCACCATGGGGTTCAAATTCCAGAACCCGCTTATTCTCATCATCGGTCCGCCGGAAGTGGATGGCTAAAAAGTCCGCCGGTAATTCGTCTTCCACAAACTCGGCCCATTCAACCACGCTTACCCCGTCGCTATCGAAGTATTCCTCAAGGCCCAGGTCCGCTGCACCACCGTTCTCCAGGCGGTAAGCATCCATATGATATAGTGGCAATCGCCCGTCGTGGTATTCATGAATAATCGTAAAGGTCGGGCTCTTGATAATGTCTGGAATGTCTAATCCTTTCGCTAGTCCCTTGGTAAAGGTTGTTTTCCCCGCGCCGAGGTCACCGTCAAGAACAAGGACATCGCCGGCCTGGAGCTTTTGACCAATCTTTTCGCCCAGGGTAATGGTTGCCTCCCGACTACCCATCTTCACTTTTTCTTCCACCAGGATCACCTCAATTTCATTATTACTGTTATTATTGTAGCTTATCCGCAACGGGAAAACAAAAAGCTGGGTTGCGTACTTTATCAACCCAGCTTTATTTTTAAATTCGCTATCACGCGAGCCACAACAGTTTTATGCCCGGGCTGCAGTAATCAAAGCGACGTCGTAAACGTCATCTTCATTGCATCCCCGTGAAAGGTCCGCAATTGGGGCGTTCAAGCCTTGCAGAATTGGGCCCACCGCCGTGAAGCCACCAAAGCGTTGAGCAATCTTGTAGCCAATATTACCGGCTTCCAGACTTGGGAACACAAAGACGTTAGCGTGACCAGCAACCTTAGAGTCTGGGGCCTTTAGTTCACCAACTTCAGGAACAAAGGCGGCGTCAAATTGGAGTTCACCATCAGCTGGCAGGTCTGGTGCCATGTCGTGAACCTGCTTCGTTGCCTCGGCAACCTTAGTGACCATGTCACCCTTGGCAGAGCCCTTCGTGGAGAAGCTCAACAAGGCAACCTTAGGGTCAATGCCAAAAAGTTTAGCAGTATCAGCACTTTGAACAGCAACTTCAGCCATCGTTGGGGCATCCAGTTCAATGTTGATGGCGCAGTCAGCAAAGATGTAACGCTGGTCGCCCTTGATCATCAAAAAGGCACCACTAATTCGGTGGGCACCGGGCTTGGTCTTAACAATTTGTAAAGCCGGACGAACGGTCGAACCGGTAGAGTGAACGGCACCAGATACCATCCCGTCAGCCTTACCCATGTAAACGAGCATGGTTCCGAAGTACGAAACGTCCTTGAGCATTTCCGTAACTTGTTCAGGAGTGTTCTTGCCCTTCCGCCGTTCAAGCAAGGCGTCAAACATTGCCTTCTTGTCTTCTTCGGGGTATTCAGCAGGGTCCAGAATGCTTAAAGCAGAAATGTCCCAATCGTTGTCCTTGGCGGTCTTTTCAATGTCTGCCCGCTTGCCAAGCAGGATTGGCTTGATCAAGCCGTCGTTTTGCAGACGAACAGCAGCACCGAGGACCCGCTTGTCTTCACCTTCTGGGAATACAATCGTCTTGTTTTGTCCCTTAACCTTGGCAGCAATTTCATCAAATAATTCCATTATGCAAGTACCTCCTCAATTGATCCTTAAGCATTTTTCGGCAACTGATCAGTTGCCCCTTCATCCACCACCGGATTTTCCGGCAGTTGCCAATCAATTGGCTGTTCTCCCATTGCGCGAAGTGCTTCGTTGGTCTTTGAAAACGGCCGTGAGCCAAAGAAACCACGGTTAGCAGACAGCGGGCTCGGGTGGGCTGATTCGAGAATAATATTGGTATTCGTGTTGATCAGCTTCTTCTTGTCCCGGGCTGCCCGTCCCCACAGGATAAACACCACCGGTTTGGGACGCTCTGACAATGCGTGGATGGCCGCATCTGTCAGCTTTTCCCAGCCATGTCCCCGGTGAGAAAAGGCCTGTCCCGCCCGGACGGTCAAAACCGAGTTAAGCAGGAGAACGCCTTGGTCGGCCCAGTGTTTTAGGTAGCCATGGTTCACGGGCTTAAAACCCACGTCACTCTGCAATTCCTTATAGATATTTTGCAAAGATGGTGGAACCGCCACTCCTGGTAATACTGAGAAACTGCATCCGTGTGCCTGGTGGGGGCCATGGTAAGGGTCCTGCCCCAAAATAACCACCTTCACCTTACTAAAGGGGGTCCACTCAAACGCCTCAAAGATATGATGCATCTCCGGATAAATTGTCCGGTGGGTGTACTCCTCTTTTAAGAAGTCATGAAGCTGTGAATAGTATGAACTTTCAAACTGGGGCTTAAGGACTGGCCACCAGTCATTGTGGATTAATTGTCTCATCAGTATTATGCACCTCGTCTTTTATTCTATCATATCTAATTTAGTGGTAACAGTGAATTTGGAAACGCTTTTTTGTAAATAGATTATTGGGCATTTATTGGGTAAACTGGTAAAATAAGTTTAATAACTAATTGAGGATGGTGGTGAGTTCGTGCGCAAATTGTATCTTCGTGACCATTCAACCGACTTACACGGAACAACAGTTGTCCGTGATGATCAAGGAAGATCATGTTACCTGCTGGTGGGTAAGTGGGGAATGCACCACGACGTTTTGTCGTTATATGCCATTACTGGTGAATTACTGGCGGAGGTCAAGCAGCTCTCCCTCGGTTTGTTGCCAAAGTTCGGTCTATATGAGCACCGCCACCGGGTGGGGACCGTTGGTAAGTCCTTTGGTTTTGTCCGCCAGGTTGTCTATATCCGAGGACTTAACTGGATCATCGTCGGGTCACCTTTAAGTAACCGTTACCGGGTCTTTGGTGCCGGTAAACTGGTTTTTGCCCTTAAGCCGGTTCAGTTTTCCGGTACATACTGCCATGAGCTCCGAATAACGAGGCGGGAAGATGAGCCCCTGGCCATCCTGGTTGCCAGTGTTCTCGACCACTGGGCCCGCGGTGGACAGTTTGATACCAATAAAGTCCAATTTAAGAACCGGTCCCTCTCCGATAGTTTTGGGATGGAGTACCGACTTAAATAAGTTCATAATATTTAGGTCTCGCTAGAGTTGCTATCTAGTGAGATCTTTTATTTTCCATTAAGAGATTGATAAAACGCTTGGCCAAAGGACTCAGCTGAGCGCCACTTTGCCACACTATTTCAATTTGTGACTTCCACGCCGGGTAATCGACAACCGTCAACGGCACTTTAGTATAGGTCTGCGCAATCAGCTGAGGAACAACTGCAATCCCCATCCCCTGGTTAGCCCACATGATGGCTGTCCGCGCGTCATCACACTTCACACAGTAGTGCGGCATTACCCCCTGACGGGCAAAGGTATCGTTAAAGATAGCCTCAAAACGGCGGTAGATAATCAGCGGTTGCTGGTCAAAGTCGGTGATCCCCATTTGCCCAGTGGGAAATTGGTACCGGTCGTGGTCCCCCAGTGCTACCATCCGGTCCTGATACAGGGGACGTTGTTCAAGTCCCCGGGTGTTAAACGGGGTCCGGACAATCGCCAAATCAAGCAGGCCACTATTCAACTCGTCAATTAGTGCCATCGTGTTGCCTTCCGTAATGGCAAAGTTAACCCGGGGGTAGTCCGCCGTTAAATGCTGCATTCCCGTATTGGGAACGAGTTCCCCCGTCGACGAAATCAGTCCTAGGTGAATCGTCCCAATTCGACCGGATTTCTCCTTACTAAGGGCCTCCCCTGCTGCCTGACCAAGTTTCACCATTTGTTGGGCATAGCCTTGGAAGGTCCGACCGGCGGACGTTAAAGTGATGCCATGAGCGTTGCGCAAAAAGAGCTTCACGCCCAGCTCCTTTTCCAACTGTTTCATCTGGTACGATAGCGGCGGCTGGGCCATGTACAGCCGTTTCGCGGCCGCCGTGATTTGTCGTTCCTGCGCTACTACTAAGAAAGCCTGCAGCTGTTTTAGGTCAATTAAAAAAATACTATTTTATAATTAGTGAAATTAAAAAAATAGATAACTGAGGGGGATTATATGAACCAAAAGTTAGTTAGACTAATTGTATATATCACAATATGTCAGGAGATTATTATGAAAAGAGAAGCGGTAAATCATCATTATATTAGGTGGGGACTGATAATAACCGTCGTCCTCGGGTTACTCTGCCTAATCGGCTACGAATACCACCATTGGCGGTCCGCCGCCAACGAAATTCACACAAGGAGTAGTGCCACCAGTACCGCCCTGATCAACAAGCACCAGCCTTTTAGTGTCCTAGTAATGGGAACTGACGTAGAAGCCCTTGGTCGTGGCACTTCCTATGCCGGCAACACCGACACAATGGAAGTGATCACGGTTAATCCCCGGAAAAAGCGGATTACCATGGTAGCCATCCCCCGGGACACCCTGGTCAAAGTCCAGACCAAAGCGGGAACCCGCTATGTTAAGATCAACGCTGCCTACGCAATCGGTGGACCCCACCTCGCTAAGCAACAGGTCAGTGAACTAATCGGTGTTCCGATTAATTTTTACGCCCTTACTAACATGGGGACTCTAAAAACGGTCGTCAATGCCGTGGGCGGGGTTAACGTCAATAATCCTTTCGCCTTCACCTATGAAGGACACCACTTTAAGAAGGGGTGGCAACATCTAAACGGTAAGGACGCCCTGAAGTATTCACGGATGCGCTACGACGATCCAAATAACGATTATGGGCGACAAAAGCGGGGCCAACAAGTTCTCCAATCAGTCATCAGCTCTTTCAAGCAGCGGGGCTCTTTAAAGGCCGCCAATGAAATTATCACGGCCGCAAAAGACGGAGTCAGAACTGACCTCCCCCTTAACCACCTTTCTAGTCTCTACATCAATTACCACTCCGCAATGGGTCACACCAGTAAAGACCACCTCCAAGGTAAAGATGCCCAAATCGACGGGAACGATTTCCAAATTGCCACGGCCAGCGAAATTAACCACGTCTCTAAGGAGCTTTGCCAATCATTGGACCTTCCATTCCACCGGGTTGTTAACAATGAGACCCGGATGAACAAGGACCAAAAAAGCTGGAATGGCTACAACCAGCTTAACTACCACCTCCCGGATGGGGCCCACTACAATGTCCTGATTCAAAAATAAAGAAACAAGAGGGGTTGTGAGATAAGTTTCCTGTATAGCTGTGCTACAGCGCAGTACATAAAGAGGGCTCTAGTGTTCGGATTTTCCGAACACTAGAGCCCTCTTTATGTTTGACTTGCTTTACTTCGCCAGGGATTCCCTACAGGCTAGCTTCGTGTCTAGCGCTGTGTAACAAGCCCATCGATTACGGAGCACTCTAATGCTTTTCTACGCAAAGTCAAACAAAATATTTCTACGCTTCGCTTTCTTTCTTAGTAGTGCTTCATTACCCGTTCAATTTCACGATTTTGCTCACGGCGCTTAATTGCTTCCCGCTTATCATACTGGTGTTTCCCCTTGGCAACACCCATCAAAACCTTGGCATAGCCATGTTTGATGTACATCTTAAGAGGAATTAAGGTAACTCCCTTATCCTGCAGAGCGCCCACCAGACGGTGAATCTCCTTCTTATGAAGGAGGAGCTTACGGTTACGAAGCGGATCCTGGTTAAAGATGTTTCCATTATCGTACTCGCTAATGTGAACATTCATCAGCCAGGCCTCGCCGTTTTTTATCTGGGCAAAACCATCCTTGAGGTTAACCCGGTGGGCGCGAACAGATTTAATCTCCGTCCCAGTCAGCACCAGGCCAGCCTCAACCGTGTCCGTCACAAAATAGTCGTGACGGGCCTTTTTATTTTGGGCAATCAAGTTGTCATTATTCTTTTGTTGGGATCTTTTTGCCATTTTATCCCTCCGTTAATTTTAATGGCGCCGCCCTTGTGAATGGTGGTCGCGTGAATTATTGTGGTGACGCGTTTGCCCCCGGTTAATCTGCCGGTTATTAACGTGCCCATTGTGCTGGTTATGATCATGGCGCTTGACGTGACCATGGTTACCCCGCCGCCGATTCCGATTTCCGCGACGACGGTTATCATGTTCGTGAGGGACCCGGATCTTGGTCTTCGGCGCGTCCTGCGGGTTAACCAGCTCAAAGTCGATTTCCCGGAGGTCCTTGTCGACCCGCAGTAACTTAACCTTTACCGGTTGTCCGATTTGGAAGATCCGGTGGGTCTTGCGCCCAATCAAGGCCATGTGCTTTTCGGAGTACTCGTAATAGTCATCATTCATCACGCTGATATGGATAAGTCCTTCAACGGTGTTTTCTAGTTGGACAAAGAGGCCGAACTTCATGACGGAACTGACCACGGCATCGAAAGTTTCTCCAACATGGTCTTCCATGTATTCAGCCTTCTTCATGCTGTCAACGTCCCGCTCGGTGTCAATCCCTCGCCGTTCGGTGACGGATGTATGTTCCGCAATCTCCGGTAGTTTATCACGCCAAGCGGCCTTGGCCTTTTCACCCTTACCGTGTTGGGCATACCACTTTATCAGCCGGTGAACCGTGTCATCCGGGTACCGCCGAATTGGCGACGTAAAGTGGGTGTAATACTTAGCGCCCAGGCCAAAGTGCCCCAGTTCCTCGTCAGAGTACTTGGCCTGTTGCATACTCCGCAGCATCGTTACCTGAACCATCTGCTCTTCCGGCTTTCCGGCAACGTCTTTCAGGACGTTTTGCAGCATCTTGGGCTTAACATTGTTCACGTCACCATGGACGTTGATCCCAAAGACACTCAAGAAGTCAACAAACGACTTAATCCGGTCCTTATCCGGGGTCTCGTGGATTCGGTAAAGGAAGGGAACGTGCTCATCAAAGTAGTGGTGGGCAACCGTTTCATTGGCCGCCAACATGAATGATTCAATCATCCGTTCAGCCAGTCCCCGTTCACGGAGCTGGATGTCAATTGGGTGCCCCTTATCATCAACAATAATCTTTGCTTCCGGCGCTTCAAAGTCAATTGCCCCCCGCCGTTTCCGATTCTTCAAAAGAATCTTGTGAAGTTCTGCCATGGTTTCAAACATTGGCACGAGGTCCTTGTAGCGGTTAATTGTCTTTTGGTCATGGGCTTCCAGGATCCGGTTAACGGCCTTGTAGGTCATCCGGGCATGAGATTTCATGACACTGGGGAAAATGCGGTGCTTAACAATCTTCCCTTGGTCGTTGATTTCCATTTCACAACTCATTGAGAGCCGCTCTTCACCCGGGTTTAAGGAACAAATACCATTGGACAGGCGCTTCGGCAGCATCGGGACGACCCGGTCCGTCAGGTAAACCGATGTCCCCCGCTTGAAGGCTTCCTTGTCGAGCGGGGTCCCCGGTTGAACATAGTGGCTGACGTCCGCAATATGAACCCCAAGGTGGTAGTTACCGTTATCAAGCTTCCAAGCAACGACAGCATCGTCCAAATCCTTGGACTCAATGGCATCAATGGTTACCAGGGGCTGGTTGGTAATGTCCTTGCGCCCCTTCTTTTCTTCGGGAAGAACGTGCAACGGAATTTTATTTGCCTGCTCCATTGCTTCCTTAGGAAATTCATGGGGAACATCATGAGCATAGATAACCGAGAGAATATCAATTCCCGGTTCATCCTTGTTCCCGATTACCTCTGTAACGGCCCCGGTGAGGACCTGGGGTGACTCGTCGTCGGGATAGGTCTCAACGGTCGCGGTCACGACCTCGCCGTCCATGGGCTTGAGACCCTTGTCAGTGACAAAGAAGCGGAACTGACTTAGTTTCTTATCCTTCAAGAGGATCTCACCGATGTAGTTACCAACGGTTTCCTGCTTGAATTCACCCACGACCCGTTCGTAGTTGTGTTCCAGGATCTTGGTAACCATTGCTTCTGGGCCCTGGCCCGCTGCGGGGTCACCGGCCTTCAAGGCCTTGACTTCCACCTGGTCGCCATTAAGGGCATGCAAGGTGTGGTCGGGATTAATAAACATGTCAGGCAAGTCGGGGTCGTATTCTACGAAGCCGAAGCCCTTGTCGTTTCCATGGAACGTCCCCGTAATCGGTTCTTGTTTAATAACCGCCTCAAACTCGCCCTTATCGGTTACCCGGACCTTCTTATCCCGTTCAAGCTGGGCAAGGGTCTGGACGATTGGCGTGAATTGCTCGGCATTATCCATATCGAGCGCGTGCGCAATCCGCTCAGCGGAGTAACTGATTCCGGCGTTCTTCGTCAGGAAATCGAGAATATTGTCTTTTAATTTCGTCTTATTGTTGATTGTCATTTGTTACCTCAAATAAATTATTCAAATAGTTTTCAACGTCGCTAAAGAGCTGACGGTGTGCTGAATTTACGGTTAGTAAGTGGGTGGCATCCGGATAGTAGTGAAAGTCAACTGGTGTCCCCTGGGCAAGTAAACGGTCACGGAGCTGGGCCCCTGAATTGGGGTCAATCATTTCGTCCTTACCGCCCTGGGCAATAAAAAACGGCCGGTGAATCCGGTTAAGGTTGACGGCCAGTTGACGGGCAAGCTTTTTAATATCATTGAGCTGGGCGGGTAACCGCTCATTAAGCCATGCTAACCGTTCACTAATCAATTCCGGCTCTGTATGTACCCGCCGGTAGTACTTTTCGGCGAGTGTCGGAAAATATTGGGGAACATTTGAATCTCCCCAGGTTGTTATTGGTGAGGCAAAAACACCCCCACCAAGTAAGGACGGGTCCTCTTCTAAGGCCCACGTTGCCAGCAGGCCCCCTAGTGAAAGGCCAAAGATGGCAATCTGGTCCACCCCCGTGTCCCGCAGGTGGAAAATAGCCATCCGGGTATCATCCTGCCAGTCAGCCGGGCTCCCCTTTTTGAGGATCTCGCGGGGATCGCCCCCGTGTCCCGTAAAAAGTGGTGCACAGACCGTGTAGCCAGCCCAGTTAAGCTGCCGACCAAGCATCCGGACGTCGTTGCTATTACCCGTGTAGGCATGCAGCAGGATCACTCCCTTCTTCCCGCTGTGCGGAAAGAAGAAGGTTTCACCAGTATAGGTCTTCATCTCACCATCCCCACTTCTTAATAAAAAGACCCCCTGAAACTGCTCCAGGAGGCACAAACTTAGAAAACCTAATGTGACGATACGTAAACTAAGGCAAGCGCCAAGATGAAGAAAAGTGCCCCACAGATTGTGGTCACAATTTGCATGACGGCTTCAAATCCCCGGGCCTTGCGCCGGGAGAAAAGATCACCGGCACCACCAGTCAAGGCAGACATCGCATCGTTATCGTTTTTAGCTGGTTGCATCATTACACATGCAATCATGATTACACATACAATTAAAAAGATTGTCATTAAAGTATTATACAAGGATCTTCCTCCTAATTTATACCGGCTATATCTCTAATATCATATCATATTACAACCGTGATTTCTATACATTCGCATAGTGCGCCGCCCGGCTGATCCGTTTATAGGCCTGGTTATTATTTGTTTGGACGGCGTGAACGATGATTGTGTCACCGGCAGCAAGAACCGTCTGGCCATTCGGAATAATCCGCTCTTCACCCCGGTAGATGGTCGTGACGATACTCGAGTACGGCCAAACAAAGTCGGCAATTTTCTTACCGTCCAGGATGGATCCCGCGTAAATCGTCACTGACATCTCAACCTCGTGTTGAACAGCAGGGGTGTGCTTACCGATAAAGTTATTGAACATTGCGGTATAAACCGGCTCCCCATGAAGGCCATCAACAACCAGGTAAGCGACCATGGCCACGATTGCCAGGGGCATCAGGTGGGCCAGTGAGCCGACCATTTCCGTAATCAGCAAAATGGCGGTAAAGGGGGCCTTACTGATGCAGGCAAAGTAACCAGCCATCGCGTAAATAATAAAGTTCGGTAGGTAGCGAACCGGCAGCAAGCCCAAGCGAACCATCAAAGCACAGTAGACGGCCCCCAGTACAGCTCCCAGGGTCAGGATCGGTAAAAAGATTCCCCCGGGAAGCTGTGAGCTATAACTAATCATTGAAAAGACAAAGCGGAGGACGAAAAGTCCGACAAATAGGCTCAACGAAAACGGGAGGTTGGTCAGCCCGGTGATCAGCTGGTTCCCCCCACCCAGGGTGAGCGGGAAGTACCAGGCAACCGGCATGACTAACAGAAACGGTAATACGGGATACGCGTAAGGGGGAACCCACTTCAGCTTCCCGGTCCACTTATCAAGGTTCAAAATGATCACCTGGTAGAAACGCCCTAACAGGCCCAGTACCAGGCCAAGGACGACCAGCTGCCAATAGAGGCCTGTCGGTAGCATGTGGTGATAGGGCACCGCTAATACCGGCTGCAAGCCAAAGAAGGTCATCGACACCATGTTGGAGCACAGGGAACTGACAAAGGTCGCCAGCCAAATCAAAGGCGAAAAGTTGTGGTAAACCTCCTCCAAGATAAAGATCGTGCTGGCAATCGGGGCGTTAAAGGCAGCGGCCAAACCGGCAGCGGCCCCACTGGCAATCCCCAGCTGGCGGTTTAGCTTGCCAGCGTGGAAGCTCTCGGCCAACCCCTGGCCAACTGCGGCCCCGAGTTGGATTGACGGTCCTTCCCGACCGAGGTAGAGCCCGGACCCAATCGCCAGGATTCCCCCGATGAACTTTCGCCAGAGGACCGGCCACCATTTTTCGTCAAACTGACTAGTCAACTGCCCCTCAATCTGCGGAATCCCGGACCCCTTGATATTCGGGTAACGCTGGGTCATGATTCCCAGGATTAGAGCCAAAATCACGGAAGCCAGTGCCCACCAAATCAGCCCCGTTGGGTGGTGGTGAAAGTAGCGGAAACTAACCGTGACAAAGCCCAGCAAGTGTTGGATGGATAGGCGAAAGACGCTAACCACGAGGCCCGTCAAAAGGCCAATTAAGATGGCGCACAAAACCTGGACGAGCTGGTTATGACGATGAATAAATTCTCCTCTGTTCATAAATAGGTCCCTTCAGAATAAGCTAAAGGATATTGTACTACAAAAGCGGCCAAGTGCCACGCCCCCGCAAATAAAAAAAGAGCACCGTCATTATACTAGTGCTCCTTAGTCTAAATTTTTAAGCCTTTTCCCGGCTCAAGCCATGCCGCAAGAGGTAAATCAGGACTGCCAGGATGAGAACCACTGCCCCCACAATGACCGATACCCGGGTATCCGGGTTGATGAACATGAAGACCACAATGACGATCAACATGATAAAGGCGAAGTAGTTGGAGAATGGGTACAGTGGCAGCTTAAACGGGTGATTCGTCATTAAATCGGGGTTGTTGTGCCGGAAGCGCAGTTCCGCCAGTAGGATGACAAACCAGGGAATCATCCCCGGAAGGACAGACGAGCTGAAGACAATCACGAACATGTCTGCCGTAGACTTACTGTAAATAGACGCAACAATATCAACGATAAAACCAACTAGGATTCCACCTGAAATTCCTAAGATAGCGGCATCTGGAACGACCCGCTTGGAAAGGCGACCAAAGATACTTGGTGCATCCCCTTCGTGAGCCAATTTAAAGAGCATCCGGCTGGAACTGTAAATTCCAGAGTTTGCCCCCGAAAGCGCCGCCGTTAGCACAACAAAGTTAATAATGGAAGCGGCCGCCGTAATTCCCACCTTGGCAAAGGTAGAAACGAATGGTGAACCAACACTGCTCAGCTTATTCCACGGGTAAATTGTAACAATTACAAAGATTGCGCCAATGTAGAAAATCAAAATTCGGAACAAAACGGACTTAACGGACTTAACAATTGCCTTTTGGGGGTTGGCAACTTCACCAGCGGAAATTCCCAGCAGTTCAATTCCTTCGTACGAACCAACAATAATCGACATGGAGAAGAAGAATCCGCTCACCCCGCCAGTAAAGAAGCCACCGTGGGACCAGAGGTTGCTAAAGCCGGTTGGCTTGCCGCCGTTCCCGAAGCCAAAGAAGATTACCAAGAAGCCAAGAATAATCATGAAGATAATTGTAATCACCTTAATCATTGCAAACCAGAATTCCAGTGAACCATAGGCTTTCGCACTGGCAAGGTTAGCCAGAACCAAGAAAATAATGATGACAATTCCGGCAATCCAGGTATGCATGTGGGGCCACCAATATTTAAGGTATTCCGTGGCGGCCACTACTTCCGACATCCCAACGACAATGTATTCGAAGACGTTTGCCCACTTAGCGATGTAACCAGCTAAAGGGTGAACGTACTCGGTTGCGTAGTCAGCAAACGACCCGGTCCCGGGGTTAATGTAAATCATCTCCCCGAGCGCCCGCATCACGATATACAAGATTAAACCAACAAAGGCGTACGCCAGCAGGACAGACGGTCCCGTCCACTTGATTGTGGAAGTGGCCCCCATAAATAGACCGACCCCGATGGCACCACCAAGTGAAATCATTTCCATCTGGCCGGCAGTCATCGACCGACGCAACTTCGGTGCTGAATTCTTCATACTAATCGATTCCCTTCCGTAATCAGTTAACAGTTACAAAGTATATTATAGTTTCCCGTGATTTTCTATATTCTTCTCATCATTTTTTAACTTATTAGTGGAAAGTTCAGTTGACACTTTATTTAAAAAGCAAAACAGCTGGTAAAAATAATTTAAATTAGCTTCACTAGCTATTATTGTCATTTCTTCGCTTAGTTGTTAGCCAGCCAGTCACGGACCAGTTGCTCGACTTCTTCATTAGTGACGCAATTATTAACTGCCTCATTAACCAGGTCGCTGCACTTCTGCGTGTCGAGCTTGCTCATCATCATCCGGGTTTGGAGGATTGAAGGAGCGGACATGGAATACTCATCCAGCCCCATCCCCATTAACAGGGGTAGTGCCAAGCGGTCACCCGCCATCTCGCCGCACATCGCCACCTTGGTATTATGACGGTGACCGGCATCAATCACGTGTTGGATCAGCCCCAGGAAGGCCGGATTGAGTGGCTGGTAGAGGTTAGCCACCGCATCATTCCCCCGGTCGGCAGCAAAGTTGTACTGAATCAGGTCATTCGTCCCGATGCTGAAGAAGTCAACCTCCTTTGCAAACTGGTCAGCGTTGATTGCCGCTAGGGGAACCTCAATCATCATTCCCAACTTGATGTCGTCACCGAGCCCCGGCTGGTCCGCCTGGAGCTCTGACCGGCACTCATTAAAGATTTTTTCTGCTGCCCGCAGTTCAGCAATCGTCCCGATCATCGGAAACATGATGGAAAGGGGGCCAAACTGCGAAGCCCGAATCAGAGCCCGTAGTTGGGTTTTAAACATGTCCGGGTGCTGAAGACTAATCCGGATAGCCCGGTAACCTAAGAAGGGGTTCATTTCCCGTGGCAAGGGAAGGTACGGCAAGGGCTTATCGCCCCCGATATCAAGGGTCCGCACCACAACGGGTTTGCCTTCCACCCCGCTTACGGCTTGGCGGTAGGCAGTAAACTGCTCTTCTTCGGTTGGCATATGGTCGCTTTCCATGTAGAGAAATTCCGAGCGAAAGAGGCCAACCCCATCCGCTCCCTGCCGGGTAGCATCTGCAACATCATCAGGATTACCAATATTAGCCTCAATGGCGAAGCGCTGACCGTTTTTGGAGACAGAGGGCGCATTAACTAGCTGGGCCCAGTTTTGCCGCTCCTCCGTCAGTTCGTGAGCCTTGTCCCGGTAGCTCGTAACCTTGTCCTGAGTTGGTTCGACGAAGACAACCCCGCGAAGGCCATCGACAACCATCAGTTGGCCATCCCGGGTTAATTCGGCCGCGTGTTCCGTCCCGACCACCGCCGGGATCCGCAGCGTCCGGGCCATAATAGCGGCATGGCTGGTCCGCCCACCGATATCTGTAACAATACCCTTGATGAATTTCTTATCCATCTGCGAAGTATCAGAGGGGGTCACTTCATGGGCAACAAGGATTACCGGATGATCGATTGTTGAAATGTCCGGGAGCTTCTTGCCCATCAAGTTAGCCATGGCCCGTTTGGCAACATCCTTAACGTCACCAGCCCGTTCTTTAAAGTAGGGGTCGGTCATCTGGACCATGGTCTGAGCAAAGCGGCTGGTTACCCGGTCAACCGCCTCTTCGGCACATAGTTGCTGCTGGTCAATCAGCTGCTTAACCTGGCCGAGTAACTCGGGGTCCGAAAGAATGGCGATATGGGCATCAAATACTTGGAGGTCTTCATCAGCGAGGCGCCCGCGAGCGTTTTTCTTAATGCGCCGTAATTCATCGGTGGATTCATTGAACGCCTGTAGCACCCGCTTGTATTCCGTCAAGGTATTATTGACCCGCCGCTTCTGGTAATGTAGGTCGGGTTCCACCAGGCGGTAAACCGGGGCAATTCCAATCCCTTCACTAGCGGCAATCCCTTTAATCTCTTTGGCCATCGTATTTCCTCCTCTGTTGGTCGGTCCTAAACGACCATTCCTTAACATTATAGCGCAGGTCAACCAAAAACGAAGCGGTTTCAATAATTTAGTCTGCCAGCATTATCATTTAAAAACAAAAGTAGCCTCACCAACCTGGTCGTTCTCCAGATTAGTAAGGCCACCTGGCCAATTAATTACTTAAATTAACGGTTTTCAATATCTTGACGAGCTTGTTCACTCAGGTTGTAGAAGGAGTGAATGCCCTTGTATTGAGCAACATCGCCAAGGTTGTCTTCGATCCGCATCAATTGGTTGTACTTAGCAAGACGGTCAGTCCGGCTCATGGAACCAGTCTTGATTTGACCGGCGTTAGTAGCAACAACCAGGTCAGCGATTGTCGTATCTTCAGTTTCACCAGAACGGTGGGAAACAATAGCCGTGTAGCCGGCTTCCTTAGCCATTTCGATAGCTTCAACAGTTTCGGTCAAAGTACCAATCTGGTTCAACTTGATCAGGATGGAGTTAGCAGCACCCATCTTGATACCCTTCTTCAGGTAATCAGTGTTGGTTACGAAGAAGTCGTCACCAACTAATTGAACCTTCTTACCAAGTTCCTTGGTTAAGGTTACCCAGTCATCCCAGTTGTTTTCGTCAATTGGGTCTTCAACAGAAACGATTGGGTACTTTTCAATAATTCCAGAAAGGAACTTAATCCATTCGTCAGTGGTGTATTCTTCACCGGTGGACCAACGAAGCTTGTACTTCTTGGTGTCGTCATCCCAGAGTTCGGAAGCGGCCACGTCAAAGGCGATGGCAATATCCTTACCTGGCTTGTAACCAGCATCCTTAATAGCCTTCAGGAGGTATTCGAATGGTTCTTCATTGTTAGCAAAGTCAGGAGCAAATCCACCTTCGTCACCAACAGAGGTTACCTTACCAGCGTCTTCCAATTCCTTCTTCAGGGCGTGGAAAGTTTCGGAGCCCCAACGAATGGCTTCACGAACAGTTGGTGCACCAACTGGCATGATCATGAATTCTTGGAAGTCAACCTTGTTATCGGAGTGGGCACCACCGTTGATAACGTTCATCATTGGTGTTGGCAATACGTGCGCATTGAAACCACCAAGGTAGTTGTAAAGAGGTACTTGCAATTCATCAGCAGCGGCCCGTGCAGCAGCTAATGAAACGGCCAAGATAGCATTGGCACCAAGCTTACCCTTGTTAGGAGTACCGTCTAACTTAATCATTGCCTTGTCGATGGCGATTTGGTCAGTAACTTCCATCCCCACGATTTCTTTAGCAATAACGTCATTAACATTAGCAACGGCCTTCAGTACACCCTTGCCGCCAAAACGGTTCTTGTCGCCATCACGAAGTTCAACGGCTTCGTGTTCACCAGTAGAAGCACCTGATGGAACAATTCCACGGCCAACACCGCCAGCTTCAGTATAAACTTCAGCTTCAACGGTTGGGTTACCACGTGAATCAAGAACTTCACGTGCATAAATATCTGTAATAAGTGACATTTGATGAATCTCTCCTCTGTCTTAAATTCGATAGCAATCGCGCTACTTCATTAACATTGTATTATTTTGCACAACTAAAAACAAGCATTTAATGGTTAACTATTTCTAAAAAAGTTTCTGCGTCCAGACTATCCGCACCAACAAGGACACCATCAATATCAGCGGTCGCCATCAGTGCACTGGTGTTTTCTGGAGTGACACTCCCACCGTAAAGAATCCGGACGTCATCGGCCACCGCATCACCGTACATATCGCTAATTGTTTGGCGAATCAGGTAACACCCCTCCTCAGCCTGGTCAGGATTGGCACTCTGACCACTACCAATTGCCCAGCTGGGCTCATAGGCAACGGTAACTTTACGAATATCGTTGGTGGTTAGTCCCTTTAAGTCAGCAAGAATCCGGCCGACAACCCAGTGGACCTTATCATCCTTAGCAATCCGGCGTCCCATCGTGTCATCACAGCAGACAATCGGGCAGAGGCCATTGTCAAGAGCCGCTTTCACCTTTTTATTGATCAGTTCATCGTCCTCATGAAAATACTTCCGGCGTTCAGAATGGCCAAGAATAACATGGTGGATTCCTGCCTGGTACAGAGCAAAAGGACTCGTTTCCCCCGTATAGGCCCCAGCATTCTTGTAAAAACAGTTTTCCGCCATTAATTTCAGTGGTGAACCGGTTGCCGCCCGCATCATTGGCATCAGGCACAGAGTTGGTGCCGCCAGGGCCGTTTGCAATTGGTTAGCTGGTGGCAGCCGATCCTTAATTTCTTTAACAAACGTAACGGCTTCATCAACGGTCTTGTTCATTTTCCAGTTACCGGCAATAATCGGAATACGCATAAAATCCCCCCTATTTTGGTGGGTGATCAGTACCCTTGAGTAACTGCCCACGTTGCCGTTCTTAAATTTCCTGGACATTACATAAAGAGGTTCCACCGCTTCACAATCTTCAGCGGTGGAACCTTATTTATTATCACAGGAGGCCAAAAGTGTCCTCTTGTCTAATCAATTATTTTTCAGAAATTGCGGCAATTCCTGGCAAAGTCTTCCCTTCGAGGTAGGTCAGTGAAGCACCACCACCAGTAGAAATGTGGGTCAACTTGTCAGCAACACCCAACTGCTTAACGGCAGCAGTGGAGTCCCCGCCACCAACGATGGTAGTTGCGTCGTCTAGGGTACCGAGGAACTTTCCGATTTCCAGTGTTCCCTTAGCAAAATTAGACATTTCAAAGACACCCATTGGGCCGTTCCAAACAACCGTCTTGGCGTCCTTTAGAACGTCTTCATACAGTTTGATAGTCTTAGGGCCAATGTCAAGGGCCATCCAGCCATCGTCAATATCGCCTTCAACAACCTTGGTGTTGGCGTCATTATTAAACTTGTCAGCAACCACATTGTCAACTGGTAGTACCAGCTTGTCGCCAGCCTTATCCAGGATTTCCTTGGCAACATCAATCTTGTCCTTTTCAACTAAGGAGTTACCAACCTTAATTCCCTTGGCAGCGTAGAAGGTGTAAGCCATCCCACCACCAATGATGATCTTATCAGCCTTGTCTAACAAGTGGTCAATAACACCAATCTTGTCAGAAACCTTGGCACCACCAAGGATAGCAATGAATGGGCGTTGTGGGTCATCAACAGCGTTCCCCAAGAACTTGATTTCCTTTTCCATCAGGTAACCAGCGGCAGCCTTGCCTGGCATGTTGGTGGCAATTCCAACGTTAGAAGCATGCTTCCGGTGAGCAGTACCAAAGGCATCATTAATGAAGACATCACCGAGTGAAGCCCAGTACTTACCTAATTCAGGGTCGTTACCAGATTCACGCTTGACATATTTGCCATCCTTAACATCTTCATAACGGGTGTTTTGAACCAGTAGAACATCACCGTTATTCATGTTGTCAATGGCATCTTCGAGTTGCTTACCTTCAGTTACAGGAACAAAGGTAACTGGCTTATTCAGTAGGTTGGAAAGCCGTTCAGCAACCGGGCGCATTGACAGGCCTGGCTTGTCTTCCTCCATCTTAACCCGACCTAAGTGGGAGAAGAGGATTGCCCGACCACCGTGTTCAATGACATACTTGATCGTTGGCAAAGCAGCCACGATTCGGTTGTCATCACCAACAACGCCATCCTTAATCGGCACGTTAAAATCAACACGCATTAATACTTTTTTACCTTCTAATGGTAAATCTTCAACAGTAAGTTTAGCCATGTTTATTAGCTCCTCCTTTAAGAAAAAAAGTGGTTGGAGTTTCCTCCTCCCACCTTTTGTTTAGTACTTTTAGCTAAATGTCGGATTAGAGTTCAGCAAAGTGAAGCAGGGTCCGAATCATGTTGCTAGTAAAGCCGTTTTCGTTGTCGTACCATGCAACGGTCTTAACTAATTGAGTACCATCTTCAGCTTCCATGATTTCAGTTTGAGATGGGTCAAATACAGAACCGAAAGTAGAACCAATGATATCACTAGATACGATTGGGTCTTCAGTATAACCGTAAGCAGGGTTGTTCTTAGTAGCTTCCTTCATAGCGTCGTTAACTTGGTCAACAGTGACCTTCTTGTTCAGAACAGAAACAAGTTCAGTCAAAGAACCAGTAGGAACAGCAACACGTTGTGCGTGACCAGAAAGCTTACCGTTCAATTCAGGAATAACCAGGCCGATAGCCTTAGCAGCACCACTTGAGTGAGGAATAGTGTTAATAGCTGCAGCACGGTTGTTACGGAACTTCTTGCCACGTGGTTGGTCAAGGACAGCTTGGCTACCAGTGTAAGCGTGGATAGTAGTCATCGTACCAACCTTGATACCGAAGTTCTTGTTAAGGAAGTATGCCATTGGGGCAAGGCAACTAGTGGTGCAAGAACCCGCTGAAACAATCTTGTCATCAGCCTTTAAAGTATCCAAGTTAACACCAGGAACAACAGTTGGAATGTTACCAGCAGGTGCGGAAATCAGAACACGCTTTGCGCCGGCATCCAAGTGTGCTTGTGACTTTTCTGCAGAAGTGTAGAAACCAGTACATTCAAGGACAAAGTCAACACCGTCGTTCTTTACCCAAGGAATGTTACGTGCGTCACGTTCTGCGTATACAGGGTATTCCTTACCATCAACAACGATACCCTTGTCAGTAGCGGAAACTTCACCGTTAAACCGGCCTTGGGTTGAGTCGTACTTAAGCAGGTAAGCCAACATTTCTGGTGAAGTCAAGTCGTTAATAGCAACAACTTCAATGTCATCAGTGTTGAGTTCGTGAATACGACGGAATGCTAAACGACCGATACGGCCGAAACCATTAATACCAATTTTTACAGTCATACTGCAAATTCCTCCTTTAGGAAAAACATAATAAGTGTCTCATCTAACGAAATTAATGGTTGAAAACCACCACACTATTCCGTCAGACAAGGTACAAAGCCTTACGCTCTTAATAATACTCATCTTGTTTGGAATTGTCTATTCAATCACCTCAGAAATTTAGTTTTTTCTTGTGAAAACGTTATCTTGATTAAAAAATTCAAATAATGCTTGCATTTTAATATTGGATAAGATATTATAGTATTCGTTGACGCGCCCTTAGTGTAATGGATCGCACGTGAGATTCCGGTTCTCGAGATCCGAGTTCGACTCTCGGGGGGCGCACTTTTGTTTAAGAAAAGCTGACGGATTTATCTTCCGCCAGCTTTTTTATTTTACAAAGCGAACCCCGAAAAAAGGAGGGTAGGAAACGCTTCTCTGCGTTTCCTACCCTCCTTTTTATATTAAAATTACTTTTTACTTTTCTTCAGCTGGCTTTTCCTTAGCCCACTTACGAATAGCTTCAATCTTCTTTTCTTTTAATGCTCGCTTGTACTTAGGAGCAACTGGGCGACGGCCTTGTACGCCGTATGGGTGTGCTTTACGCATAGCTATATGCCTCCTTATTGTGTTCGTAAATGAATTAACGTTCCAATTATACCGGGCTACGGTATAAAAAGCAAGTCCTGACAAAATTATGCTCCCTAACGATGAATTTTCTCTCTAGTAACCATCATTTTCTGAGAAACGACAACCCTTACCAGACAGCACTTCAGGATAACAGCCTAGACCAATTTATAAAATATCTTGAAAAATATTGCTATATTAGGTATTGCAAATCAGACCAATTTAGTGTACTATTCTAAATGAACTTAAAGAGCGAACTTAAAAAGAAATAAAATAACTGACTGCTCTAGGAGGATTTTATTATGACTAATACTAACGAATTAAATGTTTTTGTAACCACCACTGATTGGAAGGCCCTTGACCACCAAAGTGCTAATGCTGAGTTGAGCCTGTTATGCGCTAACATTAATAAGAAATAATAAATACCAGCAGCTGGCCCGCGTTGGCCAGCTTTTTTATTTACACTTTATTAAATAATGATAAAGGTCAATCATCTTTCTTCCTTGTTATGGGTGAAAATGGCATAATATTAGCGGTCAGTATAAATAGGTGGTAAATTATTTGACCTTTTTTGACCAATCGAGTATAGTATTAATATCAGTTAGCAACTATTGCTAACGAGTGCTAATTAACAAGGAGGCCACAATATGAACTTAGTTCCAACTGTCATTGAGCAGTCTTCACGTGGCGAACGTGCCTATGATATCTACTCACGGCTTCTGAAGGACCGGATTATCATGCTTTCTGGTCCAATCGAAGACGACATGGCAAACTCAATTGTTGCGCAGCTCCTCTTCCTGGATGCGCAAGACTCAACTAAAGACATTTACCTATACATTAACTCACCTGGTGGTGTTGTTACTTCCGGAATGGCCATCTACGACACGATGAACTTTATCAAGTCAGATGTGCAAACAATCGTTATCGGGATGGCGGCTTCAATGGCCAGTGTCCTGGTTTCATCCGGAACAAAGGGTAAGCGGTTCGGCTTACCACACTCCCAAGTCTTGATTCACCAGCCATCTGGTGGCGCTCAAGGTCAACAAACTGAAATTGAAATTGCGGCAACCGAAATTCTGAAGACCCGGAAGATGATTAACGGCATCTTGGCAAAGAATTCTGGTCAACCAATTGAAAAGATCAACCGTGATACTGAACGTGACCACTACTTAACCGCTCAAGAAGCGGTTGACTACGGTCTGCTTGACGGGATCATGGAAAACAACTCCAGCTTGAAGTAATTTGATTACTGAATTGAAAAAATGCAAGCGGGAAGGAAACCTTTGTGGATTTCCTTCCCGCTTTTTCTATTAAATTGCGAACTGATTATAGCCCGCCACGCGTGCGTGGTGGTCTTTGATAATTAACTTCATTAATGCCCCATTAGCGGGGTTTTCGTACTGATCCCGATTACCAAACACCGTCGCCAGGTACTGAATGATAGAACCATGACTAGCAACAACGACATTACTTTCTGGCGGCAAAGATGCGAAGAGATCGAGCATCTGACCTACCCGTTGGTCCAACTCGGCACTATCCTCAGCCAGGTGGGCCGGGTCGGCCTGCTTGAGAAGATCATGGGCCTTCTTGACCCCAAACTCAGCCACTAAATCACCAATCCGGCGGAACCGTTTGCCGCCGAGGTAACTGGCCCAAATTGCCCCCTCTTCATTACTGTGCCCTTCGAATGACCCGTAGAAGACCTCCCGAAAGTATTTTTTCTGCGTTGGGTGACTGATATTAGGGAATTTAAGCTGGTCAATTATGATTTGGGCGGTGTCAATCGCCCGCTTCAAATCACTGGAAAAGAAGTAGTCAATCTTCAATGGTGCCAGCACCTTGGCGATTTTGACCGCGTCATCGTGTCCCTTAGCGGTCAATGGGGTATCTGACCACCCCTGGAGCCGGGCAAAGCGATTAAAGTAGGTCTCCCCGTGTCGAATAAAATATACAGTTGTTGCCATCGTTATTCTTCCTCCACAAGTTGATTAAGCGACCGCGGGGGTCCCCAGCCACTCGATCATTTCCTTCATCTTATTGGTAATTGCTTCCGTCCCCGGTAAGAGCAACTTCCGCGGGTCATATCCCTTGTGGTCCTTGTCAAGGTCGCGGGCCGCCTCAATATAGGCCCGGGTGGCATCTTGAAAGGCCAACTGGAACTCAGTGTTGATATTCACCTTTGCAATTCCCATTGAAATTGCCTTTTGAACCTGTTCCTTGGGGATTCCTGAGCCGCCATGCAGGACAAGGGGAATATCAACAGCATCCGCAATGGCAGCGAGGCGGTTAAAGTCCAGGCCCCGCCAGCCAGCGGGATAGATTCCATGGATATTACCAATTCCACACGCCAGCTTGTCGACTCCCAGGCCGGCAAACGCCCGGGCATCCTCCACTGAAGCCAGTTCCCCACTATTAGTGTCTTGGTTCTCACCAACCTTGCCGATTTCGGCCTCGACGGAAATTCCCCGCTGGTGGGCCGCACGGACGACTTCCTTTGTCCGCGCATAGTTCTCCTTTACCGGTAACTTATGTCCATCATACATCACTGAGGAGTAACCGAGTTCAATACATTTCATGGCGGCATCATAGTCACCATGGTCAAGGTTCAAAATTACCGGGACTGTAATGTTCATCGCGTCCATCTGGTCAGCAACCATGTCACGGACAAACTTAAAGCCGCCCATGTACTTTGCCGCTCCCATTGATACCTGGACCAGGACGGGCGTCTTAGTTTCATTTGCTGCCCGTAAAATTGCCCGAGTCCACTCCAAATTATTTATATTATAGGCCCCGACCGCGTAGTGCTTTGCCCGGGCGTCCGCAAAAATCTTGTTACCATTATCAAAGTATGCCATTATGTTATTTCCTTTCTTACATCACATTTGAAACTGGTTGTTGCCAGTTCACCATTTCCAAGAAGTCATCGGGCCGCAAGCTAGCACGACCAATAAGGGCACCATCTACATCCGGTTGGGCCATGATGGCACTAATATTTTGCGGATTTACGCTTCCCCCATAGAGAATCCGTACCTGGTCGGCTAGCAGGCTACCATACAGGTTACAAACGGTTTGTCGAATCCGCTGACAGCCCTGCTGAGCAACCTTGGGATTAGCGGTTTGGCTACTGCCCACTGCCCAACTCGGTTCATAGGAAAGGACAATCTTTTGAAGGTGGGCCGGTGCCACATCCCTTAAGACCCCTTTCAGCTGGTCAAAGACGTAGTGAATTTCACCATTGACCTCTGCCTGGACCATCTTGTCATCGGTACAGATAATTGGGGTAATTCCTGTCGTCAGCGCCGACCGGACCTTTTGGTTGATAATCTGGTTGTCTTCATGAAATAAACGCCGGCGTTCCAAGTGCCCCAGCATGACATAGGATGCCCCGGCATCCGCCAAGGAACGGGCACTAATTTCGCCCGTATACGGTCCCGCCAGTTCACTAGCAGCATTCTGGGCAATAATTTGGAGGTTGGTACCCCGGGCAGTCTGTTTCATGCTCGACAGGGCCACCGCCTGGGCCGCGATCCCCACTTCTTCATCCGATACTTGGGGAAGGGCAGCCTTAATCTGGTTAATAAAGGCGACTGATTCTTCAATGTTCTTATGCATTTTCCAGTTTGCGATAATAAATGGTTTGCGCATTTTGTCCTCCTTCAGTTAGGCCATTGCCCGAAACAGGCAGGACGTGTATTCAGCCTTGTGGTCTAATGGACCTGGGGTTACCCGGTAGCCTTCCCGGTGATGGCCAGCGAAGTCAGTATCAATTGTCCGTGCTGACTTCTGTCCCACCATGGTGAGGAGACGACAGATGTCTTCAGCTAATACTTGACTTAGGTCTCCCTTCAAGAAAAAGCCCCGACGCCGGTTTTCAACCACTAGCTTGACCGGACGCGTAGTACCAACAAAGCAGTTCCCTTCCTTATTAGCATTTAGCCGGACCAGCTGGTTATCGCGGGTGGTAAAGAACTTGTTTGGCCCTTCTGCTTGACCCAGCTTTTTATGATGTTGGTCGACCTGTTTACCAATCAATGCCTTCATCGCAGAACGCAATTCCTTCTTAACAAAGAGGTTGTTGTAAAAGTAGGAGGTCAACTTATTTTGCGCGTCCCCCTGGTTGATACGGTGGTAAAGCAAGTCACCGGACTGCTCAGCCTGGTTGGACTGCCAGGCAACTCGTCCATTAATAAGGTTGTGAGTTAGCAGAATTTCATAACTTTCCAGACGAAGGGCACAGTCTGACAGAAGGAAGTTATTATCAATGGTCGTCAAGCCAACTGAATTTTCTACCTGAATATCCTCACCCAAGCGAGCCAACAGGTCCTGCTGATTCTTGTCGGTTAGCTTGAAATCACCGGGTAGGCTATTGTTATACATCAAGTTCCGACTGACCTGCGTCTTTTCTACCCGGCCTCCCAGCCAGATTCCCCGTGTGCAGTCGTGGATACAGTTTCGCAGGATCTTAGCACCAATTGCCGGAAGCAGGTTAATGGCACTGACGGTTTCACCAACGAGGTTAAAGCGGGTATTGATGCGGAAGAAATGATTGTGTTCAATTACTGGTGCTGGGTTGCCATCAACCCCCAGGACCCCGGCCTGACCACAGTCAAAGATCCGGTTGTTCTTAATGTAATGCTTAACGGGGTGACCTTTTAGTTCCTTGTCAGCTGGCACTACTGGGTAACGTCCCAAGGAAATTCCGGCACACTTAGCGTGGGAAACATTACAATTCAAAATTTTCCACCCCTGGGCATGGTTAGTCCCGACTACCGCTTTGTTATAGTCGTCCCCGGCCCACCGACTAGCGGCTTTAGTCAGGGTAAAACCGGAGAGTACTAGGTAGTCAATCTGTGCTTGTTGGGGGTAGAAACAGGTCTCCCGGAAGGTTACTTCCACGTTGGACCGGTTCGGATCCTTTCCCTGGAAGTTAGCGTAGATAACCGTCGTGTTCATCTTCTGGTCCTGGCATGTATACCAAACATACTGCCGTTCTGGATTTTGGTTGATTGTGCCCATCTTCGGTGCCTTAACCTTAGCCAGACTATCGACCTCGTAAAGGGCCCGGTTATTCAAGAAGACTTCCCCGGTATGCTGGAAGTCGCCATCTGTCTGAACATGGGTCGTGTAGGGATTATACTTACCGAAACGCTGGTTAGCAATCACCGTCCGCCAAACATCGACCCCGACCGGTTCCCAATCGTTGATCTTTTCGGCCCCAGTGATGATCGTCAGGTTCTGTTTCACTGCTTGGTAAAGGATGGGCTTATCCTTAGTCCCCGTAAAACGCGGATCAACACTTTCCCGATAAACACCGGGCATTACCTTAACGAGGTCTCCAGGACGGGCAATAGCGGCTGCTTCCTGGATGCGTTTGAATGGCAGTTGCTTTGTTCCGTTTCCATCGTGTTCAGCATGGACATCAACATAAATTTGCATTTTTATTTTCCTTTCTTCTGTTTTACCAGTTAATTTCATCAACTAATTGCCGGCCCCGACCAGTCGCCTGGTCGAGAAGGATTCGTTGCTCAAAGTGGGCCACGTTTTTCTTCGTTTCCTTGACCATATCCGGGTTGACGGATACGTAGTCAATCCCGCTGCGAATCAGGAACTCAGTGAATTCAGGGTATTCCGAAGGGGCCTGACCACAAATCGAAACCGTTTTGCCATCGCGGTGAGCAACCGTGATGAGGTGGAAGATGGCCCGCTTAACTGCTAAGTTCCGTTCGTCAAACAGTGACGAAACGGTGTCATTATTGCGATCACAGCCAAGGATTAGCATCGACAGGTCATTGGAACCAATCGAGTAACCATCAACATAACGGTTGAACTGATCCGCCAAAATAATGTTGGACGGGATCTCTGCCATCATGTAAACCTTGAAATCGGCACTCCGTTTCAGACCGTTCTTAGCGATTAGTTCAGTTATCTTGGCCATTTCATCGACCGTCCTGACAAAGGGAATCATGACGTTCAGGTTGGTCAAGCCGAGTTCCGTTCGGACCTTCTTCACCGCCGCTAATTCGAGTTTAAATGCTTCAATAAAGTGGGGATCATAGTAGCGAGCCGCGCCCCGCCAGCCGAGGAGGTCGGCAGGTTCATGCGGTTCGAACTCTTCTCCGCCCTTTAAGTGGCGGTACTCACCGGACTTGAAATCTGAGAAACGGAGGATCATTGGCCGGGGTGCCATCGCCCGGGCAACCTTAGCAATTCCAGCAGCCAGACCATCGACGACCTTCTCTGGATGCCCCGTCTTGATTAAGTAGAGGGGGTGCTCATGAATGGCGGTTGTCCAGATGAACTCTTCCCGCATCAGACCGATCCCATCCGCTGGCAGACTAGCATACCGCTTGGCGAGGTCGGGATCACCCAGGTTCATCATTACGCGGGTAGCTGTCGGGGCAAAGTATTCGACTGCCGCTGTAGATGCTGCAGGTGTTTGCTCTTTTGGTGCCAGTTCCTTCATGAGGTCCCCAGCATAGACAACCCCATTTTTGGCATCTACCGTCACCTGATCACCATCGTGGAGGATATCCATCGCAGCGGTCCCACAAGCGGCAGTCCCAACCAAGCAAGGGATCTGCATTTCCCGCGAAACAATCGCCGCGTGACAGGTCATCCCCCCGTTATTAGTGATTATAGCTGCCGCCTTCTTCATCGCGGGAACCCAGTCCGGTGACGTCATTTTGGTCACCAGAACCTCGTCATTTTGGAAATCATCAATATCCCGCGGGTCGGCAATTACGTGAACCTTCCCGCTGGCTAAACCGGGGCTGGCTGGTAATCCCTTTAGAATTGGCTGGGCATTTTTCATCTTTACTTCCCCCGTTTCTTTCTTTTCCTTTTTTTTGTTTGACCACACCGTCTCCGGGCGGGCCTGTACTAGCCATAACTTGTTGGTTGGTCGGTCGAGGGCAAATTCCATGTCCATATAGCAGCCATAATGTTTTTCAATCTGCTTAGCATAACCGGCGAGTTCTTTGACTTGGTCGTCAGTAAGGGCGGCCTGCTTTGCCCGGTCGGCTGGTACCTTCCGTTCATAGGTTCCACTACCGGGTCTTTGTAGGAGTTCAATTGGCTTGTTAGTGATTGTGCGATCAATAATTTTGCCGCTGTCCTTATCGATAACGTAATGGTCTGGGGTTACCTTACCCAGTACGATGTATTCACCTAGGCCCCAAATAGCATCAATTACCATCTGTTGGTCATTTCCGTTCGCCACGTTAACTGAAAACATGATTCCGGCTGCCTTAGAGAAGACCATCATCTGGATTGCGGCTGATAAGGCCACCTTCTCGTGGGGAAAATGCTGCTTATGCCGGTAGTAAGTTGCCCGGTCTGTAAAGAGCGATGCGTAGCACTCCTGGACCTTCTTGACCACCAGGTCGGCGCCCTGAACATTGAGGTAGGTTTCCTGCTGACCCGCAAATGAGGCGTTCGGCAAGTCCTCGGCGGTGGCACTAGACCGGACCGCCACGAAGGGATTCGTTTGCTCCATCTTGACCGCCAATTGCTGGTATGCTTTTTTTATCGTCGTTGCTAACTCGGCGGGCATCTCCGCATTAACAATCAAGGAGCGAACATTTGCACATACCGTATGCAGTTCATCTGTATCCTCGTAGTCCTTGATCGTCGCTAGCAATTGGTTAATTTGTTCGTTCAAACCAGTTGCCGCCATAAATGCCTTGTAAGCATGGGTCGTTGTCGCAAAGCCATACGGTACCGGGATTCGAGTCGCCGAGGTCAATTCTCCTAGAGAGGACGACTTACCACCAACGAGGTCTACATCCTGGCGATGCAATTCATCAAACCATAAAACATCCTTTTGCTCTCGCTCTACCATTGCGGCATCTCCTTTTCTTGAGTGTGCTTATTTCCTAACTGGTATTTGCCAAACTGTCAACCATATTCTTTAAAAGTGTCTATTTGGGCAACGGTTTGCACTGGCGTGATGATACGACAGAGAGATTAGTAAATTTTTCTTTTTTACCCCCTTTTTACCAGCACTTGTTCATTTATTAATTTGGATTCTTTTCCAAAAGCATTAATTGGTATGGCTAATTTTGCTTTATTTAACAGCAAAATAGATAAATTGGTCTAATAAACAGGGCGTAATAAGGCAAAAAAAGACGTCATGGATTTGGTAAAATTCCCTATCCATGACGTCTTTTAAAAGGTGCCCTGAGTAATTATTAAATTGTCTTGCTCGTCCGTAGCTCATCAGCGTACGCATTCAACTTCCGCAAGCGGTGGTTGACCCCGGACTTCGAAATGGGCCCGCCAGGAACAAGCTGGCCAAGCTCCTTTAGGCTAACCTCCTGGTGGTTCAGCCGTGTCTGCGCAATCTCGCGAAGCTTATCCGGTAGGCTTGCCAACCCAACCGTGTTCTCAATCAACTTAATATTTTCAATCTGCCGGGTTGAGGCGTTGGCGATTTTGTTCATATTGGCGTTTTCACAATTAACCAGCCGGTTGACTGAGTTCCGCATGTCCCGAACGATTCGGACGTTTTCAAACTGGAGCATCGAATTTGTCGCCCCAATGAGGGACATGAAGTTAGCAATTTTTTCGGCTTCCTTCAGGTAAACGATGTAGCCACTTCGTCTGGCCGTCGTTTGGGCGTTCAGGCCGAACTTATTCATCATCTGGGCAATCATCTCGTTATGTTCCTCGTACAAGGAATAAATTTCCAAGTGGTAACGGGAAGTCTCCGGATTATTAACTGATCCTCCAGCAAGAAAGGCCCCCCGTAAGTAGGAGCGGACCATCCATTCGTCCTTCAGCAATTCTACCGGTACCCGTTCCTTGATCTGCAGGTTCTGTAAGATCCCCAGGTCATCCAGTACCCGCTGAGCAGAGTAGCGAAGGCGGACAATGTACTGGTTGTTCTTTTTCAGTTTCATCTTCCGGCGAACCACAATGTCACTCTCCACGTGGTAAAACTGCTTCAGTAAGGAATAAATTCGCCGGGCAATTGCCGGGTTCTCCGTTTGAATATTAAGGACCAGCTGGTGGTTGGCAATAGCAATACTACCGTTCATCCTAATCAGCGCCATCAGTTCCGCCTGCGCATTCTTTTGGTGAACCTTGATCGACGTTAATTCCTTCTTGACATCACTAGCGTATGACAAGGCGGTCACCCCCTTTAATCGTGGACTTCATGCAAGCGATTCATTAATTCAGCAACGACCCGGTCACGGTCATGAAAGGCCCCGTTATCCTTTAGCCGCAGGAAATTCGAGCTGATTACCCGGCAGCCCTGCTGGCGCAATCCTTGGAAGTCGTGGCCGACCGGCTGGGAAATTTCATTCCACTGCTTGAAGTCCAAGTAGTTCTTCGGGACTGGCTGGATATTTACCAGGACAGTATCAATAAAATTCTTTCCCAGATGGTCATTTAAGACCCGGACGTGGTCGGCATCAGTAAAGTGGTCCGTCTCACCTTTTTGGGTCATGATATTACAAATATAGACGACCTCAGCCTTACTCTCACAGATTGCATCGCCAACCTCCTTGATCATCAAATTAGGGAGGATACTGGTAAACAGGCTTCCCGGCCCGATTACGATCTGATCAGCCTCATGAATCGCCTGGATGACTTCGGGAACTGGTTTAACCGGGTGACCATCCTGGTCGTTTGATGGGGTGACCCAGACCCGCTTGATCTGCTTATGAGCAGCGGAGATTTCCGATTCCCCGCTGAGCTTTGTTCCATCGGTAAACTCCGCATTCAAAGTCAGTGGCTCATTAGCCACCGGATAAATGTGACCCCGAATCCGCATCATACTGGACAGTTCTTGAACGGCTGGGAAGATACCATCCTTCATCTCCGAAAGAGCAGAGATAATTAGGTTACCGATAGCGTGACCAGCAAAGAACTGGTCCGAGCTCCGGAAACGGTACTGGAAAACATCCAATTCCAGCTGGGGCAATTCCGACAAAGCCACCAGGACATTGCGGATATCACCAGGCGGGACAACGTTGATGTAATTGCGCAAAATTCCTGACGACCCACCATCATCGGCAACGGTAACAACGGCGGTCACGTCCGCATCCTGGTCCCTCAAGCCACGCAGGATGACGGGCAACCCCGTTCCACCACCAATCACCACTATTTTCGGTTTATGGAACATTAAATCTCTCCTTCCTATTTGGCCTTGTCGGCATCACGATGGTACAAGTTAACATGGTACCCAGCAGTCTGAAGGTCCTTCGCAAGTTTGTTGGCAATTGTCACTGAGCGGTGTTGCCCCCCGGTACAACCGATGGCGACCGTTAAACTGCTCTTCCCTTCCCGAATGTACCCTGGTAGGGCATTCTTCAAAAGAGAGAGGAGATGGGCATAAAACTCCTGGGCCCCCTTGTTTTTCATCACGTATTCCTGGACCGCCCGATCATTCCCGGTCAGGTGCTTGAGCTCCGGAACATAGAAGGGGTTCGGCAAAAAACGCACATCCATTACAATATCGGCATCCAAGGGGAGCCCGTATTTAAAGCCGAATGACATGACTTCGACGAAGAAGTTGCTACCCTCACCATGACTAAAGAGCTTATTAATCCTTAACTTAAGGTTCCGCGGGGTTAGATCAGTCGTATCAATGATTACGTCTGCCCGACTTTTTAACTCGGTTAACAGTTTTCTTTCCCGTTCAACCCCATCCAAGATTCTTCCCTGGCGTGCAAGGGGGTGCAGACGACGCGTTTCTTCATAGCGGGAAACCAGGGTAACGTTATCAGCGTCAAGGAAGAGGACCCGGACAGCCAGGTCATCGCGCTGGCGTAGCTTTTTCAAGCTTGGTAAAACCTGGTCATAGAAACCGCGGGAGCGTAAATCGGTAACCATCGCAATTTTATTGAATTCCCCCGATTCTTCAATCACGTCAACGAACTTTTCAGCTAAACTGGGCAACATATTATCAATCACGAAGTAGCCAAGGTCCTCAAAGTTGTGGATGGCCAGTGTCTTGCCGGCACCACTCATTCCAGTGATGATTACGACTTTCATTTTCTCCGTCATCATCAATCCCCTCTCCTCTTAATACAATACTTAGCAATTGTAACACATCGTGCCGGGCGTGTCCTCTCCAGACTCCTTTATGACCGTAAATTATCGTTTTCCAGCAGGTCGACCGTCCCCTGGTCTAAATAGGGCCGCAAAGTGTCAATGGTCAGGTCTTCATCACCGAACACCGTAAATCCCCCTTTGGTGGAGCAGGGCCGCCGTAACGCCCAAGCCAGGTATCCGCTTGCCAGAGAAGGAACCGTCATAGACGAGCTTGGTTCCACAGGCAGGACTCTTTTGCTTTAGAAAGGCCACATGAACATCATTATTCTGGGCAATCTGCAGGACCCGGTGGGCGCTTATTAGGTAGCGTTTTGTAACGTCGATCCCGTCACGGTTAACTACCCGGGCGCGACCAGCAAGGACGTCATCCCCCGTTCCGCCCTGAATCTCCGCTGGGGTGCGGGGGGTCTTCAGCCCGCTCATAATCTCTGGACAAACCGTAATTGCCTTTCCTAACGCCACCAGTTTGACTGCTAAGTCATTCTGCGCGTTCCCACCATCGTAGCGGACGTTAAAGCCCGCTAAACATGCACTGATTAAAATCATTTTTAGGCCCCCCTGCCATTAAAAAACAAGGTGACTGGGAGAAAAATATTTTTTCTCGCCAGCCACTCTTGCAACTCCGAATATTATAACGTAGTTACGGGAAACCAAACAGGCTAGCTTCATGTCGTAAGCGCGTCCCTCGCGTCTAGCGTGGCACCAACTACGAACGGAGGTCGACGCTTTCAGCGGCAACCTCCGTCCTATGCTAGCCGTACGGGACGCCAAGGAGCTTATTTCTCGGTCTCTTTTATACTTACTTTTTCTTCTTTGCTGCCCGCTTTTGGGCCCATTTACTGTCCCGTTCTAGCATTTTTTTCAGGTACTGGCCGGTATAGCTTTCCTTAACCTGGGCCACTTCTTCAGGTGTTCCGGTCGCCACAACGTAGCCACCGGCGTCCCCACCTTCTGGTCCCAGGTCAATCAGCCAGTCGGCCGACTTGACCACATCAAGGTCGTGTTCAATTACCAGTACGGTGTTGCCAGCGTCGACTAGTCGTTGGAGAACACTCAGCAATCGTTTGATATCGTCCATGTGTAAACCTGTTGTCGGTTCGTCGAGGATATAGAAGCTCTTCCCGTGAGATTGACGGTGCAGTTCGGCTGCCAGCTTCATCCGCTGGGCCTCCCCACCAGACAAGGTTGTTGCCGGTTGGCCTAGGTGAACGTAACCGAGGCCGACGTCCTCAATTGTCTGCAGTTTCCGCCTGATCTTTGGAATTGCACTGAAGAACTTGAGGGCCTCAGACACCGTCATATTCAGTACCTGGGCAATGTTCTTTCCCTTGTATTCCACTTCCAGGGTTTCGGAATTGTAGCGGGTACCGTGGCAAACCTCACACGGGACGTAGACATCTGGCAGGAAGTTCATCTCAATCTTAAGAATCCCATCACCATGACAAGCTTCACACCGGCCACCCTTAACATTGAAACTGAAGCGGCCCTTGGTGTAGCCCCGCACCTTCGCCTGGTTGGTCTGGGCAAAGAGTTCGCGAATATCATCAAAGACACCGGTATAGGTTGCCGGGTTACTGCGGGGGGTCCGCCCAATCGGTGACTGGTCAATGTTAATCACCTTTTCAATATTCTTAATTCCACTAATTGAGCTGTACTTTCCCGGCTTAGCGGAATTATGGTTAAGTTTTTGGGCGAGGACCCGCTTGAGAATCAGGTTGACCAGGGTCGACTTTCCGGAGCCGGAGACCCCGGTGACACAGATGAACTTACCCAGCGGGAAATCAACATCAATTTTCTTCAGGTTATTAGCACAGGCCCCCTTCAAAAGCAGGTGCTTGCCATTACCCTGGCGGCGCTTTGTGGGTACCGGAATAAACTTTTTACCCGCTAGATACTGGCCAGTCAGGGATTTACGTGACCGCATGATCTGCTTCGGAGTACCGGCGGCCATGACTTGACCCCCGTTTTCACCGGCGCCCGGACCAATATCAATGATGTAGTCGGCTGCCCGCATCGTGTCTTCATCGTGTTCAACCACAATCAGGGTATTTCCCAAGTCACGCATGGCCTTTAAAGATGAAATCAAGCGATCATTATCTCGCTGGTGGAGACCAATCGATGGTTCATCAAGTACGTACATTACTCCGGAAAGGTTGGAACCGATCTGGGTCGCCAGTCGAATCCGCTGGGCCTCCCCACCAGAAAGTGTTCGGGCCGACCGGCTAAGTGTCAAATACTCAACCCCGACGTTTTTCATAAAGGTCAGCCGGTCAAGAATCTCCTTCAGGATGGGACGAGCAATCTGTTCGTTCTGTTCCGACAGCTTAACCCCCTTGAAGAAGTTAATTGCCTTGCTGATTGAGAGGTCAGAAACCTGGCCAATATTTTGTCCGTCAATCTTGACGGCCAGTGCCCGCTGATTTAGCCGGTAACCGTGGCAAGCTGGACACGGTAACTCGGTCATGTATTTGCGCATTTGCTCCCGGGTAAAGTCGGAATTGGTTTCCTTATAACGGCGGCTAACATTATTAACGACCCCTTCAAACGGGACATCGACGTCACGGACACCCCCAAAGTCATTTTCGTAGTGAAAGTGGAACAGCTTGTCACCATTCCCGTAAAGAACCTGCTTCTGCTGTTTCTTGGGCAATTTGTTAAACGGTGTGTCCATGTCAATTCCCACCGACTGACAGAACTGGGCTAACAGGGCCGGGTAATACTGGGATGAGATGGGGTTCCACGGAACCATTGCCCCTTCATTAAGGGTCTTTGTTCGGTCGGGAACAACCAGGTCAACATCGACCTCAAGCTTTGAACCAAGGCCCTCACACTCCGGGCAAGCCCCCATTGGCGCGTTAAAGGAAAATAAACGGGGTTCCAGCTCGCCAACCGTAAAGCCGCAGATTGGGCAGGCATACTTCTCAGAAAACGGAATCGGGTCGCCCCCGATGACATCAGCGATTGCGTACCCACTACTCAAGCGCAGGGCCGCCTCAAAGGAGTCAAACAGGCGGGACCGAATACCATCCTTTACAATGATTCGGTCAATCACCACGTTAATGGTGTGCTTCTGGTTCTTATTAAGTTCGGGGACCTCATCTAAATCATATGTCTCACCATCGACCTGAACCCGGACAAAACCCTCCCGCTTGATGGTTGCGAGGACTTTCTTCTGGGTTCCTTTCTTAGCCTGCACAACTGGTGAGAGAATTTGCAGACGGGTCCGTTCGGGTAATTCAAGGACCCGGTCCACCATCTGTTCGGCAGACTGGCTGCTAATCGGAATGTGGTCGTTTGGACAGATAGGCGTCCCCACACGGGCCCAGAGGAGACGAAGGAAGTCATTGATCTCCGTTACCGTCCCCACGGTCGACCGGGGGTTGTGGGAAGTTGTCTTTTGGTCAATTGAGATTGCTGGTGAAAGGCCATCAATCGAGTCAACATCCGGTTTATCCATCTGCCCCAAAAACTGCCGAGCGTAAGCGGATAGACTCTCCACGTACCGGCGTTGCCCTTCCGCATAAAGGGTATCAAAGGCCAGCGAGCTCTTTCCTGATCCCGATAAGCCGGTGATAACTACCAACTTGTTCTTCGGAATCTTAACGTCAATATTTTTCAGGTTATGAGCCCGGGCCCCATGGATTATGATCTTATCATTTGCCAAGAAGTATCTCTCCTTTACTTAACCTTTCGACCAAGTTTGGTCTTCTTCTTCGTCATCTGGGCCTTTAATTCCATTACCGTATCACGCAGGGTAGCCGCTTGTTCAAAGTCGAGTCGCTTAGCTGCCGCCTGCATCTGCTCAGTTAATTCAGCGACCATCTTTTGTTGAGCATCCTTAGATAACTTGGCAAAGTCCTTGGTCGTAAACTCGCTCTCGTCTTCCTTTTTGCCGGTGTCTTCCGTCTTCTTCGTTGCCGATATGGCCTCTTGAATTGGCTTGACGATCGTGTGCGGCGTGATGTGGTGTTCTTCGTTATACTTCATCTGAATAGACCGCCGCCGCTTGGTCTCGTCGATTGCCTTCTGCATTGACTCGGTTACCGTGTCGGCATACATGATAACTGCACCATGTTCGTTTCTGGCGGCCCGCCCAATCGTTTGAATCAGGGACCGCTCATTCCGCAGGAAACCTTCCTTGTCCGCATCGAGGATGGCAACCAGGGAAACCTCCGGAACGTCTAATCCCTCCCGGAGAAGGTTGATTCCGACCAGGACATCAAACTTACCGAGACGGAGGTCACGGATGATTTGTGTCCGCTCCAAGGTCTTGATGTCGCTGTGCAAGTACTTTACCTTTAAGCCGAGGTCCTTCAGATAGTCCGTCAAATCTTCGGACATCTTTTTAGTCAGGGTTGTCACGAAGACCCGCTCATGGCGTTCAACCCGCTTGTTGATCTCACCGACCAAGTCATCAATCTGGCCCATTACCGGCCGGACTTCAATCGTTGGGTCCAGAAGACCAGTTGGCCGAATGATCTGTTGGGCAATGTGGTCAGTCTGGTTCAACTCATACGGTCCGGGAGTTGCCGACATGTAAACCACCTGGTTGACCCGCTGCTCAAATTCACCAAGCTTTAGCGGCCGGTTGTCAAGGGCACTGGGTAAACGGAAGCCATAGTCGATCAGCATCTGCTTCCGCGCCCGATCTCCGTTGTACATCCCCCGAACCTGCGGCATCGTCTGGTGCGATTCATCAACTACCAGCAGGAAGTCTTTTGGGAAGAAGTCCAGGAGGGTAAATGGTGGTTCCCCAGGCTGGCGGCCATCCATATAGCGGGAATAGTTTTCAATACCGTTCGTATAACCCATTTCCCGCATCATCTCAATATCATAAGTGGTCCGCTGTTGAATTCGTTCGGCCTCCAAGAGCTTCCCCTCGTCGGTAAACTTCTTGACCTGCTTTTTCATGTCCTCTTCAATTTCTGGAAGGGCCCGGTCCATAATTTCATCACTGGTCATAAAGTGGGTAGCCGGGAAAATGGAGACCTTATCACTGTCGCCAATAACTTCACCGGTGAGGGCGTCCACTTCTCGAATCCGGTCGATTTCATCACCAAAGAATTCAATTCGCAGGGCCCGTTCGTCACGCGAGGCCGGGAAAATTTCCACGACGTCACCATGGACCCGGAAACGGCCCCGTTGAAAGTCGATGTCATTCCGGTCAAACTGGATGTTGACGAGGTCGCGTAAGAGTTTATCACGCTCAATCTGCTGACCAACGTGAAGGGAAATAACACTATTCTGGTATTCCCGGGGGTCCCCCAAACCGAAGATACTGGAAACTGAGGCCACGACAATCACGTCGTTTCGTTCCAGCAAAGAAGTCGTGGCGGCATGACGGAGCTTATCAATTTCGTCGTTAATTGAAGCGTCCTTTTCAATGTAAGTGTCACTGGAAGGAACGTAGGCTTCTGGTTGGTAGTAGTCATAGTAAGAAACGAAGTATTCAACCGCATTGTGGGGGAAAAACTTCTTCATTTCGCCGTAAAGCTGTCCAGCCAAGGTTTTGTTGTGGGACAAGATCAAAGTCGGCTTATTCACGTTAGCAATTACGTTGGAAATGGTAAATGTTTTCCCTGTCCCGGTGGCCCCTAACAGGATTTGAGCCTTATCACCGTTTTGGATTCCCTTGGTTAACTGGGCAATTGCCTCCGGCTGGTCCCCGGTTGGTTGATAATCGGAAACAAGTTCAAACTTTTTATCTGGTTGTCGATAAATCACAAAACTTTCCTCCCCAAAGCCAATTTCACTTTATTTACGAATGATCTAAATGGTTGATTTCTCAGTCATTTATCCCCTTTTGCACCATTTAAGTTTATCATGCAAACATGCATTCGTCTATTAATCTGCAAGCTCAAAAAAGCGCCAGTATCCGGCGGTAAACCGTTTACTGGCGTCATGCTTTTATTCAATTGGCGAGACGATTTACTCTTCAGCGAATGCCTGCAGAGCCTTTTCAAATTCAGCAAGTTTAGCATTGGCCTTATCCAGTGAATCATCGCTTGTTCCAATATAGAACTTCAGTTTTGGCTCCGTTCCTGATGGCCGGATAGCAATCCAGGTCTCATCGTCAAGCAGGTAGCGGAGTACGTTTGATTCTGGAATTCCCAACTCACTCACTTGGCCGTCAGCAGTTGTCTTGGTCCCCTTGGAGAAGTCTTCAGTAGCAACAACCTTGTGACCCGCAAAATCAGCCGGTGCTTCCTCCCTAAACTTCTTCATCAGTCCCTGAATCTTTGCCGGACCGTCAACTCCAGCGTAAGTATTGGCAATCGTCTTTTCACGGAAGTATCCGTACTTCTTGAAGAGTTCTTGCAAGCCATCGTACAGGGTCATATTCCGGCTCCGGTAGTATGCGGCAACCTCAGCCAGCAGGGTCAGTGATTGGATAGCATCCTTATCCCGAACAAATGGCTTAATCAGGTAGCCATAACTTTCTTCAAAACCAAACATGAAGGTGTGGTCGGCCTTCCCAGTTTCGTATTGGTGAATCTGGTCCGCAATCCATTTGAACCCGGTCAAAACGTTGATCATTGAAACACCATAGCTTTCCGCAATCTTAGCAGCAAAGTTAGTGGAAACAATTGACTTAACGGCGGCTGCGTTCTTTGGCAAAGTTCCCGCCTGCTTGTGGGCTTCCAGGATGTAATGCAGCATGATCGAGGCAATCTGGTTCCCCGTCAGCAGTTGATATTCACCGTTTGGTTGGCGAACGGCGCACCCTAAACGGTCAGCATCCGGGTCAGTCGCAATTAAGACATCAGCGTCAATCTTTTTGCCGAGCTTGATTGAACGAACAAATGCTTCAGGGAATTCTGGATTGGGGTGCTTCAAACCTGGGAAGTCACCATTTGGTTGAGCTTCAGTTGGCTCAATCGTAAAATTGGTAAAGCCAGCTTGCCGCAGCGCCCGTTCACCAAGCATCCGACCAGTCCCACACAGTGGTGTGAAGACGAACTTCATATCCTTGCCATATTCCTTTGCCAGTTCAGGGTTAACCGTAACTTCCTTGGCGTGTTGTAGGTAAGCGTGATCAACATCTTCACCCATTACAGTTTCCAAACCATGATTTAACATTTCCTGTTCATTCGCAAGCTTGATGTCAAAGATATCATCAATCTTGCGAATGTAACCGGTCATCATATCGGATTCCTTTGGCGGCATCTGCCCACCATCTTCACCATAAATCTTGTAGCCGTTATATTCCATTGGGTTGTGACTAGCAGTGATCATAATCCCGGCATAGGTCTTGTTGTGGCGAACAGCGAAGGAAAGTTCAGGAGTTGGCCGGACGTTATCGTAAATGTAAACTTTGATTCCGTGAGCCCCTAATACTCGGGCAGAATCATGGGCAAATTGGTAAGAGTTATGACGAGAATCATAACCAATTGCTACCCCACGTTGCTTGACTTCATCCCCCAGTGATTCCATCAGGGTTGCCAATCCCTCGGTAGCCTGACGAACCGTGTAGATGTTCATCCGGTTAATGCCGGGACCCATCAGTCCCCGCATTCCAGCAGTACCAAATGACAGTGGGCCATAAAAGGCGTCCTCAATCTCCTTGTCATCGCTCATTGCGTCTAATTCTTGCTTAAGCTTAGGATCGAGGTCGGTCCGTTCTTTCCATACTTGGTAGGTGTCTTTCCAGCTCACAATAAAGTCCCCTTTACTTCTTTAATCTGTAATCAGTATACCGCATCTTGGGGCTGATGCGTGCCTTTACTATATATTTTACTAAACTTTTACTAAGCAAATAACTCACCGCCAATTTCTTATTTTAGTCCCTTAATGTATTGATAGACCTGCTGACCAGCGATGGCACCGTCACCAACGGCCGTGGCAATCTGGCGGAGCGGAGTCTCACGGACATCCCCAATTGCGAAGATGCCAGGAATAGCCGTCTTCATCGTTGAATCCGTCTTGACCCAGCCATCACTATCAAGGATACCAAGATCAGTAAATGGCTTGGTCATTGGAATGTTACCGACGTAAATGAAGATCCCGTCGGCGGCCATCTCCTTATTTTCACCAGTTTGGTTATTGTGGGTCTTGACCCCCCGCACCTTAACGTCGTCACCAACGATTTCGGTGACACTGGTGTGGTATACGAAGGTCATCTTATCATTCTTAGCTGCTTCATCCTGAAGCATTGGTTGCGCGCGGAGTTCTCCCCGACGGACCAGCACCGTTACCTTAGAAGCCAGTTGTGTCAGGTACAACCCCTCCTCAACAGCCGAGTCACCCCCACCGACAACAACTAAGTGCTTCCCCTTAAAGAAAGCACCGTCACAGACAGCGCAGTAGGACACGCCACGACCACTAAACTGTTCTTCACCGGGTACCCCGAGTTTCCGGTGATCAGATCCCGTGGCAATCACAACGACCGGAGCAGTAAAGGTATCGCCCATGTCCGTGGTAACTTCCTTTAGCTGCCCATTCGTAGCAATCTTAGTTACCGTCCCGTAAGCATATTCGGCGCCAAATTGTGTTGCCCCCTGGTACATCTTCTCTGCCAGTTCGGGCCCTTGGACATCTTTGAAGCCGGTGTAGTTGACGATGGAAGCCGTATTGTTCAGATTACCGCCGTAAGCTCCCCGGTCTAGCATCACCACTTTTAGGTTTGCCCGGGATGCGTAAAGGGCCGTCGTCATCCCACCGGGGCCCGCGCCAATAATAATTACATCGTATTTCTTGCTTTCTGCCATTTTCCTTCCTCCTCGCCTTTTTACTATCGTTATCATACCCGAGCAGGGAAATATTGTCTAGAATTTTGCTTATTAAAAGTAAGAGACCGGCGGATTACTATTCGTCAGCCTCTTACTTTTAATAATGTATCAGGATTACTTCTTAGCCTTCTTATCTTGGGCCGTCAACTTGGCACCCAGGTTCTTGATGTAATCTCGTAATTCATCCTTAACTTGTGGGTGGTTAAGGCCGTATTCAATGTTGGTCTTAATCCAGCCAAACTTATTACCAACGTCGTAACGGTCACCCTTGTATTCACGGGCAAAGACACGTTGAGTTTGGTTCATCGTGTCAATGGCATCGGTCAGTTGGATTTCGCCACCCTTGCCCGGCTTGGTCTTTGCCAGCACATCAAAGATTTCAGGAGTGAAGACGTAACGACCAATGATAGCCAAATCGCTCGGTGCGTTCTTCGGGGCTGGCTTTTCAACAAAGCTAGTGACGTTGTACAGACCAGGGGTAACTTCCTTGCTTGGGTTAATAACACCGTACTTGGCAGTATCTTCGTGTGGAACCCGCATAACCGCCAAGGTGGAAGCACCAGTCTGGTGGTAGCTTTCAATCAGTTGCTTGGTCAATGGTTCACCATTGTTGTTGATGTTGTTAAGGTCGTCACCTAGCATTACAACAAAGGGTTCGTCACCAATGAAATCCCGAGCCGTTAATACAGCATCTCCTAAGCCCCGTGGGTGGGATTGACGAATGAAGTAGATGTTGATATCGGTCGTTTCTTCAACTAGCTTTAGCATCTCGTCCTTATGCTTAGACCGCAGGTTATCTTCCAGTTCGGGATTTGAATCGAAGTGGTCTTCAATTGACCGCTTGTTCTTGCCGTCGACAACAACAATGTCTTCGATTCCTGACTTCCGGGCTTCTTCAACAATAAATTGAATGGTTGGCTTATCAACAATTGGCAGCATTTCCTTAGCAAGTGCCTTAGTTGCGGGAAGAAAACGGGTCCCTAAACCGGCAGCAGGAATAATTGCCTTTCTAACACGTCTCATAACAACATAATTCCTTTCATACTTCAGTTTCTCTCAAATCTTCAGTATGTATTTTACCATACTTATTCGTTTTCTGATGTCAAGTCACGGTCCATTAACTGATCAATCGCCGTCTTAATTGACTTACCGTTATATAAAACATCATACAGGGCCTCAGTGATGGGCATCTTGACTTGCCGTTTCCGGCTCAATTCATAAGCAGCCTTGGTCGTGTAGACTCCTTCAATCACCATGCCCATGTTGGCAACCACATCGTCCAACTTTTGACCCTGCCCCAGCTGGTAGCCAGCTCGCCAGTTTCGTGAGTTCTTACTCGTCGCGGTAACGACAAGGTCACCCACTCCGGACAAGCCAATAAAGGTCATTGGGTTAGCCCCAAAAGCAACGCCTAAGCGACGAATTTCCGCTAGTCCCCGGGTAATTAACGCTGCCCGGGCATTATCGTGGTAACCCAGCCCCTGCAGAGCACCAGCACCAATGGCAATGATGTTCTTTAGGGCCGCACCGAACTCGGCACCGATAACGTCATCGTTGGTGTAGACCCGGAAGTAAGAATTACTGAAGAGCCGCTGGACCTTTTGAGCCGCTGCCAGGTCAGCACTTGCCGCGGTAACCGCCGTCATATCCTTAATAGCAACGTCTTCAGCGTGACTCGGCCCGGAGAGGACAACAATGCTAGCCCGGTTTTTTTGAGCAATTTCCTCTTCAATCATCTGTGAGGGCCGCTTGTAAGTACTTTGCTCTAATCCTTTGGTAGCATGAATAATTAACGGCCGTTGGCCCAATTCGGCAAGGATGGTATTCAACTTACCGGCTATCTGGCGGAGGCCCTTGGTTGGAATGACAATCAGAATAACGCCGGCATCTTTTACCGCTACCGTCATGTCCGTGGTAGCAACCAGTTTATCAGAGTATACAAGGTCCTTCATGTATTCCGGATTAACGTGTTCGTTATTCAACTGGTCGACCTGGGCCTGGTTGCGGGCCCACAGCTTGACATCATGACCATTTTCCACCAACATATTTGCCAATGTACTGCCCCATGAGCCAGCACCTAAAACCGCAATTTTTTCTGCCATAATTATTCTCCTCAATTTAATTCTTGTTACTCGACCAATACCACGCTGGCTTCGCCTTTCGCCGCCGCACTACCATAATCACAGGGGCACTAACGAAGAAAAGTACTGACAGGACCTGAGAAATCCGGAGGGAACCTAACATTAAGCTATCCGTACGCATTCCCTCAATTACGAAGCGCCCTGCCGCATACCACATTACATACGAAAGGAATACCTCGCCCCGTTTAAAAAGATGGGGACGGTGGCGCAGAAGCATCAGAAGTGCGAAGCCGATTAGATCCCAAAGTGACTCGTACAGAAATGTCGGTACCCGGTAAGCACCGCCAACGTCCATCTGCTGGATAATCCAGTTCGGGATGTGTTGGGCAACCAGCGCCGCCCTCGTCGTTACCCGGCCAAAAGCCTCCTGGTTCATAAAGTTACCCCACCGACCAATCCCCTGGGCCATTATCAGGGCCGGGGCAATGACATCAACCATTGTCCACATCGACAAATGTTGGGCACGGCAAAAGCAGTAGAGAGTCAGGAAACCACCAATTATCGCGCCATAGATAGCGATCCCCCCATCCCAAATTGCGATTATTTCACCGGGATGGTGCACATAATAAGGCCACTGGAAAGTGACGTAGTATATGCGGGCACAGATGATTGCCACGGGAATCGCCCACAGGAGGTAATCGTAAAAGTAATCCTCCGCGATTCCCTGCCGCTTACCTTCCCTAATGGAAAGGGCCAAAGCAAGCACGACCCCGCAGGCAATAATTACCCCGTACCAGTGAATCTCCACCGCGCCGAACTTCAGTACGATCGGGTTAAGGGCCCCAGAAAACGTTGCCATTATTTTCCCTGCTCCTTACTGTCGCGGGCGGAGTTTTGCTTGATCAACCGGTTAAGTTTTTCATCAAACGTCTTAGTAGCATCGTAGCCCATTGTTTCGGCACGGTAGTTCATTGCTGCGGATTCAATGATAATTGCGAGGTTCCGCCCGGTCTTAACAGGTACCGAGACCTTCGGAACAATTACTCCTTGAATTGTTTGGTTATCACCCCGGTCACCAAGACGATCAAACTTAACATCAGGTGTCCAGGTTTCCAGGTGGACAATTAGGTTGATGTTGTCCTCGGGCATGATTGCCCCGGTTCCGTAAAGGGTGGACACATCAATAATCCCAATCCCCCGAATTTCCATCAGGTGTTGGAGAATCGCTGGGGCAGTCCCAACCAGTGTCTGTTCGTCTCGGGCATAAACTTCTACCCGGTCATCGGCAACTAACCGGTGTCCCCGCCGAACCAGTTCCAGCGCGGTTTCACTCTTACCGACACCGGAATCACCGGTAATCAGGACACCAACCCCACTGATGTCTACCAGTACCCCGTGGAGTGACTTCCGGGGAGCTAGGCGACCCAACAGGTACGAGGTCATGTTACTGAGGATCTGCGATGACGTCAGGTGGGTCCCTAGAATGGGAATCTTAGCATATTCAGCCGCCTGCTTCAGCTCTGCCGGAATCGGCAGGTTGGTAGAAATCACAAAACACGGAGTCTGGGGGGTACACATCCTAGTCATATATTCAGTCATTTGGTCATAGCTAAGGTCCTTGGAAAAGGAGATCTCCGTAATCCCCAGGAGTTGAATCCGCATAGCTGGATAGTGCTTAAAATAGCCAGCAAACTCAAGGGCCGGCCGAGAAATGTCACTGGTCGTAATTGTTCGACCTAAGTAGTCGTTTCCCTGTAAAACTTTTAATCTTACTTTATCAACTAATTCTTGAACGGTAACATGGTTTGCCATGTTCAATCACTCCTTAGTATTCTGACTGGTGACTGGTAATCACCGTGTTGCAGATGGCCATGATGATTGCAATCAACATGGCGGACCAAAACGATGAAAAATGAAAAAGGGCGGGGCCAACAAACATCGACGTTAGCTGTAGCATTGCCCCATTAATCACAATGCTGAAGAGGCCTAAGGTCAAAATATTAATTGGCAATGACAAAACAACCAAAATTGGTTTAACTAATACATTGAGAATTGCCAGGACAAAGCTTGCTAACAAGGCAATCCAGGCACTACTGATGTAAAACATCCCTGTTCCCGCAAACAAGCCGGCAAGGGCAATGAATAAAATTGTATCAATTAAAACTCTTTCCCAAAAAGTCATTATGATCTTCCATTTCTTTTAATATCTTTTTCTTCAACATCCGTAAGCGTTCGTCGTGAACGGGAGTCCGCAGATGTCAAATTACTTCCCTGCTGCATATCATTAATGGCTCTAAAGAAGCCTAAGATGCCGGGGTGAGTTGGATCAGGCGGGATAATAACCATCATAATGATGTAAATGATAATTCCCGGAACAATTCCACTCAAGATGCTTAAAATAACATACGCAACTCGGAAAATATTCGGCGAACAATTAAAGTATTGCCCAAAGCCACCAAACACGCCCGCAAGAATCCGGTCGCTTGCTGACCGAGTTAATTTTTTATGTTGACTTTCGCGCATCAAAACACCCTCCTTTTTAAATACTACCTGCTTTTATCCCTGACTGCAATCAGGCTTACTGAGGATTTTTCTGGCTTAATTTCCACTGAAGATAAGCGCTGATAAACGGATCGAGGTCCCCATCCATAACCGCTTGACCGTTATGAGTCTCATAGTTAGTCCGGTTATCCTTAACCAGCGTGTAAGGGTGAAAGACGTAGGATCGAATCTGGGACCCCCAACCGATATCTAATTGTTTGCCTTCAATCTCTGCTCGTTTCTTGGCCTTTTTCTCTTCTTCTAATTCATACAACTTAGACTTCAGCATATTCATCGCTGTCACGCGGTTTTGTAACTGTGAACGTTCGGCTTGCGATGAAGTAACGATCCCTGTTGGTAAGTGAGTAATTCGAACTGCCGATTCAGTCTTGTTAATATGCTGTCCACCAGCCCCACTTGAACGGAAGGTATCAACTCGCAAGTCAGACGGGTCGATGTCAATGTGAACACTATCATCCAATTCAGGCATTACATCAACTGAAGCAAAGGAGGTGTGCCGACGACCAGCCGCATCAAACGGGGAAATCCGCACAAGCCGGTGGACCCCTTTCTCACTCCGGAGATAACCAAAGACATTATGTCCCTTGATAAGGAGGGTAACACTTTTCAGTCCTGCAGTTTCACCGGCCTCGTAGCTTGCCGTTTCCACCTTGAAGCCGTGCTGTTCACCCCAGCGAATGTACATCCGCAAGAGCATGGCGCCCCAGTCCTGAGCTTCGGTTCCTCCAGCACCGGGGTGAATCTCAAGGATGGCGTTGTGACTGTCATATTCCCCATCCAGAAGCTGGTTGAGGCGGTACTGTTCAAGCGCTTTTTCGGTATGGGCAAACGAATTTTCAAATTCCTTCTCAAGGTCCGGATCGGCTTCCATTTCCAAAAGTTCAACGTTCGTCTGCAAATCATCAATTTGTTGCTTTAACCGAACATAAGTATCCCGCTTATCCTTGAGTTCGTTAGTCTCATTAATCAGCTTCTGGGCCTTGACATTGTCATCCCAAAAACCGGGTTCGGCCATCCGGTGCTCATCTTCTGCAATCTGTTCATCTAAGGCATCGAGGTCAAAGAGACCTCCCGAAGCGGGCAACCTCTTGTTGCATTGCTTCTATCTTTTTCTTTGCTTCACTTAATTCCACAAACTATTCCTCCAATTACAAACATACGGCAGCGGTACCGCCATGGGTTACCTTACTGCCGTACCTAGTAGCAATTTTTGATTAACGGGTTACATTCTGCCGGATTTCCGACTTCATGAATAACCGCGTTGTTTCGTATTCGATATCCGCAATCATCTGCTCAAACATGTGGTAGCCGGCCGTCTGGTATTCAACCAGCGGGTTCAGCTGACCATAACCACGGAGCCCCACTGATTGACGGAACTGGTCCATCACATCAATGTGGTCTGTCCAGTGGGAATCAACCACCCGCAAGAGAACGACCTTTTCGAATTCGAGCATTTGTGAAGGATCGTAGAGAATCTTCTTCTTTTCCTCATAGATCTTCTTAGCAAAGCCCATCAGGAAGTCAGTAATTTCTTCCTGACTCTTTCCTTCCAGGTCCTTAACGGAAATGGTGTCCGGCTTAACAATTACCTCCTCGGCAAAGTCGACGATTCCTTGAAGGTCCCATTCTTTGCGGTTCCCCAAGGTGTGTTGTTCCACTTCTCGTTGGATGGTCCGCTTGAAGATTGGCATTAGGACCCACTTCAAAGACTTGGTCTCAGTAATTACTTGCTGACGTTCCTTGTAGATGATTTCCCGTTGTTCACGCATTACATCATCATACTGCAAAACGTTCTTCCGGGAGTCGTAGTTGTTCCCTTCAACCCGCTTCTGAGCAGATTCAACCTGCCGCGTCAAGAAGCGACTCTTGATTACCGCGTCGTCACCTTGGACCTTCATCCGGTCAAGGAAGGCCTTGATTCGTTCACCACCGAACCGTTTCATCAAATCATCTTCCAATGACAGGTAGAACTGAGAAAGGCCCGGATCACCCTGACGACCAGAACGCCCACGCAGCTGGTTATCAATCCGCCGCGATTCGTGCCGTTCGGTTCCGATAACCGCCAGGCCACCAAGTTCACGAACACCGGGACCCAACTTAATGTCGGTTCCCCGTCCGGCCATGTTTGTCGCGATGGTAACCGCACCCCGTTGACCGGCATTCTTAATGATTTCGGCTTCCTTAGCGTGGTTCTTCGCATTTAAGACAACGTGGGGAATGTGCTCTTGATCTAAAAGGTGCGACAAGTATTCTGAAGTTTCAACCGCAACCGTCCCGACCAGGATTGGTTGTCCCTTCGCATGGAGGCTCTTAATCCGCTTAACAACCGCTGCAAATTTACTTTGCAAAGTCGGGTACAGGAGGTCTGGTTCATCTTTTCGGATGACCGGCCGGTTAGTCGGAATGGTAATGGTCTCCATATTGTAAATTTCACGAAATTCTTCCTGTTCAGTTTTCGCCGTCCCGGTCATCCCGGCAAGCTTGTTGTACATTCGGAACAAGTTCTGGTAGGTGATATTGGCCATGGTCTTGTTCTCTTCCTGAATCTTAACGCCTTCCTTAGCTTCAATTGCTTGGTGAAGACCATCAGAGAAGCGCCGGCCTTGCATAACCCGTCCAGTGAAGGAATCAACGATCAGGACTTCACCATCGGAAACCACGTAGTCCTTATCCAGGTGCATAATGTAGTTGGCACGCAGGGCTTGGTCGAGGTGGTGGGTCAAAGCCGTGTTCTCTGGATCATACAGGTTCTTCAAGTTAAAGTACTTTTCCGCCTTCTTAATCCCCTCATCCGTCAGGGAAACAGTCTTAGACTCCAGGTCTACCTTATAGTCGACCTCATTCTTTAGTTGCTTGACGAAACGGTCCGTTTGCTTGTAAAGCTTGGAAGTCCCCGTCCCTGGTCCAGAAATGATCAGTGGCGTCCGGGCTTCATCGATCAAAATCGAGTCCACTTCGTCGACGATGGCGTAGTTTAATCCCCGCTGAACCTGGTCCTCCTTATATACCGCCATATTGTCACGGAGGTAGTCAAACCCGATCTCACTGTTAGTCGAGTACATAATGTCCGCCTGGTAGGCTTTCCGCTTCTCGTCCGGGCTCATCTCAGAGTTATTGATACCAACACTACAGCCCAGCCAGTTATAAAGCTGACCCATTTCAGTTGCATCACGTTTGGAAAGGTATTCGTTAACGGTAATAACGTGAACACCCTTTCCAGAAATGGCGTTGAGGTAAACGGGCATCGTGGCGGTCAAGGTCTTCCCTTCACCGGTCTTCATTTCCGCAATGTTACCTTCGTGGAGGACAATCCCCCCCATGATTTGAACGTGGAATGGGTAAAGGCCGAGGACCCGCTTAGCTCCTTCCCTGGCAACCGCGAATGCCTCGGGAAGCAGCTTATCCAGCGATTCCCCCTTTTGGTAGCGTTGACGGAACTCATCCGTCTTTGCTTTTAATTGATCATCGCTTAAGTCCGCCATCGGTTTTGCGTAGGCTTCGACTTTATTTGCGATTTTATTAATCCGCCGTAATTCACGGCGATCGCTTTCAATCCATTTTTTTAAAATGTTGGCCATAAAAGCGTCCTTCCTAATTTATTTGACTTGTTAGGTATGAAAAATACGCTACTCAAGCCAATTATATTTTTAATTCTAACTGTAATATTTTAACACGTTGAAGGAGGATTGAAAACCAAATCAAATCGATGTTAAATAATGCTCCCGAATTGCATCCCCATTAAGCAAAATAGACTCCGGTAGCTGGGGAATTCCCCCTACCGGAGTCTGTTCATAACGAGATTAAACTCAGCGATCAGGCGGTTTATTCAGCTTCAATTAAGCCGTAACGGCCATCACGACGCCGATAAACAATGCTGGTTCCATCGGTTTCCGCGTCTTGGAATACGAAAAAGTCATGACCTAACATGTCCATTTGTAGAACGGCTTCTTCAGGATCCATTGGTTTCAGTGAAACTTGCTTTGTCCGCACAATCTTTAATTCATCGCCACTAGCTGCTTCATCGTCAGATGGTACAAATTCAAGGTTCTTAAATCCCTTTTCACGGGACTTGCGGTTAACCTTAGTCTTGTACTTACGAATTTGCCGTTCCAACTTATCAGTAACCAGGTCGACACTTCCATACATGTCGTTAGAAGTTTCTTCTGCCCGTAAAGTTAAGTATGGTAATGGGATAGTAACCTCAACCTTGTAAGTACGGTTAGGGTAAACCTTCAAGTTCACGTGGGCGGTAGCTTCAACACTATCCTCAAAGAATTTTTGAAGCTTAGTAATCCGTTTAACAACATAATCACGGATTGCATCAGTAACTTCGACATTTTCACCACGAATATTGAACTTTAACATTGTACTTCTCTCCTTTCAGTCCAAGCAAACGCTTGATCTGATATCAGAAGGACCACTCTTCTCATATCCTACTTTTATTATAGTGTACTTGTGATTAATTAACAAATTTATTCACAAATCCTTTAAAAGAATTTAACGCGCTAAAGATATACTTATAACCTCCCGGGCGCCGGCCTTGTGAATTAACGTGGCGGCATGGTAAAGGGTCCGTCCCGTGGTGTAAACATCATCAACAAGGAGGACCTTTTGGTTAATTAACTGGCGGTCATCCACCAGATGAAACGGCTGCTTAGTTGCTAACCGTTCCTGACGGTTTTTCCGTGACTGCGCTTGTTTGCTTTGCTGGCGGGTCTGCAAACACTCAGTAACCACTATCCCCGTTATTAGCCCGCTCACCTGGTTAAAGCCACGTGTTTTCATCGTGGTTGGCGTTACCGGAATTGGCACTACCCGTTCGGCCTTAATTTCCTTGATTGTCCGCACAAATTCATCATGAAAGACGCGCCGCATCACGTAGTCGCCATTAAATTTGTACTGTCGCATAAACGCCTTCATTGCATCGTTGTACTGGTAAAGTGCCCGGTGGTGAAGGTGCCAGCCATATTTTTCTTGCCACGCCTCGCATTCTGTACAGAGCATGGATACCCCCTGGGGCCGGCCACAACCAGGGCACCGACCTTCCCCGATTTTAACAAATCCCTGCTGACACTGTCGGCAAATAACTGGAAACCTGATTTTATCCGGCCAGAGAAGGTCCCTAATTGTTAAACGGTAGGTCAGTACTTTTTTACAGATGAGACACTTCACTTTGACACCGCCGTCCCTTCCTGTTCATCGTGTTGATCTGCCTGATGGCCTGCTGAACATTTTTCCGGTGGGCACTAACCCAAAAGCCAACGTGACCCGTTGGTCGTTTAGCACTCCGGCCTGCGCGTCCAGCAATTTGCACCAGTGCCGCGGTAGAAAAGATTTCATCATCTGCTCCCAGAACCAGGACATCAATCTCCGGAAAAGTTACCCCCCGTTCCAGAATGGATGTTGTAATCAAGAAGTTGTACTGGTGATCCCGCATCCCCTGAACCTTAGTCAGCCGGTGGGGGTCATTCGCGTGAACGGTCGTAAACTTTAACCCGGCAAGTAACCGGCGACAGGCCCTTGCAACAGGAGCCAAGTCATCAACGTGGGGAACAAACAGGAGGAAACGGTGCTTATTAGCCACCGCTAACTGTATTCGGTGCAACAGACTTGCCGGCAAAGCCCCCTTTTTGACTTGGCGCCGCCACCGGGGAGCCAAGTAGCGATGAATGATGGGCAGCAAGGCGCCGTGATAACGCAAGGGTAAGTAAGTAACTGCCAGTTGCTGGCGGCGGACCTGCTTGATCATCCCCGCGCTTGGCGTCGCCGTCAAATAAAGGATTCCTCCGGTCTTTTTGACTGCTTGACGGCTAGCAAAAAACAAGGCGGGGCTAGCAGCGAAGGGAAAAGCATCCACCTCGTCGATAATCAGGTTGTCAAAGGCGTGGTAGAAGCGTAACAATTGGTGGGTTGTGCAAATCGTTAGCTGGGCATAATGGTACGGCAACTCCTGGTGGGCGTGTAGAATCGCCATATCCGTACTAGCAAAGGCCGCCTGCAGGCGCGGGTAAAGTTCCAGGCAAACATCTACCCGAGGTGAGGCGATAGCAATTCGTTCTCGGCGTGCCAAACAAACTGCCAGTCCCAGGAAAATCATTTCGGTTTTACCGGCCCCCGTCACTGCCCACAGTAGTTGTCGTTGGTGACCCTTCATCCGGGACGTCACCTGCTTAGCCGCCCTTGCCTGAAGTGGCGATAATTGACCGTGCCAGCTCAAAACCGGCTCCTTAACCGTAAATTGATTTGGCTCAGGAACATGATAAAATTTATCTAGTGTTGATACCCGTCCTAAATTAATGCAGTGGGGACAATAATATTCGCCATTAGGTAATGCTGCTAACCGTTTGGGCGTTTCGGTATTACACCGGTAGCAGCGAACAGTCTGGGTAGAAACCGCGATTGTCGGTAAGATCTTGATTGCCGAGTCAGGTTTTTGCTGCTGGTCAACCCAGTTCACTAAAACTCGCCGGCCATAGTAATCACTCTTATCCATTTAATCCCCTCCACTAATTAATTACGTTAACAAAGTAATCACGCACGAAAGAAGAGCAATCAAATTATGAACGAACCATTTCTGACTATTGCCAAAGACACTGCTTTTGAACTGGTAATTAAGAAGTCCCGCTTCATCTGCTCACTGAAGCGGGTCAACAGTGAGTCCGCGGCTCAAGAGTTTATCAAAAAAATCCAAGCGCAAAATAAAAAGGCAAACCATAACTGCTTTGCCTATATGATTGGTGATAATGACCAGGTCCAACGAGAAAGTGACAATGGGGAGCCTAGTGGCACGGCAGGGGTACCAATCCTCGAATCTCTTCAATTAGCTAAACTACACAACGTGGTGGCCGTCGTTACCCGTTACTTTGGTGGTATCAAGTTAGGAGCTGGTGGCCTGATCCGGGCATATAGTAACGTCACGACAAAGGCAATTCACCAGGCAGGGTTGGTCCAGCGCATCCAACAAGCAACGCTAAACATCACAGTCTCTTATCGCCAACACGACCCCCTGCTTTATTACCTTAAAGAAAATCGTCTTGAGCTGGCTAACGAACAGTACGGAGCTAACGTTGTTACGAGCGTTTTCGTCGATATCGATCAAATCAAGGCCACCATCCAGGACCTCACAAACCGCTTTAATAACCAATTAGAGATTAGTGAAGGTGAGAGGCGCTTTAATGAGCTTCCCTTTGAACCGCAAAAATAATTCAACTTCCAAACGGGAGTGAGACAGCACTAGATTGCTAGTTCGCTTTTCGACGCGAAGTTAGCCTGTAGGGAACTCCCGTCGAAACGAAGCAAGTCTTTAGAAAGCACAAAGAGGACTCTGGCGCTCGGAAGATCCGAACGTTAGAGCCTCTTTGTGTACTGTGCTATAGCATTTTCAACTATATAGGAGACTTATGTCACTCCCCCTATCTTTAGGGTAACAAAAAGTCCGGAACAATTATTTTCGTTCTGAACTAATTCTTAGGTTGTTTAAGTTAAAACAACTTCTAAAATATCAAGGACAATGATAAAGGCAAGTAAACTACCTAAGCCCCATAGTAGGTGGCGAGTATGGGGGTTACCCGCCTTAATTTTTTGCCAGTTAAAGCCCACATATGCAACTAGGATCAGCATACAACCAACGATTCCAGATAGTCCGGAATGAAAGCCCCGGTTATCAATCGAATAGCCGGCAGCGAATACCAACCCCAGTGCAAAGGCAAGCCCAAGTAGCGTCTCTTTTATCTTCATACTAGCCACCAGCTATTCATGTAAGTGGTAGTTGTAACTAGCAACGATGATATTTTCCCGCGAATTCAGCACTGCCCGTAGGCGAACACTGGTCTGGTTATGCAGTGCCAGTTGCCATGGGTGCTTAGGAATGAACTGGGGAACCAGAACCGTGGTTGAATAGTTCCGGGCCTCCGCCCGCTTAGCGATGACATCAACAAACCGCAATGTTGGTTTAGCAATTGACCGGTATGAGGAGTGAATATCTACGAAACGAACGTCAGGATATTCTGCTTTAAATTCATTAGCAGTCTTATGCTCTTTCCCCGGGTTCTCATCAAAGGAAACATGCATGGCGATAACGTAGTCGCCAATTGACCGGGCGTAGTTAATCGCCCCTCGGGTCACCCGAGTAACGTTACCGACCAGAACGATGACCGTGGCACCATCATAATCATGGAGCTGGACCTTCGTCTTTTCGGCCACCCGGAGTTGGGCAGCAACCTTAATGTAGTGCGAATGAATCCGGTGGAACATGTACAACAACAATGGCATGATGATTAGGTAAGGCCAGACATTATTGAAATGTTGCCAGAATAGGAAAGCCACCAGGCAAAGGGAAATTACGGCACCGATAAAGTTAATAAAAGCTTTTGCTAGCCAAATCCCCTGCCGGGTCCGGAACCAGTGAATAATCATCCCTGACTGGGAGAGCGTAAACGGTACAAAGACCCCCACAGCATATAGTGGAATCAGGTTATTCGTTTGCCCATGGAAAATCATGATTAAAATAATTGCCCCGATTGCCAGAGAAATAATTCCGTTAGAATAACCGAGCCGGTCTCCCCGGTCCATGAATGCGTGGGGCATGTACTTATCCTTAGCCATATTGAAGGCCAAAATTGGGAAGGCCGAGAAACCCGTATTAGCGGCGACTGCTAAGATCATTGCCGTTGATAGTTGTAACAGGTAAAAGCCAAGGCCGTGTCCCCCAAAGATTGTCAAAGCAATCTGAGAAAGGACGGTTGTTCGGCCATTCGGTACAATCCCAATGAAGAAGCTGAAGAAGATAATGGCAATAAAGAAGGTTGCCAGGATGGCACTCATAATTGCCAGAGTCGTTGCTGCGTTCTTCTCCTTTGGTTTATTAAAGTTCGGCACGGCATTGCTTACTGCTTCCACCCCCGTCAGTGAGGAGGAACCAGCCGAGAACGCCCGAATAAAGAGGACGTAGGACATCCCGGCAACCGGGGTTCCATAGTCCGCTGGTGCCTGGTAATGGATATGGCCAGTCATAATGTTGTAAATACCGACCGCAATCATAATAAAGATCATGATTACAAAGAAATAGACGGGCACCGTCAGGAAATTAGCACTTTCACTCATCCCCCGCAGGTTCATAAACATAATCAGTAAGACAATGATAATTGCAATTGGAATCAAAAACCGGTATAAGGCGGGGACGGCCGAGGTAATCGCTTCAACCCCAGAAGTCGTCGATACCGCGACGGTCAACATGTAGTCAACCAACAATGAGCCCCCGGCAAATAGGCCCCCATTGCTTCCCCAGTTCTCGGTGGCAACCACGTAGGCCCCACCACCGCTTGGGTATGCATGGATGATTTGCTGGTATGACAAGGTAATGGCCAATAGCAAGATCAGCACAATCGCGGCAATTGGAATTGAGTACCATAGTGCCGCTGCAGACAGTGCAACCAAGACCGTTGTAATTTGTTCAGGACCATAGGCAACTGACGAAATAGCATCTGACGAAAGTATTGCCAAAGCTTTAAACTTCGTAAGGTGCGTCTGCCCCTCATCAAGGGTTTTTAATGGTTTCCCAATTAATACACGTTTAAGATAACGCCACATAGCTATCCTCCCTACACATATATTTTTACTTTGATATTATTCCTTATGACTGAACAATGTTACAACTAATTATCCTACTTTGCAATTACCATTGCGACGATTATTTTACTTTTTGAGAAAATTTCCCGGGAAATAAAAAAAGAGGACTGAATAGTCCCCCTTCTTTATAGTTGAGTTTGTAATTACATCATAGCCGGACCTGGTTGTGCAGGTGCTTGTGGCTTGTCGTTAGCTTCTGGCTTGTCAGCAACAACGGCTTCCGTAGTCAGCAATAATGCGGATACAGAAGCAGCGTTTTGTAAGGCAGAACGGGTAACCATTGTTGGGTCAACGATTCCGGCCTTAACCATATCTTCGAACTTGCCATCAGCAGCGTTGTAACCAATACCGTCGTCTTGGTCCTTGAGTTCATTTACAATAACAGAACCTTCAACCCCGGCATTTTCAGCAATTTGACGAACAGGTGCTTCCAGAGCGGAAGTTACGATCTTAACACCAGTTAACTCATCACCAGTTGCGTCAATCTTTTCCAGAGCAGGAATGATGTTTACTAAGGCCGTTCCACCACCAGGAACGAATCCTTCTTCGACAGCAGCCCGCGTTGCGTTCAAGGCATCTTCGACACGGTACTTCTTTTCCTTCAATTCAGTTTCGGTTGCGGCACCAACCTTAACAACGGCAACACCACCAGAAAGCTTTGCCAACCGTTCTTGGAGCTTGTCCTTGTCAAAGTCAGAAGTGGTCTTGGCAATGGCTTGCTTGATTTGGTCAACCCGTTCGGCAATGGCTTCCTTAGCGCCGGAGCCATCAACAATGGTAGTGGCGTCCTTAGTAACCGTAACCTTGTTAGCTTGACCTAATTGATCAATCGTAACGTCCTTCAGGTTCATGCCCAGGTCATCAGAAATGACCGTACCACCGGTCAATACAGCGATATCTTGCAATTGGGCCTTCCGCCGGTCACCAAAGCCAGGAGCCTTAACGGCACATACGTTGAAGGTACCACGAATCTTGTTCAAAACAAGGGTTGGCAGAGCTTCACCGGTAATGTCATCGGCAATGATCAACAGAGCCCGGCCTTGCTGAACAACGTTTTGCAGTAATGGCAAGATGTCTTGAATATTGCTGATCTTCTTGTCAGTAATCAGGATGTATGGGTTATCCAAGTCAGCTTCCATCTTATCATTGTCAGTTACCATGTATTGAGACATGTAACCACGGTCAAAGCTCATCCCTTCAACCACGTTAACACTCGTGTCAACACCACGAGAATCTTCAATGGTGATAACACCATCGTGGCCAACCTTTTCCATGGCGTCAGCAATTAACTTACCAACTTCAGGGTTAGCAGCTGAAATAGAAGCGATTTGTTCAATGTCACTCTTGGTCTTAACGTCGTGTGACATCTTCTTTAATGCATCAACTGCAACTGCAGTAGCCTTTTCAATCCCGCGACGAATACCAACTGGGTTAGCACCAGAAGTAACGTTCTTCATTCCGGCATTGACAATTGCTTGGGTTAAAACGGTAGCAGTAGTAGTACCGTCACCAGCAATGTCGTTGGTCTTGGAAGCAACTTCGGCAACCAGCTTAGCACCCATGTTTTCGAATGGATCTTCTAATTCAATGTCCTTAGCAATCGTAACACCATCATTAGTGATGTTTGGATTACCATACTTTTGACCTAAAACAACGTTCCGACCCTTCGGACCCATGGTGGTCTTAACAGTGTCAGCTAACTTATCAACACCGGCAAGCATTGCACTCCGTGCGTCTTCAGCAAATTTAATATCTTTTGCCATTAATTGTCACCTCAAAAATAGAATAGATTTTATTTAAGCGATTATATTATGATTCAACAACTAGTCGAGAACTGCGACTAAGTCCTTTTCGTGAACAACCAGGTATTTTTCACCGTCGTATTCAACTTCATTGCCGGCATACTTGTCAAACAATACCCGGTCGCCTTCCTTAACAGCTGGAGCAAGCTTTTGTCCATTGTCGAGGGTCCGACCCTCACCAATGGCAATAACCTTACCAGTAGTTGGCTTTTCCTTTACGTTGGAAGCAAGGACAATTCCGCCAACTGTCTTTTCTTCTTCAGTTTCAGCTTTAAGAACAACGCGATCTCCTAATGGTTTTAACACGTTAATCCCTCCATCTTGTTAATTTATTATTTGCTTTTAGCACTCTCACTTGTTAAGTGCTAACCGCAATTTCTACTATACCATCTTTCTTTTAAAAAGCAATAATAAAGTTTGACTAATTTTGACTTTTAAATTTATGCCAACATTCACACATAAACAAAAAGGGGTTGTGACATAAGTCTCCTATATAGTTAAAAATGCTACAACGCAGTACACAAAGGGACTCTAGTGTTCGGAAAATCCGAACACTAGAGTCCTCTTTGTGCTTTATAAAGACTTGTTTCGCGTCGAAAAGCGAACTAGCAAGCTAGTTCTGTTTCACTCCCTCTTCCAAACTAGAAAAGGCAATACAAGCTCACCATTTTCCTAGTCGTTGTCATTAGAGTAGTTCTTAATGAAGTAGATTAAGGTTTGTAATTCATTTGTCAAATCAATATTTTGGACCTGAACACCTTTTGGAACGGACAGGCGAACAGGTGAGAAGTTCAAGATTCCTTTTACCCCCGCATCGACAAGCTGGTCAGTAACGTCCTGGGCCTTGTCTCCTGGTACAGTTAAGATAACGATATCAATCTGCTGTTCTTGTAACTGCTTTTTAATATCGCTAGCCGGGTAAACGGGAATCCCGCTCTTAATCTTGTTTGCCAGCTCTGGTTTGTTGTCAAAGGCAGCACTGATTCGCAGGTTAGTATCTTGGTGGAAGTTGAAGTTCAACAAAGCACTCCCTAAACTGCCGACTCCAACCAGAGCAACACTTACCAGGGAATCCTGGTGCAAGATTACCTTAAAGAACTTCAAAAGACTGGCAACGTCATAGCCGTAACCCCGCTTTCCGAGTTCACCAAAGTAAGAGAAGTCCCGCCGAATGGTTGCGGAATCAACCTGAACAGCCTCCGATAATTCAGTCGAGGAAACCCGTTCCTTCTTTGCGTTTAGTAATATCGTCAAATAACGATAATAAATTGGTAAGCGTCGTGCTGTTGCGCGTGGTATCTTTTTGGTAGCCATCTTTGTCCCCCTGTTTCTTTACTCCAACCATGGTTATTCTCCCGGTCAATTACCGGATTCTTAGGATTTTTAACTGGTTGGGTACACTTGTGAAATTCGTTTCCTAATTATTCTAGCAATTTTCATTAATTTTGTGAAGCGGTATACAAAACAATTTCACCTTTTTAAATAAATTGAAATGAAATCTGCTAAAATAAACACTGTTATCATATGATTTAGCGAGGTTTCAAAATGATTCTTTTGCAAGCAAATGACGTCATGCGTCGTTTTGGCGCGGATGTATTGTTCCATAATATTAACCTGCAGGTCCAAGACCACGGGCGAACCGCCTTGGTAGGTCGCAATGGTGCAGGAAAAACAACCCTCTTAAAAATGATCGCTGGAATTACCACTCCCGACGAGGGGACCATCAGTAAGGTCAAAAATTTAAGCATTGGTTACCTAGCCCAGGACCAAGGACTTGATAGCCAAAACGCAATTTGGGCAGAACTGGATACCGTCTTTGCCCCTCTTCATGAGCAGGAAAAGAAAATTCGTCAGTTAGAAGAACAGCTGGCGAGTCTCGACACCACTAGTTCTCAATACCAACAAGTTATGACTACTTATGACCGCCTGCAAACCAACTATAAGAAGGAAAGCGGCTTTGAATATGAGTCCCGGATGCGGGGAATCCTGACGGGCTTTGGCTTTGGCGAGGAGTATTACAATACGCCCGTCAACGCCCTTTCCGGTGGTCAGAAAACAAAGCTAGCACTGGCCAAGATCCTCCTCCAGGCCCCCAATTTGCTAATTCTTGACGAACCGACCAACCACCTGGACATGAACGTCTTGGCCTGGTTAGAAGATTACCTAAAGAGTTACCAGGGGGCCCTGCTAGTGGTATCCCACGACCGTTACTTCTTAGACCACGTGGTTAAGGATGTATACGACCTGGATAACCGCACACTAGTTCATTACACCGGTAACTATACCCAGTTTGTCCAACACAAGCAGGAACGACTGAAGGCAGAATGGAAGCACTACGACCAGCAGCAAAAAAAGATTGCCAAACTAGAGGACTTTGTTAACCGCAACATCGTCCGTGCTTCAACCACTAAACAAGCCCAGGCGCGGCGGAAACAGCTTGAAAAGATGAACCGGCTTGAGCGGCCAACCACTGATGATAAGTCTATTCACTTCCACTTTCATAGTGACAAAGCCAGCGGTAACGAGGTGTTAGACGTTGACCACTTGAAGATTGGCTATGAAAACCAGGTTCTGGCCGGTCCCCTCTCCTTCACCGTTCGCAAGCCCCAGCGAATTGGGATTATCGGCCCCAATGGGATTGGTAAGTCCACCCTTTTAAAGACTATCCTGCACCGCATCCCCGCCATCAGTGGAACCATCAAATTGGGTGCCAATCTTGATATTGGTTACTATGACCAGGAACAGCAGCAACTGCACGCGGACAAGACGGTCCTCAATGAAGTGTGGGACGACCATCCGGAAGTCCCCGAAAAGGATATTCGATCCTTACTAGGCAGCTTTCTCTTTGTGGGAGACGATGTTTACAAGGTTGTCCACGATCTCTCCGGGGGTGAAAAGGCCCGGCTAGAACTGACAAAGCTTTCTTTCAAGCCAATCAACTTCTTGATCCTCGATGAACCGACCAACCACCTGGATATCGACAGCCGGGAAGTCCTCGAAAGTGCTATCAACGAATTCACCGGCACAGTTCTCTTTGTTTCCCACGACCGATACTTCATCAACCAGGTAGCCACCGATATCCTTGACATGCAAAAGGACGGTGTCACCCACCACGTCGGCAACTATGACGACTACCTTGCCCAGGGAGCGGCGGCCCCAACGCCAACAACAACAACAACTCCGGGCAGCAAAAAGAAGGCTACTGCCTCCAAGGGTAAGCAATCCTACAAGCAAAGTAAGGAACAACAGCGGGCCCGGCGGAAATTACAACGGGCTGTTGACGGTCTAGAAGACCGGATGGGCCAGCTTGAAAAAGAGCAACAGTCAATTGAGGAAAAGATGGCCCAGCCAGACATTGCGACCGACATCGGTAAACTTACCGACCTCCAAAAGCAGCTCGACCAACTTAAGGATAAATCAGACAAGGTGGAGCTTGCCTGGACGGAAGCTGCCGAGAAGCTTGAAAAATTTGACCAACAAAACTAATGACGCTAATGCAAAGAGGCAGGCGAGAAAAAATGTTTTCTCGCCTGCCTCTTTTATCTTCTTTAGAATAAATTCAACTTGCCAATCCGGGCAACCGCTTCTTCCAAACGCTCAGGTGCCATCAGCAGACCGATGCGGACATAGCCCTCACCGTGCTTACCAAAACCATTTCCTGGTGCTACAGCTACCCCGGCCTTTTCCAACAGAAGGTCAGCGAATTGCTCACTGGTATAGCCCTTCGGAACCGGCATCCACGCATAGAAGGTTCCCTGGGGCACAAACGCCTGCCAGCCAATTTTCTTGGCCGCGTTCACGAAGGCATTCCGCCGCTCTTCATAACGGTGAACAATCTGAGCAACGGCCTCGTCTCGTGCCGGATCCTTTAAGGCATCAATGGCTGCGTATTGCAAAGCCGGGAAAAGGCTGACAAAGAGGTGGTCCTGAATCAAGTTGAGGGCCCCAATAATATCAGCATTGCCGACCGCAAAGGCCACTCGCCAGCCGGCCATGTCAAAGGTCTTTGAGAACGTGTAAAATTCGATTCCAACGTCCTTAGCCCCTGGTATCTGCATGAAGCTAAGCGGGGCCTTACCGTCAAAGCCAATTGCCCCATAGGCAAAGTCGCTGATGATACCCACATGGTACTTCTTGGCCCAGGCAACCAACTCTTCATAAAACGCGCGAGTTGCGACCGCCCCCGTGGGATTGTTTGGATAATTAAGGTAGAAGAACTTGGCCTTACGGGCAACCGCTTCCGGTATCGCCGTTAAGTCGGGAAGGTAGTTATTCTCCGCTAAGAGGGGAACGGTGGTAAACTTCACGCCGCCCAACGCCGCACCGGAGAAGTAATCCGGATAGCCAGGATCCGGTAATAAGTAAGTATCCCCCGGATTCATCAGTGCCCACGGTAGTTCCACCAGACCAATTTTCGAACCACCGAAGATGGCAACCTCTTTTTCCGGGTCAAAGTGGGCCCCATACTTTTCCGCGTAAAAATCGGCAGCTGCCTGCTTAAAGGCCGGCAAACCTTGGAATGAAGAATACTTATGGGTCTTAGGGTCGGCAACCCACTTTTGGGTACTCTTAACGATGTAATCGGGTGTCGGCTTATCGGGGTTCCCCTGACCCAAGTTAATCACGTCAACATCCGCGCTGATTTTCTGGTTGACCTTGGCGACCAGGTTAGCGAAAAACTGTTTTGGTAATGTATCTAACAGGTGTGATTGTGCAAATTCCATGCGTTATCCCTCCTACTTGTAAAGTTCCGGACGACGGTCAACAAAGACCGGAATCGGCCCCCGCACCTTCTGAAGTTGGTCTAGGTCAATTTCAGCCATAGTCACCCCATCCTTCTCACCAGCATCGACAATAATTTTTCCCAAGGGGTCAATTACCAGGGAGTGACCGTTAAAGTGGTTATCAGGATCGTCCCCAACCCGGTTAACAGCGACAACGAAGGCCTGGTTCTCAACAGCCCGCGACTGGAGCATTATCTTCCACTGCTCAATTCGTTGGGCGGGCCATTCCGCAGGGAAATACAGGATGTCGGCGCCGTGCCGCGCTACTGTCCGGACCCACTCAGGGAACCGCAGGTCATAGCAAATAAAACCAGCACTAGGTACCCCGGCTAAACGGAAGTAGTTCTCCTGGTCACCGGCAGTCAGGTACTTGTGTTCATTCATTAGACGAAAAAGGTGGACCTTGTCGTAGCGTCCCACGATCTGGCCAACCGGGTCAACCACCAGGGTCCGGTTAAAAAAGTGGTCCCCTTCTTTAACTGCAACGGAACCACCAACAATCCCAACCTGGTATTGTCGGGCGAGCTTATAAAATAATCGCTTCGTTTCCTGTCCCTGGTCGTCAGCAAGTTCATTCAGTTGGTCGAGCGCGTAACCGGTGTTCCACATTTCGGGGAATACCACCACGTCCGCCCGTTCCTTTGCCGCGGCTGCGGTTAACTCCGCAACTCGTTCACGATTCTTTTGTGGTGCCGCAAAGGAAATATTAAACTGGGCCAATGCAACTTTGACTTTCATTTTGTCACCTCATTCATTCGCTATCAGTGTGAAAAGTGGCGGTCAATTGCCCGCCGTTCCTCCTTTATCACTTAGCGCTTTCCCGTAATCATCAAGTGCATTCTAATTATTTTCTAATCAATTGTCAACCAATTACTAATAATTCCCGTCCCCGACATTTTAAGTTACAATAAGAAGTAACTAATCAAGGAGGCGTAGAAAATGAAAATCGCTATTATTGGTGTTGGTAACATGGGCTCAGCAATCATCCGTGGGCTGGTCAACCAACACCAGGACACAGTTGTTGCAATGAATCCGGAAAATCCCCGGGTAAGTGCTCTGGCAAAGGAACTGGGCTTCAAGCTCTTTAACCAGTATAACCAGCTGGTAGCCGATCAACCGGATGTCGTTATCCTAACCACTCCGGCCCCGGTCACAACCAAGGTTGCTGCCGAATTGGCCGGTCTTAAGTCGTCGACAATTATTATTTCTTCCGCGGCTGGCGTTAAACTCACTGACCTTGCCAAGGCGCTACCAAACCGTTCCTTAGCGGCAATCATTCCCAACACCCCGGTTGCTGTTAATGCCGGCGCAATTGGCTTGGCTTACGGTCAAGATATTTCTGCAGACGTTAAGGAAAAAATTCAAAAAGCTCTGGGGCAGCTTGGTGACCTGATCGTCGTTCCCGAAGATCAGCTGGACATCGTGGGGGTTGTCGGTGGCTGTGGCCCGGCCTTTGTCGATGTCTTCATGGACGCAATGAGCGATGCAGCCGTTAAGTATGGTCTAAGTCGGCAAACCGCCTACCAGCTCGTAGCCAGCATGGTCAAGGGGAGTGGTAAACTTGCCGCTGATAGCAAGCAGGCACCAGCCTTACTGCGTGACAAGGTAACCTCCCCTGGTGGTACCACCATCCGGGGCGTTGAGGCCCTCGAAAAGGCTGGCTTCCGCTACGCCGTAATCGATGCGGTTAATAAGGCTAAGGGATGTTAAAAGTTGTCATCACCTAAATCAGGTGGTGAAGTTATTGCATTTAAAAGGAGCCTAGGACGCGGCTTTTTGCCACGACTTAGACTCCTTTTAACTATTAAAATTTAGTTTACTTCATCCGGTCAAACATCAGGCCCGGCACCGCGTTGAGGTCCCAGTCGGCCCGGTCGCCATGCAGGTAATTGATATAACCAGCGGCGCCAATCATTGCCGCGTTATCACCGCACAGCTTTAGTGGTGCCTGGAGCATTGAAACGTCCGGGTGGAACTTCTTCATGTCATGATCCAGACGGGTTCGCAGGCCATGGTTAGCAGCCACCCCACCAGCCAAGATCAACTGCTTAACGGGGTAACGGTCCAGGGCCCGCATTGTCTTTTCCGCCAGAACATCAATCACGCTCTGCTGGAAACTAGCCGCCAAGTCGTTCTTATCAAGTTTTTCTCCACGCTGGTCCGCGTTGTGAACGGTGTTGATGAAGGCACTCTTCAAGCCACTAAAGCTAAAGTCATAGTTAGCTTCCTTTTCCATTGCCCGAGGGAAGTGGAAAGTATCCTGACCTTGCCCAGCCCATTCATCAATGGTCTTACCAGCCGGGTAGTTAACACCAAGCACCCGGCCAATCTTGTCATAGGCTTCACCCGCCGCATCATCACGGGTCTCACCGACAATCTCGTATTCATGTTCCCGGGGCATGTAGACCAGTTCCGTGTGCCCACCAGAAACCAGTAGGGCCATCTGGGGGTATTTGAATTCACCCACAAAACGAGCAGCATAGAGGTGCCCTGCCATGTGGTTAACCGGAACCAGCGGTAAATTATGAGCCCAGGCCACGACCTTGGCTGCCGTCACACCGACCACCAGTGAGCCCACCAGACCGGGCCCATAGGTAACAGCAACCGCATCAAGGTCTTCGTAACTAACCCCGGCTTCTGCCAAGGACTGGTCAATACACCGGGTAATCCATTCAATATGGTGCCGGCTGGCCACCTCTGGTACCACCCCACCGAAACGCTGATGGCTGTCGATCTGGGTTGCAACAATGTTGCTTAAAATTTTCGTGCCATTTTCAATCACAGCAACACTCGTTTCGTCACAACTCGTTTCAAAGGCGAGAATCAAATTCCGCTCTGCCATACTATTTATTTTCCTCCTCTGTTCAATAAATCTGCTTGCATATCAACCGCATCCTCATGGTTATCAACGTAATAGCGGTGCTTAATCCGGTGTTCACGAAAGCCCAGTTGCTCATAAAGCTTGCGGGCAACCAAGTTGTGAACCCGCACCTCCAAGCTCAGCGACCGCAAGCGTAAGTAGCGGGCATACGCAATCGCTGTCCGGATCAGGTAGGTGCCGATGCCATGCTTTTGGTAGCCTGGGGTTACCCCGATATTAGTAATATGAAGGTCTAAGTGGTACCAGTCAACCGCCATGCCAATGAAACCAACGATTTGACCATCACTAATCATCGCTAAGTATAAGCGGTCATGGGGGCGTTGAATTTCTAATTGAAAAGCAGCATAACTCCACGGTGCCTTGCCGTAAATCTGCTCCTCAATCTGCACTAGGGAACTGATATCACGATCGTTGACCTGACGAATTACGTACTGGTGTTTCTCAAGCATCACGACCCGCCGGTCAAATGTCAAAAGTGGTTGCCGACGAGCGTTGACCTTGCAGTGATACCAGCTTTTAAACTTCTCGAACATAATTCTTTCGTGTTTCTCCCGGGTGCAGCTTTTGCCAGTTAGCCTCTGCTTCAGTAATCCGCAGGTAGTGGGGAACGAACGGATCAATTTCCTTAACCGGTGGCAGGGCCTCACCAGCCAATGCCAGCTGATATGTCGATGGAATTCCGTATGGCCGGGGGGCAAGGGTGACGTTTTCTGGTAGTTTCTCAAACTGGTCACTAATCCGCTTAGTCATATGACCCACCAGAATTACTGGCCGCTCAACCTTAGCTAATTGGCCCAACAAAGCCGTCATTGCCAAGTGTTGATCCTTAATCTGGTTAATAAGCTTTCCTTCTTCCCACTGGTAGGCTCCAGCAAAGACATTCCCCCGCCGGGCGTCGAAGAAGGGGACAATTACCTGCTTACTGGTTGGTAAGACGTTGCGGGCAATTACTGCCAGACTGGAAACCCCTACTAAGTCCACATTAATCGTGTCCGCAAGGGTCTTCGCCGTGGTTGTGGCAATCCGGATTCCCGTGTAAGAGCCGGGCCCTTGGGCAACCACGACCCGGTCAATGGCCGTCGGTGCCCACCTAACAAGTTTAAATAAACGGTCAATCGTTGGCATCAAATAAATACTGTGGTTGCGGACCATGTTCAATGTGGTCGTTGCCAGCAGTTGATCATCTTCGACTAAGGCCACACTCATTGGATGGTTCGAGGTGTCAATGGCTAGTACTTTCATTTCAATCATCCTTTCAATCACTACCAATCTTATCACAACCGCCTGCCTTTTGCCTTGGGAAGCCTAAAAATGGGAGTGAGACAGAACTAGCTTGCTAGTTCGTTTTTCGACGCGAAGCTAGCCTGTAGGGAACCCCCGCAAGCACAAAGAGGACTCTAGCGTTCGGATTTTCCGAACACTAGAGTCCCTTTGTGTACTGCGCCGTAGTATTTCCAACTATATAGGAGACTTATGTCACAACCTCATTTTGACTATTCACATATTTTCTCTTCTAGTCGCGATCATCATAGCCCTTTGGGTGGGTTGAGTGCCACTTCCAAGCGGTGGCAATAATGTCGTGAACATCATCGTACTTTGGCTTCCAGCCGAGGATTTCCCGGGCCTTGTCACTAGCGGCAACCAGTGAATCAGGGTCCCCGGGACGCCGTGGAGCCATCTTAGCAGGAATTGGTTTACCAGTAACCTCACGAGCAGCTTCCAGCATCTGTTTGTTGGAGAAACCTGTGGATGAACCAAGGTTAAAAGCGTTACTCTTGTTGCCAGCTTCCAGGTACTTGATTGCCAGAATGTGGGCATCAGTCAGGTCCATGACATGAACGTAGTCACGAACATTGGTGCCATCTGGGGTATTGTAGTCATCCCCAAAAATGCTTAATTCTTTCCGCTTTCCTTGAGCAACTTGCAGGATGATTGGGACCAAGTGGGTTTCTGGACCGTGGTCTTCACCAATCGTTCCATCCGGAGCTGCACCGGCAACGTTGAAGTAACGCAGGGCAACAAACTTGATACCGTATGCCTTATCAGCCCAGGCCATCATCTTTTCCATCATCAGCTTACTTAAACCGTAGGGGTTGATTGGCTTTTGCGGGTCAGTTTCCTTGATTGGCATGTGTTCTGGAACACCATAGGTTGCAGCGGTTGAGCTGAAAACGATGTACTTGATTCCGTGATCGTGCATTGCTTCCAGCAAGGTGATCATACCACCAGTGTTGTTGTCGAAGTACTTCAGTGGCTTGCTCATTGATTCAGGAACAATTGAGAAGGCCGCAAAGTGAACAACCGCGGTGATGTCTTCGTTATCAAAGATCTTGTCCAAGAACTTACGGTCCCGGATGTCCCCTTCGTAGAACTTGGCCTTTGGATTAATGGCCTTCCGGTGACCAGTTGAGAGGTTGTCAGCTACAACAACATCTTCACCATGTTCAACTAAATTTTTAACCATGTGGGAACCGATGTAGCCAGCTCCACCAGCAACTAAAATTGCCATGTTGTCTCCTCCTTATTCCAACTATCGCCAGCAAATAATGGCGCTTACATTTTCTTCACTATGATTGTAGCACAGACTTACTAAAAAAGTCAGTAAATTTTAGTAAAAATTAAGTAAAGAGACTAATTAAAGTTAATTTCATGTTCACGGTACTTAAATAATAGGCCCTCACGAAGTCCACTATTACTAAATTGGACCTCATCAATAGCCAGCTGCCGCATCAAGGCTAGCAACGGGAGGAGGCCGCCAATAATGACGTCTGCCCGTTCCGTATTGATCCCCCGAATTTTAGCCCGTTCAGCCCGGCTATATTCCAGCAGCTCGTGCATGATACCGAATGCAGTCTGCGAAGTCATCGTTAAACCGTGAACGGGCGCTGGTTTGCCGTCAACCGCGTTCCGCCAGCGAAAGACCTTGGCCAGGGCCCGGTTAGACCCTCCCAAGGCAACGATTTCCGTCCGGCGGAAGCGGCTCAGCCAGCGCTGGTGGGAAAGGGCTTCGTCAACTTCTACCATCGCATCAAAGAGGTTGGCCGCGTTAATCTGGTCATCGAGGTGGTAACGCTGGGAAAGAATCACTGACCCCATCGGGATACTGACCGTTTCTTCCGCGGCCCCGTTGTCAACCGCGACCAGCTCCATGCTGGCCCCACCGGTATCAATGATCAGGCCATGTTTAAGCGGGAGGGTATTACTGACCCCCACATAGTCCAAGTAGGCCTCCTGGGCACCCGAGATAACCTTAATTTTAAAGCCGGTTTCCTTCTTGACCCGGTCGAGAAATTCCTGCTGATTCTTGGCTTGACGGACCGCCGCCGTCGCCACCGCCACAATCCGTGCGTTTGGGTAGTCATTACAAACAATCCGAAACTCTTTTAAGGCGGCAATTGTCCGTTCTACCGGTTCAGGCTTCAACACCTTTTCCGGCCCCATCTGTGATGACAGGCGGACGTAACGCTTGAGGTACTGCTTAGTGACTGCGGACCCATCCTCCATTAGTTCGCTGATTTTCAAGCGGACGGAGTTAGAACCCAAGTCGATTACGGCGAGGTTATTCTTCCTTGCCATTGGCATCCCCCTTTCCTTTCAGGTGCAATGATGGAACATGTTTCGAAAGTGTCTCAAAAACAGTTGGAAAGTGCCGCTTGGCTTTCTCCTTATTGGCTTCTTCCTTATTTAAGCTGACCGCTTCTTTTACAAAGTAGTCCTGTGAACAGAATGGTGCTGCCTCTTTTCGGTCAATCCGTTCGTAGTGATCACCCACCAGAACTCGCGCCTTCACATTATCCTTCCACATTGTTTCCAAGATGTGAATTGCCCGGGTCTTGGTATCATCTTGTCGGACTGGAAAGAGTTCTTCAACCCGCCGATTAAGATTTCGGGTCATCATATCTGCACTTGCCAGGTAAATCTCCTGGTGACCGTTACTCTCGAAGTAATAAATCCGGGAGTGTTCCAGGAAACGACCAACGATTGAGTGGACCTCAATGTTACCGTGCAGCTCGGGGAGGTCGTTGCGCAGGCAGGTAATTCCGCGGACAATCAACTGAATCTTGACTCCGTTGGCAGCGGCATCGTAAAGGTGGGCAATAATCTGCTTATCGGATAATGAATTCATCTTCATTCGGATTAATGCTGGATTACCAGACTTGGCAACGGTAATCTGTTCGTCAATCTTCTGGTTAATAAATTCCCGAATCCCGTCTGGGGAAACCCGCAACTGGTAGAAGTACGGCGGCCGGGCAAATCCTGACAACATGTTAAAGAGGTTGGTCATATCGACCCCGAGTTCGTGGTCACAGGTGAACATTCCCATATCGGTGTAAAAATGGGCTGTAACGTCGTTATAGTTCCCAGTACCCAAATGCATATAACGACGGAGGCCGTCTTCGTCGCGCCGGATCACAAGGGCAACCTTACAGTGGGTCTTGAGCCCGACCAGGCCGTAAATAACGTGACAACCCATTTGTTCTAGCCGTTGGGCCCAACGAACATTATTCTGTTCATCGAACCGGGCCTTGACTTCAACCAGGACCGTAACCTGCTTTCCCTGCTGGGCAGCCATCCCCAGGTACTTAATGATTGGTGAGTTACCAGAAACCCGGTAAAGGGTCATCTTAATGGCCAAGGCAGCTGGATCAACCGCCGCCTGGTGGATAAAGTTAACCACGGCCGCGAAGTTATCATAGGGGTGTTGAACAAGGTAATCACGTTTACGGATAGCCGCAAAGATGTTGTGTTCCATATCTAATGCTGGGTTCAGGTAGGATTTGAACGGTTTGTAGCGGAGGTCATCATGACCGTCCACCATTCCCGATAACTTCTTCAAGAAAGTCAGGTCAACCGGACCGTTAACCCGGTAAATTGACCGCTCACTGACGTGGAGGTTATCAATCAGCTGGTCTTCCAGCCAGGAATCAATATCGTGTTCCACTTCTAGCCGCATGACCTGGCCGTGTTCTCTTTCCCGAAGCTGGTGCTTGACCGCCCGCAACAGGTCTGAGGTATCTTCTTCTGCGACATCGAGGTCCATGTCCCGCATGACCCGGTAAGTTGCGGTTGCCAGAATTTGGTAACCAGGGAAGAGCTGTTTTAAGAACTCCTTGATTAGTTCATCAATCAAGATGAAGTTATTTTCACCTGGTAAACGCACTAAGCGCTTGTAGATTTCAGGAACACGGACCGTCGCAAACTTAATGTCGGCTTCCTTCCGGTCATCGTGAGGCTCAGCCTGGGGCCGGTCGACTTCCTGGTCTCCTTCCAGGGTTTCGTGGCCATGGTGTTGTTGGCTAGCGGGGTCCCGCCGCAAGCTGATGGCAATGTTCAAGGAACTATTTGAAATAAACGGAAACGGCCGGGAACTGTCGTCAGCCATCGGCGTTAAGACCGGCATCAGTTCGTCATTAAAGTAACGCTTGATGAATTCGTACTGCTTTTCATCGAGGTCATTAATGTGCAAAATATTAATATTCTGCCCAGCCAGCTGGGGAATCACCTGCTGGTTATAGATTTCGTAACGTTCCTTCACCATCCGGTGTTCCTTCTTGTTGACCGCATTCAACTGCTCTTCGGGAGTCAGGCCGGACGCATCGGTCGTTGTGACGTTGGCCGCGGCCAGCTTGTGGAGTGAGGCCACCCGGACCATGAAGAATTCGTCAACATTACTCTGGGTAATCCCCAAGAAATTAGCCCGTTCCAGCAGGGGGTTACTCATGTCGGTGGCTTCACCCAGGACCCGACCATTGAAGTCAATCCAACTTAATTCACGGTTTACATAGTTTTCTGGTTTATAAAAGTCTTTGTACATCATTATCCCCTCTCAATCAGTACCGGTTTAATTCCATAAACATCAGTAAAGAGCTTGGCCTTTGTACTAAATGACCACTTCTCCAAAACCAGGTCATCGTTAGCGGTTGCCTTAATTTTTAACCGGCCGTCATCCGTCAGCTTTAGGCTGATCTTCTTAATCTTCTGTTGGCGGGAATCGTCTAAAGAATCCACTACCCGTAAGATTGCAGCCAACTTAGCAACCGTTAGCTGGATATCATCATCAAGCCGGCGGTAGTGGGGCTGGAAAACGGTTGGCGACTCGGCACTATGGTAGCGAGCCACCTCCGCAATGATTTGGTTATCATCGTCAGAAAGACCGATCCACGGGTTGGCTTGGAGAATATATGCTGAGTGGCGGTAGTGACTCCGCTGGTTAATGAAGTTTCCAATATCGTCAACCTTGCAAGCAATCTCCAGCAGGAGGCGCTCGTGGTTACCCAAGCGGTGAATTGGCCGCAGTTGGTCAAAGAACTGCAGGGCAAAGTGGGTCACGAAGTGTTGGTGCGCCGTGTCGACCCCGTAGCGTTGTGCCAGGTTGTCGGCTGACGTCCTAATCATCGTCTGAACCTGCTGGCGGGACTGGTCGTTATTGACAGCAATTCCATTGGTCAAGCCGTCCATCACCGAAATATTCGTAACGTAAGCCTTCTGGGGGTGAATCAACTGCGCTGCCCGCGCAATCACCATGTAGTTCGGCACGAGCAGGTTCTTCCGGTAATTCTCTACTGCCAGGCCACTCCAGAAGCCCTTCGATGGTGCCAGAAGATCAACCGGTTCATCAGCCTTGTCAAACAGGTCCAACGGAATCTCACCCAGGTGGCTCCCCCGGCTAACGTAGCGTTTACCCAAGACAGGGGCGTTTTGAATTAACAAGGTCGTCTTCTTCTTTTGAATCAGCTCGGGGGCAATATAGCCAAGCTTACTACTGATATAGTCTTGGATGATTTCCTGGGGGTTGGTCGTCGTCTGCCGAAGACGGTCAACCAGACGGCTGATTTGGGCCCCACCAAGGTCTAGTTCCCACAGGGTCTCAAAGTTTCCGTGGTGGAAAAAGGCCAGACTCAATGAATCCAGGCCCAGGCTTACCAGGTAGAGGCAGTGCTTACTGAGGTTCTTAAATTCAGACAGGTGGTTAACAACACAGCTCATCGACTGGGCCATCAGTTGGTTATTGTTCAACCAGGTGATCTCCAGTCCGGTCCGCACCTCCAGCTGGTCAGCAACGTAACGGGCCGTTACCTTATCAAGGTCTTCCAGGGCGCCATAGAAAGAAACTTTCTTCACTTGGTAATCCTTGATCTGCTGCTTGAAGCCATCGATATTGTTGACGATGGCGGCCATGTTTTCGACGTAGTTGGCTACCCGGTTGGTCCCAACTACCAGTTCACCTGATTCGACATTATTAACTATTCTTAACTTTGGTAACTCTAGTATTCGTAGACTTACCCGGTCAGGCTCCAGATAAATCACGGCAATTAACGATTGTTTCACTTTAGCCCTCCTCCGCTTCTTACTAATTTAATTATAGCCCATAAGTTGCGTTCGCCAAAGTTTGTTTATTCTACTAATTACCGGTTGACTGTCTATTAATAATTTAAACAGAAAAAGACCTTCGTGGTTCACTCTAAACCATGAAGGTCTGTTTACTAACCATTATTCACGGGTGCCCATGTAATTTCAGCACTGGTGCAGCACTCACCACCGGACCAAATTTCATGTCGGGATGTCACTGCACTGTCATCTTGAATGAGGGCCAAGCGACTTTCCACCGTGGCATTTTCCTGGACCTCGTTCTGGTACTGGATGGTAAAGGCAACCGGCTGGTGATGGCGCAAAAACTCTGCTCCCAACGGATCCGTCAACCAATCAAAATAGCGGGCGTTATTGACGTGATGGTTAACGTCAATATCGTAATACCGCACTCGGTACTGTTGACTGGTGAACTCTCGGGGGAGCTTGCCCGGCTTCTTGGGCTTATCCAGCCGTTTTTGGACTGGTGATTCAAACGGCGCCAGTAGTTCATCCGGAATTTTCATCAAACGCCGCTTTTGCAGATTCATCATTACAAAGAGGGCCTTGATATGGGCGTAGTGATGGTGGTGCAGGTCATCCATCCAAAACTCCCGCAGAGCAAAGAAAGCGTTACTAGCCATTGCCCGGGTCCCCAGAATTACCTGATCACCATAGCGCGGCTGGTTGGCGCTTAAATGTCCCTCATACGAGATTACCACCCAGGCGCCCCCGCTCTGTTCAACCTTCTGGCGATCAAGTCCCCTGAAGATGGAATGGGCATCCGAAACCGTCGTCATCATGCTCATCAGCATGCTTAGGCTGGGGTGACCAGTGTCAGTACATTCGTAGTACTTGAGTTGGTGTAGTATTTCATAGCAATTTGCGGTCTGTTGAAGTTCTGTCACAATTATTCTCCAATATGATGGTACTGACGGTAAAGCTGCTGACGATTAAGGCCGTTGCGTTTAGCGACCAGCTTGATTGCCGCGTTAGTCGACAGGCCCTTCACGATTTCCCGGTCAACTTGTTCCAGGGGGGATAATTCATTGGCCGGCTGAGGGCTCTCTTTAGGATGCGGATTCCCGGCAACTAAAACCACGAACTCACCGCGCGGACTGTGCTCGGTAAAGTAGTCCTTCAATTCCCCCAGTGACCCCCGGCTAAATTCCTCGTAGCGCTTAGTGAGTTCCCGCGCAAGAACTGCCTGCCGGTCGCCCCCCAACACCTCCACCAGGGTGGCAAGGGTCTTCTTTAGCCGGTGGGGTGCCTCGTAAAAAATCAGCGTTTCCGGTCGGTTAACCATCGCCTGCAATTCGGTCACCTGCTGCTGGTGCTTCCGTTGCAAAAAACCATAGAAGTAAAAGGGCTGTGGAGTCAAGCCCGAGGCAATCAAAGCAGTTAGACCGGCATTAGCACCGGGGAGCGGTACTACCGGAATTCCTGCTTTAACTGCGGCCGCAACCAGTTCCCTGCCCGGGTCAGAAATGGATGGCATCCCTGCATCACTGCACTGAGCGATAGTCATCCCATTTTTGAGCTTATTAATCAATTCTGGAATTCGCTGTTCCGTATTATGCTCGTGAAAGCTAATCTCCTTTGTATTGATTTCAAAGTGGTTGAGCAGCAGCTGGGTATGACGCGTATCTTCAGCCGCAATTAGGTCAGCATCCCGCAAGGTTTTAACCGCCCGAAAGGTCATGTCATCAAGATTACCAATCGGTGTTGGCACCAAATAAAGCCGTCCCGTGTCATTATTTTGAAAACTACTAATTTGTTGCATCCACTTACCCCTTATTGCTTCTGTTGATCATTGATTCCACTGAAAATCGCCTCGTCACAGAAAATGCAGCTCTCGTGCGGGGCAAGCCGTTCACCAAAGTGCTTCCGGCAAACGTGGAAGCCCTGGTGGTATAGTTCATTGAGCGTTCGCCGTCCCGTCGACAACTGCTGTTCTCCTCGCTGGTCACGGAGCTTTTTGATTGCCTGTTGAAGGTGGTCATTCTCAATCGTTAGTTCCGCATTTTGGGCCAAGACGTTGTTTAGTTGCTTTGTCAAATCCGCCAATTCGCTCGTCATCTCAGCCAGCTGGTTGCTGAATTTCCCTAAACTATCATAAATGCTGTTTCGCTGCTGATCACCGTTCATGATCGCGCCTCCATTAATCTGTCAATGTCTGGACAATGCGAATCGTCAATTCTTCAAAAATATTTTGAAAGCTGATATTTTGCTCTAAGTAGTGTCTGGTGGCGAGGGTTAACTGGCTAACCGTCAACAGGGCGGTCATCGGATAGTGCTGTCCCACGGACTTAATCGCCGTCAGTTCCTCGACAAAGTGAAAGCGCTCCTGGTCTTTAATTCCGTTTGCTGCCAGGAGCGTATCCCGCCAAATCAGGGCTGCCAGGTCAAGTAAAACGAGCTGGTGGTCCCGATTATGGGCCCCGAGCTTGACCAGGTCCGTCTGCACGCCGACAAAGGCCATCATCTTTCCCTGGCTAACCTGGTGGTACCACTGGAGAATTCCGGCAACGGCCTGGTCGAACCAACCATCCTGGCACCAGTCCACCACCGTCGTTACCGAGTCTGTTAGGCCAATTGCAATCCGGGCCTTTTTCTCCGTTACCCCCTGTTTTTGAAGGGCACTTAACAACTCCTGCCGGTTCAGTGGAGCCATTTCGAGTACCTGGGTCCGCGACTGAATTGTCGGCAAGATGGCGCTCTTGTTGGTCGTCAACATTAGGATGTAGATTCCAGGGCCCGGCTCTTCGATAAACTTTAACAGGCTGTTAGCTGCACTCGTGGTCATCTTCTCGGCATCCTTAATAATGAAGAGTTTCTTGTTACCCTCCATTGCACTCTTGGTAAACTCACTTTTCAGGCGTCGGATGGTGTCAACCTTGATCTGCCGCCCTTCAGCCTGGGCAAGGACAATATCAGGATGGTTTTCACTCAAAATTCGCTGGCACTCCGGACAGGTGCCGTCGGGTTCCCCGTCAACCGGGTACAGGCAAAATAGCCGCAACGCAAGCCAGCGGGCCACCGTTTCCTTGCCGGAGCCACTCGGCCCCACTAGCAAGTAAGCGTGCGCTAATTCTTTATTTTTGATTACCCGTTTGAGCTGACTAATCAAAACTGGCTGGAGTTGCTCTGCCCGGGTTACCTCCGCTGCGTTCACCAATACCACCTACTTAAAACTTAAGAAACTGTTCCACCGGCATCACGAAAACAGTGGCACCACCGATGCGGACATTAACGGGAAAGGCTGAACCGCCCTCGACATCAATGTGCATCTGGGAAGTGACGTATTGCTCCCGTGACTCAGCATTTTTCTTAATGATGTCAAGCACTTGTTGGACCTTTTCATCCTTGACCCCAATCAAGAAGGTGGCGTTCCCTTCACGCAAGAAGCCCCCCGTCGTTGATAGCTGAGTCACCTGAATTTCAGCCTTATTAAATGCTTTTCGTAAGCGATTGCTGTCCTTGGATTGCACAATGGCAATAATCATCTTCATAGTAATCACTCCTTAAATCTTCCTAAAATAGGTCGGGATAACGCCTGTGGATAACCTGCCGTACATCGCTAATTACCTGGTCAAGTGGTTGACTGGCATCAACTAGCTTAATGCGGTCCGAATCATTGTGGTACAGCCGGAGGTAGGCCTGACGAACCGCCTGGTGAAAGGCCAACTTTTCCTTATCGAGGCGGTTAACTTGGTCTGAACGGTGCTCTGCAATCCGCCGCAGGCCAATTTCCGATTCGATGTCGAGGTAAACCGTGAGTTCCGGCATTACCCCATCAATTGCAAACTGGTTTAACTGCCAAATCTCCTTTTCACCCAGCTGCCGGCCAGCTCCCTGGTAAGCAACTGAACTATCAACGTAGCGATCACAAAGGATCACCTTGTCAGCCTTTAAGTCTGGTAAGATCTCCGCAATAACGTGCTGACGTCGGCTGGCAGCAAACAGGAGGGCCTCTGTCCGCCCATCCATGTCGCCATTAGAAGAATCAAATAGGAGCTGGCGAATCTGTTCAGAAATATGGTCTCCACCTGGTTCCCGGGTATACACAACCCGCTCTTTTCCCAGCTGGTCCTCCAGGTCCGCTTGAATCTGGCGAAGAACACTTGTTTTCCCCGCGCCATCCGGGCCTTCAAAAGATATGAACTTTCCTTGCATTTTATTTTCACCTGCTCCTAGCGACTAATGACACCGTGGTTGAGTTGACCATGGACTTTATACTTTCGAGCAATCTTATAAAGGTATAGATATTTTTGCTCAGCAATCTTAGTGCGGTCACGGAGCTCACTGTTAACGTTGGCCTCATAGACCGCCCGCTCAGTTTCCTTAGCATGATCCCAACTGGTCTTTGTGTCATAGATAGCGTTTAGTAAACGCTGGTTGCGCAGCTGGGCAACCCGATTTTTCTGGCGACCAAATAGCACTCTCTTACATCTCCGTTCGTCCTTGAACTGCCTTGAAAAGGGTCATTTCGTCTGCATAATCAATATCCGCGCCTACTGACAAGCCGTGGGCTAGGCGGGTAACTTTGATTTTAGCGGGCTTAATTAGTTTTGCCAAGTAGCCAGCCGTTAGTTCGCCGTCTGAGGAGGCGTTGGTTGCAATAATAACTTCCTTAACCTCTTCGTTTTTTTGCAGGCGCTTGATTAAGTTTGCAACATTAATATCCTCGGGTCCGGTACCCTCAACCGGGGAAATTACCCCGTGCAAGACATGGTACAAGCCATGGTACTCATGCATCCGCTCCATCGCCATCACGTCCTGTGACTGCTCAACTACGAGGATTTTAGTGCGGTCACGGGTCTTGTCCCGGCAGATTGGGCAGGGATCGTCTTCCGTAATGTTGCCACAGATGCTGCAATCATGCAGGTCACGCTTGGCTGCCAACAAGGACTTAGCGAAGTCGGTAACGTCATCTTCTTCCATCCCCAGTGTGTAAAATGCCAGGCGGGTAGCTGTCTTTTGCCCAATACCAGGAAGCTTAGTGTAACTTTCAATCAGTTTTGCTAGTGGTTCTGGGTACTGCATTTAGTTACATCCCCATACCACGTGTGTACTTACCTAGCTTTTGTTGGGTAGCGGCGTCAACCTTCTTCATCCCATCATTAACAGCAGCGACTACCAGGTCCTGCAGCATATCGATGTCGTCTGGATCAACCGCTTCCTTGTTAATTTTCAAGTCGAGGAGTTGCTTATCACCATTGAAGGTGGCCGTCACCATGTCGTCCGGAGCCTTACCAACAAATTCTTGCTTAGCCAGTTCTTCGTGCTCCGCCATCATTTTCTTTTGCATGGCCTTAGCTTGCTTCATCATTTGTTGCATGTTCATTCCGCGCATCATAATTACATCATCCTTTACTATTAATTATCTTCTACTTTAACAATATCTTCGCCAAATAGCTGTTGGGCCTTCGCTACCGGGTCCGCTGACGTCGGTCGCGCATCACTTGGTGCCGTTTGAGCCGCCGATGGTGCTTCTGACGCTGCGCTAGGAGTAGTATCCTGCTTGGCCGGGGCTACTGGCCCTCGTTTATCGAGGCCATGTTCCTTAATGTATTCCCGCCGAATTGCTGGCCACTTGTCTTTAGGGACAAACACTACCTGGCGTTTTTCACCGGTAAGCTCTTGGAGAGCTTGTTCCATACTCGTTAACAGGGCCTCATCATCCATCGCCTGTTGGAAAAGGAAGGCGTAGTCAAAGGCAACAATTACCCCGTCCTTGCTTGCCGCCACTGGCTTTGAGACGTGTAGCAACGACCGTTGGGGAACACTGAGCTTTGACAATAGCTCTTGCCACAGACCTTGAATCTCAACCAGGTCCCGGCGGGTGGCCTTTCCCAAAACGGGGTTGATTGCACTGAGTTTGACCTCAACATTGTGCTGCTGAACCCGCGGTTGCCGGGGGGCCGTTTGCGTAGCAAGCGTCCCCTTAGTATTTAACTCACTCTGCAACTTCTTGACCGTTGTCTGGAGCTGGGAAACTTCATCCTGAAGCTGGGAAATAACTTGCTTATCAGCGTGGTCGCCTGTAGACGGCCCACCAGTCGTTTGTACTGACTGGGGCTGCTGGACAACACTCTGAACACCAACCTGGGCGAGTTTAACCGTCAAGACCTCCAAGTAAACATCCGGGTGGGTGGTAAACCGCATCTCCTCTTGGATGCCATTCAGTTCGTCAATCATCTGGTAAAGGGCCGTTGCGGAGGCGGCTGCACTCATTTTCTGGAAGTCTTCGTCTTTAAGGCCGGTACTTTCGACCATGATAAGTTTGGGCGATTCTTGGTAGAGAAGGATGTCCCGGATAAAAGAGATTAGGTCTTCAATAAAGCGTTGGCCGTCCTTCCCTTGACCAAGGATATCCTTCATCGTATCTAAAGCAGCCGCGCTCTCATGAGCACTGACTTCAAAAAAGTATTTTTCTAAAAGCTGTTTAGTAACACTCCCGGTAACAACCAAGGCGTCATCTAGCTTAACCTGGTTATCGCTGAACGAAAGAACCTGGTCCAGAATGCTAAGCGCATCCCGCATCCCGCCTTCAGCTGCATTAGCAATCACCCACAAGGCTTTTTCTTCGTAGTCAACCTGCTTTTGGTCCAGGATATACTTCATCCGGTTAAACGCATCCTGCGCGGAAATCCGCCGGAAGTCGAAGCGCTGAACCCGAGAAATAATGGTTAAAGGAATCTTGTGGGGCTCAGTTGTTGCCAAAATAAAGATCACGTTTGCTGGTGGCTCTTCCAGGGTCTTAAGTAGGGCATTGAATGCCCCGGTGGACAGCATGTGGACTTCATCAATAATGTATACTTTATAGTCCGCCTGGGTAGGGGCGTAGTTAGCCTTATCACGAATGTCACGGATCTCCTCAACCCCGTTATTAGAGGCAGCATCGATTTCAATCACATCGTTGAGTTGACCATTCGTAATCGCCTTACAGATGTCACATTTGTTGCAGGGCTCACCGTCCTTTAGGTGGTGACAATTAACCGCCTTAGCAAAAATTTTTGCGGCAGACGTCTTCCCAGTTCCCCGCGGTCCGGCAAACAGATAAGCGTGGCTGATCTGGTGAGTAATAATGGCATTTTTAAGGGTTTGCGTGACCACCTGCTGACCCACCAACTCATCAAAGCGCTGTGGACGCCAAACCCGGTACAGTGCTTGATAACTCATCACGGGGCTTCCTTTCTATATGGTACAAAGTCTAAAACATTACTTTAATATTATACTAGCTTTCTGCTTCATTGGACTATCAAAAAAAGGCCCGCCCTAAAATTCATTAGTTACCGACCCAGAATAAAAAGAAGCTGGAAAAGTTTCCCAGCCTCAGCTAATTATCATTCAAACTTAGAGCACAGGATGCAACAAACTTAGTGCTGCTTCCTTCCGGACCTGACACGGTTCGTAAGCACGTCCTTGCTCTAAGGCCTTTCGGCATATAGTATATTACACTAAATCAGCGATAATTGCTAGTCTTTTACCCGACGTTTTTTACGAGCTGCCTTGCGGCGTTTACGAATTACCCGGAAGAAGTCCTTGAGCATTTGCCCACATTCCGTTTTCAAGAGGCCGCTTTCGACGTTGACCTGGTGGTTCAGCCGAGAATCATTGAGAAGGTGGTAAAGACTATCCACAGCCCCCGCCTTTGGATCCTGGGCACCGTAATAAAGTTTTTTTATCCGCGCATTGAGTATGGCCCCGCTACACATAATGCATGGTTCTAGGGTAACGTAAAGGTCACAGTCTTCAAGTCGCCAGCTGTGCAAGAAAGTGCATGCTTCGTTAATCGCCAGCATTTCCGCGTGATAAGTCACATCTTGGAATCGTTCGCGCATGTTGTGCCCCCGACCAATCACTTTACCGTCATGAACGATGACGGCCCCAATTGGCACCTCATTAAGTAATGCCGCCTGGTGGGCTTCCGCAATTGCCATTCGCATATATTCTTTTTTCGTTTTTTCTTCTGCCATCTTCTCCATCCTTCTGATTCAGTGTATAATTACTAATTAGTTTGATAAAGTTTATCTAGCGATTAAATAGCCAAAAAAGTTTCACAGTCTTTGCTCCCCATTATTATTACCATATATTGTGTTTCACCATCAAGTACGACTCGATATATGGTATTTTTAGATTGATTTTTCATTATTTCCGGCTATACTTAATAACATCAACTACGAAACAATTCTCTGGGAGGCACCATTATGATTACAATTTTCTCAAAGAATAACTGCATTCAATGCAAGATGACCAAGAAGTTCTTACGGCAACACAAGATTAACTTCGTTGAGCACAACATTGATGAGCAGCCGGAATACATCGACCGGTTAAAAGCCGCTGGCTTCATGGCAACGCCAGTCGTAAAACTACCAAACGGCAACGCCTTTTCTGGTTTCCGACCGGACCGGCTCCAACAGTTAGCATAATCGACGACGTTATTTTTACCAGGCTGCATTCGCCAAACGACTGTTAGCCTGGTTTAATTTTGAATAAAATAAGACAGGAAAGTGAGTTTTAACCATGGCTTTATCTGACATCGACATCACTAAAGTTAAATATTACGACCTCAACAACGAGGTTAACATCCCCCGTGACGGTAAAATCCAACTAGACAAGGATCAAGAAGCTCTGCAAGACTTCATCAATAGTAATGTCAAGCCTAACACCAAGCACTTCTCTTCATTAAAGGAACGTTTTGAATGGCTGGAAGAAAACGACTACATCGAAGAAGGCTTTATGGATAAATATAGTTTTTCCTTCATCGAAAAACTGTACACCTACCTAAAGGACCAGGGCTTCCACTTCCACTCCTTCATGGCTGCTTATAAATTCTATGCGCAATATGCCATGCGGACCAACGACAAGGAATATTACTTGGAAAACTACATTGACCGGGTTGCCATGAACGCTTTATACCTTGCCGATGGGGATGAAGACTTAGCCATGGACCTTGCTGATGAAATCATCCACCAGCGCTACCAACCAGCTACCCCTACCTTTTTGAACGTTGGGCGGAAACGCCGGGGGGAATTTGTCTCCTGTTTTGCCATTCAAAGTACCGATGACATGAATACGATTGGTCGGACCATCAATTCGGCCCTTCAGCTTTCTAAGATCGGTGGTGGGGTCGGCATCAACCTCAGTAATCTCCGTGAGGCAGGAGCCCCAATCAAAAAGATCAAGGGGGCAGCAAGCGGAGTTGTTCCGGTTATGAAGCTCCTGGAAGATAGTTTCTCATATTCTAACCAGCTCGGCCAGCGGCAAGGTGCCGGTGTCGTCTACCTGAGCGTCTTCCACCCTGACATCATCGCTTTTCTCGGTGCCAAGAAAGAAAACGCCGACGAAAAGATTCGGCTGAAGACCCTTTCGTTAGGGGTCACCGTTCCCGATAAGTTCTATGAACTGGTTGAAAAGGACGAGGATATGTACCTCTTTAGTCCATATGATGTGGAACGGGTTTACGGTGTTCCCTTCTCTTACGTCGACATTACCAAGGAATACGATAACATGGTTGCAAACGATGAGATTCATAAGAAGAAACTCAACGCCCGCGATCTGGAAGACGAAATTAGCAAGCTCCAGCAGGAATCTGGATACCCGTACATTATCAACATCGATACGGAGAACCGCGACAACCCAATTGACGGTAAGATTGTAATGAGTAACCTATGCTCGGAGATTGCTCAAGTTCAGGTTCCTTCAAAAGTCGCTGATGACCAATCTTACGAAAAGTTGGGGACGGATATTAGCTGTAACTTGGGGTCCACTAACATTGCCAACATGATGGAAAGCCCCAACTTTGGGCGGTCGGTCCGGGCAATGATGCGCGGTTTAACCCATATCAGTGACGTTGAAAACCTCGACGTTGTGCCGAGCATCAAGCGGGGGAACGCCCTCGCCCACTCTGTCGGCTTAGGCGCTATGGGTCTACACAGTTACCTGGCTAAGCACCATATTCAATACGGCAGCCCCGTCGCAATTGAGTTTACGGGGGTCTACTTCATGCTATTGAACTACTGGTCACTCGTTGCCTCTAACGAGATCGCACGCGAACGGCAAGAAACTTTCCACAATTTTGACAAGAGTACCTATGCGGATGGCTCATACTTTGCCAAGTATACTTCAAAAGATTGGGGTCCCCAGTCCGACGTTGTTAAGGAGCTATTTAAGGGCATCTTTATTCCAGGAATCAAGGACTGGGAAAAGCTCAAGGAAGACGTTAAAAAAGACGGCCTCTACAACGAATACCGGCTCGCCGTTGCGCCAAACGGTTCGACTTCTTATATTAACGATTCAACTGCCAGTCTGACACCAATCATCAACCGAGTCGAGGAACGGCAAGAGAAGATGATTGGGAAAATCTACTACCCCGCACCGTACCTGTCTAACGATACAATGCCATACTACCAGTCAGCCTACGACATCGACATGCGGAAGGTAATTGACACTTACGCTGCTGCCCAGCAACACGTCGACCAGTCAATGTCATTGACCCTCTTCATGCGGTCGACGATTCCAGACGGCCTATACGAATGGAAAAACGGGCGCACCAATAAGATGACCACCCGTGACCTGAATATTCTTCGTCACTATGCATATCAGCATGGTATCAAGTCGATTTACTATATCCGAACATTTACGGATGACAATGATGAAATTGGTGCTAACCAATGTGAAAGTTGTGTTATTTGATTTTCAATAAAGAGACTGCTACAATTTTATTGCTATTACACGAATTATAGGGCGATTAATATTCTTGATTAAGGAGAACGGCTAGTTAAATGAAACTTGAAGAATTTAAACCATTAAGCAAATATAAGGCAATCAATTGGAATAAAGTTTCCGACATGATTGACAAGGCAACCTGGGAGAAGCTGACAGAGCAGTTCTGGCTTGATACTCGGATCCCCGTTTCCAACGATATGGACGACTGGCGGGCACTAGATGATGACCACCGCTGGACTGTTGGTCATGTCTTTGGGGGACTGACCCTGCTTGATACGGTCCAATCCGAAGCAGGACTGACCGCACTAAAGAATGACGTCCGGACCCCACACGAAACGGCGGTGCTGAACAATATCCAATTCATGGAATCGGTCCACGCCAAGAGTTACTCCACCATCTTCTCAACCTTGAACACTCCTGATGAAATCAACGAAATTTTCGACTGGTCTGATTCGGAAGAGTACCTGCAAAACAAGGCAACTAAGATTGCCAACATGTACCTCGATCCCGAGGAGGACCCGCTGAAGAAGAAGGTTGCCAACGTCTTTTTGGAAACCTTCCTCTTCTACTCTGGTTTCTACACCCCGCTTTACTATCTTGGCCACAACGAACTAAACAACGTTGCTGAAATTATCAAGCTTATCCTACGGGATGAATCCGTCCACGGAACCTACATTGGTTACAAGTTCCAACTTGGTCTCCATGACCGGACCGAAAAGCAACAGCAGGATATGAAGGACTGGATGTACAACTTCCTCTACGACCTTTACGACAACGAAGAGAAGTACACCCACCTGCTCTATGACCAAATTGGCTGGACAGATGACGTCCTCGTATTTATCCGTTACAATGCCAACAAGGCCCTGATGAACCTCGGCCAGGACCCGCTCTTCCCAGACACGGCCGCAGATGTTAACCCCGTGGTAATGAACGGAATCTCAACTTCTACTTCTAACCACGACTTCTTTAGTCAAGTGGGTAATGGGTACCGTTTAGGAGCGGTTGAAGCGATGAACGATGATGATTATCACATCATGGACCCCAATGCCGGCAAGGATAAAAACTCCCGGGATTAATACTATAAAAGCGACTGGAATCATCCGGTTGCTTTTTTATTTTTAGGCGTTGTGAATTACTGATCAGTATCACATGTGCAAACGTTTGCCTAAATTACTAATTGACTAAAATTTATACCAATCTTTTTTGCTGTTATTTCAGGCTTAATTTGCCATATTTGTAAGCGAATTCATCATTCGTAACCATTGTTAACCTTATCACAATCTCCTTGCAAGGGCTAAGAATATCCTGTATTATTAACCATGTTCAAAAGGTAACAAACATTAAGTGATGAAGGAGAAACTTGATTATGGCAAATTCTAAGAAACACCAAATTGAGCAAAAAGAGACTGAACAAGACAAGCAACAGGCCGCCGAAGAACTAATTGGTGGCTTAGTTCGCAAGAGTCAAGTCGCTTTCGAACAGTTACGTAACTACACCCAGGAACAAGTTGACAATATCTGTCAGGCAATGGCCTTGGCTGCTGAAGAGCACCACATGGACCTCGCTGTAGACGCTGCTAACGAAACCGGCCGTGGTGTTGCCGAAGATAAGGCAATTAAGAATATCTACGCTAGTGAATATATTTGGAACAACATTCGTCATGACCACACCGTTGGTATTATCGAAGACAACGATGAGGACCAAACAATCACCATTGCGGATCCTCTTGGAATTATTGCCGGAGTGGTTCCTGTTACCAACCCCACTTCAACAACAATTTTTAAGTCCATCATCTCCGCAAAGACCCGGAACACCATCATCTTCTCGTTCCACCCCCAGGCCTTTCAGTCATCTGTAAAGACCGCAAAGATCCTTCAGGCGGCCGCTGAAAAGGCCGGTGCCCCGAAAGACATGATTCAATGGATTCCACGATGCAGTCGGGAAAATACTAATGCCCTACTGCAAAATCCTAACATTGCTACCATCCTGGCTACTGGTGGTCCCGGCTTAGTCAAGGCCGCCTACAGTTCTGGTAACCCAGCCCTAGGGGTTGGCCCTGGTAACGGTCCGGCCTACATTGAAAAGTCAGCCAACATTGAACGGTCCGTTTACGACATTGTCTTATCCAAGACTTTCGATAACGGGATGATCTGTGCATCAGAAAACTCAGTTGTTGTTGATGACGAAATCTACGACCAAGTTAAGGAAGAATTCAAGAAGTGGAACTGCTACTTCGTTAAGCCAGACGAAATGCAAACCTTTTCCGACGGCTTTATCGACCCGCAGCGTCACCAAGTACGGGGACCAATTGCCGGACGCTCGGCCAATGCCATTGCCGATATGTGTGGACTGAAGAATGTTCCTGACAACACCAAGGTATTAATTGCCGAAATTGATGGCGTTGGTGACGACTACCCACTGTCTGCCGAAAAGCTCTCCCCCGTTCTGACCATGTACCGGGCAAGCTCTCGTGAAAACGCCTTTGATATCTGTCGGCAACTTCTTCACTACGGTGGTGAAGGTCATACAGCCGCCATTCATACCCTGGATGATGATCTGGCAACCAAGTACGGACTCGAAATGCGGGCTTCCCGGATTATCGTCAACTCACCATCTGGTATCGGTGGAATTGGGAACATTTACAACAATATGACCCCATCACTGACCCTGGGGACTGGTTCTTATGGCGGTAACTCAGTTTCCCACAACGTTACCGACTGGGACCTTCTAAACATCAAGGTAATTGCTAAGCGGCGTGAAAACCGTCAGTGGGTCAAGATCCCCCCAAAAGTTTACTTTCAGCGGAATTCGCTAAAAGAATTGCGCGATATTCCAAACATTAACCGGGCATTTATCGTCACCGGTCCCGGTATGAGCAAGCGGGGGTACGTTCAACGGGTCATCGACCAACTCCGGCTGCGGCAAAACGAAACCCCATTCTTAGTTTTCGATGACGTTGAAGAAGACCCATCCACCCACACGGTTGAAAAAGGGGTTGCCATGATGAATGACTTCAAGCCGGACACCATTATTGCCCTTGGTGGGGGGTCACCGATGGACGCTGCCAAGGCAATGTGGATGTTCTATGAACACCCCGAGACTTCCTGGTACGGTGTAATGCAGAAGTACCTTGACATCCGGAAGCGGGCTTACCAGATTAAGAAGCCTGAAAAGTCCCAGCTGATTGGGATTCCAACTACTTCTGGAACGGGTTCCGAAGTTACCCCATTTGCGGTTATCACTGATTCCAAAACCCACGTTAAGTACCCATTGGCAGATTACGCACTAACGCCAAACATTGCCATCGTTGACTCCCAATTTGTGGAAACCGTTCCGGCTAAGACAACTGCCTACACCGGTTTGGATGTTCTTTGCCACGCCACCGAATCTTACGTTTCCGTAATGGCAACCGATTACACGCGTGGTTGGTCACTGCAAACCATCAAGGGGGCAATGGAATACCTGCCGATGTCCGTTAAGGGTGATAAGTTAGCCCGGCGGAAGATGCATGACTTCTCCACGATGGCCGGAATGGCGTTTGGTCAAGCCTTTCTGGGGATTACCCACTCCCTGGCCCACAAGATGGGTGGTGCCTTTGGTCTTCCTCACGGTCTCTTGATTGCCATTGCAATGCCACAGGTTATTCGTTTCAACGCCCAACGGCCACAGAAACTAGCTCTCTGGCCACACTACGAAACGTACCACGCAACGAAGGACTACGCTGATATTGCACGCTTCATCGGCCTCCAAGGCAAGAATGATGAAGAGTTAGCAGATGCATACGCCCAAAAGTACATTGACGTTGCTCATGAATGTGGCGTTACCCTGAGTCTGAAGGCCAACGGGGTTACCCGTGAGGAATTCGACAAGGTCGTTGACCAGCTTGCTGTCCTCGCATACGAAGACCAATGTACAACCACTAACCCAGTTGAACCACTCGTTAGCCAGCTCAAAGAACTCCTTGAACGTTGCTACGAAGGCACTGGGGTTGAAGATAACAACTAGTTTTTAACCTATTCAATTCACCTAATATCAACCAATCCAAAAAGGGGTTGTGACGTAAGTCTCCTATATAGTTGAAAATGCTACAGCGCAGTACACAAAGGGACTCTAGTGTTCGGAAAATCCGAACGCTAGAGTCCTCTTTGTGCTTGCGGGGGTTCCCTACAGGCTAGCTTCGCGTCGAAAAACGAACTAGCAAGCTAGTTCTGTCTCACTCCCTTTCCATTACTTAAAATTTATTAAATCTAATTAATTAACCGTAGCCACTAGCCTGATTCTATTGATAAAATGATAATACGAAAGACAGTTAAAAAGGAGGCTCATCATGCTCAAGGAATTCAAAGATTTTATTGCCCGTGGGAACGTTGTTGACATGGCTGTCGGGATCATTGTCGGGGCAGCATTTACTGCCATCGTTAATTCCCTGGTCAATAACCTGATTAACCCCCTGATTGGTCTTTTTATCGGGAAAATTGACCTTTCAAACTTTGTCCTAACCGTTGGCGACGCTCAGTTCAAATACGGCCTGTTTTTAAATGCCGTCATTAACTTTATCATCATCGCCTTCGTTGTCTTCCTGCTGGTTAAATTTATCAACCACTTCCACAAGAAGGAAGAAAAACCGGCCGCACTAAGTCCCGAAGTTCAATACCTCAGGGAAATTGCGGAGACGTTAAAGAAACAGGCAAACGAATGACTACTAACCAGAATTAATGGTTGATAAGGGCTTTCTTCTTATGGAAGCCCTTTATTTTTTGTTCTTAACCATTACAAACAGTAGTACAATTAATGCTGAATAATTTATCAGTAAGGAGCATTTTCATATGGACAAGAGTAAAATCGACGCCTCCTACCGTCGCTTGCGCCTACAAGTCTTTATCGGTATTTTCGTTGGCTACGCCGGTTACTACCTATTAAGAAACAACTTTTCAATCGCTATCCCCGGATTAATCAAGGAGGGCTTCTCAAAGGGGCAATTAGGACTGGCCCTCTCCGCCGTCTCCCTCGCTTACGGAATTAGTAAGTTCGTGATGGGGATTGTTTCCGACAAGAGTGATGCCCGAATTTTCTTGCCCCTCGGCCTACTGCTGGTTTCCTTAACCAACTTAGCCTTCGGTTTCATCCCCGCGCTAACCAGTAACATCACGACCATGTTCATCGTCTTGTTCGTCATCGGTTGGTTTCAGGGGATGGGCTGGCCCCCGTGTGGCCGGATTTTGGTCCACTGGTTTTCCCTCAACGAGCGGGGTGGCAAGACCGCCCTCTGGAACACGGCCCATAATGTCGGCGGTGGCTTAATGGCACCCCTGGCCAACTGGGGGATTGTCTTGATTGCGGCAAGTTCCCTCGGTATCAAAAGTTTTAACGGGGCCTTCATTATCCCCGCCATTGCTGGAATCGTAATTGCCGGAATCGCCTTTATCCTGATGCGTAACAGTCCCGAATCGGTTGGCTTGCCACCAATTGAGGAGTACCGTAATGATTACCCAAACAAGAGTCACCAGCTAAACGAGCACAACTTTACCACCAAGGAGCTCCTGTTCAAGCACGTCCTCAATAATAAGTGGGTCTGGGTCATCGCCTGTGCTAATATCTTCGTCTACCTCGTCCGTTACGGAGTGGAAAACTGGGTACCAACCTACCTGACCGAGGTAAAGGGAATCACTCTTGGTAGCGCTAGCGCTTCCTACCTCTGGTACGAATTAGCCGGAATTCCCGGTACCCTACTGGCCGGTTGGGTTTCTGACCATGTTTTCCACGGTCGGCGGGGTCCGGCTAGTTTCTGCTACATGGTCCTGGTAACTGTCTTCCTCGTGGTCTACATGTCCGCTAATAGTCTAGCAGTGATTAACGCCGCCCTGGTGGCAATTGGCTTTTTGATTTACGGTCCAGTCATGTTAGCCGGCCTACAAGCCCTTGACCTGGTGCCAAAGAAGGCCGCCGGGACTGCTGCTGGGTTAACTGGCCTTTTTGGCTACTTCTTCGGGTCCTTCTCCGCCAATGCTGTCCTCGGCTGGGTCGTTGACATGGCCGGCTGGCACATGGGCTTTGTCCTGATTCTAGTTGCCAGTATCGTCGCCTGCCTGATTTTCTTGACATCCTGGAACGTTCGCGGACAAGAAGCCGTTAAATAAAGTTAATGAACCTAAGGCAAAAGGAAGCTGAAAAAGCATTGGAGCACTCCGATATTTTTTCCAGCTTCCTTTATTTTCGATTTGTACCATAATTTCTTTTTGAATTTTTGACAACTCCTGGTACTGGTTCATCATCCATTTAGTATAAATCATCTTCTGACTGGGTTTAGTTTCAGTCACCTTTAGTACGGGAACGTCGTTTTTCTTTGCCAAGGCAACTAAATTTTTGACGACCCGGTCACTCGCCTGGGTATTATCAACAAAGAAAGCAATCTGATGCTTACAAATTACCTACTGAAACTGGTGAATATCCTTTGGCGAAGGATCTTTACCGTCCTCAACAGCCTTTTCAAAGTGCTTATCCATGACTTGGTATCCCATACTTTCTAAAGCATAGTCGAAAACTGGTTCACTTACCGCAACTTCCTTTTTCTGTGGGTTAACTTGCTGCTTATCCTTAGCGATTTCTTGATCTAGGGGCTTAAGGGAAGCAATATACCGGTGCGCATTAGCGCGATACTCCTTAGCATGGTCAGGATCGATCTTACTATACTGACTGGCTAATGCATTTGCTAATTGCTTGACGGTTGTCGGCCGATACCATAAGTGTTCATTATCACCATTTTTCTTGCCGACTACCTTACCGACATTTACAACCTTAGAGTCCTGGTTGCCGCTGGATTTGGCCAGCTTATTCATCCAGTTATCATAACCAGCACCGTTTTCGATTACAACATTGCTCTTGGCAACTTCCTCCGCCTGCTTAGCGCCTGGCTGGTAATCATGAGGGTTAACCGAGGAACTGTTAATAAAAGATGTTACTTGACCATGCTGGCCAGCGACCTGCTTAGCAACTTCGTCATAAAAGTTCAGCCCGGTTACCACCCAAATTGGTCGTTCACTGTTAGCAGACACTAAATTGCCTCACCCACAAACGAAGCAGGCCACTACTGCAATACTAATAAATATCTTTTGTAATTTACCCATAAAATACTCCTTTCATTAATCGTAATTATTACGATTAATGAACTGAAATTTTACACGCTGGCGATTTAATGTCAATATGGTTTAGAATTGGTGTCCACTAAATTTACGACAAAAAAGGCAATAAAAAATTAAAGCATCTATAACAAAATTAATTATTACAGATACTTTACATCAATCAGTTAAATTAACGCCGGGCCATTGCCTCGTCGTAATCCTTAGTACCAACGTAAACTACTTTGCCATTAATGACCAAGCTTCTGGGAACATGGAGTAGTATTTAGGATATTATACCTGTATTCAAGGTACCTAACTTACAGAACTCCACTCTTTTACCATGGCTAGTTCCTAGCCAACGGCTTTTAATCCTTGATGTAAGATATTAACTGCCGCATTAATATCGCGGTCGTGATGGGTACCACAGTTTGGGCAAGTCCATTCACGAATTTGTAACGGCTTTGGTCCGCTATGGTAACCACAATGGCTACAAATTTGGCTGGTATAGTTTGGTTTAACAGTTACTAATTTCTTGCCATACCAGGCACATTTATACGCCAACATGGTCCGGAACTGATACCAACTGGCATTTGCAATCGATTTAGCTAGGCAATGATTTTTCTGAAGATTTTTGGCTTTCAAATCTTCAATGACAATTACGTCGTATTGCTTAACCAAAGTTGTTGTTAATTTATGCAAATAATCTTTGCGCTGGTTCGCCACCTTGGCTTGGTAACGGGCCTTTTGTTGCTGTGCTCGTTGCCAGTTTTGTTAATCACTTAGTTCTTTCTTAATGGTTTTGTGGTTATGGTTCCATTGACAGACAGCAACTGTCGCCTGATGTTTCCGTTGGGCATACTTGCTTTGCCACTTGGTTGCTTGCTTTTCCGCCCATTTAGCATTGAAGGTTCCATATTTAATTCCATCAGAACTAATGGCTAGATTAGCGATGCCAACATCAATTCCGGCGGTTCTTCCCGTCTTCCTTAAGGATTCAGGAGCCTCAACCGCTACTTGTAACAGATAGTAGCGGCCGGTGGGCTCAAGGCAAACCGTATAGCACTTGATCTTGCTATTAGCTAACCGGGTTGTTTTACTGGTCCGAATACTGCCCAGCTTAGGTAATCTCACCCGCCGTTTAGCAAGCACCCGACAAACTGACCGCCCCGTATAAGCTTGCCGGGTGGAACGACGTGATTTGAAACGTGGATAGCCACCCTGATGCTTGAACAGTATCTTAAAGGCTTGGGCAAGTTTGTGATTAACCACGAGGAAACTGGTTGAGTCACTAGCCCTAAGGAATGGGTATTCCTGTTTGAGCCTCTTCAGTAGATAATTCATCCCGTATTCATTGACGAAGTGACTACCGGGATTATTTTGATACCGCTCTTTGGCCATTGCCAACATTTGGTTCCAAACAAAACGATCGTTACCAAACATCTGCCACAACTGTTCCCTCTGCTGGGCATTGGGATATAGACGAAGTTTGATTCCCTTTATAATTTGCGCCATTTTCACCACAATCTTTCATCATTGGCCAGTCAATAAAGCTAATTAATAACTGAACACCACTCTCTGTTAAGGATATTATATCATATTTCAAAACATATGTTCGATTAAAAACTAAAAAAGAACACCGCCGTTGGGGACGATGTTCTTACTAGCTTAACAAGCATTCAATTCTAGTGGTAAAGGTCAAAGCGGCCCTTAGCAAAGAGCTCCTTGAAGCCCCCTAATTCCATGAGCGACTTGTTCATGATCATCTTTTTGAGAACCGAAGCAGGGTAACCCTTAAAGGAATGACCACTAACCTCCCCGAATGCCCGGGTGTTACCAACTGAGGCAACCGTCCCCAGTGACTTGTAGGTGTAAGCGCTCGGCCGGCTGCTTCCCTTTACACGGGCAGCAATGTCTTTGGCAACGTAATTAGCCATCGACAAGGCAATCTGTGCCGTGGTTGGGTACGGCCGTTTACCATCTGGCGGCATTACCGCTGCAACGTCCCCGACCATGTAGAGTTCATCGTCTTGTGGGGCGGTCAAGTGACCACTGTCCATTACCCGACCCCGCCGTTGCTGAAGGCCAGATTCGGCCACTACTGGACTGCCGCTGACCCCGGTCGTCCAAATAATGGTATTCCCTTGAATTTCGTGCAGTGGGGTCCCGTCTTCGTCATTGACCCCCTTATAAAGAACGGTTCCCGGCTTGATTTCTTGAATCAGAGCCTCCGTAATAACATTGATGTCAAGCTTCTTCAACAGGTTAACACCATATTCAGCTAGGTTGTCGTTAAACATTGGCAACAGTCGCTTCGAAGCATCGATAATGTCAATCGTTACCTTATCAGGGGTCACCCCGGCAAGCTTAGCAAACCGTGGACGGGCATCAGCCAGTGCCCCTGCCAGTTCGATTCCCGTAAAGCCAGCACCGCAGATAACAATCTTCAGGTCAGCTGGGTCCTGGCTCTGCTGATAATCCTTCATCCGGTCAATAATATGGGCATGAATTGCTTCGGCTTCCTTGACGCTGGTCATCGACAGGCTATTCTCCTCGGCCCCCTTGATACCAAAGGTTTCGGAAACAAAGCCTAACGCAAAAACACAGTAATCATACTTAAGCGGCTGGTGGTGCGCTAACTCAACCGTCTTTTCCGCTTCATTGACCTTTTCAACATGGTCCAGCAGCAAGGTGGTCATCTTTGGATTTAAGACATCCGCAATTGGGAAAGTAATCTTGCTGGCCGGGAGGTTTCCTGACGCTACTTCATGCAAGTCAGTGGCCTCGTAATGGTACGAATTCTCGTCAACTAGGGTAATTTCTACCTCACCTTGACACTTCTTTTGTAACTCAACGACTGTCTTTAGGCCAGCATAACCGGCCCCCAATACAACTACCTTTTTCATCATTTCTCCTCCATTCTACAAAAGTATGCCAACCCAGTACATTAATAGCTGGGCGACTGATCCGACTAAAAGTATTTTAACACCACAGATAAAGGTCTCACACTTAATCTGCTTGTGAACAAGTAACTTGTTCTGGTGATAAGTAAAAGGTACAATAACTAATGATAAAATAACTGTCCATGGGGCAATCTTCAGTAAAGGAGAAGCGACAATCACTAAGAAGGCGATAACATTCTTGACACTAAAAGCAATCAAAGCATTCCGTTTACCGATGAAATGGACAATTGTTTTACGGTGATTATCCTCATCCTCTTGCGCATCACAGATGTTATTAGCTAACATAAGGTTAGAAATCCATAATTCATCTGGCAGGGCGATGACGAAGACCCGCCATAAGGTTGCCCAATTCCACTGAAATTGTTGGTAAGCATTGAGGTAGACGCTTAAGAGGACAATCATGAAGCCCATCGTAAAGCCCGATGCTAATTCACCAAATGGTAAGTTGGAAATGGGATGGGGCCCCGAGGAATACAGAATCCCGATGGCAAAGCAAAAGATTCCCATCCACAGTACCGGCCACCCGGCTAGGTAAACCAGGTAGAGACCAAGTAAAGCGGCGGTTGCCGTGAAGATTACCAACAGTCCTAATACCAGGTGGGGTGATAGGTTTTCCCGACCGATGATGTTGGTCTTTTGTTTGTAGTTCTGTTGGTCAACCGCGTGGTTGTAGTCATTGTAGTTATCAAGCATATCAACTGCCATGTTAAATAGGAACATCGCTACAAAGAAAATAAGTGCCAACAGCCAGTTGATAGAATGAAAATAATACAAGCTAAAACCCATCCCCAAGAGGAAGGGGACAACGCTTGCCGTCTTGGCCTTAATTTCGACAAGCTCTAAAAATACATTTAGTGACACCAAATCACATCCTTTCGGTATAATTATAACTAAAGCATTTTTGATTAAAAGGAAAATTATTACAATGAAAAATAGATGGCAACATTATCCACTAATCAGCACACAGCTCCAGGCAGTCAATGACTGCATCCACCAACGGATTATCTGCGATAACCCGTCCCTAGAAACAGCCCTTTTAACGATGGCCGACAACGGCGGCAAGTACCTCCGCCCCGCTCTCTTGTTGTTAACGGCCCGGGCTTGCAACCCCCAAAACGGCGCGCATGATGACCGCTTAGTGAAGGTCGCCGCATCAATTGAGGTCCTACATATGGCAACCCTAATCCACGATGATATCATCGATGACTCACCAAAAAGACGGGGAGCAGTCAGCATTCAGGCCCGCTTTGGGAAGGACACCGCCGTCTATGCCGGTGACCTGCTCTTCACGGTCTTCTTTGACCTCCTGATTGAAACGATGCCGGGGTCTAGCTACCTCACCACCAACGCTCGCAGTATGCGCCAAATTTTAAACGGCGAGCTGGGACAGATGGGACAGCGGTTCAATACCCAGCAGGGACTCAAGGACTACCTTAAAAACGTTAACGGTAAAACCGCCGCCCTCTTCCGCTTGGCCGCCCGGGAAGGTGCCCACTTTGGCGGTGGGGACGAGCGGTTGACCGGACCTGCTGCAAGATTCGGGCAAAATCTGGGAATCGCCTTTCAAATGCTTGACGATATTCTTGACTACACTGGCGGTCAGGAACTGAATAAGCCGGTTCTTGAAGATCTCGCTACCGGTGTCTATTCCTTACCCCTCCTTATGGCCCTTCAACAACCGGCTACGGCCACCAAGTTAAGTCCGCTGCTGGCTAAGAAAAGACAAATGACCCTCGCTGATATGCAGAGGGTCCAAGAAATTGTCATTGCGTCGGACGCGGTCAAGGCCAGTCGCCAATTAGCCAGCCGGTTCACCAATAAGGCAATTGAGAACCTCACCAAGCTTCCCGATAACCGGGCCCGCCGCCTTCTTCACCAGATGGCAACTCAACTGCTCAAGCGTACCATGTAAAAGCCAATGTAAAAGCCAATTAGGGATTACAGTCCCTGATCGGCTTTTTTTAGTTCACGGTAACGGGCATTGTTAGTCCACAATTCGGCCGGCTTACCGTGCATCTCAAGTTTACCATCTTCAATAAAGATAACCTGATCAAAGCGTTCAATCCCTTGGAGGTGGTGGGTAATCCAGATCAAGGTCTTTCCCGCCAGCTGGTTCAGGATTGTATCAATGACCGCCTGTTCTGTGATAGGGTCCAGCCCAACGGTTGGTTCGTCAAGAAGAACCACGGGGGTATCCTTGAGCAAGATTCGAGCAAGGGCTAACCGGTGACGTTCACCACCGGAGAAGCGGAGGCCGGCTTCGTCAACCTTAGTTTCGATACCGTGGGGCAAGGCCTTAACCATCGGCGCGAGGCCGACCCGCTTGAGGACTTCCCAGACCTGGTCGTCACTGGCATCTTCGTTACCAAGGCGGATGTTATTTGCAATTGTCGTGTTAAAAAGGTACGGCTGCTGGTTGATAACCCCAATGTAGTCGGCAATTTGGTCACCAAACTGGCTGGTGGCAACACTATTTAGCGTTACGGCACCGCTGGTTGGTACCCGGTCACCCCGCAAAAGCGCCGCGAGGGTACTCTTCCCCGCGCCACTCTTTCCCAGGATGGCCAATTTCTCACCCGGCTTGATTGTTAGGTCAATTCCCCGCAGCACGGGCCGTTTTGTGTGGGGATAAGTGTAATGGAGGTCTTTGACCTGAATCTCATACGGCTCAGCCAATTGGGGAACATTCGTCGTGGCAGCTGGTTGCTCAGCGTTCAACCCGTTCAAGCGGACAAGCGACTTAGTGTAGACATTGGTCTCCTGGGCTGCCGCCGGGAGGGGGGCAACCGCATCAATTAGGGGAAAGATTGCCAAGACAAAGGCCGCAATCCAGTTCGCTGGACCACCCGGTTGGCCCCCAAAGCGGGCAGCGCCCCAGAGAAGGAGGCTGACCGCCATCAAGAGGACCAGCATCTGCACGAGAAAGTCACGCAGTCGTTCAAAGCGGTGCATGGCTTTTTCGACCGCCAGCACCTGAAGTTCGTTTTCGTCATGAAGCTGTAAGTATTCCTTACCCCGACCAGCAAGGACCCAGTCACCAACCCCCAAGACGTTATCAGTAAGGTTGACGTAGAGGTCATCCTTGACCTGCTTTTCGTATTCCTGCCGGGCCCCGTTCACCAGGACCGACCACAGGGGGATGGCAACTATCATCAGGGCAAATACCAGGAGCATCCACAACCCCATTAAGGGAGAAAGAATCCCCAAGGCGATGACGATGATGGTAAACAGACCCCAGGCGACCAGCATTGGGAAAATCGTCCGGAGGTAGAGGTTTTGGATATGGTGGACGTCATCGGATAACAGTCCCAAGATATCACCTAACTGGTACTTGCTGTTAAAGATGGTGGCGTCCTCTTCCAGGCTGTCATAAAGCTTCTGACGAAGGCGCGAGGTCATCTTGAGAACCCAGTTATGGCTGACCAGCCGTTCAACATAGCGAAAAGCAGGGCGGGCAATCCCGAACGCCCGGGTCAGAACAATTGGCACGTAGACGAGAAGGATATTTTCTGGGTGGGTCGCCGACTTACTAATCAAAAAGCCAGCACAAAACATCAGTCCCCCACCACAGACGAAGGTGACAATTCCTAAAGAAATTGCCAGGGTAAGCGTCTTGCGGTAGCGGTGCAGGTACGGTCGCACCCACCGGTCGTGCTTGAGGGCCCTTAAAAGTGGTACTTTTTTAAACATTTTCCTTTTCACCTTGCATTTCGTTCATTAGCCGGGTAAAGTAACCTTTCTTCTCCTGGAGCTGGGCAAAGGTCCCCTGCTCCACCAACTCGCCATGGTTCATCACTAGGATGTAGTCCATCTGCTTCATCCAGTGTAGGCGGTGGGTCGCAAAGAAGACTAACCGGTGTTCCATCAGCGGAAGCATCCGCTTTTTCAAGTCCATCTCGGTCTCAATATCTAGGTGGGCGGTCGGCTCATCAAAAATCATCACCCGCCGTTTTTTATCCAGAAAGGCCCGGGCGAGGGCAATCCGCTGCGCCTGTCCCCCAGAAAGCACCCGTTTGCCGTTGCCAATCACGGTGTCAATTCCTTCTGGTAGGTCGGCTAAGAGGTCATCCAAGCCGACAACGTGGATAGCTTGGCGGACCGCATCGTCACTAACGTCCGGTGTGTAAAAAGCGATGTTATCCCGCAGGGTGGCCGTAAAGACATACGGGTTCTGGGGAATGTAGAGGAGTTGCTGCTTCCACTCCGGGATATCTAGCGTTGAGGCTGCCTGTCCCTGAACCGTCACTGTCCCCCCTGTTGGCGTCAAGAAACCACTGAGGAGGTTAATCAAGGTCGTCTTACCGGCTCCACTCATCCCAATGATCCCCACCTTCTGGTAACCCTGAATTGCCAGGTTGAAAGGCTTGATCGTTGTTCCGTTAGGATAGCGGAATTGTAAATTGTCAACCGTCAACTGGTCCTTAGCCGCCCAGGGATGAAGGGGCAGGTCGACCGTCTTTTCAGCGGGAGTCGTGATCAGCTGGTGAATCTTTTTAAAGGCGTTCTTACCGTTTAGAGTGGCGTGAAAGTCCCCCGCAAAGTTACGAATCGGGAGAAAGTATTCAGGCGCTAAAATCAGGACCGCTAAAGCGGGAAACAGGTTGATGGTCCCGTTAATCAGGCCAAAACCGAGGTAAACAGCAATTACGGCAATGGAAAGAGTCGTAAAGAAGTCCAGGGCAAAAGTAGACAGCATTGCCACCTTGAGGACCCGCATTGTCCGGCCCCGGAACAGTTCACTAGAACGGAAAATACTTTTGGAGTACCGCCTACTAAGGCCCAGATATTTCAAGGTGTCAATTCCCCTTAAGGAATCAATGAAGTTGTTGGACAGCTTCTGAAAGTTACCAAACTGCTTTTCCGCCCGGGCCTGAGCGGCGTGCCCAAGAATAATCATGAACAGCACAATCAGGGGGTACATAATCAACAAGATAAGGGCGGACTTCCAATCCAAGAAGGCTGCGGCAATCAGGACCAAAACGGGAACAATCATCATGGTCATGACCTTTGAGAAAGTCAGCTTGACGTATTCGCGAACCTCGCTAATTCCGTCCACAACCATGGTGATCATACTCCCCGTCCCCTGCTTTTGCACCAGAGCGGGGCCCATTGCAAACAGCTTCTTCAAAAGTCGCTTCCGGAGGCTTTGCGCCGTTTTGCCGGCATAGTCATCCAGCCAACGGTTACTTAACCAGGCCACCAACTGGCGACCGGTAAAGCAAGCCGCAAATGTCAATAATAGCAGGTAGTTCAATGTGTGGCCAGCCCATAAGCGAGTAATAACCGCACTGAGGGCGAGCGCCTGACCAATAATTAAAAAGGTCTGCAGAACATCAAGTCCCGCAAGCCTTTTACTGATTGATTTAGCTCCCGCGAGTTGAAATAGCTCTCGATCAATCATTAATTAGCCTCCCCAACTTTAGGCATCTCGATCCGTTTCCGGAAGATCCAGTATGCCCAAATGGTGTAAGCCAGTACACAAGGTACCAGAATAACTGTCGCAATCGTCATCACAATTAAAGTGTAATTAGATGAAGATGCACTTTGGATAACAAGGTCAAATTTCGCACTGATTGAAGAAATCATTACCCGTGGGAAAAGGCCACAGAAAATTAAGGCAACCAGTGAAACGAGAGTTAGACCACTTGCTGCAAATGCGTACCCCTGCTTATTCTTGAAGGTCGAAACGTGGGCCCAAACAGAGAAGCCAACAATCAGGGCCAGGCAAAGCAAGGTTGCAACGGGGTGAACCTTGATAAAGTCAGTTTGGAAAAACAGCAGCAAAGCAAAGACCACTTCACCAACATAGAGGACCCAGTAAAGGACCTGGGCAAAGTTTTGTGCCCGCTCAGAAACGGGGCCCTTGGTCTTTAAGGTGATGTAGTTTAAACCGTGCAGGTAAGTCAGCAGGGCTAGGGCAATTCCGCCGACAATTGAGAACCAGTTAAAGTAGTCAAAGAAGTGGGCATGAACATTACCAGCAGCGTCAATTGGCATTCCTTTAATCATTGAGATAAACATTACCCCAAACAGAAATGGTACTAAGAAACTGCTGAATGCCATGATCCGGTCCCAAACCGGCTTCTTTTCATCCGCACTCTTAGCACGGAATTCGAATGAGACTCCCCGCAAAATCAGGCCAACCAGAATAAACAAAAGAATCAAGTAGTAGCCAGAAAAGAGGGTTGCGTACCAGTATGGGAAGGAGGCGAACATAGCTCCCCCGGCAGTAATCAGCCAAACTTCGTTACCGTCCCAAACCGGGCCAATTGTCTTAATGATTTGGCTCTTCTCACCTTCGTCATGGGCGAGTGTTCCAACGGCCATCCCGACTCCGTAATCGAATCCATCCAAGAAGAAGAAGCCAGAGAACAGGACGCCAATTAACAAGAACCATAGTGCTTGTAGAAATGACATTTAGAAGGCCCCCTTTGCAAATGGATCAGTTGCTTTCTTATCGGCCTGAGCAGCATCCCATTCAACCGGGTCGTTACGCAGGAAGCGAACGATTAGGGCGATTAGGACAATTGCTAAGCTGGTGAACAAAACAAAGTAAATGATGTTTGACGTCAGTAGTGAAGCAACAGAGACGTTTGGCGAAACACTCTGCTTAATTGTGAACAGGCCATAAACTGTCCATGGGGCCCGCCCAAATTCGGTAATGAACCAACCAGCGGTGTTAGCCAGGAATGGTGAGAATGTAAGAATGGCCATTATCCATAACATCCACCGGTGATTGTAAAGTGTCTCCTTGCCGTGCCTTGTCATTACCAGACCGACAATTGAAACTAGGGTAAGCAATGCAGCAAAACCACACATTACCCGGAAGCTCCAGAACAAGGTGTTAACTGGAACATAGTAGTTCATCTTTTGCCCATCGATGTGGGTGCCATACTTCTTTTCTAATTGAGCGTTAACTTCTTCCATCCCGGTGACAGAACCAGAAGCCTTGTGGTAGGAGAGCACACTCAACATTACTGGAATTTCAACTTTACCATTGACCTGGTGGGTCTTTGGATTAGCAATCCCAACTACCGTCCATGGTGCTGGACTCTTGGTCGTCTTGTAAACCGCCTCGGTAGCGGCAAACTTCATTGGTTGTTCTTTGATCAAGTATTGCATCTGCATGTCCCCAGCGGTGATAGAACCGAGGGAGAAGATCAGAATTAGCCAGAGACCAATCCGCATTGTCTTATGATAGATTTTTTTATTTTCATCAGACAGTGACCGCTTTTTCAACAGTTGAAAGGCTGTCAAACCGGTAATAATAGTTGCACCTGTCAGGAGTGCCCCCATTAAAACGTGGCTAAGTTCAAAGAGCAGTTGTGGATTAGACAGCAGAGCCCCAAAGTTAACCATTTCGGCCCGACCGTTACGAATTGTAAAGCCCACCGGGTGTTGCATGAACGAGTTGGCCGTCAAAATCCACAGGGCACTTGTAACCGTCCCAAAGACGATCATCCAAATGAAAAATAAGTGCAGGCCCTTCTTAACCCGGTCCCAGGTAAATACCCACAGACCGATGAAGGTCGATTCGATAAAGAATGATAGCAATGCTTCGAAAGCCAGTGGTGCTCCAAAGATATCACCCATGAACCGTGAATAATCAGACCAGTTCATCCCAAATTGGAATTCTTGAATTAGTCCAGTTACGACCCCAACAGCAAAACTTAGCATGAAGATATTACCCCAGAACTTAGTCATTTTCTTATATGACGGGTTCTTGGTGCGGTAATACATTGTTTCCATAACTGCGACAACGAAGACCGTCCCGATGGAAAACGGGACGAAGAAAAAGTGAAAGACCGTCGTCATCGCAAACTGGAACCGCGCTAAACTAACAATATCCATTGTTAATCCCCTCCAGTAAACAAATAACTTATCACATGTTTAACAATAATTGCTTATTACATGTTAAGTGTACAACTCATAGCGCTTTCTTTCAAGCAAGATTAAAATATTTATATTGGAACTTCTTTATTTGTTGATGGGGTAACCTGTTTTTCTTAAACGTTGGCTCTAGGAAATGTTAATATTCTGCATTAATATTAGTCAGATACTGCCTAAATAATGATGATTTTTAAATAGCATACTATAAGCGAAATACGGTTTTGTAACATTTAGCAACTGATCATTATTTACTAAATTCGGTCCATTATTCCCCCTACACTAATCCCGCTGATAGTTAATAACTTGTTTAGAGCCGTATTTTTAAACAACAAAAGAGGCTGACGATTACTCGCCAACCTCTTTTAGTTAAATTGATAAAATGACTACTTAAGGGTAACAGTAGCACCAGCGGCTTCAAGCTTTTCCTTGATGTCGTTAGCTTCGTCTTCCTTAACGTCTTCCTTGATAGCTGAAGGAGCACCGTCAACCAGGTCCTTAGCATCCTTCAGGCCGACACCAGTGATGTCCTTAACAGCCTTGATAACCTTAACCTTAGCTTGACCAGCTTCAGTCAATTCAACAGTGAAGCTGTCCTTAGCAGCAGCGTCACCACCAGCAGCACCGGCAGCAGCTACTGGAGCAGCAGCAGAAACGTCGAATTCGTCTTCGATTGCCTTAACAAGATCGTTAAGGTCAGAAATTGATGCTTCCTTTAATGAAGCAATGATAGCATCCTTATCAAAAGCCATGTTTATTTCCTCCAATATTTAGGTAATTAATTTTGATTTGATATTGAACCAATATACGGTAATTATGCCGCTTCGTCTTCCTTGTCGGCAACGGCCTTGACTGCACGGGCAATCTTGCGCATTGGGTCTTGCAATGCAGATGCAAGCATGGACAGCAGGTCTTCGCGACTTGGCATCGTAGCGTATTCGTTGATTTCGTCGAGTGTCTTAACAGACTTTTCGATGAAGCCACCCTTGATTTCAAGAGCGTCGTGGTCGTCAGCGAACTTCTTCAGAATCTTAGCTGGGGCAATTGGGTCTTCGTTAGAGAAGGCAACAGCAGTTGGGCCAACAAAAGTACTCCGTAGATCTTCGTAATCAGTGCCTTCAACAGCCCGGTCAAGAATCTTGTTCTTGATAACGGACATCTTAACCCCGGCGTCACGAAGTTGCTTACGTAAGTCAGTAACTTCGGCAACCGTCAAACCACGGTAGTCAACAACGATGGCTGATTCAGCGTCGTTAATCAAATCAACAGTTTGCTTAACGATTTCAGCCTTCTTTGCAATAGCTGCTTCACTCATGAATTTCACCTCCTGCAATGTATTTTTGATCGGATTTATAAAAAAATCCCTATGACCGCAGACATAGAGAAGGAATTTTCATTTCTTCCTCGGCAGGTACGAATTAAGGCTTATGCCACCTGAGTCTTAGGCAGAGTCATATTTAATCAACTTTAGTAGTATAGCATATCACTAGAATTCTTGTAAAGGACTTTCCTAAATAATTCAAACTAGCACGCCCACCGGATAATTGCTGAAAGAATTCTTTCGCTGGCATGGCCGTCTCCGTATGGGTTATGTGCGGTACTCATTTGCCGGTATGCTACTTTGTTATCGAGTAAATCCGTTAGCTGTTTAACAATGTTTGCATAATTAGTTCCCACTAATTTAAGAGTCCCCGCAAGGGCTCCCTCAGGCCGTTCTGTCGTATTACGCAGCACTAGTACTGGCTTATGCAAAGCAGGTACTTCTTCTTACACCCCACCAGAATCACTCATCACCAATAAAGAACGACTCATAATATTATGAAAATCGACAACGTCTAAAGGCTTAATCAGGTGAACCCGGGGTCCCCGGCAAACACTTCATTAGCGACCCTTTGAACAATTGGGTTTAAGTGAACGGGATAAACAACATCTAAGTCAGGACGGGAATCAACAACGTCCTTAATGGCTTTAAATGTTTCTTTCATCGGCCGTCCCCAGTTTTCACGGCGGTGCATTGTCAATAAAATAATTCGGTGACCAGGAGCAATCTTTTCAAGAAAAGGAAGGCGATTGTTGGGGTTAATCGTGTACTTTAGTGCATCAATGGCCGTATTACCGGTTATGGTGATTCCTTTTTTGTGATTACTGCAACGAAGATTTTTAGCACTTGTCGTGGTTGGGGCAAAATAAAGGTCTGCAAGGTCATCAATCATTTGCCGATTCATTTCTTCCGGGTACGGCGAGTATTTATTCCAAGTTCGTAGGCCCGCCTCGACATGGCCAATCGCGACTCGGTTATAGAAGGCCGTTAGTGCAGCAGCGTAAGCAGAACTCGTGTCTCCATGGACAAGCATAATTGCCGGTTGCTCTTTTCGAACAATGGGTTCTAGCTTCTCCATCGTCGCTATGGTTATCTGTGCCAAATTCTGCCCTGGTTTCATAATCTTCAAATTATAATCAGGTTTTATACGGAAAATATCTAACACTTGTTGAAGCATTTCGGCATGCTGACCAGTTGATACTATGACTGGCGTAAAGCGGTTATCAGCAATTAACTTTCGAATAACTGGCCCCATTTTTATTCCTTCAGGTCGGGTTCCAAAAACAGCCATAACCTTTATCCGCTTCATTACTTTTTCCCCTTTCAAAATCAGCTTTTTCCGTGCTCTGTCTTAATCCATGTATTCTCGTGAAAAATCCACCGCCAAAACGCCATGATAATACTAAAAAAGAGAATAACGTAAAAATACGAGACACCAAATGGTAGCAACAAGTACTGGCACCAAGATATTGTTGGCTCGTCAAAGTGATGAAGGTCATGGCGGTAGAAGAAGCTAAAAACAATTCCCCATAATAATGAAAAAATCGCAACTAGTCCTACTAATGCCACCAAAGCTAGGCCAGGTAAATTACCAAATAGCATCCTTAAATGAAAGAAACTGAACGTCGTCAAAACGATAATTGCAATATCGGTTAATATATTAATCCACGGTTGACAAAGGAAATAATAAATTCCTGCCTTTTGTGCCAATTTTAACCGCCTGCTCCTCATAATCAGTGGTAAATATTTAAGGCAATTAAGGTCTCCTTGAACCCATCGACTACGCTGCCGAATAAACTTTTTCAAAGAAGACAGTGCTTCTTGGTAAACATATGTCTCCGTCATATAATCAACATGCAGTCCCTTAAGTAGCATCTTAATAGTCAATTCATAATCATCTAGTAGGGCATTCCCCCAAGGATGTGGACCAATTTTGGCCGTAATCGGCCCTAAACGAAAAAATTGTCCATTACCGCTTAATCCAACAGTTCTGGTATACATCCGCTTATCTGTGTCATATGGTTTATACTAAAAAATTCGATATCCTGAAGAATCTGTAGTTCCGATTTAAAATGGGGATACATTTTTACCCGCATTTGACAAATATTGCCAGCTGGTGAAGAAAAATAACCGTTTAGTCGCTGCGCGGCATTGGATGCCAATTCAGCATCCGCATCAACCACACCAACAATCGCTTTATCAGGTGAAATTGCTTGCTGCTTAACCTGCTCTCTAATGTAATCAAGGGCGAAATTCAATACATCTCCCTTTCCTGTATGGGCATTGGGTAATTGACGTTGGAGCAAGTGTAAACGGGGATTTTTAATTTGATGAATTTGTGTCACTGAACCATCGCTACTAGCATCATCAACTACAACCACTTCAAATTCGGTAAAGCGTAACAAATGCTGGAGTGTCTGCTTGATGACCGCCTCTTCATTAAAGCATGGAACAATAACAAAATAGCGAAGGCCTTTTTCAATCTGGCTTGTTACTTGATTACCAGCAAATGCAATGTAGTCTACTGGATATGAAAATGACCGAAAGAAAATACTAATAAAGGTATAAATCAAAAAAATAAGGAGACTAAGCATCCAGACACCTGTGAAGAAATATACCAACGTGGCTTACCTCCTCAAATTATGGCGAAAAGCAATCCAGAAGGCAAAGCTAATCGCTAACGCTATTCCAATAATCACCAGTAAAATAAGAAGAACGACCGCTATCAACGGCTTCCCAATTGCATTCAGTAATGAAAGCATCACTTAATTTCTCCCAAGTTACAAGTCATACTCCACATAACTAATTTTCGCAACTAGTTTATCGACTAATTATATAAATGTCAAATCACCAATTATCAATCTCTAACCAAAATTTTGCCGATAGCAATTATATACCTGTTAATCCAGGAATAATTGCTATATTTTTGTCTAAGCAATTGATCAATAAAATAAAAGGAATCGTGCCAAAGAAACTGAGAAAAGCTTCATTTTCCCGAATGTTGTACCGTAATTACGGAATAAGACTATGAACAAAAGACGATGCTTTCAGCATCAACTGCCGTTCTGTGCTAGCCGTCCAGAAACCGCCACTTATTTTCTATCTTAACGGTCCTTAGAAAGTACAAAGAGGGCTCTGATATTTGGATTGTCCAAATACCAGAGTCCTCTTTGTGGATGTGCTGTAACCCTTTTGCCTCTGTTGGGTCTAATATCACAGCCCAATTTCAAACTAGCGTTATGATACAAGCCATTATAGTCAGTGACGACCCGTTGTTACTAGTTAAATGCATGTCAAAAAGGCTTTCTTGGCTTCTCTTCTTAGGAAGATTTTTTATTATTCCTACTTATTAACCGTTTCCTGGAGTGCTTCACCTAATTGTTTCATTCCGACCTTGATCTGGTCTTCTTTGGCATTTGAATAGTTCAAGCGGAAGGCACCAGGCTGTGGCTTACCCGCAAAGAACGGATCTCCCGGAACAAAAGCGACATTGTGTTTAAGACATTCCTTGAAGAGCTCAACGGTATCATCAACCCCTGGCACTTCAACCCACAGGAACATCCCGCCTTCTGGGTTAGTATACTTAACGCCAGCCGGGAAGTACTTCTTAAGTCCATCCGCCATCAATTGCTTACGCTTACCGTAAAGGTCACTGATCTTCTTTACGTGCGCGTCAAGATCATTATTATTCAAGAATTCAACAACTGCATACTGGGCCAAGTTATCGGTGTGTAAGTCCGCAGACTGCTTTAACACAGTCAGTTTGTTGACGACATCCTCATCGGCAACTACCCAACCAAGGCGGAATCCTGGTGCCAGGGTCTTGGAAAAGGTACTCATGTAAAAGACATGGCCGGTTTCATCAAATGACTTAACCGCGGGAACGTGGGTCCCGGCAAAGCGAATTTCACCATAAGGGTTGTCTTCGAGAACATAAACGTCATACTTAGCAGCTAACTCAGCCAGTTTCTTTCGGCGGTCAACGGCCATTGTTCGGCCAGTTGGGTTTTGGAAGTTAGGCACAGTATAGATCAGTTTAGTTTCCGGATGGGCCTTCAGGGCGTCCTCAAGGGCATCCATCTTCATCCCCTGTTCATCCATGGCCACACCCACGAACTTGGCACCATAGGACTTGAAAACGTCTAGGGCACAAAGATAGGTCGGCTGTTCAACCAAGACCGTATCACCGGTGTTAACGAATGCCTTCCCCACCAGGTCCAAAGCCTGTTCTGAACCAGTTGTTACCAAGACGTTATCGAGGACGCCAGTGACACCCTCCTTTTCCTTAACGTGTTGAAGAATCAACTCACGAAGAGCAGTAACCCCCTTAGCGGCCCCGTACTGCATCGCTTCTTGGCCATGTTCTTCAAAGACCTTGTCAACGGCCGCTTGCATTTTCTTGACGGGGAAAAGTTCAGGAGCTGGCAATCCACCAGCAAAGGAAATAATCTTCGGATCCGCCGCTGCTTTCAGGATAGCCCCCACCGCATCCGTACCGTCTGCTGGAACTCGTTTAGAATACTTAAACTTTGTCATTGTCGTCACTCCTTAAAAATATTTTTACAGTTCTAATTTGTTTTTAATAAAACTGTCATTGGCACGTAGTATACACTAAAACCATCCGCTTGTTAAGTACTTAATTTACTCTTAGCAGATTTTCGTCATTAAAATTATTATTATTTTCCCGCCTGATCCCGGCCTAACAGTCTTTTGATTATAAAAGAATTAGAATATTTTTTAAAATTGGCAGATTGCAAGAAATAACTTGAACGAATTTAGTGACGTAGATTAAGCAGGAAGATCTCGATTGGTGTATGCCAATTAAGACATTTAAGTGGCCGGGAATTCAAATACCAATTAATTTGAATCAGCTTGTGATCGCTTAACTCTTCAATGGCTTGGCCTTTGGGAATAAAGCGTTGTAAAACTCGGTTACGGTTCTCATTACTGCCGCGTTCATGTGGTGAATAAGCATGAGCAAAATAAACCGGAGTATCAGTTCGCTGCTCAATTGCCTGGTAGTTAGCGAACTCTTTACCATGATCTACGGTAAGCGTCTTGAGCTTGTCTTGAAGTTGACTAGCTAGTTCAAGTACGGCTTGAGTCATGGACTGACTGTCGCGACCATGGAGCCGTTTAACAATTGTCAGGCGACTCTTACGCTCCACAAAAGTAGCCACAGCTTGACCTTTACGTTTGCCAGAAAGTACGGTATCAGCTTCAAAGTGGCCGAATTCCTGGCGAGTTTTGACTTTATGAGAACGCTCCTCAATGGAGCGGCCGTGATTGAACGTACCACGCTTTTCTTTAGCACGATGACGACGCATTCCATGATCAGGCAAATCGGGCAACTGTACATCAAGCCATCCTTGATCAATCCAGTTATAGACCGTCTTGTAGGCAATCCCAACCACATGGGCAACTTGTTCAGGGGACCACTTCTGGACTTGAATCTTTTCTTCAATCAAGTGTTTAAGGCTTTTAGTGAGCGAAGACTTCCGCCCCCGTTGACTAACCTTGCGTTCAAAGTCAGTTTGCGCTAGCTCAGCCTGGTACTCACTATTTAGCCGGTGAAGTTCGTTAAAGACTGTGGTTTTACTAAAGCCTAAGTAATTAGCGATGTATCGCAAGGAACGTCCTTCATTATGAAGCGTTTCAATGACAACACGGTTCTGGAATGATAAAATAGTGGTGCTCATCAAGGTCCTTCTTTCTAATGGATTGTACGGTAACACCATTAAAGACCTTGATGGGTTTTTTCTGTCCACTTAAATGTTCAACTTAAATTTTACAATCTGCCAATTAAAAAAGAAGACAACGTTATCGTGAACGCTGTCTTCCTCTTTTAATAGGTTCAGACTAAATTTAGAATGAAGCCAAATCAAGCGTAACGCTTGGGCCGAAAGTCGAAGCGATGGAAGCATGCTTGATGTAAGTACCACGTACCGAAGCAGGACGCGCCTTAGCCACGATATCTTCCAAAGTCTTCAGATTTTCAACTAACTTGTCGGTATCAAAGGAAACCTTACCAAATGGTACAGCAACGTTACCATCACGGTCAGTCCGGTAGGTAACTTGGCCAGCCTTGGCGTCAGAAACTGCCTTAGCAACATCCATTGTAACCGTACCAGTCTTTGGGTTAGGCATTAAGCCCTTTGGTCCCAGGATCCGACCCAAACGACCAACCTTAGGCATCATGTTTGGCGTAGCAATGGCCACGTCAAAGTCGAGCCAACCGTCTTGAATCTTTTCTACTAAGTCGTCAGAGCCAACAAAGTCAGCGCCGGCATCTTCAGCAGCCTTAGCATTGTCACCTTCGGCAAATACGATAACGGTTTGGTCCTTACCAGTACCGTTTGGTAAAACAACGGCACCACGTAATTGTTGGTCAGCTTGCTTAGTGTCTACGTTTAAGTTAAATGCAACTTCAACAGTTGAGTCAAAGTTAGCAAAGTCAATGTCTTTCACTAATTGAACTGCGTCGTTGACTGCATATTCCTTCTTGCTGTCAACCTTTTTAAGCGCATCTTGGTACTTCTTACCACGATTCTTAGCCATCTTGTGTTTTTCCTCCTTGCAAATGTGGTCTAGCGGAGTTAATACCTCCCACAAAGACACACTACTTTAATAGGGTGTCCGGACTACTTAGCAACTAGTCTTCAACAGTGAAGCCCATGCTGCGTGCAGTACCTTCAATCATGCGCATAGCTGCTTCAACGTCAGCTGCGTTTAGATCTTGCATCTTAGTTTCGGCAATCTTCTTAACTTGATCCTTGGTTACCTTAGCAACCTTCTTCGTGTTAGGTTCACCGGAACCGTGTTCAACACCAGCGGCCTTTTTCAGTAAGACAGCAGCAGGTGGCGTCTTAGTAATGAAGTCAAATGAACGGTCTTCATAAACAGTAATTACAACTGGGATCAGCATACCCTTCTGGTCAGCCGTCCGGGCGTTGAATTCCTTAGTGAAGCCCATGATGTTAATACCTGCTTGTCCAAGTGCAGGACCTACTGGTGGAGCTGGTGTTGCTGCACCGGCAGGAATTTGCAACTTGACAACGTTAGCTACTTTCTTTGCCACGAGACAAAACCTCCTTAGTCCGTGTTGTGGTCATGATGAGGCAGAAAATTTACCTCTCCCACAGTATGTTCAATAGCATACCTTAATAAAATACCACAATTATAATGAGTAATCAATTATTAATTATTCGACTGTATCGATCTGGTCAAAGCCCAGTTCAGCCGAAGTTTCCCGGCCAAACATCTTAACGTTGACCTTCAGTTTTTGCTTTTCGTGGTCAACTTCCGTTACCTTTCCCGTCAGGTCAGCAAACGGTCCGGCGATTACCTTAACAGTGTCGCCTTCCTTAACGTCGATGTCACTAACGGTAATGTCGGCGCCCATCCGCTTCATGATTCGTTCAACCTCTTCTGGCAGTAATGGTGTTGGCTTTGAGCCCCCACCGTGAGAACCAAGGAACCCAGTAACACCAGGTGTGTTCCGCGCAATGTACCATGCTTGATCCGTCATGATCATTTCAACCAGGACGTAACCCGGGAAGGTATTTTCGACAACTTCTTTAGCCTTGCCGTCCTTGACTTCACGAACGGTCTCTTCGGCAACGACTACCCGGAAAATGTAGTCTTGCATACCCATTGATTGGGCCCGTGATTCCAAGTTGCTCTTGACCCGGTTTTCGTATCCGGCATAGGTATGGAGCACATACCAGCGTTTTTCATGTGATTCCACGATGAATCCTCCTCTTTAATTTAAAATTTTGCCAAAATAAAAAACTTCGCAAATCTACGAAGTTCAACACAGCTAGTATAACAGACCACTGCTTGTTTTACCACTACCTGTTAAACAAACAGTTTCATAAACATTTGAATCAACCAGTCGAACAGGGCAAAGAACAGGACGAAAAAGAGGGTCAGCGAGATAACAATCGTCGTATCACGCCGGTTCTCCCGTGCCGTTGGCCAAACGACTAGTTTCATTTCATGGTTAACACTTTTAATAAAACGAATTAAGTACATATTTGCCTCCACCTATTTACTCTCGCGGTGAAGTGTATATTCCCCGCAATGTTTACAGAATTTTCGTAATTCTAAGCGCTCTTGACGCTGAGGGTTAGCAGTAATCGTATAGTTTCGTGCACCACATTTGGTACATTCTAAGGCCACTTTCTTCTGTGCCATACTAACACCTCCACACAGGAAATAGATTATCACGAATTGCCAGTAGAAAGCAAGCGAATGGCAGTCAACTAGCGTTTTAGGATGTGAATTAGTTTCTGACGGCTGCGACTCATTGCGCTTTGTACTTGCCGCTTGCTGCAATTAAGTACGGCCGCCAGCTCGTTTGTCGAATACCCCTTCTGATAACTGATTAAGACAGTTCGTTCGAATGCTGAACAGGACTGCATCAATTTGCGAATGCAGTAGTGACAATAAATGGTGTCTTCCGGTTGGACCTGGTGGGGGTCGTTCAGGATTTCCGCGAAGTCATCTTTTAATGGGGCCACCTTTCCCGCCGGAATTCTTTTACGTGCTTGCCGCGCCCGGTAAAGGTCCAAAATTTTGTTGACCAGGCTCTGCTTATAAAAGCCCCCAAACTGGCGATTATTTGTTCCGGTATAGGAACGAATAACCTTAATCAACACTAGTTGTGCTTCCTGCTCCCAGTCGGCTAATTCCAAGCCCGGCACATAATAGTGTTGCCATATCCGCCGAACTAAGGGCCGGTACTGGCGAAAAAGGAGGATAAACTCCTTATCGTTCAGGCTTGTACAAGGCTTGATCCAATCCCGTTTTTCTTCATCCAAACGCATCGATAAAACTCCCTAAAGATTTAATTAACCCGTCACGATTTTAACTCCTGACATAATTGCCGGTAGTTACCTAACAATGGTATTTACCTTCCCCATCATTGGGCTTAGAAATGTCCCAATTAACTTTTCCAATTAAAATCCACGTGTCTGTTGCTAATTTAACAAAGCAGCTAGGGTGAAACAATAAATAGTCTACCTTTAAAAAACACGCGATCGAACGCTAACAGCCACTTTGTCCACCCCGTAAGAGAAAAAGGCGTTACTACACTGAGTAGAAAATATGAAAGCCCTTACATGAGATAAGGCAATGATAAATAAATAAGGGATTTAAAAAGACAAACTTTAGCAGTGATCACTAGAGTTTGTCTTTAATTTATTCTAATGGGTGGCGGGAGTTGAAGCCCTGATAGATCAGGAGACTGGCCGCCACACTGGCGTTTAGGCTTTGAACGTGACCAATCATTGGAATCGTTAGCATCTCGTCACAGGCCTTTTTTAACAGAGACGAGATTCCCTTCCCTTCGTTTCCAATCACAAGGGCCACCGCACCGTGCGCATCCCAGGTCCGGTAGTCCTTACCACGCATATCAGTTCCAAACAACCAGACACCACGCGACTGGAGTTCTTTAGCGGTCTGCACCAGGTTAGTCACCCGGGCAACCGGAACGTGTTCAATAGCCCCCGTGGACGTCTTGGCCACCACGGAGGTCAGGCCGACCGCCCGCCGCCGGGGAATAATAATTCCATGAACTCCTGCCGCATCTGCTGTCCGAATAATCGAACCCAAATTGTGGGGGTCCTCCAACTCATCCAGAATTAGGAAGAAGGGATCTTCCCCCTTCTTTTCAGCGTTGGCAAAGAGGTCGTCGATGCTAGCGTAGTGGTAGGCAGCGACAGCTAGGGCTACTCCCTGGTGGTTCTGGTGATCAGTCATTTGGTCCAGCTTGGTCTTGGGCACGTTTGAGATCACCAACCGCTTTCCCTTTGCTAACTTAATAATCTGGGCAATGGCGTCTGCCTTAAGGCCAGATTGGATGAAGACCTTATTAATCTCCTGGTCTGACTTTAGCGCCATTACCGCCGGGTGCCGACCAATAATAAAATCAGTATGCTCAGTCTTCATGCTTAGTCCGTCCCTTCTCGACTTGTTTAATACACCATTCAGCAAGTTCTGCTAACCGATCCTGTTGCCCCGAAAGCTGCAGGTAGCCCATCAAAGCCTCAAAGCCAGTTGAAATCCGGTAGGTGAGGACCGAAGTGTGCTTGGCATGGGTGTGGCTGTTAGCATTCCGCCCCCGTTTAAAGTAGGCCCATTCCTCATCGTTTAAAAGCTGGTCGGCCTTCATCAAGTCAATTAAAGCCGCCTGAGCTTTGGCAGAAACGTAGTGGGTTGCTAAGTGCTGCAACTTTGTCGGCTTACTAAGCCCCTTACTTAATAGGTGCTGGCGAATAAATACTTCATAAACGGCATCCCCCAAGTAAGCCAGGGCAATTCCGTTTAATTGCTGATAATTTGCTTTTTCCATTGCTCTCTTTTGCTACTCCTTCTTATAACGAGTTCCCTGCGGGGTATCTTCAAGAATAATCCCTTGCTTCTTCAGGTCATCACGAATCTGATCACTCCGGGCAAAGTTCTTGTTCTTCCGCGCTTGGTTCCGCTCCTCAATCAGCGCCTTGATCTTTTCGTCATCAATTTCGTTGTCCGTTGCCACCAGCTTGATACCAAAAATGCTGACTAGCTTTACCATTGCAGCTTCAAACTCTTTCAAGCCGCCGCGATAGACAGTTGCCTGTTGAGCATAGGTGTTGGCGGCCTTCACTAGCTCATAAACCACCGCAATCCCGTTTTGAACGTTGATATCGTCGTCCATTGCGTCAATGAAACGGTTTGTATACGCGGTTACTTGCTTTTGGACGCCAGCATCATCACCGTCCTGGGCATCCTTTTCCCGGTACTTCAGGTTGTCGAAGGCGGTTTGGATATGTGCGAGGTTGTTCTTAGCATCCGTAAGGTTGGCTTCGCTGTACTGGATTGGCCGTCGGTACTGGGTGGTGGCCATGAAGAAACGCAGTACTTGCGGGTCAACCGTTTTAATGATGTCGTGGACCGTAATGAAGTTGTGAAGGGACTTACTCATCTTCTCGTTGTCCTTGCCAATCGTTACAAATCCGTTATGCATCCAGTAACGAACAAACTTATGCCCGGTTGCCGCTTCGCTCTGGGCAATTTCGTTCTCATGGTGAGGAAACTCCAGATCCTGGCCCCCGGCATGGATATCAAGGGTGTCACCGAGGTACTTGGTGGACATCACTGAGCACTCAATATGCCAGCCGGGCCGTCCCTTTCCCCATGGTGAATCCCAGGAAATTTCTCCCGGTTTAGCCGCCTTCCAAAGGGCAAAGTCCATTGGGTCCTCTTTTTTGTTGACCTCGTCGGCACTAACGTGTTCACTCGCACCAACTTCCAAGTCATCAATCGATTGTCCCGATAATTCACCATAGTGAGCAAACTTACGGGCCCGGTAGTAGACATCCCCGTCCTTTGCGTATGCGTAGCCCTTATCAATTAAACGCTGAACAAAGTTAATGATCTCCGGGATATGTTCGGTTGCCCGGGGGTGGCTCGTCGCCGGTTCAATATTGATTGCCGTAGTGTCCTCCATAAAAGCCTTGATATACTTATCCGCCAGCTGGGGAACGGTAATTCCCTGCTCGTGAGCCGCTTTAATCATCTTGTCATCAACGTCCGTAAAGTTAGAAACATAGTTGACTTGGTAGCCCTTGAACTCCAAGTACCGCCGGACGGTGTCAAAGGCAATTGCACTCCGCGCATTACCAATATGAATGTAGTTATAAACGGTGGGACCACAGACATACATGTTAACAATCCCCGCGTGTAGGGGCTTAAATATTTCTTTCTTCCGTGTCAAGGTATTGTAAATTGTTAGCATTTTAACCTACTCCCATCCGTTCAATAATGTAAAATTTCTTCTCAATAATTTTAACACATTCCCTTTCGTGGCGCGGCCGTTATCGCCAAGAGAATGCTTTTAACCCCGCTAAAGAATATTTAATCGTTTGGTCATACTTTCTTCACATTCTATTGTTAGTATAAAAAGCGTAGAAAGTTAAAAGCTTTTTACATCAATGAAACCTATTATTTTTCAATTACTCCTCCCAATAGTAACGAAAAAATAATTACTTATGATAATCTCCCCCAAGGTTATCATATACTCCCTAACGAGATAGCATTCCCAAGCTATCTCTTTTTTTGTTTAAACCATCGGGCCCCGGGCATCTTGAATCTTCAAAACACCCGGGGCCCTTTCCATTTGTATTTACTTGTGTCCCTTGCCTTTCTTGGGCTCAGTTTTATCTTTAGAGTTTTCTTTTGAAGGCAAACCACTGTCGTGTTGTTCATCAATTCCCCGCTGCGAATGGAGGGGCCGGGCAAAAATCATCCGACCAGCATCAGTCTGTAAGGCACTGGTAACTTCGACTTCAATCGGCTTGTTCATAAAGAAGCGACCGTCTTCGACAACCACCATTGTGCCGTCATCAAGGTAGGCAACCCCCTGCTGGCGCTCGGTCCCCTTCTTGATGACAACCACTTTCAAGGTTTCGCCAGGAATAACTCGTGGCCGCAATGACTTGGCCAGGTTATTGATGTTTAAAACATCTACGTTTTGGAACTGGATAACTTTATTGAGGTTATAGTCATTCGTCACAATTACCCCGTCCACCTTCTTGGCAAGAGCAATCAGCTTACTATCGACCTCTGGGATATCCTCAAAATCACCATCATACATCTCAATTGGGACGATCTTTTCACTCCGTAACTTATTAAGGATGTCTAGGCCCCGCCGGCCCCGAACCCGCTTGATGCTCTCACCCGAATCTGCGATGTATTGTAACTCATAGAGCACAAAATTAGGAACTAGCAAGGTTCCTTCCAGAAAGCCGGTCTTGACGAGGTCATAGATTCGTCCATCAATCAGGATATTAGTATCCAGGATTTTATAGTGGTGGTAGTTATCATCCTGACGCTCCAGAACCTCATTTTTACTGTCCTTGCCCCGCTTGACCAAAGTAAGATCCTTCCAGTCATCCAGGCGGGTGGTCCCGATCTTAAAGCCATAGTAACTGAAAACGACCATTAATAAGATTGGCAGGATATTATTAACCACCGGAATCTTAGTCCGCCACAAAGGGATCGATACCAAGACCGCGATGACTAAACCTAGGATTGTCAATAGGGCACCAAAGAAAATATATAGGGGACTCTTGCTTGTCAAGTCTTGTTCAACCCGGTGAATAACGCTGACCGTTGGTTTCATAAGTGCTAAAGATAATAACCAGAAAATAATTGCACCAATTAAAACATCTAAGAATACCAACAGTGGATTATAGATGTGCAGCTTAAACAAGTCCCACAGTGTCGGTAGGTAATAAAAGCCCACTGCAGCCCCTACTAAAATATAGAGTAAACGAATAATTCGTTTAAGCATTAGCATTCCTCCTTTGCTTTTTTCTAGCCGAGGGCCATCCGCAAGGCCTCGCGCAGGGTCCCAACACCGATGACCTCAATTCCTGAAGGCGGGGCCCACCCCTTCAGATTATTCTTCGGGACAAAAATCCGTTGAAAGCCGAGCTTTTGCGCCTCGGCAACCCGTTGTTCGATTCGGTTAACCCGCCGGATTTCACCGGTCAAGCCGACTTCGCCAACAAAGGCATCTGCCGGCCGGGTTCCCTTGTCACGGTAACTTGAGGCGATACTAACGGCAATTGCTAAGTCAATTGCCGGCTCGTCCAGCTTAACCCCACCAGCAGCCTTTAGGTAAGCATCCTGGTTTTGCAGCATCAGGTTGGCGCGCTTTTCCAAAACGGCCATTATTAATGATACCCTGTTCCTACTCAAACCGGTAGCAGTTCGCTGGGCATTTCCATAAACCGTTGGCGTCACTAGGGCCTGAATTTCGACCAGGATTGGCCGGGTTCCCTCTAAAGAAACCACCACGGCCGATCCAGTGGCATCGGCCAGGCGCTCCTCCAGAAAAATCTCGGAAGGATTTTTGACCTCTGTCAGTCCGTTGGTATGCATTTCAAAGATTCCCAGTTCATTTGTCGAGCCGAATCGATTCTTAACTGACCGCAAGATCCGGTAGGTATGGTGGAGGTCCCCTTCAAAGTAGAGAACCGTGTCTACCATGTGTTCCAGAATTTTCGGCCCAGCCAGGGCGCCCCCTTTGGTAACATGACCAACCACAAAGATTGTGATGTTATTACTCTTGGCAATCTGCATCAACTGGGCGGTAACCTCCCGAATCTGGGAGACACTCCCGATAGCTGACGTCACATCCGTTGCCTGCATGGTCTGGACAGAATCGATAACCACGTAGGACGGCTTAATCTCACGGATAGTGTCCTTAATGCTGTCCATGTTCGTCTCCGGATAAACATAGAACTCATCTCCAGCAACCCCAAGACGTTCTGCCCGCATTTTGATCTGCGTACCACTTTCCTCTCCGGAAACATAGAGAACCCGGTGCCCCTCATCACTGAGCTGGCCAGACACCTGCAGTAATAGGGTCGACTTTCCTATTCCCGGATCCCCACCAATCAGGATTAACGAGCCAGGGACAATTCCGCCCCCTAAGACCCGGTTAAGTTCGTTTAACTTGGTCTTGACCCGCGGTGTTTCCTTGCTGTTAATCTCATTAATCTTTTGTGGCTTGGCAACGAGGCCGGTTAAGGTGGTTGTCGGCCGCGCCTTATTAGTCGGCGATTTTGTTTGAACCTGTTCCTCAACTAAAGAATTCCATTGACCACAGTTGGGGCACCGGCCTAGATAGCGGGGGGAACTGTACCCGCAGTTTTGACAAACGTACTGTGTCCTTACCTTTGTCAATTTCTCTCCTCCTTACTTTTTAGTTGAGCCAAATCCACCGGTCCGTTGAGCGTGTGGTGCCGTCTCACCATCGGCCAAGAGGAATGGCATAAAGATTCCCTGGCCAATCCGTTCGCCCTTCTTGATATGGTAGTCGCGCAGGCCAAAATTAATCAGCTGAAAGAAAATTTCCCCCTCGTTACTGTCGTTATCATAATAATCCGCGTCGACGATTCCAATCCCGTTGGGTAAAATCAGCCGCCGTTTTAAAGGGCCACTCGAGCGGTTGGCCAACAGGAGGAATTCATTATCCTGCATGTAGGCTTTGACCCCTGTAGGTACTAAATACGGTTTTAAACAAGCGTCCGCACTTTGAAAATCCTCGTTGGTGACCTTCTCTTGCTTAAAAAGCGCCCAGAGAACCTTTAAAAAGTGCCCCTTCCAGATTGAAGGGAGGGTAAAGTCCTCGGAAGCAGCAAAGTCATAACCAGCTGCCTTTGCAGTCTGCCGCTTAGGGAGGGATAAACCATTACCGGCCTTTGTCGACACGATTTTAAATCCGCGTTTCACAGTTATTTCACCTCATTAATAAATCACTATTGTAATATTATAGGATAGATTGGTTGCCAATGGTATTGGTTAGCTTGACTTTTCGCCTGACTTTATTGAAAATTAAATTTGAATGGATGTGATAGTGATGGAATTTGTTGTTGATGGAAATAAACTCATCGCCAAGGACCAGTTTCACCCCCTGATTGGTGAACTGAGCTTTCCAGCCGTTGCTGACGACCGGGTCGTGGTCGAACGGGTCTTTGTCCACCCCGACTTTCGTGGACAGGGGATTGCCAACGAGCTCGTGCGCCATTTCGTGGACTACGCAAGTGAGCACCAGTTAACGGTAAAACTAATGTGTCCCTTTGCAAAGGCGGAGTTTCGTCGTCATCCCGAATACCAAAAGCTATTATCACCGGATGACCGCACAATTTAGGAGGATTTACGAAAATGAATCAAGACGAATTAAAGGCCCAAACCGGCCAGGAATCGGTTAACTACATTAAGTCAGGAATGATTGTCGGCCTAGGGACCGGGTCAACCGTCCGTTACATGGTTGACGAACTTGGCAAGCGGGTCCAAGCCGGGGAATTAACCGGCATTACCGGGGTCACGACCTCCAGCCGGACCGCCAAGCAGGCCAAGGATCTGGGAATCACCATTAAGGACATTGACGACGTTGACCATATCGACCTCTGTATTGACGGGGCCGATGAAGTTAGCGACGACTTCCAAGGAATCAAGGGTGGTGGCGGTGCCCTCCTCTGGGAAAAGATCGTTGCCAATGCTTCCGACAAGATCATCTGGATTGTCGACGAAAGCAAGTTGGTCCACCAGCTAGGGAAATTCCCGCTACCAATTGAGGTAATCCCGTTCGGTGCCCAGCTAGTCTTCAACCGTCTGGAAAAGAAGGGCTACAAGCCGAGCTGGCGGATGGACGGCAGCAACAAGTTCTTGACTGACGAAAAGAACTACATCATTGACCTCCACCTGGGCAAAATTGACCATCCGGCCCAACTTGCCGATGAGCTGATCCACATGGTGGGCGTCGTTGAGAGCGGTCTCTTCTTGAACCGGGTCAACGACGTGATTGTTGGTACACAGAACGGCCCGAAGATTTTACATGCCCGCTAACAACTAATTTAAATGCGCCTCGCGATTAGGTCTTCCTAACGCGTGGCGCTTTTTTGAAAACGGGCAAAGGGGTTGTGACAAAAGCCTCTGAATCAGAAGCTCCATTCGGAATTTAACAAAAATTCTGAATGGAGCTTTTTGATTATCTGAATATTTTGAGAAAATGAGCGGCCTTCCGGCCATTTTCTTCATGTTTAATGCCATTAAAGCAATCCCAATTTGTCTTTTGGCTTTCTTAAGACCACGTACTGTGAATCTTTTAAAACCCAAATAAGCCTTCAAGTTACCAAAAACAGTCTCTACATCGTACTTACGACGGGAGTAAGTGTTGGAATTTGAAAGCGACTCGCGAGCTTTCGACTTAAAATATTCCCACTGTGGGTTCACCACAAGGTACTTAGTGTTCCCATGTGGTGTTAATGCCTGAGAAATAATTTGATGATTCTCATCATACTTCTCTGCTTGATATACTTTGAAATCACGACGGAATTTGTATTTATCATTTCGGTATGCGTATCGTTTAAAGTTGAATCGGACGCCCTGTGGGTTTACATAAAAGTCATCAGCCTCATGATATTCCCAGTTCATTACTTTTCGATCATCAGAACGCCACTTACGGCTATTCTCTTTAATCATGGTGCTGTAAGGAATTAAAGCTGTACAATCAAATAGCTCATCTTCGATATACTTATAATTGCGTTCTGATCCGTAACCAGCATCGGCAACAATTTCTCGCCCCAAAACTTCGTTCTGGGCGAGATGAGATAAGAATGGGATTAAGGTTCTAGTATCGGTTGGGTTCTGCATGAGTTCATAACCCAGCACGTACTGTGAGCTAGTCATAATTTGAAGATTATACGCTGGCTTTGTTTGACCATTACGCATCGGATCTTCCTTTAAACGCATAAAAGTAGCGTCATGATCGGTTTTGGAATAGCTATTACGTTGGCCAGCAATCTGCGATTGGGCTTGGTATTCAAGATGCTTTTGACGACAATGGTCTAAAGCATGGAGATACTTTTTGGCATGACGTCGTTCCTGCTTGACCGGATTGGGCGAAACCTTTGCGGTTTCGGCCACCCGTTGGTTTAACTCTTCAATCCGTTGTTCAAGTAAGGCAATAATCGTATCAAGTTGATCAATGTCAAAGCTATCTTCATCAACATCAATCTTAACTTCTGCTTGCTTAATTTCACGAATTAGTTTTTGAGCCTTTTCAACGTTTAATTCGCGATACTTAATGGTGCGTTTCTTCCAAACAAAGGAAAACTTATTTGCGTTAGCTAAAATCTTAGTGCCATCAATGAATGAAGCCTCATCGATCATTCCCTGAGCCTTTAAATAGTCATGAAATTCCTTGAAACTACTCTGAATCATATCTTCCAATTCTTGGGAGACAATGAAGCGAGCAATGGTGCGGTAGGTTGGACGCTGTTCTTGAGTCAACCACATCGCAACAATGTTTTCACGAGCAAAGCGTTCAATTTTCCTAGAGGAAATGATGCCATAGCTGTAAGCCAGTAAAACTAACTTTAACAGCATTCGTGGATCATACTCTCTTGGTCGACCCATAATATTGGGTCGCCGCAGCGCTAAGCTTTCAACCAGCCGATTAATATAACGTGCTGGATGATTTAACTCAGGTTCATAAGCAGTAGGTATGTTCAAACTAAGTTGATTCATGTTATAATCAGGTTCCAATGTTTTTGTATCTGAAACTTGAAAGCACGAAAACTAGCCGGAGCTGCGTCAGCTTCGGCTTTTCTCAGCCTAAATTAGACTTTTAGATGCCAGTATTCAATGCTTTTTGGATCGTTATTGGCAACTGAGCTATGAATCGATTAATGATGTCATCAATGTGATCAGTTAGGCTGAGCTCAGCTCGACCCAGTTCATGAAATAAGTAGACCAATGCGTCCATAAAACGAATATCTGGCAGTGCTTGATTCATAATGTAAAAGAGTCCACCAATTGTGCGATCATCAGTATTAAGTCGTTCTTGCCAAGCCAATAAGTCATAAGTAATCATGGTGACGGCAATATAACCACATTGACCGTCGTAACTTTGAATTTGTGATCGATTAAGAGCTAAATACTGCTTAGCAGCTTTGAAATAGGTCTCAATTTGCCAGCGGCGTCCGTACAATTGAATGATTTCTTCTGGCCGCATAGCTAAGTTAGTGGTCGCTAAAACTAGGTAGTCCTGACGGTGCCCCTTTTTGGATACAAAAACCACTTTTAGCGGAAACTGATGGCCATGATATTGGGCTTGAATGACACTGCTGTAAAGATAGTGATGCCGACAATTCATTTTAGAAGCTGCTAAACGTTGATAAAGACCCTTAATGCTATAGTGACGACCACGATATCGATAATAGACTTTTGCGCTGCGTTTGAGCATACCCACACCAAAAAGCTGAAGCTGAGCGAGTTGCCAAAACATCTTCGGCGAACTGTACCAAGAATCAAAAAGGACGTATTTAGCTGACACGCCTAGTGTTTGCGCTTGTCTAATCAATTCTAGAGCCACTTGGTTCATTGGGCGTTGAGCTTGAGCCCTTCTTTGACCGGCAATTTGACGTTGGTCAGTAATCTGCGCTAAGCATCCAATCAGATTAGCAGGCTGGTGAGTTGACATTAAAGCAAAATTAATAGGCAAAAAAGTATTACCATCACTCCAACCGAGAGTTAAGCCACGGTAACCATTTACATACTCGTGCTTATCGTGGTCATAGGTCTTGGCTAATAATTCAGTCTTTTGGGACCAACGACGTGCTAACAGAGTATCATCAAGCACTAATGCCAAACGACGTCGACCATCAATAAACGGGGTTAAGATGCGAATTAATTGAATCGCTACTAAACAGACTAATTTCTGCCAGTTAATACGGCCATCATTCAAAACATTCCGTGCCGTTCTTGGGGTAAAATGGCAATCTGGATGAGCACGATTGATCGAAAGACGCTCAAAATGAGCTGTCATTAACCAAGCTACGATCATTTTCAATGAACATAATGAGTGACGCTTAAAATTCACCCTGTGAGTTAGCTTAGCTAGACCAATTAGGCTTAAGAAGTGAGAAATAATGTTTTGAGAATCGTTTTCAGTACTGAAATGGTTTATAATTTGCATAGCGCAAGACTCTTTTCTACTTTGATTTTGACACTTAAAGTATAGCGTAAGAGTTCTTGCGTTTTTTATTTTTTTCGTCCAAAAGCCCTGAACCACAATGATTTCATTGCAATTCAGGGCTTTCAAGTTTCAGATCACAAATAGATATTGATTGACTTCCCATGCTAACCAGGTTAGAATATTGCTAACAATAAATAAGTATCAAGTAAAAAAGGAGTGGTCCCAATGTTAAAAATTACAAATTCAATTCATCCGTGGTCCACTAGCTGCTGTTGTTAATCATCCTGTGCCCGCCCCAGCCCAACTGGGGTTCTTTGGCTTATTCACTTTTTGATTAACAACAGTTTTTTAGTGCCCAAATAACAACGAATTGAGGTGATAAATAATGGCCACTCCCCAGATTAAGATTGGGATTCTCAACCTGATGCACGATAAGGTTGATACCCAGAAAAGGTTCACGAACGTCTTTGCCCACACTGCCTACCCAGTGGAGTTGACCTTCCTGTACCCGCAAACCCATTACCGTGACCGGACGGTTCCTGACTTGGTTCAACAGATTGCTCAACCCCTGGACCTTGCCCGGGTCAACGAGTTTGATGCCTTCATCATTACCGGGGCACCAATCGAACAACTCGACTTTAACGAGGTTACCTACATTGACGAGATCCACCAGTTGATCGACCAGCTGGTAAAATTCAATATCCCGCAGCTCTACATCTGCTGGGGAGCAATGGCCGCCGCCAACTACTTATACGGGATCGAGAAGCACCGGTTACCGGAGAAACTGTTTGGGATCTTCCCTAACCACATTGTCAACCAGGGGCCGCTGCTGACGGGGCTGCCGGATGGCTTCCTGGCACCCCACGCGCGTTACGCGGAGCTAGATCACCAGCAGATCAGTGTCCATCCCGACCTGATCCTCGAGGCCACCACCATCGATGATGACCTCTTCTCCTTCCGGGCGCCTAAGTACCAGCAGTCCTTCCTGTTCGCCCACCTGGAATACGAGCGGGAAGCCCTGCTGAAGGAGTACCGGCGTGAGAAGAACGCCTACCCGGACCGGGAGTACGCCAAGCCGCAAAACTACTTCCTCGACCCCATTCATATGAAGGGACCACAGTTCAAGTGGCAACCGGCCCAGCACATCTATTTTGATAACTGGCTTCAAACCGTTGTCCACAGCATGCAAAACAAGAAATTAGTAAAGGAGTAATTAATTATGACTAAGATCGTTAACTCAATCACCGACCTGATCGGTAATACCCCCATCGTTAAGTTAAACCGCGTCGTTCCTGAAGACGCTGCTGATGTCTACGTTAAGTTGGAATTCTTCAACCCCGCTGGCTCCATCAAGGACCGGATCGCCCTGGCAATGATCGAACGGGCAGAAAAAGAGGGCAAGCTGACTGCCGGCGGTACCATCGTGGAACCAACCTCTGGTAACACTGGAGTTGGTCTGGCAATGGTCGCTGCCGCTAAGGGTTACCACCTGGTAATCACCATGCCGGAAACCATGAGTGTGGAACGTCGTAAGCTGATGCAGGGCTACGGTGCTGAACTGATCCTCACCCCTGGTGCTGACGGAATGAAGGGCTCCATCGCCAAGGCCGAAGAACTCGTCAAGGAGAAGGGCTACTTCATGCCAATGCAGTTCGAGAACCCTGCTAACCCGGCTATTCATGAAGCAACTACTGGCGCTGAGATCATCGATGCCTTTGGTAAGGATAACCTGCCGGACGCCTTTGTTGCCGGGGTTGGTACTGGTGGTACCCTGACCGGAATCGGCCACGCCCTCAAGAAGGCTAACCCTGCTACCAAGGTTTACGCTCTGGAACCAGCCGAATCACCACTTCTTAAGGAAGGCCACGGTGGCAAGCACAAGATCCAAGGAATCAGTGCTGGCTTCATCCCAAAGGTGCTCGACAAGGACGTTTATGACGGAATTGTTGAGGTAAGCAGCGACGATGCCATCGCCACGGCACGTGAAGTGGCCCACAAGGAAGGAATCCTGGTTGGGATTTCCGCTGGTGCCAATATTAAAGGTGCTATCGAATTAGCCAAGAAGCTGGGCAAGGGCAAGAAGGTCATCACCGTCTCCCCAGACGGCGGCGATCGTTACCTGTCCACCGACCTGTTCAACTACTAAAATCAGACATAACTAAAAAGAGGCTGGGAAAAAACTCCTAGTCCAAAGCAAAAACCGGATGATGAATTTTTTGAACAATTCATCATCCGGTTTTTATGTACACAGGAAATCGTTCCTGATATGATGTAATTACCACAAAACAACCCAAAGGAGCGATTTTCATGTATCAAAATTATACCATAGGACAAACCGAATTCGTACTAAGCTATAACTATGATTTACCACAAAATCATATTGCGCGGCTAATTAGTGATTTTGTCGACTCGATTCCACAAAATGTGCTATTAGAAGATTCAGGAGCGGCTACCGGCCGCCCTTCATCGCATCCAGCAATTATGCTTAAGATTCTCTTGTTTGCCTACGCACGTCAAACTTATTCTGGAAGAAAGATTGAAATGATGTTGGATGAGAACCTGCCAATGCGTTGGTTAGCTCATGATTATGCTTATAGCTACCATACCATTAATAACTTTCGACGCAGTCAGCACGCTAGTAAGCTAATTAAACATGCCTTTGTTTACTTTACCATGGCTTTGAAAGATCACGGACTAATTCAAAATGATGCAGTTTTTATCGATGGGACCAAGGTAGAAGCCGATGCCAATAAATATTCATTTACTTGGCGACGGGCAGTTGAAAAGTATCACGCTAAGTTAAGAGAAAAGACGAGTAAGCTTTATGAGGAACTAGTAGAAAAACAAGTGGTGCAAGAAATGGCACCCGAGCTGGTTACTTCTGCCGAAGGCATGGAAGTAATGGAACAAGAACTTGCGGAGAAAATCACTAAGTTAGATGAAGAGATTAAGCAAGAACCAAAAATCATCAAAGGTGGTTCAGTTAGAAAACGGCGCCGTCGTTTTCTAAAAAAACTTCGCCATCAATTAAGCAACGACCTAATTCCGCGTGCCAAAAAGTATGAACGTGCCGAAGATATCTTCCAAGGTCGTAATAGCTATTCCAAGACTGATCATGATGCGACTTTTATGTGTATGAAGGAAGATCCGATGATGAATCGGGAGTTAAAGCCCGGCTATAACCTGCAAATCGCTACACATAAGCAATTTGTCCTTGATTACGGGCTCTTTTCAAATCCAACTGACACCAGGACCTTAGTGCCATTCCTTACCCAGTTTCATGCTTTAGATTTCTTTAAGCATATCGTTGCCGATGCCGGTTATGGTAGTGAGTACAATTACACAATGATTCTTGATCAGTTTGAAAAGCAGCCTGTTATTCCATACACAACTTATCAAAAGGAACAGAAACATAAATTTAAAAACGATCCAACTAAATCACAAAATTGGCAGTATAATGCCGAAGATGATTACTACATCGATCATTTAGGAGTTCGCTTTAGCTTTTATCGGTATAGTAGGCGAACCGATAAATATGGTTTCGAACGTGATTTCAAACTCTACCGAGCGGATAAGCACCAACTGTCAGAACAATTGGATGAGTTGGCAAAAACACCAAGTGGTCGGCAACGCTATATGCAGGTTAACCCAACGTGGAATTATTACAAGGCTAAAGTAAAAGCAACCCTCTCAAGTGACGAAGGCAAGGCAATTTATCGTCGACGAAAGTTCGACGTTGAGCCAGTCTTTGGTCACATGAAGAGGGATTTTGGCATACGCCGAACTCATCTACGCGGACAACGGGCTGTGGAAAATGACATTGGGCTAGCCTTGATGGCATTAAATCTAACGAAATTTGGTCAATCAATTAGTCGATTGGCGACTAATTTTATAAATAACCCGGTTTGTAAAATTAAGTTAGAAAAACAAAAAAACCATTTGTGATAGACTTTTGAGTATCCCTAATCAAAAGAAAGGCAATCACAAATGACCTACAAACATCTTACCACACGTGAATTAACTCTCATAGCTGAATTTTATCGTCAAGACACTCGAGCTTATCGAGTTGCTAAATCACTAAAGCGTAGTGCTGAAACAATTTATCGAGTTTATCGTTACTTGGATACGGGCAAGACAATTACGCAGTATTTAAAGCAGTACCAACGGAATAAGCGCCGTTGTGGTCGTAAACCAATGACGTTACCTGATGATGAAGTAAGTTACATTACCAAGCAAGTTAGTCAAGGTTGGACGCCAGATACCATTATTGGTCGGTCAGAGAAGAAAATCAGTTGTAGTATGCGGACGCTTTATCGCATGTTTGCTCGTGGTCAATATGGCTTTGATGTTAAGCAGTTACCAATGAAAGGTAACCGTCACCCAAATGGCTACGTTGAACGGCGTGGGAAAGCTGGCCATCTTGGTCGCAGTATTTACCAACGTTACCGCGATTTTCCACATTACCAACATGAATTTGGTCATTTAGAAGCTGATACGGTTCAAGGGAAAGCTCACCATGGTGCTGTGATGACCCTAGTAGAACGGATTTCAAAAGTTGAGATTGTTTTGAATGTCCATCACAAAACGGCCGAGAGTGTGAACTATTATTTGGACCAATGGCTATCAAAACAGCCTCGTCATCTTTTTAAGTCCATCACCTTTGACAACGGTAAGGAATTCGCGGGCTGGCGTGAGATTGCCAATAAGCACGATATTCAGACATATTTTGCGGAAGTCGGTGCGCCTAATCAGCGAGGGCTAAACGAAAACACCAACGGTATTCTTCGGCGTGATGGTCTGAGTAAAAAGAAAGACTTCCGTAATCTCCCGGATGAATTAGTTACTCAGCTAATGTCATACCGGAACAATATTCCACGGAAGTCACTGCACTACCGCACACCCATTGAGGTATTCATGGAGAATATCACAGATGCACAGTTAGTTTCTTTCTAACTTAATTTGACATTTCAGGTAATTTAAAATCCGGACTATGATTTTTGAATCGATCAAAAATTATAGTCCGGATTTTACTGTTAGAGAACCAAGAATTAATAGTTAATTCCCAGCCTCTTTCTTTTACTAATATTTTAAAGGAAAATGGAGTTAAATGAAATCCGAAAATTTCATCTAACTCCATTAATTATTTGGGACTTATGTCACAGCCCCCTTGCCTATTTTTTAACCTTTTAATCGAACATATGTTTTAGGATGTGATATAATGTACTTAACAGAGAGAAGTGTTCAGCTATTAATTAGCTTTGTTAACTAGCCAATGATGAAAGATTGTGGTGAAAATGGCGCAAGTTATAAAGGGGATCAAACTTCGCCTATATCCCAATGCCCAGCAAAGGGAACAATTGTGGCAGATGTTTGGTAACGACCGCTTCGTTTGGAACCAAATGTTGGCAATGGCCAAGGAGCGGTATCAAAATAATCCTAGTAGTCACTTTGTCAATGAATACGGGATGAATTATCTACTGAAGAGACTCAAACAGGAATACCCATTTCTTAGGGCTAGTGACTCAACTAATTTTCTAGTGGTTAATCACAACCTCGCCCAAGCCTTTAAGATGCTATTTAAACATCGGGGCGGTTACCCACGTTTTAAATCGCGTCGAGCTATTCGGCAAGCTTATACGGGGCGGTCAGTTTGTCGGGTACTTGCTAAACGGCGGGTTAAGTTGCCTAAGTTGGGCAGCATTCGGACCAGTAAAACAACCTGGTTAGCTAATAGCAAAATCAGGTGCTATACGGTTTGCTTTGAGCCCACTGGCCGCTACTATCTGTCATTACAAGTGGCGGTTGAGGCTCCCAAACACTTAAGAAAGGCGGAAAAAGCAGTTGGAGTTGATGTTGGCATCACTAATCTAGCCATTAGTTCTGATGGGATTAAGTACGGAACTTTTAATGCTAAATGGGCAGAAAAGCAAGCAGCTAAGTGGCAAAGTAGGTATGCCAAGCGGAAACATCAGGCGACGGTTGCCGTCTGTCAATGGAACCATAACCACAAAACCATTAAGAAAGAACTAAGTGATTACCAAAACTGGCAACGAGCACAGCAACAAAAGGCCCGTTACCAAGCCAAGGTGGCGAACCAGCGCAAAGATTATTTGCATAAATTAACAACGACCTTGGTTAAGCAATACGACGTAATCGTCATTGAAGATTTGAAAACCAAAAACCTTCAGAAAAATCATTGCCTAGCTAAAGCGATTGCAAATGCCAGTTGGTATCAGTTCCAGACCATGTTGGCATATAAATGTGCCTGGTATGGTAGACGTTTAGTGGTGGTTAAGCCAAACTATACCAGTCAAATTTGTAGTCATTGTGGCTATCATAGTGGCCCTAAGCCCCTTAACATTCGTGAATGGACGTGCCCAAGCTGTGGTACCCATCACGATCGCGATATTAATGCGGCAGTTAATATCTTGCATCAAGGATTAAAAGCTATTGGTTAGGGACTAGCCATGGTAATAGAGTGGAGTTCTGTAAGTTAGGTAGCTTGAATACAGGTATAATATCCTAAATACTACTCCGTGTTCCCAGAAGCGCGGTCATTAATGGCCGAGTAGTTCACAGATTGGGCCGTCGTTTTATTATGTTGTGCTGGCTTTTGTTTTATAATAGGTAGTAACAATTTAAAGGAGGCTCATTAAATGAGTTTTGCTATTTCTAACGATGATATTGCCAACTTCCGCGCCGACTACGACAACCGACGTGACAGTCAAGTTTTAGAACGCGCCGTTACCAAGAACGGGGTTCGGAATGCCAGCTTTGATTGGCACTCAATCAAGGACAACGACCCCCACTTCTCAATCGATCTTAAGACCGGGAACGTTGCCGACCAAAAGCAGTCCGGTCGTTGCTGGATGTTTGCTGCCCTAAATACCATGCGGCACGACATGCAGCAAAAGTTCAACCTCCCCGACAACTTTGAGCTTTCGCAGTCCTACCAGTTCTTCTGGGACAAGTTTGAAAAAGCCAACTACTTCTACGAAAATGTTTTAAAGACCGCCAAGAAGGATGCCGACAGCCGGAAGGTGGCCTGGTTAATGGCCACACCGCAAAGTGATGGTGGCCAATGGGACATGCTGTGCGCCCTCATTGAAAAGTACGGGGTGGTTCCGAAAACGGCCATGCCTGAATCATTCAACTCTAACAACTCTCGGGGCATCAATGAAGTGCTGAACAACAAGCTCCGGCACGACGCCGTTATCCTGCGTAAGATGGTCAACGAAGATAATGCTAGCGATGACGAACTAAACACTGCCCGGCAAAAGATGCTCAACGAAGTCTACCGGATCCTCGCCTACGCTTTTGGTGAACCCGCTACTCACTTTGACTTTGAATATCGGACTAAGAAAGATAACGAATACCACCGGGACGCCAACTTGACCCCTCAAGAATTCTTCAAGAAGTACGTTGGCTGGAACCTGGAAGATTACGTCTCCATTATCCAGGCCCCAACCGCTGACAAGGAATACCACAAGACCTACACAATTGATATGCTCGGTAATGTCGTTGGTGGCCGGCAAATCAAGCACCTTAACCTGCCGATGGATGAATTCAAGCAACTCGCCATTGACCAACTGAAGGGCGGCGAAAGCGTCTGGTTTGGATCCGATGTGGTCAAGTATTCTGAAACCAAGCTCGGGATTATGGCCCTCAACACATACCGTTACAACGAACTTTTTGACGTTGACCTGGACATGACTAAGGCCCAAATGCTGGACTACGGTCAAAGCATGATGGATCACGCCATGGTATTAACCGGAGTTGACCTGGTTGATGGCCAGCCAACCAAGTGGAAGGTCGAAAACTCCTGGGGAAACAAGGTTGGTCACAAGGGCTACTTCGTTATGAGTGACGACTGGATGGATCAATACTGCTTCCAAATTGTTATTAACAAGAAGTACCTGTCAGAAAAGCTGCTGAAAGAACAGGCCCAGGAGCCAATCGTCCTCAAGCCATGGGATCCAATGGGCACCCTTGCCTAATATCATAATTAGCCAAATAAATCACTTACTGAGTCGGCATTAAGTGCTGGCTCTTTTTATTTGGTCCACTTCAATTATTGTTTGACGATATTTAATTATTGCTTTACAATAATTTTGTAAATAAGAATCACTGGAGGAGTGACTGATGATGAGAGAAAAGTTAATCAAGTTCGTTTTAGGATTAGCCCAGGTAGCCATTGACCTCGGTATCGTTGCCACCTTCTTTACCGCCTTTGCAACCGTGATTGCCGGAATTTGTTGCCTAGTTTCACCCCGTACGTTTCTTGGCGGCCACCTAACCATTAACCTCGTCATTCAGGGACTAGTAGCAGTAATCGTCGCTGCTCTTGCCTTCGCTGGATTACTAGCAACTCACCGTTTATTGGACAATCTTAACCGGGGCCACTACTTTATTGCAGCTAACTGTCAGGCATTACAGCAACTTTTGTGGCTGGAAATCGCTGGGTTAATCATTAGTGGTATCACCACCATCTGGCTACGCCTGGTTCAAGTTAAACCATTTGTCAGCTTCATTGTAATGACAGAAGACAACTTTAGTGACGGCATTGGATTTATTGTTTTTCTGCTAATTATTTACTTGATCTTCAAGCGGGGAATCGCGCTCCAGCAAGACGCCGACAACATTATTTAGGTGGTGAGTCAATGATTAAGGTAACTTTAGGACTGGTGATGGGCCAAAGGGGGATTACCTCTAAGGAGCTTGCTAAGCGAATTGGCATCACACCAGCAAACCTGTCAATTCTTAAGACTGGTAAGGCCCGCGGGATTCGCTTTGCTACTCTCGAAAAGATTTGCCAGGTTCTGGATTGCCGGCCCGGTGATATTCTCCAGTATGTAAAAGATGAATAATTAAAAGGACCCTTAGCACCGTGTCAACTGACGACACACCGCTAAGGGTCCTTTATTTTTAATTCTTAAGTTGCTGGTCGAGGAATTTCTGGACGACCTGATAAACTTTTGCGCTCCAAAAGTCCTTTTCGTGGTTAGCGCCCTTTACCCGGTAGGCTTCAACATCATAGCCTTCATCGGTCAGCTTGTGGTACATGTCCTCCATCTGGTGGTAAGGAACAACCTTATCGGCGTCACCGTGAAGTAAGAGGAATGGTGGGTAGTCCTGGCCAGGTTTTACCTGGTACAGGGGACTCATCTCCTTTTCCTTTTCTGACCACTTCTTCGTGTCCATCCCAAGCAGGCAGAACTTCAATAATTCACTGCCCGGTACCGCCGCCGTGTACTCAAAGGTATCCTTGATATCCATCGGGGCAAAGCAACTGACAACCGCGTTGACACGGTCGGACTCGGTCAAATAGAGGTGGCCGGCATACCGGGGGTCATCTTCGGTCAGTGCCACCAGCATGGCCGCATTGGCTCCGGATGACGTCCCCCAAATAGCCACCTTCTCGGGATCAATTGCATACTTAATAGCGTGTCGCCGGAGGTAGCGAATTGCGGTCTTAACGTCCTGGAGAAATGCCGGGAACGGATAGCCATCCAGGGTGTTACGGTGTTGGACTGTGGCGACCACATAGCCAGCCTTAACAAACTGAATTAACTGGGGAATCTGCTCCCCCATCTTGCCCACACGCCAGGAACTTCCCTGAACAAAGACAATTAATGGCCGCGGCAATGGGCTATACTTCAGCGGAAAACGCTGGGTCCACGGTTCCAGGATTGCCATCTTAAGGGGCCGCCCGTCAATTGCCGCATAGGTAACGTTATCAATCAACCGCACTTGGCCCTTAAGATCCGGGTTATTTTCAAGTTCATGAATTGCCATCTTATTCACCATCCATAGTAATAAATGTCTTGTTAACGATGCGGAGGTGGTTATCGAACTTATACCAAATCGGCTTACCGTTTGGTACTTCCACCTTGTCAATCTGGTCGTCCGGAATTTGATCGAGGTACTTAATCAGGGCCCGGAGCGAGCTGCCGTGGGCAACAATCAGCTGATTCTTACCGTCAAGCAACCGGGGTGCTACCTGGTCTTCCCAAAACGGCAACAGACGCTTCTGGGTCATTGCCAGGCTCTCACTAAGGGGCATCTTAATGCCAAGCCGGTCATAACGCCGGTCGTGCTGACGGGTCGTCAACTTTGGCGGTACTTCACTGTACCCCCGCCGCCAACGGTGAAGCTGGTCGGCCCCGACTTTTTCCTTAACGACGGCCTTATTACGGCCTGAAAGGGCGCCGTAATGCCGTTCGTTCAACCGCCAGGTCTTGTGAACCGGAATATAAAGTTGGTCGATTTCATCCAGAATAATGTTTGTCGTGACAATTGCCCGGGACATGTAGGAGGTATTAGCATCGCTAAACTGAATGCCAGTTACCTTCAAGGCCTTGCCAACCGCAATTCCCTGGGCAATTCCCTTGTCAGTTAACGGGACATCCGTCCAACCAGTGAAGATGTTGTCATGGTTTGCCTGACTCTGCCCGTGACGCACGATTACTAAGTCTACCATAATTCTTTCTCGCTCTCCCTTTTACAATTTAATGATAGCGTATTTCCCGGGAAATTATCAAATATTTCCTATAAGAAGGTCTTGATGATTACCATCAGGATTGGAATGACAATCACACTGAGGACGGTCGTTTCCGTGACCATAATTGCGGCGTAACTAGAGTCGGCATGGTACAGCTTGGAAACAACCGGTGCGTTCGTCATTACCGGCATCGCCGCTTGGAGGATAAAGACCTGCTTCATCAGTGGCGACATTGAACTCGGCAAGACCAAAAGTGCCATCAAGGCAGGTGCCAAGAGGAAACGTCCTAAAAGAATTCCCAGGGCATCCCGGGAAATCTTTACCCGGCTCAACCCGGCGTTAGAGATGGCAATACCAATAAAGATCATCGACATTGGGATGGTTAGCCCCCCAATGTATGAAAGGTCACTCATGATGAACTTCGGCAGGTGGACATGGAGGATTACCAAGATGACCCCCAAAATGAAGCCCAACAGCGGCGGTGAAAAGATCTTTTTCAGTGCCGTCAGGGGATCAATCTTGGCCTCGTGCATGCCGTCTTTTTGAATCAACCACACCCCCAGGGTCCAGAAGAAGGTCGTGTTTGCCATGTAGTAAACCAGCACGTAGGGGATTGAAGAATTACCAAACAGGGCCAGGTTGATTGGCAGACCAATGAAAACCGTGTTGGAGTTGAAAAACATTGACGAAAACAGGCCAATGTGGGACCGCTTGATGCCAATCGCCCGGGCGACCGCGAAGGAAAGGGCAAACAGGATTAGCATCGAGATCACCGGGTAACGGAGGTCCGGTAAAAGGTTCTTCAGTTGTCCGGCAGAAAAATCGTGCATGATGGTGGTAACCATGTAGCAAGGTAAAGAAACCTGGGTAACTAGGCGGGAAATGATGCGGGGCGACTGTTCGTTGAACCAGCCCCGTTCATTCATTACGAAGCCCACCACGACCATTACTAAAATAATTAAAACACCAGAAACGGCTGACAGGAAAATTGCTAGCATTACCTCATCTACTTTCTCTTCGAATATACCGTCTATTGTACAACAGGATCTTAATGCCGCAGTGGAATAATCACATTAATTTTGGTAAACCGTTTTGATTTTTACTCCCTTATAACATGGGTTTGTCTTATAATACAAATAATTGTTTGAAATTGAGAGATGAATCATGAAAGAACAGAGTAAAAAAGTTATCAACTGGGCCCTGCCCTACCTAGCGATTGCCGTGATGACTTACATAATCATGTATCCGCAGATTATATCCCACGGGGTAATTCTCGGGACGGATTCAATTTTCCACTTTAACCGCTTCTACGATGCCGCTAAGCAGATCCAGCAGGGAAACTGGAGTTATTTTCAGAGTAACTACTCCTTCCAACAGAGTGGCCGAATTATTAACGCCGTTTACGGCCCCCTCTTTGCCTACCTTAACGGCATTTTGCTCGGCATTTTGGGGACTTGGTTTCGCTACCAGGTTATTTCAAGCTTTCTTGTCTACTTCATCGGCGGGGTGGGAATGTACCAGCTGGCTACCAAGGTCCATGCTTGTCGCCGGATAGTCCTGTTGGTTAGCCTAATCTTCCTGTGTATTGGCTGGCTTCCCCGGTGGGAACTGGCACAAAACATGAACGCCTGGGGGGCTGCTCTCGCCCCGTACATGATCATGGTTGGTATTACGATGATTACGGACCATGACCGCCCAGTTCACTGGCTCTCTCTGATGACTTTAATGACGGTCATCATTCAGATCCACCTGTTGAGTTCCATTTTCTTCACCCTGACGCTTGTGCCCTTCTTTATCATTGGTTTAATCCTTTCAACTAAGCGGGGCCAAATGCTTTGGGATACGGCCAAGGCAGTCATGGGGACGGTTATCCTGACCGGTAACGTTTGGGGCGCCCTTTTGATGCTCAACCTCCATAACCATATTGCCCAGCCGGCACCATTTGATATGCAAATCAACGCATTGACGCCATCACAGTTTACCAGCACCCGTCAATACCTGATCTACTTCTGTTGGATCTTGTTTGCCCTCCAGCTGGTTTACGTGATTTTCACCTTCAAGCGGTCACTCGTTAACAACACGGTCACCATCATGGGGACCATCATCCTCTTGATCAGTTCGACCTGGTTCCCTTGGGAAAGCATCCAAAAAGCAGTTCCAATCCTGCAAACCACTTTGCAGTTTCCTAACCGGTTGACCGTGATTGCCTACCCCCTCTTGCTAGTGGGGATTGCGATGAGCTGCCAGCAACTTATCGATGCAGCACCGCATGACCGACTTCGCTTGCGGCTGGTTTCTGGTCTCTTGCTCTTTACCCTTTTCCAGGTTGTAATCCCAACGACAACTAGCGTCTTTCGGCGGACTGCCATCTACGAATCAGATGAGGTCTTAAATAGTTCAACGGCCTTGGCCTGGGTGACAAACAACTCTAAGAGCCTGCGACGGTCTGTCCACACCGACTATCCTGGACAACTGCTGATGAAAGTCGAAAAGCGGGTCCCCGACTACCTGCCGATTCCCAAGAAGTACCTCAACCGCACCTACGTCCGCTCATATGCCTACCAGGACCAGGTCATCCGCCATGCTAAAGACTTCAAGCACACTGTCCTTCCGAAGGGACGGCTCTGTCTTTCCTGGAATGCCAAGCGCTCGGGAAAGGTCCGCCTCCCCATCATCACCTACCAGGAGTCCCGGCTTACCGTCAACGGTCACCGGCTTAGACACTTCCAGCGTTCTCGTGTTGGTGCTCCTTACGTTTACCAGCAACGGGGGCATAACACGGCAATCCTCAGCTTCCACCAGTCGGCCTGGTTCAATGTCCTGCTGGCAGTTTCTTTGATTGGCCTGACGATCTTACTTGCTTACGGTATCTACCAAGGTTTAATCTTTATCTCAAGTCTTTTTAAGACTAGTATTCGCGCGTAAACGGCTTCACGCTCCAGTTAAGCTAGTCGTTAGAAGGCACAAAAAGGACTCTAGCGCCCGGATTTTTCCGGATGGCTAGAGCCCTTTTTATATAACTATATGTCACAGCTTCATTATTCTAATTTTCAGCGGCCTGCCGCTTTGCTTGGTTATCACGCATCGCGGAACACATTGGGTATGTCAAGTGAATCGTACTTGGAACAACCAGCGGAATAATAATTACCAGAATAATCAGTCCGATAATTACGGTCATGGCCACCTCAATTAAGGTTGGGATACCAGACGGAATCAGTGATGCAAAGGTCCCACTCAGGATAATTACGGCTGAGATTACGACCGTTCCGATTGCAGATGAGGCCATCACAATCCGCTCCGTTGGCAGGTAATGCTCGTTATCCGTATTCCGGTAACGCATGATTAAGAAGATGCTGTAGTCAACCCCCAGGGCAATCAGCATGATAAAGCTGAAGAATGGGGTGTTCCAGGTCAGCATTGGGCGCCCAAGAATAAGATGGGTCAAAATATGGGTGATTGACAAAGCGGCCAGGTAAGCCGTAACCAGCGTTCCGAGAACGTAAACCGGCTGCAATAGTGACCGGGTAACGTAGATCAGGGCCAGGCCAATCCCAACAATCATGATGATTGCCGTCCGAACAAAGTCGCCACCGGCAACCGTCTTCGTGTCATTGATCTTCGAGCTCTGACCACCGACAACCACGGTGGCGTTGCCCAACTTAGTCCCCTTCAGGGAGTACTTGGCAACGTTGGTCAGGTCATTAACCGCGTTGGTAGCCCGTCCACCACTAGGGTTGGAATTTAGGATAACCGTAATTTGCGCGGTCTTCTTGTTCTGTGACAAGTAGGTCCGCATCGATTGCTGAATTTCAGGGTTACTCAGCTGATTTTGCGGCAGGTAGAAGGTCTTACCGGCAGCCGAATTTTGCAGGCCAGTCAGGTAGTCGCCACCCTGCTGAAGGCCGGAAGTCATCTGACTCATTCCAGACATCATTGCCTGTTGTTGTGCCATGGCTGAAGCACCCGCTGCCCCCATGGAAGCAGACTGCATTGCGGCCTGGCCAGCCATCCCAGAGGAAAGTTGTGACAGACTCCCCTGAGCCTTGCCAAGTTGGCCCGTAATCTGCTTGAGTTGGTTGTTAACATACAGCTGGTTGACCTTGCTCCCGGCCGGTTGGGTCACGGAAGTAACAGTCTTAACGTCCTTACTGTCCTTCAGCTGGTTAGTCAGTCGGTCAATCAGCAGTAGGTTCTCTTCATTATCTAACTTGTGGTTGGCCTTGATATAAACCGTAACCGGTTCGGCCGTCCCCTTCGAAAAGTGATCCTCAACAACGTTAAACCCTTTCTTTGAAGGCGTCGTATTGCTGATTTCATCGGCATCATTGTAGTTCAGGTGGTTCTTATAGGAAAGACCAATTGGTAACAAAATGATAAATACCAAGATGAGGCTGACAATCGGGTGGTGAACCGAAGTGTTGGCCATCTTGTGCCAAATTTTACTGCTGGATTCACCAGTAAACCGCTTGTCCGGCCAAAACATCTTCTTGCCTAAGACGGCCATGAAGAAGGGGTTCAAAGTTAAGAGGGTAACCAGCAAAACAGCAACCCCAACAGCGACCCCAACGGCAGACTGGTAAACCGAGAAGCGAGCCAGGCCCAGGGAAGTAAAACCAATCAGAAGTGAGGAACCGGAGTAGAGGATGGTCCGCCCCGCATTTTTCTGGGCGTTACGGGTGGCTTCCCACTTTCCCATCCCCTGGCCAAGGTTTTCCTTGAAGCGGTTATACAGCAGGATGTTATAGTCGGTCCCAATTCCGAACAGAACAATCACCATGAAAACCTGGGTGAAGTTAGAGAATGGGAAGTTAAACTTATCGACCAGGTTGGTAACGATACTAAAGGAGGTAAGGAAGGCCACCCCGACCATCAGCAGGGAAATCAACGGGGTGATTGGTGACCGGAAAACTAACAGGAGAACCACGAAGATAAAGATAACGGAGATGACCTCGGTCTTCTTAATCCCCTTTTGCACAGCCCCGGAGAAGTCATCATTTAAGATGTCCGCCCCGGTGACGTAGGTTTTGACCCCGTCCGTCTTTACCGCACTGGACAGCTGCTTATTAATTTTTTGCAGGGTCCCGTGCTTTTTGCTGACGTTCAGCTGGACCAGCTGGGTGGTTTTGTCCTTGGAAATCAGCTGCTTACGGGTTGCGGCATTATCGTTGGGCCCCAGGATGGCCTTAATACCGTACTTACCCTCGTGCTTTTGCAGGCGGCTAATCGTCTTTTGGACATTTTGCTTATCCTTGGCAGACATTTTCTTGTTGCCATTATTAAAGACCGCCACGACTTGGTAGGTATTATTAACGTGGTGGCCCCAGTGCTTTTGCTGGATGGTCTGCGCAATCTGACTCTGCGTGCTCTTGGGCAGCGTAATTTGTGAGTGTGACCGCGTCAACTGGTTAACATCCGGCAGGGCAACTACCGAAATAACCAGGATAAGGATCCAGGCAAGCAAAGCAAAAAAATGATCATGGAATAATTTCTTCAAGCTCTCTGCACCTTTCTCTCTTAGTAGTTGAAACAACGAAACGAATAAATTCTAAAACTTGAAAAGGTGTTGTTTCAAGCAACATTTATCGCTTTTTATCCCAAAAATAAACAGAAAACGGTTTAGTAGCCCGTCTTTTTTGCCAAAAATTAGAGGATGGGAGAAAACTTTTTTCTCACCATCCCCTTTTAGTTCGCCGAATATTACACAGTAATTGCGAAAAGAGGGAGTGAGACAGAACTAGCTTGCTAGTTCGTCTTCGAACCCCCGCAAGCACAAAGAGGGCTCTAGTGTTCGGATTTTCCGAATATTAGAGCCCCTTTGTGTACTGCGCTGTAGTATTTTTAACTATATAGGGGACTTATGTCACAGCCCCTGATCCTTTTTTGTTAAATTCCTTAGTATTACTTGGCGTTCAAAATGAAGCTAAAGTCAATATCCTGGTCGGCTGGAATGTGGTACTGCTTTTCAACATCGGCACCCCAGCTATCGATGCCACCAACACCACGGACAGCACCAGCAATAACCAGGACGGTCCGCCGCTCTAGGGGCAATTCTTCAATATGGGTCGCGTTTTCGAGCTCCTCCGCTGTGTACGGCAGACAGCTGAAAGCAAAGCTATCCTGGTCCTTAACCACCTTCAAGCTGAACGGCTGGTCAGAATGATCGGCATTGTTCTGGGTCGTCTGCCGGGTGATTTTAACCCAGTCACTAGCCATGTGCATCCCATTTTCTTGGGGAACCAGGTACTTTGCTACCGGAAGGCCCTTAACCTTGAAGGTACCGTGCTGGCCACCCGCCATCCGGTCAGGGTAGGTTTCACCGGAGAGGCCCGCGTATTCAAAGCCGGTCGCCGCAGTCGGCATCACTATCCGGACACCAAACACTGGTAACTCTGGCAAGCCCTTCTTACCGGTGTAGTGGACAACGACCTTAATCTGGCCATCGCTGTTTACAGTATAGGTCAGTGCCACCGTCGTTGATGGGACCGTTAGTGTTTCAAAAGTGTAGGTCAGTGCCACCCGCTCAGCAGTTTCGTCATTGCTATAGTGGTCATTGTCAAGCGGCAGGCCTGCGAAGTGGTGATCGTCAACCGTAACATCAATTTTCGTGCACTTTTGGAAGTAGTCGGCACTCAACCACTGGGCAGACTTGATGTTAAAGCCGCTTCCCCGGTCATTATCCGTCGTGGCCCGCCAAAAGGTCGGCGTTGGGGTCCGGTAGAGCCATTCCTTGCCATTAATTTTCAGTGATTCCAGTCCCCCACGTTCATAAGAGAAAATGTAGTGGAATCCTTCACCACCGACACCGAGTGAACCGTCACCGTAAATAACGTGTAATTTATTTGTGTAAGCCATAGTAGTACCGTACCTCCTGCATTGCCGGCTTTGGTGTCCGGTCAGCGAACATCAAGCCATCGCCTGAAAATTCATAGTCTGAGTGACGGTCATCAAAGTCGCCACCGTAACGCATTACCATCTTACCACTGACGGGGTCCTTAACTTGCAGGGCCTGGTCAATGAAGTCCCAGATGAAGCCGCCGAAGTATTGTGGGTACTTGTCCAACAGCTTAATGTAGGATCCCATTCCACCATCGGAGTTCCCCATGTCATGCATGTATTCACACTCCATAAACGGCTTATCGGGGTTATTTTGCAGGTATTCTTCAACCTGCTTTGGTGGCAGGTACATCCAGCTTTCAACATCCGAGATCTGGTCACGATAGTCCTTCGTCCCACCGGCTGGCAGGTAAGATTCCTTCTTGAGACCCGGAATCTGCTTACTGTAATCGTGAGTGTGACAAACACCCTCGTAGTGAACCAGGCGGCTGTCATCATGTTCCTTGTAGAAGCGGCCCATCGCGGCAATGTTGTCACCTGCAAAGGATTCGTTCCCCAGAGACCAGAATAAAATTGCCGGGTGGTTCTTGAAGGTCTCATAGTTAGTCCGGGCCCGATCAACAACGACTTCCTTCCACTGTGGGACGGAGCCGGGAACGTTATAAGACGGGTCAACCTTCCCCATCTTCTGCCAGGTAGCGTGGGACTCCAGGTTATTTTCAGCCATCATGTAGATTCCGTGCTCGTCACACAGCTGGTACCAAGGTAATTGGTCTGGATAGTGACAGGTCCGGACGGCATTGATGTTGTTCTCCTTGAAGGTTTGGATGTCCTTTTCCATGTCAGTCATTGTGACAGAGCGGCCACGCTGGTCATCCCATTCGTGACGGTTAACCCCATTAATGATCAGACGCTGGCCATTCAGTAAGACAACGTGGTCAGTACTGATTTCGATCCGCCGGAAACCGAACCGGTACGGGACCAGTTCAACTAGTTGCCCTGCTTCGTCGCGGATCTCAATAAAAAGTTGATAAAGGTAAGGCTGGTGGTTATCCCAGAGGTGAACGTTCTTCAGGGCAACCTCATCAATTGCCACCTGCTCAGCAACCGGCTTTGTCTGGTCAACGACGACGTTACCGTCTTCATCCTTAACCAGAACGTGAACGGTCCCCTCTTGCTCACCAGCGAGTTGCAGATCCAGGTTTAAATGACCATTTTGGTAACCGTCATCAACGGTTGGTCGGATGGTCATATCTTCCAAGTGGGTTACCGGCTGGGCCAGCAGTTCTACTGACCGGAAAATGCCGGAGAAACGGAACATGTCCTGGTCCTCGATCCAGGAAGCGGTACTGTGTTTGAAGACCTCAACCGCCATGACGTTATCCTCGTCCTGGATGTATGGTGTCAAGTCAAACTCGGACAGGGTAAAGCTATCTTCAGCGTAGCCAACAAAGTGGCCGTTTAACCACAAATACATTGACCGTTCGACCCCTTCGAAACGGACCCGGACTTCCTTACCCCGTAATTCAGGGTTAAGGTCGAATTTCTTCCGGTACATACCAACGGTGTTGTCTTCACCCGTACTGAAGGAACCTTCCTCCTTATTCTTACCATCAACCGCGTAGGCGGGCCGCCGGTAAATTTTACCTTCCCACGGAATCAGGGTGTTAATGTAGTTATTCTGGGCGTAGTCACTCAGTTCAATTTCGCTCGGTACTTCAATTTGGTCAAAATCGGTACAGTCTAAGCCTGCTTGGTAAAAATCTCTTTGCCGTTTGTGCGGATTTTGGGCAAACTTAAATTGCCACTGGCCATTCAACGACTGGACAAAGCGACTTTGCCCCTGCCCCCACTCAGCATAGTTGCCATAGTAATGATGGTCACTATGGGCGGGTAGTTGGTTAACCCGAAATGTTTCGGGGTCATCTAACCATTTGATATCTGCATCCATTAAAGAAATACCTCCTCATAAAAGTGTCCACTTTTAGTATAGCGCTTTCATTTGGCGGAAGATAGTAAACTTTAGTCAAATTAACGTAAAAAAACACCCAACCGGTAAAACCAGTTGGGTGTTTTCAGTAGTGCGGCCAAGAGGACTTGAACCTCCACGGTCATAAATGACCATAAGATCCTTAATCTTACGCGTCTGCCAATTCCGCCATGGCCGCATCAACAAATAGTATTATAGCAAGCAGACAATTCATTAGCAAGTACTTTTTTTATTTTTAGCGAAATAATTTAAGGATCGTCTGGGCATCCCCACTAACCAGCAAGGTCATCCCTTTTTCCAGGAGTTGTTCGGGATCAACATGGGTCGATACTCGTCCATCTAGGTGCTTACTACCAATAATATTGAGATCATATTTCCGCCGGGCATCAATCTCCACTAGTGATTTACCAGCCCACGACGTCGGGACCTCAATCTCAAAGATAGCATTTTCCTGGTCTAAACGAGTGTAATCCAAAATATGGGGTGAACTGTAGCGGTAGGCCAGCCACTGGGCATCTTGGCGTTCGGGATAAATACTTTCATCCGCCCCGTTACGTAACAAGAACTGCTCATGAATTGCTGAGCTAGCCCGGGTAATGACCTCCTTGGCGCCTAGCTGTTTAAGCTGTCAGGTTGTCTCCAGCGAAGCCTCAAAGTCTCCACCAATCGTTACGACACACAGGTCAAAATTTCCCACCCCGCAGCTTCTTAAAAAGTCAGCGTTCGTAGTGTTGCCAATCAGGCCCCGGGTAAGGACATCGATGGCAGCAGTCACCCGATCCTCCTTGATATCGATTCCCATCACGTCAATGCCGAGTCAATGTTATCCTTTGCCATCGTTAACTTCCTCCTAACCAACGTTTACGGTCTCCTCTGGGTAACGGGCCTGGAACTTTGTCGAGTGGCTGCCCACCGCAAAGACGACTGTCAAACTGCCTACCCGCCCAATGAACATCAATAGTATCAAAAGTAGACGTGAACTTAAGTGCAGTAAGGGGGTCACCCCCAGGGTTAGACCGACCGTATCCAGCGCCGAAGCACATTCGAACAGGCTGGTCAACAGCGCCAAGTGCTCCACACCGCTCATCATCATTGCCGCCACGATTAACAAGCTTAAGTACAGGGTAAATATAGCCGCAGCCCGAAAAATGGTCCGGGAAGCAATCCGCCGGCCAAACGCCGTTACCTCCCGCCGGCGAAAGATCACCGCTAAACAGGTACAGAACAGGACGCCCGCCGTCGTCATCTTAATTCCCCCCGCCGTCGAACCAGTTCCTCCACCGATAAACATCAGCAGGATTGTCATAAACTTACCGTTATCAGACAGCTGCGTTAAAGAAACCGTGTTAAAACCGGCGGTCCGGGGGCTCACCGTCTGGAAGAAGGACGCCAAAAGTCGTTTCTTCATCGGAAAGGAAAGCTTTGAAGCTCACAGTTAAAGAAGTAGACCATTGGCACTAACAAAAGGATGACCGTTGCCACCAGAACGATTTTACTCTGCAGGCGGTAACGATGAATGTGCCAGCCATACCGACGAACATCAATCCAGGTGACAAAGCCGATTCCCCCAATCAGAATCAAGAGGCCAATCACAAGGTTTATTTCAACATTTGTTGAGTATGCCACCAGTGACTGGTAAGGCCGCTTAGTACTGAGAAGGTCAAAGCCCGCGTTACAGAAAGCCGAGACGGCATGGAAGATGGCTTCACCACTGCCACCTTCCCACCCAAAGCGGGGAACAAACATCGGTAGTAAAAGGAGGGCCCCAATGAATTCAATCCCAATGGTGGTCACAATGATAAAGCGGGTCGACCGAATGACGCCCCCAATCTTTGAGGCAGACAGCGACTCCTGCATGATTGTTCGCTCACGCAGACTAATTCGCTGCCGCCGTAGCGCCCGTACACCAACGACAACGGTCACCACTCCCAGGCCACCAACTTGGATCAGGGCCAAAATAACAGTCTGACCAAAGAGCGACCAGTAAGTTGCCGTGTTGTGAACGACCAGCCCAGTCACACAAGCAGCAGAGGTCGCCGTAAACAGGGCGTCGGCAAATGAGGTCCCCTGACCACTCTTTGTCGCCACCGGCAGCATCAGTAAAATGGTTCCTAGAAGGATCAAGCCCCCAAAGGCGACCGCAATAATCAGGAAGGGACTCGTCCCCCGGACCGCTGTTTTTCTTAAAAATTGCATCTTGTTACTGCCCCCAATTCAATCAGGAAACATCCTTTACTAATTTGAAATGGTGTCCACACCGTCGGCAGACGTACCGGTAGGTATTGAAATGCCGCTGGCGAGCGATGACGACGCCACAGCCCTGGCACTGGTAAAACAGGTGCCGTTTGGGTGGGCGGGCCTTACTCGTCACCGGAGCGTATCGTGAGCCACCAACCTGGGCCAACAGGGTTCGGAAGGCCCTACTTCGGTGGTGGTAGTCGCGTCCGGTTTGGTGGAGGTGGTAGTGGCACAGCTCATGAAGGACAACCCGCTTTAAGTTGTCGATATCAAATTCGGTGTACATCAAGGGATTAATATCAATATGACCATCATTCAGGTGGTAGCGCCCCCCGGTAGTCCGCAAGTGCGGATTGAAAAAAATCCGGTGGGTAAAGGGACGGTTAAAACATTGCAGCGACCACTTTTCAGTTAGCCGCTGCAGTTCTTGATTATTCATTATCGGCTCCTGCCGGTTTTAACATGGTCAGCTGAATACGCTGCCGCTTCAAGTCGACACTGTCAATCCAAACGTCCACAATGTCACCAACCGAAACTACCGACCGGGGATCCCTGGTAAATTTCTTCGTCATCTTCGAGATGTGGACCAAACCGTCGTGCTTAACACCAATATCCACAAAGGCCCCGAAGTCAACAACGTTGCGGACCGTCCCCTGCAATTTCATTCCCGGCTTCAGGTCCTCAATCGTCATCACATCATGACGCAGTAACGGTGCTGGCATGGAATCCCGGAGATCCCGCCCCGGTTTTTGTAGGGAGGCAACAATGTCATTAATCGTGGCGGTCCCTGCCTTCTCGGTCGTAAAGTCTTCGATATTCAACTTCTCAAGCTGTTTCGTTGCTGCTGGCGTTCCTAGGTCAGCAACCGCAACGTCTGCTGCTTTCATCATCTTAGCAGCAATTGGGTAGCTTTCCGGGTGAACATCGGTATTATCCAAAGGGTTTTCGCCATTAACAATCCTAAGGAAACCGACTGACTGTTGGAATGCCTTTGGACCTAATCGGGGAACATCTTGGAGTTGCTTCCGGTTAGTGTATTGGCCATGGTCGTCACGATACTTAACAATATTTTTAGCAATCGTCTTGTTTAAGCCGGAAATTTGACTGAGTAGCTGATAGCTGGCCGTGTTAAGGTTGACCCCCACCCGGTTAACTGCCCGTTCAACGACGGCATCTAACTCACTAGTCAATTCTTTCTTAGGTAAATCGTGCTGGTACTGACCAACCCCAATCGACTGGGGGTCAATCTTTACCAGTTCAGCCAATGGGTCCTGGAGACGGCGACCAATACTGATAGCACTCCGTTGCTCAACGTGGAGGTCTGGAAATTCATCCCGGGCCTCTTGACTAGCCGAATAGACTGACGCCCCCGCCTCATTGACAATGACATAGTAAATTGGCCGGTCAACTTTCTTCAGTGCCGCAGCGACAAACTGCTCGGACTCACGGCTAGCGGTTCCGTTCCCGATTGCTACCATCTCAACATGGTACTTTTCAAGCAAGTCAATGAACTCACTCTCCGCAGCGGCTCGCTGCTTCTCTGGAGCGGGCTTGTGGGGGTAGATAACTGCCTTCGTAAGGAACTTTCCGTTTTCATCAAGGACGGCTAGCTTACAACCAGTCCGGTAAGCCGGGTCAAAGCCCAAAACGACCTTTCCCTTGATTGGTGCCTGCATCAAAAGGTGGTAGAGGTTCTCACCAAACACGTGAATGGCCTGCTTATCGGCATCCTCAGTCAGGCGGTGACGAATCTCCCGCTCAATGGCCGGGCCCAGGAAACGCTTGTAAGCATCCTCAGCCGCCGCCGCGATAAAGGCCGTCGCCGCGTTCTTTGCCGTAGTCCGAATCAGCCGGAATGACAGGTAGTTCAGGACAACCGCCTCGTCAACGGTAACCTTAACACTCAAGACACCTTCCTTCTCACCCCGGTTGATTGCCAGGACCTGGTAGGAGTTCAAATCCTTAACGGCGCTGGAAAAGTCGTAGTACTGCTGGTAAGTCTTTAGTTCGTCCTTTTCTTTACCATTGCGCTTCAGACTGGTGACTAACTTACCGTGGTTGCTCGTGTAATTCCGTAGCCACGCCCGGACCGTTACCATTTCACTGATCGCTTCTGCAAGAATTTCATTGGCCCCATCGAGTGCAGCCTGTGCATCGGCAACGTTGTCATTAACGTATTTGGCTGCTTCCGTTGCCAAATCCCCGTCCGGATAAGTGAGTAGCCAGTTAGCCAGCGGTGTTAGGCCGTTTACCCTAGCCTTCTGGGCCTTCGTCTGCCGCTTCTGCTTATAAGGAAGGTACAGGTCCTCAACCGTTTGCAATTCGGTTGCAGTCCTGATTTGCTTTTCAAGGGCCGGCGTTAACTTACCCTGCTCCTTGATCTTATTAATGACCGTTTCCTGCCGCTCATGCAGGTTAGTCACGTGCCGGTATTCGTCACGAATTGACTGCAGCTGGACTTCATCTAGCGTCCCGGTCATCTCTTTCCGGTAACGGGCAATGAAGGGGATGGTATCCCCCTCATCCATTAGTTTTAACGCCGATTCAATTTGGTGACGCTTTAAGTCCGGTAACTGCTTATTGACAAGCTGAATTGTTTGTTGATCCATACATCCTCCACATCAAAACTACTTCCACCAAGTATCCAAAGGGGTAATTGGCTGGTGACGCTTGTGTTGCGTCTTAAGGTACCAGTTTTCAATCTTTTCTGCCGCTTTCTCAGCAACCTGGTGCCCCTCAAGGTAATTATCAATATCCTGGTAACGAACACCGAGTGCTTCTTCATCTGCCCGCATGGGCTGGTCGTCTTCTAGATCAGCAGTTGGCACCTTCTCGTACAGCGATGCTGGTGCACCCAGGTACTTTAAGAGGGCCTTACCCTGCCGCTTATCAAGGCCTGACAAGGGGGTGATATCAGCACCACCATCACCAAACTTAGTGTAGAAACCGGTAACGGCCTCGGCCGCATGGTCGGTGCCGACAACAACCCCACCATGGGCACCCGCGATCCCGTACTGCACGATCATCCGCTCACGGGCCTTGATATTACCCTTATTAAAGTCCGAAATCATTGCGCCGGCTGCTTCCAATGAGGAAACCATGGCATCCGTTGTTGGCTTAATGTTTACCCGCAGCGTTTGATCCGGCTTAATGAAGTTATTGATTGCCGCCATTGCATCAGACTCATCCGCCTGTTCACCATAGGGCAGACGAACTGCAATAAACTGGTAACTATCGTCATTGGTCTCCTGCCGGCGCTTTTCAACTGCCAGTTGGGCCAGGCGCCCCGCTAAACTTGAGTCCTGACCACCAGAAATACCCAGAACCAGGGTCTTCATCCCCGTCTTTTGCAGGTAGTCATGGATAAACTTAACCCGCTTGTGGACCTCTTCTTGAGGATCAATCTCCGGACTAACCTTGAGTTCTTTAATGATCTTTTCTTGTAGTTTACGCATTTTAATTACCCCTTATCACTGAGTCCCTTAACATAACGGTTAACCTTATGAATCAACTTCATCTTATTATCATAGCAACGTTGAGAAAGGTCGACCGGATAAACTTCGGGATTAAGATCCCGCCTGTATTCATCCCAGAGAGCCGCCAGGCTAGAAATCCGGTGGTCGCGGATTTCATCCAGCGTTGGTTCATCGTAGACAAACTGACCATCCTTCCAAATATCCTTCAGCATTGGCCGCGCGGTGAAATCACTGACATCTTTTTGCTGAAGTGGGAATCGGGGGTTGAACATGTTGATGGTACTTAATTTGCGGGGGTCTTCATCGGCCAGGGTAATGTAGTCCCCTTCACTCTTACCATCAATCCGGTCGTTAATCCGCCATACCTGCTTTTTTCCGGGGGTCGACATCTTCGCAACGTTATTTGAAATCTTGATAGTGTCGACCATCTTCCCGTGTCCATCTTCAAAGGCCACAAGCTTGTACACTGCTCCTAAGGTTGGTTGATCATAGGCCGTAATCAGCTTGGTACCGATCCCCCAAACGTCAATCTTAGCGCCCTGCATTTTCAGGTTCTGGATAGTCTTCTCATCCAGGCCGTTAGAAGCAAAAATCTTGGCATCTGGGAATCCGGCTTCATCCAGCATTGCCCGTACCCGCTTGGAAAGGTAGGCCATGTCGCCACTATCGATCCGGACACCTAAGAAGTTAATCTTGTCACCAAACTCCTTAGCCACCTTGATTGCGTTTGGCACCCCACTCTTTAGGGTATCGAAAGTGTCAACCAGGAATACACAGTCATGATGCGTCTCAGCGTATGCCTTAAAGGCGTCGTAGTCATTCATGTATGCCTGAACCAGGGCGTGGGCGTGGGTCCCGGAAATTGGAATCCCAAAGAGCTTGCCGGCCCGGACATTACTAGTGGCGTTAAAGCCCCCGATATAGGCGGCCCGGGTTCCCCAAATGGATGCGTCAAGCTCCTGAGCACGGCGGGTCCCAAATTCCATGATGCTTTGGTCACCAACAACGGAACGGATTCGTGATGCCTTAGTGGCCACCATAATTTGGTAGTTCAGGATGTTCAAAATTGCCGTTTCTACCAACTGGGCCTCAATCATCGGTGCGTCAACCTGGATGACTGGTTCGTGGTTGAAGACAAAGTCCCCTTCCTCAAAGCTCCGAATGGTCCCTGTAAATTTAAAATTACGGAGATATTCCAAAAAGTCATTATCAAATTGATCAGTTGACTTTAAATATTCAATATCACTATCGGTAAACTTGAGGTTCTTGATGTAGCGAATAATGTGGTCCAAACCCACGTAAACGGCGTAACCATTATCAAATGGCATTTTCCGGAAGAAAGCCTCAAAGACCGCACGGCGGTTGCCCATTCCCTCTTTCCAGTACGTTTGCATCATACTGAGTTCGTAGGCGTCGGTATGAAGAGCCAGACTATCATCAGGATAATTAAACTTCATTGTTTCGTATATTCCCTTCGGTTAAATCTAATAGTATCAATAATCCAGCAACAATTTATGCTATTAATATAACAACAATCAAATCCAGAATAAAGGCTATTTTTCAAGGACAAATTCAAAGCGGGAGCCAACGTATTGCGTATGGACGTACTCGAACGGCCGCCCGTCCTGCAAATATGACAATTGTGTCATTCGTAGTAATGGGTCCCCCCGCTTAACCTGGAGATAAGTGGCGATTCGTTCAGTCGCCTTGGTTGCTGAGATGTGCTGGGTTGCATGACCTGGGTAAAGGTGGGCCTTTTGTTCTAGCGTCCGATAAAAGGAAGTCGTAATTTCTTCCCGACTAAACTTTTCCAACAGCTTTGCCGGAACGGTGGCAATCTCATAACAGATTGGGATATTGTTTCCGGAACGAATCCGTTCCATCCGTAGGACCTGTTCGCCCGCCGGTAATTGCAACTTTTCAATTTCCGTCTGCGAGGGAACCGTCAGGTGGTAGGAAATGGTTTTACTCGACGGCGTTTTCCCCGCTGCCAGCATTAAGTCAGTGAAACTCGTCACCCCGGCCATCTTCTCCTGAACTTTACGGTTGGCAACAAAGGTTCCCGAACCTACCCGGCGTTCAAGGATCCCCTCATCAACTAATGCTTGGATTGCTTGCCGCAAGGTCATCCGACTGACGTTAAAGTGGTTGGCTAATTCACGTTCTGCGGGAATCTTTTGGCCAACATGCCACTTACCATTTTCAATATTCTCTCGTAACTGATTATGAATCTGGATATAGACCGGTGAACCCATAATATATTCCTCCTTATGCCAAAGGTGCTTCTCTTTACATATGTTCCTTATTTTACCACTTTTCTTGCAGTCTAGACCATTTAAGAACTTAGCCAATATAAAAAGGAGTTGTGACATAAGTTTCCTATATAGTTGAAAATGCTATAGCGCAGTACAAAAAGAGGACTCTCGCGTTCGGAAAATACGAACGTTAGAGTCCTCTTTGTGTTTTCTAAAGACCGGCTTCGCTTCGCCGGGGGGTGTCGAAAAACGAACTAGCAAGCTAGTTCAGTCTCCCTAACCTTTTCTCTTAACTTTACTTTCGCCCTTCTAGTTTCATCCCCAGTTCAAGGGAACGGTCAACGATCGTCGACTGGGAATCCACCACGGCAAACTCCTTTTCTGGGTTCATTTCTTGAGCATACGACAATTCTGTACAACCAAGGATTACCGCATCGGCCCCCTCTTCTTCAACCATCTTTCGAATTAGCTCGTGGAATTTCTGACCGTTAGAATGACCGGCTTCCTTGATATCGTGGTAAATCAGGTCCTCGGTCATGTCCAGAACCTCTGAAGTTGGCTTAATTTCCTCATACCCAGCGGCGGTAATGTATTGGTCATACAAGCCGGCCTCAACAGTCCCCTTGGTAGCCAACAAACCCACCTTCTTGGCATCAGGTTTAACGTTTCCGATTTCCTTAACCGTCTCATCTAGCATATTCAGAATGGGAATGTCAGTTGCCGCCTGCAGCTTGTCAAAAGCGTAGTGGGCGGTATTACAAATCAACACGAAAAAGGCGGGCTTCAGCAGACTCTGCTGCTTAATATCTTCAATCAAATCTAGGTTATAATCCGGTTTCTGATGGTCCAAAATCCAGGCGGTCCGGTCAGGAACACTGGCATGGTTAACCACGATGTAGTCCAAGTAGTCCTGGTCGCAGTGGATTGGGGTCCGCTGGTCCAGCAACCGGACATAGCTTTCCGTGGCCAGGGTTCCCATACCGCCTAACACCGTAAAGAATTTTTTCATTATTAATTACGCCTTTCTTCCTATCTTTAGGCCAATAAGGCCACAAAGATTGGTCCTAATAAAGTGATTCCAATGTTTCCAACAACAAACGCCGGTGTGAAAGCGGCCGCAAAGTAGGCCCCACCCTCCAGGCCGGCCTTTTGAACGACCTCACTCATTGAAGCAGCACTGGTCCCCGAACCGGCAAGCCCCCCAACCAAAGCAAGGGGCTCCATTCGTAAAACATAGCGGCCAAACAGGAGGGTCAAAAGATGGGGGGCAACCGTAATAATCGCTCCTACGACCAAAACGCTCCAGCCTAGTGACTGAATAGCTGAAGTGAACGCCTGGGCTGATTGCAGGCCCACCGTGCCAACAAAGATTGTTAGACCAACGCTTTGGGCGAAAGTCGTCACGGTCTCGGGGATGGACTTATAGTCGCGGTGCCGGTTGATCCAGGAACTCAAAACTAGTCCCATGATCAAGGCCGCCGTCCCATTACCGAGTTGCAACGGGATACCATTTAATTTTAATCCAAAAATTCCTAAAAGGGAAGCACCACCAATTCCCAGTGAGAACAGGGTGTAGTTAATGGCGGCCTCGTCGGTGTGCCAGCGCCCCATCTGATGAAGAATATTGGCCGTCCGAGAAGTATTACCAGTTAGCGATATTACGTTTCCTGGGCGAAGCTGGTTAACCAGTTGCTCATTTCCCGTGATAGGGTCCTGGATGTTAATGAAGACGCCGTGCTGGCGAAGAATTGCCAGTTGAACCGGCTTGAAGCCCTTTCCCAGGACAAACTTCTGCTCTTTCGGGGCGTTAGTTGGCGTCAAGACTTCCTTAATTCCCTTAATTCCGTGCAGGCGGTCAAAGTGAACCGCGTAACCAATGATGGTTATTAGGTCCCCCGCCTGAATTTCGTATTCCAGGTGGTCAGTCATCCGGTGGTCACGGAAAACCGCCAGGGCAATCAGGTGGTAATCCGACCAGTTGTTAAACTGGGCAATTGTCTTTCCCACAAATGGTGAGTTAGCAGAAACCAGGTAAGTCCGCCGCCAGGTTGGGTTAGGATTCTTGGCATGGAAGTGGTACTTTCTAGCCATCAGTGGTCCCTGTTCTTCAATCTTAATTCCCATCATCTTGGGTGCAATGTCGCGGAGCAGGATGATAACGCCTAAGGTTCCAAAAACATAGGTTAGTGCATAGGCAACCGGCAGTTGAGCTTCATACGTCGCCCGCACCGCCTTACTTACCGGTAGAGCCCCGATGGTCTGTAAAGAACTCGCCACCGTTGCAGACTGGGTCAAGGAACCGGAAATGATTCCGGCAGCAATCCCCGGACCGATGTGGAAGGCAATGAACAATCCCCACGAGACCAGAAAGGCAATCAGCATCCAGAAAAGGCTGGCAATAATGATGCGGACGCCAAAAATCTTGAGGCTCACCAGTAGCTGGGGCCCAATGCGGTAACCGACTGAGAACATGAAGGCACCAAAGAAAATAGTGCCCAGCATTTCGTTACGGGGAAACGCCCCTACTTGGCCAACAATCAGGGTAACGACCAGGGTCGCCACGGTGGCTCCAACGTTAAAGCGACCGGCAATCTTGTAGTTACCAATTGCAAAGCCGAGGGCCACGCACACAAATAGGGTAAAGGTTTGATTATTCACCATGAAGTGAATGATTGTATCTATCATCTGTATCCCTTGATTTTCTCCTTATTAAATATTTGATCAGCAACATTATTACATTGCTTATGGGCCAATTCAACAGCTGGTCATTACTTGTTATCGAATATTAATATAGGCCAACGAAAAAAGGAAGCTGGGCGAAATAACTTCTCAGCTTCCTTTAATCCTGTCTATTTCTTTTCAACAAAGTACTTAGCAAAGTTCTTTTGCGAAACGGCGTTGATCCGCTTTTCAAGGATCCACCGCATCAGGTTCATATCCTTGGCGTAGTGGTAAGTGGTCCCGTAACGCCCTTCTTTAATCAATTTTTCTGCCTGCTTTTTAATCTCATTATCCTTGGCGTATTGCAGGAAGGTCTTCTTTGAAACCCCTAGCCACAGCTTGTACTTCTTTGGATCCTGGTTAGCGTAAATTGTCTTGGTATCCTTCAACGTGTCAAACACGTAATCTTCAACCGGGAACGTTGCCAGCTGGTGGTCGTTTAAGGAAACAAAGAAGCTGCTCCGCCCCTGCCGTGGGTTTAAATCAAAGACCTTGAACTGGCCATCGCGGCGGTCATACTTCAGGTCAAAGTTTACGAAGCCAGTGAAGCCCACCTGCTCCAGGAAGTGCTTGATGTTCTGGTAAATCTTTTCATCATAGGCCGGCATGATGGCGACATAGTTACCAACATTGGAAGGTTCGCATTCCTCCAACAGCGGGTGCCCCAGGCTCATCAGCTTGACCTGGTGGTCCTTACCCACGTAGCAGTTGATTGTCCGCATGTTGCTGTCGTCACCGGGGATAAACTCTTGTAAAATCAGGTCCCCCTTGTACGGGCTGTGTTCGTAGATTGTTTCTAAAACCTCAGCCAGGCGGGTGGCGTCGTTAATGATGTAGGCCTTTTCGTAACCGGCAAAGTTCCCCTTATGCCACTGCACCGCATCAGCAGCCTTAAGGGCAACCGGGAATTCAAACGGCGACTGGTAGTTCTTGTAGTCCGTCTCGGGAGTTAGGATATCAGTTTTCGGGTATGGCAGGCCGTACTGCTCACAAACGTTGTAGAATTCTTCCTTATTAGTCAGTTTAGCAACGGATTCGTAGTCGGCGTATGGGCAGGCCATGTACTTAGAAAGTTCACTACGGTTCTTGCTGACTAACTCGGTGTAGTCATCCCCACAGCTGATCAGGACAACCTTCTTCCCCTGGGCAATGTACTGCTTAGCGGCCCCAATCAGGGTCTTAGTAAATACTTCCGGCTTCTGCAGGTCCGGGTTAAAGTGCAGGTCAACAATCTTTGAGAACCGGGTTGGTGCCAGTTCTGCCCGGGCATACAGGTGTGACTTCACCCCATACTTTTCATACATTGACCGGGCCATCCCGTAAGCGTTAAAGTCGCTTCCTAAAATCAGCGGAACAAATGGTTGTTCGCTCACTTTATCTCACTCCCTCTTCATAAACTAGTCTTATTATCCAAGCCCCTATTTTACCATACTTTTGCCCTGCTTTTGCAGGCGGTAGTTAATAATGATTGCGCACAGGACAACCACAGCCAGGGCCGTCAGGAAGATGTAGTCCACCCGGCCCCCGTCATAGGTCCGACTGGCCAAGCTTCCTGTCCCGTTATTCTGGAAAACGGCCAAGACGGCGGCCAAAAAGACCGTCCCCAGGGAACCGGCGAACTGCTGAACCATGTTGAAGATTGAATTGACGTCAGCACTGTTCCGGGCGTCCACCAAGACTGTCGCGTTAGAAATGGTATTCCCGAAGGCAAAGTTAAAGCCAATCCGCAAAACCAGGAAGAAGGCCATGATCAAAAATGGGGTTAGCTGGGCCTGGAGGAATGCAAAGCAAGCGGCCCCAATCATGAGGAGGACGCCCCCAAAGGTTACCGGTTTGGCAAAGCCCTGGTTATCTGCCAGACGACCGGCAAAGGGTGCAATGAAGGCCCCACATACCGACCCTGGTAGCAGGACCAGGCCAGCAATCGTGGATGATGCTCCCAGGACATACTGAGCATACAAGGGAATTACCAGTGAAATCCCGATATTGATGAACTGCAGGCTAAAGTAAGTCAAAGTCGACAAACGGAGCGGCTTTACCCGAAAGACCCGTAAATCAAAGAGCTGTGATTCCCCATGGTTATTGACGTAGATAAAGACGGCTAAAGAGACGACCGCAACTACTAGCCAGGCCGCCAGTGGCCAGCCAATCCCGGCCTGGCCAATCGTCGAAAAGGCGTAGACAAATGAGAAGAGGGCCACGGCTAAACTGATCAAGCTACCATAGCTAAAGCGCTTCGTGTTTCCTAACGGCGTGTTGCGAATAAAGCACTGACCAAGGACCAAACTTACCAGGACAAAAGGTAGCAAGAGCCAGAAGATCAGCTGCCAGGAAGTGACTTCTGAAATCCACCCACCATACGTTGGGCCTAGTGCCGGAGCAAACGAGATCACCATCCCGGCAAAGCCCGTCATCGCGCCGAGACGGGCACGGGGAATTTCCGTAAAGATCAGGTGAAACAGGATTGGGGTGGATAACCCGGTGGCCATTGCCTGGATAAGCCGCCCTACTAAGAGCATTGGGAAATTCAGGGCCATGGCGCACAGCAAGTCACCAAAAGTGAAGGCCAAGACAGCCGCCAACTGGAGGTGTTTAGCCTTAAACTGCCGCAGCAGGTAGGCCGTTGTCCCCATCGTCACCGTCACCATCAAAAGGTAGCCAGTGGTGATCCACTGGATGGTATCCAAAGAAACCGCAAACTGCCGGGATAACTTCGGGTAGGTAACGTTCATCGAAGTTTCGTTTAAAATACCGATGAACGTTAAGAGTGCCAGAGAAATAATTGCTAAATAGATGTGGTTATGTTTATTCTGATTCAAGTTTTCGCCCCCTAAAAATAAAGGTTCTACAATTTTAAGAGGCTGGGAATTAACTATTAATTCTTGGTTCTCTAACAGTAAAATCCGGACTATAATTTTTGATCGATTCAAAAATCATAGTCCGGATTTTAAATTATTTATAAAATTAGTCGCCAATCGACTAATTGATTGACCAAATTTCGTTAGATTTAATGCCATCAAGGCTAGCCCAATGTCATTTTCCACAGCCCGTTGTCCGCGTAGATGAGTTCGGCGTATGCCAAAATCCCTCTTCATGTGACCAAAGACTGGCTCAACGTCGAACTTTCGTCGACGATAAATTGCCTTGCCTTCGTCACTTGAGAGGGTTGCTTTTACTTTAGCCTTGTAATAATTCCACGTTGGGTTAACCTGCATATAGCGTTGCCGACCACTTGGTGTTTTTGCCAACTCATCCAATTGTTCTGACAGTTGGTGCTTATCCGCTCGATAGAGTTTGAAATCACGTTCGAAACCATATTTATCGGTTCGCCTACTATACCGATAAAAGCTAAAGCGAACTCCTAAATGATCGATGTAGTAATCATCTTCGGCATTATACTGCCAATTTTGTGATTTAGTTGGATCGTTTTTAAATTTATGTTTCTGTTCCTTTTGATAAGTTGTGTATGGAATAACAGGCTGCTTTTCAAACTGATCAAGAATCATTGTGTAATTGTACTCACTACCATAACCGGCATCGGCAACGATATGCTTAAAGAAATCTAAAGCATGAAACTGGGTAAGGAATGGCACTAAGGTCCTGGTGTCAGTTGGATTTGAAAAGAGCCCGTAATCAAGGACAAATTGCTTATGTGTAGCGATTTGCAGGTTATAGCCGGGCTTTAACTCCCGATTCATCATCGGATCTTCCTTCATACACATAAAAGTCGCATCATGATCAGTCTTGGAATAGCTATTACGACCTTGGAAGATATCTTCGGCACGTTCATACTTTTTGGCACGCGGAATTAGGTCGTTGCTTAATTGATGGCGAAGTTTTTTTAGAAAACGACGGCGCCGTTTTCTAACTGAACCACCTTTGATGATTTTTGGTTCTTGCTTAATCTCTTCATCTAACTTAGTGATTTTCTCCGCAAGTTCTTGTTCCATTACTTCCATGCCTTCGGCAGAAGTAACCAGCTCGGGTGCCATTTCTTGCACCACTTGTTTTTCTACTAGTTCCTCATAAAGCTTACTCGTCTTTTCTCTTAACTTAGCGTGATACTTTTCAACTGCCCGTCGCCAAGTAAATGAATATTTATTGGCATCGGCTTCTACCTTGGTCCCATCGATAAAAACTGCATCATTTTGAATTAGTCCGTGATCTTTCAAAGCCATGGTAAAGTAAACAAAGGCATGTTTAATTAGCTTACTAGCGTGCTGACTGCGTCGAAAGTTATTAATGGTATGGTAGCTATAAGCATAATCATGAGCTAACCAACGCATTGGCAGGTTCTCATCCAACATCATTTCAATCTTTCTTCCAGAATAAGTTTGACGTGCGTAGGCAAACAAGAGAATCTTAAGCATAATTGCTGGATGCGATGAAGGGCGGCCGGTAGCCGCTCCTGAATCTTCTAATAGCACATTTTGTGGAATCGAGTCGACAAAATCACTAATTAGCCGCGCAATATGATTTTGTGGTAAATCATAGTTATAGCTTAGTACGAATTCGGTTTGTCCTATGGTATAATTTTGATACATGAAAATCGCTCCTTTGGGTTGTTTTGTGGTAATTACATCATATCAGGAACGATTTCCTGTGTACATAAAAACCGGATGATGAATTGTTCAAAAAATTCATCATCCGGTTTTTGCTTTGGACTAGGAGTTTTTTCCCAGCCTCTATTTTGGTTTAAATTTAAAATAAAAAACGAAAGATGGCTGACCCCCGTCTTCGTTTAAGAAAGGACCATCTTTCATGGATAATTCTATCAGAACTGCTCTCGGAATTAAAGACACTCATCTTGAACTTGATACCAATACTAAAGAAGACTCGATTGCCGATCACGGCGATTATATTGTGGTCCATCTTGTTCAATCCTACCCCATGCATTGTCCTCATTGTGGCCGGCTAATGTACAAGAATGGCATTAAAATCGTTAACTATCATGGGGCAGACCTTCATTACAAGCCGACTGTTTGGTCGATTAAAAAGCAGAAGTATATTTGCCCAGCTTCTCCTCAATGTCCACAAACAGTGACGAAATTAGCTCCGGTCGAGGATGTCCAATATCGTCACCATATCGCCACGAGTATTAAGCAACGCATTATGATGCAACTGGTTAAGAATGAATCCCAAACTGATATCGCCGATGATTTTTCTGTTTCGGGCTGGACCGTCAGGCGCGTAATTAATCACCTTGATCATGTCTTTAAGCCTAACTACCATTGGCTTCCCCGTCATATTGCCTTCGATGACTTTCATTCTGGTCGCTTTGCGCCCAGCGGAATGAGCATGATTCTCGTAAACATTGAGAACCATCGAACGCTCGATATCATTCTTTCACGCCGGAGTAGCTTTCTTCGCAATTACTTCCTGCGTTATAGTCACCGCGCTCGTTTAGCGGTTCAAACTGTTACGGTCGATCTCTATACTCCTTACCGCCGCTTGATTCAAGAGCTATTTCCGCATGCTTTAATTATCGCGGACCACTTCCATGTCGTAGCTCAAGCTTATCGTGCCCTGAACCAAACTAGGATTAAAGTAATGAACCGTGCCGGAAAAAGTTCCCGGCAATGGCGAGCTCTCAAACATTTTTGGAAACTGCTCTTAACCCCTAGTGCACTCCTCAAGTATGATAACTTTTGGCGCCGCCGCAATTTTGGTTACGCCCAGCTAACTGATATTGAGGTTATTCATCGTTTATTAGCTTTCGACGACGAGCTTAAGCAGGCCTATCAATATTACCAAGACCTGATTCTAGCAGTTAATCATCGGAGTAAGTCAGCTCTCAACCAACTATTAGCTATCAAATGGACCGCGCTGCCCCAAGCGTTTCAGAAGGTCCAACGCACTCTGCGAACCCATCGTCAAGAAATCATCGCCAGCTTCAAATATGATCATTACACGAATGGTCCCGTTGAGGGTACAAACAATAAGATTAAAGTTATCAAACGGACTGCCTATGGCTTTCGTAACTTCTTCCACTTCCGCGTTCGTATCCTGATTTCCCTGCCGAATTCTTATATCGCCATTAATTGGCATAATAAAACAGCTCATGTCCAGGGTCAGGCAAGAGCTGCATAGAACTTATTCAATTTATCTTATCAGTACTTCTTGACGAAGAGCCAAAATAAAAAGGCCATGGCGATTGCTCCGCCACAGCCACTAAATAACATTGTTAGTTATACCAGATTTTCTTTTCTGCCGTCAACACCATTATTGCTCGCTCAGTTGGGTCAGCCATTCCCGGGTCGGCTGGTCTAAAGCCGAGTCCGGTGTGTACGGCAGTGGCCCGAGGAGTGCTTTGACTTTCGCCCAGTCTAAGTGGCCATTGGGGCAAATGGTCGTCATTAGCATCTGGGCTAGTTGTTTTTGCTTGGTGCCACTCGACTGGTGTTGGTTTACCAGACTTATGGCGGCAACTTTTTGGGCCAGGAGTTGGGCAACCACCCTTACTAGCTCGGCCGTTGTAAGCTGATTTTTAACCAACAACTGCTTGGTCAGTGGTACCGCGGGGACCTCCTTTACCAGGAATTTCTGTAACAGTGCCCAATTATCCACGATTTGCTTAAAGAATTGCCAGGGAACCTGGGCGTTTACTTTCTTGAGCCGGGCAGGGACAATTTTGCTAAGGTCTCCGTTTTCACTAATCAGGGCCCCACTAATTTCAATTAGGAAGCGCTGGGTGCTTTCCTGAGCAACCTTGGGAACCCGCTTCTTGGCCGTTAATGCAAAGCGCACCACTAGAAAGTCCGTCAGCTGGTCATCAGCGATGGTTGCCCCGCTTGCATGGCGTTTGGCCCTAAAGTTATTTAGCTGTTTAACCCGTGTTGATTTGGCAAAGTGCCCCTGTTTTGGCATCTTAAGATCTCTCCTTTGCAAACTAAAAGGACCGAAGAAAAACAGAAGCTTTTCTCCAGTCCTCATAAACAGTTGGGCTAGCTGGATTCGAACCAGCGCATGACGGTACCAAAAACCGTTGCCTTACCGCTTGGCTATAGCCCAATAATAAAAAGTGGAGGAGAGTGGATTCGAACCACCGAACCCGAAGGAACGGTTTTACAGACCGTCGCGTTTAACCAGACTTCGCTACTCCTCCATCAGCGTTAAAATGATTGGTAATCAATCAACGCTTATTATAATACCTAATCTTACAGTCAAATGCAAGACCTTTTTTAAATTTCTCCAGAAAACAAAATGAGAACCAACACTCTCCGGCATTAGTTCTCATTTTGATTTCTATTTAACTTAGTTAACCCCGCCCATCAGACGGTGGATCTTCTTAACGAAGAACATCAGGATAATCCCGAAGACGATACTTACCAAACCAATAGTCAGGAAGTATGGAACTTCTGTTGATGATGAGTAGAACTTAACAATCTGGGCGTTAACCGCTTGGGCAGCAGCGTCGGCCAGGAACCACATACTCATCATCTGGGACTTAAAGGCCTTTGGTGCTAACCGGGTCGTTACGGCCAGGCCAATTGGCGAAATCAGCATTTCACCAATTTCAACAATAAACCAGGAGCCAACCAGCCAGAATGGGGAAACCCGTCCGGCCGTTGTTCCGTGAATCAGAGCTGGCAGGGCCATGAAGGCGTAAGACAAACCAGCAAATACCAACCCGGCAGCAAACTTACCAGGGGCACTTGGTTGGTTCTTCCAGTGATCCCACAGGGTAACAAAGACCGGTGTCAGGATCATGATGAACAGGGGGTTCAGGGTCTGGAAGTTAGCGGCGGCAAAGTGCCAGCCACCGATGTGTAAGATGGTCCGCTGTTCGGCAAAGAGGGCCAAAACAACTGAACCAGATTCTTCAATTGCCCAGAAGATAACGGCAGCGATGAACAGCGGGATGTAGGCTAATACCCGGGAGTGCTCTTCTTTCGTTACCTTCTTGGAGTTCAACATCATTACGAAGTAGTAGATTGGCAACGCAATGGCAATAATCGTGATCAGCGTGATGATGTTAGTGATGTTCAGTTGACCAAGGGCGGCCAAGAGGCCCAGGATAATTACCAAGGCTACCACCCCAACCAAGGTCCAGATCAGGACCGGACGCAGGTCATCCTTTTCAATCGGGTCGTCAGGGTAAAGACTATCCTTAGATAAGTACTTCCGACCACCAATAACGTATTGGATCAGGCCAAAGAACATCCCGATAGCGGCCAGCGAGAACCCGGCATGGAAGTTCATTTCGCCGTGGAAAAGGTTCAAGCCAAAACCGTTTGCAGCCCACGGAACAGCCCATGGAGCAACCGCCGCTCCCAGGTTAATCCCAAAGACAAACATACTAAAACCAGAGTCACGACGCCGGTCTTCAGCACTGTACAGGCCTCCGACCATTTCGGAAACGTTTGGCTTTAGTAAACCAGTCCCAATCACGATCAAGGCGATTGAAACATACAGTGCCGAGATACCAAACGGCAGTGAAAGAGCGATGTGTCCGAACATAATCAGCACACCACCAATGAAAACTGTCCGCCGTGGTCCCCAAACACGGTCTGATAACCAACCACCGACAACTCCGGAAAGATAAACCAGTGATCCGTAGATTGACATGATTGAAGCGGCCGTGGCCTGGTCCATGCCCAGACCACCCTTAGTTACCGCATAGTACATATAGAACAGCAGGATGGCCCGCATCCCGTAGTAACTAAACCGTTCCCACATCTCAGTGAAGAACAGCGTGGATAGCCCCCGGGGTTGCCCGAAGAAGGCGGTATCCACATTTCTCTCTTTACTCATACTATTCCTCCAAAATCAACATAAATAAGATCAAATTACATACTCATTCCAAAAAATTAAAATTTCTTTTTAAAAATTCAGAATATATTAATTATATACGTGCACCCATTAACCGTCAAACAGAATCTGAGTTTTCAATGAGAAAAAGCCCTTATTTGTGGGAATTCAACGGAACTTTTTTAATAAATGGCAGATTGCAAGAAATAACTTGAACGAATTTAGTGACGTAGATTAAGCAAGAAGATCTCAATTGGTGTATGCCAATTAAGACATTTAAGTGGCCGGGAATTCAGATACCAATTGATTTGAATCAGCTTGTGATCGCTTAACTCTTCAATGGCTTGGCCTTTGGGAATAAAGCGTCGTAAAACTCGGTTACGGTTTTCATTACTGCCTTGTTCATGTGGTGAATAAGCATGAGCAAAATAAACCGGAGTACCAGTTCGCTGCTCAATTGCCTGGTAGTTAGCGAACTCTTTACCATGATCTACGGTAAGCGTCTTGAGCTTGTCTTGAAGTTGACTAGCTAGTTCAAGTACGGCTTGAGTCATGGACTGACTGTCGCGACCATGGAGCCGTTTAACAATTGTCAGGCGACTCTTACGCTCCACAAAAGTAGCCACAGCTTGACCTTTACGTTTGCCAGAAAGTACGGTATCAGCTTCAAAGTGGCCGAATTCCTGGCGAGTTTCGACTTTATGAGAACGCTCCTCAATGGAGCGGCCGTGACTGAACGTACCACGCTTTTCTTTAGCACGATGACGACGAATTCCATGATCAGGCAAATCAGGCAACTGTATATCAAGCCATCCTTGATCAATCCAGTTATAGACCGTCTTGTAGGCAATCCCAACCACATGGGCAACTTGTTCAGGGGACCACTTCTGGACTTGAATCTTTTCCTCGATCAAGTGTTTAAGGTTTTTAGTGAGCGAAGACTTCCGCCCCCGTTGACTAACCTTGCGTTCAAAGTCAGTTTGCGCTAGCTCAGCCTGGTACTCACTATTTAGCCGGTGAAGTTCGTTAAAGACTGTGGTTTTACTAAAGCCTAAGTAATTAGCGATGTATCGCAAGGAACGTCCTTCATTATGAAGCGTTTCAATGACAACACGGTTCTGGAATGATAAAATAGTGGTGCTCATCAAGGTCCTTCTTTCTAATGGATTGTACGGTAACACCATTAAAGACCTTGATGGGTTTTTCTGTCCACTTAAATGTTCAACTTAAATTTTACAATCTACCATCTCCAAATGAAGTAGAATCACAAAAGATCTATTAAATCTAATTTTCAATACACGACTTAAGAGCCAACAGACTAAGAACAGATTAATAATAGACTTGTGAAGTTGCCATTTTTAAATCCGACGTCAAGCGTCATATAAAAATACGACATGTCAACTTCACTCCTACTTTAACAAAAAAGTAGTGAAAACATCAGAACCGTCGTTCTGATATTTCCACTACTAAGCTTAGTCTGTTTTAAAACAATTTACTTTGGAAAAGTAAAAAGCCTGCCAAAAAGCAGGCCCCAAATAAAAAAGCTCCGGCAGTCAGACTCGAACTGACGACAACCTGATTAACAGTCAGGTGCTCTACCAACTGAGCTATGCCGGAATAACGTTGTTAAAAACAACCAATGTTTGTATTATATCGTAACCCTTCTCCACCGTCAAGAGATGATTAAAAAATTCTTGCTAAAGAGCCCGGTAAAACGACCAACACCACCAATAGGAAGATAAAGTCAGGCACGAATTTATGGAGTATTTTAGACCAGGCCCATACACTTGACAGCCGCTTTAACCAGCAGCCTCGCCACCAATCCTTTGTCATTTGGGCACAATATTATACCTTTATTGAATTGATCAAGGAAGTCGTAGTAAGCTCAACCGCTGAAGAACCGCATTCGTGATTATGGATTCAAAATTATTGGCAAATACGATTAATAAAGGCGTGGATCACCTTTATTATCGTCAATTCGCGTCCTTGGGACCTCAACTGTGTGCAGCCGTCAAGAATGCCCAAAGGCTCCGGGTAAGAGTATATCGAATTTTTGAAGACGGCCAAATTCTGCTAAGTAATAATTCACTAGAAGAAGAAACTTGATTCACCACATTAGTTCGTAAAAACTGTTTAATTGCTAAAAGTACCCGTGGAACGGAGGCCAATGCAATTTACTACACGTTAGCAACGATAGCAAAAGTAAACAAACTAAATATATATAAATATTTCAAGTTCCTGTTTAATCGACTACCCAATCAGAAAAGTAGCGACATTGCGGTTTTTTTACCACGAGCAGAAGAAGTGCAACAAGTATGTCGCAACTAGAAAAAGGGCGTGAACCGCAAAAACCGCGGCTCGCACCCTTTCATTTGTTTTCAATACGTATCGTTATTGACTGCTGAACTGCTTTTAGCTTAATTTCTAAACCAAACTAAGTCATACTAAAATCCCCATAGTTGGAATTCTTTGTGCTTGCGAAAATCTTCACTCTTTTATAATGCTTATTTCATTTAGCATGTTGTAAGTCTTCCTTTGTATGAACTTCCTGAGTAAGCAGGTTACAATAAGGCGTTTTTAAGCCATACTTTTTACCATGACTAGCAACATACCCATTGATGTAGTCAACTTCCGTTCGTCGATTGTTTTTCACCAGATCTTGGTACATTGATGGATAGTGAGCACCGATTACCCGGTAACAATCCTCAACATGGTGAACTGCTTCATCAACGTCAAGATCAATCCCTTCCTTAGCCCCCACGGCAGCAAATTCTTTAACTACTTCTACTACCATTTCGTGAGCATGACTAGTCTTACTAAATTCTTCAAGGTTGCATTCAAACAGGGTACAGAGCGTGTTTAGCGTTCCATTAACACAGCCCTTCCGAAAAACTGAATAACGGGGATCAGCCAATAAGTGACATTTCAAGCCCGCTTTATCTAATACTTCTACTAATTGTTTTACCTGACTTGCTTGCGGTTCACCTGGGGCAACGTTACTTAACTCACAACTACCATCGTCCTCAAGCAAAACATGGTCTGGTCGAGTCATCTGAGCAGTCCACATCGTGTTTGCTAGGAAAACCTGTTCTTTGGGTAGATATTTCTCAAGGGTTTGTTCATGTCCAATGCCGTTCATCAAACATAATGCCATTGTATGGCCATCAAAATTAGGCAAGAGATCCTTCACCATTTGCTCTAACTGCATACTCTTAGTTAGGAAAAGTACTACGTCAAAGCGAAGATTATTGGGCAATTCCGTTTGACCATAGGCGGGGACGTGTTCTACAACTTCTTGCCTATCAAGATTAGCACGAAGGCCGTCCTTCTTTAAGGACTTTAAACGCAAATCCCAACCATCTACTACTGTTACATCATTTCCTGCTTGTTTTAACTTTAAGGCGAAACGAGTACCCATTGCACCGACGCCTGCTACCAAAAATTTCATTAATAATTCCCTCTCTCTTATAATTAGCGCTGTCCATGTTCCTAATTAAATTAAAAAAGAAAGAGCGTTCAACAGTCACAATTAAGTAACTGTAAGAACGCTCTTGCGTGGGTACCATCTTACTTCGATTAGTACAAGACTAATCCCCTCATCACAAACTAACATTTGCGACCACGATAATGGGTGTAACCAACCTAGCCTACTATGATCTCTTCAGCCGGTAACTCAGGAATGATTAGCCTTTCTTCACCATGGTTAACTTTCACCAACCGTTAACTCTCTGAAACCTAATCAAGGAAGACTTTTTCCTTCACTGCTTTTTCTCATTTAATTTTAATTATTGCTAATAGGATAATAGGAAGGAGGGGTCTTGTCAACCCTTAAAATTAATTTTTTTTAATATTATATACACGACAAAAGGTCCTGGTAAAGCCATTACCCCTGTTGTTGGCAATTGTCTTAACCCTTTGTAGTGCTCGACGAACAATATGCAGTTTAAGGTAGTTATCATACTTATGAAACAAAAAACGGCCATAAACTTACACTTTAGCAGTTTATGGTCATTTTAATATGTGTCTATAAAAAATGCCAACTAGAGGAGTCGAACCTCCGACCTTCTCTTTACGAGGGAGATGCTCTACCAGCTGAGCTAAGTTGGCATAAAAAGAAAAGCTGTCAACTAAAAGTCAACAGCTCCAGCAACTCCGGCAGTCAGACTCGAACTGACGACAACCTGATTAACAGTCAGGTGCTCTACCAACTGAGCTATGCCGGAATAACGCGTGGCAACGTCCTATCCTTGCAGGGAGCGATCCCCCAACTACTTTCGGCGTGTTGAAGCTTAACTTCTGTGTTCGGCATGGGAACAGGTGTATCCTTCAAGCCATCATCACCACACTTCGTCTCTTCTGAGACGAGAGCTTGCGCTCTCAAAACTAAACAATATCTAACCTCACCAACAAACCTAACCGCTCTTCCTTGGTTAAGTCCTCGACCGATTAGTAATGGTCCGCTCCATGCATCACTGCACTTCCACTTCCATCCTATCTACCACATCATCTTTGTGGGGTCTTACTTCCCCGAAGGGAATGGGAAATCTCATCTCGAGGCGAGTTTCACACTTAGATGCTTTCAGCGTTTATCTCGTCCATACATAGCTACCCAGCCGTGCTCCTGGCGGAACAACTGGTACACCAGCGGTATGTCCATCCCGGTCCTCTCGTACTAAGGACAGCTCCTCTCAAATTTCCTACGCCCGCGACGGATAGGGACCGAACTGTCTCACGACGTTCTGAACCCAGCTCGCGTACCGCTTTAATGGGCGAACAGCCCAACCCTTGGGACCGACTACAGCCCCAGGATGCGATGAGCCGACATCGAGGTGCCAAACCTCCCCGTCGATGTGGACTCTTGGGGGAGATAAGCCTGTTATCCCCAGGGTAGCTTTTATCCGTTGAGCGATGGCCCTTCCATACGGAACCACCGGATCACTAAGCCCGACTTTCGTCCCTGCTCGACCTGTCTGTCTCGCAGTCAAGCTCGCTTGTGCCTTTACACTCTGCGAATGATTTCCAACCATTCTGAGCGAACCTTTGGGCGCCTCCGTTACCTTTTGGGAGGCGACCGCCCCAGTCAAACTGCCCACCTGACACTGTCTCCCAGCACGTTCAGTGCTGCGGGTTAGAGTGGTCATAATGCAAGGGTAGTATCCCACCAGCGCCTCCAGCGAAACTAGCGTTCCGCTTTCTATGGCTCCTACCTATCCTGTACAAGCAGTACAAACACTCAATATCAAGCTACAGTAAAGCTCCATGGGGTCTTTCCGTCCTGTCGCGGGTACCCTGCATCTTCACAGGGATTTCAATTTCACCGAGTCTCTCGTTGAGACAGTGCCCAGATCGTTACGCCTTTCGTGCGGGTCGGAACTTACCCGACAAGGAATTTCGCTACCTTAGGACCGTTATAGTTACGGCCGCCGTTTACTGGGGCTTCAATTCTGAGCTTCGCTTACGCTAACCCATCCTTTTAACCTTCCAGCACCGGGCAGGCGTCAGCCCCTATACTTCATCTTACGATTTTGCAGAAACCTGTGTTTTTGATAAACAGTCGCCTGGGCCTTTTCACTGCGGCTGGCCTTGCGGCCAGCACCCCTTCTTCCGAAGTTACGGGGTCATTTTGCCGAGTTCCTTAACGAGAGTTCTCTCGCTCACCTTAGGATTCTCTCCTCGACTACCTGTGTCGGTTTGCGGTACGGGCAGTTGAATACTCACTAGAAGCTTTTCTCGGCAGTGTGACATCAGCGACTTCGTTACTATAATTTCACTCCCCATCACAACTCGTCAACCCGCAACTAAGCATTTGACTCAGTTACTGACTCGTTGCTTGGCCGCACTCTTCCAATCATGCGGTTCGCTTAGCCTCCTGCGTCCCTCCATCATTCAAACGCATTCAACTGGTACAGGAATCTCAACCTGTTATCCATCGCCTACGCCTCTCGGCCTCAGCTTAGGTCCCGACTTACCCTGGGAGGACGAGCCTTCCCCAGGAAACCTTAGTCATTCGGTGGACAGGATTCTCACCTGTCTTTCGCTACTCATACCGGCATTCTCACTTCTAAGCGCTCCACCAGTCCTCACGGTCTGACTTCGCCGCCCTTAGAACGCTCTCCTACCACGTGCACGTAGTGCACATCCACAGTTTCGGTAATATGCTTAGCCCCGGTACATTTTCGGCGCAGAATCACTCGACTAGTGAGCTATTACGCACTCTTTAAATGGTGGCTGCTTCTGAGCCAACATCCTAGTTGTCTATGCAACTCCACATCCTTTTCCACTTAGCATATATTTAGGGACCTTAACTGGTGATCTGGGCTGTTCCCCTTTCGACGGTGGATCTTATCACTCATCGTCTGACTCCTGAGGATAAATCGATGGCATTCGGAGTTTATCTGAAGTTGGTAACCCATGACGGGCCCCTTGTCCAAACAGTAGCTCTACCTCCACGATTCTTTTCCTCAAGGCTCCCCCTAAAGAGATTTCGGAGAGAACCAGCTATCTCCAAGTTCGTTTGGAATTTCACCGCTACCCACACCTCATCCCAGCCATTTTCAACTGACACGGGTTCGGTCCTCCAGTGCGCTTTACCGCACCTTCAACCTGGACATGGGTAGGTCACCTGGTTTCGGGTCTATAACTACATACTTCATACGCCCATTTAAGACTCGCTTTCGCTACGGCTCCGGTTTTCCTACCTTAACCTTGCATGCAATCATAACTCGCCGGTTCATTCTGCAAGAGGCACGCCGTCATCCATTAACGGGCTCCGACTGCTTGTAGGCACATGGTTTCAGGAACTATTTCACTCCCCTTCCGGGGTGCTTTTCACCTTTCCCTCACGGTACTGGTTCACTATCGGTCACTAGGTAGTATTTAGCCTTGCGAGATGGTTCTCGCAGCTTCCGACGGGGTTTCACGTGTCCCGCCGTACTCAGGATCCTGAACGGAGAATGTGACGTTTCGTCTACGGGGCTATCACCCTCTCTGGCACAGCTTCCCAGCTGTTGCGACTACGTCGCATTTTGGTAACTCCATTGTTCAGTCCTACAACCCCAGTAAGCAAGCTCACTGGTTTGGGCTCTTCCCCTTTCGCTCGCCGCTACTCAGGGAATCGATTTTTCTTTCTCTTCCTGCAGCTACTGAGATGTTTCAGTTCACTGCGTCTTCCTTCTGCTAGCTATGAATTCACTAGTCAGATAACCAACGACTAAGTTGGTTGGGTTTCCCCATTCGGAAATCTCCGGATCAAAGTGTACTTACCACTCCCCGAAGCATATCGGTGTTTGTCCCGTCCTTCATCGGCTCCTAGTACCAAGGCATTCACCATGCGCCCTTCATAACTTAACCTTGATGATCACTTCGTGATCACCTTGATTAATTGAGTTAGCGATTATTTCGTTAATAAAACTCAAATAACGCGGTGTTCTCGGTTTATTGTTTTGATTAATAAAGAAATTAGATATTATTTAGTTTTCAAAGTACAAACTCTGCTAGCCTTATGACTAGCAATGGAGAATAACGGAATCGAACCGATGACCTCCTGCTTGCAAAGCAGGTGCTCTCCCAGCTGAGCTAATTCCCCAAAATATATGGGCCTAAATGGACTTGAACCATCGACCTCACGCTTATCAGGCGTGCGCTCTAAACCAACTGAGCTATAGGCCCAAATAAGCGTCATGTGTTTTGAAAGGTAAACCTCTCAAAACTAAACAAAGTTTCAACTAATGTGTAGGTTCCGTTTTATTCCTTAGAAAGGAGGTGATCCAGCCGCAGGTTCTCCTACGGCTACCTTGTTACGACTTCACCCCAGTCATCTGCCCTGCCTTAGGCAGCTCCCTCCAAAATGGTTAGGCCACTGACTTTGGGCATTGCAAACTTCCATGGTGTGACGGGCGGTGTGTACAAGGCCCGGGAACGTATTCACCGCGGCATGCTGATCCGCGATTACTAGCGATTCCGACTTCGTGCAGTCGAGTTGCAGACTGCAGTCCGAACTGAGACCGGCTTTAAGAGATTTGCACACCCTCGCGGGTTAGCTGCTCGTTGTACCGGCCATTGTAGCACGTGTGTAGCCCAGGTCATAAGGGGCATGATGATCTGACGTCGTCCCCACCTTCCTCCGGTTTGTCACCGGCAGTCTCACTAGAGTGCCCAACTGAATGCTGGCAACTAGTAACAAGGGTTGCGCTCGTTGCGGGACTTAACCCAACATCTCACGACACGAGCTGACGACGACCATGCACCACCTGTCATTGCGTCCCCGAAGGGAACGCCTAATCTCTTAGGTTAGCGCAAGATGTCAAGACCTGGTAAGGTTCTTCGCGTAGCTTCGAATTAAACCACATGCTCCACCGCTTGTGCGGGCCCCCGTCAATTCCTTTGAGTTTCAACCTTGCGGTCGTACTCCCCAGGCGGAGTGCTTAATGCGTTAGCTGCGGCACTGAAGGGCGGAAACCCTCCAACACCTAGCACTCATCGTTTACGGCATGGACTACCAGGGTATCTAATCCTGTTCGCTACCCATGCTTTCGAGCCTCAGCGTCAGTTGCAGACCAGACAGCCGCCTTCGCCACTGGTGTTCTTCCATATATCTACGCATTCCACCGCTACACATGGAGTTCCACTGTCCTCTTCTGCACTCAAGTCGCCCGGTTTCCGATGCACTTCTTCGGTTAAGCCGAAGGCTTTCACATCAGACCTAAGCAACCGCCTGCGCTCGCTTTACGCCCAATAAATCCGGATAACGCTTGCCACCTACGTATTACCGCGGCTGCTGGCACGTAGTTAGCCGTGACTTTCTGGTTGAATACCGTCACTGCATGAACAGTTACTCTCATGCACGTTCTTCTTCAACAACAGAGTTTTACGAGCCGAAACCCTTCTTCACTCACGCGGTGTTGCTCCATCAGGCTTGCGCCCATTGTGGAAGATTCCCTACTGCTGCCTCCCGTAGGAGTATGGACCGTGTCTCAGTTCCATTGTGGCCGATCAGTCTCTCAACTCGGCTATGCATCATTGCCTTGGTAGGCCGTTACCCTACCAACTAGCTAATGCACCGCGGGTCCATCCTAAAGTGATAGCCGAAACCATCTTTGATACGAAAACCATGTGGTTTTCGTAGTTATGCGGTATTAGCACCTGTTTCCAAATGTTATCCCCCGCTTTAGGGCAGGTTGCCCACGTGTTACTCACCCGTCCGCCGCTCACTGGTAATCCATCGTCAAATCAGTGCAAGCACGTCATATCAGTTGGGCCAGTGCGCTCGACTTGCATGTATTAGGCACACCGCCGGCGTTCATCCTGAGCCAGGATCAAACTCTCATATAAAATATAAGAACTTGAATAGCTCTAATTCAAATTAATTAAGCGAATTGACTTCGCAAATGTTTTTGCTCCAATCACCAAAGTGATTAGAGACCCTACACATTTGATTCGTCGAAACTTTGTTCAGTTTTCAAAGGTCTACCAGTTAGTCAACTAAGCAGTCAACTAACATTTACCATTATATCAAATCTGCTCATCAAAGTCAACAATTAATTTCAATTAATTAAGTCAACTTATTAACAAACAGCTTTTATAATATATCATGCTGCCAAAGGCCTGTCAACAAAAAGTTCTATTTCAAAATCGAGCAAACAGTTGTTAACGTCCTAAACAACGATACTAACTATACCGAGATATCAACTAATTGTCAACAAATAATTAGAAATAAATTCAACTATTTTTAAACGCCGAACTTTTATTATAGAGTATACATTTTTGTTCATATTTACACTCAAAAAAGGTGAATGACCAAATTCTTTTCAAAACGTCCGGCTTTACTTCTTATTTAAATCCCCTCTCGTTCCTTTAGTACTTTCTTCTCTTTGGGATACACTGGCCAAAGTTGCACTTTTTCGTTGCCTCAACTAACTGCAACTATTAATATAAACTTCCGCTAATAACCAGTAGACTATCGTCTTTTAAGGAATAACATTCTTTTAAGGAATAACATTACGAAAAAACTGAAGTAGCCACCCTGCGTAATATTTCAAAATCCTAAGCTAATAAAAAAACCCCCACCTTTAAGTAAACTAGGTGCGGATCTTTTATATTAAAGTGGCATCGCCATCAATTAATAAACTTTTTAATACTATAATTTCACGAAGCCTACTTTTGCTTCTTCTTGCCCTTCTTGCCCTTCTTGCCTTTCTGCTTTTCTTTTTCGGGACGCATAGTTGGGAAGAGAATAACATCTCGAATCGACTTTGCATCAGTCAGCAACATTACCAACCGATCAATCCCGATACCGAGTCCTCCCGTTGGCGGCATCCCGTATTCCAGAGCCTGAACGTAGTCTAAGTCCACTGGTTCAGCTTCATCATTACCGTTAGACTTTTCCTTAGCCTGCATTTCAAACCGCTTCTTCTGATCGATTGGGTCGTTTAATTCACTGAAAGCATTTCCCAGTTCGCTCCCGTCAACGTACAGTTCGAACCGGTCTGTCATTTCCGGATTGTCCTTATTCCGCTTAGCCAGTGGCGAAACTTCAACTGGGTATTCATAAACAAAGGTTGGTTGGATAAGAGTATCCTCCACATATTCCTCAAAGAAAGCGTTCAGGATATGTCCCTTCGTCCAGTATGGCTTGTATTCAATCTTGTGTTCTTCAGCCAGCTTCTTGGCATCCTCGTCCGTCATGGACTTGTCACTAAAGTCAATCCCCGTCTTTTCCTTAACGGCATCAACCATTGTGATCCGCTTAAAGTCCCCGCCTAGGTCAATATTATGTCCCTGGTAGGTGATCTTCCCATCGTCGGATACAACCTTGGCAGCCGCCTTAACGATCCCTTCCGTCTCGTCCATCACATCATGGAAGTCGAAGTATGCGGCATAGGTTTCCATTGTCGTAAATTCGGGATTATGGTGCGGGTCCATCCCCTCATTCCGGAAAATGCGGCCTAATTCGTAAACCCGTTCAAAGCCCCCAACAATCAACCGCTTCAGGTACAATTCGGTTGCAATCCGTAGATACATATCAATGTCTAAGGCATTATGGTGGGTAATAAACGGCCGGGCGTTAGCACCACCAGCTTGAGTATTTAAAATTGGGGTTTCAACTTCAGTAAAGCCATGGTCATCCATGTACTTCCGGACAGCCTTGATAATCGCCGTCCGTTGGTGGAAACGTTTGAAGCTCTCAGGATTAGAAATCAGGTCAAGATACCGTTGACGATAAATCGTCTCGGGATCCGTGACCCCTTCCCACTTATTTGGTAGTGGACGTAGGGCCTTGGACAAGAAGGTAATCTTGTGAGCCCGCACAGTTAACTCGCCGGTATTAGTCTTAATAACATCCCCATGAATTCCCAGGAAGTCACCAATATCAGCCCGCTTGAAAATATGGTACGGTTCGTCCCCTACCATATCCTTACGTGCATAAACTTGAATTTTGCCTGTCCGGTCAACAAAATCAGCAAATCCAGCCTTACCACTGCTCCGCTTTCGGGTCATTCGTCCAGCAATGGTGACCATCTCACCCATTTCATTTAATTCTTCCTTGTCATACTTGTCGTATTTGTCGTGGAGGTCTTGGGCCAGGCGGTCACGCTTAAAACGCCGGCCAAAGGGTTCAATCCCCGCCTTTTTTAACTCTTCCATCTTTTCACGACGAACACGCATTTGATCTAGTTCTTGTGACACAGAATTCTCCTCCTCTTATTGAGCTTCTTTAGTTGATCTTCTGCTCTCCCGTTCTGCTGTCTGTTCAGCAAAGCGGTCAAAGATATCGTTCATTTCCTGCCGCGTTTCGGCTTCTACCAAGGCAGCCTTGGTCCTTGCGGAACGGGGTATTCCTTTCAAATAGTAAGTAGAAAGGCCCCGGAATTCACGTACACCGATGTACTCACCCTTGAGGTCAATCAACCGGTTAAGGTGGTCCTTAGCCATCTTAATCTTCTCCTCAGCAGTCGCTTCCGGCAGCAATTCACCAGTCTCCAAGTAGTGTTCCGTCCGGGTAAGCATCCATGGGTTCCCCATCGCTGCCCGGCCAATCATTGCAGCCGTTGCCCCAGTCATATCAAGGACCTTCTTGGCATCCTCCGGTGTGCGAATATCACCGTTGGCCATGAACGGAATCGTCAGTTGATCAGCAACCTCTTTTAGTATATTCCAATCCGCGTGTCCCGTATACATCTGTTTTCTGGTCCGCCCGTGCATTGCAATTGCGGCAGCACCTGCCTTTTCCGCGGCAAGGGCATTTTGAACAGCGTAAATGTGCTTGTCATCCCAACCAGTCCGCATCTTTACCGTTACTGGTTTCTTGACGGCGTCAGTGACGTAAGAGACCATTTCGTAAACCTTATCTGGGTCCAGTAACCACCGGGCACCCGCATCAGTCTTAACCACTTTGTTTACCGGGCAACCCATGTTGATATCAATCACGTCCGCCGCCGTGTGCTGGTCAACGTACTTGGCAGCTTCAACCAGCGTTTCCTTAGTCCCCCCGAAGATCTGAATCCCCATCGGGTGTTCACTAGGGTCAACATTCATCATATTCAGGGTCTTTTTATTATGGTACATGATTCCCCGGTCCGAAATCATTTCGCAAACCACGTAACCAGCACCAAACTTCTTGCAGATGACCCGAAATGCCGAGTTGGTTACGCCCGCCATCGGTGCCACGACAACCTGATTTGGAATCTCAACGTTGCCAATTTTCCACTTCATAAATTCACCTCATTGCTCATGTGCAACGGAGCTGGCTTCCAATTGCACTTTGATATAGTTCAATAACTCAACTATCATAGCACATCCACCGTTTGGTAACCAAGTAACTACTTTTTTTCCGTACCCTTGTTTTGCTTTTCAGCGATTTCCTTATCGGCCTCGGCATCAGCAACCTTCTTGTCGTAGATCAGCTGTAGTTCCTCCTCGCTGAATTCATACTTTTTACCACAAAACTGACAGACTGTCTCCGCATGATGGTCTTCGTCAATCAACTTCTTCAAATCAGCCGTACTAATACTCTCCAAAGCCCGGGCAAAACGTCGCTTAGAGCAGTCACATTCGTAACGTACCGGCATGGTATCCAAAATTTTCAGCTGATCACCAAAAATCTTCTTGAGAATATCTTCCGGCGTATCGCCGTCCCGGAGCATTTCCGAAACGAGTGGCAGCCCCTTGAGTGTCTTTTCCAACTTTGAAATTTCCTCGTCACTAGCACCGGGGAGAACCTGGATCATGAAACCGCCAGCTACCTCAATACTGTCGTCCGGGTTGACGAAAACTGACAGCCCAACTGCTGACGGAATCTGTTCTGATTGGGCAAGGTAATAAGTAAAGTCATCACCCAATTCGCCCGAAACTAGGTTGACTTCCCCGGTGTAAGGCGTTTTGTCACCAGGAGCCATCTTGGTTACGGAGAGGGTCCCCTTTTTACCAACGGCGCCTGCCACATCAATTTTTCCCTTGGCATTAGCCGGGAGGTTAACGTGGGGGTTACCCATGTAGCCCTTAACCGTTCCCTTGGCGGTCCCGTCTACAACAATGTAGCCAACCGGGCCGTTTCCTTGGATCTTGACCGTCATCCCGGCCTCACCTTCAAGACCTGCGGTGGCCAACAGGAGAGTTCCAACAAGGGTCCGGCCCAGAGCTGCTGATGAAGCACTCCAGGTATCATGAATTTCGTGGGCCTTTTCTACTAACTGGGTAGCGTTGACGGCGTATGCGCGGAACTTACCGTCCTTACTCATACTCTTTACTAAATAATCCGTTGATTTCATTATTAATTCCTCCTCGTAATAAAAAATGGGAGAACCAGCCCTGCGGCTCAGTCACTCCCATTTTATCATTTTATTATTCTTGATGGTCAGAATGATCATCCGAATGGCCCTCATTAGATGGGCTTTCGTGAGTTTCTAACTTATCAGGATGATCGGCGTTTTCTTCACTTGGCAACGCATTATTGTTTGCCTTATTTTCCCGCTTTTCATCTTCGAGCCGTTCCAGTGCCCGCTTTGATTCTTCAAAGGTTTGGGCATGGGCCTCTTCATTTGCTTCAGCATGGGCCTTTTCTGGAATCCTCCCGGTCTTGTACAGACTCAGAATTTCCTTTTCATCAAGGGTCTCATACTTAAGCAGGGCCTCAGCAATTACCTTGTGCTGCTCCCGGTGGGTCTCCAGAATGTGGAGGGCTTGTTCGTGACCTTCATTAAGGATCCGGCGAACTTCCTCATCAATCAGGGCCGCCGTCTTTTCGGAGTAAGTTGATTGGTCATAACCCTGACCAGTGAATACCTGACCGGAGCTCTGTAATTCAACAGGGCCAATCTTGTCACTCATCCCGTACTGGGTGACCATCGCCCGGGCAATTTGGGTTGCCTGCTCAAAGTCATTGGAAGCACCCGAAGACTGGGACTTGAAAATCAGCTCTTCAGCCGCACGACCACCCATCAAACCGGCAATCTGCTCTTCAGCATTCTTCTTGGACATCAGCATTTGGTCTTCCCGTGGCAGCATAATTGCGTAACCACCGGCTCGTCCACGCGGCACAATTGTTACTTTGTGGACAACCCGGGCATCGTTCAAGACCAGACCAACAATCGTGTGACCGGCTTCGTGGTAAGCAACGGTCTTCCGCTCTTGTGGTGATTGAACCCGGTCGTGCTTGGCTGGACCGGCAATTACCCGGTCTTCGGCTTCATCTAAGTCGTCCGCATCAATCTGGGCCTTATTCCGCCGGGCTGCCAAGAGGGCCGCTTCGTTCAACAGATTAGCCAGATCGGCACCAACGAAACCAGGGGTTTGCTTGGCAATCTCCTTGAGGTCAACGTCCGGCGCTAATGGCTTATTCTTCGCATGAACCCGCAGAATTGCTTCACGCCCCTTAATATCTGGACGGCCAACCAGGATCTTCCGGTCGAAACGACCAGGACGCAGCAGGGCCGGGTCTAGAACATCGGACCGGTTAGTGGCGGCCATTACAATGACCCCTTCGTCACCTTGGAACCCGTCCATTTCAACCAGCAATTGGTTAAGCGTTTGCTCACGTTCATCGTGGCCACCGCCCATACCGCTACCGCGCCGGCGACCAACGGCATCAATTTCATCAATGAAGATGATCGCTGGAGCAGCCTTCTTTGCTTGGTCAAAGAGATCCCGGACACGGCTAGCACCAACCCCGACGAACATTTCAACGAAGTCAGAACCAGAAATGGAGAAGAATGGTACTCCTGATTCACCGGCAACCGCCTTGGCAAGCAAAGTCTTACCAGTACCCGGAGGACCCTCAAGCAAAACCCCAGATGGGATCTTAGCACCCAGCCGGGTGAATTTCTTTGGATTCTTCAGGAATTCAACAACTTCGACCAGCTCTTGCTTTTCTTCTTCCTCACCGGCAACATCAGAGAAACGGACTTTATTCTTTTTGGCATCTGCTGGTTTAGCTTTTGTCTTACCAAAGCTCATTACTCCTCGACCGCCGCCACCTTGACCTGCTTGGCCCATCATCATGTAGAAGAAGAAAATCATGATGACTAATGGAAGGACGGTTAAAAGTAAGTTCATCCAGACACTGTTGGATTCCTCCGCCCGGGTACTCAGCTTAACATTGTGCTTGTTAGCATAATTCTGCAGTTGACTAACCGTAACGTCGCTTTCCAGGACAGAACTCTGGAATTGACTTACCTTACTATTGCGTTGCGTGGTTAAAGCAAAACCGTTATTGGAGTCATTATTATTAGATTGGGGCTTGCGGTAAGTCCCGGTAACCTTATAAACTCCACCATTCGGTTGTAGCTGGACACTCTTAACCTTATTGCTCTTCAGTTCAGAGATAAACTCGCTTTGGGTGACTGTCTTGCTCTGACCAGTGGACTGGTTACCACCGAAGAAGAAGTAGGCAATTCCCATGATACACAAGAACATCACTGCGTAGAAGAGAACGTTATGAGTAAAATTATTATTACGCCGATTGTTGTTCATAACAACCTCCTATCTACCAGCAACAATTAATTGTACAAACTATAATAGCATACTTGACAATCTTTGACCATTAAATAGCTACCATTAGTCTTCACTATAAACAGACGGCTTCAAAACGCCGACGTATGGCAGGTTTCGGTAGTATCCTTTGTAATCCAAACCGTAGCCAACGAGGAATTCGTTCGGTACCTTGAAGCCATAATATTCAACATTAACGTCAAACTCCCGGCCTTCTGGTTTATTAAGGAGGGAAACTGTCTTAACGCTCTTAGCCCCCCGCTTCTTTAACAGTTTGACTAGGTAGTCCAGTGTCCGTCCACTATCAACAATGTCTTCAGTAATCAAGACGTTGCGTCCCTTAACATCGGATGTCATATCATGAATGAGCTTCAACTGACCAGTCGTTGCCGTCCCACCAAAGTAAGTTGACACATCAATAAAGTCAATCTGGGCCATGATATCCATCTTCTTAATCAGCTCGACCGTAAAGAGGACCGCCCCAGATAGAACTGAGACAATCAATGGTTTTTTATCACGGTACTCAACCGTTAGCTGCTTGGCCAACCGATCGATTGCCGTTTGAATGTCATCCGCACTGTAAAGCACCTTTTCAATATCGTTGTTCATAATCCTTCTCCTTATTTATCCTCAATGCTAACCACAACCTGCCGCCACTTCTGCTGGTAGTTCGCTGGCCGGGGAAACCAACTCCACTTCCGACCGATGACCCAAACAACCCGACCTTGCGCATCGACCAGGACCAGCTGCCGGTCCCGTACCTGCTGGGGAACCTTCTGATCAATCAGCACCCGGCGGACCTTCTGGTGACCACCATTTTTTAGAATAATGAAATCACCCGTTTGCCAGTGCCGCAGCGTTAGTGGGAACTGGTCAGGGGCAAGCCACATTACCTGTCCAGGCCCCTTTTCTGGGCCCGCAACTACCATTAAATACTGCTTAGCATTGATAAAATATTGTTGGCCCAATTTTACCACAGACGCTGGTACATTTTGCCGCTGCGCCACGATTTTCTCTTGGGAAAGGAGGAAGCACTTGTCATACCGACGCTGTAGCATAACCGCTCCTGGCAAGGTCAGCTGTCCCTGGGGCGCTGCCTGGACCGCCAGTAACTTCTCAATCGCGGTCAGAAGGGCCTGTTTAACATTTAAAACGCCCCGTTGTCTCAACCATTCCAAGAGGAGAGCCCGCTGGTCAGCCCGGTCATGGCAGTGGAGGGCGGCAAGGTCCAGTTCATCCCCCACACTGATGGTCTTCAACCGTTCAACTAGCCAGCGTTCCCGCCAATCTAGAAGGCGCTGCAACTGGTCATGGTAGCTAGTTAGGTGGTCTAACAGGCGCGGATTCTCCCGCTGGAGGGCGGGAATAATCTCATGCCGGTAACGGTTCCGGGTGATAGTCAGGTCCTGGTTGGTGACGTCCTCGAACCACTTAATCCCCTTGGCCCGGGCATAATTAACAAGGGCCTGCTTGGCAAAGGGTAAAAGGGGCCGGACCAGTTGACCGCTGGCAAAGGGCCGTTGATCTGCAATTCCCACCAGCTGGTCTAATTGACCACCCCGGACCAGTTTCATTAACATTGTTTCTGCAAGGTCATTTTGGTGGTGGGCGGTAACCAGCACCCGGGCCCCCTGTCGCTTCATCAAGTCAGCAAAAAAATGGTAACGATAGGCCCGGCCGGCCGCCTCAACCCCTCTTGCTGGATGGACACTACGCGACCAGTGGGTAACGGCTAGCGCCAGATGGTGGCGGTCACAATAATCCTTAATGAATTCTTCTTCAACCGTACTCTGGTTACGTAACTCATGGTTGACGTGGGCAACAACCAGGTGAGGCCGCAACGTCACCGGTAACTTCTGGAGGAGGTTTAAGAGAACCATCGAGTCTACCCCCGTGGAGACAGCAACAATCACCGTATCGTTTTTACTAAAAAAGCGGCGCCTTTGCAGGTGCCGCTTGAATTTTTCTTCTAAGCTAATCATTTGAGCTAGCTCCGTCGGCCGCCACGACCACCACGCTTACCATCTGTCTGGCGCTTTAATGTTGAAAGCCGTGATTCACTTTCCTTTAAATAGCCCGCCAGCATGTCGTTAAAGTCTTCGTGGTGGCGGCCGTTATTGTGGTGGTGCCCACCAGTGAAACCGTGGTAATTATTTTGCCGACCATGGAAGTCATTATTGCGATGATCATGGTGAAATTCACCATGGTGGTTATCGCCATGATAGTGGCCATGCTCACGGTGTTCGTGCGGGGCGGCGTCCTTCATGGACAAGGCAATCTTACCATCATCACCGATTCGGGTTACCTTAACCGTTACTGTATCCCCTATTGACAGTACATCGTGTACGTCCTTGATATACTTGTCAGAAATCTGACTGATGTGTACCAAGCCCGTTTGGTTATCATCTAAGTCCACAAATGCGCCAAAATTCGTGATTCCGGAAACCTTACCGGAAACCTTTGCTCCCACTTCAATTGCCATGAAACTAATGGATCCTCCTCAAGTCGTCTGATTTAATCTTTAATTGTAGATGAGTATAACATACCCCAATAAGAAATAGTAACTAGTTATTTAAATTATAAATGGTTTCGCCCTTCTTTGAGTAATTGTACTTTGCCCGCAAAACTTGCTGAACATATTCAGGGTCATGAAGCAGCTTTATCTGGTGTTTCAGGTGCCTGCTTGTCTGTTGCTGGTCCTTCAGCTCGGTCTGACAAGCCGCAATATTGTTATTGACCTTGGCAAGGGTTCGTCGACTGCGAACAATCTGAATTCCGAGAACCAGGAAAATTACCAAAAAGGCAATAATTATTCGCTGACAGCGACGCTTATGAAACTGCCGCCTTTGCTGATCAGCTGAAAACTTATGGACATATGGCGTATCAAGCTGTGAAACTTTATTACCGGTCCGGTTTTTCATAATTTCCCCTCACTTTACTGACTTATAACAGTTTAAGTATAGCAAGGTTACCAACTAAATGTCCATATCAATGTTAATTAAATATCAATTTTTTTATAAAGTTAGTTAAAATTCTCGGCATAGGTTTCGTCAAGGAGCTCATACATGTCCTCAGCTTCGCTCTTTTTGGTTGTTTCCACAATCCGGTTGATTTTAACTGTTTCTGTTTTATTACCAAACTTAATGGTCAAGGTGTCACCGATCTTGACCTTCGTCGATGACTTAGCCGGAAGGTCATTTACCAAGATTCTTCCCTGGTCAGCAATTTCTTTAGCCACTGACCGCCGCTTGATAATCCGGGATACCTTTAAAAACTTATCTAATCGCATTACTTTTCCTCCAATTACTTACTACTTACTTTTTTGCCTTTACCGGTAACCTCATTGGCAAACCCGGTGATCAACTTTGATAGCTGGTTTAACCAATCAGCAGTTGACATCTTGGGCTGGATAACCAGACGAACCGTCAAACGATCATCCTGCTCCCCTAAAGTCGCTTTAAACTTAGTCTTAGCCAGCAGTTTAATAATCGTCGGTGCTTTAATCAAATGGCTCTCAACCTTCGTGAAGGTAACCAAGATATTATCACGCTGCCGCTTGACCTGCTCAATCATTGCCAGGTCGGCGTGCTGTTTGATTTTGCTGATCAGCAACAGGTTACCAACCGCTGCCGGATAGTCACCAAAGCGGTCAATCAGGTCACCCTGGATGTCGAGGAGTTCCTCATCACTTTGGGCCTGGCGAATCGTCTTATATAGCTCAATCTTTTGCCGTTGGTCGTTAACATAACTATCCGGCAGGTAGGCCTCGACACCGAGTTCAACCTCGGCATCTGCCCGCTCGGTCTTCTTCTTTCCCCGCTTCTTGGCAACTGCCTCGTTCAACATTGATGAGTACAGGTCATAACCAACGGAGTCAATAAAGCCGTGCTGCTGCTTACCCAAGATATTTCCAGCCCCACGAATTGCCAGGTCCCGCATCGCAATTTTAAATCCAGACCCCAGTTCCGTAAAGTCGCGGATGGCGGCCAGGCGCTTTTCACCGAGTTCGGTTAGGACCTTGTTTGGCTGGTACATGAAGTAGGCATAGGCCACCCGATTACTCCGGCCAATCCGTCCCCGAATCTGGTAAAGCTGGGCAAGCCCCAGGCGGTCAGCGTTTTCCACGAACAGGGTGTTAACGTTGGGAATATCAACCCCAGTTTCAATAATCGACGTGGTAACCAGAACGTCATAGTTACCCTGGATAAATTCGTACAGGACTGTCTCAAGCTCATTTTCACTCATTTTACCGTGAATATAGCCAATCTTGGCCTCCGGCACCAGTTCCTGAAGACGCATCACCGTCTCTTCAATGTCCCCTACCCGGTTGTGGAGGTAGTAGACCTGGCCGCCCCGCTGCATTTCACGAAGAATGCCGTCACGAATAGCCCCAGCATTTTGCTCCATCACGTAGGTTTGAATTGGGAAACGGCCCGCTGGCGGAGTCTCAAGGACAGACAGGTCGCGTACGCCAAGCATCGACATGTTCAGGGTTCGGGGAATCGGGGTTGCAGTCAGAGTTAGCACATCAACGTTGTTCTTTAATTCTTTTAGACGTTCTTTATGTTTGACGCCAAACCGCTGCTCTTCATCAACAATGACCAGGCCGAGATCTTTAAAGTGAACATCCTTCGACAGGATCCGATGGGTCCCAACGACAATGTCAATGGTCCCGTCGGCCAGACCCTTATCGGCGGCCTTCAATTCCCTGCCCGTTTTGAACCGGGACATAAGAGCAATCTTAACCGGGAAGCCGGTAAAGCGCTTGCTTAGCGTATCAAAGTGCTGCTGGGCCAAAACGGTGGTTGGTACTAAGAAGGCTACCTGTTTGCCGCCCGTGACCGCCTTGAAGATTGCCCGCATTGCCACTTCTGTTTTCCCGTAGCCGACGTCCCCCACTAACAGGCGGTCCATTGGCCGGGGCTTTTCCATGTCCTGCTTAACTTCCTTTATGCTCCGCAACTGGTCGCGGGTTTCATTATACGGAAAGTTAGCATCAAACTGGTTCTGTAGGTAGTCATCTTTGGGGAAGGCGTACCCCTTGGCCGCTTCCCGCTTGGCATAGAGGTCGACCAGCTCATCAGCGATGTCCTCAACTTTGGAGGCTACCCGCCGCTTGGTCTTCGCCCATTCATTACCACCCAGCCGGTTGATCCGGGGGTGCTTGGACTCTGATGAGACGTACTTCTGCACCAGGTTAAGCTGGGTAACCGGGACGAAGATCTGGGCGTTATTTCGGTAATTGATGATCATGTAGTCCTGGTGAACACCATCAACTTCCATGGTCTTGATACCACTGAAAATCCCAATTCCATGGTTGACGTGAACAACGTAGTCACCAGGCTTCAAGTCGGTGTAACTCTTTAGTCGTTCAGCGTTGGTAAGCTTTTGAGGCCGGTGGCGGCCCTTCTTGACCTGCTTGAACATTTCACCCTCAGTTATCACTACCAGGCCGGCCGCCGGCATTTCAAAGCCGTTGTTTAAACTCCCCGCCACGAGCTGGACAACGTTGACTCTTAAGTCAGTGGTGCTTGTTTCGGTCACCTGAATATCAAAGTCACGCATCGTCTGGGCAATTTGTTTACGACGCTCCTGGTTGGCCGCCATCAGAATCACCGTCTGCCCCTGGTCACGCCAGCGCTGCAGCTCACTCTTTAACAGGGGCAGTTGGCCAAAGAAACGCTGCATGGGCCGGCTAGTGAGTTCCGTTAGTTGGTCGAGGGTCAGGTTACCGACCCCTTTTTTAAACAGGGCCCCCAAGACCTGGGCGTGGTCATCCGCCTGTACCAATTGGGCAAAGTCATTGCCAACGGTGGGAACCTTCGTCAGCTGGTGGTACTTAGCCTTGTCCTCTAACCAGCCCTGGTCCTCATCCGTCAGTTTTTTGGCACTGTCCTTCAGGCGGGCAAAGTCATCCAAATAGATGATTCCTTGGTCACCGAGGTAGTCAATCAAAGAGTGCGGCGTTGGGTAAAGGAGGTTGCCAAATTCCAGTAGTTCGCTTGGTAGTTGGTGGTCCTTTAAGGCCGTCAACAGCGGTGTAAAGCGGTTGTTAACCTGCTGGGTAATATCCTCATCGCCATCCTGTAACCCAGCTGTGATGGTGTCATACTCCTGTTTAATTGCCGCCGTTACCCGGGGGAACTCCGCCGGTGGCAAAATCAAGTCAGTCGCGGGTAGAATCTCGACCTGCTTAACATTATCGATACTCTTTTGGGTGCTGGCGTCAAAGTAGCGCAGGGAGTCAATCTCGGTATCAAAGAGGTCGACCCGGACCGGGTTATCCGTATTCAGGGCGTAAATGTCAATGATCGAGCCCCGGACAGCAAAGTCACCGGGCCGTAAAACCATTTTTTGCAGTTGGTAACCCATTGCGCTCAGCTGCTGACGGGCCTTTTCGGGATCAATTTCCCCGCCCACTTTCAGCTGGAGGGTCGCCTGGGCAAAGAAGGCGGGACTGACGACGTTCCGCCGCATCCCCGCCACCGAGGTCACAACGACGACTGGACGGTTACTACTGAGGGCATTCAGTGCCTGGACCCGTTGAAGGCGGTAGTTTGGAGAACTGGTGGCCACCTCGGCCGCCAGGACCTCCTCGACCGGGAATTCGAAAACCTGGTCCGCCGGTAACAGGTTGCTGAAGTCATCCACTAGTTCTTCTAGATGCCCCAGGTTATCGGTGACCACCAGGAGGGGCTGTTGGCGGTCCTTTAACAACTCCGCTAACACAGCTGTCCGTGCCGAACCCGAAATGCCAGTAATCAGCTGGCGCTTCCCGGGCACTGCCTCCTTACTAATCTTTTTAAACTCTTTTGTTTTGGCAATAAAGTTTCCCAGACGCACTCCTCTTTTACACCTCTCTTAGTTATAATCGTTCATCAACTTGGCAAAGTCTTCCCCGTTAATCCAGTCTTCCAGCGCGTGCTCGGCCTGTTCAACTGCGTCGTCAAACTTAGGCCGCTCTTCTTTGGTAAACTTACCCAGGACGTGACTGACGACCGTCCCGTGTTGGGGGTGATCAATCCCCAGCTTGACCCGGTTAAAGTTCTTCGTACCGAGGGCACTGATAATGCTCTTTAATCCGTTATGGCCACCGGATGCCCCGTGGGTCTTAAGACGGACCTTACCAACCGGCATGTCAAGGTCGTCGTTGACCACCACCAGGTCCTTAAGGTCGAGGTTGTAATAGTCCACAAGGGGGCCCACTGCCCGGCCAGAATCGTTCATGAAGGTTGTCGGCTTAACCAGCATCACCTTTTCACCATTGATGACTCCGCTGACGGCCACCGCTTCCTGTTTTAAATGGGTAAAGGCGCCAAGGTGGTAATTAAGGGCCAGCTGGTCAACCACCATGAAGCCCGTGTTATGCCGCGTCTCGTCGTACCGTGAGCCAATATTTCCTAAACCGACGATCATTTTCATTGTGTTTTTCTCCCCTTTTTAATACAAAAAGGCCGCACGGGAATAACCCCCGTCCAGCAATAATATCTTCATCATTATACAGTAGAAGCGTCCAAAACTAAAACGATTGGTATCCTGTGGAGTCCTCTAATTTTTCTCATTTTATTCTCATACTGTTTTCGAAATATGTTATGATTGGAGTGCATTAAATAGGATTCGAGGAAGTTAAAAATGATTTTTAGTTCACTGATTAAGAAAAAAGACACCCTGACGACTCTGCCCGAGACCGCCACTTTAGGTGAAGCCCTGGCGTTGCTTGAGGATACTGGTTTTCGGTGTGTGCCCGTCCTCGATAAGAGTGGTCACATTTTTCGGGGAAACATTTATAAAATGCACCTTTACCGCCATAAGTCCCGGAACGGTGACATGTCCCTCCCCGTCACCGCCCTTTTGAAGAACGCCACTAAGTTTGTCTCTATTAAGGCCGAATTTTTCTCCGTCTTCTTCGCCATGCGTGACCTACCATACATCGCTGTCCTTGACGATGAAAACCAGTTCTATGGCATCCTCACCCACAACAGCATGCTCCGGATGCTCGCTGCGGGGTGGAACGTCAACAACGGCAGCTACGTTTTGACCGTAACCACTCCGGACGAACGGGGCTCTTTGATGAACGCCAGCAAAGAAATTACCCGTTACTGCCAGATTGTAAACGTCATTTCCTTTGACCCTGAGCACTCGGCAATGAAGCAGGTTCTCTTTACCCTACCGGCGAACGTCGACCATGACAAGATGATCAAGGTGGTTAAACGGTTGGAAAAGAAGGGCTTTAAGGTCCCCGAAATTGAAGATCTCCATAATCAGTATTAAAAAGTAAAGAGGAGCGGAAAGATGAAGTGCCCTTTTTGTTAATATAGTCTAGTTTCCAAGTAAATCAGCAATCTTTACTGTATGAGCATCATTCTTACCACCTGCGGTTGTATCACTATCAGATTGTGTCCAGTAGGTAACCGTATCGCCATTAATTTGGAACTCAACAGTACTATCAGCGCTATGATACTCATTGCTTACATAATAACTATCTCCGTCTTTTTCAACAGAATCAACCTGTTCAGATGGGAAAACACGGGCGTAAACTGCTCTGCCAATCTCATCTGGATCAGCATTTTGACTGTTACCTTTATCGCTAGTGTTTTCTTTATTATTGGATTGGCTATTGCTTTGATCTGAATCAATATTTTTATTGTCTTTATTTGATTCACTTCTTAGCTTATCTAGTTCTTTTTTATACTTTTTATAGTTCTTATTAAACTCTTCTTCAGTAATTGCATCCTTTTTATTGAAATAATCTCTATCTTTACGATTGCCGATTTGTTCCCAATCGCCATTCTTTTTTATTTCATAGCTGAAACTTGAAAGCCCTGAATTGCAATGAAATCATTGTGGTTCAGGGCTTTTGGACGAAAAAAATAAAAAACGCAAGAACTCTTACGCTATACTTTAAGTGTCAAAATCAAAGTAGAAAAGAGTCTTGCGCTATGCAAATTATAAACCATTTCAGTACTGAAAACGATTCTCAAAACATTATTTCTCACTTCTTAAGCCTAATTGGTCTAGCTAAGCTAACTCACAGGGTGAATTTTAAGCGTCACTCATTATGTTCATTGAAAATGATCGTAGCTTGGTTAATGACAGCTCATTTTGAGCGTCTTTCGATCAATCGTGCTCATCCAGATTGCCATTTTACCCCAAGAACGGCACGGAATGTTTTGAATGATGGCCGTATTAACTGGCAGAAATTAGTCTGTTTAGTAGCGATTCAATTAATTCGCATCTTAACCCCGTTTATTGATGGTCGACGTCGTTTGGCATTAGTGCTTGATGATACTCTGTTAGCACGTCGTTGGTCCCAAAAGACTGAATTATTAGCCAAGACCTATGACCACGATAAGCACGAGTATGTAAATGGTTACCGTGGCTTAACTCTCGGTTGGAGTGATGGTAATACTTTTTTGCCTATTAATTTTGCTTTAATGTCAACTCACCAGCCTGCTAATCTGATTGGATGCTTAGCGCAGATTACTGACCAACGTCAAATTGCCGGTCAAAGAAGGGCTCAAGCTCAACGCCCAATGAACCAAGTGGCTCTAGAATTGATTAGACAAGCGCAAACACTAGGCGTGTCAGCTAAATACGTCCTTTTTGATTCTTGGTACAGTTCGCCGAAGATGTTTTGGCAACTCGCTCAGCTTCAGCTTTTTGGTGTGGGTATGCTCAAACGCAGCGCAAAAGTCTATTATCGATATCGTGGTCGTCACTATAGCATTAAGGGTCTTTATCAACGTTTAGCAGCTTCTAAAATGAATTGTCGGCATCACTATCTTTACAGCAGTGTCATTCAAGCCCAATATCATGGCCATCAGTTTCCGCTAAAAGTGGTTTTTGTATCCAAAAAGGGGCACCGTCAGGACTACCTAGTTTTAGCGACCACTAACTTAGCTATGCGGCCAGAAGAAATCATTCAATTGTACGGACGCCGCTGGCAAATTGAGACCTATTTCAAAGCTGCTAAGCAGTATTTAGCTCTTAATCGATCACAAATTCAAAGTTACGACGGTCAATGTGGTTATATTGCCGTCACCATGATTACTTATGACTTATTGGCTTGGCAAGAACGACTTAATACTGATGATCGCACAATTGGTGGACTCTTTTACATTATGAATCAAGCACTGCCAGATATTCGTTTTATGGACGCATTGGTCTACTTATTTCATGAACTGGGTCGAGCTGAGCTCAGCCTAACTGATCACATTGATGACATCATTAATCGATTCATAGCTCAGTTGCCAATAACGATCCAAAAAGCATTGAATACTGGCATCTAAAAGTCTAATTTAGGCTGAGAAAAGCCGAAGCTGACGCAGCTCCGGCTAGTTTTCGTGCTTTCAAGTTTCAGTTTCATAGGTTGACTTAACATAAGCACTTGATTTGCCAAAATATACTTTTGGTATTCTCTGAGTCACAACAATCTTGTCACCCTTAAGCTTCCAGTTGCCGTACCAAACTTCACTATATGTAGGAGATATTATTGTAACTGCTTCTTTATTTTTCTTTAACCATATATAACTTTTCGGCTTAATAGGCTCATGCCTATTTGATGAAACTACATAATCCATTCTATAAATACCGACGGGTCTATTTTCTCTGTAATAGTTATAGCCAAAGATTCCCCCGATAATTATAATGACTAGAACTAAAACACCTAGAATCCACTTATTTTTCTTTGACATAAGGTTTCTCCTCCTTGAATAACAATGTTAGTTTATCGAAGAATAAATCCTTATGTCAATAATATTTATCAAACAATTACCAAGGCTAAAAGCGAACACTAATTAGCATTCTAAAATGAATGTTTTATAAAACAACATCACTGAGCATTCGTCAGCTACTCACTAACTCTCATTCATGTTATAATATAAGTACATAAAAAGCAGGCCCGTTTCAAAGACGGTGACCTGGTTACTTAGAGCTAATAAAAGATCGTCCGTAACCGGCCAAAGTTAGTAGGACGGTCTTTTATTATGCACAAAATGTGAAAATAAAAGTCAGCAAAGCAACTATGAAAGTCGCAAAAGCCAGCATTAACATAAGTGCTTGGTAAGCGCTCATGTGCCGATAATCCTTTCATCAGTCTAAGGTTCATAGGAACCACCTCCGAAATGTTTGTCGGCCACCGTCCATTAAACTTGCCTGCTATGTAATTTTAGCATTGTTATGATATTTAACCAATAAAGCGTCCCACATTAAATTGTGAGACGCTTTCGCTATTTATAAATAGTCTAGCTTTATATGTTTTGCGTTACAATAAAATATTAGAAAATCAATTAAACTAATGAGATGATCTTATGTATATTAGATATGCCAAAAATTGTAAAGAAAATTATGACCTTAATCAAAATGATGATTTAAGTGCTGTTATATTAGATATTGTTTATTCTGCCGCACTGGATAATCCAATGCAACTTGATTTAAAAAAGTCGGACAATTATTACGCAAACGAAGATATTCTATATATTTTTCATAATGACAGCCCTTCATTTCTATCTTATGATTTTTATATCATTACTAATTTCCGCATTCTAGCAATCGATACTGATTATATTAATAATATTTTAGATAACAAAAAGCTAGAAAAGACCGTAGACAAAAATTATCTATTATCTAAACTCGATACAATTAAAAGCAAAAAAAGTAACAAGGGACTCTATTATGTAGATATTACAGGTAACGATGATACATTCCCTATAAAATCTAGCAATCCAAGTACCTCTAAACTAATTGAAACAGACATTACCCCACTTTTGTTTAAACTAAATGATAGGATAGTTAAAGCATACAATAAAACTTTACTATTAAGTGATAATCAATTAGACGTTAATTCTATAACTATCTCTCCAAAGGAAAAGCCTTTCCTCAATGCTGAACAAAGGATTCCCTTCCCTACTGATGTTGAAAAGGAAAATTCAGCTTTTGAAATGCAAAGTAGAGTCAGAAAAACTAAGCATAATGCTCCGCAAGTTGCCTTTGGTCCTGCACCGGAGGGTTATCACTTAGACCGAATTGCTTATTCACAGGGACAAGTTATAAATGTCATTAACGAAAATGGTAATTTTATAAAAGCTATGCAACGAGCTATTGATTCTATTGAACAAGACCTTGCTCCTGATGAAATGATGTGTAATATAAAATTTCAGACCCAAAATATGGAAGAAACTTTGGCCGTTAATTTAGGCTGTGACATTTATAAGAAGGATAAAAAATAGTAATCATGCAGTAGAAAAGGGGTTGTGACAAAAAGCCTCTGAATCAGAAGCTCCATTCGGAATTTAACAAAAATTCTGAATGGAGCTTTTTGATTATCTGAATATTTTGAGAAAATGAGCGGCCTTCCGGCCATTTTCTTCATGTTTAATGCCATTAAAGCAATCCCAATTTGTCTTTTGGCTTTCTTAAGACCACGTACTGTGAATCTTTTAAAACCCAAATAAGCCTTCAAGTTACCAAAAACAGTCTCTACATCGTACTTACGACGGGAGTAAGTGTTGGAATTTGAAAGCGACTCGCGAGCTTTCGACTTAAAATATTCCCACTGTGGGTTCACCATAAGGTACTTAGTGTTCCCATATGGTGTTAATGCCTGAGAAATAATTTGATGATTCTCATCATACTTCTCTGCTTGATATACTTTGAAATCACGACGGAATTTGTATTTATCATTTCGGTATGCGTATCGTTTAAAGTTGAATCGGACGCCCTGTGGGTTTACATAAAAGTCATCAGCCTCATGATATTCCCAGTTCATTACTTTTCGATCATCAGAACGCCACTTACGGCTATTCTCTTTAATCATGGTGCTGTAAGGAATTAAAGCTGTACAATCAGATAGCTCATCTTCGATATACTTATAATTGCGTTCTGATCCGTAACCAGCATCGGCAACAATTTCTCGCCCCAAAACTTCGTTCTGGGCGAGATGAGATAAGAATGGGATTAATGTTCTAGTATCGGTTGGGTTCTGCATGAGTTCATAACCCAGCACGTACTGTGAGCTAGTCATAATTTGAAGATTATACGCTGGCTTTGTTTGACCATTACGCATCGGATCTTCCTTTAAACGCATAAAAGTAGCGTCATGATCGGTTTTGGAATAGCTATTACGTTGGCCAGCAATCTGCGATTGGGCTTGGTATTCAAGATGCTTTTGACGACAATGGTCTAAAGCATGGAGATACTTTTTGGCATGACGTCGTTCCTGCTTGACCGGATTGGGCGAAACCTTTGCGGTTTCGGCCACCCGTTGGTTTAACTCTTCAATCCGTTGTTCAAGTAAGGCAATAATCGTATCAAGTTGATCAATGTCAAAGCTATCTTCATCAACATCAATCTTAACTTCTGCTTGCTTAATTTCACGAATTAGTTTTTGAGCCTTTTCAACGTTTAATTCGCGATACTTAATGGTGCGTTTCTTCCAAACAAAGGAAAACTTATTTGCGTTAGCTAAAATCTTAGTGCCATCAATGAATGAAGCCTCATCGATCATTCCCTGAGCCTTTAAATAGTCATGAAATTCCTTGAAACTACTCTGAATCATATCTTCCAATTCTTGGGAGACAATGAAGCGAGCAATGGTGCGGTAGGCTGGACGCTGTTCTTGAGTCAACCACATCGCAACAATGTTTTCACGAGCAAAGCGTTCAATTTTCCTAGAGGAAATGATACCATAGCTGTAAGCCAGTAAAACTAACTTTAACAGCATTCGTGGATCATACTCTCTTGGTCGACCCATAATATTGGGTCGCCGCAGCGCTAAGCTTTCAACCAGCCGATTAATATAACGTGCTGGATGATTTAACTCAGGTTCATAAGCAGTAGGTATGTTCAAACTAAGTTGATTCATGTTATAATCAGGTTCCAATGTTTTTGTATCCTTTCGAGGGTATTTTGGAGGCATCGACGGTCAAGTCGATGTCTTTTCTTTTACTAATATTTTAAAGGAAAATGGAGTTAAATGAAATCCGAAAATTTCATCTAACTCCAATTATTTGGGACTTATGTCACAGCCCCTTTGATTATATAAAATATCAGTTTTATAAATATCCTGTTAAAACGATAGTCGGTGTAAGTCTATCAATGCAAAACTGAATTGTGGATTAATCTTTCAATTATTCCCACTCGAATTAAGTACAGAGTTGCTTTTTCCATTATACTCATTAAATTCGCTATTTTATTAGTTTCTACTTGTATGGTAAAACCAGGTTGCCTGTCAATACGCGATAATCTGTCTGGTTAAGGTCAGCTTTCCGTTGATCTACTCGTCTAATGTTCTTCCCCACCCGCTCCATTTCTTTGATCTGGTCAGGATTGAAGAACTCAATGTAGTCTTTGATGTTCATCCAGAACACATCTGCATTCCCGGCAATTTCTTTAACTATTGGGAAGAGGTCATCATCCTTGTCGATTGTTTGGATGTACTGGATAATGTCCCCAAATTGTCTTGGTTCAACGTTCACAGACTGGAGCTTTTGCAAAACCATATTTTCATTCTTGCTTGCGCTCTCTCGAAGATTCTTGGCTGCCCGAATAGCCGTACTGTTCGTAAGACTCCGGGAGTTCTCATCAAAAAATTCTCGTTGTTTGTTTAAGCGCTCAACCAGCCGTTTTTTGACCTGTCCAAGTCCTTCTTGGATACTTTGAGTTTTGGCTGATGCAACCGATATAGAAAGAGCTTGTGAGTTATGCCAGTCATGATTGATGGCCTCATTAAGATTCTTTTCAGCGTCAATGATGCCTATTTCTTCTCCCTTATCCGCATTCACCAGCACTCTCTCACGGCTTATTTGTGCACCATTAACGTCCTTATAGTTAATTTCCATAACTACTACGGAAAATTGCTCAGAATTGTCAGAGAAACTATATGTAGGTAGCAGAGGGTGTTTTTGTGGCTTAATCTGATTAACCTTGAAGTTGTACATACGTCGGTTAGCCATTTGATAAGCCTCGGAATGCTTTTCAGAAGAGAATTTTGTATGATTCATCAATTGTTTCTCAGTCTGATCAAGCATCGACTTAACAGCGTTATGCTTCTTAGCCTGACTGGCCTTCAAGTAGCCTTCGTATTGAGGCAGCACCACGTTATCAAACTCGGTGTCATTAAGCACGCCAGCCATTTTATTTCCTAACCGCTTTAGCATTTTCAGTTGTGAGTTAATGGACTCGTAAATAGGAAACGTGTAGATGTAGATCTGGTCCTTATCACTACTTTCTGGCAAAGGCCGGTCAATACGTCCGATCCGCTGTTCAAGTGTCATCGGATTGTATGGCAGGTCAATATTCATCAAGGTTACGGCATCTTGTAGGTTTTGTCCGGTTGAAACAGTATCTGTCCCCACTACCAGGTCAATCGTCTTGCCTTCTTTGATTAATTCCGGCCTCTTCTTTGAGATAGGTGAGAAGTGAACTAGAACATCTGCCTTATTGGAGCTCTTCTGGTTTAGCATAGCATTTGTTTCTCCGTTACCTTTGTTAATGCCGCCGGTAATCATACCCATCGGGAACGTGACTTTGGAGCCGTTATAATGCTGATACAGACGCTCATAGTAATACCGAACCGTATCCGCAAATTGCGAGATTAGGAGAACCTTGTGGCCCTTTTGATGCTCTTCATCGACACACTGAATAATCTTATCAACCTTCTCGTCAATCTTGCTATAAGCTGCCTTCAAGTTGCTAATCAAAGACTTCAAAGTGTCTAAATCCCGGTCACAGTCGGCTGTCATCTGAGCAACTGCTTTTTTAGCTTGGGGGAGCTTAATACCTTCGACCTGGGCAGTAATTTTTTCTAAATATTGGTGCTGACGGACCTTGGCCTGCATGCTCTGGTCAGCACTTTTAACTGCGCCCTGTGTCTCATCCAATGCATCGAAAGCGCCGATGTTCTTGAATTGATACTCGGTTAGATGATAGGCCACTCCCAGATAAGCTTTGTAGTGTTCCAGGAGACCGTGCCCTTTGAGCTGGGCAAACTGGTCCAGATGCAGGCTCTTAAGCTGCTCCAACTTATCAACAATATGCTGCAAAGAATTGGCAAAGGCTTCCCAGCTTGAATCAGCCCGCTTCAGAAGCATCATCTTCAACTGTTTGGCACCAAGTTCTTCTTTGCTATCATCAATGTATTTGATGGGGTCCTGATAAGGGAACTTCAGTTGCTCAATAATCTGGAAGTTATCCGCAAAAATTTGGTTTTTCCGTGGTTCGTATTGAATATCAACGCTTGGAAAGTTCCGGTGTGGAAATCGTGCTCCTTGGCCACCGTAAGTCTTCCGAGTTCGCTGCAAGTAAATATCATTCCAGAATTCCTCAAAGGCCCTATCATCGGCTGCTAACCGTTTGACTACCTTATTTGACACTACATTTGGGGACAAAAGAAAGTATTGCTTGTATAGGCGGTCATTCGGGATAGCATCAATGTTTAAGAACAATGATCCAATATTGATAACATCTTCCCGCTGGTTATTCCAAGGAGTTGCTGTCATCATCAAGCCCTTCATTTTTGGGTTGGCCTGCTTCATCATGGCTACTTTGCGGTAGGCCTTAGTGTTGTTATTTTTGAAGCCAAGGTGTGCCTCATCAATCACCATTAAGGTATAATTTGCCTCTCGTAATTGTTTATCAGGCAGTTCTACCAGCTTTTGGCGGGAGATAAATTGATAATCATTAGGCTTCACCCCCACTGCCTTTAGTTCTGACCGCCATTGGCCCTTCAATTTTGTGTCAGCTACAACTAAGATATTATTGATAGTTTCAGACGCCAGGTAAAGTCTAATTACCCCTGCTGCTGTCCGGGTTTTTCCAAGCCCAACACCATCCGAAAGCACTGCTGTATCTAATGAGTCGAGTTTCTCTTTAACACTGATTACCCCAGTGCGCTGGTGCTGGTAAAGTTCTTTAACCCAGTTTTGTTTAGGATCTAATTCAGAGTATGGGTGGCCATACATGTTGGCAAAGTTATAGTAATTTTCCTTAACTGGAATATATTCTTGAACAGCTTGCTTAGCCCCGCTACTTTTAACGATCTTAATTAAATCGGGCGAAAAGTCAGCAACTTCATCATTGGATAGCCAAAGATCGTTATACCAGTTATGTAGAGCAAAGAATCCATCCTGGGTAAGTACATTCAACTCGGTGTTTCCTTGCAACCCGGCCTTTGAAAAATTAGATGAACCGACAATAGCTGTTCCTCGATCAGAATTAAGGGTAGACGCAAACAAATAGCTTTTAGCATGGAAGTAATTAGCCTGGCCAACGTAAACCTTCACTTCTATCCGGCCAGAGGTAATCCACTCAGCAATTTTGCCAAGAAACTCTTTATCAGAAATATTTTGTGTATCGCGTTTGCTCTTAGATGCAATTAGCTCAGCATAGTTTCGATAGTTAGAGCCATCTAGAACATTAACGGTATCTCCATTAGTTTCGTTCCCCATTAGGATCCGAAAGTGGCCATTTCGCCGATCCATGAAATCTGTAAACTCATCTTTCAATAGTAACAGACCGGTGATATAGAAGTACCCCACTGCAACATCCAGGGTTTTAAACTCTTCCTGCTTTAACAAGTATTTAAGAGCATCAACCATTGACACGCGGCGGTTATCAATAACGTGTTCTGAATATAATTTATGTTCAATTGATTGGCTACTCATTCTGGTCACCTTCGCTTAATCTATCATAGCAGTCTATAATTCGCTGGGTTTCCTCTTGCACAAATTTTTTATATTTAGCACTTTTAAAGGTACGCATTAATGTGATCGCTTCTTGCCTGGTTATTCCGAAATCAATCATTACTCTAGCGTTGAGTTCTGCAATTAAAGTATCATGTTTATAGCCTTGATAATCTTCTCCAGGGACCAACGCATCTAAATCTCCATATTCGTCTTTATTTTCTTTAAGTAATTCTTTAACAATTTGAATTATAGAATTACTATCCTTAAAGTCTTCTTCATTAGGTAGAGGTACAGTGTATAAAGAGGTAAGACTTACAGAAGAAGAGGTTATAACCGAACGTAGTACCAAGTCCAAAACATACGAGTTCAAGACACCGAGGATAAAAAGCTTATTTTTCATATCCATCTTATTAGCATTTATTTGAGTTTGGACATTCATAGAAGTAATAACTGAAACTTGAAAGCACGAAAACTAGCCGGAGCTGCGTCAGCTTCGGCTTTTCTCAGCCTAAATTAGACTTTTAGATGCCAGTATTCAATGCTTTTTGGATCGTTATTGGCAACTGAGCTATGAATCGATTAATGATGTCATCAATGTGATCAGTTAGGCTGAGCTCAGCTCGACCCAGTTCATGAAATAAGTAGACCAATGCGTCCATAAAACGAATATCTGGCAGTGCTTGATTCATAATGTAAAAGAGTCCACCAATTGTGCGATCATCAGTATTAAGTCGTTCTTGCCAAGCCAATAAGTCATAAGTAATCATGGTGACGGCAATATAACCACATTGACCGTCGTAACTTTGAATTTGTGATCGATTAAGAGCTAAATACTGCTTAGCAGCTTTGAAATAGGTCTCAATTTGCCAGCGGCGTCCGTACAATTGAATGATTTCTTCTGGCCGCATAGCTAAGTTAGTGGTCGCTAAAACTAGGTAGTCCTGACGGTGCCCCTTTTTGGATACAAAAACCACTTTTAGCGGAAACTGATGGCCATGATATTGGGCTTGAATGACACTGCTGTAAAGATAGTGATGCCGACAATTCATTTTAGAAGCTGCTAAACGTTGATAAAGACCCTTAATGCTATAGTGACGACCACGATATCGATAATAGACTTTTGCGCTGCGTTTGAGCATACCCACACCAAAAAGCTGAAGCTGAGCGAGTTGCCAAAACATCTTCGGCGAACTGTACCAAGAATCAAAAAGGACGTATTTAGCTGACACGCCTAGTGTTTGCGCTTGTCTAATCAATTCTAGAGCCACTTGGTTCATTGGGCGTTGAGCTTGAGCCCTTCTTTGACCGGCAATTTGACGTTGGTCAGTAATCTGCGCTAAGCATCCAATCAGATTAGCAGGCTGGTGAGTTGACATTAAAGCAAAATTAATAGGCAAAAAAGTATTACCATCACTCCAACCGAGAGTTAAGCCACGGTAACCATTTACATACTCGTGCTTATCGTGGTCATAGGTCTTGGCTAATAATTCAGTCTTTTGGGACCAACGACGTGCTAACAGAGTATCATCAAGCACTAATGCCAAACGACGTCGACCATCAATAAACGGGGTTAAGATGCGAATTAATTGAATCGCTACTAAACAGACTAATTTCTGCCAGTTAATACGGCCATCATTCAAAACATTCCGTGCCGTTCTTGGGGTAAAATGGCAATCTGGATGAGCACGATTGATCGAAAGACGCTCAAAATGAGCTGTCATTAACCAAGCTACGATCATTTTCAATGAACATAATGAGTGACGCTTAAAATTCACCCTGTGAGTTAGCTTAGCTAGACCAATTAGGCTTAAGAAGTGAGAAATAATGTTTTGAGAATCGTTTTCAGTACTGAAATGGTTTATAATTTGCATAGCGCAAGACTCTTTTCTACTTTGATTTTGACACTTAAAGTATAGCGTAAGAGTTCTTGCGTTTTTTATTTTTTTCGTCCAAAAGCCCTGAACCACAATGATTTCATTGCAATTCAGGGCTTTCAAGTTTCAGGTAATAAGTGGTGGAATTAGGGAGGCTATTAAAGTTCTTTGATTGGTAGAACTAGCTATTCTTCTTACAGACACTTGATACTCATTAAGATCCTCCTTTACCTTATTTTTAACATATTCAATAGGCAAACCATATTTTAATTTACTTCGCATAAATTTAAATTGGTTATAATATCTTCCTTCTGCAACAGGAATTAAATTAGGCTTTGAATCTAAATTAATTAAATGAGTAGATTTAAGATTCTTATCAAATTCACGCTTAAATTGAATAATGTTACTATTCCTAATTGCCGGATAACGAGAATCAATTTTTTTAATTAGCTCGAATAAATCCTTGCTTGTTGCTTCAAACATTGCGTAAGTATCTGGTTCCATATTTAACAAAACCTTGAATGGGTAAAAAAGTTTTATGTCATTTTTATTTAGATCTTCAATTGAATGACGATAAAAGAACACATTAAACCCTTTTTTCTCGGTGCTAGATTTCCTGCCTTTAAATGATAAAACAGCGAATTTATAACTTCTATGTACCGCTGTAAATATTCCTTTTCTATTTTCAAATGAGAGGAATTCATCAATTTGATAATTATCAAAAACTAAATGTCTAACACCAGTAGACCCATCTCCCATCGCAAAATCGTCCTGAACCAATACGCTGAATGAAGCATCTTTTCTTGCTAATTGAGTAAAGCGCTCTAGCGAAAGTCTGTATAAGTTCAAATCAGATGATTTTGTTCTTCCATTAATTTTCCATGATTGGTAACGGAAATTATCATTCAATCTATAATATTTAGAACCAGCTTTAATTCTTCCTTGCTCATCATGCCATTTTTCAGCAACAATAGGCATCTTAGCTATTATTTTTTCTTCTAATTCAACCTTGGCGCGCTTATTCGGTAGGCCGCGATATCTCTCATCGTATTGAGAGAAAAACTCATCAGAGTTGCTCTTCCATTTATCCCAAGGTGGGTTACCAATAACAATGTCCATTCCACCATGAATATTAAGGCTGCCATCCTCGTTAAAATAAATTTCGGGTAAGGCGAATTCAATACAACCAATTTTAAGGAAATCGGCATAGTTTGCCACATCTCCAGCTTCGGGGATGACCTTATCAGTTAACTTATCTCTCAGTTTTATAAATTGGTTGAAATCTGTAAACTTCAGTTTACGTAGTCTGGCAATATCGTCCTTATACTTCGCAAATACTTCTTCTCTCCTGTAATAAGGGACTGCATTAATAAGCGAGTTCTGATGGATTAAGGTTCGTCCGATTAATTGAGGCAGTTTTGTGTTCTTAGGCTTATGTTGAAGAGTTGAAAGTGTAAGTGTTAGGCTGGCGATAATTACTGCTTTGTAGTCAATATCAACGCCATAGATCATGTGTTTAAGCACATAGTCTTCCCACTGATATTGACTATCAGCTGAACCATCCAAGAAATTATACTTATTTTTAATCTTTTCTGGGTAGTCCAAACTATTAAGCAGCTGAAACTGATCGGCAAGCTTTAAGAAAGCGCCGCGCAAGAAAGAACCACCGCCACAGGAAAAGTCGGCAATCTTTAAATTGAGCAAATGTTTAATTGTACGGTCGATTTCTTCTGCCTTACCACCCTTCACTGCTTTACTAATTGCTTGGAATCGCTTCTGAAATTCAGGAGCAACTGTCTGGTTAACCATGTAGTTAACAAAGCGTTGGTCGGTGTAATATGCCCCCTTATTTTTCTGCTCAACTTCATCGTCGCCGAAGAAAACTTCTGGCTTATTTTTCTCCTTATTAAAAGCAATCTGAACGTTCTGACTCATTGAATCTTCATATTGCTTTTCAATAGCTTCAGGTGGCATATCCTCAAAACGAAAACTGTAATTTCCGGCTTTCGTGTCAATATAGGGCTTCACCCAGTCGATCTTATTATGCTTGGCTAATTCGTAATCAATCTTAGTGGCCACTTTGCCAATGCTGCCAGCAAAAAGGTCACCGCCATATGCTAAGCGGAATTGTTCGTTAGCCTTCTTGCTTAAATCAGCAATATAATCACCTTGGCCTTTTTTGACTTCAACCCGCGAAGTAACATTTAGTTCCTCATCAGTAAAGCCAAGGTTAAAAAGGTCTAACTGCTCAATCGGCGCCTTTTCTCGGTTGATCTTTTTAATTTTCTTTTCTTCACCCATATTGCGGGCAATGGTAACAGCACGTTCAATGGCTTCGTCAAGTGTTCCACTACCAACACCAAGAGCAATTCCATTCACATTAAATGAATCAGCACCGTAGTACCCTTCCAGAAACCGTCGCATAAGTTGGCGTAAAGAAATGGTATCGACAACAGTTGAAAGGACGGACTTGTAAGACTCGTTCTGGGCCAGTGAATTTATATCTCGCCGTTTGATATAGAACTTGGCTTTATCATCAACCAAATCATAAAGTTGGTTCTTTAGATCAGAAGCTGTGATCCACTCAGAAAGTTTTTTCCGATACATTGAAACCATCGTTAGGAAGCCTGAAGACAATTCTCTCCTAAAGGCTCCGTCATTAACCTTAGCTTCCGCACCAAATCCAAAAGGGCTCGTTTCCACAACAATACTTTCATTTTTTAGATAACTAAGGTTACGAATGTAGAGGTCTTTATCAATAGTTGCTGGGTTAAGGTCGAGACGAGTATCACGGTTGCCCCCAACAGTCTTAAAAAAAACAAGCCGTTTCTTACCAATAAAGCCAATTACAGGAACCGTAAAGTCAACACTCAGTTTATTATCTTTGATTTCAATAACCTTTTCATATAATTTACGGACATCAACTGTGGTTGAGCTAGTTGTTAGCTCTGGTAGAGGGAGGACAGCCACTACTGCTATATTTTGACCATTATCAGTGTCCGTAAAAAATATACGAGTATCTCCTTCAGGGTCAACAGGATTCTTACCGATTTTATACCCTAAGTATTCAGAAAGGATTCTAGCTGATTCTTGGTCGCCTTCCATACTTTGAATTAAAGTTTGTTCTTTTGTTTCAGTCATAGTTATCTCCTAATTTGAATTACCTTTTACGAGGGTCCTTGACCCCAGTAATAGCTTCCATTCCCTCTGTGGTAACGATCCATTGTTTACCGAATTTACGGATACTCCCTTCAGGGAATTTTGAAGGATCACTCTTATAAGTCCTTCTTACATAATTCTTAGCATGACCCCAAATTTCAGATGCATCTCCAGCATCCATAATATCGGGATCATTAAGGTTAATTTTCATTAAATCACCCCTTAAAGTGCTTACAGTATTATGATAGTACCGTATGGTACGCATAACAATAGCAAAAAAGGACAAGAAACAAATAAACTCCCACCCATATTCTGAGTGAGAGTTTTCGTTTATAAAATACACATTTTATTTGGAAATTATTTAATTCCAAAATATTCGCTTCTAGTCCTAAAGCTATTAATTACTTCCATGTTCTGCTTGATAGCGCGCTAGATTCTCAGGACTGTTGACAGCTTCTTCTCCTGCCTCCCATTGACTCCATTCAGCGGCGGAATGTCCACCGACATCCTTAAATCCCTTTGCTCTCGCAACATCATTAGGATCACTTTGATTGGTTGTTGTTTGAGACGTCGTATTACTTACTTGGGTTTGTTGATTACCTGCAGGAGATGATTGATTATTAGCAGAAGAATTATTTACTTTTGTTGAAGATGAACCATTATCATTATTCAGGAGTTGATCAATAGTACTCTTCTGTTGCTTAATGCTATTGTTTAATTGCTTCTTGCTATACGTTTTATGACCATTACCTGATCCCATATGGTCACCCTCAACTTCATCATAGGTAACATCAACAGAATCCTTATTGACAGTCATGGTAGTAGTATGGCCTCCAAAACCAATTGTGTAACTATTGCCATTTGCTTGCCAATTCATATTTGCGGTGTCTTGTTCTAAGTCCGAAGCAGTTTGATTTTGTAATTTCAAATATGCTGCTAAAGCATATTCATCATCCTTGTACTTATTAACATTTTCATCAGTCTTGGAGCTATTTTTAGCTCGTAAGCTAGAGTTTTCAGCTCTCAAAGAACTATTTTCTTTTGACTGGTTGCTATTATTGCCACATGCAGATAAGGCACCCCCAAGTAATAAGACAGCAATTAAACTTAATAGTCTTTTCATTTTAGTGCTCTCCTTTTATAAATTAATTATGCATTGTTCCACGTATACTACTCATCAGTGATTGGCCTTGCGCATTAACAGAACCATCAGGAGTATTACGATACTGTGGGTCACCCGCAATGCTCATCATTTGTGCTTGCTTAGCACCATCGGGATTACGAGGATCTGAAAGCGGTAGATCATAACGAGCATCATCAGAAGATTGGCTTGAACTAGATGAAGTAGTATTAGCTTTACTTGCCTGTGTACCTGTTTGTGAGGATTGGTTTTGTTGGGAATCCTGGTCTTGACGTTGCGCAGATAAGATATCATCGATAGTCTGTTTCTGTTCCTTAATCAACTTAGCCAATTCAGACTTGGAATATGTCCTATGTCCATTGCCATTGCCCATGTGGTCGCCTTCAACATCATCATATGTAACGGTGACATCATCCTTATTAACTGTCATTGATGTTGTATGCCCACCAAATCCAATAGTGTAACGATTCCCTTGTTGTTGCCAAGTCATATTACTATCATTTTCTTGAATATCTGAAGCACTCTGATTTTGTAACTTCAAATAAGCAGCAAATGCATATTCGGAATCATTATATTTAGTCTGCTTTTGACTAGCCTGATTACTACTTTCAGCTTTAAGTGAAGAGTTTTCTGCCTTCAATGAAGAATTAGTTTTGGCTTGCTGACTATTATTTGAAGTTCTCCCACAAGCTGTTAGTGAAAGACTAGCTAATAACAGTGTCGATAATAGTATTGCTTTTTTCAATGTATCCACCCCAACAAATAGTATGAAGAAATTAGCTTATTTACTTTATTCTACAGTATTTTTGCAGTTCTGTTACGGAAAACTATTAAATAGTTAGTGAAAGCATGTCAATAATTCAAAAAGAGAGTCGTAGCAGTGTGAAGTGCCCCATAATTGTTGGACAAAGGATCCAATGATTGTGAGGTACTTTTTCTATGTCAAAATATTCTTCAGAATTAAAATCACAGATTGTTAGTGAATATTTAGCTGGTAACCCCACAGCTGAATCGTCTAACAATTACCATGTTTCAAAGAAACGCATCAATAAGTGGGTACAATTATTTAGGATGAATGGATCTCAAGCGCTAAAACGACGGCGTCATAAACGAGTATTTACACAAGATTTTAAGCTAAACGTGATAAACTACTACCAAACTCATGAGGAGTCATTAGCTGAGGTTGGAGCTAAGTTTGACCTGTTGCCTACACAAGTAAGTTATTGGGTCAATATTTTTCAACGTGACGGCATCGAAGCTTTGAAGCCTCATCAGAAAGGTAGGCCGCCAAAGGTGAATAAGAAGCATAATCCAAAACATATACGTCATTTGGCTGAGAGGAATGAACTCGACCGGCTCAAAGAAGAACTTGCCAAGAAGAATCAAGAGTTACATGAGGCCAAATTGGAGCTAGGAATCACAAAAAAATCTCTGGCCCTGTTCGGACCCTCAAAGCACGCGCCAAAACACAAATAGTGGATCAGATCAGGGCAGAACAATCACAGCGTCCAAAAGAACAACGCTTTACCACTGGCGAAATTTTGCGAACAATTCAATTACCTAAGGCTACTTATTATGATGAGCGCCAACGGATTGCCCATCCATCCACTAAGTATGCTCGTGTAAAACAAGTCATTCTTAAGATTGTGGAAGAAGGCCGTGTTCGTGGTCGATCAACCTACGGTTATCGACGAGTTAAAGCAAAATTAGAAGAACTAGGAATTCATTTAGCAGACACGACAGTTGAGTCATTGATGCATCAATTAGGTGTTCAAGTTAGTATGTATAATCGTCATCGCAATCATCAGTATCACTCATATAAGGGTCATGTGGGTACCACCGCGGACAATTTACTTGACCAAACTTTCAACGAAACGAATCCGTATCAGGTTATTCACACTGACGTTAGTCAAATTAAGCTGGCTAATAAACAGTGGGCTTATATCTCAGTCATGATTGATGAAGCCAGTAAGGAAGTCTTAGCCTTTCAAGTCAGTGATAGTCCCAATCGTTTATTAATTATGAACACCCTAGAACAATTAGAGAATCAGTTACCAGCCACCGCAACCCCAATTATCCATTCTGATCAAGGATGGCACTATCAACTTCCATACTACATTCAACGGCTTAAAAATCATCATTTTGTACAAAGTATGTCCCGTAAGGGCAACTGTTTGGATAATGCCCCCGTAGAAAGCTTTTTCCATCTTTTCAAAACCGAACTACTTAACGGTTTTCCACCGTGCAAGAATTTGTCAGAATTTAAGCAGTTAGCTACACAATATGTTCACTATTTCAACTATGAACGAATCTCTTTAAAAACTAAAGGCATGACCCCCGTTGAATATCGGAATCATGCCCTAGCAGCTTAATTATCTAATTTTGTCCAACTTTTGTATTGCACTTCAAGATTGCAACCTTTTCGCTCCTCTTTACTTTTTGCCGATTGTCATTAAGCCGAGGCTAATCTTAAGCGCCCGGTCAACCTCTTTCATCCGTTGCGGGCCAATCTTAGCAATCCGGTCCTGGAGGCGCTGCTTATCAATTGTCCGCACCTGTTCCAAAAGGATCACCGAATTATGGGCCAGCGGTGTCTCCGTCTTGGTCAGTAAAACGTGCGTTGGCAGACGCTTCTTTTGGACCCGGGTTGTAATTGCCGCCACAATCACTGTTGGGCTGTGCTGGTTGCCCACATCATTTTGCAAGATGAGGACCGGGCGAACACCGCCCTGTTCGGACCCCACAACTGGTGACAGGTCAGCAAAGTAGATTTCCCCACGGCGCACCTGTTCTTTTGCCATCGCTTACCTCTCAATAATGATAAACCCGGTGGACCCGGTTACTAATGTTCGTCAAAATTTCGTAGTTGATCGTCCCCACCTTATCGGCCAGGTCTTCGGCAGTAATCGCCAGGTTACCAGATTTGCCCATCAGCACTACCGGTGTTCCAACCGGGTAGTATTTCGGCAGGCGAACCATCATCTGGTCCATGCAGACCCGGCCGGCAATATCACAGTAATGACCATCAACTAACACCTTAAAGCCGGTTAAACTCCGCGGGTAGCCATCGGCATAGCCAATCGGCAAAGTTGCCAGCCACTCGTCCTTAGCAGCAGTGTAGGTAGCCCCGTAGCTCACCGACCGACCGGCCTTTAACTGCTTGACAAAGCAGATTGTGGTCTTCAGGGTCCCAATCGGCTTTAACGGCAGGTTCGCCTTTAGTTCCCGTCCTGATGGGTTGTAGCCATACATTGAGATCCCCATCCGCACGGTATTAGCGGTAATCTGGTCCCGGTGCCATAACCCGGTTGCCGAATTAGCCATGTGAACGTACGGCGGCAACTGGTCAAGGCTGCCAATAAATTCTTGCCAACGGTGAACCTGCTTTTCAAAGTATTGGTCATCAGCACTATCAGCCGTTGCAAAGTGGGTAAAGACCCCTTCAAATTCAAATTCCGGGTTTTGCTCAACCATCTTAACCGCCCGGTGGAATTCATCCAGGTCGGTAAAACCGATCCGCCCCATCCCGCTGTCAATGCCCAAGTGGACCTTGAGGGGCTTTTGCCAGGTAAACTGTTGGGCAAGCCGGTGGTACTGCTCCAGCCAGTCCACGGAACCAACCGTGAGGGAGACCCCCGCCTCTGCCGCCACGTTGGCCTCTTCGACCGGGGTAATTCCCAAAACAAGGGTCATTGCCTCAACCCCACTGTCCCGCAGCTCTAAAGCCTCGTCCAGGATAGCAACGCACATCCCCGTTGCCCCGGCACGCAGTGCTGCTTGCGAAACCGCCAGCAGACCGTGACCATAAGCGTTGGCCTTCACAACTGCCAAAATTTTACTCCCTGTCGGCAATGCAGTCCGCTGGGCACGAATGTTGTCCTGTAAAGCCTGCAAGTCAATAACATATTCGGTATTTCGTAACCGACCAGTAATCATTTTTGTTCACTTCTCATTCCTATTTTTCAGTATCGGATACAATTCTAGCAAAAATGTCCTCCTAACGCATAAATCATTTCAAATTTAACCTAAACATAACTAATTTTCCTCTTTGCTTACCAGGTAAATTGACATATAATCCAAGTTGCTATAATCATTCCCGCCCCAATAAGTTATAAAAAAGTTAAAATTGCTGCGACACCTCCCCAATTGTGCCGTAGCGCAGTACACTTTTGTGGTAGGATTAGCTATTGATAGCGAAAGGAGTGATTCATAATCTTAATCCAAAGTATTAAGAATCATCCCACACTAAAGTTCATCTTAAAGACGGTCTTCTATTTTGCCGTAATCGTTCTATTAATTTACTTGTATGGATATTACGGTGCGGGACAAGAACCGTTTATTTATAATGAATTCTAACGTGGAGGAAAGAAAATTGAATACAAACATTGTTACTGACTTTGACCAGATTGCCACTGCTACCCCTGACCAGGTCGCCTATGACGAAATGGGCAAAGTTACCACCTATAGGGAATTAAAAGCCGCAAGCGACAGTCTGGCAGAATGGCTTGACCAGCAAAAACTAGCCAAGCATAGTCCCCTACTTGTGTTTGGGGACCATCAGGTTGAAATGGTGGCGTGTTTCTTGGCAGCCCTGAAAACGGGCCACGCCTATATTCCAGTAGCATCGGATTCGGCCTTACCCCGAATCCAGTCAATCCTCGATACCGGTCAGCCAAGTCTGGTGATTGGAATTGATAGCTTCCCTGCTGACCAACTGATGGTCAAAGTACCGGTGGTTGATGCGCGGCAAATTGGCGACGCTATCAATGCGCAACATTCATTTACGCCTGAGGACCCTGTCCAGGGTGACGAACTAGCTTACATCCTGTTTACTTCCGGGACGACCGGTTCACCAAAGGGGGTTGAGGTTAGTCATGACAACCTGAAGACCTTCGTTGATTGGATGCTGGGGCCCGAATTCAATTTGCCAAAGAAGACTAATTATCTTGGCCAACCCCCCTATTCATTTGACCTGTCAAACATGTTCTTATATCCGGCTTTGCTGAGTGGCAGCACCATCAAAGCGGTGCCACACAGTGTGGTCGAGAACTTTGGCCAGTTATTTACAGCCCTACCGCAACTTGGCTTTAACGTCTTCGTCGGGACCCCATCATTTGCTGATATGCTAATGCTTAGTCCGGCTTTTAGTGAAAAGCAAATGGGCGACCTCCAGTACTTCCTGTTCTGCGGGGAGGAGCTCACGGTTAAGACCGTGAAGAACCTCGAGCAGCGGTTCCCACATGCCCACATCTTTAACACGTATGGGCCCACCGAAACAACGGTTGCCATTTCAGAAATTGAAATCACCCCAGAAATGGTTGCCAAATGTGACCGCCTACCCGTTGGTTACGCCAAGCCGGGTACGACCCTTTCAATCTGGAAGGGTGACCAGCAATTGACCACCTCCGGTGAACAGGGAGAAATCATCATTGCCGGTAGTAGTGTTGCCCAAGGGTATATGAATAACCCGGCAAAGACTGCCAAGTCATTCTTTAAGCTCAACGGGCAAAATGCCTACCGGACCGGTGATGCTGGGGTCCTTGATGAAGACGGCCTGCTCCACCATAAGGGTCGGATGGACTTCCAAATCAAGCTCCATGGTTACCGGATTGAGCTTGACGAAGTCCGGGCCAGCTTGGAAAAGAGCCCGCTGATCAAGCAGGCGGTGGCCCTGCCGAAATATAATCAAAGCGGTCAGGTTACCCACTTGATTGCTGCAGTAATTCCTAAGAAGCAACCGGATGATCCGGCTAAGTTAACGGCCGCTATCCGGGAAAGCCTAAAGGGCCTGATTATGCCCTACATGATGCCGACCCAGTTCACTTACCGCACCAGCTTTCCGATGTCTGCAAATGGCAAGATTGCAGTTAAACAACTGATCAAAGAGGCTAACGAATAATGATTAACTGGATTGCTAGTCTCCCTAACTTCAGTGCTTACGGCACCCCAATGTATTTTTTCTATTTAATCCTTGCCATCTTACCATTGGGGATTGGCCTTTACTTCGGAAAACGGTTCAGCTGGTATGAGGCATTAATTAGTTTCATCTTCATCTTCCTGATGTTTGACGGGAGCAGTTGGCAACAGGGAATTTCCCTGATTGTCTACGTCATTTACGAAACCTGCCTGGTGATGTATTACACCCACTACCGTAAAAAGCAGAATGGGTCTGGAACCTTCTATTTGATCTCCGCTCTCTCCATTTTGCCACTGGTCATCGTGAAGCTTTCGCCGGCAATGGTAGGTCATAACTCACTGCTCGGCTTCCTCGGAATCTCTTACCTGACTTTCCGGGCGGTCGGAACCGTGATTGAGACCCGGGACGGAATGATCAAAGAAATTTCCCCATGGAAGTTTATCCGCTTCATTCTCTTCATGCCGACCATTACTTCGGGGCCAATTGACCGTTACCGGCGCTTTGAAAAGGACTACCAAAAGGTTCCCAGCCGGGACGAATACCTACAGCTAGTTAGCAAGGGGATTTTTTACCTCTTCCTCGGCTTCTTATACAAGTTCGTCATTGGCTACTTCTTTGGCCAACGTTTCTACCCGTACTTTGAACGGCTGACCTTGGCTGAACACGACCCGTTTAGTTGGCACATGCTGGGGGTCATGTACACCTATGGTTTCTACCTGTTCTTCGACTTCGCCGGCTACTCCTTGTTTGCGGTGGCCATCTCCTACTTTATGGGTGTCAAGTCACCGATGAACTTCAAGCAACCGTTCAAGTCCAAGAACATCAAGGAATTCTGGAACCGGTGGCACATCAGCCTATCCTTCTGGTTCCGGGACTACATCTTCATGCGGTTTGTCTTCATGGCCACCAAGAAGCGGTGGTTCAAGAACCGGAACGCCCTTTCATCAACCGCCTACATGCTTAACATGGTTTTGATGGGCTTCTGGCACGGAATCACCTGGTACTACATTCTCTACGGCTTCCTGCACGGGATTGCCCTGGTGGTTAACGACTGGTGGCTCCACTATAAGCGCAAGCACCTGAAGAAGCTACCACACAATAAGTTCACAACTGGTGTGGCCATCTTTATTACCTTTAACTTTGTAATGTTTACATTTTTGATCTTTAGTGGTTTTCTAGATACTTTCTTCTTTAACAACCACTAGTATTTTGAGGAGGATTTATATTATGCAAGAACAAATTATTAACATTTTAGCTGATGCAACTGGTCGGGACGCTGCGGACTTCAGTGACGCTAGCCAAGATTTGTTCACTAGTGGACTGTTGGACTCGATGGCAACCGTTAGCTTACTTTTGGGCTTACAGGATAAGTTTGGTATTCAAGTTCCGGTGTCTGAATTCGATCGGAGCAAGTGGAACACTATTGAAAAGATTGAACAACGGGTAAAGGAGCTTCAAAATGCATAGCCACCGGAAACTGTGGTCCATCTTTGGCCCGGTTATCCTTGCCTTCGTGCTTGTGATTATTCTTTTTTCCCTACCGATTAAGAACCATCACACTACCGCAACCGAAAAGCAGGCGGCGGTTTCTCTTAGTCCCATTGTCTTTAAGAATCAATCGATCAAGCAACAGGCACTGAGCGATAAGCAGACCAAGTTTGTACCATTCTTTGGGTCAAGTGAGCTGCGGCGGATGGACCGTTTCCACCCGTCAGTGATGGCAGCCCGCTACCATAATTACACGCCATTTTTGTTTGGCTCACGTGGTACCCAATCTTTGCCCCAGTTTTTCAATATTAACTCGATGGAAAACCAGCTGACTGACCAGAAAGCCGTCTACATCATCTCCCCGCAGTGGTTTACCAAGCAGGGAGTCCTACCACCGGCATTCAAGTATTACAATGGTTCATACGCCAACCTGACTTGGCTGCAGAAAGCTAACCCAAATTCACCGTATGACCGTTATACTGCTCGTCGGCTAATTACATTGATTGGTAAGGACGGGACGGTCGGGGCCGATGCCCGTAAGATTGCTATGGGAAAGTCACTCAATAGTTGGGACCGGTTAGTTATCAAGACCCGGTTGGGGATGCTTAAACATGAGGACGCCCTCTTCTCAGAGTTCCAGCTCAACCGTAACTACCAGCGCTACATCTTGCCGAACATTAAAAAGCTTCCTAATAAGTATCACTACAATACTCTCTACAAGAAAGCAGTTGCGGTCGGTAAGCACAACACTACTAACAACCAGTTCAACGTCAAGAATAGTTTCTACACCAAGCGAATCAAGCCTCACTTAAAGGACGTCAAGGGCTCACAAAAGTACATGAACTACACGAAGTCGCCAGAGTACGGTGATCTTCAGGTCGTTTTAAACGAGTTCCGCAACACGAACACCAACGTTCTCTTTGTGATTCCACCGGTCAATACTAAGTGGGAAAAGTACACGGGATTAGACATGCAAATGTACTACCGAACCGTTGACAAGATCAAATTTCAGTTGCACGAACAAGGTTTCAATAACGTCATGGACCTTTCACATGATGGCGGCAAGCAGTCATTTATGGAAGATACAATCCATATTGGCTGGGCCGGTTGGGTTAAGTTTGACAAAGTAAGCAACGCTTTTATCAGTTATCGCCAACCCGCTCCTCATTACCACCTCAATGACAAGTTCCTGCAGCCGGATTGGACAAATCTTGACCCGACTCCCGCTAACTTGACAAGTTTTAAGGAACAACAATTGAATCGTTAAGATATACAAAAAGGAGCCATACAATCATGTGTGGCTCCTTTTTGTGTACCTTAAATTTTCTAACCTATTCCTTATCCTTCCGGTGACGGATATTGAAAGAATGGCGACTGGAGTGACCCCGCCCGTGGTTATCATGGCGGCGCCCATGAGAACGGTAACTTTCCCTGTTATGACGGTGATTATTATTGTGGTGACGGTAGTGGCTACCACCGTGATAGTCATTACGCTTGCCGCGGTGACGCCGGGAAAGCGGTCGCTCTGGCGTAATCTTAACTGGTACTTCGCTGGCAGCTTCTTTCGTCATATCATTCAGCAAGGCAGCAACCAGGTCCGTTGCGTTATGGGTTTCCAGAAGCTCCGCTGCGGCCTTCTTGTAGCGATCCGTTGAGTCCTGGGCAATCAACTGGTCAATGTCGTTGAAAGCACTGGCCACCTGCCCCCGGAATGCTTCCTCAGCCGACGGTGGCTTGAGAGGCAGCATCCGGACCCGGGTAAGCTTTTCGATTTCGTGCAGGTACTCCATCTCGTTAGGCGTGACAAAGGTCAGCGACGTTCCGTGGTGCCCGGCACGGCCAGTTCGTCCAATCCGGTGAACATAAGAGTCGGGATCCGACGGGATATCGTAGTTATAAACGTGGGTTACCCCTGAGATATCAAGCCCCCGGGCCGCAACGTCAGTGGCCACCAGAATATCAAGATCCCCATTTTTGAACCGCTTCATGATCTTGGTCCGCCGGTCCTGAGTCAAATCGCCGTGAATACCAGCGGCATTGTATCCCCGCGCAATCAGGCCCCGGGATAGCTCATCAACCCGTCGCTTTGTCCGTCCAAAGACAATTGTTAAGTCGGGGTCCTGGACGTCAATCAACCGGGTCATAATGTCGAATTTCTCGTAGTCTTTGGCCCGCACGTAGTACTGGTCGACCAGGTCAGTAGTCAGTTCCTTGGCTTTAATCCGAACTGTCTCCGGGTTAGTCATGAACTGCTCGCCGATCTTCTTAATCTCCGGCGGCATCGTTGCGGAGAATAGGAGTGTCTGTCGGTCAGCCGGTGTTTGGTTGATGATCGCCTCAATATCTTCTAAAAAGCCCATGTTCAGCATTTCATCAGCCTCGTCCAGGACCAGGGTCTGAATGTGGTCCAGCTTGACGGTGTGACGGCGGAGGTGGTCCCGCAGCCGGCCTGGGGTCCCAACAAGGATTTGGGGATGGTGTTTCAGGTTCTTGATTTGCCGTCGAATATCAGCGCCTCCATAAACAACTTGTACCCGAACATGCTTATCTTTCCCTAACCGGTACAATTCTTCCTGGGTTTGAATTGCTAGTTCCCGGGTTGGCGAAATGATAATCGCCTGGATGTTGGGATTATCGGTATCGACGTGTTCAATAACCGGTAAACCGAAAGCAGCCGTTTTCCCGGTCCCGGTTTGGGCCTGGCCGATAACGTCTTGCCCCTTTAAAACCATTGGAATCGTCTGTTCTTGAATGGGCGTTGCTTCTTCGTACCCACTCCGCTTAATGGCCTTCAATAGGCTCTTTGACAAACCTAATTCGCTAAATTTCAAAAAATTTCCTCCTAAAAAGCAACCAGTCGGCCGGTGAAGTATTTGATCACCGAATGCCGGTTGGTGCAAAATTATTGTTCTTTAATTACTGCCAGGACATTTTCAAGGTGAATGCCATGGCTTGCCTTTAATAGGACCATATCTTGGTCCGTCAAATCAGCTTTTAAATCCGCGGTGAGCTGGTCCAGCTGGTCCGCTTGGTAATAGTGGATAGCTTCCTTGGGATACCCATCTTCAAGCAGCTTATCTCGTAGAGCCGCCATCTCTGACCCTACCAGGTACACTTCCTGAATTTTTGCCGGGTCAATCTGGGCGGCAAGACTAGCGTGCAGCCGTGGCGCTGCATCCCCGAGTTCCAGCATGTCCCCAAGGACCGCAATCCGTCGTCCATTAACTGGCATTGTTGAAATCGTCTTTAAGACCTGTTTTGCAGCCGTGGGGTTTGAATTGTAAACATCACTCAGAATCTGGGCTCCCTGGGTACTCTTGAACCATTCAGCCCGGTTTTCCGTCAATTCAACATTGGCAAGGGCGGTCTTCATATGCTGAGGAGTGATGTGGAGCTGCTTACCAACGGCAATCGCCGCCAGGGCATTGTTAACGTTGTATTCACCCGCCATCGGGATGGTAAATTGCTCGTCTGGCCACTCGTTGACCGTGAAGTCAATTGCACGCCCCTTGTCCGTCACGCTAGTTGCGTAGAAGTCATCACTAAGCTGCCGACCAAAGCGCACTGTCTGCTGAGTGATCTTCTTAACCCGTTCGTTGAGGAGGGGCTCATCCCCATTAAAGACGAGGGTTCCGTCTTCCTTTAGACCGTTGACAATTTCCATCTTGGCATCGGCAATCCGGTCACGGGTACCGAAGAATTCAATGTGGGCCTCCCCAATCATCGTGATGACGGCAATATCCGGGCTTACCAGCTTACTCAAGAAGTCTAACTGGCCAAACCGGTCCATCCCCATCTCAACAACGACCACTTCGGTATTGGCTTCCATGTTCAAGAGGGTGATTGGGACCCCGATTTCGTTGTTAAAGTTGGCGTAGGTCTTGGTAACGTTCAGCTGGGTGCTAAGGATTGAGGCAATCATATCCTTGGTGGTCGTCTTTCCGTTACTACCGGTAACGGCCACTACCATCGGATTAATCTTACGCAGGTAGTACTTACCAAGTTGTTGAAGGGCCTTGAGGGGGTCGGTCACGACCAGCAGTGGGTGGTCATGATCAACAAGCTCGTGGTCACTGGCCCACAGGGAAGCAGCGGCGCCGTTTGTGAAGGCCGTTTCTACATATTGGTGGCCATCATGCGCACCTTGAAGGGGGATAAATAACGCGCCGCTTTCCAGGTGCCGACTGTCAAAGGAAACACTCGTTACTTCAACATCTTGCCATTTGCTAATATAATTTTGCGCATTGATTGCACTAGCAATCTCCGCTAACTTCATCTTCATTGAAAGCTACCTCTTCTTTTGATACTTTGGTCTAGCTTTTTAATTATACCACCCTCATCCCGTTAATACGATTTAAAAAAGAAGAAAGCGGTGACCGCCATCTAATCGCGGTCATTCCGCTTTGCAATTACATTTCTTCAAGGCGTTTGATTCGCGCATCTAGCGGCGGGTGGGTATCAAAAAGGTTCTCATACCACCGATGCTTACGATTTAGCTCTGGATCGCTAATATACAGGGCGCTGCTGCTGGGGTTAACATTTTTCATCGGCTGGGCCCCCTGCAACTTTTCCAGGGCACTAATCATCCCGTGGGGGTTCCGCGTTAATTCGACGGAGCCGGCATCGGCAAGGTATTCCCGGTTCCGGGAAAGGGCCATCTGAGCAATCGTTGCCGCCAGTGGGGCCAGGATGATTAGCAGGATCGACCCGATGATGGCGAAGACGTTTACTCCATCGTCATCATCGTCACGACTGCCACCAAACCACCAGAAGTTCCCGGCAAAGTTAACCAGGGCAGAAATTGCTGCCGAAAGAGCCAGGGCAATCGTCTGTAGGCGAATATCATAATTGCGGACGTGACTCATTTCGTGCCCCATCACTCCTTCTAGTTCTTCCCGGTTCATCATAGCTAAGAGACCACTAGTGGCCGCCACCGCTGCGTGCTCCGGGTTATTCCCCGTCGCGAAGGCGTTCGGGCTCGGGTCATCAATGATAAACACCCGGGGCATGGGGACCTGGGCAACCATCGCCATGTCCTCAACGACGTGCCACAAAGCGGGCGCCTCCTGGGCAGAATGTATCTCCCGGGCGTTATTCATATTCATGACGACGTCCGTTGACTGACCGATGATTACCACCATGTAAATAAGAGCAATCACAGCCGCAATAACGATTCCGCCGACCGTTGAGCCAGCGAAGAGATATCCCACGGCCGCCCCAATTAGGGCCACAAGGATGAAAAAGCCGCACATGACAACAATTGTTTTACGCTTATTGCGTGCAATCTGCTGGTACAACATTCAACTCACCCTAATCATCAAACGAAACCTTTGGCGTCTGCTTGGCATCGTCGGGCACTTGCAGGTATTCCATCTGGGTAAAGTGGTGAACCTTAGCAACCAGGTTACTAGGGAAGGTCTGAATTTTGGCATTTAAAGCTGCCACCGTACTGTTGTACAGCTGCCGTGAGTAAGCAATCTTGTTTTCCGTATTGCTTAGTTCTTCCATCAGTTGCTGGTATTCCGTACTGGCCTTCAGGTCGGGGTAGTTTTCAGATACCGCAAACAGGGTCCTTAATGTTCCCGTCAGCTCGTTAGAAACAGCCATCTTCTGGGCATGGTCATCGTCAGGAACGTTGTTTAATGCTGTCCGCAACTGGGTGACTTTCTCCAAAGTCGATGCCTCATACTTACTGTAACCCTTGACCGTCGAAACCAGGTTAGGAATTAAATCGTTTCGCCGCTGAAGCTGGACGTCAATCTGGCTCCATGATTCTTGCGCGTGGACCCGTAACTGGACCAGGCCGTTGTATAGGACAACGTAAATCCCAATCAAAATTACGAGGACCAGGATGACAATTAATATCGTCACTGTCATTCCTCCTTTATTTTGTCTGCTTGTATTTTACCAAATTTAACCGCTCGCGGGAATTAATCAGCCAGACATTTAGCAAATACTTAGAAGTTCGTGTATGCTTAAACTAAAGACGGTGAGAGGTGTTAACTATGAACGTATTATTTGTTTGTCTGGGAAATATCTGCCGGTCACCAATGGCAGAAAGCATGTTCACCAAGCTGGTCGATTCAGCCGGTGAAAGTGATCGGATCAATGTCGACTCAGCGGGAACCAGCAGCGAGGAAGAAGGCAATCGCCCCCACCCTGGCGCGCTTAAAACCATGCGTAAGCACGACCTGCCGACCACCGGCCTTGTTTCCCGGCCAATCACTGACAAAGACTTTGACTGGGCCGACTACATCATCTGCATGGATAACATGAACATGTACAACCTTAAGCGCCAGGCACCTGTCGATGACATCAACAAGATCCACCTGGCAAATGAGGTTGTTCCTGGTCACGAAACAGAAGAGATTCCCGACCCCTGGTATACCCACCGCTTCGAAGATACCTACCAGAGTTTAGCCCGGGCCCTCCCACTGTGGTTGGCCAAAATTGAAAGTGAACTTTGATTTAAAAACAGGCCCCAATAACCGGTCATTCCGGATATTGGGACCTGTTTTGCTTTTAAGAGTTACGACCCGTTGTGTACTTTGTACTAAAGTTCTTCTGAACGTTTTGGGATGCCTGCTTGAAGGGCTCCGACTTAACGAAGTGTCCCCGCAGCATCAACCGCCGTTCACCGTTGGCGTTGCAAGTGATCAGCGTGATAATTGGCTGCTGGGTATCGTTAACTACCTCAACCTGGTGGGGGTCAATGAACTTCCGCTGGTAGAGTTTGTATTCATACACCCGCTTCAAGTCAGTGATGTAAACCATCTGGCCAACCTTGGCATGGTAGTAAAGGGGTGAAAAAAGGATTTTACTGCCGTTAGCCATGTTATGACCAACTAACGCATAGTTACCCTTTCCCATCTTCATATCGGGACGCATCGTCCCCGCCGCCAGGGCCAACGTTGTGTTGCTTGTTCCGTTTGCAATGGGAATTGTCATCCCTGCTGACGGCATTGTAATCTCACCAATAATGTTGATGGGTTGCTTCTTTGCCCGGGCCTTGGCGACCGTTTGAAGGTTCAGGTCCTGGACGTCGGCGTAATTATAGGTAGCCTTCTTCTTACTATTTTGCTGGATTGTCTGACGTGTAATGTTGGGGCGGTAACTGCTAACAAAGTGCTCCTTAATCTGTTGGTTAAAGATCAGGCAGACTGATATCAGCAGCAAGACAACAACCGCAATCCACCGTAGCCATTCTCGTGACCGGTACTTCTTTTTGTTCACCGTTTTCACTCCCCTTTTCGGTAATCATTGTCTCAGTTTACCATAAATAATCAAAAAAGACTGGAAAAAGACAATCGCCCTTTCCAGTCTTTTCGAGGTTGTACTAATCTTACTTGAGACCGTACTTCTTGTTGAACTTGTCCACCGCACCATCGGCCTGGGTAAACTTTTGCTTACCAGTGTAGAATGGGTGTGAATCGGAAGTAACTTCAACCCGAATCAATGGGTATTCATTACCGTCTTCCCACTTGATGGTTTCCTTTGAAGTGGCAGTTGAACCAGAGATAAACTTGTAACCAGTAGAAGAATCTTCAAATACTACTGGGTGGTAATCTGGATGAATTCCTTGTTTCATAACTTAATACGCTCCTTTTGCCATGAATCATTGCCTGAAACATAGATAATCAACTCTAACAGAATAACATGAATTAATTATCAACGCAACAGTTTAGCTAATTTTTACTGATGAATCGTCCTCAATTGCAACGTTTGCGTGGAGACGGTTGAGCTTCCACACAATCCGGTCATAGCCGCGCAAAATGTTACCCGCATTGTTAATCACCGTTGTTCCATCAGCCATCAGGCCCGCAATTGTTAGGGCAGCCCCGGCACGAATTTCGCCTGCTGTGACATTAGCCCCGTGCAGGTGGTCGGTATGCTTGATCACAATGGTCCCATCATGGGCCTCAATCCGCATCCCCATCTTTTGCAGTTCAGGAACATGCTTGACCCGCTTCGGGTAGATGGTATCAACAATCACGCTGTCCCCCTCTGCTAACGACATCAACGGCGTCAACGGTTGTTGTAAGTCAGTTGCAAAGCCCGGGAAAGGCATTGTTTTTACGTGCACTGCCTTGAGCTTGGTTGTCTTCGGGACATAAATCTTGTCGCTATCAATTTGGAGGTTAACCCCCATCTCAATCATCTTACTGGTGAATGATTCCAGGTGCTCCGGAATAACGTTGTGAATCATTACTCCATCCCCAAGGGCAGCTGCCAAGGCTAGGTAAGTCCCTGTTTCGATTCGGTCGGCAATAATCGTGTGGGTGTTCATTGATTGCAAGGTGTTAACCCCCGTAATCCGGATTGTATCCGTGCCCACGCCCCGAATCTTAGCGCCCATGTTATTCAAAAATGTAGCTAAGTCAATGATTTCCGGTTCCCGAGCGGCGTTTTCGATTACCGTCGTCCCTTCAGCACGAACTGCTGCCAGGATTGCATTGATTGTCGCTCCCACGGAAACCATATCCATGAAGATGCGAGCCCCATGAAGACCGTCCTTAGCTTCGAGGTGAACCGTTCCGTTATTTTCACTGACAGTCGCCCCGAGAGCCTTAAAAGCCTTTAAATGCTGGTCAATTGGCCGCGGCCCAATGTTGTCCCCACCAGGGAAGGTTAAAGTTGCACGGTGAAAACGACCTAACAGTGCGCCCATAAAGTAATATGAAGCCCGGAGACTCTTAATGGTCTTGCTTGGAAGTTCAGCTTCGATGATTTGGGTTGGGTCAATGTCGAGAACGCCATGGCTAAACTCTGATTTGACGTTCATTGACTTTAAAATGATCATCAGATTGTGAACATCCAAGATATCCGGAACCGTGTCAAATTGTACTGGCGTATCCGCTAAAATGGCAGCCGGAATCAACGCAACGGTGCTGTTTTTTGCACCACCGATTGTAACTTCGCCCGACAGTCGGTTTCCTCCTTGAATGATCATTCTTTTCATTTCCGTGTTTCCTCACTTAAAATAGTTAGTTTTATAGTTATTTTTATCTTGTTAAGTATTGCTATTAAACAATCAATAGTAATGATAATTAATTGTTTATTAAATTACAACCTTTTCCGGGTAATCTTAAGGAAATTAAAAGGAGGGCGGCTGGAAAACAAACTAAGCTAAATAGTGGAAACTAAGATTGACGAATTTTGGCTTTCACTATTTTTAAGATTACTTTTCACTGGCGGCCGCTTTGATAAAGGCAGCAAACAGTCCTTCTGGCCGGTTAGGCCGTGACAAAAATTCTGGGTGGTACTGGGCAGCAACAAAGAACTTCTTCTTTGGCAGTTCTACTACTTCAACCAGGTTCCGGTCCGGGTTGATCCCCGAAACAACCAGACCGTGGTCTTCCATCTCTTGCCGGTAGGCGTTGTTGAATTCATAACGGTGACGGTGACGTTCACTAATCATAGTTTTATTGTCGTAAGCAGCAGCGGCAACCGTCCCCGGCTTTAGTTTGCATGGGTAAGCTCCTAGCCGTTGGGTTCCACCCATGTTTTCAACGTCTTCCTGGTCTGCCATTAGGTCAATGATGTTATGCTCCGTGTTCGGATCAAATTCGGTCGAATTAGCATCCTTGTAGCCAAGAACATCACGGGCAAATTCAATGCAGGCAGTCTGCATCCCTAAGCAGATTCCTAAGTACGGTACATCGTTTTCCCGCGCATACTTAATCGCGGTAATCATTCCTTCAATCCCCCGGCTTCCGAAGCCACCTGGTACCAGGATACCATCGTAGCCTTTCAGAGTATCGGCAACGTTGTCAAGGGTAATATTTTCCGCATTGAAGTGGTCAATCTTAACCTTAGCATTAACTGGATATCCGGCATGACGGAGGGCCTCGTTAACGGAAATGTAAGCATCTTGCAGGTCGGTGTACTTCCCGACCATGGCAATTTTAACTGTCTTGGTAAGTTCATTTTCAATATGGTTGACCATGTTGGTCCATTCCCGCATATCGGCAACCGGGACATCAAGGTTAAAGTGATCAACAACCAACTGGTCCATCCCCTGCTTTTGTAAATTCAACGGAATTTCGTAGAGGGTGTTGACATCTAATGATTCGATTACCGCCTTTGGGTCAACATCACAGAAAAGGGCAATCTTTTGCCGCATCTCATCGGTGATTGGCTTTTCTGTCCGGACCACCAGAATATTCGGTTGAATTCCCAGGCCGCGTAGTTCCCTAACACTGTGCTGCGTCGGCTTGGTCTTCATTTCACCAGCAGCCCGTAGGTACGGAACCAATGTGGTATGAATGTATAAGACGTTCTCGGATCCTACCTCTTCACGCATCTGCCGGATAGCTTCCATGAATGGCTGAGATTCGATATCCCCAACGGTCCCCCCGATTTCCGTAATGACGACTTCTGCATCCTTACTTTCACCGGCCCGCTTGATCTTGTCCTTGATTGCGTTGGTAATGTGTGGGATAACTTGAACCGTCCGTCCTAAGTAGTCACCACGCCGTTCCTTGCGCAACACTTCGGAGTAGATTTTACCAGTAGTGACGTTTGAGTACTTGTTCAGGTCATTATCAATAAACCGTTCGTAGTGACCGAGGTCGAGGTCAGTTTCGGTACCATCATCAGTAACGAATACTTCACCGTGTTGGTATGGGCTCATCGTTCCGGGATCCACGTTAATGTACGGGTCAAACTTCTGAATTGCCACCTTCAAGCCCCGGTTTTTCAATAGGCGACCTAATGAAGCGGCAACGATCCCCTTTCCTAAGGATGAAACAACCCCACCAGTTACAAAAATGTATTTCGTCATTGCTTTTACTACTCCTTTATTTTAATTGTAAGCTGTTATAAATAAAGAAAAGCTCCCTATTTCAACTGAAACAGGGAGCTTACTTATTTACGAACTTCATAGCCTGTATTTTACAGGCGCCCAATACAGATAATACAGGGTCACCGTAAAATAGTCAAGAGCGACGCTTAAGATTTATTCGTCATCATCGTCGTCATCGTCTTCATCATGCAGTTCGGATAATTGGTCTTCAATGTTGTCGTCTAAATCGTTATCGTCATCGTTTTCTTCATCGTAATCATCGTCATTGTTGTCGTCATCGTCGCTGTCATCCAGGTCTTCATCTTCTGGATCATCATTATCGTAGTCGATAACGTCATCATCGTCATTGGAATCTGCCAAGAAGGCGTTAACCTTACGACGCTTCTTCTTTGGTCGGTCTTCTTCGTCCTCATCGTTTTCACCAACCGTGGCTTCGTCAATGGATTCGAATGGGTACCATGCCCGCAGGCCCCAGGTATTGTCACCAAGGGAAATAAAACTGCCGTCAATGTTCAAATCAGTGTAAAACTGGGCGAGCCGTTCACGAATTTCCTCATCGCTCTTGCCCAGGTATTGTTGAATTTCATTGGTCAGGTCAACAAACGCCATTGCTTCTCCATGGTGAGCTAAGATAGCGTGTGCCACCTCAACCATTGAAAGTTCTGATTTGTCTTGGCCGTCAAAAACCTTTAATTCCAAATTGGTGCACATCCCTTCAAAAAGTCTAAACTACATCTTACAATATTAGGCCTTAAATTGCAATTGAAGTTGGTAATTTCCCACCTCTTGGCCCCCAGTTTTTAGAACATAGTCTACATTGAGATGCCCCATGGGAACGGCCGGGTCCAAATCCTTTTCCAGTCGTTTGGTAACGACTTCCAGGCAGATTACCCCATACTCAGTCCGGTAACGGGTAACCGTTTCTTTCTCTTGGTCAAATTCAAGTTGGGTCCGCATTGTTCCTTCGCGGTGAAGGTGGACCTGGCTGTCCAGGCGAAACTGAACCGGGATGGCCTGGCCATTCTGGTGTTCGATATACCGTAAGTAATATTTGCCGTTTAATTCAACAAAGTTGCCGTCCTCACTGAAGGAGAAGCTTTCCTGCTGATTATCCTGGCGAATTGTCGTTGTCAGCTTAACCCGCACCGTCGTAATTTTCTTGATAATTCATCGCACCCTTTCTCTGTCCGTAATTTTCCTCCCAATTATACTTGAAATCAGACGAAAAGGTGACCAAAAGCCATTAATTTCTGCCGGTTTCTTGTATAATAAATGTATAAAGAATAAGAAAAGAAGATTATTAATCATGAATGACTTTACTAAGCAACCGGTTGCTGAATTCGACCAGCCACTGGTTCCCCAAAATAACACAACATCTTTCATTTACACTAACGCCCTCCTCCAGTCGAGCAAGAAAATGGCCACCCCCCTTCTTCACTTCTGGACCCTGGAAAAAACCGTCATCCTGGGACTTAAAGACCAGCGCCTCCCTCACCTGGATCAGGCATTAAATGTTTGTCAGCGACACGGCTACCATTACTTTCTCCGTAATTCCGGTGGCCTCGCCGTGATTAGTGACGATGGCATCCTAAATTTCTCCCTCTTCTTTCCATGGCACCTCGAAACACGCCAATTGACGATTGATGAGGCCTATAAACGGATGATCACTGTCATCAAAGCCGCCTTCCCTGAATTGCAAATTGAAACCGGGGAAGTCACCCACTCATACTGCCCGGGGTCCTTTGATGTTCATGTCGACGGGCAAAAGATTGGTGGAATTTCCCAGCGGCGCAACATGAACGGCGTCGTTGTAATGCTTTACCTCGGAATCAGTGGCCCGCAAATGACCCGGGGGGAACTGGTTCGTGACTTTTACGATGCCGGCCTCGGTGATGAAGAAAACAAGTGGCACTTCCCTGATGTTTGGCCGACTTCAATGACGACCATCAGTAGCCTGCTTGGTCATGAGGTCACGGTGGCCGATGCCAAGCAACGCTTGCGTGACGTATTCCCCCACCATCAGCAAGCTAAGTTTGACCAACTGATGTGGCAGGCCGACTTCATCAAGTCTTTAAATGATGAACGGATTGCCATTAGTAAACTTCAACAACGACTTTCAAAGGAGGACTAATTTGCTAGCGTTTTACAAGGAAAAGCTCCCACGAGAAAAGGTCTTTAGAGATCCCATTCACGGGCAGATCATTGTTGACAACCAAATTATCCTCGACCTGATCAATACGCCGGAGTTCCAGCGTCTCCGCCGGATCAAGCAACTCGGCACCTCATCATTCACCTTTCACGGGGCTGAGCACTCCCGCTTTGGTCACTGTCTCGGCGTTTATGAAATTACCCGGGAAATGTGTAATTACTTTCAACGTAACTACCCCCAGCAGGTGCCGGGCGATGGCCTGTGGGACGATGGCGAGCGACCAGTCGCATTGTGTGCCGCTCTCCTGCACGATCTTGGTCACGGGCCATACTCCCACACCTTTGAGCACATCTTCGCTACTAACCACGAGCAAATCACCCGCCAGCTAATTACGAGTCCGGAAACCAACATTAACAAGATCCTCCGCCGGGTTTCACCTGACTTCCCCCACCAGGTAGCTAGTGTGATCGACCACACCTACCATAACCAACAGGTTGTCCAGATGATTTCAAGCCAAGTCGACGCTGACCGGATGGACTACCTCCAGCGGGACTCTTACTATACCGGAACCAACTACGGTAAATTTGACCTTGACCGGGTCCTCCACGTCATGCGCCCCGTCAAAAACGGAATTGCCTTTGAAATCTCGGGGATGCACGCGGTAGAGGATTACATCATCAGCCGCTTACAGATGTACTTACAGGTTTACTTCCACCCGGTCTCCCGGGCAATGGAAGTTATCTTGGACCACCTCTTGATGCGGGCAAAGTACATTTATGAGCACCCTAGTGACTTTGAACCGGAGTTTACCCCGCATATGTTGATGCCCTTCTTCAATCATCGGTTCACCCTCGATGACTACCTCGCCCTCGATGATGGAGTCCTGACAACCTACTTTAACCACTGGACCCATTCGCGCGACGATATTTTAAGTGACTTGGCGAACCGCTTTTTAAGTCGGCGGCCGTTCAAGTCCGCTATCTATGACCAGGAATCGGCGAAATTCTTACCATGGTTACGCGAACTGATTCAGACAGCGGGCTTTGACAGTCGTTACTACACGGCTGTCAACGATAGCTTCAAGCTTCCATATGATACCTATAACCCGAAGGCATCTAAGCCACAGACCCAAATTGAACTACTCCAGCCTAACGGTGACTTTGTCGAATTGTCCCAGGTCAGTACCCTCGTGGCGAGTGTTTCTGGGCGGGAAGCCGGTGACCAACGGTTCTTCTTCCCGAAGGAAATGCTAGAGAAGCACCAGGACATTGAGATTTTCGAGCCAATTTACGAGAAATTCCAGAGTTATATAAAAAATAACCATATTGTTGACCCGAAAAAATAATCCGGGCCAGTTTTTGGTGATCAATGGCATTTAAGATTAAAAGGAGAAATTAGTAATGGCAATTAAAATGATAGCAATTGATATTGACGGAACCTTAATCAACGACAACCGCCAGATTACGCCCAAGACCGTCGACGCAATCAAAAAGGCTAGCCAGCAGGGGATTAAGATTGTCCTCTGTACGGGACGACCAATGACCGGTGTACGCGCCTACCTTGACCAGTTAGGCCTGGCAAACCGCGAGGATGAGTACGTTGTCAGCTTTAACGGGGCCCTCGCGCAAACCACCAGTGGGAAGGTCATGGTTGACTACAGCATTTCCTTCAATGACTATGCAGACTGGGTTAACTACTGCCTCAAAGAAGGTGTCCACTCCCAAATCGAAACCCGCGATTATATCTACACTACCAATCAAAACCTTAGCTACTACACCATCTACGAATCCGAACTGGTCAGCATGCTGGTTCGTTACCGTTCCCTAGATGAAATGGCCCGCATTCAGGACCAGTACACGATAGCCAAGGCGATGATGGTTGATAACAAGGAAAAAATCGACCAGGCTGTTAAGGATCTGCCTGCAGACCTTGCTAGCCGTTTCTCAATCGTGCGAAGTGAGGACTTTTACCTTGAATTTATGCATAAGGAAGCCAGCAAGGGTAAGGCCTTGGACCGGCTCAGCAGCGAACTGGGACTGACCGCTGATGAAGTAATGGCCCTGGGGAACGCTCAAAACGATAACTCAATGCTTGAGTTTGCCGGACTCGGGGTGGCCATGGGTAACTCAGTCGATAAGACCCTTGCCGTGACAGATGTTGTTACCGGTGATAACAACCACGATGGGGTTGCCCAGGCAATTGAAAAGTACGTCTTTTAACTCACTAACTACTAAAAGCCACTATCCGTTGACATCATGCCAATGGATAGTGGCTTAACTTTTTAAAAACGGTTGGGCACTGGCCCGGTTAACAATGCCAGATTTTTGTGGATCTCCTGGCCATTTGTCAGGTCATAGAACGTATACTCGCCACGATAACGGTCGATGATTGCCTGATAATGAGTGTAGTTGTGAGCGTGGCGTTGGTTATGAGGCACCGTGACGTCCTGCAGAAATATCCGCAATTGTTGGGAAGTGTTTGGCTGACCCCGCCACCGGGCAAGGGCGGCCCGCTTAAAACGGTCGACGGAGCTTCCCCCTTGCGGCTCGGGCTGGGAATAGGTCTGCAGCCGGTGAATGGTTGCCCGGCTAAACTGATGGCCGGTTAAGCCCAGCATTGTATTTAAGTGACCAACCTGCTGATCAAGATCAGGAGTATTGGTAAATACCGATGCGGGATTAGGCCGGGCCCGCAGTCGGCCGTTAAGGGGCTCAATCACGAAGGTCCCCCTCCTGTCCATCAGTAACCAGTGAAAGGGGTATTGTTGCCTATCGAACCATGGCTGGCCGACAACTGAGACCTGGTTTAATTCTGCCAAGACCGCGGCCACCGAGTCATGACTACCCAGTACCCAGTTAATGAAGTCCTGAGGAGTAAGGGCCAGCGTTTGGGGGCGCACCCATTCCTGGTAATCCGCAGCAACAGGAAAGAAGAGCTCCGCACAGACTAGCCCGGCATCATTAATACCGTCACCAATCAGGTAGTGGCCGGCAAAGTAGCGCATCCCGCCAAGAATGCGGTGGTGGTTAATCACAACCCGGTGCCCAATGGCCGGCTGCCATTGGTAGTCGGCTGGGAGGTAAGTTAACTTCCATGGTGTTCGTGGCGGAAAATCCATTGTCCGACTAAAAAGTTGTTCCGTTGTAATTACTGTACACATTTTATTCCCCACTTTTTTGGTCAGAAACAAAAAGGGAGCCCGACAAACGTCGCACTCCCTCAATATTCATCCGTAAATTAGCTCAACTTGGTAACAGCACCGGTTTCGCTATTGTATTGGTAGAAGCCGACCATGTTTGAAACAGTGTTATCACTGTTGTTTCGCCGAACTTCAAACTTGTAGGTATTACCAGACTTACCAGTGGTGATAATTTGGTAACCCTTTTCGCCGCTAAAGCCCATCTTATTAGCAAATTCAACCACAACATCATCAGTCGTCTTAGCGGCAGTCGTTGACGATGAAGAAGCGGCGCTCTTGGCAGCGTTGCTTGTTGTAGCCGCTCTGTTAGTACTCTGATTTGTACCAGTATTGCCCTTTTGAGCGTTATCAATCTTATTTTGCAACTCGGAATATGCATCGCGCATTGCCGGACTAGTTGACTTTTGTTCCTTTAGATTATTAGAAGCAGTAGCATAGTCCCCATTCCGGTATGCCTTGCGAGCACTCATGTAGTTTTGCAAATCAGTAGCAAGATTGTCTGCCTGCGTTGAACGGTTGTTAGTATTGTTCAAACGGTCATATGCGCCCTGGTAGTCCTCGTTACGAATCAACTTGTTAGCAGCACGGTATGCACTGCCTGACGTTGTCTTAGAGGACCGTACAGATGAACTTGTCGAAGAAGTACTAGATGTTGCTGAGTCGTGATTGCCACAAGCAGCAAGTGTTAGAGCAATTGCCATCGCAGCCGCCCCAGTAATCACCTTATTAAATAGTTGCTTTTTTTGCATTTTTATCCTCCTTCGCTACTGCCCATTTTATTATATCATGGATTGGAAGTCTCTCCAAAATCTTAAGGAAATCTACATAAATACCCAAAAGGAAAGGGGGTGAGAAAAAGGGTTCTACAATTTTAAGTACTGATGGATTTAACATCAGTGCTTATTTTGGTTTAAATTTAAAATAAAAAACGAAAGATGGCTGACCCCCGTCTTCGTTTAAGAAAGGACCATCTTTCATGGATAATTCTATCAGAACTGCTCTCGGAATTAAAGACACTCATCTTGAACTTGATACCAATACTAAAGAAGACTCGATTGCCGATCACGGCGATTATATTGTGGTCCATCTTGTTCAATCCTACCCCATGCATTGTCCTCATTGTGGCCGGCTAATGTACAAGAATGGCATTAAAATCGTTAACTATCATGGGGCAGACCTTCATTACAAGCCGACTGTTTGGTCGATTAAAAAGCAGAAGTATATTTGCCCAGCTTCTCCTCAATGTCCACAAACAGTGACGAAATTAGCTCCGGTCGAGGATGTCCAATATCGTCACCATATCGCCACGAGTATTAAGCAACGCATTATGATGCAACTGGTTAAGAATGAATCCCAAACTGATATCGCCGATGATTTTTCTGTTTCGGGCTGGACCGTCAGGCGCGTAATTAATCACCTTGATCATGTCTTTAAGCCTAACTACCATTGGCTTCCCCGTCATATTGCCTTCGATGACTTTCATTCTGGTCGCTTTGCGCCCAGCGGAATGAGCATGATTCTCGTAAACATTGAGAACCATCGAACGCTCGATATCATTCTTTCACGCCGGAGTAGCTTTCTTCGCAATTACTTCCTGCGTTATAGTCACCGCGCTCGTTTAGCGGTTCAAACTGTTACGGTCGATCTCTATACTCCTTACCGCCGCTTGATTCAAGAGCTATTTCCGCATGCTTTAATTATCGCGGACCACTTCCATGTCGTAGCTCAAGCTTATCGTGCCCTGAACCAAACTAGGATTAAAGTAATGAACCGTGCCGGAAAAAGTTCCCGGCAATGGCGAGCTCTCAAACATTTTTGGAAACTGCTCTTAACCCCTAGTGCACTCCTCAAGTATGATAACTTTTGGCGCCGCCGCAATTTTGGTTACGCCCAGCTAACTGATATTGAGGTTATTCATCGTTTATTAGCTTTCGACGACGAGCTTAAGCAGGCCTATCAATATTACCAAGACCTGATTCTAGCAGTTAATCATCGGAGTAAGTCAGCTCTCAACCAACTATTAGCTATCAAATGGACCGCGCTGCCCCAAGCGTTTCAGAAGGTCCAACGCACTCTGCGAACCCATCGTCAAGAAATCATCGCCAGCTTCAAATATGATCATTACACGAATGGTCCCGTTGAGGGTACAAACAATAAGATTAAAGTTATCAAACGGACTGCCTATGGCTTTCGTAACTTCTTCCACTTCCGCGTTCGTATCCTGATTTCCCTGCCGAATTCTTATATCGCCATTAATTGGCATAATAAAACAGCTCATGTCCAGGGTCAGGCAAGAGCTGCATAGAACTTATTCAATTTATCTTATCAGTACTTCTTGACGAAGAGCCAGAAAAAGATACAATCTATTCTTACTCCCTTTTTATTTCTCGAATATTACACAGTAATCGCGGAAAAGCCAAATAGGCTTGCTCCGCGTCAAAGCGTGCTCCTAGTGTTCTAGCGCCGCGAAGCAAGTCCATTGATTCCGGACAATCGCTGGCTCGTACCGTGCCAACGACTGTCCTATACTAGCCAAAGGCGCACTCTGATGCTTCTTTTCAGCTGCCTTCGTTTAATATCTATGCCTTTGCGCTTTGAAAGACTTGCTTAAACAACGGGCTGACCGGCCGGTTTTCGTTAATCCGTTTAATTGCAGCGGCAATCAGCGGGGCCACAGAAACCTGCTTGATCTTCGCAATTTGCTTTTCATCCGGTAACTTAATCGAGTCTGTCACAACAACTTCCTTCAACGGAGACTTTGAAAGGCGCTCGATGGCTGGCCCCGAAAGAACAGCGTGCGTACATGAAGCGTAAACTTCCTTTGCACCCGCATCAATCAAGGCTTGAGCACCAAGGGTAATCGTCCCGGCGGTATCAATCATATCATCAATCATGATACAAGTCTTACCCTTAACATCCCCAATGATGTTCATAACTTGGGCAACGTTAGCCCGTGGCCGCCGCTTATCAATGATAGCAATCGGTGACTTCAAAAATTCAGCCAGTGCCCGTGCCCGGGTCACCCCACCGTGGTCTGGGGAAATGACGACCGCATTATCGGCAACTCCTTCATTGATAAAGTATTCAGCCAATAGTGGCGCTCCCATCAGGTGGTCAACCGGGATGTCAAAGAAGCCTTGAATCTGGGCAGCATGCAGGTCTAATGCAATTACCCGGTCAACACCAGAATTTTGTAACATGTTGGCAACTAACTTGGCGGTGATTGGTTCCCGGCTCCGGGCTTTCCGATCCTGCCGTGCGTAACCATAGTACGGCATTACGACATTAATGGTCTTAGCACTGGCCCGCCGTAATGCATCGACCATAATTAAAAGTTCCATCAAGTTGTCATTAACTGGTGCAGAGGTTGATTGAAGAACATAAACGTTGTCTCCACGGACACTCTCTTCAATGTTAATCTGAATTTCACCATCACTAAAACGGTCAACAGATAACTTACCAAGCTCAACACCAAGGTGCTTAGCAATCTTTTCAGCCAGCGGTCGGTTTGAGTTTAAGGCAAACAATTTGAGATTAGAATCAATATTAGACTGTGTCATTAGATCCTCCGGAAGTTTAAGTGAGTCAATTATCTACCTCTTATGATATCGACCCCAGAATTAAAAAGCAAGCAAAAGTGAAATTACCACGGTAACTTCTTAGCGTAATCCTTCTTATTGGTCTGCCGTGACCGGGCAATTGCCATGTCATACTGTTCCGTACTGTCAGTAATCGTGGAACCGGCCGCAATAAAGGAATCCTTGGCAATGTTAACGGGAGCAACCAGGTTACTGTTGCTGCCGATAAAGGCGTGGTCCCCAACATTGGTATGGTGCTTGTTGGTTCCATCGTAGTTGACAAAGACGACCCCACAACCGACGTTGATATTCTTACCCAAAGTGGCGTTCCCAATGTAGGTCAGGTGGCCCACCTTGGTACCGGCACCGATGTAGGCCTTCTTAACTTCACAGAAGTTACCGATGTGGACGTTTTCGCCAATCTCTGCTTCCGGACGCAGGTGGCTGTTCGGACCGATGTCACTGCCGTTGTGCATTTCTGCACTTTCCAGCGTTGAGGAGGTAATCTTGACCCCATCGTGGATGGTCGAGTCCACAATCCGTGAGCCTGCAGAGATGTAGCAGTCCTTGCCAATTACGGTGTGGCCCTTGATAACAACGTTTCCTTCCAGGACAGTATCGTTACCAATCTGGACATCAGCATCGATGTATGTGGTTGCCGGGTCAATCATGGAGACCCCTTCTTGCATCCAGTGCTTGTTGATCCGCGCCCGCATTACCTTGTTGGCCTTGGCCAAAGCAATCCGGTCGTTAACCCCCATTGATTCTTCAAAGTTATCCATCTTGTAGGCGGTGACGATTTCACCCTCCTGTTTGAAGATCCCAATCACGTCGGTCAGGTAGTACTCACCCTGAGCGTTATCATTCGTGATTTTGGTCAGGGCTTCGAAGAGCTTCTTGTTGTCAAAGCAGTAAACCCCGGTATTGATTTCCTTGATTGCCCGCTCTTGAACATCGGCATCCTTTTGTTCAACGATCCGCTCAACAATACCGACGTTGTCCCGGACAATTCGGCCGTAGCCGGTTGGGTCCGGGGCCACTGAAGTTAAGATCGTTACGGCCGCGTGTCGCGATTCGTGGTATTTAAATAGCTTTTCAAAGGTATCTGCAGTAAACAGCGGGGTATCACCGCTAACGATAATTGTTTCCCCGTCTTCATTAGCAAGCAGGTCCCGGGCTTGCATTACCGCGTGGCCGGTGCCTAGTTGCTGACGTTGCAAGGCGTAACGGGTCCGGTGACCCAGTTCTTCCTTAACCGTGTCGGCCCCGAAACCAACAACCGTGACGATCGTGTCGATGTGGGCCTTTTCCAGTTGAGTCAAGACGTGGTTAACCATTGTCTTTCCACAAACTTGGTGTAAGACCTTATGGAGCTTGGAACGCATCCGGGTCCCCTTACCAGCTGCTAAAATAACTGCATTTCTCTTTACCATTCTAATTTTCCTTTCCGAAGACATTTTCCATAAAATTACCAGGACGTGCGGTGATGGTCTTTTGATCGCCATCTTCTGCATCAACCGTGACTAATGACGTGCAATCATCAACTAAGCGGTGATCACTATTGCTGCTTTCAGCCAAGACGGTCATCCCCACCAGGTTGGCATCGAATTCCCTAATCAAGGACGCCATCCCGTTCAGGGTTCCGCCACCCTTCAGGAAGTCATCAACAACGACGACGTTGGCCCCTGCCGACAAGGTCCGCCGTGACAGTTCCATCTTCTTAATCCGCTTGACTGATCCTGAGACGTAGTTAACACTCACCGTCGGCCCTTCGGTAATGTGGGAACTATTCCGAACGATCACAAACGGCTTGTTCATGTACATTGCCGCGCTCTGGGCAATCGGAATTCCTTTGGTCTCCACCGTCATCACTACGTCGACGTCCTTATCCATGTACTGAGTCGCAATTAGCTGACCCACTTGGTGGAGGATGTCCGGCCGGCCAATCAGATCCGACAGGTAAACATAGCCGCCGGGAAGAAAGCGGGAGTCATCGTTGACCTCGTTTACCAGGTTAGCGATTGCCTTTTCCGCGTTCTCCTGGGAGTAAAAGGGCGCTAACACAGCACCACCACTAGCACCGGGGATAGTCTTCAGGCGTCCTTCTCCCCAAGTCTGGAAGGTGTGCTTGATAATACTCAAGTCCTCACTGATTGAGGATTTTGCCGAACCATAGCGTTCACTAAAGAGCTTAAGCGACACTAATGTTCGGGGGTGTTCTAGTAGGTAGCGGGTCATATCGACCAGCCGGTTGCTTCTTCGTACTTTCATAATCGTCATTGTCCGCCTTTCCAAAAGGATTAATTCATAATGAATTTTACCATAAAATGTTCGGCTTTTCTGAATTATTTCCAAAAAAGCCCGCGTTGGCAAAGTTTTTTGCTGACGCGGGTTTAACCAATTCTAGTTTGCTTCAATGAAGTTCTGGTATAAAAGGGCAATGACGTAAATGATGACCTCAATCACGGCAATGAAGAAGCTGACCGGCCAGTTGGTCAAGTAGCCTAATAATAGCCCGGCCCAGGTTCCTAGCAGTGAGAAAAGGATTGCCAGCCCCATCATCTTCGCCACACCATGAGTAAAGTACCTAGCACTGGCCGAGGGAATCGTTAAAAGAATAAAAATTAGTAGTGAACCAACAATCTGGGCAGCCACACTGACGCTCAATGCCAGGAGAAGTAAAAAGGCAACCGAAATGACCGTCTGGTTAACCCCACTTACCTGCGCCCCAACCTCATCAAAAGAGGAAAATTTCAGTTGACGGTAAATCAGCACAGTAATTGTCAAAACCACTGCCGACAGGATAATCAGCTGGTGGACTTCACTGGTACTAATTCCCACTACGCTCCCGAAGAGGATGCTGGTAGCAGAACTGGCCGTCTGGCTGCTGAGGGAGAGAAAGAGGATTCCTAGACCGATGAACAGACCTGATACCGCGCTGATGACCGCTTCCCGCCGCGATTCTTTAATACTCATCTGCCCCACCAAAACGGAGCTGAGCATGGTAAATAGGATCATTCCGTCGAGGGGTGCCCAGCCAGCAAAAACCGCAAGGGAAGCACCGGCAAAACCAATTTCTGACAAAGTGTGGGTCAGAAAGGATAGTCGGCGGGCCACCACGAACACCCCAATTACCCCGCTGACGATTGCAATAAAGGTACTGGCGACAAAGGCGTGCCGCATAAAAGCAAGGCTTAGCATTCTTCTCCCCCCTTTACGATTACTGCAAGTTCATTAATCGATCCCGTCGTGTACCCATCCGTCTGCATGTGAAGGTAGCGGGTACCGTATCGTTGGGCAAGGTCACAATCATGGGTAATGAACATCACACTGAGGCCGTCCTCTTGAAAACGTGCCACCAGGTCCAATAAACTGTACTTCATCTCGTTATCTAAACTAGCAGTAGACTCGTCTAAAATTAGAAGGTGGGGGTTGGTAAGCAGGGCCTGGGCAAGGTAGGCCCGCTGCTTTTCCCCACCAGAGGCGAGGCCCAGGGGTCGTTCCGCAATCTTAGTCAGGTCAGTAATCCTGATAATCCGGTCCAGGCGGTGCCGCTCCTTCTTCGTCAACCAGGGCCACCGCGACTGGCGGCTGTTTAGGGCCACAAAGTCGCGAATTGACAGGGGATATTCCTCATCGAGATTCCGAAACTGGGGTACGTAGCCTATGCGGGTATCTTGGGGGATGTTAATCGTCCCCTCTTTAGGCTTAATCAACCCTAAGAGAGCCTTTACAAGGGTCGTCTTTCCTACCCCATTTTCACCGACCACAACAAGAAAGTCCCCACTATTGATGGTGAAGCTGAGGTTGCTAAAGACGGTATGGTCCCCATAAGCAACCGTTAAGTCATCTACCGATAATACTGCCATTATCGTACCTCCTTTTGCTGAATCTTGGCGAGTTCCTGATATTGGTCAATCATCCATTGCTGATAGCTTTTTCCATTTGGCTTTGATTCCGTCACCTTCAAGACTGGGACATCATGCTTGTGGGCTAGCTGAACCATATTATTGATCACGTGGTCGTCAGACTGGGCATTCTCCACAAAGAAGGCGATTCGGTGGTTAATGATGGCGTCTTGCAGGTCCTTGACATCCTGCGGCGATGGATCATTACCGTCCTCGGTTGCCTTCGCAAAGTGGCTGTCGACCACTTGGTAACCCAGGTTAGCTAGAGCATAGTCAAAGACGGGTTCGCTGACGGCAACTGACCGTTGCTGGGCAACCCCCCGTTTAACCTGGGCGATTTCCTCATCCAGCGGGCGCAATGACTTGAGGTACTTCCGGGCCTGATGGTGATAGTAATCAGCATGGTCGGGGTCCATCCGTGAATATTGGTTGGCAAGTTTCTTTGCTAACTTCTTCATCGTGGTTGGCTGGTACCAGATGTGCTCGTTGGCCCCCGCCCGCTTTCCTGCAACCTGGCGACCAACATCAATGATCCGCAATTTTGAATTGCCACTTGCCCGGGTCATCTTAGTTAGCCAGTGGTCATAGCCAAGACCATTTTGAATTACCAGGTTGGCCTTCACCATCAGCTGTGACTGCTGGGTACTGGGCTGGTAATCATGGGGGTCAATTGAGGCGTTATTGATCACTGAGGTCACCTGGCCATACTTACCGGCAACCTGCTGGGCTACCTCACCATAAAAATTAAGACTGGTGACGACCCGAATCGGTTTCTGTTCTCGCGGGCCCTCCTTAAGTGGCAGGCAGGACAGTACCAGGATAATTACGAGGATGCTCAGCAACGCAGCAACACCGGTCCAATACTTCTTCATTACATAACCCTCTCCTAAATCGTAACGATTACTATTTACAACAAAACTATCTTAACGAAAATCACCCCGCAATGCAAGTCCATCAAAGTAAAAATAAGATTGGGAGTGAAACCGAAACTGGCAAAAAGCCTTAGAGTACGACTCTGTCAGTAACTCCGCGGCGCTAGGAACTAGGAGCATCCTTCGCCGCGAAGCTAACCTGCAGAGACACCCCGGCCGAAACGAAGCAAGGCTTTAAAAAGCACAAAGGAGGCTCCAGCTTTTGAAAAATTCCAAACGCTAGAGCCCCCTTGTATGTTCTACTGTAGCATTTTCAACTATATCGGGGACTTACGTCACAGCCACACTCTTTTCAGTTCTCAAATCTAACTACTAATTATTCCGGAGTACTCAAATACCTTTCCCGACCTGTTCATTATCATAAAAGGGTCACCACATGAACATCACGGCAAAACCCCCGGATACTATTTTGAATCCGTTTGGCCCGCGACTCGGTATGACAGATGGCGAACACGGTGGGTCCAGTACCACTCATCTGGGCAACGTCGGCCCCCAGTTCAACCATTTTTTCCTTAAGTTGTCTGATTTCTGGATAGAAGCTCATCGTGACCGGTTCCAGAACGTTGCCCATGTACTTAATTGCTGTTTGCCAATCTTGGGCCCGCAAGCTAGCAAGTAGCTGGTCATTGTTCAGGTGGTCAATTTTTTCGTAATTGATCTGCCGTAAGATCTGGGGCGTTGAGACACTAATCTGTTGTTTGGCAATCACGACCCAATAGTGGGGCTGGGGCGGTAAAAGTTCAATCTTTTCACCATGACCAGAGACGTAGGCTAACTGGCTATAAATACAGTAGGGAACATCAGAATCAATCGTTAGGGCAATTGTCGCCAATTCCTGCTGTGAAAGCCCCAACCGCCACATACTATTGAGGGCACGTAAGACTGCCGCCGCATCGGATGACCCCCCACCAAGGCCCGCGGCAACCGGGATATTCTTCCTAATATTAATCGTGACCCCTTCCTTGCAGTGAAAGCGGCTGCGCAGGATGTGGGCCGCTTGATAAGCAAGGTTCCGCTGGTCGTTCGGCAAGAAGCCACTGTTGGTGTACACCTTAATCGTTGCTGGGCGCCGGTGGGTTTCAACCGTCACATAGTCAGCCAGGTCGGCCGAAATCATTACCATGTCCCAGCGTGGCGACCCATCGAAGTAACGCATTGGCGTATCAAGACTTAAGTTTAACTTTGCTGGCGCCTTCTCAGTTACACGCATGAAATCTTCCCTCCCAACCACATATAATCTACTTAATTTGATTATACTAACGGGAGAAATAAACGGCAAGCTCTTACCGGTCCAAAGGCATCAATCATTTATGCTCCCATGCATGACGGGAATATAAATAGCCTCCAGTGTTCGGCAATGCCGGGCACAGGAGGCTATTGCGTATTTAACCGTTCAACTTTCACGGTTCTATTATTCAAAAGCTAACGAAATGTTATGCGTTAAAATATCCGTATAGCTGTAAGAGATTCGGTCAAGGGAACCTTGACCATCGTTTAAGTGAACAATGAAAATTGCTGGATAGGTCTTGCTCAAGACCCCGTGGTGTGTTGCCACCCGTTTACGTCCAGCCTGCGCCTTCACTAAAACTGGCTGGCCAATTCGATCATCTAATTCCTTTTTGATCTCCACAATCGTTTCTGGCACTCCACTTCACCTCACTGCAATAAACAGTACCATTAAATTATTAAACAATTAATATTACCATTATATTACAGAAAAGTCAATTTAGAGGAGGCCCGCGGCGTGGAGGAGGTTGGCCAAGTCAATGAACTGGTCGAGGGTCAGCCTTTCCGGCCGAATTTGTGGAGAAATTCCAGCTTGATCAAGAATCGCCCGCATCTTTTCCTTGACGTCCGCTTGCTTGCTAATAACTGATTGGAGGTTATTCCACAGGCTCTTCCGCCGGTGGGCAAAGCAACCACGAATGAAGTCAAAAAGCTTCTGCTGGTCAAAGGGCTGGACTGACAGTGGCTCAACCCGGGGCTTAAGAACAACGATTGCTGAATCAACGTTGGGCGATGGTACAAAGGCATGGCGGGAAACGTTAAAGGCAATCGTTGCCGTCATCTGGTATTCAATCGCCAAAGTTAGGGTCCCATATTGCTTAGTTCCCGGCTGGGCAGCCAATCGTTGGGCCACCTCCTTTTGCATCATGACGCAAATGGCATCCCACTTAACAGGGGCCTTCAGGAGGTTCATTAAAATCGGGCTGGTAATGTAGTACGGCAGGTTGGCGACCACCTTGATTGGCTTCGTCGGGTCTTTAAACTGGTCCTGAATCAGTGCCGGCAAGTTAGCCGCCAAAACATCTTGATTTATGATCTTAACATTAGAATACGGCTTGAGAACCTCATTTAAAACTGGAATCAGGTCCTGGTCAATTTCCAAGGCTAGGACCTCACCGGCCGCCTGGGCTAGCTGCTCAGTGAGGGCCCCAATTCCTGGGCCAATTTCAATCACGTTATCCGCCTTGGTGATCTCCCCGGCATCGACAATCCGCTTCAACACGTTGAGGTCAGTCAAGAAGTTCTGACCAAAGCTCTTCTTGGTGTGGATACCGTACTTTTCCATAATGGCCCGTGTGCGGGTACGACTTCCAATTTGTGGTGTCCTACTCATTTTCTTCCTCCTGGTCAATTTGCTTTACTGCGGCGGTAAATTGGTCAACGGTCACCTGGAACATGTTCAAACGATGAACCAGTTGCTTACCGTTTCCGTAGCCAATTCCTAGGATCTGACCCAGGCGTTCCCGCCGGCGCTTCGAGTTTTGCTGACCGGTTAGCCCTGTCGCCTGTAAATCACGCTGGGAGAAAAGCGGGTTCGTTGCGGGCGCCTGGGTGTAAAGGTGCTCCAACGCTGCTTTGATCACTGCGGGGTCAGCGTGTTCAATCCCTAAACTGCCATGCGCTTCACTGGGCACTCCTTGATCACGGCGGATGAAGGCGTGCTTAATTCCCGGTACGGCCGCACTGATTATCTTCCGGAGGCGCTCGCCATTAAAGTCAGGATCAGTAAAGACAATCAGCCCCCGACTTTCTTGAAGTTTTTTCAGCCGGGCCAGGTCAGTGGCATTCAGTGCGGAACCGTTCGTTTCGTAGGTGTCAGCATCAACTGCCTTTTGAACCTGCTTCGTATCGTCCTTGCCCTCAACGACAATTACTTCTTTAATCTTCGTCATAATGTCTTTTTAAAAAGAGCCTCCTTGCGTTCTGGTAAGTATGGTAGGCCACCTGGCTAAACGAAACCTGCTTGAGATTGGCAACCGCATCAACAACGAACTTGGTAAAGGCCGGTTCGTTCTGTTTCCCCCGAAAAGGCGCCGGTGTTAAATACGGGGCATCCGTTTCCACCATCATCCGTTCCAGGGGAACCGCCTGAACAGCGGCATGCACATCCTTGGCGTTTCCAAAGCTGGCTACCCCGCTAAAGGAGATTGCCATCCCCAGTGCCAAGAACTTTTCCGCCCATTCGGGAGTACCGTTAAAGCTGTGCATCACCCCACCAAAATCGCCCACATGGGCATTTTTCAGGATGGCATAGGTATCAGCCAGGGCGTCCCGACAGTGGATAGAAACGGGCAAGTGCCGTTCCCGAGCCCAGGCAAGCTGCTGCTCAAAAATATCTTGCTGTTGTTCATGGGGCGAATGTTCGTCGTTATAATAATCCAGGCCAATTTCACCGATCCCCACAACCACCGGATCATCAAGTTGCTGGTGAAGAGTTTGCCGGGCTAGTTCATCAAAGGTCCGAATATCCTCCGGGTGCCAGCCAATGATGGGGTGCAGGTTGTTAAAGCGGCGCCCCAAATCAAGGGCTCGCTGATTCAGCTTGGCATTTGAACCCACGATGTTCATCTGGGTCACCCCATAATGTGCTGCCCGGTCCTCAAAGGCCGGCACGTCGTCATAAAAGGGGTCATCGTTCAAATGGGTGTGGGAATCATACACCTGCCGCCAATCACGTTGCTTCTTTCCCATGGCTTAACCCAGTTCCAGGCCTGGCTCTAAGGCATCATCAATCGCTACGACCGTTACCTGGTTGTCCTTTTCAACGGAAAGTAGCATCCCCTGGCTAACTTCACCGCGCATCTTCCGGGGCTTCAGGTTAGCAACGATAACAACTTTCTTGCCAACCAGAACACTTGGGTCCGGGTACCACTGGGCGATTCCAGAAAGGATCTGTCGGCCGTCTGGGGTTCCATCATCCATGTGGAACTTCAATAACTTATCAGCGCCCTTCACGTGGTCAGCAGCGGTAATCTTGGCCACCTTAAGGTCCACCTTATCGAAGGCCTCAATCCGAATCAGCTTCTTGCCATCTGTAGCCACTTCTCCCTTCTTAACGGCTGCTTTCTTGGCCTCTTCCATTGCCTTGCGTCCCTTCGTCTTTTGGTTGGCACTCATCTTGCTCTTGATGAACTCAACTTCCTTCTTGACGTCCAGGCGAGGGAAGATTGGCGTTCCCTTAGCAACCACCTGAGCAGTTGCTGGGAAGTCATTGAATTGCAAGTCTACTAAGGAAACCGCTTCTTCTGGCAGCCCCAGTTGCCGGGCAATCTCCTTTGGGGCATCCGGCATAACCGGTTGCAAGAGGGCCGCAATTACCCGGAGGCTCTTTGCCAGGTGGGTCATTACGTTAGACAGAACCTCCCTCTTGCTGTCGTCCTTTGCCAAGACCCATGGTTCGGTCTCATCGATGTACTTATTGGCCCGGGAAACTAGCTTCCAAACAGCAGCCAGGGCGTCCGCAAAGTGGGTCTTATCCATCATTTCCTTGTATTCCGTAATAGCGTCCTGGGCCGTCTTTTCAAAGTCGGCATCAAAGACCGTCTCAGCTGCGTTCTGACCATCAATCTTGCCGCCTTGGTACTTGTTGATCATGGCAACAGTCCGATTCAGTAGGTTCCCCAGGTCGTTGGCGAGGTCAAAGTTAACCTTGTCGACAAAGTCTTCTGGACTGAAGACCCCGTCGTTGCCAAATGGCATTGCCCGTAATAGGTAGTAGCGGGTGGCGTCAAGGCCATAGCGGTTAACCAAGGTTTCAGGATAAACCACGTTCCCCTTGGACTTGGACATCTTACCGTCCTTCATCGTCAACCAGCCATGGCCAATGACATGCTTCGGCAAAGGCAGTCCTAACGCGTGCAGCATGATTGGCCAGTAAATGGTGTGGAAACGGACAATTTCCTTACCAACCATATGGACATCTGCTGGCCAGTACTTCTTGAATAAGTCATCATTATCAGAGCCATAGCCTAGCGCAGTAATATAGTTGGATAAAGCATCGATCCAAACGTAAACAACGTGCTTAGGGTCATTGGGAACCTTAACACCCCAGTTAAAAGAAGTCCGGGTAACGGCCAGGTCTTCCAGGCCCGGTTTCAAGAAGTTATTGACCATTTCGTTCATCCGACTATGAGGTTCGATGAAGTCCGGGTGTTCCTTGTAATAATTCATCAGCCAGTCAGCGTACTTGCTCATCTTGAAGAAGTATGATTCTTCCTTAACTAACTGAACTTCATGGCCAGACGGTGCCTTTCCACCGATCACTTTACCGTTATCGTCGCGGTAAACTTCAGCCAGCTGACTTTCCGTAAAGTATTCCTCATCATCAACCGAATACCAACCAACGTATTCGCCCTTGTAAATGTCACCCTGGTCAACAAACTTTTGGAAGATTTTCTGAACCGCTTTTTCGTGATAGTCATCCGTCGTCCGAATAAACTTGTCATTAGTAATTTTTAATGTCTTCCAAAGCTTCTTGATTCCGGCAGCCATCTTATCAACGTATTCTTGGGGCTGCATCCCAAGCTTATCTGCCCTTTGTTCAATTTTTAGGCCGTGTTCATCGGTCCCCGTTAAGAAGAAGACGTCATAACCATTTAGCCGTTTGAAACGGGCTTCCGCATCACAGGCAACCGTAGTGTAAGAGTTACCAATATGCAGCTTACCAGATGGATAGTAAATTGGTGTTGTAATGTAATAGGTTGGTTTTTGTTTAGCCATATGAGGCCCCTCTTTCTCGTATGATTTTAGAATTTCATTGACGTTAAGTATAGCATAATTAGCAACGCAGTGAGCAGGTCGACCGCTGCTAAAACAAGTCAAGTTGCTCCGGCGACCGGGGTGCTAATCCCGAAAAGTGGACCCCCATCATCTTCTGTAGTTGGAGGGCATTGGGAGCAGCATCCTTTGCAGAGTTGTTATTAAAAATAACGCAAATTCCTTTGGGCGCCGGGTTCAGGGCCCGGATTGTCTGGGCAAAAGTGGCTAACTCCTTTTCATTGTAACGGTAGAGGGTCCGCGTCTTGCGCCAGCTTTTGTCCTGGTTTGCCCACCCTTCTTTATTCCTGCCGTGTAGGCGAAGGAGGGCTAGTTCCGGATTAGTGGTGACCAACTTAAAGGGAACGGAGGTCACGGTATCATGGGGTTCATCCGCCGCCACCAGGGTGAACTTGAGGTCACGACAGTAACTGATTAGTGAGTCCACGACCCCCGGCTGATACCAACTGCTGTTACGGAGTTCCACCGCTACCGGCAGCTGCCCCATCCACGTGCGAACAAGTTTCAGGTACTCAATATCCGCAACACTAGCGTCAAAGTACGGCGGAAATTGGAATAGGATCGTCTTTAACTGATCAGCTGCTACTAGCGGGGCGATTGTCCGCCGGTACTGCTCAAAAAGAGTCGCCAGCTTACCCTTATCCTGGTGACGCCGGTGAAGGGTCATTCCCTGGTGGGCCTTAATAATGAAGGTAAAGTCTTCCGGAACTGCCGCCAGCCAGTTCTGAATAGTACTCATCTGGGGCAGGGCGTAGAAGAAGGTATCAACTTCGACCGTTGGAAAGTGTTGGGCGTATTCGTTAAGGGTCACCGGTCGCTGTTCATTGTGAATCAGGACGGGGTGCTCCGTCCACGTCGTCATTCCCATCGTAATTCTTGTCATGATGTCCCTCCTTATTACAAGGCTATCCTATCGGTCCGGGCTGATAAATGCAACCCAATTGACGGGCCCTTACTCATTATTTGCTTAGTAAATTCTTAATTTTTGGAAAAAATATATATTCATTATTCACGCGCCTATTAACTATTTTAACAGCGATTATGCATAGTTTTCCTTTAGTATTCATTCAATCCTGGACCTACCGAAAATTTATACAGTTTACAAAATAAGAGGCGGAAATTAAAATCATTCAAAAGACTAGCCAGTCGACATTTAAGATGATATGTTGAATATGGAAAATATGAAAGGAGCGATCACAATGCTACTAACTAAGAAGCTTTTTCACAACACTAAGAAGTCGACTGAGAACCGGAAGGGTTCAGCAGTATTACCCATCAAGGTGGATGGGAAGGTCGTCTTCTTTGCTTAGTTCACCTGCTATATAGAAAAGAGGAAGCCTGGGAAAAGCGCTCTGATGCTTTTTCCAGGCTTTCTCTTTTTTAGGCAAAGTGCTTTTTCAGCGCCGCAGTCTGCAGTTCAACAACATTATTGTGGTTAAAGCGGGCAAACACCAACGCATCGTTCAACAGGTCGGCAATGTGAGCCGGATCTCCACCACCACGAATTGCATTATTCGCCTGCAGTAACCGGGTCCGCGGCATAAAGAAGGTCACATGGCGTCGGGCACAGAAGTCCGTCACCATCTTTAGACAGTGGTTACTTCGTGGGTAGCGCTCTCGTAACGCTTCATATTCCGCAACGTAGTACAACATCATTATCAGCCGCAAATAGGTTGTCGGCGTCTCCTTAGCCAACTTGACAGAATCATTTTGCGCCCGCAGGTAGTTAATCACTTTTGTAAAAAAGAACTCTGCATTGCCAAGTTCATTTTTACGGGCATAAAGGATTCCCGACCCAAGATAGGCCAGTTGGGAATACACTGTTTCATGCTGCTCATCCAACTTATCCAGGATCTGTGTGAAGTTAAACATCGTTGTGGCGGTCTGGTTATTAGTTAGGGTATCGAGCATCCCCCGCAAGTAGTAATACTGCATCCGCTGTTGGCGGTTCGGCAATTTTTGTTCCTTAACGCTTCGCAACTGGCTGATTACCAGGGGAAACTTTTCCGCCATCAGGTTAAGCTCCGCCTCATCCAGGACTGTTTTGTGGACAGGCTTTTGCGTACACTTCCCGTCTTCAGCAAGGTCATCGATACTCAAGTCTAACCGTTGGCATAGCTTTCCCAAAATTAACACTGAGGGAATTTGACCGTTGCTTTCAAACTTACTGAGCGTGGATTGCGTACAGATACCGTCACACAGTGCAACCTGGGAAATGCCCCGTCTCTTTCGTCGTTGGACAAATTTTTGAATATCCATTCGCGCTCCCACCTTTTCGATTAGCCATGTAAACCGAGAGCAATCTTAGCAAACCGACTCATTTTGTCGATGCCCCAAACCGGTTCCCAGACTAAGTTAATCTTACATTTATCTACTCCATCAACAGAGGTGGCCGCTTCGGTGATGGAATCATTCAAGAAGTCACCAAGTGGGCAGCCCATCGTTGTTAAAGTCATCGTTACGATGCACAGGCCGTCGTCATCAACCGATACATCATAAATCAAGCCGAGGTTTACCAAGTCGATTCCCAGTTCCGGGTCGATAACCTTCTCCAAAGCCCCCATTACCGCATCTTCGGTCGGCGAGTATTCCTTACTTTCTTTTTCTTCATCACTATCTTTGGCCATCTTAATACCTCCGTTTATTAGCCGATTGAGCCTTCCATTTCGAAGCTAATCAGCCGGTTTAATTCAACCGCGTATTCCATCGGTAGCTGCTTAGTAAATGGTTCAACGAAGCCCATGATGATCATTTCCGTTGCCTTCGCTTCAGAAATTCCTCGACTCATCAGGTAGTATAACTGCTCTTCTGAAATCTTGGAAACCTTAGCTTCGTGTTCCATCGCCACATGAGCGTTATCAATCTCGTTGTACGGAATCGTGTCTGATGATGATTGGTCATCCATGATAATGGTATCACACTCAACGTGGGCCTTAGACCCGTCTGAGTGCTTACCAAAGCGGACCGTCCCCCGGTAGTCCGTTGAACCACCGGTCTTGGCAATTGACTTGGAGACAATTGAACTTGAGGTGTTCTTAGCATTGTGAATCATCCGGGCACCGGAGTCCTGGTGAATTCCGTTGCTGGCAACCGCAATTGACAGCATCGTCCCCCGGGCACCTTCACCATTCAGGTATACACTTGGGTACTTCATCGTTACCTTAGAACCCAGGTTACCATCGACCCATTCCATCGTAGCGTTTTCGGCCGCGGCTGCCCGCTTGGTTTCCAGACTGTAGACGTTGTCGGACCAGTTCTGAATGGTCGTGTACCGACAGTAGGCGTCCTTGCAGACGTTTACTTCAACTACGGCCGCGTGCAGACTGTCAGAAGAATAGTTTGGAGCCGTGCACCCTTCAACGTAGTCCACGCTGGCACCCTCGTCAACAATAATCAGGGTCCGTTCAAATTGTCCGGTATTTTCAGCATTCAACCGGAAGTAAGATTGAATTGGTGTCTTCGTCTTAACACCTTTAGGAACATAGATGAAGGAACCACCAGACCAAACTGCGGCATTTAGAGCCGCAAACTTGTTATCAGTTGGTTGAACCAGCTTACCAAACCACTTCCTGAAGAGGTCCGGGTACTCACGCAGGGCGGTATCCGTATCTGTAAAGATAATTCCCAGCTTAGAGAATTCGTTCTTCATGTTGTGGTAGACAACTTCAGACTCATACTGGGCAGATGACCCGGCCAAATACTTCCGTTCTGCTTCTGGAACTCCTAAACGGTCAAAAGTCTTTTTCAGGTCTTCTGGAACATCTTTCCAGTCCCGGAACTTCTTGTCCGTCATCTTTTGGTAGTAAAGCATGTTCTTTAAGTCCAGCTCAGACAAGTCCGGACCGAACTTCGGCATAGGAAGCTTCTTGTAAATCTTGTAGGCCTTTAGGCGGTAATCAAGCATCCACTTTGGCTCATGCTTTTCTGCAGAAATTTTACGAACAACGTCTTCCGTAAGCCCCCGTCCCGTTGAATAGACCGGCTTGACGTCATCGTGGAAGCCGTATTCATAATTTTCGTCGTTATTTACAATGCTGGCTGCATCATCACTCATTACTCTTCCTCCTCGTCATCTTTCTTTAGCAGGGCCCGCTGGAGTGCCCACCATGAAATCGTGGCGCACTTAATCCGGGCTGGGAATTCCATAATACTGGTCAAGATTTGGGCATCGCCAAGCTTTTCCAGGTCATCTGCAGAGTGCTTTTTACCGATGGCCATATCGGAAAAGGTCTTTGCCATGTCGAGGGCCTCTTCAGTGGTCTTCCCTTTGACTGCTTCAGCCATCATACTGGCAGAGGCTTGACTAATCGTGCATCCAGAACCTGTATAACCGATATTTTTAATCCGGTCACCCTCAACCTCAACGGCCACGTTAATCGTGTCACCGCAGGTTGGGTTATGAATTGTCATTTTACTCGTTGCATTAGGAATATCATGTTTATTCCGCGGATTGTTAGCGTGGTCCAAAATGACGTCCCGATACAAGCCATTTAACTTAGATAGTCCCACCGTTAAAGAACTCCTTTGTTGCTTTGATTGCGTTAATTAATTGATCAGCATCCTTCTTCGAATTGTAGAAGTAGAAACTGGCCCGGGTGGTAGCACTGACGCCGAGCGCTTCCATCAGCGGCTGTGCACAGTGGTGACCAGCACGAACGGCAACCCCCTCAGCATCGAGGGCCGTTGCCACGTCATGCGGGTGCAGGTTGTCCATGTTAAAGGCAATTACCCCCGTATGCTGAGCCGGGTCCTGGGGCCCATAAACCGTAATGTAAGGTAGTGCTTCTAGTTTAGGAAGAACATAGTTAACAATTTCTTGTTCCTTCTTTTCCACGTTTTTCATGCCGATTTCTTCCAGGTAGTCAACCGCGGTCCCCAGGGCAATCGCTCCGGCAATGTTTTGGGTCCCCGCCTCAAACTTGAACGGGATATCCGCAAAAGTGGTCTCATCCCGGTGAACGGCATTGATCATTTCACCACCGTACTGGTATGGCGGCATTGCCCGTAAGAGGTCTGCCTTGCCATAGAGGGCCCCAATCCCCGTCGGGCTCATCATCTTGTGCCCAGAGAAGGCGTAGAAATCAACGTCTAAGTCCTGGACATCCACTGGCATGTGGGGAACGGATTGGGCACCGTCACCAATAATCACCGCCCCGTGTTCATGGGCGATCTTGGCTAATTCCTTTAGTGGGTTAACCGCCCCAAGGACGTTGCTGGCGTGGGCTACCGACACGATTTTGGTCCTATCGGTAATCTTACGTTTAGCGTCTTCCATATCCAGGGTGCCGTCCGGTGTTAATTCAATGTACTTCAACGTGGCGTGCTTTTTAATCGCCAGTTGTTGCCAAGGAATCAGGTTACTGTGGTGTTCCATGATGGTGATGACGATTTCATCACCTTCGTGGATATTTTGTTCACCATAAGTGGCGGCAACGAGGTTTAATCCGTCGGTACAGCCCTTAGTGAAGATGATCTCGTTGTGGTCCTTGGCGTTGATGAAGTGCTGGACCTTCGTCCGAGCGGCCTCATACTGCTCAGTGGCCCGTTCCGCCAGGGTGTGAACCCCCCGGTGAACGTTAGCGTTATCGTGCTCGTAGAAGTGGACCAAGGAATCAATCACTTGCTGTGGTTTTTGGGCGGTCGCCGCGTTGTCGAGGTAAGCAAGACGCTCACCATTTACTTTTTGGTCCAGAATTGGAAAGTCTTGGTATGAATCATTGATATTGTTGGCCATCAGTAAGCTTCCTTTCTAGAATACCAACCAGCTTCTTACGGACATCGGCGGCTGGAATAGCACTCAAAACGGCACCAAGGAAGCCCCGGATAACCATCCGTTCCGCTTGCTTACGTGGAATCCCCCGACTCATCAGGTAGTACATCTGGTGGGGGTCAACCGGGCCAACACTAGCAGCGTGCCCAGCTTCAACATCATTTTCATCAATTAAGAGGATTGGGTTGGCGTCTCCCCGGGCCTTATCTGACATAATCAAGACCCGGTTTTGTTGGTCGGCCTTAGAACCGTGGGCCCCGTGGATAATCTGACCGATTCCATTAAAGATCAGTTCAGAATTTTCGAGGATGACTCCCCGTTGGTTGATCAGACCAGTCGTGTGCTTACCGTGGTTAGTAACGCGGTTGTTGACCCCGACTTCCTGATTAAGGGTCGTCACGGCAATCATCTTGGAGTTAGCATAACCGCCTTCGCCTAATAATTCAGAGTCCATGTCGCCAACCGTGTCCCCATCATTCATCAGGCCAACTGCCCATTCAACGTGGGCGTCACGGCCAATATCGGCCCGCCGCTTGAAGTAGGTGTGGGTGCTGGCCCCCAGCTCATCAAGAGAGGAGAAGTCAATCTCGCTGTTGTCCTTGGCAATCAGCTCAATCATCATGTTGGCCGGATTTTCATTTTTCCCAACGGTCGTCAGGTGTTGGATAAACTTGACCTTGCTTCCCTGGTCAGCAACAACCAAGATGTGAGAAATCAGCGGCTGGTCCTGGGTGTTGTCCTGAACGATTTCTGCTTCAATCGGCTTCTTGATCTCGACATTCTTTGGTACATACAAGAAGAGACCGGCATTCAGGTATGCCATGTGGTAGGCAGTCAGCAAGTTTTCGTCCGCTTTGATGGCCGTCATGAAGTTCTTCTTAAAGATTTCTGGATAGTTCTTTGCCGCCGTGAAGATGTCGGTCAATACGACCCCTTCATCCTGCAGCTTTTCTGGAATATGAATTTTAACCGTTGTCTGGCCAACCTGGGTCACCCGGATTACTTCATCGTCCGGCGCGAGTTCTTCCAGGTCAGTATTAGAACTAACCCAGGTTAGGGGCTGATCGGCAATTAGCGGCCAGTCGTGGAACTTAAACCGCTGCATCCGTGGCAGCCGCAATTTTTCCATCAGGTCCCGTGCAAAAAGCCGCTGGTTCAGCAAGAACTGTGGTTCATCATGCTGCTGGCTGGCGCTGGTCAGCTGTTCCTTTGCTTCTGCTAGTTCAGTCATAGTGCACCTCCTAGTCTTCATCGTCGACTAGTTTGATGTCGAGACCTAATTCATCCCGCAGGCCGGCATAACCTTCGTCTTCCAGCTTCTTAGCCAGTTCTGGGCCCCCGGTCTTAACAATTTGTCCGTCCATCATAACGTGGACCGTGTCTGGAACGATGTAGTTAAGCAACCGTTGGTAGTGGGTGATGATCAGTGAACCGAAGTTGTCACCGCGCATGGAGTTAACACCTTTGGAGACAACCTTTAAGGCATCGATATCCAAGCCAGAGTCAATTTCGTCCAGGATGGCAAAGGTTGGTTCGATCATCAGGAGCTGCAGAATTTCGTTCCGCTTCTTTTCACCACCGGAGAAGCCTTCGTTTAGGTACCGTTCCGTCATCTTCTGGCTCATGTCCAATAATGACAGGTTCTTGTCCAGCTTCTTGATGAAGTCCATTACGGAAATTTGGTCGTCTTCTGGCCGGCGGGCATTGATGGCGGCCCGGAGAAATTCAGCGTTCGTTACCCCTTGAATCTCTGCTGGATACTGCATTGCCAGGAATAATCCCTTCCGTGCCCGCTCATCAACTGGCATACCAACGATACTTTCACCGTTTAAGAGGATGTCACCTTGCGTTACCTTGTAACCTGGTTGTCCCATGATTGTTTGTGAAAGAGTGGACTTCCCGGTTCCGTTTGGCCCCATGATGGCGTGGATCTCCCCCGTCTTCATCTTTAGGTTAACCCCTTTAAGGATTTCCTTTTCTTTCTTACTTTCTTCATCCTTAACAGAAACATGTAAATCGCGCACTTCAAGTGTGGCCATTTCAAAGCATCCCCTTAAACTAAATATTCCAAATTATTCCATAAGAAATAATGGTTAAAAAATATACACATTTATTATAACCGAATAGTATCAAGATTGAAGCTTTACAAGCAAATTTTTTTAAGCGGTTTCAAAGGAGTATAATATAACTATAAAATGTAGCTTTTTATATACTTTTAGAATATTTTATTCGGGTGATAATTATGAATGGTCATAAATACATACTTCATTCTTTTAGCTGTCTAAACCAACCAACTGCTAACCGGCTCCATAACATGGGTCTTTGTGAAGGTTGCCCCATTAAGGTAATCCAGCGTTACCCATTTCATGGTCCCGTAATTATTGAAAACAATAATCAGCGGATTGGAATTCGTTACCACGACTTTTACGCTTTAACGGAGGCTGAAGCATAATGCCAAGTGTCGCCTTAATTGGTAACCCTAATACAGGTAAAACAACTCTTTTTAATTCACTCACCAACAAGTACGCCTACGTTGGTAATTGGACAGGGGTAACGGTTGAGAAGAAGGTTGGGACCCTCAAGGATTCGGCCGTCCAAATCGTCGACCTACCGGGCGCGTATTCGCTGAACCCGTTAACAAAGGACGAGGCCGTTGTAACGACCTACCTTCTTCATAACCGTCCAGACCTCATATTAAACATCACCAACGCTAGCCAGTTAAAGCGTAACCTTCTACTGACGATTCAGGTTCTTGAACGGGGTATCCCCGCTATTTTAATTTTAAATATGATTGATGATCTCAAGAGAAGCGGCCGAAGTTACAACCTAGACCTTCTTAGTGAACGACTGGGGTGCAAGGTCTTGGCCACCAACGCCCGGGGGCACCGGGGAATCAAGGAGCTGCACGAACAGATTGCTAACTACCAAAAGGTAACTACACACCCCCTGCAGTTAACCTACCCGCCAATGCTTCAGCAAGCCATTCGTCAGGCCAGTGAGGCCCTCACCGCGGGCTTCTCGTTCGAGCCCACCCTTGCCCGCTGGTTAGCGATTCAGTTCATTGACCAAAACAAGGCCATCCGAAGAATTGCTAAGCAGCGCAAATTAACCCCGCTCCTGAGTCAGGAGAAGTATTATGATGCCCAGCACTTTGCGGATAAGATCTATGACACCCGGCTGGCATTTATCGAAAAACTGCTAAAAGACGCGACTGAGACGGGGCAAAGTCAACAGCCCCAGCTGACAAGCAAAATTGATAAGGTGGTCACCAACCCTATCTTGGGACTGCCTATCTTTGCGGGAATCTTTTTCCTGATGTTCAAGCTTTCCTTCGACTGGGTAGGGACCCCACTATCTGACTTACTTGATTGGTTCCTGTCCGTTCCCGTCTCAAACACTGCTAACCACCTGTTGGTTCAGATGGGTGCTATCCCTGCCCTCCGTTCACTGATTGTTAACGGAATTATCGCGGGGGTTGGTGGGGTGTTAGCATTTATCCCTCAGATTTTCACCCTCTTTGCCTGTATCTCCCTGCTTGAGGATTCGGGGTACATGGCCCGGGCGGCTCTAGTAACGGACCGGTTAATGCAGATGATTGGGCTCAATGGTAAATCATTCATCCCGCTGATTATCGGTTTCGGCTGTAACGTCACGGGAATCATGGCCGCCCGGACGATTGAACAACCTAAGGAACGGCTCGTCACGACCTTGATCATGCCCTTCATGAGTTGTTCGGCCCGCCTACCGATCTACAGCCTGGTGGTGGCCGCTTTCTTCCCGCACCACCAGGCATTGATTGTCCTCTCAATCTACTTCCTTGGTGTGGTCGTTGCCCTCCTCGTGGCCAAGCTCTACCAGGTACTTTTCCACGTCAAAGAACGATCCGTCTTTATTGTGGAACTTCCCGAATACCACCTGCCCCGCTTAGATATTATCTGGCACGGGACCTGGGATAAGGGGAAGGGATTTATTAAAAAGGCCGGGACCATCATCTTTGCCGGGACCGTCCTGATTTGGCTGCTTTCTAGTTTTGGCCCCCATGGTTTCGTTACTGATTCTACGGCCAGCTATGCTGCCAGTCTTGGTCACGCCCTTGTGCCGATGTTTAAACCGATTGGAATCGTCCAGTGGCAAGCTATTAGTGCCCTCTTTACGGGGGTCTTGGCAAAGGAAGTCATTACTTCCAGTATGATGGTCATGTTCCACACCAGTAGCAAGGCCGTTTTGATCACCGCCCTCGGGCAATTCATGAGTCCGGTCGCGGCATACGCGATGTTGGCCTTTGTCCTGCTCTACATCCCTTGCTTTGCCACCCTGGCCACAATCAAGGAGGAAACCGGGTCATATAAGTGGGTTTTCTTCTCGGTCGTTTCCAGTTTTACCATCGCCTACATCACGGCCTTTATCCTTTTCCAAGTTGGTTCGTTAATTTTTTAGGAGGATAATTATGAAACTACTAATCAACCTGTTAATCATTGTCGCAATCATCGGCCTGGCGGTTTGGGTCATTATCCGCACCTTCAAGAAGGTCAAGACAGGTGGCAAGTGTGCCGCCTGCGATTATGATTGTGAGCTCAAACAGCTGAAAAATCGCCAAACACGGCAGCATTTAACTCTCTAAAAGCAAAAGCGACTAACGAGAAATTCCCGTTGGTCGCTTTTGTTTTTAGTCTGGGTCCTTTAGTGACTTACCGCTCTTGACCGCCGCAAATTCCTTAAAGGCCTCTTCAATTTGCCCATACTCTTCAGAAGTCAGGATCACATCCATTGCCTTTGCATTGCTAATTACCTGGTCAGCCCGCTTGGCTCCTGGAATCACGGCCGTAATCAGCGGATTTTGTAGGTACCACGCCAGAATTGTTTGGGCCACCGTTGCCTGATGGCTAGCGGCAATCGGGCGCACCTTATCAACCGCTGCCAGGATGGCACTGTAGCGCGGTTCCTTAAAGTCCGCAATCTGGTTGCGGATGTCGTCTTTCGGGAAGGTCACGTCCTGGTCATACTTACCAGTTAGCAGACCGGAAGCCAGGGGGAAGTAAGGCACAAAGCTAATCTGGTTGTCATGCAGGTAGTCCAGCTTCCCGTCTTTCAGGTGGTCCTGGTGAAGGAGGCTGAATTCGTCTTCAACAACGTCAACGTAGCCATCCGCGTTAGCTTCTTTGATCTGATCGAGGCTAAAGTTGGATAACCCAATCGCCCGAATCTTGCCCGCTTCGCGCAGGCGCTGGAGAGCCCCCACCGCCTCAGCCTTTGGCGTATCGTGGTCCGGGAAGTGGATGTAGTAAATGTCGATGTAGTCCGTTCCCAATCGTTCCAGGCTCTTGTTGACCTGGTCCGTCAGAAACTGGGGATCGTTGTTGATGACCTCTTCACCAGTGGAGAAGTCGTGAGCTCCCTTCGTGGCGACCACAATCTGGTCACGGGAATGTTCTTTAACAACCTCGCCGACCAGTTCTTCAGAATGGCCTAGTCCGTATACGTAGGCAGTGTCGAGAAGGTTAATCCCGTTTGCCAGTGCCGCCTCAACTAACTTGCGGCCATCGTCATCACTAAGGTCCGGGAAGAGGTTGTAACCCCCAACGGCGTTTGTCCCTAATCCCAGTGAGTTTGCTTCAACTGTTGAATGACCAAATTTAACCATCATTATACTCCTTTCATTGTCAGCGCTTTCGTTTTTACCATTATATCTAATTTCATCCTTGCTTGGCGATAAGTAAATTCGGTTTTAGGCAGATTGCAAGAAATAACTTGAACGAATTTAGTGACGTAGATTAAGCAGGAAGATCTCGATTGGTGTATGCCAATTAAGACATTTAAGTGGCCGGGAATTCAAATACCAATTAATTTGAATCAGCTTGTGATCGCTTAACTCTTCAATGGCTTGGCCTTTGGGAATAAAGCGTCGTAAAACTCGGTTACGGTTCTCATTACTGCCGCGTTCATGTGGTGAATAAGCATGAGCAAAATAAACCGGAGTACCAGTTCGCTGCTCAATTGCCTGGTAGTTAGCGAACTCTTTACCATGATCTACGGTAAGCGTCTTGAGCTTGTCTTGAAGTTGACTAGCTAGTTCAAGTACGGCTTGAGTCATGGACTGACTGTCGCGACCATGGAGCCGTTTAACAATTGTCAGGCGACTCTTACGCTCCACAAAAGTAGCCACAGCTTGACCTTTACGTTTGCCAGAAAGTACGGTATCAGCTTCAAAGTGGCCGAATTCCTGGCGAGTTTCGACTTTATGAGGCCGCTCCTCAATGGAGCGGCCGTGACTGAACGTACCACGCTTTTCTTTAGCACGATGACGACGCATTCCATGATCAGGCAAATCGGGCAACTGTATATCAAGCCATCCTTGATCAATCCAGTTATAGATCGTCTTGTAGGCAATCCCAACCACATGGGCAACCTGTTCAGGGGACCACTTCTGGACTTGAAGCTTTTCCTCGATCAAGTGTTTAAGGTTTTTAGTGAGCGAAGACTTCCGCCCCCGTTGACTAACCTTGCGTTCAAAGTCAGTTTGCGCTAGCTCAGCCCAGTACTCACTATTTAGCCGGTGAAGTTCGTTAAAGATGGTGGTCTTACTAAAGCCTAAGTAGTTAGCGATGTATCGCAAGGAACGTCCTTCATTATGAAGCGTTTCAATGACAACACGGTTCTGGAATGATAAAATAGTGGTGCTCATCAAGGTCCTTCTTTCTAATGGATTGTACGGTAACACCATTAAAGACCTTGATGGGTTTTTCTGTCCACTTAAATGTTCAACTTAAATTTTACAATCTGCCTTTAAGAAAAAAATAAGCTGGAAAAGCTTCTGATAGCTTTTTCCAGCTTATTTTCATACGCTCAATTCCGCAAAGAACTTCGTAGCGTCTTCTTGAACCATCGTGAAATCAAAGCCAAACGACAGTTTCTGCCGGTTAATGGCAATTACTTCCGCGTTCTTATTCCGGTATTCCAGTAAGCCGGCAAATGGGTAAACCTTCATGGACGTTCCAACAATCACCACGAGGTCGGCTCCCTGCATTGCCCGGACAGAATTAATGATGTTTTCCTGCTTGATTCCTTCGTCATAGAGAACGATATCCGGCCGCAGTGGTCCGCCATCTTCCTCGTGAATCCGGCTCTTCAGGTAGTCTTCAACCGGAACCGTCTTACCGCACTTTTCACAAAACACGTTGTAGAGGTCCCCGTGGAAATCGATCAGGTGCTTGGTGCCCGCTTCTTCGTACAGGTTATCAATATTTTGCGTAATCACCGTCGCCCGGTCCTGCTGGGTCAGGGCCGCCTGCTTTTCATGAATGATATTTGGTTTAGCATCAGGAAAGTAGAGATTCTTCTTGCAAAATTCGTAAAATCCTTCCGGATCACTTATAAAGTAGCGGTGACTCAGGTAGTATTCCGCATTCCGGTTCTGGGTGTAGAGGCCGTTTGCCGACCGAAAATCCGGAATACCGGAGGCTGTCGAAACGCCCGCCCCGGTCAAGAAAACAATGTGCTTTGCATTATCAAACGTTGCTTGAATATTCGTGTCCATCTAATTACTTCCTTACAATGTATGGGATACTATGTTGCTCAAGAAACTTCTTCACCGGTTGGGCATAAATACGCTTAAACATTTCCGGCGTCTCTGGTTGGGGAGCCGGCATGGTAAACGAGTTCTGCCGGTCGCTACGCCGAATGCCAATGTACGCCCGCTTCTTCGTTCCCCGCTCCTTCATATCGGAGTGGTAAATTTCAAAGACCTGGCGAAGGCTCAACCGCAACTGCCGCTCACTCAGGACTGGCGAAAGGGTCGTGTACTCGTTATTGTGGAGGGCCGGCAGGTTCCATTCCTGCATCTGCTGGTCAAACAGGGAATAAATCTTGATGATTGACCGCCGCATGTCAAATGGCGTCTTAATCGGCTTAGCGGTAATCGTTGCGTACATTTTCTTGGCTGCGGCCAGTGCATCTGGATACTTTGCCTTCAGTGTTTCTTCGTACTGGTCCAGATGATCACCGTAGAATACCAAGGCATCAAGAAGGGTCAAAAGACGGAGGGTTTTCTCCTCATCATCTTTCTCCCCTTCCGGCGTCAGGGTGTGTTCAATTCCCTTCAGGTATTCCCGCTCAATCTGCTCATCAACGAAGCCGTGCTTTCGTTGTTCAGCGACCACGACCCGGTGCATGGCAACGTTGTACAGGTCCGTCGACATGATCATCATCTGCTCATCAAGCTGCTTATCACCCAGGGAAAGTTGGAAAAAAATCTGGGGAAAGCCGCGCAAGAGCATCAAGAGGTGGAGAAGCTCATGGGAGGCCGTATAGTTGGGGGCGGTCAGGTCGGTCACAATGATAAAGAGCCCACCCGGCAGCGTCTTCTGGGTTGCCTGGTCATGACGAACGTAGCCGGACTTTTCACCATGAAACTGAACAAAAACGTTCCCCTCAGGATAAAGTTCGTTAACCTGCTTAAGCAGTTCCTGGTTCGCCGCATTTAACTTTATTTCTTCACTCATGCAATTAATCCTTTCTTATTTCATCGAGTACCCGACGGGCTGCTGCCCGGTCCACGTGATCAAGCATGGCTAGCCGTTTTGTCACTGACGATACTTCATTTGGTCGGGCTCCCACGCTAATCGCTAGGGAACGGTACTGGAGTTTCATGTGGCCCGCCTGAATTCCGGTACTAGCAAGCGCCCGTAGTGCAGCCAAATTTTGGGCGAGGCCGATACTAGCGGTCACTGCCGCCAATTCCTCCGCTGTTTTAATACCACTGATTTGGTAGTTTGCCCGGGTCAACGGGTTCAGACCAATTGAGCCCCCAACAACTCCTACCGGTAGTGGGAGAGTTAAGCGGCCGACCAGCTGGCCATTTTTCACTTGCCAGCTACTAAGGCCCCGGTACTGACCATCACGCGCCGCGTAGGCATGGGCGCCCGCTTCGATGGCGCGCCAGTCATTGCCACTGGCAATTAAGACGGCGTCAATTCCATTCATAATTCCCTTGTTATGGGTTGCCGACCGGTAGGGGTCAGCCTGGGCGAGGTTACTTAGCGCCGCAATCCGCTCCGCAACCTTTTGCCCTACCATCTGGGGAGTTGCCAAATCCCGGAAAGCCACCGTACACGTCACTGTTTGCAGACTAGCGGTCGCGTAGTTACTTAGGATTGCACAGAGAACGTTAAAGCCCTGGCTCCGTAACCACTTACCAACTGCTTCGGCCATCGTGTTGACACTGTTGGCCCCCATCGCCTGGCAAACGTTAATTCCCAGGTCCACACTGATAAAATCGCCTGGTGTCCGTAGGCGGACGCTTTTAGCCCCGCCACCGCGCCGTTGCATTGACGGGTGGGCATCATTAGCAGTCTTAAGCATCGTAGTTGTGTGTTGTTTTAGCCAGGTTAAGTCGGTACTGACGTCACCGCGCGGTTTCACTACTACCTGGCCGACTAGTTCCCGATCTTGCTTTTTGGCAGTGAATCCGCCACTTTTAGCAACCCGCTGTGCACCGTTGGCAGCCGCCGCAATCACGGACGGTTCTTCAACCACCATTGGTACCTGGTATTCTTGTCCATTGACGACAAGCTTCAGGGCCACCCCTTCTGGCAGGGAGTAGTCCGTTAAGTAGTTTTCCACCAGCTGGTTGCCCAGGTCAGACGCGTGGTCGGACAAAAGGTCGGTCACGGATACCGGTAGTTTCAAGGCCGTCGTTAGCCGCTGTCGTCGCTCTTTTGGTGACAATTTATAAAAGCCATGTTGCCAATCACTCATTGTTTTGCTTCCTTTGGTTGACGTATTCGGTAATGATGCCTTCCCGCACACCACTTTCCGAGAAGATTACCCGGCCATCGGTGTTGCGCTGGAGAAGACTAACTAAGGGGAGCATCCCCCCAACGATGATGTCCGCCCGTTCTGGCTCCAGACCTGAGATCCGCTTGCGCTGGGCCAAGTTCCGGTTCAGCAGTTCCCGGTAAGTTGCGTAAACCACCCGGGCACTGAGCTGATAACCATGAATAGTCCGCCGGTGGTGCCGGTGGTGGTAGGCCCAGGCCATCCGGGCCAGGGTCCGGTTTGCACCGCCAAGGAGAACGATTGGCACCCGGGTTGCGTAGCGTAGCCAGGGAATCTTCTTCAACCGGTCATTCATCGCTACCTGGGCCCGGAATAGGTCCGCCGACCGCACGTAGCCATTCAAATGGAACTGCTCTGAGAGGTTAACCGCACCAACTGGGATTGAGATCAAATCGCGGGCGCGCCGCTGTTGAACTAGTACCAGTTCACAGCTTGCCCCACCAACATCTAAAATTAAACAGTGGTTAAGCTTAAGGGTCCGAATAACCCCTAAGTAGTCGTAATAGGCCTCTTTTTTACCCGACAAAACCTGAAGCTGGATACCAACTTCCTCTTGTACCCGATTCAGGAATTCCTGACGATTCCGGGCCTGGCGAACAGCCGCCGTGGTAATTGCCCGGACCTTGACGTTGGGAATTTCTTCATAAAGCTGCTTAAAGCGCTTCAGAGCTTCAATTGTCCGCATCATCGCTGCTTCTTGGAGCACCTTTTCGCGTCCCATTCCTTCTGAAAGGCGGGTATTTTCCTTTACCCGCTTGATTTCACGAAAACGGCCATCCGGTGCAACTTCTGTAATTGCCATCCGTGCCGAGTTAGAGCCGAGGTCAACAATTGCGAGGTTTTCCACTATTTTCACCTCCGCTACATTAAATTTAATTTAATAGAATCGATCTCTTTTATGTTACCATGTTCCGTTCCGTGAAACACTAATTGTTACTGGTTTTGTAAGAGAAAAGCCCCCGTACTCAAATTAACGAATACGGCGGGCGTTTCTAATTTTCAATTATATTTTAACCGAAGTAGTTGATGCCGATAGCGTCCCGAACTTCCTTCAGGGTCCGGTTAGCAACCTCATCGGCGTGGGCGGATCCTTCCTCCAGGACCTGGTCAACATAGTCCATGTTGGCCGCGTACTTTTCGCGCCGCTCCCGGATTGGTTTCAGTTCCGCTTGCAGGACTTCGTTTAAGTAACGCTTGATCTTGACGTCACCGAGGCCCCCTGCTTGGTACTGTTCCTTCAGCTTCGCCACTTGTTCCTTGTCTGGATCGAAGATGTCAAGGTAGGTAAAGACAGTGTTTCCTTCCACATGACCGGGGTCGGAAACCTTAATGTGGGTCGGGTCAGTGTACATCGACATAACCTTCTTCTGGATTGTGTCGGCATCATCAGAGAGGTAGATACAGTTGCCGAGGGACTTGCTCATCTTAGCATTGCCGTCAAGGCCAGGGATCCGGCCCTCACCCTTTGGTGGGAAAACCCCTTCCGGTTCAACCAAAATGTTCTTCTTGTAAATTCGGTTAAATGTCCGGACAATTTCCCGTGTCTGCTCCAGCATTGGTTCCTGGTCGTCACCAACTGGCACGGTATCAGCCTTGAAGGCGGTGATGTCTGCGGCCTGACTCACTGGATAAATCAAGAAGCCCGCTGGGACACTCTGGCCAAACTTCTTCTGCTTGATTTCCGTCTTGACAGTTGGGTTACGCTTCAGACGGGAAACGGTGACCAGGTTCAGGTAGTGCATGGTCAGTTCACTCAGGGCCGGTACCTGGGACTGGACGAGGATGGTTGACTTCTTTGGGTCGATTCCCACCGCCAGGTAGTCCAAGGCCACTTCGTGCAGTGAGCGCCGAATCTTCTCGGGATCCCGGGCGTTATCGGTCAGGGCCTGCTGGTCAGCGATCATGATGAAGGTGTCATACTTCCCCGTGTTTTGCAAAGCCACCCGGTTCTTCAGTGAACCAACATAGTGACCAATGTGCAGTTTACCCGTTGGCCGGTCACCAGTTAAAATTACGTGTTTCTTTTCTGCCATCATTAATTCCTCCTTATATTAAAAGCGCCCCATTAGCCGATTGACTAATAGGACGCTTGCGCGCGGTGCCACCTACATTGCAAATAACTTGCCGCTCTTTATTGATAATTATGTTAAAATCCAGTTCGCACCCTGGGGACCTTTTCACCAGCCGTCCCTCGCTAAACTCGTGCTACTTAATGTCTATATTCTAACGATTTTCGCCCCAAAAGGCAAGCGGGCAAGGCAAACACTTGTTCCGGACAAAAAGTCCCCGTATAATGGAATAAGAATCTGATGAAAGGAGGGCTAACCGTGGCCCGCACCTACTTGGCAATTGACCTCAAATCCTTCTATGCCTCAGCGGAGTGTGCCGCCCACCACCTCAACCCGCTGACCACAAACCTCGTGGTCGCCGATGAGTCCCGGACAAGCAAGACCATCTGCCTAGCCGTCTCCCCGGCCCTTAAGCAGTTTGGGGTACCAGGTCGCCCCCGCCTCTTCGAAGTCGAGCAAATTGTGGGAAAGTTGAACCGTGAACGTGCTCAAAGGGCGCCACACCACCAGCTAACCAAGTATAGCTCCGCTTATCGGCCACAGCTCCTGCGCAACCCCCATTTGCGGATTGGCTTCAAGATTGTTCCGCCACGAATGTCCTTCTACTTAAAGAAAAGTGCGGAGATTTACGAAATTTACCTCCGTTACCTCCCGCCGGAAAAGATTCACCCCTACTCCATCGATGAGGTTTTGATGGACATCACCGATTACCTGGCTGAGCACCACGTTTCGGCGCATGCCCTGGCCAAGGAGATGATCCAGACGATTCAGCTGGAGACCAAGATTACCGCCACAGCGGGGATTGGGACGAATCTCTACCTTGCAAAAGTGGCGATGGATATCGTTGCCAAGCGGATCCCGGCGGACGAGGATGGCGTCCGGATCGCCCAAATGAACGAACAGGAATATCGTCGTTACCTCTGGGCTCACACACCGTTGACCGATTTTTGGCGGATTGGCCGGGGTTACGCCAAACGTCTGCAAAAGCTGGGGCTAAACACAATGGGTGACATTGCCCACTGTTCCTTGGGTAAATTATCCGACCCCTTAAACGAGGAGGTCCTCTACCGCGAATTCGGTAAGAACGCCGAGTTGATCATTGACCATGCCTGGGGATACGAATCAGCTACTATGGAGGACATTAAGAACTACCGGTCAAGCAGCCACGGAATTTATTCCAGTATTATTCTGCCTAAGCCGTATAAGTACAACGAAGCCCGACTGGTGGTCCGGGAGATGGTCGACATGCTGAGCCTCCAGATGGTCAAACGGGACATGGTTGCTGACCAGTTCTCGCTGACGGTCAACTACGATGTCGAAAGCCTCCACCAGGGTCACGGCTTCCACGGGCCGACAACGACTGACTTTTATGGCCGGGAGGTTCCCCACCCTGATCACGGTAGTTTTACAACTAAACTCCCGACGGCATCACCACGGGAGTTAACGGATCACTTCCTAGAGGTGTTTCGGCAGAAGGTTAATCCCGACCTCTTCGTCCGCCGGGTCACCGTCACCGCTAACCACCTCGTAAAGCAGGCGGTCGCGGACCAGATGACCCATACGGAGCAGCTGGACCTCTTTACCAACACCAACCAGCACCTACGAAAAGCAGACCAGGAACGTCGCCAGCGTCAACAGGACCAACGGGTACAAAAGATGGTCCTCAAACTGCAGGACCGCTTTGGGAAAAATTCGATTATTCGGGCCGCGGACTTGAAGGACGGGGCGGTCGCCAAGAAACGTAACAAGGAGATTGGGGGACACCGGGCATAATGGACAAAAAACAATGGGAAGCCGAGAAGAAACAGTTCAACGATACATCCCGTTATAACGACATAATGGACGTGCCTCGCCACGTCTCGAAGGCCCACTTGCCAATGCCCCAAATTGACCGGGCGGGCCAGTTCGCCCCGTTTGCTGCTTTGACCGGTTATAAAGAACTTCTGGACCAGACGGCCAAACGCTACCGAAATAAAGACTACCTCAGTCATTCACAGTTGTTGACCCTCACTAAGCAGATCAAGAAGCTGAGTAAAATTTGGCCTTGGCCCTTAGTCACGGTTACCTACTTCAATGGGCAAAACGGCTACTATGAACAGTACACCGGACAGTTGGTCAACGTTGACTGGCAACGACAGCGACTACGATTTCGTGACGGGAGCTCGGTTGTGATCCGAAACTTGAAAAGAATTGCAGTAGAAAACGGCTAAGGATAAATCACTATCCTTAGCCGTTTTCTATTACTTATTTACTTGTCACCGCTTCTTCTGTAGCCACTTTCTTCTTGGCAGTCGCCATCATTAACCGGATTCGGTTAAGTTGGTTGACCACCGAAGCACCAGGGTCGTAGTCGATTGGCATCAGGTTGGCACCCTTATATTCTCGACGCAACTCCTTTAACATCCCCTTACCAACGATGTGGTTTGGCAAGCACCCAAACGGCTGCATGCAGACGATGTTGTTAACGCCGGACCGGAGGAGTTCGACCATTTCACCCGGCAAGAACCAACCTTCACCGGTCATGTTCCCCAGGGAGAGGACCGGTTTAGCACCGGCAACCACTTCATCCCACGGGGTAATCCCTTCAAAGTGCTTTGAAGCCCGCAAAGCCTCATCCATTGGCTTCTCCGCCTGACGAATTAGCTTCAACAGGATAGCCGCAAATAGTTGCGAGCTCTTCTTGGCACCAAGGTGTTGGTGACGATAAACCTGGTTGTACAGAGAGTAGTTCATAAAGCCCACAATGTCCGGAACCACTGCTTCGGCCCCTTCCTTTTCCAGGGTCCCCACAATGTCGTTGTTCGCAATCGGCGAGTACTTGACCAGAATTTCACCAACCACGCCGACCTTTGGCTTAACAATGTCCCGTACCGGCAAGGTGTCGAAGTCGTGCACAATTGCGTGGACGTTCCGCTTAAATTCCTTGAAGCTCCCGTTCTCCACATTTGGCCGTACCCGGTCGAGCCAGTCGGCATAGAGGGCGTTCGTCGCCCCCTTCTCCACCTCATACGGCCGGGTGTGGTAAACCAGCCGTTCGAAGAGGTCACCATACAGGAAGGCGATTGACGCCCGTTTGATCAGCGGCAGAGTGAAGGTGAAACCCGGTGGCGATTCAACCCCCTGGTTTCCTAAAGAAATTGAAATAACCGGTACCTGCGAGAATCCGGCGTCCTTCAAGGCCTTCCGAATCAGCGGCACGTAGTTGGTGGCCCGGCAACCCCCACCAGTCTGACTCATCATCACGGCGGTGTGGTTCAGGTCGTACTTACCACTCTGCAGGGCTTCTACCATCTGCCCAATCGAAATGATTGCCGGGTAGCAGGCATCGTTGTTCACGTACCGGGTCCCGACATCGACAGAACGGCGATCCTTGATTGGCAGGTTAACAACGTTGTAGCCCGATGCCTGGAGAGCCACGTCAACCAGGTTATGCTGGTGAATTGGCGATAGCATCGGCAAAAGTAGAGTGTACTTCTCCTTTTTCATTTCCTTGGTAAACTTGACCGGCGTCGGGTTGTCGTAGAGTTTTTCCGGATGAATTTTCTTCTCTGTCCGCTCCTTGATTGCCGCCTTCAGTGACCGAATCCGGATGCGGATGGCCCCGAGGTTGTCCCCTTCGTCAATCTTCAGGCAGGTGTAGAGACGGTTGTACTGGTTCATGATTTCTTCAACCTGGTCGGTATCAATGGCATCCAGGCCACAGCCGAAGGAGTTCAGTTGAACAAATTCCAGTTCCGGCGTCTTGGCTGCAATCCGGGCCGCCGCATACAGGCGGGAGTGGTAGGACCACTGGTTAACTACCCGGAGGCCCTTGACGTCACCCAGGTGGGCAATCGAGTCCTCGGTCAGGACGTGAAAACCGGCCGCCGTGATCATCTGGGAGATCCCATGGTTAATCATCGGGTCGAGGTGGTAAGGCCGCCCGGCAAGGACAACCCCGTGTTCCTCCTTCTGTTTTAACATCACCAGGGTATCTTCACCCCAGTTATGAATTTTCTGGTGGAAGTTGTCCAGTTCCTGGTAACCGGTCTCGAGGGCATCGCGGACCTCCTGCTTCGTTACCCCCAAGTCCTTGAAACATTCGTAGAGGTTCTCCGCCGTTGACTGGTGGTCCGCCAGGTTCAGAAATGGGTCCCGGAAGTCGACCTGACCACTCCGAATCTCGTCAACGTTATTCCGAATCACTTCAGGGTACGACTGAACAATTGGGCAGTTGTAGTGGTTGTTTGCCGCTTTCTTCTCCTGCAGTTCGTAGACAATTGCCGGGTAGAAGATCCGGTCAACATGACGGTTGGCAATCAATGCCATGATGTGGCCATGGACGTTCTTGGCCGGGTAACAGACCGTGTCGGACGGGATGGTTTCCATCCCTTTCTCGTATTGCTCCTTACTCCCCTTTGGCGACAGAATCGTCCGGAAGCCCAGTTGCTTGAAGAAGGTGGCCCACAGTGGGTAATCTTCGTACATGTTCAGGACCCGGGGAAGACCAATTGTACCGTGCTTGGCCAATTTACTGCGGAGCGGCCGGTACTTGAAAAGTTCCTTGTACTTCCGTTCGACCAGATTGACCTTCCCGTTATTCCGGGGCCGCTGGCCGTGCAGACGGAGGGCCCGGGCCTCACCCCGTTCACAGCGGTTACCAGTAACAAACTTCCGACCGTCATTAAAGATGGTCAAAGTCAGTTCACAGTTATTGGCACAACCACCACAGTGCATGTACTCCTTTTCAAAGGTCAGGTTTTCCATCTCCTTGATAGAGAGAAGGCTAGTCTGGTCCCCGGCTTGGTAGTTATGTTCAGCAATCAAGGCTGCACCGTAGGCCCCCATCAATCCGGCAATATTGGGCCGAATCACGTCGACACCAGCGATTTTCTCAAAGGCCCGCAAAACCGCATCGTTATAGAAGGTCCCACCCTGGCAGACGATGTGGTCGCCCAGTTCGTCAGCACTCCGCATCTTGATTACCTTGAAGAGGGCGTTCTTGATGATGGAGAATGACAGGCCGGCGGAAATGTCACCAATCGTGGCCCCTTCCTTTTGAACCTGCTTAACCTTGGAATTCATAAAGACCGTGCACCGGGAGCCCAGGTCAGCCGGGTGCTTAGCCAGCAAGGCGGCTTGGGCAAAGTCCCGGATATTGTACTTCAAGCCAGTTGCGAAGGTCTCCAAAAAAGATCCACAGCCAGATGAGCAGGCTTCGTTCAGTTTGATGTCAGCCAGGGCCCCGTTCTTGACGGTCATCGCTTTCATATCCTGACCACCGATGTCCAGGATAAAGTCGACGTCCGGCTGGAAGTAGTGGGCCGCCTGGTAGTGAGCCACCGTTTCCACTTCGCCAAGGTCAACGTTGAGGGCGTTCTTGATTAGGTGCTCGCCGTAACCAGTGACGCAGGCCTTGCCGATTTTCACGTCGGCCGGCATCTTCAGGTTCAGGTCCCGGAGCATCTGCTTGGTCTTCTCCAATGGGTCCCCATCGTTGTTGTCGTATTCGGTAAACAGGAGTTTGTGGTCCGCCGACATCAAGACAATCTTGGTGGTTGTCGAACCAGCATCAATTCCCAAGAAGGCCGTCCCGTGGTAGTTGGCCAGGTCACCGGCCTCAACCCGGTCCTTGGCGTGCCGCTGACGGAAGGCCGCCAGCTCGTCTTCGTTATTGAAGAGCGGGTCAAGGGAGTGTGATGGTGCCAGAACGGAGGAATCACCGTGTTCCAGCCGGTCCAACAAGATGCCCAAAGACAGCGTCGGCTGGTCATTAGCATAAAGGGCCGCCCCCTGGGCCACGAAGAGTTGCGGGTTCTCCGGGAAGATCACTTCATCGTCGGTCAGATGAAGGGTCTCAATAAAACGGTGGCGCAGTTGATCCATGAAGTAGAGGGGGCCACCCAAAAAGGCAACGTGTCCGCTAATCTTGTGACCAGCAGCCAAGCCGGAAATTGTCTGGTTGACTACGGCTTGGAAAATACTTGCCGCAATGTCTTCCTTCCGGGCCCCATCATTGATCAGCGGCTGAACATCAGTCTTGGCAAAGACCCCACAGCGACTGGCAATCGGGTAAATCTTTTCCGCGTTCCGGGCTAGCTTGTTCAGTCCATCGGCATCGGTATCTAAAAGGACCGCCATCTGGTCGATGAAGGCGCCAGTACCCCCAGCACAGCTCCCGTTCATCCGCTGTTCCAGGGAGTCGCCGAAGAAGGTGATCTTGGCATCTTCACCCCCCAGCTCAATCGCCACATCCGTCTCGGGAATCAGCTGCTCAACGGTCTTGGTGCAGGCAATCACTTCCTGAATAAACTTCAGTTGCAATAGGTTGGCCAGACCAATCCCACCGGACCCCGTAATCGTGAAGGCAATTGGGGTGGCGCCACCCAGTTCGGCAATTGCTTCCTTGATTACGCGCTCACTGGCGGCCTTAACATCCGCGTAGTGGCGTTCATATCGAGAGAAAAGGGTCTGGTGGGCATCGTTCATCACCACCAACTTAACCGTGGTAGAACCAACATCAATCCCCCCATAGAGTTTCTCTGTCATCGTTAAATTCCTCCCCTGACATAATTTCACCGCACTTTTCCAACAGTGTGTATAATATAATTAAGTATATTTTTAAATGAAAATTATCAACATTCAATCAGCAAAAATTACGGGTCTGTTTGTTAGACAACAGATTTAAACATTGTGTCGGATTTGATTTAAAAGGGGGAATTGACGTGACACTCCAAGAAGATATTCGGGTACGACGGACCAAGCAAAACATCATCAATGCCTTTGTTGCCCTGACAAAAGAGAAGAGCATCGACACCATTACCGTCCAGGAGATTGCGGATAAGGCGATGGTCAACCGGGCCACCTTCTATGCCCACTACCATGACAAGCAGGACCTCTATGAACAAGTTTTCAAGCAGGCAATCGGCCTCTTCACCCCCTTACGGAACCCCCTCCTCTTTTTGAATCGCAAGATTATGTTCACTAAGCTTGAGGATACCCTGACCGGGGTCCTGGAAAAATGCTCTGAAAACCGGGACCTCCTCCTCTTGATTATTGACGGGACGCCCTCAAGAACTCTCCAGAACCAGCTGGCCCCGATTCTCAGTACCAATATCAGTGGCATCCTGAAGGAATTTGGTATTGATAAAAAAAGCACGATCCCTTCCGACCTGGTCATCACTTACATTCTTTCAATTTTCATCAGTGTCCTCGCCTGGTGGCTCCATGAGGGCCAGGCCCATGACATGAGTGCCCGCCAGCTGGCCCACAACTTAATCAGGCTGGCATTAGATGGCCACATGCGGGTACTGGGAATTGAGCCCTAATAAAAAGGTTTGACTACGAACATCATCGCAGCCAAACCTTTTTATTATTCAACTATTATTCTTTAAGCTTCTTCTGCAACAAAGAGCCGTGAACTAAAGTCCGATGGATCCTTCTCCGGCTTTGTCCGGTCCATAATCCGGGGTACAAAGTAACCAGCGTTCATCAGTTCAGCACCAGAGAATTTCTCGTCCCCGCCGTTAACCGTGTATTGCTTTTCAGGGTCCAGGCCTGCAAAGTATACCCGGATGTAAGCTGGGTTGGCGCCATTGAGGATCTGGAAGCGCGCCATAATAGCCTTGGTCTTGTCATCATTAACAACTTCCCAGTCGTAAACGTTGTCGGTTGCCGTGTCGGCGTTTTCCAAGCGGTAGAACTTGCCAAACTGGAAGAGTTTCCGGTACTTCTTGTAGAAGGCCACTTGGTCCTTGATCTCGGCCAGTTGGTCCTTTGGCAGCTTAGTAATGTCTAGTTCGTAACCAAAGTCACCGAAGTAGGCCACGGCTGCCCGGGTCGCCAGCGAAGTCAGCCGGCCAACCTGGTCATTTGGTACCGCAGAAACGTGGGCACCCCACATCGATTGTTGGTAACCATAGGAAGTCCCGTCTTGAATCTTGATTCGTTCAACAGCGTCAGTGTCGTCACTGCACCATGCTTGAGGAGCATAGTACATCATCCCGAGATCGAAACGGCCACCACCGGAGGCACATGATTCAAAGAGAACCTTCGGGAAGGCACTCGTCAGGCGGGCATACAGTTGGTAAACCCCGAGGATGTAGCGGTGAGCAAATTCTAATTGACGGTCGGCGGGTAGCTTGGCCCCAAACATTTCCGTAATGTTCCGGTTCATGTCCCACTTGATGTAATCCAGTTGGGTCTTCTTAATGATGGCACTGATGTGATCAACTAAGTAGTCGACAACTTCTTTGCGGGTCATGTCAAGAACAAACTGGTTCCGGGCAGGCGTGCTCTGCCGGCCAGGAGTTGCAATCATCCAATCAGGGTGTGCTTCATAGAGCTTACTATCGATTGAGATCATTTCCGGTTCGAACCAGAGGCCGAACTTCATCCCCTTATCGTGGACCTTCTTGGCAAAGCCGTCAATCCCAGTAGCGAACTTCTTTTCGTCAACAAACCAGTCACCCAGGCTAGACTTGTCATCGTCCCGGTGGCCAAACCAGCCGTCATCGAGGACAAACATTTCAATGCCGAGTTTGTGAGCTTCGTCAACGATTGGCATCAACTTGTCTTCGTTGAAGTCCATGAAGGTTGCTTCCCAGTTGTTGATCAGGATTGGCCGTTCTTGACGGGCAAAGTGCGGGTTGATCAAGTGGCCCTGGTAGAAGTCAGCCAGCTGGTGGCTCAGCTGATTGAAGCCATCACTGGTGTAGGTCATCACTGCTTCTGGCGTCTGGAAGTTCTCCCCATCAGATAGGTGCCAGCCAAACTCGTCCGGGTTGATACCGACCAGGACCCGGGTCGTGTCGAACTGGTCAACTTCCACGGAGTCGAGGAAGTTCCCGGAGTAGATAAAGTTAAAACCGAAGACACCACCGTGGTTGTTATCGGTGTGCGGCCGGGCCAGCATGAAGAATGGGTTGTGCTGGTGACTTGATGCGTCCCGCAAACTGGAGATGCTCTGAACTCCGGCACGGAGTGGGGTCCGAATCAAATGACGTTCCCGGGCCCAGCTACCGGAGAATTGGACCATATCGTAGTTAGCATCCGGCAGGTCAAGTTGGGCACTCAGCGCACGATTTAAGACAATGTCTTTGCCCCGGTTCGTAAAGGTGGCGCTACGAACAATGACGTCTTCCTTGTCAAAGATGGTGTAGTGGAGGGTCAAGGCAACATCGGCGTATTCATCCTTGAATTCCACATCCAGGGTCTGAGCATCGTCCCCCTGGTCGTCAAATGATGACGGCATGTCGGTCAGCCGTTGTTTGCCACTGGTAATCTTGTAGCCCATGTACTTGAATTCGGATGTCCGGGACCCATCATTGTAAGTGATTTGATAGGCTGGGTAGCGGTAGTCCCCCTTGCCTAAGCCGGCGTATTCTTGCTTGATCAGTTCTAGTTGAAAATCGGACTGTTCAACGGTCAGCGTATTCGTGCAGTCGTGTTCTTCCCGGCTGGCCAGGTTTGTGTAGGCAGCCTTTACCGGAATTCGTGGTCCATAGTAAAGCTGTCCCGCTTCACCATTTTCCAGGATTTGGAAAACATAGCTTGTCTTGGCAGTTTGTAAGTGGAAAAGCTTGTGTTCTTCGTTAACATGGATACTCATTTTAAATAACCCCTTTTTGTAAGCATTTACATTACCTATTATAAACTTAATCGGTCGTCGGCACTAGTTCTTCGTCATTTTCCTGTAGTTGAACCTGCAAGACATCGTCCCCGGCTTGGACATTTATTCCCGGCTTGGCAGTTAGCGAAATTGGTCCCAGCTTCTTGGTGTTCGTCACGGCAACCACCACGGTGTCATCGAGGCCCGCCTTCTTAATCGTTGGGTCCCAGAACTCAATCAATTCTTGACCCTTCTTGACCCGTTGCCCCTCTTCAACATAGGAAACAAAGCCGGTTCCCTTGAGCTTAACAGTGCCAATACCAACGTGGATAAGGAGGGCAATCCCGTCATCGCTGATTAAACCAACCGCGTGCCGGGTCGTAAAGATCTGCTTGACCGTGGCATCAAACGGAGCAAGGACCCGTCCATCACTTGGCTTGATTGCGAAGCCGTCCCCAGCGGCCCCGGTGGAGAAGACATCATCCTTAACGTCACTCATCTTCATCAGGGTTCCAGCAATTGGGGTTGGAATGTCAATATCCTTAGCAGGCTGGTCGTCGTCTTTAATGTGCTTGCCCCAAGCCTTTTCCAATTCGGCAACAATCTCGGCGTGCTTTTCCTCACTCAGGATCACCTTCTTGGCAAAGACGCAGATAGAGATGACCAAAAGGACTGCTGGTACAGCAAACATCATTAGTTTGAAGTTCATCCGTCCCGTGGCGGTAATCGAAGAAGCAGTGGCCCCAGTCGTCATCCCCGCCAGGATGGCTACTTGACCAACGACCCCATTGGCTACGGCACCACCGAACTTATCGAGCAGCGGCCGGACGGACAGGGCCAGGGATTCGTCCCGGTGGCCTAACTTCAGCTGCCCATATTCAACGGAGTCAGTGATGACCATCAGGACAATCAAGAAAACCATTGGTTGGGGGAAGCCGAACATCGAAGCGGCAATCAGAACCAATGCCAGGTTGTCGCCAGCGACGGTAAAGAGGGCAATCCCGCACAGCATGAATACCAACAGGCTGGTAAAGAGGGCCTTCCGACTAAGGTGCTTAGAGAAGAACGGGAATAAGGAAGTCCCGATGATTCCCAAGAAGACATTGATCGTGGAGAAAATCGAGAATGCCTTTGGTGCCCCCATGATGTAGGTGAAGTAGTAAACTTCCAGGGAATTAATGATGTTAATTCCAACACAGTAGAAGGGGTAGGCACAGGCCACCCACATCAGTTGGTCATTACCGGAGAGCGCCTTGAAGATGCCGACGATACCAACTGTGTCCTTCTTATTCTTCCGAATTTCACTGTTAGTCTCCTGGGTGAAGATTCCTACCCCCCCAGGCAGATAACATGGCCAAAGAACAGATAATCAAGGCAAAGACGAACCAACCACGGTTGTCACCGGTACTGGTCTTGGTTGCGGAGAAGTAGATGACGGCCGGCATAACGATGATTCCGACCATCCCCCCACCGATGGTTGAACCAACCCGGGCGAAGGTAGCTGTCTTTTCCCGTTCTCGAGAATCAGTCGTCAGTGATGGTAACATCGACCAAAAACCGACGTCCTTAAAGGAATAGAAGATGTCCATCGTGATATAGAGGACCCCAAACAAGACGAGGTAGCCAATCGCACTCTTCTTGTACAGGCCTCCCATGTTGGTGAATAGCAAGAGGAGGATCACCGCGGAGACGGTCCCACCGATTACCACCCACGGGCGGAAGTGTCCCCACCGGGTCTTAGTCCGGTCAATTGCGTTCCCAATGAAGGGGTCAATGAACAATTCGACAAACCGCAGGCACATGATAATCAGTGTCACAATACTAATCATCTTGTTATCGAGACTTTGGTTGCCCGTATCAAACAGGTGCGAGGTAATGAACATGATCAGGTAGCCACAAAAGAGACCGTAGAACGAGTCGTTACCAAAGGCACCAAAACTATAAGCAAGACGTTGCCGCATCGGCATCTTGTTCTTATTTTCAGTACTCATAATCTTTCTCTCCTTAACATTAAAAACGGTTTCTGTATCCGCTTTCAGAATTCGATAATATTATATTTGATAATCGTTTATCATTCCATGGCTAAAAAGTTCCAATATGTGCAAAATAATTTTACTAACAAATCGACATGTAATTTTGATGTTCCATGCTACAATGGTGATAAAGAGTAATCATGATTGAACAAATCAACATGGAAGGAAGAGAAAAAAATGGACGGTGAATACAAAAGTCTTACTGGCAAAAGCTTCGAAAGTAACATCCTGTTTATTGGCCAGGATAACTGCCGGCCCAACTACTTTTACCGGGGAAATAATGTCCGTGACAATTATGTCATCCACTACGTCATGGACGGCCAGGGAACCTTCTCCTCGGCTAACCACCCTGCTGTAACCCTGAAAAAGGGCGATGTCTTCCTCTTGCCAAAGGGGGTCCCCTGCTTCTACCAGGCCGATGGTCAGCACCCTTGGAAGTACTTTTGGATTGGCCTTTCGGGAACGAAGATCAAGACAATGCTGGCCGGGTCGGCCCTGTTTACCAAGCGGTACCTCCGTCAGGTCCAGGGGAGTCACTTTTATGACAGCCTCTCCTGCCTCTTCGCCGCACTGAAGAAGAAAAGCTCCTTAGCCAACGACATCCTGGTTGAAACACTGACCTACCAGATGTTCTACCACCTGGTGACGGAATATCCTGGTCAGGCCCCTAAGGCCGGCAGTAAGGCCCATGATCAGCTCAAGTTAGCTACTTACTACCTGCAAAAAAACTTCACTAAACAGTCGTGCACCGTTGAGGATCTGTGCCACCACCTTAATATCTCGCGCAGTTACCTCTACACCATCTTTAAAAAGGACCTTAACATTTCAGCCCAGAGCTACCTCACCCACTTGCGGATGGAAGAGGCCTGCCAGCTTCTTCGCAGTACGGACCAGACCGTCCAGGAGGTTGCCCACCAGGTTGGTTACCGGGACGAATTCACCTTCTCTAAGGCCTTTAAACGCTACAGTGGCTTTAGCCCGTCAGTGTACCGGCGAAATCTGTATTAGAACCTGAAACTTGAAAGCTAATAATCACGCCAAAGGCGTGTGGTTATTGGCTTTTTTGGCAAAAAAATAAACGCAAGCTCTCCTGCGTTGTATACTTTAGTCGACCAAAACCAAGATACAAAGGAGACTTACGTCATGAATATTATAAGACAAAAAAATACAGAAAACGAGCTTCACAATATTGTTCATCAATTTACTTCCCTCATTGGTCTATCTAAACTCACCAAGTTGGTGAATTATCGCCGGAATTCAGAAATCAGCTTGATGAAGGTCATTGAATGGCTGCTCACGACAAAGTTCCTGGGACGCTCGCTTTATCGAGCCCATGAAACACCTAACTTTACCAGTCGCACCGTCAGAAATAATTTGAACGATGGCCGGATCAATTGGCAACGCTTGATTTGTCAAGTTGGGAGTCATTTAATCAAGCATTTACGACCGTTTATTGACCGCCGGCGGCGGTTAGCATTGATCATTGACGATACACTCTTTTCCCGTGAGTACGCCACCCAAACCGAATTACTAGCGCGAGTCTTTGACCATGACAAACAGTTATATATTAAGGGATACCGGGCTTTAACTTTGGGTTGGAGTGACGCCAATACATTCTTACCGATCAACTTTGCATTAATGTCTTCCAAGAAGCCACAAAACGTCCTTGGAAAATCAGCTAAAACAACCGATCAACGAACAATTGCTGGCCGGAGACGTCGCCAAGCACAGCAAAAAATGAACCTCGTTTCATTGCAACTTGTCAAGCAAGCCCTCGCAAATGGCGTTCTAGCTGACTATGTGTTATTTGATAGCTGGTATAGCTCACCAAAAATGTTCTATGAATTAACCAAGTTGGGATTAAATGGCGTGGGCATGCTTAAACGGTCCAGCAAAATTTACTATCAATATCGCGGACGGCAATATTCAGTTAAAGCATTATACAAGCGACTGCAGGCCTCAAAATATCAACCGAAACAAGCTTATCAATACAGCTGCTTTGTCGAAGCGCACGTCGGGAACCAAAAATTCAAGCTTCGCTTGGTATTTGTGGCTAATCGGGCCCGTCAAGATGACTACCTAGTACTGGCAACGACTCAGTTAGGCCTTCAGCCACAAGAGATCATTCAACTATACGCCCGAAGATGGCAAATTGAGAATTACTTTAAAGTTGCCAAGCAATACTTGCGGCTCGACAAATCACAAGTTCAAAATTATGACGGGCTTTGTGGCCATTTAGCAATTGTCATGATGACTTATGACCTATTAGCTTGGCAGGAACGGCAAAATCAGGATGATCGCACCATTGGGGATTTATTCTTTATAATGAACGAAGCCATGCCAGATATTGAGTTGTCTCAAGCACTGGTATGGCTTCTAAATTCGTTAAAAACGATTATTAATCATGAAGTTTATGCAAGAAGAGCCCAAATTATTCAGATGATGAATCAGTTCTTCACATTTTTGCCGAAACGGTTAGTTTCGCTGTTAACAGCAAGCTAAATGGTTAAATTAATTAAAATATGCCCTGTGATACCAAGGAATCAGTCTGTCTTCATACTTTCAAGTTTCAGATTAGAACTTAAAAAAACTGGTGAAAAGCGAGCAACTTTTCACCAGTTTCCTTATTTTTAAAGATATTAGTTATTCTCTAACTTAGCCTTACGAGCTTGTTCCACGTCAAATTCAGGGAACCAGATACCGATTTCCCGGGTGGCACTGTCTACCGTATCAGAGGTGTGGATGATGTTCCGCAGGTTACCATCTGGCCATTCACGACCGTAGTCCCCACGGATGGTCCCCCACTCGGCCTCGCCAGGGTTAGTAGCCCCGGCCATGTTGTGGATGGCCTGGACAACGTTCGTCCCGGAAACCACAATTCCGACAATTGGGCCTTCAGTCATGTATTCCAAAAGTTCAGGGAAGAATGGCTTGTCCACCTTGTCAGAATAGTGTTGACGCAGCTTTTCCTCGGTTGGGATGATCATCTTCAGGGCTTCAATGGTGTAACCCTTCCGTTCGATTCGGGTAATGATATCACCGATGTGCCGTGTCTTAACACCATCCGGCTTTACCAGTACCAAAGTATATTCATCTTTTACCATACGGAACATCTCCTTATAAATCGCTACTAATAGAGTAACATATTCCCCTAGGCCGTGAAAGCGTTTTTATTGTTTATCGGTTAATTCATGCTCAATCACGACCTGCTTACCGGCCTGAGCAGTAATTGCCTTAGCAACCGGACCGTTGCTTACCAGGGTCAACTGGTGCATTGCCCGGGTTGCCATTGTGTAGATCATCCCCACGGCATCGACGTTTGCCATGTTTTCCTGGGAAATATCGTAGGCAATGACGGCGTCAAACTCGAGGCCCTTGGCGAGGTATATTGGCAAAACAAGGATCCCCGTTGGTAGGGCACTATCGCGGGCGCTGAGCAAGTGAAGGTCACTAACCCCCTGCTGGTGCAGGTGACGGTAAATGTGTTCCGCCTGGTCGCGGTTCTTGGTCAGGACCGCCACCGTCTCAAATTTCTGCCGGTGCTTGGCTACCATCGCCGCCACACACTGGTCGCAGGCCACCTGATCATAGCGAACATAGAGGGCCGGGCGCTCCCCGTGACGGGTAAAGGAAATAACCTGGTCCCCATCGGGCAGGAGGGCCTTAGCGAAGTCAGTAATCTCCTTGGTCGACCGGTAACTCCGGTTCAGGGCAATCAGGTTGGGGTGCTTTGCCTGCAGGGCCGTGCTTAATTCTTTGAGCATCTTCTGGGGCAAACGAAGTGGCTTGAAAAGCGCCTGTTCACTGTCACCCAGGACGGTAAACTTGGCTCGGGGAAAGGCATGACGAAGGTAAATCAGCATTGCCAGTGGGTAGTCTTGCATCTCGTCAATGAAGACGTACTGGAAGGCCTGGTTCTGCCCACTCCCCGTCATCAAATCACGCAAATACATCAGCGGAACCGTGTGCATCAGCTTCAGCCGATGGTACTCGATTTCGTTTTGGTATTCGGTAATCGTGTTGATCCAGTCCCGCCTACTGATGTTCTCCGGCAGGACAACCTGACGGAGGAAGCGCTCGTACTGATTGTAAAAGTCAATAAAGTAGTTGTTGTAAATTGCGTCGGCGACCACCCGCAGACGGCGCTTGGCTAGGCGGCGGGCCAGGTAGGCGTACTGGGCGTTTTCATCTTTAAAGTCGTCGACCGTCTTTTTGCCGTATAGGCGGTGTAGTTGCTGGACGTCCAGGTCATCGAGGACTTTGGCAACCCAGTCCTTCCTCGCCTCTTCTCTTACCCGGTGCTGGAGCTCACGAATCAGCTTATTCTTCAGGTGAACTAAACGGTCCGCCGCCGTCATCGTCTTGGGAAGGGCCCGGTAAAGGTCGCGGATGTGGTCGGCACTGAAGAAGACCCGGCTGTTGAAGGTCAGGTCAGTAAACTGGATCTGTTCCACGGGTAACTGGTGAACGTAGTCAAAGACGGCTGCCATTATTGGGGTGCCTTCCAAGAAGTCGGCAACAACATGGTCCCCGCTGTCCTTTTGCCGTTCCTCATAACGGTCAAAGAGGGTCTCTACCTGGAGGCCTTCAAACCGCCGGCGGAGAAAGCCAGCCAGGGTGACCTGGCGCATGTTCCGTTCCCCCAGGCTTGGTAAGACCTCCGAAATGTAGTGACTAAAGAGGTTGTTCGGACTGAAGAGGACAATCTGGTCAGCATTTAATTCCGCCCGGCTATGGTAGAGGAGGTAGGCAATTCGCTGTAAAATTGCGGAGGTCTTCCCGGAACCGGCAACCCCCTGGACCAAGAGGAGGTCACTTCTGGTATCCCGGATAATGTCGTTTTGCTCCTGCTGAATCGTCGCCACGATGTTGTGCATGTACTGGTCGTTTTGCTCCCCAAGGGCGGCCTGGAGGAGCTCGTCACCGACTGTTTCGTTGGTATCGAACATGTTGGTGATCTTACCATCCTTGATTGTGAATTGGCGTTTCTTAACCAAGGTGGTAGTCTGCGTCCCCGCTGGCGTCTCGTACTTAACCTTACCGAGCGTGCCGTTGTAGTAGACCGCAGAGATAGGGGCCCGCCAATCGTAGACCAAAAAGTCGGTCTTGTCGCTATTCATCAGTGATGCCGTCCCAATGTAGAGACTCTCTGGTTCATCTTCGCCGGGGTCCAGGATGTCGATCCGGCCAAAGTACGGGGACCCCTGAAGGTTCTTCAGGGTACGGAGCTGGTGTTTTAGGATGGTTTCGTTCTCGGCTGCTTGAGAAACTAGTCGCCGCTGCTGTTCCAGTTCGGACCGCGATTCGGCAATATCATCAACTTCGTAACGGTTGATTGAGGCGTTCTCGCTGTAATTCTTTTCGACCGCCCTGGTTTCCTTATGGGCAGCCACGACTGCCTTTTTCGTCTCAGCAATCTGCCGGGCAATTTCCTCATCGACCTGGTCGACCCGCTGCTGTTCAACGCGTTGCTCTCCGTCTTCCATTTTCGTTCCCCCTTTTTTCTGTAATCGTGATTATCTATTTTAGCATTTTATCCGTGGGGACCCAACCAAAAGCGACTGGGGATACCCACAATCGAGTAGGAGGTAATTGATTAGTTCAATTACCGACCTCTCACACCACCGTACGTACGGTTCCGTATACGGCGGTTCGACAACTTAATCACATTGAATTGACTGGAGCGTCTTGGACATATTCATAAGTCCGAGTTGTTCCAGTTTTCTATTAGTTAGAGAATAGCTCAAGGTCTTACTATGTGCAGTTCGCCAGTAGCCCTTTCGGGTACTAGCGAAGACATATGCATCATGCTGGAACAGCCCCAACTTCTGTAAGTTAGTTACCTTAGTTTTAAACTTTTTCCATTGCTTCCAAATATACTGCCTTATTCGGACCCTCAACCACTTGTCAAGGCGTTGAATAAAGTTAGTTAGTTTCCCAATTGAGTAATATTGAAGCCAACCCCGCATTTTGCGATGAATTTCCTCAAACATTTGCTCAATGGATACTCCCCGATTGCGCTTTGTTAACAGCTTTAGTGCTTGCTTAACTCGCTTTTGTGATTGCTTGGCCGGTCGGGCATAGGCACCGTTACGGTCTACACCTAGTGAAAAGCCAAGAAACTTCAATCTTAGGGGACTACCAACTTTAGTTTTATCTGGATTAACTTTAACCTTCAATTGCTTTTCGAGAAAATGGGTAATACTGCGCATTACTCGTTCTCCCGCCCGTTGACTTTTAACATAAATATTACAATCATCCGCATAGCGTACAAAGTGATGGCCACGTCTGGTCAACTCTTTATCCAACTCATTTAGGTAAATATTCGCCAGTAATGGTGATAATGGTCCACCTTGCGGCGTTCCTTTGTCACTCCTAGCGAAAAGCCCATGATCTAAGACCCCGCTAGTCAAAAACTTGCGGATAAGCCTTAGCGTCCATGGGTCATTAATATATTGTTGGAGGTACTTAATCATCAAATCATGGTTGACGTTATCGAAATAGGCCTTCAGGTCTAAGTCGACTACTCTTCGATATCCCTGATTATATAGTTTAACTACCTTTGCGATTGCGTCTTGGGCTCCACGATGAGGGCGAAAGCCAAAACTATTATCCGAGAAAATACGCTCAAAGATAGGCGTAAGAATTTGGGCTACAGCTTGTTGAACCATTCGGTCCACCACCGTTGGTATTCCAAGTCTTCTTACTCCACCATTAGGCTTCGGAATTTCTACCCGTTTGACTGGAGCTGGTTTATACTTGCCCTCACGCAAACTAGCGATCAGTTCCGTCTTATTTTCTCTGAGATATGGCAGAAGGCCATTGACTGTCATATCGTCAACACCTGCTGCTTCTTTATTTCTCTTAACTCGCAAATAAGCCTGGTTCAGGTTATTGCGATCCAAGACCAGGTCTTGGATAGTGACACTCATACCTTTACCTTCACCATAATCGGTACTACGCGCCCTTGTGTACTTTCGGTTTTCCAAACCTATCCTCGACAAGCGGTCAGCTTGTGGTTCTGTTTTCTGCGATTGTCGCACCTGATTACACCTCCGATATAAGTTATAAGTTATTGTCGTTCGGTCCTTCATCTAATTAATTAGACTACTATGACCTCGGCTGACTTCTGGCTTACTCAACACAACATCACTGCTATGCTTGCTTCTGTGGAATTTCATTCATTCCTCTTGTCGGAAACGTGTAGGTCAGATCTCCCCGGGTAAGAATATTAACTTTCGTACCATGTCACCGTTAGCTTTACTGAAAGCAACTTCGAGTAGTATTGGACTTTAGTTTGTCTAGCAACCTTATCCAGTTAATTTCAGCCTTATAGCTACTTCTTGTTCATCGGTGCAGCACTTTGCCTTAGACTTCCTTCAGATTCCACCTCACAGCGGACACCCTTGTCCTCGGCTCATGGTTCCGACTACTACGGCCCATAGTGGACTTTCACCACCTAGCTAATACCCATGCCGGGCGCACTAAAAAAGGATTGACGAAACGCATCGCCAATCCTTCTTTAGTTTCAAGCAGCAGGTAATTTTTTCAATGAATGTTTCAAAATAAACGGCGCTAAGATCGTTGCCAAGATAATAACGGTAATAACGTCTGAATAGTACATCGGCGACATGAGATGCGCCTCGTACCCAATTTGGGCGGTAATCAGGGCCATCTCCCCCCGAGCAATCATCCCGCTGCCGACAACATAGGAGCTCACCATATTGAAGCCGGCAATCCGGGCCCCGGCCCCACAGCCGACCAGCTTGGTCAGGCAAGCCAACACCGTCATCAAAATCACGAACAGCAGGGAACGCTGAATATTATCAAAGCGCATGTTCAGGCCGACGCTAACGAAGAAGAGGGGGATGAAGATGGCATAGCCAATCGGTTCAAAGCTCCGGTCAATCGTTTCCTTCCGGTGGGTATTAGCAACCGCAATACCGGCAAAGAAGGACCCAACCGCCCCACTTAGGCCAACGTAGTGCGCAATTGAGGCCATCCCTAGACAGATAATCATTGCCATAACGGACGGCGCCGACTCGGTCAGCATCTTCTCACTGAGGTGCATTAGGTAGGGCGCCAGCCAGCGGACCAGCAGGTAGGTGCCACCAAAGAATAGGACCTGCAAGCACAGGGCCAGCCAGAGGGGCAGGCTGGTGTGGGCATCGCCACCCTCGCCGTTAATCACACTGATCATGATGGACAGCATCATAACGCCGATGATATCGTCGGCAACTGCGGCCCCGAGGATGGTTGCCCCTTCCCGACTACTAAGTTGGTTAAACTCCCGCAAGACCGCTACCGAAATGCTGACGGACGTGGCGGCAAAAATAACCCCGATAAAGACAGCTTCAGTCTTAGTAAAGCCAAAAAAGTAAGCAACTGGTGACATTACGATGACCGGGATGACGGCCCCCGCCATTGCCACCGCAAAGGCCGGCTTTAAATACTTTTTAAGTTGCGAGAGGTCGCTTTCTAGTCCCGCAATAAACATCAAAATGATAACTCCAATCTCCTGAAACTCGTTCATCATTGAGTTGAGGTGGACCCAGTTCAACATTGCCGGGCCCACAATGATGCCGACAATGATCTGCCCAATCACCTCGGGGATTTCCACCCGCCGGCAGTAGTGGGCAACTATTTGGGTCATGAGCAACAGCCCCGCCAAGGTTGCAATAAATTCCATTTTATTTCCTCCACTTCACTTAGTAACTGAGACTAATGATAGCATAAGTTTCAGCACGAACTAACAAGAAAGGATATAATTTAAAGTGAACTTATTTTTGGGGGAGGCAATGATTTTGCAAAATGCACAACCCATGCGGGCGCGTGACTTACTACGGCGCCCATTCGCCAACCCCTTTCTCAAGCACGTCGGGGCGGGAATCGTGATCGGCTTCTTTATCGGCCTGCTCGTTGGGGCCTTCCGGTGGATCATTGACCATACCCTGGAAGTCCTCTGGTTTATCTATCCCCAGATGGCCCACCACCCTTGGTTGCTCATTCCCTATGTCCTGCTGATGTTTCTCATCGCTGGACTAATTGCCCGCACCATCCAGGGTGAAGAGCTCGACCTTCTCGGGTCCGGAATTCCCCAAATCGAGGCCATCCTATTAGGAAAGCACCAGATGAAGTGGTGGGCTGTCTTGTGGCGCAAGTTCGTCGGTGGTCTCCTGGCAATCTGTCCCGGTCTCTTTCTGGGCCGGGAAGGGCCCTGCATCCAAATGGGCGCCTGCATTGGCGAGGGCTTTTCAGAACGATTCTTCCACCTCGGTGACGACGACCGCCACCTTCTTTTGCAGTGCGGGGCCGCGGCAGGGCTCGCGGCGGCTTTTAGTGCCCCCCTCGAACCGTCTTCCTACTAGAGGAAGTTACCCACGACTTCAAAAATCGGGTCTGGGTGCCCACTTTGGCTGCCTGCATTGCGGCTGACTTTGCGACCTTCCTTTACTTCGGGACTCAGCCCTGCCTGTACTTACCAATCAAAATGAACCTCCCCTTTGCCACCTACCCCTGGCTGCTGATTGTCGGCGTTGTGAGCGGAGCAGGGGCATACGGCTTCCAGTACTGCATTTTGAACCTAAAGTGGTGGTACGGTAAGCTGACCATCATTCCCGACCGCTTACATAGTATCGTCCCCCTCCTCCTTGTGATTCCCGTCGGCCTGTGGAACGCGCAGCTGCTAGGGGGAAGCCACAAGGTAATCCAGTTTTTGAGCGTTATGCCTAATAGCGGGGGCTGGTGGCACTACCTCATCCTCCTGGTTGCCTTCCTGATAATCCGCTTTGTCGGTACCATGATTTCCTACGGGGCCACCGTACCCGGCGGCATCTTCATGCCCATCTTTGTCCTCGGCGGTATCTGGGGAGCCATCTCCGGCCTGCTGATGGTCCACGCGGGCATTCTCCCGGGCGCCTGCTATTTGAACATGATTGTCCTGGGGATGACCGCCTACATTGCCGCTACGGAGGGAACGGCAGTTAATGCTCTAGCTGTTCTAACTCTGAGCCGCCTACATTGCCGCTACGGAGGGAACACCATTTACCTCAATCCTCCTGGCCACAGAAATGATTGGTTCAATCGAACAGATCCTCCCGATGGCAATCGTGACCTTCGTGGCCTACTACACCAGCATGGCCCTCGGGTCACAGCCATTCATCTACGACGCCCTGCGTGAAGAGATGACGTTTGAAAAGTAATGGTAAAGCAGTCGCTGGTTCAAGCATTCGGCGACTGCTTTATTATTTTTTTATTAAGATGATTTTACCTATACCAGTCGTTAGTTTGGGACATGATAAACTCAATCTACAGAGACCAATTATTTAAGGAGGAAACAACATGGGCTTTCTAAAGGGAAAAGTAGCTCTGATTACTGGTGCTGGGCGGGCCGTTTTGAGTGACGGTCGCTGTGGATCGATTGGCTACGGAATCGCCACCGCCTACGCTAAGGAGGGAGCTAACCTGGTACCGGTCGTAACGAAAACAAACTCGCCGCTGCTAAGGACGAGTTAGAGAAGAACTACGAAATTGAGGTACTGGCAGTACCGGCAGACATTAACCCCCAGGCTGATAACCAGGCCGTGGTCAAAGACGTCGTTATAATAAGGCAATTGCCAAGTTCGGCCGCCTTGACGTATTGATCAACAATGCCCAGGCGTCCGCTTCCGGCGTCACGTTAGCGGACCACACCAAGGACCAGTTTGACCTGGCAATTTATTCCGGCTTGTACGCGGCTTTCTACTACATGCAGGCCTGTTACCCATACTTGAAGGAAAACGGCGGTTCAGTAATCAACTTTGCCTCCGGTGCCGGCCTCTTCGGCAACTATGGCCAGTGTGCCTACGCCGCCGCAAAGGAGGGGATTCGGGGAATGAGCCGGGTGGCCGCCACTGAATGGGCCAAGGACGGGGTGAACGTCAACATCGTCTGCCCGCTCGCCTGGACTGCCAAACTGGAACAGTTTAAGGCCGCCTTTCCGGATGCCTTTAAGGCTAACGTCCACGTTCCCCCGATGGGCCACTTTGGGGATGCCGAAAAGGAAATCGGCCGGGTTTGCGTCCAACTGGCCTCACCCGATTTTAAATACATGACGGGAGAGACCATCACATTAGAAGGTGGCCTCGGCCAACGACCATAAATAAAAAATGCGAAGCCCGGGGCCCTTTCCCGCGCTTCGTATTTTCTTACTTTAAATTCAATTCATAGGCTAATCGTTCAGGGTTCTCCTTGTCTTCAGTGACCTGGATAATCCCCCGGTAAACAAAACCGCTACGCTTGGCAACGGCTTGCATCGGCTGGTTATACTTCGACGTATCGATTCGGAAATTGATGATCCCCTGGGCAACCTGCAGGCTTAAGAGGTCGGCCATGAAGATCTTCGCCAGCCCTTCCCCCTGGTATGCGGAACTAAAGCAGATGCGGTGGATCGTGGCATAAGGGGCCTGGTCATTTTGCCATGCCCCGTCAATTTTCTGGTAGGTTGGCTCGGCCCCCACGATCACCGCCGCATAACCAGCAATTTCCTGCCCGTTGATGAAGACAAAGCCGTGTCCCTCCTTGATATCCGTGGCAATATCGTCTTCAGCAGGATAGTCCCCCTGCCACTGGGAACTACCAGCGGCCTTCAGCTGGCTCTTGGCATCTTGAATAATTGACATTATCCGGGATAAGTCGGCCGGCTTGGCCTGACGTGTGTACTTTTGCATTGCTTTCTCCTCCAGTTGAATTTATCCCTATTTTACCCTAATCGGTGCTGCTGTCCACCCCGTTGTGAACTATAACAGAAACGATACCTATCAGAAAGAGATTAGTTAAAAACGTGGATTATTACACTTTTCATCCTATGAAAGATGGGCTTTTCTCTAAGAAAGACGGGATCAGGCCATTTCTCGTTTTTTAAATTTAAACCAAAATGAAGCTGGGAAAAGGAAAAGGCAACCTTCTGAACCTGGAACTAAGAAGATTGCTATTCCTACGATGCAGCGCCTGATTAGAACAATGTATCGTCTTGTAAAATATAACCAAGACTAAGACTATGCGAAAGCTAAAGTATAAGCATTAGTCTTAGTTATTTTTTTACACCCTAACAGTTCTTAACAAATTAAACACCAGAAATGGTAACGAATCCTGCCGGAATTACAGCCGGCTACTGACCGACCACGCCTCGTTGCTCCGCGCTCATCTTCAAGACGCCTCGTTACCTGCCTTCTCTCAACATCAGCAGAGTATACAAATAACCTCCAGAACGGCCAGGCCGGACTGGAGGTCTAATTTTCTTAATGGAGGTTCTTCTTCAATTACCTAAAATGTTAAAAACTATTCAACTGATTCCGAGGCAATGACCAGCATCTTGCCGTCCATTGACCACTCCTTAACGGTTGCCGGGATAATCAGGTGGGTTCCCTTCTTCAGCTCGTATTCCTTACCGTCCACGGTTAAAGTCCCCTGACCGTCAATAATCGACATCAGGGTATATGGACCATGTTCGTGCTGCCAGGTAAGGTGACCATTGATCTCCCACTTGTAAACACTGAAGAACGGTGAATCTGGTTGGGTAATCAGGGTCGTAACGACCGAATCGCCCACCTTTTCCACCGTGCTATTGAGTTGCGGTTCCTTGAACGGTACGGTGGTGACATCTATTGACTGCTTGAGGTGGAGGGCCCGCTTCTTGCCGGTCTTCTTGTCTACCCGGTCGTAGTCATAGATCCGGTACGTCGTGTCAGAGCTTTGCTGGGTCTCTAAGGCCATGATTCCCTTGTTGAGGGCGTGAATGGTACCGGACGGGACGTATACAAAGTCCCCGGTATTAACCGGCTTCTTGCCGAAAAGCTTCCCCCACTCATGCTTTTCAATCATTTCTTTGAGCTCTTCTCGAGTCTTAGCGGTATGGCCATAGGTTAAGTAGGCGCCCGCGTCGGCGTGAATGATGTACCAGCACTCGGTCTTGCCCAGTTCGTGCTCATGCTTCTCCGCGTAAGCGTTGTCGGGGTGCACCTGAACGGAAAGGCTGGCTTCCGCATCCAGAATCTTGGTCAGCAGTGGAAATACTGGTGACTTGGGATTGCCAAAGACCTCCGGGTGTTGAGCATAGACGTCCGGAAGGAGCTGGCCTTTAAACTCGCCATTCTCAATCTCATTAGGACCGTGAGGGTGGCCAGAAATTGCCCAACATTCACCAATTGTTCCTTCAGGAAGGTCGTAGTTAAAATCGGTGGCCAAGCGCCGGCCACCCCAAATTTTTTCATGAAAAACTGGTTTCAAAAACAGTGGTTCTGCCATTTATCTCACGTTCCTTATTAGTATTATTCATATTCAACGGCTCCGCATAAAACTAATTTCCGCCATTGAGTGCTCCAAAAATGTGCAATAAGATGGTAAAACATCATGAGATATTTTTGGTCATTCATCTTTATAATGCCCATTAAGCACGTTAAATGCCTAATCAAGTGGTTGCTCAAGTTGTAATCTTAGCGCTCCGTCCACTTTACCGGGACTGGGGTGCTTTTTCTGTTGAGAAATTCAATGATAATGTCGATGCACAAGCGAACACCCAGTTTTAGATTTCATATTAAACAAAAAAGGACGCCTATTAAGCGCCCCAACCGGTTCGGCTCAAGTAATCAACTGAAGCCATTTTGCACACCGATGTAATTCTCTTGATACAAATATTATACCATTAATTCAGTATGAAACAATTAATAAGCGCACCGAGAGTCTAATCAGCTATTACTAAGCGCAAATTTGGAGGTGACTCCCTTGCATTGGTGTGTAATTCTCTTGATTGTGCCCAGTAAGCACGTTAAACGCCTAATTAAGCGGTTGCTCAGGTAGTGACCCTAGCGCTTCCATCCCCCTTATTGGGGTTGGGGCGCTTTTTAGGAACTGTAGAAATCGTAGAAAAAAATGAACGCCCTTATATCAGCGTTTAGAGCACTCTTATTCATGGTCGAAAAGCATTAAAAATTAAAGCTGTGGGAAAACTATTTCTCACTAACGGGCAAGGCCGATGATGAACGTTCTGTTCACCGTCTTTTTCGCTAATAAAAAGGGACGCCTATTAAGCGCCCCAACCGGTTCGATAGTGGAGAGCTACCTCACTATCATTTTGCACACCGGCCTTATAATCCTGATATATGTATTATACCACATTTAAGGCATGGTACAATTAACATTGCACATCGGGTGGGCAGCTCCCATTTAAACCATGTGCAATGGGAGGTGACTCCTGTGGGACATTGGTTCCTTATAATCCTGATTGTGCCCAGTAAGCACGTTAAACGCCTAATTAAGCGGTTGCTCGGGTAGTGACCCTAGCGCTCCGTCCTCCTTATCGGGACTGGGGCGCTTTTTAAAAAACCGTGAAAAACAAAAAGAGAAACACCCTTATATCAGCGTCCTCCCATTTCACTAGAGCTACCTAGTGATATCTCGATATAAGGTTTTATTCTCAATTGCCCTTTTTATAAAAGTATAAGCAATCAATTCTGCCGCGAGTTCTTAAAATTACTGACTTGACCATTATAATATGACCTGTCTAAGCCCCACTAAGCAAATACCGATAGATTGTCTTGCCAAATAATTATGAGTCCTTTATTCTTTAGACAACCTATGTGATACTGAAAGCGTAGGAACAAGTTTATAAGGAGTCTTTAATTTATGAAAAAAACAATTGATGTTCCACAGGTTCGTGATGGCCTCTGGCTTGACTCTGACATCACCTACACCCAGGTTCCCGGCTGGCTCGGCAAGACCACTCGTGACCTGAAACTATCGGTTATCCGTCACTTCCAAAATGATGATGGCAAGCGTTATCCGGTTATCTTTTGGTTCGCCGGTGGTGGGTGGATGGACGTCGACCATAACGTTCATTTGCCAAACCTGGCCGATTTCGCTCGCCAAGGCTACATCGTGGTAGGGGGTCGAGTATCGTGATAGCAACAAGGTTCAGTTCCCCGGCCAACTGGAAGACGCCAAGGCAGCCATCCGTTTTATGCGGGCCAATGCCGATCGTTTCCAGGCGGACCCTGACCGCTTCGTCGCAATGGGCGAGTCAGCGGGTGGCCATCTGGCAAGCATGCTCGGTGTCACCAACGGTCTTAAGAAGTTTGATAAGGGAAATAACCCCGATTACTCAAGTGCGGTCCAGGTGGCCGTTCCGTTCTACGGAGTTGTCGACCCCTTGTCCTCCAAGGAAGGCAGCGCAAGTGACGACTTTGACTTTGTCTACCGCAACCTGCTGGGAGCAGAACCTGAAGAGGCACCGGAACTTGATGCCGCGGCCAACCCGCTTAGTTACATTGATTCCAAGACGGTTCCTTTCCTGATTCTCCACGGGACGGACGATGTCGTTGTCCCAATCAAAGATAGTGAAAAGCTGTACAACACCCTCGTTGCAAAGGGCATCCCGGCCGATCTTTACGAAATCAAGGGCGCCAATCACATGGATGCTAAGTTCCTGCAACCACAGGTTTTCGACATTGTTGGTAAGTTTCTTCAAGAGCACTTGCAATAAGGACCAGTAAGTAACTTATTGTAATATCGTTAGCAACAAGAAGTATAAATAGTAACACTCGGACTGTCTCCCCCTTTCTGGAGACAATCCGAGTGTTTGTGTTTATGAGCCAAGAGCTGCCTGGTGATCCAAAAGTAACCTTCTTTTGTTAAAGCCGTCTGGCAGAGTTGAACTGCCGTGTCACCCTTACCATGGATGTGCTCTACCTATCTGAGCTAAGACGGCACTTAAATTATAACCGAGGTTAATCAGCCAAGGCAAGGCGGCCATAAAAAAAGCGAAACTGGGAAAATATAGTTTTTTCTCAGCCTCGCTTCGCGCTTATCTAACAACGTTTAATCCTTATTTTTCTTTGCTAAGAATGAGTGTCGAACGCCGTAACTAAAGTAAATGACTAGCCCAAAAACGAACCAAATTCCGGCATATAGCTTGGCCTGGTAATCCAGCCCCATGAACACCAACAAGGCTGCCAAAAAGGCCAGCGCTGGCATTACCGGGTAGAACGGCATCTTAAAGGACGGGTCCGCAATGTCCTTACCTTCCCGCTTCCGCAGGGCGTAAATTCCTAGGGACACAAACATGAAGGCAATCAGTGTCCCAGCGGAAACTAGTTGAGATAAGAAGGCAAATGGGAAGAAGGCAGCAATCACAATGGCCACAATCGTCAGTGTCCAGAGGGCTCGGTTTGGCCGACCCGCCTTATCCAGCTTACCAATCCACTTCGGCAACATCCCGTCACGGCCGAATGAGTAAATCAATCGGGAACCAGCCAGACTCATCCCAATCAGAGCGGTGAACATCCCCACAACGGCGATTGACTGAACAACCACGGCCACGCCACCGTGACCAGCGGCCCGCAGCGCTAACCCAATTGGTTCGGCACTGTTAGCGTACTTACTGTAAGGGAGAACCCCCATTAAAACCATGGCAACGGAAACGAAGAGAACCACGGCAATCAGCAGGGAACCAAGAATCCCCCGTGGCATCGTCTTTTGTGGGTTGATGGCTTCCGCCGAGTTAGCAGCAATGGAATCAAAACCGATGTAGGACAGGAAAATCATCGAAACCCCAGCATAAATTCCTTGCCAGCCACCAAACGGACCGTTAGCCATTTCGTGGTACTTCGGGATAAATGGTACGTAGTTGCTGGTCTTAATAGCTGTCAATCCCACAACAACAAAGAGCAGGATGGCGAAGACCTTCAAACAAACCAAGAGGGTCTCCACCCGGGCGGCCTTAGAAGCCCCGTGGGCAATCAGGATTGCCACCAGGGCGATGACAATAACTGAGATCAGGTCAACGACCCCACCTTTGGTCCCAAAGGCGTTGGATAAAGACGCCGGTAGCTTGATTCCCGCCGGGGCGAGCAGGGCCCGTAAATTAGCCGAGAGCCCGGCCCCAACGAAGGCTAAGGCAATAAAATATTCTGCTAGCAGAGCCCATCCGGCGATCCAGCCGAAGAACTCTCCAAAGACAACGTTAATCCAAGAATACGCCGACCCGGCAAATGGCATGGCCGCCGCCATTTCAGCGTAGGCAAATGCCACCAGACCGGCAACAACGGCAGCAATGACGAATGAGATAGCTACCGCTGGCCCCGTATGCATCGCTGCCACTTCACCAGGAAGAGTAAAAATGGAAGCCGATACAATCGTCCCCACACCGAGGGCGAGGAAGTCCCGAACTTTTAATGATCGCACTAAATGGCCATCTTTATTTTCATAAACGCGCGGGTCCTCTTTTCGCGTGATTGTTTTCCAAAAACTCATAACTCTTCCTCCTTTAATTAGAAATATATTAGAATTATAATAAAAACTTTAATTTATTTTACCAACCGTTCTTCCCGTGGTCAAATATTAATTTTATTTGTAAGCCTTTTCGCTTGATAGCAGGGGCCGGATGATATTTCAGGGAAGCCCGACAGACCGGCAACCAGGCCCTAATGAATAAAAATTAATTTTTTATTGAAAAAGGTACTAATAATTCACTAATTTGAGGGGTAAACTGGAATTAATTAGTTCGTTTGGAGTGATGCTTAATGCTTAACAATCAAGAAATTTATGACGCTATTAAGACAATGCGGCACGAGTACCCTGCTGCCGGAACCACCCTCTATGCCGACACCCACTTTCACTTCCTTTTGGCCGTCATCCTTAGTGCCCAGTCAACCGACCAGTCCGTCAACAAGCTGACACCGGCCCTGTTTGACCGCTTTCCAACTCCCCAGGACCTGGCAGCTGCCGAACCGGATGACGTTGAACCCTACATTAAACGGCTAGGTCTCTACCACAACAAGGCTAAGTACCTAGTCAACTGTTCACGGAAGCTGGTCAGCTCCTTCAATGGCCGGGTTCCTCGGACCCTGAAGGAGCTGACCTCCCTACCCGGGGTCGGACGCAAGGTGGCCAACGTCGTGATGGCCGAGTGCTTTGCCATCCCCGCCTTCCCGGTCGACACCCACGTCAGCCGGGTGGCTCGCCGGCTGGCAATGGTCCCACCCAAGGCTACCGTTCTGGCGATTGAAAAACGATTACGTGAGGCTGTTCCTAAGGAAAAGTGGCTGGATGCTCACCACAGCATGATTTTCTGGGGTCGCTACCGGTGTATGGCCCGCAATCCCCGCTGCAGCGACTGCCCCCTTCTCCCCATCTGCGTGACCGGGCAGCAAAACGTAATCTAAGAAGTTCATCCGCCAATCTTATCCTTTATCCGAAAAAAGAACTATAATAAAAGTGTTAGCGCTCACAAACTTGATAATACTCACATTTATTTAGGAAGGCGAAGACTATGGCTAAAGTATATTTATCGGCAAAGTTACCAACGGTTGCAACGAACCTTTTGCAGGAGGCGGGAATTGGCTTTGCTGTTTATGATGGTGATGGTTTGATTACCACTGATGAATTAATCAGTCACATTCATGACTGTCAGGTCCTCATTACTCCCCTCTCAACCCAGGTCAATAAAGCGGTTATTGATGCGGCCCCCCAGCTCAAGCTGATTGCCAACTTCGGAGCTGGCTTCAATAATATTGACGTTAAGTACGCCCGAGAAAGGGGGATTGATGTTACGAATACCCCATTTGTCTCATCGACCGCCACGGCAGAAGTTGCTTGTGGACTAATGATTGCCTTGATGCGCCGGATTGTTGAAGGTGACCACCGGATGCGGACAATCGGTTTTACTGGTTGGGCACCACTCTTTTTCCTCGGCTCCGAACTTGCTGGCAAGACCCTCGGCATCGTCGGTCTCGGCAGCATTGGTCAGGCTGTCGCCAAGCGGATGCACGCCTTTAACATGAAGATTATTTACACCCAACGGCACCAGGCAAGCCCAGCAGTTGAGGCCGCTTGTTCCGCAGACTATGTCAGTCTGGACGAATTGTTCAAGCAGGCCGACGTGATTACCCTGCACTGCCCACTAACTGATGAGACGCACCACATGATTGACAGCGCCCAGCTGGCGAAAATGAAGAAAACTGCCGTCCTCATCAACTGTGCCCGGGGCCCCGTAATTAACGAGGCGGCTGTTCTCACGGCATTACAAAAGAAGGACATTGCCGGCGCTGCACTCGACGTTTACGAACAAGAACCAGAAGTCGATGACCAGTACAAAAAACTTAGTAACGTTATCTTGACACCCCACATTGGGAACGCCTCAATTGAAGCTCGGAACGCAATGGGCAAGATTGTGGCCAACAACGCGATTGCTGCAATTAAAGGAACGGCAATCAAGTACATCATTAATTAATTTAGGATTCTAAAGAAGCTGGGAAAAAAGCATCAGAGCGCGCCTTTGGCTAGTATAGGGCGATCGTTGGCACGGAACGGGCCGGCGTTTGTCCGTAATCAATGGACTTGCTGCGCGGCGCTAGACACTAGGAGCGCGCTTCGAAGCGGAGCAAGCCTATTGGTTTTTCCGCGATTACTGTGTAATAACATTCGGAGAATCGAGTAGGAGATAATTGATTAGTTCAATTATCGACCTCTCACACCACCGTACGTACGGTTCCGTATACGGCGGTTCGACAACTTAATCACATTGAATTGACTGGAGCGTCTTGGACATATTCATAAGTCCGAGTTGTTCCAGTTTTCTATTAGTTAGAGAATAGCTCAAGGTCTTACTATGTGCAGTTCGCCAGTAGCCCTTTCGGGTACTAGCGAAGACATATGCATCATGCTGGAACAGCCCCAACTTCTGTAAGTTAGTTACCTTAGTTTTAAACTTTTTCCATTGCTTCCAAATATACTGCCTTATTCGGACCCTCAACCACTTGTCAAGGCGTTGAATAAAGTTAGTTAGTTTCCCAATTGAGTAATATTGAAGCCAACCCCGCATTTTGCGATGAATTTCCTCAAACATTTGCTCAATGGATACTCCCCGATTGCGCTTTGTTAACAGCTTTAGTGCTTGCTTAACTCGCTTTTGTGATTGCTTGGCCGGTCGGGCATAGGCACCGTTACGGTCTACACCTAGTGAAAAGCCAAGAAACTTCAATCTTAGGGGACTACCAACTTTAGTTTTATCTGGATTAACTTTAACCTTCAATTGCTTTTCGAGAAAATGGGTAATACTGCGCATTACTCGTTCTCCCGCCCGTTGACTTTTAACATAAATATTACAATCATCCGCATAGCGTACAAAGTGATGGCCACGTCTGGTCAACTCTTTATCCAACTCATTTAGGTAAATATTCGCCAGTAATGGTGATAATGGTCCACCTTGCGGCGTTCCTTTGTCACTCCTAGCGAAAAGCCCATGATCTAAGACCCCGCTAGTCAAAAACTTGCGGATAAGCCTTAGCGTCCATGGGTCATTAATATATTGTTGGAGGTACTTAATCATCAAATCATGGTTGACGTTATCGAAATAGGCCTTCAGGTCTAAGTCGACTACTCTTCGATATCCCTGATTATATAGTTTAACTACCTTTGCGATTGCGTCTTGGGCTCCACGATGAGGGCGAAAGCCAAAACTATTATCCGAGAAAATACGCTCAAAGATAGGCGTAAGAATTTGGGCTACAGCTTGTTGAACCATTCGGTCCACCACCGTTGGTATTCCAAGTCTTCTTACTCCACCATTAGGCTTCGGAATTTCTACCCGTTTGACTGGAGCTGGTTTATACTTGCCCTCACGCAAACTAGCGATCAGTTCCGTCTTATTTTCTCTGAGATATGGCAGAAGGTCATTGACTGTCATATCGTCAACACCTGCTGCTTCTTTATTTCTCTTAACTCGCAAATAAGCCTGATTAAGGTTATTGCGATCCAAGACCAGGTCTTGGATAGTGACACTCATACCTTTACCTTCACCATAATCGGTACTACGCGCCCTTGTGTACTTTCGGTTTTCCAAACCTATCCTCGACAAGCGGTCAGCTTGTGGTTCTGTTTTCTGCGATTGTCGCACCTGATTACACCTCCGATATAAGTTATAAGTTATTGTCGTTCGGTCCTTCATCTAATTAATTAGACTACTATGACCTCGGCTGACTTCTGGCTTACTCAACACAACATCACTGCTATGCTTGCTTCTGTGGAATTTCATTCATTCCTCTTGTCGGAAACGTGTAGGTCAGATCTCCCCGGGTAAGAATATTAACTTTCGTACCATGTCACCGTTAGCTTTACTGAAAGCAACTTCGAGTAGTATTGGACTTTAGTTTGTCTAGCAACCTTATCCAGTTAATTTCAGCCTTATAGCTACTTCTTGTTCATCGGTGCAGCACTTTGCCTTAGACTTCCTTCAGATTCCACCTCACAGCGGACACCCTTGTCCTCGGCTCATGGTTCCGACTACTACGGCCCATAGTGGACTTTCACCACCTAGCTAATACCCATGCCGGGCGCACTAGAAAGAGGCTGGTGAGAAAACCAAAGTTTTCTCCCAGCCTCTTTCCTACGATTAGTCAAGAGTAAATATTTTGAAAATGAGCGTATACTAAACTGACCTGATTTTATTATAATGCTGTCCGAATTCCCATAACAATGATGAAGGCCCCCATGAAGAGCTTGACAATTCGGGCGCGGTTTGGTTTGGCCGTCATCCATAGGACTACCGGCGGTGCCAGGAAGGCCCCTACCAGTGAACCAGCAATCAGACCGCCCGCTGCGTGCCAATCGATGCTGCCCCCGCTGATGTGCAAGAGGGCCCCCACAATCGACATCCCTACTAAAACGTAGGATGAGGTGGCGGACGCTTCGGCCATCGAAGCCCCCAGAAGAAGGAGACCGGTGGTGATTGGGCCCCCTCCACTCAGACCGGCGATACCAACCATTAGGCCCCCCATGATGCCGTAGAGGACACTCGCGGTTTTAGCTGATATCCGAGCCGCCTTCTTGCTGTCGGTCTGCCGATACACCTTGTAAATCAGCTGAGCCCCCAGAAAGGCTAAGATTAGTCCAATGATGATTTTATAAACCCTTTCCGGAAAGAATGGTGAGATGAAGAAACCGACAAAGATGCTGGGGATAGCAGCAATCATCATCCGGTTGCCTAGGCTGAAGTCAATCAGCCTCCGACGGTAGTAGGACCAGGCCCCCATAATCAAAGCTGGGAGGGAAGTCACAATCGACGTGGCGGCTGCGGCCCCCGGTGATAGTTGAAAAATCGCCGTCAAGACACCGAGATAGATTGCGCCGCCCCCGCCGCCAAGCGAGATTACAAAGATACCGACTGCTAAGCCGACAATCACCATCAATAGTATGTTCCCCACAATTGGGTCCCCTCCTTATGCATTTTGTCTCCGTAAGTGCTGTAGTCCAAAGGTGATAATGAACGATCCCATCAAGAAGACGATAACAATCCAGTACGGGTACTGGTAGTTGATATCCAGTAGGGCCCCCGAAATCAACGGGCCGACGATGTTGCCGACACTAGTCAGCGACATGTTAACCCCATTTAGCAGCCCCTGATTGTCCTTACTCATCTTCGTCAATAGGGTCGTGATCGCTGGCCGTAACATGTCGAAGGCTTCAAAGACGACCAGGGTGGCCACAATCAGCTGCCAGTGGGAGTGGTCGTAGATAACGAAGACCGTTCCGATGGCGCTGGCAAAGAAACAGTAACGAATCACCCGGATTTCACCCCACCATTGTACCATCCGGTCAAAAAAGAAGACCTGGAGGATTAGGGAAATGATGCCGTTCAAAGTCAATACTAGGGCGATGGACTGGAGGTCAAAGTTGTGAACCTCGTTAACGTACAGGCTGTAAATACTCTCGAATCCCGCCAGGCCAAACGACATGATGAAAATCATCAAAAATAGGGTAACCATCACCGGAGAAAGGAGCTTTTTAATCTGGACCCAGCCACCGGACAAAAGGTTGCCTTCCGGGTTGTCGGTCGTGCTTTTGAAACGCTCATCGCTATCGCTTGGCAGCAAGAACATAGCAACGAGGGTACTGATAATACCTAGAATGCCGGCAACCCAGAAGGGAAACTTGTAATTAATATTAGCCAGGATGCCGCCAAGCCCGGGTCCCAAGATTAGGCCCCCACTAAAGGCCGCTGATAGCCAGCCAATTACCTTAGCCCGGTCCTTAACACTCGTCAGGTCTGCTGCCAAGGCCATTGAAGTGGGGACGAACATCGCTGCCGACAGGCCGTCAACCGCCCGGGAGATGTCGAAGAGCCAGAGCTGGTTGGCTAGGGCAAAAACAAATTCGGCTAGGGAAAAGATCAACAGTCCCCACACCAGCATTGGTTTCCGGCCCATCTTGTCAGAGGTCTGCCCGACTACCGGAGAAGCCACGAACTGGACAAAGGCAAAGAGTGACGACATGACCCCCATGTCGAAGGCTGAAAAATGGTATTCATTCTTGATAAACGGCATTACCGGGAAAATCAGGCTCATCCCCAAGCAGATCAGGAACTCACAGCAGATAACCACAGCAATGATTTTCTTCACTTCTCTTGTCATCGATAATATTTCCTTTCATTAGTGGTGAGACAAAAGAAAAGCGGTGTCGCATGAACGACGCCACTTTCCGTGTGTTTAATGGTTAGTATAACATTATCGACCCTAATGTGCTAGTTTTAAGCCTTCTTATTAGCCTCCAGGCTTTCTTGGTACTTTTCCTTGATGAAGTTAGCGGAAGTCTGCAGCTTATCAAGTTCTTCGTCAGTTAGGTGGAGTTGTACTTGTTCTTCGATTCCGTTACGGCCGACAACAGCGGGGTATGAAAGGTAGCAGTCGTATTCTTCACGGAAATTAGAAACCGGCATAACGGTGTGGGCGTCAGAAAGGATGGTATTAGCCAAGCGAACAGCCGCAGTGGCAACCCCGTAACTGGTGTACTTCTTACCAGAGAAGACCTTCCAGCCCCCCATCCGGGCTTCGTGGTCCAGTTCGTCCAGGTCTAAGCCGCGCTTCTTTGCCAGTTCAGTGATTGGCTGTTCCAGAACACGGACAGTCGACCAGGCCGTAAATTGTGAGTTCCCGTGTTCACCAAGGTTGTAACCCTCAACGGAACGGGGGTCAACGTTAAGGCGGCTAGCCACGGCACGCTTCATCCGGGCGGAGTCAAGCAGGGTCCCGGTGCCGATTACCTGGTTCTTTGGCAAGCCAGTCACGGATTGGTAAATGGAGGTGATAACGTCGACGGGGTTGGTGATGGCAACGATTTTGCCGTTGAAGCCACTCTCCTTAATCTTCTGAGCAACCTTTGGAACCGCGTCCCGGGTGAATGGCAGTTCCGCAAAACGGTCGGCGTCTGGGTTGTCCTGGAGCTTGATATTCCCCAAGGCAGACACGATGACGTCCGTATCCTTTAATTGTCCGTAGTCATTGACGTAAATGTTGGTGTGGTGAAGAAGGTTCGCCATGGCGTCCTCAAAGTCCAAGGCGTCAGCGTTAACCTTCTTTTCATTAGTGTCAATTAAAACCAGGTCGTCAGCGAAACCGTTAGCAACGACGTAATGTGCCACCGTTGAACCAACGTGTCCCATCCCAATTACGGCAACCTTTCGTGTCATTATTAAGACCCCTTTTATTAATCTAAGATGTGATTATTTCTCATTATATTTTAATATAGCATACTAGGTTCGCCTTGACCAGGGAATTTTAAAAAAACTGATGAGGCTCAAAGAAAGAGTCCCACCAGGTAAAAGCGGTCAATTAAGTTTTATTTTCAAGTTTAGGCGTCTTCGCCAGCAACCTTAACGATGGCCTTGGAGATGTTACCAAGCTTACCACTAACGAAGTCTTCAACATGGGCGAAGTCCAAAACGTTGGAAATCAGTGGCAGTGGGTCAACATCACCGGATTGCAGCAGAGCGATTGAATCTTCGAAGGTGTATGGGTTAATGAAGGAACCTTGGATGTGCAGTTGCTTCTGGTAAACTTTGTAAGTGTTAACCTTGAATTCAGAGTCAGGATTACCAACACCGAACATCAGAACTTGGCCACCACGACGAGCAGCTTCAACGGCTTGTTCCTGTGTCTTTGGCAGACCAACGGCTTCAACAACAATGTCGTAGCTGTCTGGCTTGATAGCGTCTGGTTCCTTAATGTTGTTGATCGTCTTGAAGCCAAAGTGCTTCTTGTTGTTTTCCAGCTTTTCATCAACGGTCCCGGCCAAGGTAACTTCCTTAACACCACGGGACTTCAGGATTTGGGCAATCAGTTGCCCTTCAAAACCATCACCAATGATCAAAGCAGTTTGGTATGGGTGAGTTTCCAGCAGGTCAACACCGTGGGCAGCACAGGAAATTGGTTCAATAACCGCAGCAGCTTCCAAAGAAACGTTGCCCGGAACGTGGTAAACAACTTCTTCAGGGGCAGTGAAGAATTCAGCGAAACCACCATCACGGGTAACACCAACGGCATCCAGGTGTTCACAGAGTTCTGGACGAGAAGTCCGGCAGTAGAAGCACTTATGGCAGTAAATGTTCGGGTCAACGCTTACCCGGTCACCAACCTTGAAGTTTTGAACATCGCTACCAACAGCAGCAATTACACCGGAGTTTTCGTGCCCTAAAACAATCGGTGGAACAGCGTCAGCAGAACCTGGTAGGCCATTGTAGAGGGCCTTATCAGTTCCACAAATACCAGCCCAAGCAGTGTGGACCAGGACTTCGTTTGGCTTAACTTCTGGCTTCTTGTAGTCGTTCTCAACTTCTAACTTCTTGACACCTGTCATTACTAATGCTTTCATGATTTTTCCTCCTTAAATTAATAGTAGCTTTTAACCCTTGACAACTTCACAAAATTCAATGGTTTCATCGTTTGGTCCCACGATGTTGAAGTACTTAATGCCGTGCTTCCAGTAGTCAAGGTGTTGGACTTCATCTTCCTTGATGTTGAAGCCCTCTTCCTTAGCAGCCTTGTACATCCTCAACGTTCAGTGAGATATGATTGATGGCCCCAGTCTTGTGAACAGCCCCATCGCTGTCCCAGATTTCGAGCATCAAGTGGGCGAACTTCATGAAGACCACTTGGTGTCCCTGGTTATCGGTATCGAATTCTCCTTGCTTCTTGAAACCTAACTTTTCCCAAAAAGCAATTGTCTTCTTTAGATCATCAGTTGGGATTCCCACATGTGCGATATCATCAAAATAACCGGCAAGACTTTTATTAAATGCCATTGCCCGAAGCCTCCTTGAAATTTATCTATTTCCTTTCGACAACTATTATGATAGGGCTTACATTTATATCTGTCAACCGGTTAATGTCTATTAAAACGTTTGACAATGAGGTATATTAAGCGGTTACCATATCAAAAAGTTGCCCATCATCCATTCGGCGAGTAAGGGATTGCCGCTATCACTTTTTACCTTTTTACTAGTGGTAGATTGTAAAATTTAAGTTGAACATTTAAGTGGACAGAAAAACCCATCAAGGTCTTTAATGGCGTTACCGTACAATCCATTAGAAAGAAGGACCTTGATGAGCACCACTATTTTATCATTCCAGAACCGTGTTGTCATTGAAACGCTTCATAATGAAGGACGTTCCTTGCGATACATCGCTAATTACTTAGGCTTTAGTAAAACCACAGTCTTTAACGAACTTCACCGGCTAAATAGTGAGTACTGGGCTGAGCTAGCGCAAACTGACTTTGAACGCAAGGTTAGTCAACGGGGGCGGAAGTCTTCGCTCACTAAAAACCTTAAACACTTGATCGAAGAAAAGATTCAAGTCCAGAAGTGGTCCCCTGAACAAGTTGCCCATGTGGTTGGGATTGCCTACAAGACGGTCTATAACTGGATTGATCAAGGATGGCTTGATATACAGTTGCCCGATTTGCCTGATCATGGAATGCGTCGTCATCGTGCTAAAGAAAAGCGTGGTACGTTCAGTCACGGCCGCTCCATTGAGGAGCGGCCTCATAAAGTCGAAACTCGCCAGGAATTCGGCCACTTTGAAGCTGATACTGTACTTTCTGGCAAACGTAAAGGTCAAGCTGTGGCTACTTTTGTGGAGCGTAAGAGTCGCCTGACAATTGTTAAACGGCTCCATGGTCGCGACAGTCAGTCCATGACTCAAGCCGTACTTGAACTAGCTAGTCAACTTCAAGACAAGCTCAAGACGCTTACCGTAGATCATGGTAAAGAGTTCGCTAACTACCAGGCAATTGAGCAGCGAACTGGTACTCCGGTTTATTTTGTCCATGCTTATTCACCACATGAACGCGGTGGTAATGAGAACCGTAACCGAGTTTTACAACGCTTTATTCCCAAAGGCCAAGCCATTGAAGAGTTAAGCGATCACAAGCTGATTCAAATTAATTGGTATTTGAATTCCCGGCCACTTAAATGTCTTAATTGGCATACACCAATTGAGATCTTCTTGCTTAATCTACGTCACTAAATTCGTTCAAGTTATTTCTTGCAATCTGCCTAGTAAAAAAATTTTTAAACTTTTTTGAAGCGGTGACAAAAGAAGCGACCAATGAACATCTTCGTTGGTCGCTTCTTTTGTTATGCAGTTGTTCCGCGAATCAACTTAACCGGTAGCTGAACCGAGCTGGTGGTCTTTTTACCGTCAATTCTCTCTTGGAGAAGTTGCACCGCCGTGCTGGCCATTTGTTGAATGGGCTGCTGGATCGTGGTTAGCTCCGGCAACAAGGTCCGGGTCATGCTGGCTCCATCAAAGCCCACTACCTTGAGGTCTTCTGGAACCCGCCGACCCTGTTTCCGAGCCACCTGCATGATTAGACTGGCATTCGTGTCATTATCGGCGAAAACCCCGTCAACTTCCGGATGCTCATCAAAGAGACGCCGAAAAATCTTCAGCTTCTCAGCAGTCGAACTATCGAAGCTAACTTCATACGTATACATTGGTAAGCCGTGCTTACGCATCAGCTCCTCATAGGCCCGCCGCCGTTCCATGTTCGGCGATGCCAGGTCGTGGGGATAATTAGTATGGATAATATGCTGACAGCCATCGTCCAGTAGTCGTTGCGTTGCCAGGACACCGCCAGCGTAGTTATCCGCGGCCACAACTGGAATGTCTTTAGAAACCAACCGTTCAATGGAAACCACCGGCAGCTGAATATTACGGTACTGCTTGATGCCCTCGTTGTGGGCCCCAACGATCAGGCCATCCACCTGTCCATTTAATAGCTGGCGAAGGTAGGCCCGCTCACGGTCCGGATTATTCTGGCTGTTCCCCATTAGTACCCGGTAGCCCCGCTTGTACAGTTCATAATCCAGGCACGCCTCTAGTTGGCCAAAAAACGGGTTGTCAACGGTTGGAAAAACCAGACCCACCAGGTTAGTCCGCTGCTGGTAAAGCTGGCGGGCAATGATGTTGGGCTGGTAGTGCAACTTCTGCATCGCCTTGTGGACCTTATCAATCGTCGCCTGGCTAAGGTAGCCCCGGTTGTTAAGAACCCGAGAAACCGTCGTCTTCGAAACTCCCGCAACGGCCGCGACGTCTTCTAATTTCACAGCTTGTTTTTTCATAATTTTAATTTCAATCCTTCATCTGGTTTACTTATATTATACTGCTTCTCCCAAAGCAAAAAATTAAAAAAGTTGTTGACAAAAATGAGAATGCCATTATAATTAATGACAACAAATTAATTGAACGTTAAAACATGTTGAAAGGCAGAGTAAGTGCTTAAGCTTTTCAGAGAGCTGCTGGTTGGTGGAAAGCAGTAGGTGGCGGCACTGAAGATGGGCCTGGAATGGTACCGGTGACTGTTAGCCGGTAACGGGTTAGCACACGTTAATCGTGCTGGGTAATTCTAATTGTTTTATTAGAGTAACCCACTGAGGCTGAGTCAGTGATGGCCCAGCGAACAAAGGTGGTAACACGAAGCACTCGTCCTTTACTGATTAGGACGGGTGCTTTTTCTGTTCTAACGTTCGGTTAACCGCAATTATTCATAAGGATTAAAAGGGAGTATTTACTATGAAGAGAAGAAAGAAAAGAAATGCAATTATCTGGGCAGTCGTTGTCGTTCTGATCCTAATCGCCGGTTACTTCAGCTTTGTCCGTCCCCACCAACAAGCTGCCAAGACCGTAACGGTCGGAATCATGGCTAGTTCCAAAGCCGACGACAAAATTTGGAACTCCGTTGCCAAGACCGCCAAGGATAAGTACGGGGTCACGGTTAAATTCCGCCGGTTCACCGACTACAACCAGCCCAACAAGGCCCTGCAAAATGGTGATGTCGACCTGAACGCCTTCCAACACAAGCTCTTCTTGAAGTCTTGGAACAAGGCCCATCACACCGACATCGTATCCGATGGTGACACCTTTATCACCCCAATCCGGGTCTACTCTAATAAGTACAAAAGCATCAAAGACTTACCAGATGGCGCCACCATCGCGGTACCAAATGACGCCACCAACGAATCCCGGGCCCTGTACGCATTAAAGAACGCTGGCCTCTTCAAGTTTAAGAAGGGCACCGACTTGGCAAGCGCATCATCCATCATCGACAACAAGAAAGACATCAAGGTTAAAGAAATTGCCGCAGACCAAACTGCCCGGACACTGGACGACGTTGACGCCGCCGTTGTCAACACCAACTACGCCCAAGCTGCGGGTCTGAACTACAAGAAGGCGATCTTCGTTGAACCCCTCAACAAGGATTCCGCGCAATGGGTAAACATCATTGCCGTTAAGAAGCAAAACAAGAACAATAAGGCCTACAAGGACGTTGTTAAGGCTTACCAGACAAAGGAAACCAAGCACTTGATCAACAAGTACTACGGTTCATCTGAACTTACCGCCTGGGACCGGGATTTTAGCAAGTAGGAGGAGCAAATATGGCGAAACCAATTATTGATTTAGCAAACATTAACGTCACTTTCAAGCAGGGCAAGGAAGTTGTCCACGCCGTCAGGGATGTGTCGTTATCAATTGAAAAAGGTGATATTTACGGGATCGTCGGTTACTCAGGCGCCGGAAAGTCAACCCTGGTCCGGACAATCAACCTCCTGCAAAAACCCACGGATGGTTCTGTCACCATCGACGGTGAATCCTTTTTCAAGGACCACCAGCAGCAGTTAAGCAACAAGGAACTCCAAGAGAAGCGACGTAACATCGGGATGATCTTCCAGCACTTCAACCTACTGAACGAAACGACGGTCATCGAAAACGTTCTCTTCGCCTTGAAGCACAGCAAGCTGGACGACGATGCCCAGGAAAAGAAGGCCCTGGAACTGCTTGAACTGGTCGGGCTCAAGGACAAGGCGAACTTTTATCCCGTCCAGCTCTCCGGTGGTGAACAACAACGGGTTTCCATCGCCCGGGCGCTGGCCAACGACCCGGAAATCTTGATTTCCGATGAAGCTACTTCGGCCCTGGACCCGCAAAACACCAACCAGATTCTCGACCTGCTCAAGCAGCTAAACGATAAACTCGACTTAACTGTTGTCCTAATTACCCACGAAATGGACGCCGTCAAGCGAGTCGCTAACAAGATTGCCGTCATGGAACATGGCCAGATTATTGAGCGGGGCCCACTGCAAAAGGTCTTCTTACAACCACAGCAAGAGTTGACCCGCCAGTTTGTCGGCGGCTCCCTCGCCGCGGTTGACACCCTGAAGGCCTTCAACCTGGACCACCTGACGTCTGACGAGAAACTCTTCCAGCTGGTTTACAACGGCAACAACGTTACAAAGTCAATCATCATTGCCCTCTACAAGGAACTCGGTGTCGAAGCAAGTATGCTTTACGGGAACATCGAAATCCTCGGTGGCGAACCAGTTGGGACCCTCTTCGTCGTGGTTAAGGGGGACGACAAGCAACGGCAAGCAGCCGTTAAGTTCTTAGAAGACAACAAAGTTACTGTAACCAAGATTGATGATAGGAGGATTTGGAATGAGTAGTTTTTTACCAAATGTCGTGCAACTAGGCTGGGGCGGTGACAATGGCTGGGGAACCTCCATTATCCAGACCATCTACATGACGGTTTGGCCAGCCATCATTGGGGGCCTGATTGGCCTAATCTTCGGGATCGCCCTCGTGGTCACCGAACCCGGTGGAATTTTAGAAAACAAGGTTCTTTACAGTATTTGCGATAAAGTCGTTTCGGTTTTCCGGGCCATCCCCTTCATCATCCTGCTAGCCTTCATCGCACCAGTCACCCAGGCCATCGTTGGTACCCAGATTGGGACCACCGCTGCCCTCGTGCCCCTGTCCATCGGTTTCTTTGCCTTCTACGCTCGGCAAGTCCAAGTGGCACTGAAGAGTGTTGACCAGGGAAAGATTGAAGCCGCCCAAGCCATTGGTTCTACCAACAAGGACATCATATTTGAAGTCTACCTGCGGGAATCCCGCTCCGAACTGATCCGGGTCTCCACCGTTTCCTTGATTAGCCTGGTCAGCCTGACCGCAATGGCCGGAGCAATTGGTGCTGGTGGTTTAGGTAACACCGCCATTTCATACGGTTACGACCGGTTCAACAATGACGTTACCCTGGTGGCAACGTTGCTAGTCCTCCTCTTCGTGCTGATCATCCAAGTGATTGGTGACTTACTCGCTAAGAAGTTAAACCACCAGGACCGTTAATTTAGGAGGAATTTTCATGGAAGCCAGTGCAGAGGTTAAGGTATTACAAGATTTGATTCAAATTCATAGTGCTAACGGTAATGAGGTCGCAGTGGCCAAGTACTTGCAAAAGCTACTCGCCACCCACGGAATTACCGCCACGGTTGACGAATTCGGCGACCGCCGGGCTAACCTGACCGCGCAAGTCGGGGCGGGCACGGACAAGCGAATTCTGGGACTGACGGGGCACATGGACACGGTCGCCGTCAGCAACCCCAAGAGCTGGCAACACGACCCCTTCGCCGGCAGTATTGTTGGTGACAAAATTTACGGGCGGGGTGCCGCTGACATGAAGAGCGGCCTCGCAGCCCAGGTCCTGGCACTAATCAAGCTCAAGGAAGCTGACCGGCTACCGGCGGGCACGGTTAAGCTAATTGCCACTGCTGGTGAGGAACTAGGGACTCCCGGAGCCTTCCGCCTGGCTAAACAAGGGGTGGCTGACGACTTGGACACCCTCGTGGTTGGAGAACCCACCGGCGGCAACGTCATCTTCGCCCATTCCGGAAGCATGAATTATTTGGTCGAGAGCATCGGCAAGTCCGCCCACAGCTCTATGCCGGCCCGCGGGGTTAATGCCATTACGGGGCTGTTGAAGTACGCGGATGTAGAAAGTTACCTCTTTGACGACACCCCAAAGGACCCGTACCTGGGGCAAGTCCAGCACAGTGTGACCGTCATCTCTGGTGGGGACCAGGTTAACACCATCCCCGACCACGCTAAACTAGAGGGGAACATCCGGCCGACGGCAGCCTTTGATAACCAAGCCGTCGCTGACCGACTGCACGCAGCGGTAGATAAGATTAACCACCAGACGCCCTACCAGTTAAAGCTGGATATTTTCCAAGACTACCACCCCATCAGTACGGATCCGGCAAGCGACTTTGTTCAGTCGGCCCTCACGTTTGCCAAACAACACTACCCCCACCCCGTGAAGACGGACATCATCAACGGGGCGACGGATGCCAGTGTATTCACAGTTGACCGGCCTGACCTACCGGTAATCGTCCTCGGAAGTGACGCCTGGAGTGAGGCCCACCAGACGGACGAGTTCACCACCATTCCGAGTTTTTTGGCGACCATTCAAACCTACCAAGACATCATTGTTAATTTCTTTAAGTAAGCACCCGACTGCCAGCTGGTCTTAACGATCACTGGCGGTTTTTCTTATGGACGGATTCCTTGGGCCCGTAGTAAGGTCAACTTTAGCTAATGCTCAACATTCAACAATTTTTTGAACCGACTTTTACTTTATTACCATTGTGCTTTATTAAATTAAGTATGCTCAGTAATTAACTTAATAATAGAAAGAAAATGATGGGCAATTTATTAATTTTATATAAGTAAATGGTAAGCAAAATGAGTGGTTTGCTTAGTGAAAAATTACCCAATTATTATCTCTCATTCCCGCCATCGTTGCTATAATAAGGGTGTAAAGAAATAAGATAAAAATATGAAAGGGTGTTTAACCATGATGTCAGCTTTAAGTAACGCAATTGCTGTTGTAAGTTTTCTCGGAATCCTGATTGCCTCTGCCGCGGGGATGTTTATGGGTAAACCTCAACACTAATTATTAATTGCAATTATTCATTATAAAGAAGCGACCGGAGAAATTCTTCTTCGGTCGCTTCTTTGTTATCTTATTCAAATAATGATTCGTACTCCCCGTACCCGGCTTCCGCCAGTTTGGCTGCGGGGATGAAACGAAGGGCCGCCGAATTAATACAGTAGCGCAGGCCGCCTCGGTCTAAGGGCCCATCCGTGAAAACGTGGCCGAGGTGGGAGTTGGCTTTTTGGCTGCGGACCTCCGTCCGTTCCATGCCAAAGGACTGGTCCCGTTTTTCTTTGACTACCCGCCTGGCAATCGGCTTGGTAAAGGCCGGCCAACCGCAGCCGGAATCGTACTTATCGAGTGAAGAAAAGAGTGGCTCCCCACTGACCACGTCGACGTAGATACCGGGCTCATTAAAATGGTCATACTTTCCGGTAAAAGGGCGCTCCGTCGCCGCCTCCTGGGTCACGGCATACTGGATTGGTGAAAGTCTCTTCTTTAATTCTTCCTTGTTCATGAACAGGCCCCCTTCTCTTTGGTGACCTGATTATAACATAGCTAGTGGTGAAAAGCCGAGATAATGCTTAAAAGGACAAGTTAACAGGAATCCTGCTGACTTGCCCCTTTTACTTATTTTCTCTTTTTCAACTGCTTCCGGTACTGCTCGCGGGTCAAGGTGACCTGGTCGTCATCAGCCGCACCCTTTTTGGGGGGTACCGGCTTCTTTTTCCGGTCCGCCTTTTCATCCTGCTGGCTGGACTTGCGGATCACGTCGGCCTGCCACTGGCTGGCCTTTTGAGCAGCCTGGTTATTCTTCCCACTGACAAAGTCATCCATCGTTGGGAAGTATATCGTGGCGGCGCTCCCCGGCAGCTTAACCGCGTTCGGGTCGACCTTCTTCTTCGGTACTGGGGTCGCCGATGGCGGTTCGGTGGTTTCCTTAACGGCCGCCTTACCGACTGGCTGGGCCATCAACTTAGCCATCTGTTTAACGTTTGCCAGGTTCCGGCGGGCATTTTCATAGTTGGCCTTCATTACCGCAAGCAGTGGCGATTTCTCGTCCTCTGCTGACTGCTGGGCATGCTCGTATTGCTGCTTGGCGTCAGCAAGATTTTTTTCTACAGTTTTTAAAAGTTCATCCGTACTACTCATACTACAAACCTACTTCCCCATTTTTACTTACTCCTTATTATAGGGCAGAAGACTGCGCAAGTCGAACCGGCAGCCGGCCCCCAGATGTGATAAACTCAATTATGAGTAAACATAAGGAGATATGGAAATGTTATTCTTTCTAAACGATGGCATTCAAACCAACATGTCGGGAATCGAACATGCCCAGATCCAGCGTCTGCACCTGTTCGAGCACTTCAAAGAACCGGCAAAGATTGTCACCCGGCAGTACTCAAATGAGCTGCACATGGTGACCAACGCTGCCGGAATCAAAGATGAAAACTTTGTCAACATGTATGACTTCTTCCAGGACGCCCGCGAGGTCCCTACCAAGGACGTCACCATCAAGGACATCCAGATTGATTCCAGCTGGCGACGGCAGGCCGACGGAATCAACTACAACTACTACCGTAACGGTCACCGAATCATGTACATTCGCCGCCGCAACGATGACAAGAAGCACATCATCAACCTCCAGTACTTCGACCACTTCGGTAAGCTCCTCAAGGTGACCTGGTACGATAACCGGGGCTTTATCTCCGTCGAACACCTCTATGACTGGTCCAACAAGGTCACGACTGAGAACTACTTCACCCCGGCCGGCAAATTAGCCCTCCAGGTGAACAACCAGACCGATAAGCGTGGCAAAGATTCTAAGAGCTTCCACCTCTTTGACTTCCGCGGCCACGACTACCAGTTCAACGGCTTCGACGCCCTCACGGCTTTCTTCCTCGACCAGCTGGTCACGGATAAGGAAATCTGCGGTGACGGTCCCGTCGGCTTGGTTACCGACCGGGTGTACGAAATTGGCTGGTCCGTCCTCCATATGAAGCACCGGGTTCCCCGTTACATGCAATTGCACAATGACCACGTCAACGACAACAACGACATCCTCCACTCGGCCTTGAACTTCAACTACGAGTGGGGGCTCAACCACCTGACCGACTGGGACGGGGTAATCGCCCTGACTCCTCAGCAACAAGACGATGTTAAGGCCCGCTACGCTAAGACTGGCGTCCCAGTCTTCCGGGTTCCGGGACCAATTGTCACCAGCGATATTCTTAACCGGCCGCACGTCCCGTTTGAGAAGCGTCACAAGCACGAGGTTGTCACCATCGCCCGGCTCTCCCCCGAAAAGCAGCAGGAACACCTCATTGCTGCTTGGCCAAAGGTCCTAAAGGCCGTGCCGGATGCCCAACTCAACCTGTGGGGCTATGCTAACGATAACTATGATAAGAAGCTCCGCAAGCAGGTAAAGGGCCTCGGCCTCGAAAGCAGCGTCCACTTCAAGGGCTACACGAATGACGTTGCCGACGTTGACGACCACGCCCAACTAATGGTCCTGCCAAGTCGGGTTGAGGGTCTGCCCCTCACCCTGGTGGAAGCGGCAGCCCATGGGCTGCCAGCCATCGCCAACGACATCAAGTACGGGCCGAGTGACGTCATCATTGACGGTCAAGACGGCCTGCTGACCAAGAACGGCGATATCGATGGTTTGGCCAAGGCAATCATCAGCCTCTTAACTGACCAGGACCGCCTGGCCAAGATGAGCGCTAACGCTTACAAGGACTGCAAGCTTTACTCCGAACCGAGTGTAATGAAGCTATGGCAAAAGATTCTTGATAACATGAACGAAAAGGAGGCCAAGTAACCGTGTTCTTCTTTGTAAACCAGTACCTGCTCAGTAGTAATTCCAGTATTGAGCACGCCGAAATCAAGCGGCTGAAGCTCTTTAAGGAGCACAAGACAGCTGCCAAATTAGTGACCCGGGACTTCGATAATATCATCCACGCTACTCTGGGGCGGTTCGGCCTCAGTGACGACCAGCTGGTCAACATGTTTGACTTCTTCGCCGGCACGACCGACTACCAGGGCCACAACCTCCACACCAAGGACCTTAACTTGCCGATCGACTACCAGGTCAGCAGCGGGTCCAACTCCCGGACGGTCAAGGATGGTGACCGCCTGGTTGCCGAAGTTTTCTTCATCGGTGGTACCTACGGCCTGGTAGACCATGTCGACTATTACGATGCGGCGGGTAACATCAACCTGCGTGCGAAGTACGATATCCGGGGATTCAAGGCCGTTGATATCTTCTTCGGCAAAAGCAACCGGCCTTACTACGAACGCTACTACCGGCCGGACGGTAGTAATTACATGGAGCGCTACTACGTCCAATCCACCGAGGACACACCGATTAACTCCCTGAACGTCCTCAAGAACTATCAGGGCAAGGACCGCTTCTTCGACGACTTTGATAGTCTTTTTGCCTTCTTCCTCAAGGAGCTAAATGACCAGATTGCCGGGACTAACACCTTCATCGCTGACCGGCCAGCCGTGTCCATCAAACCGGTCCAGCAGCTGGGCAAGCGGGCGCGGAAGTTCCTCTGGCTGCCAATCAGCCATATTGACGATGGCCAGGACCTGATCAACGGGCCGTTGAATGGCTTCCTTAATGATCCTTTGACTAAGGATCGCAGTAAGTGGGACGGCATCATTGTTATGACGGCCATGCAGGCGGCGGTCCTACAGCAACGGCTGGGCAAGGGCACCCCAATCTACACGATTAACGGTTCCCCGGTTCACCAGGCAAGCAAGCGGGTACCAATGGAGGGCCGAACACCAAACCAGCTAATCTACGTTGGTCGGCTGGGGAGTGACAAGGGAACTGACCTGCTAATCAAGCTCTTTGCCAAGGTTCACCAGGCCATCCGGGACAGCAAGTTAACCTTCTACGGTTACGGGTCAAATGAAGATACCAAAAACTACCAGGACCTGGTTAAAAAGCTCAAGCTGGAAAAGGCCGTCACCTTCGCCGGTTACCAACCGAAGCTGGATGACGTCTACAACCAGGCCCAGCTCTTTGTTGATCCGGGTCGGCTCGACGGTCAGCCACTGGCGATGGCGGAGGCATTAGCCCACGGGGTTCCAGTTATCAGTTTCAACTACCTGTACGGACCGAGCGAGTTCGTCAAGGACGGGGTCAATGGTCAACTGATCCGGTTGGATAATATGGACAAGATGCCGGCAACGATTATTGACCTTTTGAAGAGCCCGGCAAAGCTCCAGCAGCTCAGCACGGGGGCGTACGAGAACTGCCAGGCATTTGATGCCGATCATACCTGGGTGCAATGGCAAGCAATCATGAATAAGTAATCACCACTTCGGCGGCAAAAGGGGCTGTGACATAAGTCCCAAATAATTAATGGAGTTAGATGAAATCTTCGGATTTCATTTAACTCCATTTTCCTTTAAAATATTAGTAAAAGAAAAGACATCGACTTGACCGTCGATGCCTCCAAAATACCCTCGAAAGGATACAAAAACATTGGAACCTGATTATAACATGAATCAACTTAGTTTGAACATACCTACTGCTTATGAACCTGAGTTAAATCATCCAGCACGTTATATTAATCGGCTGGTTGAAAGCTTAGCGCTGCGGCGACCCAATATTATGGGTCGACCAAGAGAGTATGATCCACGAATGCTGTTAAAGTTAGTTTTACTGGCTTACAGCTATGGTATCATTTCCTCTAGGAAAATTGAACGCTTTGCTCGTGAAAACATTGTTGCGATGTGGTTGACTCAAGAACAGCGCCCAACCTACCGCACCATTGATCGCTTCATTGTCTCCCAAGAATTGGAAGATATGATTCAGAGTAGTTTCAAGGAATTTCATGACTATTTAAAGGCTCAGGGAATGATCGATGAGGCTTCATTCATTGATGGCACTAAGATTTTAGCTAACGCAAATAAGTATTCCTTTGTTTGGAAGAAACGCACCATTAAGTATCGCAAATTAAACGTTGAAAAGACTCAAAAACTAATTCGTGAAATTAAGCAAGCAGAAGTTAAGATTGATGTTGATGAAGATAGCTTTGACATTGATCAACTTGATACGATTATTGCCTTACTTGAACAACGGATTGAAGAGTTAAACCAACGGGTGGCCGAAACCGCAAAGGTTTCGCCCAATCCGGCCAAGCAGGAACGACGTCATGCCAAAAAGTATCTCCATGCTTTAGACCATTGTCGTCAAAAGCATCTTGAATGCCAAGCCCAATCGCAGATCGCTGGCCAACGTAATAGCTATTCCAAAACCGATCATGACGCTACTTTTATGCGTTTAAAGGAAGATCCGATGCGTAATGGTCAAACAAAGCCAGCGTATAATCTTCAAATTATGACTAGCTCACAGTACGTGCTGGGTTATGAACTCATGCAGAACCCAACCGATACTAGAACATTAATCCCATTCTTATCTCATCTCGCCCAGAACGAAGTTTTGGGGCGAGAAATTGTTGCCGATGCTGGTTACGGATCAGAACGCAATTATAAGTATATCGAAGATGAGCTATCTGATTGTACAGCTTTAATTCCTTACAGCACCATGATTAAAGAGAATAGCCGTAAGTGGCGTTCTGATGATCGAAAAGTAATGAACTGGGAATATCATGAGGCTGATGACTTTTATGTAAACCCACAGGGCGTCCGATTCAACTTTAAACGATACGCATACCGAAATGATAAATACAAATTCCGTCGTGATTTCAAAGTATATCAAGCAGAGAAGTATGATGAGAATCATCAAATTATTTCTCAGGCATTAACACCACATGGGAACACTAAGTACCTTATGGTGAACCCACAGTGGGAATATTTTAAGTCGAAAGCTCGCGAGTCGCTTTCAAATTCCAACACTTACTCCCGTCGTAAGTACGATGTAGAGACTGTTTTTGGTAACTTGAAGGCTTATTTGGGTTTTAAAAGATTCACAGTACGTGGTCTTAAGAAAGCCAAAAGACAAATTGGGATTGCTTTAATGGCATTAAACATGAAGAAAATGGCCGGAAGGCCGCTCATTTTCTCAAAATATTCAGATAATCAAAAAGCTCCATTCAGGATTTTTGTTAAATTCCGAATGGAGCTTCTGATTCAGAGGCTTTTTGTCACAACCCCTTTTGAATCCTCCCACCACAAGAGATTGATGTTCTTAGAGTCTAGCAACCCAATTATGTGGCAACTTAAAGATCCCTCAATATCAATCCCTAGTCCGCCAAAATAAAATTGTAAACAAAAAGGCCCGTTGAGAAAATTAATCCTCAACGGGCTTTGTGCTTAGTTAATGGCTAAGCTTTTTATTGTCCGAACATAATCTTTGACTCTAAGCTATAAAACTAATTAAGTTAAATTAGAATTCACGCTTCTTAGCAGCAAGGCCAAGGCCGAACATTGCAGCAGCAGCACCAAGGGCAACGACAGCAGCACTGTTTTCGTTACCAGTTTGGGCCAGGGTAGCGTTGTTCTTCTTGGCAGTTGCTACAGTAGCAGCAGGGTCCTTAGCAGCAGCGCCATTGTTAACAGCACCATTGTTAGCACCGCCGTTTACAACACCGTTGTTGCCATTAGCAGCACCATTGTTGGTGTTGCCGTTGTTAGTGTTGTTATTTTGGTTACCATTGTTGGTGTTGTTATTGTTGTTACCGTTGTTGCCATTGTTGTTTTGGCTCCAGTCAATGTTCTTCAGTAAGTCTTGGGCTTGTTGAAGAAGTTGGGAAGCCTTAGCAGCGTTAGCAGCAGCTTCGTTAACAACCTGTTGGGCAGCGTCAACGTTAGCTTGAGCGTCCTTCAGGTTTTGGTTAGCCGTCAGAACGTCTTGGTTAGCAGCTTCAACAGCATCGTCAGCCTTAGTCAGAGCGTTTTCAGCGTCATCGTAAGCCTTTGTTGCGTCAGCCAGCTTGTCATTGGCAGCCTTAGCAGCATCGTCAGCCTTAGTTTCGGCGTTCCGTGCTACATTGAAGGCAGCTTGAGCCTTGTTGAAGGCTTCTTGAGCAACGGCTTGGGCATCGTCAGCAGCAGTTTCAGCGTTCCGTGCGTCGTCGAAAGCCTTTTGAGCAGCCTTAACAGCGTCAGCAGCCTTCTTGTAGTTGTTCCGTGCAACGATTACTTCGTGGTGAGCACCCTTAAGAGCGTTTTGTGCATCATTAAGTTTTGCAACAGCATCCTTGTAGTCGTTGTAGTTCTTTTCAGCAGTAGCATATGCATCAACAGCATTTGACCATGCATCTTGTGCTTGATTCCATTCTACATCACTAATGTTACCTGCTTGCCAATCTGCATGTGCCTTCTTGTAGGCAGCTGCAGCAGCATCTTCAGCTTCCTTAGCTGCTTGGTAAGCATTTTCTGGCTTTGCATTAGTCATATTTTGTTCTGCAGTAGCATAATTATCAACAGCATTTGACCATGCATCTTGTGCTTGATTCCATTCTACATCACTAATGTTACCTGCTTGCCAATCTGCATGTGCCTTCTTGTAGGTAGCTACAGCAGCATCTTCAGCTTCCTTAGCTGCTTGGTAAGCATTTTGAGCAGAAACATAGTTTTGAACAGCAGGATTATTATTATATGTAGTTTGATCGTCAGCAACGGCCTGCTTAGCAGCGTTGTAGTTGTTGATAGCAGTAACGTTAGCATCATGAGCCTTTTCTAAGGCAGCCTTAGCTTCTTCAAGCTTTTGACCAGCAGCGTTAGCAGCAGCTTGGGCGTCAGCAGCAGCCTTGTTAGCCTTTACCAGGGCGTCAGAAGCAGTGGTGTAGGTTTGGCCAGCAGCGTTAGCCTTTTGTTGAGCAGCAACGGCAGCAGAGTTAGCAACTTCAGCAGCGCTCTTAGCGTCGGAGTAAGCAGCAGCAGCGATGTTAGCGTTAGAGGAAGCAGCGTCAGCAGCTTGCTTTGCAGCGGAGTAAGCAGCAGTAGCGCTAGTAACGTTAGCGGAAGCACTGGCAAGGGTAGCGTTAGCGTTGCTCAAGTTTTGAGAAGCGGTAGCAGTGTTGTCAGTGATTTGCTTAGCTTGGCTAGTCAGTTGGTTAGCTTCGGAAACCGCAGCCTTAGGCTCAGTGGTGTTGCTGGAAGCAGGAACAGGGTTTTCAGCGTCGCTCTTAACAGCAGCGGAGTTAGTAGCAATAGCGCTGGAGTTAGCAGCGTTAGCACTAGTAACCTTAGCATTAGCGTCAGAAACGGCGTCAGAAGCTACATCAGAGGTAGCGTTAGAAGTAGCACCAGAGGTAGCAGTAGAAGTAGCACCAGAGGTAGCAGCAGAACCGTTGTTAGCGTCGCTTGCAGTAGAGGTTGCAGTAATAGCTGCACCAGAAGTAGCATCGGCGGAAGCGGTATTGTTGACGTTAGACAGAGTCAAGCCAGCCAAAACGGCGGTAGTAGCAAGGCCAGCAAAGACGATGTTCTTCTTAGCCTTGTACATCTTATAATGCAATGCATTATTCTTCATAAAAGAATCCCCCTATAAAAAAATAAAATAATTAAGTATATATAGCCCAGAAATCAATTATGTTCGATTAGATAGTAGAACCTGAAACTTGAAAGCTAAATGGTTAAATTAATTAAAATATGCCCTGTGATACCAAGGGATCAGTCTGTCTTCATACTTTCAAGTTTCAGTAGAATTCCTAGGCTCAAACTAATTATATGTGCTATTTATCAATATTACAACCTTTGTAACAATAGTCTTTCACTAACTATTTACAACTCACCCGTCGCAACTCCCATCATGGTAGGCTTTACAATTGCAACATTTTTTACTAAAACGTAAAAATATTTTAAAAAGTCTAACGATTAACAATGCTTTTGTCACTTAAATATTGTGATTTCACTTATATAACGACTAGGTGAAAGCGGTTCATCTTATGTTCGATAATTTACTAAATTTCGTCCTTCCCGGTCCAATTTCCTATCCTTTTAGTCCAATTCACCATATAATATTAATTTGTAACGAACTTAACGAGGAGAATGATTATGAATAACGATATTATGGGAACAATTGCTTCACTCAAGTCAATTGTTGAAACAACCCAGCGGCAGCTGACCGCCATGCAAAATGACGACCAACCGAACCGGCAGCTGATGGCCACCGTCCAGGAAAACCACGACCGGGCCGTGGACACCTTGCGGATGCTGAGCCAGGTTGGACCGACTGCCCCGACTGACCGTCAAGCAGCCGACACGTTGGAAGTCAAGTTCCCCGAGGAAGATGACCAGCACATGACCCGGGCGGAATACCGGAAGATGATGAAGCACAAGAAATAGTTGGTCTAAGACCATAAGGAGGAAGCAAAATGTTCAACCTACCCCTGGGCATCGGTCAGATCCATGCCATGCACGAACTCTTCAAAGCTGATCCCCGCCTGGCAATTATCATTTTGATTGTCTTGATTGTCCTCGCCTTTTACTTTAATTCCCGGCGGTAAACTTTTGCCCTAGCTTAAAGGCTTCCTGGCCGTACCTATCAATTGCGGGGTGTGCCAGCGCCTTCAAGTCCCAGATTGCTCCGGCATTGATCCAGTGCATGTAATCAATGATCTGCTTGTAGTGAATCTTCAGGGAGTCAAAGGCCGTGTTGACAGAACCCGCCCCGGTCGCAATCATGACCGCCTGCTTATTACCCCTCAGTTCATTGTTATAGTCATAGAAGCGGTCCACGATGGTCTTGAGTAGTGAGCTCATCCCAAAGTAGTAGAGGGGCGTAACCATTACCACCAGATCGGCCGCCTTGATCTTGTCGAGTAGGTGGTCGATGTCGTCATGCTGGCTAATTGCCTGGTTATCCTCATCAACCATTACGAAGTTATTCTGGTGGTCAACGGCATTGTAGTGGTAAATATCATTGTACCCGTCCGTTGCCCCCTCAATGAACTGGTCGGCGAGGTATGTTGAAGCGCCGTTGACGTGGGCACTGCTTGTGATCACGACGATTTTCATAGTAATTAAGATCCCTTCTTTTCCTATGTTATTAAGGTCCCTGTCTTGGGGGCCTTTTTTATTTTAAACCAAAGCTATCTTTAACGATTATTGAAATATCCCCCAGTAACCGGGGCGTCCACCGCCAATCGTCCCCTAATGGTGAGTAGACCAGTAGGGGCAGCCACTCCCGGGTTGGCCCGTCCCCTGGAAAGTCCGGGGCGGCGCCATAGTCGGCGGTCACCACCAGAAGATCCTGGTTCGTCACCTGGGGGATAATCTCCCCGAGCCGCGCGTCGGCCGCCATCAGGGCCTGCCCCATCTTTTCCGGATCACGGCGTTCACCCGCCATTGCGGCTTTCCCTAGTTGAACAACCTGCAGGCCATTTTCCGTCAACGTTTGTGGGTCCGTATTCACGTAAATTCCCGCCGCCCTTAGCTGGTCAAGGAGGGTGGCGTGGGGCACTGCCATGTTATACTCATGCCGGTCCGTCAACCGGTAGGTAAAGTCAACGGGGGTGCGGCCAGTAAACGGGACCGTCACCACCTGGCCAATCCGGAGCCCTGCCTGGCAGTCAAGCAGGTCCCGGGCAAAGTGGCCGACTCGTTCCAGCTCCGGGGGTGGGACCAAATTCTCGTGGGCTGTCAGCACCAGGTCCGCGCCCCCACTGGTTGCCACCAGGATTGCACCAGCGGCAACTGCCCTTGTACCCCAGTCAAGAAGCAGGCGGGGCCGGCTGTATGGCCGGTTAACGAGGACCGGGTGGCCGGCAAAGCGCGCGATTTCCTGGATAAGCTCCGGTGCCAGGCCCCGCGGCAGGGCTGTCAATTCCGTCGTTGTGGGCACACCAAGTAGCTCCCAGTAGCCTTCCAACCTACTCTTACCCACCGCCCGGGGCCGCATACGCCACTGCTGGGTATGGTCCAAGATCTCCGGGGCCGCTTGATAGAGCGGGTGCAACCTGGCCAGCCCGAGGCGGCTCAGGTTCGGCAGCTGGAGGCGGGCCCGGAAATGGGCGTTCAGGTCGCCAACCGTGTCGGCACCCCGGTCCATAAATTTCCCTGCATCTGGAGCAGGGCCAATTCCTAAACCACTGATAACCACCATGATTACCCGTTTATAGGTTCTCAACTTGCTGTCCTCCTAGATATTACATATATTTCCTTGTCACAGGGTCTTTGCCATTCTTTTTGATTATCATATAATATCAATGGGGTATTTACTTATCATAAGATTAATAACGTACCCATGAATATCCTGTAGTTCCCTGCTTTTGCTAAGTTTCGTTTCGCACACTTATAAAGTCAATTATAATAGAAGTAATTCTTATTATTTGAGGGGAAGTAAAAAAAGATGAAACGTCTTTCCAATAAGCAGAAGCTCGCTGTGATCCTCATCATCGCCGCCATTGCCGTCTTCTTGCAATACGGCCTCCACTACCCGCTTCTTGCGCAAGTTATTGTCACCATCGTCGGTGCCATCATCGCCCTGACGATGTTCATCGGGATGGTCAAAACACTCCGTTCCGGCAAGTACGGGGTCGACCTCCTGGCTATTCTCGCCGTCGTTGCCACCCTGGCCGTCGGTGAGTACTGGGCGGCCATGGTCATCCTGGTAATGCTGACCGGGGGTGACGCCCTTGAGGACTACGCCGCTAAGAAGGCCAACACGGAGCTGAAGGCCCTCCTCGACAACTCGCCCCAACATGCTCACCTTATTAAAGAAGGGAAAATCACCGATGTAGCGGTCGGGGCCGTCAAGGTTGGGGACCAAATCGTGGTAAAACCTGGCGAACTCGTTCCCGTCGACGGGGTCATCGTCGCTGGTCATAGCGACTTCGACGAGTCCTCACTGACCGGTGAGGCCCGGCCCGTGGTTAAACAGGATGGGGACGCCGTCATGTCCGGTTCAATTAACGGTAACAGCGCCATCACCCTCCAGGTCAACCACCTGGCCAAGGATAGCCAGTACCAGCAACTAGTCAAGCTGGTCAAGGAGGCGGAGAGCACCCCGGCCCACTTTGTCCGCCTAGCCGACCGCTATGCCGTGCCCTTTACCATTGCGGCAGTCGTTATCTCGGCCCTGGCCTGGCTAATCTCCGGTAACCCCCACCGGTTTGCGGAGGTCCTGGTCGTTGCTTCTCCCTGCCCGTTGATTTTGGCCGCCCCGGTTGCAATGGTCTCCGGCATGAGTCGGGCCTCACGAAACGGGATCGTTGTCAAAACAGGGAGTGTCCTTGAAAAACTCGCCGGCGCCCGAACCGGGGCCTTTGACAAGATGGGGACCATCACTAACGGCCACCTGACCGTCAGCCGGGTTATCCCCGCCCCTGAGATCACGACGGAACGCCTCCTCCACCTGGCAGCCAGCGCCGAGCAGGACTCGTCCCACATTCTTGCCCGCTCCCTTCTGGCCTACGCGACGGAACACGAAATCTCCCTTGCGCCCGTCGCCGACCTGGAGGAAACAACCGGGAAGGGAATCACGGCAAGAATTGAAGACCACCAGGTCCGCGCCGGCAAGCTTAGTTTTGCCGCCCCGGACAACGGCAAGGCCGCTTTGGCAACCACCGCCATCTACGTCAGTGTTGACGGAAAGTACTACGGGGCGATTGCCTTTGAAGACCACATCCGACCCGAAGCAAAGGAAACAATGGAACGGCTGAAGGCCCTTGGCGTGAATAATCTAATGATGCTCACCGGGGACCAGCGGGCAATCGCCCAAACCGTCGCCAAGCAGGTGGGCATCACGACCGTCAAGGCGGACCTCCTTCCCCAAGATAAGATTGCCGCCTTAAAAGGGATCACCCCGGACTTCCACCCCGTCTTTATGGTTGGTGACGGGGTCAATGATGCCCCGTCCCTCGCCACTGCCGACGTCGGGATTGCCATGGGGGCCCACGGGTCGACGGCTGCTAGCGAAACTGCCGACTTGGTAATCCTCCAGGATAACCTAGCCCGGGTTGCCAAGGCCGTTGCCATCTCCAAGGATACGATCCGGATTGCTAAACAGGCGGTCCTGATTGGGATTGCCATCTGCACCATCCTGATGCTGGTTGCCTGCACAGGGGCAATTCCCGCCTTCGTGGGGGCCATGCTCCAGGAAGTCATCGATACCGTTTCAATTCTCTGGGCCCTCAAAGCCCGGCAAACCAGTAACTAGAAAAGGAAGCTTTTACTTATGGAAATGCCTAATCACCGCCAGCAATTTGCCGCCCTGGTCCAGGCACAGACAACGGTTATTTCGGCCCTGCCTTACCTGATTGGGTGCGCCTTTGCCTACTATTATTACGACCACTTCAACCTGGGGGACACGATCCTACTCTTCATCGCCGTGGTCAGCTTTCACCTGGCCGTCAATGGTCATAACCAGTACACCGACTACCGCCGCCATAAATAGCCATAATAACATCATTGCTAACTTTAAAATTCATCTTTCCTGGGCCCGGGTAATTATCGCTGGTCTCACCATCTTATCGGCGGCCATCGGCATCTACCTGACCATCAAGGCCGGCTGGATCCTTCTGCTGATTGGAATTCTTAGCTTCCTGGTGGGCTACTCCTACTCGGGTGGCCACCACCCCATCCTGAAGACCCCCTTCGGCGAACCGGCATCCGGGATCACCATGGGCTATAACATCACCCTCCTGGCCATCTACATCAACATCTATAACCTGCCGACCTTCGACGTCGACTTCTGGCTCAAGGGATTGGTGGTCGCCCTGCCCGCCATCCTGGTCATCAGCAACGTCATGCTCGGTAACAACATCTGCGACGTCAAGGAAGATATCGCCATTGGTAAGCGGACTTTGGTCTACCACATCGGCCACAAAAAGTCCCTTACCGTCCTGATCGCCTGCTACGCGTTGAGCTACCTCTTCATCGTGATTGCGGTTGCTGCCCACTACCTTCCCCTCTGGGCCCTCGGCAGTCTTCTGACGATTCCCCTGGTCTACCAGCGAACAAGGGTCTTTGTCACCCAGCCCGATAAGGCCACGACCTTCTTTAACGTCCTGATTGACCTCCAGCTGATTCTGGTCAGTGAATTTTTCTTCATCATGCTGGGTATCATCTGGAAACTACTGATTTTTAAGTGAGGATTATCAATTATGAAAGAAAATGGATTACTATTGGTTAACCTTGGGTCACCAGCGGCCCCCACGACTCCCGCAGTCAAGCACTACCTGAGTGAATTTCTGGGCGATCAAAACGTCGTCACTATGCCGCGGGCGGTTTGGCAACCCATCCTAAAGGTGATTATTCTTCCCCTGCGGTCGTGGCGGTCGGCCACCTTCTACCGGGACTGCTGGCTAAAAGAGGGTTCCCCCTTGATTGTCTACTCCAACCGGCTTGCCAGGCGGGTGCAGAAAAGCCTGCCCGACTGGGACGTCCGGCTGGCAATGACCTACGAAAAGCCTAGCATCGCTGATGTGTTGACGGCAATGAAGCAGGAATGTCGGCACGTCACCGTTTTATCCCTCTTCCCCCACTTCACTCAGAGCACCACCCAGTCGATCATCGACCAGGTCCGGGCGGTTGACCCCAAAATCAAGGTCATTGACCGTTTTGCGGACGAACCCGCCTACCTCGCGGCCCTGGCCCAGCAGATCCAGACAGCCTGGTAGAAAAAGCCGTACGACCGCCTGCTGATCTCCTATCACGGGATCCCAGTCTCAATGGTCAAGCATGGTGACCCCTATAAGGAGGAAACTGAGCGAACCACGGCGAAACTCATCAAGCGGCTGGACATCCCCAGCGACCAGATCAAGATGGTCTACCAGTCGAAGTTCGGCCCGATGCCCTGGCTCAAGCCCTACCTGAAGAACACCCTGATGGAGGAGGTCCAGATGGGGAAGCGTAACATCCTGATTGCGACACCGTCCTTCGTCACCGACTGCCTGGAAACTATTGAAGAAGACCAGGTCCAAAACTACCAGGCCTTCCGGGCAGCGGGCGGGCAAGAGCTCGACGTGGTCCCGGCGCTAAACGACCAACCGGCGTTTGCATCCTTCATCGCCCAGTTTGTTAAGGAGCAGGTTCAAGCATGAAGAAGAAAAGTCTAGACGAAATTAACGGCAGTGTTAAGGTTCCCACCGTCTACGAATCCGCCTTCTGGCAAAAGTTCCTCGCCTACAGCGGCCCCGGTGCCTTGGTGGCGGTGGGCTACATGGATCCGGGTAACTGGCTAACCTCACTTTCCGGGGGCAGTCGCTACGGCTACCAGCTCCTGGTGGTCCTCTTCTCGTCCATCCTGATTGCCATGGTGATGCAGTCGCTGTCAATCAAGCTGGGCGTGGTTACCCGAACCGACCTGGCCCAGGCCATCGCCGGGCGGGTTAACCGGCCCACCCGCATCGTCCTCTGGCTACTCAACGAGCTGGCGATGATGGCGACGGACCTGACCGGGGTCGTGGGGACGGCCGTCGCCTTGAAGCTCCTCTTTGGCCTTCCCCTTGTCTTTGGGGTCCTACTGACGATTGCCGACGTCTTGGTCGTCCTCCTCTTTCTCCGCTTTGGAATCCGGCGAATCGAGTTTATTGTCCTCTTTGCCATCCTGGTGGTCGGGACAATCTTTGCCGTGGAAGTCTGCCGGGCCCATCCGGCAGTGGCCGCCATCGCTGCGGGCTTTGTGCCCCACTCCGTAATTCTGACCAACCACCGCGAATTGCTCCTCAGTTTGGGAATCATTGGGGCCACGATCATGCCCCACAACATTTACCTCCACTCGGCCCTCGCCCAGAGCCGACGCTACGACGAGCACGACCCTAAGCAGGTAACCGAGACCCTCCGCTTTGCCAACTGGGACTCAGTCATCCACCTGGTTGCCGCCCTGATTGTCAACGCCCTCCTGCTGGTACTTGGGGGGACCCTTTTCTTCCACCACGGTGACCTCGCCAGCCTCCAGGATGTCTTTTACGGACTGAAGAACCCCGCCATCGTTGGCAAGCTGGCCAGCCCCTTGATGAGCTGGCTCTTCGCCTTTGCCCTCCTGATCACCGGGCTGATTTCATCAATCACTTCGACTCTGGCCGGGCAGATCGTCATGGAAGGCTACATCAACATCCGCCTTCCCTTGTGGAAGCGGCGGTTGCTGACCCGGTTCGTGACCCTGATCCCAATTTTGATTATCGGCTTCATCATCCACTTCGATGAGGCCCAGTTTGAGCAGCTGATCATCTACGCCCAGGTCGTCTTGAGTATCGCCCTGCCCTTCACTCTCTTTCCCCTCGTTGCCATCACCGGCAACCGGGGCCTGATGAAGGAGCACGTTAACCGGCCCTGGCAGACCGTGGTTTGTTACCTCTTGGTCGCCTTGATCACCGGCTTAAATTTGCTCGTTTTAGTAATCGAGTAGGAGGTAATTGATTAGTTCAATTACCGACCTCTCACACCACCGTACGTACGGTTCCGTATACGGCGGTTCGACAACTTAATCACTTTGAATTGACTGGAGCGTCTTGGACATATTTATTAGTCCAAGGTGCTCCAGTTTTCTATTTGTTAGAGAATAACTCAAAGTCTTACTGTGTGCGGTTCGCCAGTAGCCCTTACGGGTACTAGCGAAGACATATGCATCACGATAAGACAATCCGAGCCTTTGTAAGTTAGTAATCTTAGTTTTGAATTTCTTCCATTGCTTCCAGATATATTGCCTTATTCGCGCCCTTAACCACTGGTCAAGTCGTTGAATAAAGCCAGTCAGTTTCCCAATTGAGTAATATTGAAGCCAACCCCGCATTTTGCGATGAATTTCCTCAAACATTTGCTCAATGGATACTCCCCGATTGCGCTTTGTTAACAGCTTTAGTGCTTGCTTAACTCGCTTTTGTGATTGCTTGGCCGGTCGGGCATAGGCACCGTTACGGTCTACACCTAGTGAAAAGCCAAGAAACTTCAATCTTAGGGGACTACCAACTTTAGTTTTATCTGGATTAACTTTAACCTTCAATTGCTTTTCGAGAAAATGGGTAATACTGCGCATTACTCGTTCTCCCGCCCGTTGACTTTTAACATAAATATTACAATCATCCGCATAGCGTACAAAGTGATGGCCACGTCTGGTCAACTCTTTATCCAACTCATTTAGGTAAATATTCGCCAGTAATGGTGATAATGGTCCACCTTGCGGCGTTCCTTTGTCACTCCTAGCGAAAAGCCCATGATCTAAGACCCCGCTAGTCAAAAACTTGCGGATAAGTCTTAGCGTCCATGGGTCATTAATATATTGTTGGAGGTACTTAATCATCAAATCATGGTTGACGTTATCGAAATAGGCCTTCAGGTCTAAGTCGACTACTCTTCGATATCCCTGATTATATAGTTTAACTACCTTTGCGATTGCGTCTTGGGCTCCACGATGAGGGCGAAAGCCAAAACTATTATCCGAGAAAATACGCTCAAAGATTGGCGTGAGCACTTGGGCAACTGCTTGTTGGACCATGCGGTCCACTACCGTTGGTATCCCTAGTTTTCTCACTCCACCGTTGGGCTTGGGAATTTCCACTCGTTTAACCGGTACTGGCTTATAATTGCCTTCACGTAGGTTGGTGATTAACTCCGTTTTATTTTCTCTAAGATATTGCAGGAGGCCATCGACAGTCATATCATCAATGCCCGCTGCTCCTTTATTTCTCTTAACTCGCAAATAAGCCTGGTTCAGGTTATTGCGGTCCAAGACTTGGTCTTGGATAGTGACACTCATACCTTTACCTTCACCATAATCGGTACTACGCGCCCTTGTGTACTTTCGGTTTTCCAAACCTATCCTCGACAAGCGGTCAGCTTGTGGTTCTGTTTTCTGCGATTGTCGCACCTGATTACACCTCCGATATAAGTTATAAGTTATTGTCGTTCGGTCCTTCATCTAATTAATTAGACTACTATGACCTCGGCTGACTTCTGGCTTACTCAACACAACATCACTGCTATGCTTGCTTCTGTGGAATTTCATTCATTCCTCTTGTCGGAAACGTGTAGGTCAGATCTCCCCGGGTAAGAATATTAACTTTCGTACCATGTCACCGTTAGCTTTACTGAAAGCAACTTCGAGTAGTATTGGACTTTAGTTTGTCTAGCAACCTTATCCAGTTACTCTCAGCCTTATAGCTACTTCTTGTTCATCGGTGCAGCACTTTGCCTTAGACTTCCTTCAGATTCCACCTCACAGCGGACACCCTTGTCCTCGGCTCATGGTTCCGACTACTACGGCCCATAGTGGACTTTCACCACCTAGCTAATACCCATGCCGGGCGCACTAGGAAAAGCGCTTCTGTGAAACAGTTGATGTTTCACAGAAGCGCTTTTTTAATTAGTCCCGCCGTAACTGGAGGCGGTCGTTAAAGACCTTAGTTAAGAAGAGGATAATCACAAAGTAGATCAGCCAGATAACCCAAGGGACCACCGGGTTACCGAAGACCCCAATCCACTGGTCGTTATGGTTGCTAATGAAGCCCACTTCCAGCAGCTTGATCAAGAGGCCCGCCATCGCCCACATGATAATGATCAGGGCGACGGGAAGGCCAATCCCCACGATCCACTTCCACCGCCGGCTCAGGATACCAAAGCCGTTACCGACCGCCTGGAAGGTCAGGGTGACCGTCAATAGGGTCAGAAAATGCTCAAGAAGCGTCCCCGCTCCCGGGAAGGGGTGGTTGGTTAAGGCCAGCAACTCGTCGACCACGTAAATCACTAAGGTTGCCAAAAACAGGGCCACAAACCGCCCCCGCCACATCGTCTTCCGGGAAATACCGTTCTGGATTGCCCACTTGAAGTCCACGTAGGGGGTGATCAGGAAGTAGATCATCAATACCGCCGAGATAAAGAAGGTCAAGTTCCCCGGAATCCCGCGGAGGGTGACCAGAAACGATTCCACATTATGGTTGAAAATTAACCCGGCCAGGCTGACCAGGACCTCGACGCCAATCACCCAGGCTAGGGTAATCGCCATGCCCACCCCCAGCCGGTGGAAGACGTTGGTCGTCACCATTTTCATCTTTGCGTTACTCATTGTTCGTACCCCCATTCGTTAAGTAGATAAACAAGTGTTGCAGGTCGTAGTGACCAATCTTAACCCGGTCCGGAAGTACCCGCTGGTCGTCAAGTTGGTCGTAAACGTAAGCCGTCTTGACGTTACCCAGCTCATCTTGAGCTAGGACCCGCAGGCCGTTCGTGTATTCGTCAACGTCCTTGGTCGGCCCACTGATTGCGTAGGCCTTGTCCAGCATTGCCTGGACGTCCCCTTCTTCGACCAGGTGGTGGTCATCAATAATGAAGACGTGCTCGACAACCTGTTGGATTTCATCAATCAGGTGGGTCGATAAGACGAAGGTCCGAGGCTTATTCTGGTAGGTCTTGATCAGTTCCTTGTAGAAAACCTCCCGGTGGTTGGCATCCAGCCCCAGGACGGGCTCATCCAGGAGAATAAAAGCGGCGTTTACACTAAGGGCTACGGTCAGCTTGGCCGCGGTCTGCAGGCCCGTTGAGAGGTTACTCAGCTGGGCGGTGCTTGGTACACCAAACTCCTTGAGCAGGCGGTCCGCATTCTGGTAGTCGAAGCCCCCGTATGATTCGTCGGCCATGTCAAACATCCGCCGTACCGTTGTCCGCTTCGGGTACAAGTTAGCTTCACTCATCAGGTAAAACTGCCCTAAGACCGCATCGTTGTCCCGGCCATCCTGGTCTCCGAGCTTGATTGTCCCCGCGGTCGGGAAGATCCGGCTGGTGATGATGTTTAATAAGGTCGACTTCCCCGCACCATTGCGTCCCAAGAGGCCATAAATTTTTCCCGGTGCCAGGTCAAATGACAGGTCGTCTAAAACTACCTGGTGGCCGTACCGTTTGGTAATGTGGTCAATGTGTAATTGTTCCATCGTTTTCGCCTCGCTCAATTAGTTCTAGTAAGTGCTCTTTCGTGATTCCCAGTTTGTGGGCCTCAACTAAGAGTCGCTTGATATAGTCGTTATAAAAGCTGTCCTTACGTGCCTGCATGATCTTGTCCTGCGCGCCCGGCGCTACAAACATTCCCCGACCCCGGCGTTTTTCAACCAGGCCCTTGGAAACCAATTGGTTCATCCCCTTCAGGACGGTCGCCGGGTTGATGTGGAGCTGGGCCGAAAGCTGGGTCGTCGACGGGATCTGGCTGCCTTCCGTAAAGCCGCCGGTGAAGATCATCTCTTCTAGTTGAGCCGCAATCTGCTGGTACAGCGGTGCGGACTCGTCAAATTGTAACTGCACAGGAGCACCTCCCCTTCGTTAGTTATTTGGTTAATTACTTATGTAACTAAGTATATAAGCAACATGCTAAAAAAGCAAGCAGAAATTCCTGCTTGCTTTTACTTTTCAAATAGGAGGCGCCGCAGCCGCGTTGCCAGCGGATGGGTCAGGACCAGGTTCATGCCGACCGCCGGCTTATGCTTGGCCCCCAGTTTCTCTTCTTTGGCCGAACCTGGTTGAATTTTAGCCGGGCCCAGGTAGTAAAACTGCTTCCCCACCGCATCGCTGCGTTTGACAAAAAGGTGGATTTTGACCTTCCCGGACAGGAGGCGTTGGACCTCCGGCGAAGAGCGGTGACGGGGGCTCCGCGTGTACCAGCGCAGGGACTGGCCGTTCTGCAGCTGGTTGTCATAAATAGCGTTGCGCCGCTGGTCGTCGTCCTTGTGGTAAGTGATAAAGATCGGGCACTCGCGCTCGCCGACCCGGTAGCCGTACATCGGCGCACTGACGTCCAGGGGCCAGTTCAACAGCCGGCAGACGTCCTTACGGTCATACTGGCGGTAGAGGGTGAACTGCTGGTGGGCGTCGTAGTCCTTGCTCAAGGCTAGACCGGTGGCGACGGCGTCTTCAAACAGCCGGTGGAAAAGCGCATTACGCTTCAAAGCGGCTGCCAAGCTGGGCGCGAAGGCGTAATCCACCAGGTCGGGATGGGTAACGAGGGGCTGGCCCCCGTAAACCGCCCGCTTGGTCTTCTTCCCGGCCTTGACGTCAAAGAAGGCCAGGCTGAGAATATCGTCGATTGACCGCAAGACATTGCTGTCCACGTAGGCCCCGCGCTCATGAAGGGCGGCGCTAAGTTGCTCCTGACTGCAACGGTGGTCGGGCGCGGCCAGCAAAAGCTGCAAGAGAACGAGCTCATGGGGCCGCTTGCCATTAAGAAGCTCCTTGGTGACGAAGGCCAGGACCGCGTTTTCACCGGCCGTCAGCTCGACCTGCTCACCGACCTTTTGAAGAAAGGAACCGTAGTTGGCTAATCGACTGTTGGCGGCGAAGACCAGGGGCGAAACCGACCCGTAGCGGTAAAAGTCCACCAGCATCGGGACCCGCCCCAGCCGGTGACGGAGGTCCTGGTAGGCCTGACGGAGCTCGTGCATCGAATCCAGCTTGACCTTTTCGAGTGACTGGAGGATTCGGGCAGCCGCAACCCGGCGGAAGTTAATGGTCGACACACCAATTGCCGGCGGCAGGAGTGTTTCCTGGCGGGCCCGGTCAACCTGCCGGCTCGTGTCGTGGTTCAGGGCCAGGGGAATCAGGAAGTTATTCTGGTAATTACCGATAAAGTCCAGGACGGTTACGTACTCCTTCCCCGGATACTTTCTGAGTCCCCGCCCCAGTTGCTGGATAAAGACAACTGCTGACTGGGTGTTTCTGAGCATGACCACCTGGTTTAACAACGGGATGTCCACCCCCTCGTTGAAGAGGTCCACGGTAATGATGTACTCAATCTTACCACTTTCTAGTTGGTGGACCACGGACTGGCGACGGGCCCCATTATCCGTGTTGGTCAGGGCAATTGCCGGGTGCCCAGCTGCGCTGAATTTAACCGCTAGTTCACGCGCTTCTTTCTGCCAGGAACAAAATACCAGCCCCCGGGCCTGATCGCCACAGTAGCCGTAGTAGTCCATCTGGTCCAGGATGTACTTGACCCGCTGGTCAGCCACCAAGTAGCGGAGGTCACTGGTCTCGGTGATCACCGCCCCGTCACGTTCGTAGTCCTGAATGCCAACGTAGTGAAACGGCGCCAACATCCCCGCGTCCAGGGCCGCTTTCAGGCGGATTTCGTAGGCCAGGTGGTAGTCAAAGAGCGCATAGACGTCCTGCTTATCCATCCGCTCCGGGGTGGCGGTCATCCCCAACCAGAATTGCGGCCGGAAGTGGGTAAAAACCCGCTGATAACTAGGGGCCGCTGCTCGGTGGGTCTCATCGACCAGGATGTAGTCAAAGGCCTCGGGCTCCAACTGTTTGAGGGTGGTCGGCTGGCTAAGGGTCTGGACGGTTGCAAAGAGGTACTTGGCGTCCCAATCATGACGGTTTCCCGTCAGCAGGCCATAATCACTGGCCGGTCCCCCGATGACCCGCTGAAAGCTTTGCAGTGACTTCTTGGCAATTTGTTCCCGGTGGACCAGGTAGAGGAAGCGGTGCGGGCGAAAGTTCCGGACGGCAAACGCCCCTAGGTAAGTCTTCCCCGTCCCGGTCGCTGAGACGACCAGTCCTCGGTGGGCGCCCGCTGCCACCAGCTCATGTAATGCGGCCAGAGCCGGACGCTGCATCCGGTTGGGTTTGATTGGTTGTTGGTGCTCGCTGACCTTGACGGTTGGCCGGATTGGAGCCTGCCACCGCTGCCGGTAGTCTTGCAACCAGGCCACGTCTAATGACTGGCTGTGGCGGTTTAACGCGGCCAGCTGGGCGGTGACCTGGCCCGTCAGTCCAGCGTTTTCCCGCGAGCTGACCTTTAACGCCCACTCCACGTTCTGCAAGAGGGCCGCCCGGGTGAAGTTGGCGCTGCCGACGATAACAGTCTGAAAATCACCGTGGTCAAAAAGGTAGCCCTTGGCGTGAAAACCCGCCTGATCAACAATCTTAACGGTCAGGTTCGGGATTTTAGCCAGTTCCGCAAACACCTGGGGACGGTTGAAGCCCAGGTAGTCACTAGTTAGGATAGTTCCTGTGATCCCCTGGTCAGCCAGGTCGGCCATCACCGCCTTAAACGGTACGAGCATATCCAAGGTGATAAAGGCCACCGCCCATGTAAAGCCCTGGCAGTGCTGGAGCTCGTCTTGGACCACCTGCCAGATAGTCCCCGCCTGGGTATTGGCCAGCAGTTGGGGCGTCAACAGCTCGTGGCCGGGATAGTCCTGGCTGTACAGGCCATTTAGAATTGCGTTTTTAAATACCGTCTGTTTATCCATTTTTTCTCCTAAAATAACCACAAAAGGGCTCCGCAGACGAGCCCGGCCGCCATTCCGGCGAGGACATCTTTGGGGTAGTGAACACCACCGACGACCCTAATCAGGGCCAAAAGGACCGTTAAAAACACCAAAAATATGCCAAGTGGCCACCAGACTCGGTAGGCCACCATGGCAATCGTCATGGCCGAGAAAACGTGACGACTGGGAAAGGAATCACCGGTCTTCTCCCGGCTGATCAAGGGACAAAGCGTCCACTGCTCGTACGGCCGGGGGACATTGAGAAAATTACGGGCCAGGCTCACGAGTACAAAGCCCACTCCCGGCACCACGATGATTGACCAAGCCGCCCCGTGTCGGGTCCAGACCTGTTGGCCGACCATTCCCAAGTAGGCCAGGTACATGAGGACCTCAATGGCACGGTTAGTCAGGCGTAACACGGTGACCTGCCGCGGGTGCTTCCTGATGGGGGCACTGATCCTTTGGTAAAAATGCTGGTAATCTTGCATTATCATGGTAGCTTATTCCCAGCGGCCAGGTAGAGGTCGTACCACTCCTGCTTAGTCAACTGGACATCGCTGCCAGCGGCACTATCGATGATGTGGGCCGGGGTCATGGTGCCAATCAGGACCTGCATATGGGCCGGATGGCGGAGAATCCAGGCCACCGCAATGGCGTTTTTCGAAACCTGATACTTATCAGCTAGCTTGGTCAGGGCCGCGTTCAGCTGTGGGAACTGCTCATTATTAATGAAGGTCCCGGCAAAGGTCCCGTACTGGAATGGCGACCAGGTCTGGATGGTCAGCTTGTGGAGGCGGCAATATTCGAGGAGGCCACCATCACGGTTGGTAGCCCCGTCATCGGTCATGTTGGTATGGAGGCCAAAGTCAATCATCCCGGTATGCTTGAGACCGAATTGGAGCTGGTCAACCAGCAGGCGTTGGTCAAGGGACGCCTGGAGGAGGTCAATCTGGGCCGGGTTAAAGTTGGAAACACCAAAGTGGCGCACCTTGCCGCTAGCCTGGAGTTCATCAAAGGCCGCCGCAATCTCGTCTGGGTCCATCAGTGGGTCCGGCCGGTGGATCACAAAGGAATCCAGGTAGTCGATCCCCATCCGCTGGAGGATTCCGTCAACGGCAGAAATCAGGTGGTCCTTCGACGAATCGTAGCGGGTGATCTGGTTCCCGTCAGCATACAGGCCCCCCTTTGATTGGATAAAGAAGTCCTCCCGGGACAGATCACTACGCTTAAAGGCCTGGCCAAAGTGGATTTCCGAAGAACCCCGTCCTAATTTGGGGTCATTACCATAGATGTCTGCCGAGTCAATGAAGTTGATCCCGGCTTCGTGGGCCGCCTGCAAGGCTGCGGCGCATTTCTCAACGGGAAGGGTCCCCATCCGCATAATTCCCAGGGCCACGTTAGACGCCTGCCAATTTGTTCCCCCAATTTTAACTGACCGCATTTCAGTCACTCCTTTTGTCCAAACTTATTTAAATTATACTTCAAAGCTGGGGCTGCTTAAAGAAAGTACTTTCTGGTCATAACTGGGTTCAAATTCCTGCTAATAAATGTTATATTGCTGGAAAACTATTGAGGAGGCTGATTAGATGAGTAAGCAAACGAAGGGAATCCTGCTGGCCGCGGGTGGAGCGTCTCTGTGGGGGATTTCGGGAGCCGCGGCCCAGTACCTCTTTTCCACCACCACGATTTCCAATACCTGGCTGGTTAGTATCCGCCTCCTGGTGGCCGGCGTCCTCCTCACCCTGTGGAGCCTGGTTAAATCCCCCCACCAGGTCAAGCAGGTGGTTAGCAGTCGCTTCAACCTGAAGTTTCTGGTCCTATTTGCGGTCCTGGGGATGATGAACTCCCAGTTAACCTACTTTCTGGCAATCAAGTACAGTAACGCACCCACCGCGACCGTCATCCAGTACCTCCAGCCAGTCTTCATCATCCTCTGGCTGGCCCTTGCCAACCGTCAGTGGCCCCGGCGACTGGACTGCATCAGCATTCTGATTGCCCTGGTAGGGACCCTCTTTTTGGCAACGGGCGGCCACCTGAACCAGCTGGCTTTAACCCCACCAGCCCTCTTTTGGGGAATCTGGTGTGCGGTCGCCGCAGCCCTCTACACGCTGCTGCCCCGGCCCCTGCTCCAGAAGTTCGATGCTCTGATTGTCTGCGGGTTAGCGATGCTGATCAGTGGGGTCCTCCTGTTGCCGTGGTTGGTAACCACCCCACTGCCGCACTTGGACGTCTGGGATTGGACCCTCATCGCTTACATCGTCATTGGGGGCACGATGTTTGCCTACACCCTTTTTTTGCAGAGCATTCGGTACATCTCACCGGCAGCTACGGGAATTTTAAGTGCCTTCGAGCCCCTGGTGGCCACCCTACTCGCGGTGACCCTACTGGGGACCCGCCTCACACTGGCGGCGGTCTGTGGCTCTTTATTGATCCTGCTCACCACCTTCTTGCAGGCAATCCCTTTCCGGAAGTTTAATACCTTCATCCACTTTTCGCATTTGAAATAACGAAATCAGGTAGTGTAACGGCCGTTTGTGTTCGAAATAATCCGAACGCAAACGGCCGTCTTATATTATCTAGCGATATTGACTCTTGTTAGTCCACAAAATGTGCAATTCATCCCACATCCAATCATTTATTTTTGCAATGTAAGCGCTACAATCATTTTGATATGATTAATTTTGAATGAATTTTTGCGGAGGTGGACTTATGTATCAAGCACGGCGAATTATGATGGCCTTTTGTGGAGTAGTTTTGTGTGGCTTTTGTGTGGGGATGTTGCAAAAAGCCAATCTCGGGGTGGACCCCTTCACTTGTTTTGTGACGGGGATTGCGAATATTTTCAGTTCAACCTACTCAACCTTTTACCTCATTCTGACGGGGATCCTGTTAGCCCTCGTCTTCATACTTCACAAGCACTACATTGGGATTGCGACCTTAATTAACCTCTTCTTAACCGGGGTGGCTGCCGATTTGATGCATAACCTGCTGGACATCTTGCTTCCCCATCCTGGCCTACTTGCTCGGGGCGGCTTAATGACCGCTGGAATCGTCTTCACCTGCTTGGCTGCTGCCCTGTACTTTACCGCAGACCTCGGTGTTTCGGCCTACGACGCCATTGCCCTGATTGCGGCCTATAAGTACCGCCTGCTACCGTTCAAGTACTGCCGGATCATCACCGACAGCATCTGTGTTCTTGTTGGTTTTGCCTTCAACGTTACACTGGGAATTGGCACTGTCATAACGGCCCTCTTCATGGGGCCCCTCACCCAGTGGCTCAAGGCCAACCTGGCAGAACCGATGCTAGCTAAGGCCCCAGCAGCTTAAAAAAGGAAATGCTGCAGCCGCAGTACACAAAGGGGCTCTAGCGTTCGGAAAATTCGAACGCTAGAGCTCCTTTTGTGCTTTCTAAAGACCTACTTTGCGTCGAAAAACGAACTAGCAAGCTAGTTCTGTCTCATTTCATTTTTTAATTTTGGTACCTATTTCCTAAGTAATTTGGCAACTCGTGGTGGTGCTAGTGGTGGTGTTTGGCCATTGCCTTATTCCGTAACTCTGCTTGAATCTGCTCCAAAGTCTTCCCCTGAGTTTCGGGCGCAAAAATCGCTGTAAAAATCAGGGAAAGAATATTGCAGGCAATGAAGAATACGAAGGTTCCACTGCCACCCCAGTGGGCCATCATGACTGGGAAGGTGAAGCCCACAAAGAAGTTCGCCAGCCACAATGCAAAGGTCGAGATGCCCATTCCCAGGCCCCGCAGGCTTTGGGGAAAGATCTCCGACAGAAGTACCCAGGTCGTTGGGGAAACACAGGACTGAAAGAAGGCCAAAAAGGCCATCGTTGAGCAAATCACAATGTATGGCAACAACGGTGAATTACTCATCAAAAGGATTGCCATGGTGATGAGGGTCATCGAACCGGCCGTACCGGTGATTCCAGTAAGAAGCATCTTCCGCCGGTCAACCGTGTACATCATCTGCATCCCCACCGCCGTAGCGATAAAAGAAGTTAGACCGTTACCGATGTTAGCAATCAGAGCAGCCTGGTGACCAAAGCCTACCTTCATCAGGATACTTGTCCCGTAATACATCATAATGTTGATACCGACAAACTGCTGGACAATTCCTAGGCCAACACCAATTAGGACCAGGTTGCGAACCCAGGGGTGACTCAAGTCGTGGAGGGTGGCGTGCCGGGCCATCCGGTTACGCTTCAGCGTATTTTCCACACTCTGAATCTCGTGTAAACTCCGCTGACGACTCGGTCGAATTGTTTCCAAAGTCTGCAGGGCCTTATCTTGGTGCCCCACCATGATTGACCAGCGGGGCGATTCTGGCACCCGCCACATTCCGATAAAGAGTAAGATGGACGGGATCATTCCGAAGGCAATCATGTACCGCCAGATGCTGCCAACGTGAGGGAAACAATTCCCCAAAACCGCGTTGACCGTGAAGGCCAGCAGCTGGCCGCCCGTGATCATCAGCTCATTTTGAGTTACTAGCCGTCCCCGCAACGTCGCCGTTGATAGCTCGGCTAGGTAGGTGGGAACAATCACAGAGGCACCACCAACTGCTAGACCCAGCAGAAAACGGAAGACAATCATAAAAATAGCGTTGGGCGCCACGGAGCACATCAGCGTCCCCATGAAAAATATCAGGGCTAGACAAACCAGCATTTTCTTACGACCATAGCGGTCCGCTAGCTTACCAATAACCAGGGCCCCGATGGCCGCTCCTAGCGTGATGCCAGAAGTTACCAGTCCCTCCTCTGCAGGGGTTAGGTTCAGCTGCTGTGGCGAGGCCATGTAGGGGATGGCACCATTGATTACCCCGGTGTCGACCCCGAACAAAAGGCCACCCAACGTTACTATTAAAGCAATTCTCTTTAACCGTCTGACAATTTTGCTACTATGAATAAAAAATTCCTCCTTATTCAGGGTAAACGAAAAGGCGCCTAATTGACGTTTTCATTATAACACGTTTAACAGACGCGTGCCCTGTTCAAGAACTTAGCGAAAAATTTGGCAAATTATGATAAAACTAGTCGCAAATTATGTTGCATTTTTATCATTCTAATGGTATTCTAATTTACATTAAAGATACACAGGAGGATTTAGCAATTATGACTTTGACATATATTCAGCAAGTAAATCAACAATCTTCCTCCTCAGTCTCTAGTTCTACTCGGGGCTGAGTGATTTTAGTGTGTCATCAAACAGGTTTAACAATGGGCCCGGGCATACTTAGTCATTTGGCAAGCACCATCTGACTAAGCGTGGCCGGGTTTTTGTTTTGGTCAATACGGAAATGGAGGAATTGGAATGAAGAATCAGCAGACAAACGATGATTTAAAGCGGTCGCTTGGTTTCTGGTCGGCAATCTCGATCGTTGTGGGGACCATTATCGGTTCCGGGATCTTTTTCAAGCAGGGTTCAGTTCTTGATAGCGCCGGAACATCGACCATGGCCATTGCCGCCTGGGTTTTTGGGGGGATTATCACCCTGACTGGTGGCCTGACTGTAGCGGAAATTGGGTCCCAGATGCCCTACACCGGGGGCTTGTACGTCTACATTGAAAATATTTACGGAAGAATCCTTGGCTTTTTAGCCGGATGGATGCAGGTCATTGTTTACGGGCCCGCCATTATCGCCTCGGTCGCGGGCTTCATGAGTATCCTGATGGCTAACTTCTTTGGCCTAGGAGCCCAGTGGCGGGTGCCGCTTGCCTTCATTACCGTTTTGGCAATTGGGATCATGAACCTCTTTGAAAACAAGGTAGGGGCAATCTTTGCAATCATTACCACGGCCGGAAAAATGATTCCAATCGCGGCCATCATCATTTTCGGGCTCTTCTGGGGGCACCAGGATGCCTTTGGCCAAACCGTCACTGAGGTCCACCAGGCAACCGGTGGCTTTGGGGTTGCGGTCCTGGCGACCCTGTTCGGTTACGATGGCTGGATTTTAATTGCCAACCTCGGTGGCGAAATGAAGAACCCTCAGAAGCTGTTACCAAAGACCATCATCGTCGGGATTACTGCGGTGCTGATCATTTACACCCTGATCACTATCGGAATCATCAAGTTCCTCCCCGTTAACCAGATTCACCGCTTGGGTGAAAACGCCACAGCCTACCTGGCTGTAAAAGCCTTTGGGAACATCGGTGGTAAATTACTGTCGGCCGGGATTATCATCTCGATGATGGGGACTTTGAACGGTAAAATGATCACCTTCCCCCGGATCGTCTACGCAATGGCTAAACGAGGCGACCTACCATTCTCGCGTTACCTGGCTTACGTTACGCCTAAGGGAAAGTCGCCAGTTGTTGCTACCATGTTTATTATTGTTTTGGCTACCGTCATGATGATTTTCTTTGATCCTGACCACCTGTCGGACCTCTGCGTCTTCACCGTTTACTGCTTCTACCTCCTAGCCTTCTTCGGCATCTTCATTCTACGACACCGGAACAAGGAGCCCCGGCCGTTCAGTACGCCGCTGTACCCGTGGATTCCAATTATTGCTATCGCCGGTGGGGTGTTCGTCCTCGCTAGTGAAATCGTTAATGACTTTGCCGGCGTGGTCCTGTTCATTGGGATTGTCATCGTCGGTCTGCCGATCCTCTACTTGGTTAAACGAATGGACCAGAAGCGGATGCACTAAATGTATAAAAATGGCTTTCTAACTGCCTTCTGCTAGCGGTTAGAGAGCCATTTTGCTTATAATGGAAGGAAAATCAATTTCAAAGAGGTGCGTTTGTAATGAAGAAAGCCTACCTAATTCACGGAACATCGACACGGAATGACGACTGGTTTCCCTGGCTAGAACAGGTTGCCAAGCCGACTATCGCCATTGACCGCATCATGTTGCCAAACCCGTTTACCCCGGACCCCCAGGAGTGGGCGGATGCGATTGACCAGCAGGTGCCCGCTCAAGATGGCGTAATCCTTATCGCCCACAGCTTGGGCTGCATCAGTGCCCTCCGCTTTGTGGAACGGCACGACCTACATGATGCCCGCCTTCTTTTGGTGGGGGCATTTGATGAGCCGCTCCCAATGTATCCCCAGCTGAACAGCTTCGTTCAGCCCAAGCTCGACTACCAGAAGGTTGCTCCAAAGGTTGGACAGGCAACGGTCATTACGGCAAAGGATGACCCGATTGCCCCCTATAAGGGCAGTGTTGAAGTTGCCCACCGACTCGGTGCCAAACTGATTGTCCAGGCAACCGGTGGCCACTTCTTGGGCGCTAATGGTTATACTCGATTCCCACTTGTTTTAAAAGAATTATCACGGATTACAAAATAGGAAAACCGCCTACCCCCGTATTTAAAGGGTAGACGGTTAATTTTTTCACGGCTATTCAATTTGCTTAAAGGAAGTGGACTTGTGGTCAACCCCCTGACCAGCATTGGCAATCTGGTAAGTAAAGCTGCTGGAATGTAGTTTCTTGCCGAGTGCTAAGACATGATTATATTGCCACAGCGATACCTTGCCATCCTGGCTCTTGGAAAGGGTCAGCTTACTGCCCTTTGCGCTGTAATTCCAGGTCCCCTGCTTGGATTCGCTATGGTAAACGTCCTCAAAGTCACTCTGGCTATCGTTGGCTTTTAGTGCCTTAGATTTACTTGAGGTAACGACCACTTCATCACCGCTTTTTGCAAAGGTCATGTAGGCGCTCTGGTTTCCTGAAACAGACGTATATTGGTAAACATGCCCCGGAACGTGGCGCGCAACAGAATGGCTAGCGTAGAAGGAGCCGCCCCCAAAGATAATTACGAGAACTACAATAACCGCAATAATAATTTTGTTCTTTTTTTGCATCGATACCTAACCCCTATTAGTCATCCTCATCAGTGGAGTCAGTGCTTTGGTCATCGTTTGTAGCTTGGTTATTGTTGTCGCTATCGCTATCACTTTGACTGTCTTCACTGTCGTTATCGTCATCGTCGCTGTCGTTGTCCTTGTTATTCTTGTTGCTGTCGCTACTACTGCTGTCATCGTCATCATCACTTTGGCTGTAGCTCAGTGACAGTGTCTTACCGTTCAAGGAAATGTGGACGGTTACATCCTTATCGGAATCCGGCAGGGCATCCTTAATTGCTTCTACCGCCGCGTCAGCATCACCATTTTCAAGGTCCTTCTTAACCTCAGCAGCAACGCTACTACTAATGCTGTGACTATCATCGGCATCACTATCAGTATCAAATGACAGGTTATCATCGCTATTAGCACCATCTAAGGCCGATTCAATACTGTCAGCAGTCAGCTTAACCTTATTGTGCTTTGCGCTCTTCTTGTGCTTTGTTGTACTGGTAGATGATTCACTCTCAGTGGTGCTGTCATTGTTGTTATTATTGTTGCTGCCGTTGTTGTTATCGTTATTGGCAGAGTAAATATTGGTAGAGTGATCATCGTTCTTGGTAATCGTTTGTGGCCGCACGGTAATGTGGACGTTAGTTGGTCCATTATTAATGGTAACCTTTGTCTGCGCCACAGCATATGGATTAACGTCTGGGGTGTAGCCAGCAGGAACATCGCCATCGCGGTTCAAGATCAAGACGTCCCCGGCGTAAATCAGGTTAGCGTTTTGAATGTTATTGTCATAGCACAGCTTAGCTACAGAGATTCCTGTTGCTGCGGAGATACCAGACAGGGTGTCTCCCCATTGGATGATGTAACGGGTTCCATTGAGGTTATCCATACTAATGTGTTGCATTGCCATGTTGTTAGAAATTTGTTGTGGCGTGTTAGCAATCCAGTTGGTAATATCCGCCTGTTCCTCTGGTGAACCACTTGCGTTATTGTCCGCCATTGCAACCGAAGTAGCCATTACGGGGCCGGCTAATACGGCCGTCATAAAGGCTGCTGCCAGGCGTTTCTTGTTAATTTTCATGATTGATCCTCCCATAGAAAATATTTAAAAAGCCTATTATTTCATTTTAATTAGTTTAACGCTGTCCCAACAAGCATTCAATAGGACATCACCTAAAAGATAGTGAAACAAAAGTATTTTTGCCGTCCTTAATAGGTAGGAAAAATCCAAGAATAATATAAAGAGGGCTTTTTATGGCACAAACCAACTTAGAAAAGCGTTGGGAACAGGCCAGCTTAAATGACGACTTTATCTTTAGCAAGGTTTTCTTGGACCCGATGATTACCAAAGAAATGATTCACCGGGTATTGCCAGAGTTACCGCTGGGCAAAGTAACGATTCTCAATAGTCAGCAGGAACTAACGAGCACGTACGATGCGAAGGGGGCCGCTTCGATATTTATGCCGAGGATGAGGACGGCAACCACTATGACGTCGAAATGCAGGTCGTCAACCACCAAAATCTGCCACAACGAACGCGCTTTTACCAGTCCAGTTTGGCAAATGATGCTTTCGACCGGGGGCAAAACTACGGCCAGGCTGACAACGCCTACGTTATATTCTTATGCTGCTTTGATCCCTTTGGTCTGGGAGAACAACGCTACGAGATCAAGCGACAGGTCATTAAGTACCCAGACTACCCATATAGTGATGGCGAGACGACCCTCTTCTTTGACATTACAAATCTCCACCAGACGGTTAGTCCGAAGCTTCAAAACTTTCTGGACCTCCTTGCTGACCGCAAAGTTGATGAGGCAGATGCCTTTATCGTACAATTAAGGCAAAGAATTGCCCACGTAAAACAAGACCGGAAATGGAGGAAGGAATATATGCAACGCACCTTATACGAAATGGATATTGAAAACGACCGCCGCCGTGCTGTCCTTGAAGGACGTCAAGAAGGTCATCAAAAGGGGCTCCAAGAGGAACTTCAAGAGGGACTCCAAAAAGGGCGTAAAGAAGGCCGTGATGAGGGAGTAGATGAAGAACGGCTGGCACTTGTCCGCGACCTGATTGATAGTGGCCAGACTAAAGAACAAGTTGAAAGCTTTCTTATCAATATCCGCAAGCTTTCCCCTCAACAAGCCCAAAAGTACTATCGGCTAGCATTAAAAAATGAGTTATGCATATAATTTTATCTTCAATGTGAAATAAACCTCTAGAAAAATCGAGTAGGAGGTAATTGATTAGTTCAATTACCGACCTCTCACACCACCGTACGTACGGTTCCGTATACGGCGGTTCGACAACTTAATCACTTTGAATTGACTGGAGCGTCTTGGACATATTTATTAGTCCAAGGTGCTCCAGTTTTCTATTTGTTAGAGAATAACTCAAAGTCTTACTGTGTGCGGTTCGCCAGTAGCCCTTTCGGGTACTAGCGAAGACATATGCATCATGCTGGAACAGCCCCAACTTCTGTAAGTTAGTTACCTTAGTTTTAAACTTTTTCCATTGCTTCCAGATATATTGCCTTATTCGCGCCCTTAACCACTGGTCAAGTCGTTGAATAAAGCCAGTCAGTTTCCCAATTGAGTAATATTGAAGCCAACCCCGCATTTTGCGATGAATTTCCTCAAACATTTGCTCAATGGATACTCCCCGATTGCGCTTTGTTAACAGCTTTAGTGCTTGCTTAACTCGCTTTTGTGATTGCTTGGCCGGTCGGGCATAGGCACCGTTACGGTCTACACCTAGTGAAAAGCCAAGAAACTTCAATCTTAGGGGACTACCAACTTTAGTTTTATCTGGATTAACTTTAACCTTCAATTGCTTTTCGAGAAAATGGGTAATACTGCGCATTACTCGTTCTCCCGCCCGTTGACTTTTAACATAAATATTACAATCATCCGCATAGCGTACAAAGTGATGGCCACGTCTGGTCAACTCTTTATCCAACTCATTTAGGTAAATATTCGCCAGTAATGGTGATAATGGTCCACCTTGCGGCGTTCCTTTGTCACTCCTAGCGAAAAGCCCATGATCTAAGACCCCGCTAGTCAAAAACTTGCGGATAAGTCTTAGCGTCCACGGGTCATTAATATATTGTTGGAGGTACTTAATCATCAAATCATGGTTGACGTTATCGAAATAGGCCTTCAGGTCTAAGTCGACTACTCTTCGATATCCCTGATTATATAGTTTAACTACCTTTGCGATTGCGTCTTGGGCTCCACGATGAGGGCGAAAGCCAAAACTATTATCCGAGAAAATACGCTCAAAGATTGGCGTGAGCACTTGGGCAACTGCTTGTTGGACCATGCGGTCCACTACCGTTGGTATCCCTAGTTTTCTCACTCCACCGTTGGGCTTGGGAATTTCCACTCGTTTAACCGGTACTGGCTTATAATTGCCTTCACGTAGGTTGGTGATTAACTCCGTTTTATTTTCTCTAAGATATTGCAGGAGGCCATCGACAGTCATATCATCAATGCCCGCTGCTCCTTTATTTCTCTTAACTCGCAAATAAGCCTGGTTCAGGTTATTGCGGTCCAAGACTTGGTCTTGGATAGTGACACTCATACCTTTACCTTCACCATAATCGGTACTACGCGCCCTTGTGTACTTTTGGTTTTCCAAACCTATCCTCGACAAGCGGTCAGCTTGTGGTTCTGTTTTCTGCGATTGTCGCACCTGATTACACCTCCGATATAAGTTATAAGTTATTGTCGTTCGGTCCTTCATCTAATTAATTAGACTACTATGACCTCGGCTGACTTCTGGCTTACTCAACACAACATCACTGCTATGCTTGCTTCTGTGGAATTTCATTCATTCCTCTTGTCGGAAACGTGTAGGTCAGATCTCCCCGGGTAAGAATATTAACTTTCGTACCATGTCACCGTTAGCTTTACTGAAAGCAACTTCGAGTAGTATTGGACTTTAGTTTGTCTAGCAACCTTATCCAGTTACTCTCAGCCTTATAGCTACTTCTTGTTCATCGGTGCAGCACTTTGCCTTAGACTTCCTTCAGATTCCACCTCACAGCGGACACCCTTGTCCTCGGCTCATGGTTCCGACTACTACGGCCCATAGTGGACTTTCACCACCTAGCTAATACCCATGCCGGGCGCACTAAATAACCCCTAATATCTACATTGTAGATATTAGGGGTTATTCTTTCAACGTTTTCGAGGGGGTATTTGTTAAAAATGGACCCTATTTATAATTTTGTACAAGTTCGAATAGATTATCTTTTATTTTGTTTCGAACTTTTCTAAAGGCTTGTAGTTTTTCTTTTTCTGTTCCAGTGGCTTTTGCAGGGTCGGGTAATGGCCAATGAATACTTGTAGCTTGTGGTGGAATAACTGGACATTTATCTCGTGCATCACCGCATAAAGTAACAATTAGATTAGCTGAATTGAAGTAATTTAAATCAATCAGTTTTGAATACTGCTGACTAATATCGACACCATCTTCTGCCATAACTTGTACTGCATTTTTGTTTAAACCATGCTTTTCTACGCCCGCACTTCTAATTTCGAATTTATCGGAAGGAAAAAGTTCTTTTGCGTATCCTTCGGCCATTTGGCTTCGACATGAATTCCCGGTACAGAGAAAATAGATTTTTTTCATTTGGTTACTCCTTAATCATAATATTTTCTTTTAATCCATAGTGCTACATCAACTAATAAGATCATTACCGGTACTTCAACCATTGGGCCAATAACGGCAGCAAATGCTTCTCCAGAATTCAAGCCAAATATAGCGACTGTTACTGCAACAGCTAATTCAAAGTTATTACTTGCAGCGGTGAAAGATTGTGTCGCAGAAATTGAATAACTAGTTTTAGTCTTTTTCGCAATCCAAAAGGTTATGAAGAACATTAAGACAAAATATAGTAATAAAGGAACAGCAATTCTTATTGCGTCCATTGGTAGTTGAACTACTTTTGCACCCTTGACAGAAAACATCACTACTATTGTAAAGAGTAAAGCCCAAGTAGTAATTCTGCTTATTTTTGGTACATATTTATCTTCAAACCATTCTTTACCCTTTGTGCTAATGATAAAGTAACGAGAACCAATGCCCAAAATGAAAGGAATACCAAGATAAATAAAAACACTTTTAGCAATTTCACTCATTGTAATATTAATTGTCTGTGTTTGTAGCCCAAAGAATTTTGGTAAGACACTAATAAAGAAGTATGCATAAACGGAATATAGCAAAATCTGAAAAATTGAGTTAAAAGCTACTAGACCAGCAGCATAATCGTTATTACCCTGCGCTAATTCATTCCACACAATAACCATAGCAATACACCGTGCTAAACCGATCATGATTAAACCAATCATATAGTTTGGATAATTGTGTAGAAAGATAACAGCAAGAGCAAACATTAAAATAGGGCCAACGATCCAATTTTGAACTAATGAAAAAGCAAGTTCCTTTTTGTCCTTAAATACATCACCCATTTTGCCATAATTAACTTTGGTTAGTGGTGGATATAGCATTAATATTAAGCCTATTGCTATTGGAATTGATGTTGTACCGATAGACCAACTATTAATTATTTTAGGGAGCGATGGAAAAGCTAAACCGCTAATAATTCCCAGTGCCATAGCTAAAAATACCCATAAGGTCATATAACGGTCCATGAATGATAAATTTTTAGAAGTACGCATAATAGCCCTCCATATAGATATTCATCTATGTATAATGCAAAATAAAAAAGCTAACAGTTTGAATGTGAATCCTTACATATGCAATGGTCAGTTTTAGATAGTATTTGTGTTAATTCACTAATCAGTCCTTCTTTTTTGTTTGAATTTAAAGAATAATAGTGCCACTTAGTATCTTTTCTTACGTTAACTAATCCACTTTTTTCCAGAATAATCATATGGTGGGATAGAGTCGGTTGTGTAAAGTTAAAGTGTGCAAGTATATCACACCCACACATCTCACCACAGGACAGCATTTCTAAAATCTTAAGACGGTTAGGTTCAGCAACCACCTTTAAAAGTGATGCCAAATCTTTATACTCATAGTGCATCAGTAAATTCCTCCACATTAAACATAGACGATTATCTATATTGTATCACATGAATAATGAAAAAGATTGCCGTTCGGACGAAATTAGATTTTTTACTATTATGGTAGATTGCAAATTTAATCCGAATTTTTGGACAAATTTGTCAGCATAACCTGATACGGTGTTTGCCAGTCGAGTATTTTAAGCGGTCGCTGGTTAATTTGGAGTAACGTCGTCGTTAAATCTTGAGCACTAATGTGCTCAAAACGAGTCCCTTTAGGATAAAAATAACGTAAATTCCGATTAAAGCGTTCATTACTACCACGTTCAGCTGGCGTATAAGCGTGGCAGTAATAGGTCTTAATACCATATTGTGATTCAAGTGATACTAGCCCACTAAACTCAGTGCCACGGTTCACAGTAAAGCTGTGCACCGGATCATTAAAAGTGGTTAGGAACTTAGTTAGTGCTTCATTAACAGTCGCTGTCGTCCGATCCTTTAACCGGTATGCCCAAAGGAACCGTGATTTGCGATCGATTAAAGTTAATAAAACTGCCTTACTATGCCCACGAGGACCAACGACTGTATCTAGTTCAAAATCGCCGATGCGATTACGTTGATTAATCATCATGGGACGCTGTTCAATTGATCGCCCCAAAGATTGATTATATTTGGATCGTTGGTCAACATTACGCCGTTGGCGTACGCCATGTTCAGGTAGATCATTCAAGGAGAAACCAATTCTCCCCTGATTTAGCCAATTATAAATAGATTTAGTCGCTAGTTTAAATCCGTGAGCAATCATTCCTGGTGACCAGCTTAGACGTAAATGGTTGAGAATTTTTTGCTTTAACTCATTGCTCAGCTTAGTTTTCCGACCACATCGTGATCGCTTGTATTCGGCATCTGTTTGTGCTAATTCAGCCTGATAAGGTTGACATCGAGATAATTCATAAGAAATTGTTGACGGTGATCGGTTCAGCCGAACGCCCATTTGGATATTGGACAGCCCTAGTTCACAAAAGGTTTCGATTTTAATTCGTTCGGAATAGGTTATACTAGACAAAAGATCAGCTCCTAAAAGATGGGTTTGTGGTAAACACCATTTTAAAGGAAGCTGATCTTTTTTGTCCGAACAGCGTTCGGATTAATTTTATAATCTACCAATTGACTTCTATTTCCAAAAATGCCACCAATTTTTATTATTATGTGTTCTATCTTCTTTGTCATTCACTTGCTGTTTTTGGCCTGGATTAGAGATTTCAATCAAGTCATTTAATTTTTGCAGATGTTCTTTTAATTGGCGATTTTCTGTTACAGTTGTTAATTGAAGTTGTTGTTGCTGATCTATCAGTTTTGTTAGATGATCTATTTGTCGATCTTTGCTACTTATTTGTTGGTCTTTGGTAGCAAGCTGTTTGTCGCGTTGAGACTTCAAATCTTCTACTTCTCTTCTTAGAGTAATAATCAGATCATTATTTTCTTTGCTAGTCTTTGTTGACTCTTTGCTACCTATTTGTTGCTTATTTGCTAGCAAAGGTTTTGCTACCTTGCTTCTTATAATTCTTTCAGCTGTAGGACTAATAAGGTTTGCTCCCTTGCTATTCTTTTGTCGGTTCTTTGCTGGTAGTCTTTGGTAGTGATATTGAATAGTCTGTTTGGAGACCTTTAATTCATCTGCAAGTTGTTTAATTGTTTTTACCAATGCCAATCACCACCTAGTTAAATTAAAAATGTTCTTTTTTCTATTTGGCAGATTGCAAGAAATAACTTGAACGAATTTAGTGACGTAGATTAAGCAGGAAGATCTCGATTGGTGTATGCCAATTAAGACATTTAAGTGGCCGGGAATTCAAATACCAATTAATTTGAATCAGCTTGTGATCGCTTAACTCTTCAATGGCTTGGCCTTTGGGAATAAAGCGTCGTAAAACTCGGTTACGGTTTTCATTACTGCCTTGTTCATGTGGTGAATAAGCATGAGCAAAATAAACCGGAGTACCAGTTCGCTGCTCAATTGCCTGGTAGTTAGCGAACTCTTTACCATGATCTACGGTAAGCGTCTTGAGCTTGTCTTGAAGTTGACTAGCTAGTTCAAGTACGGCTTGAGTCATGGACTGACTGTCGCGACCATGGAGCCGTTTAACAATTGTCAGGCGACTCTTACGCTCCACAAAAGTAGCCACAGCTTGGCCTTTACGTTTGCCAGAAAGTACGGTATCAGCTTCAAAGTGGCCGAATTCCTGGCGAGTTTCGACTTTATGAGGCCGCTCCTCAATGGAGCGGCCGTGACTGAACGTACCACGCTTTTCTTTAGCACGATGACGACGCATTCCATGATCAGGCAAATCGGGCAACTGTACATCAAGCCATCCTTAATCAATCCAGTTATAGACCGTCTTGTAGGCAATTCCAACTACATGGGCAACTTGTTCAGGGGACCACTTCTGGACTTGAATCTTTTCCTCGATCAAGTGTTTAAGGTTTTTAGTGAGCGAAGACTTCCGCCCCCGTTGACTAACCTTGCGTTCAAAGTCAGTTTGCGCTAGCTCAGCCCGGTACTCACTATTTAGCCGGTGAAGTTCGTTAAAGATGGTGGTCTTACTAAAGCCTAAGTAGTTAGCGATGTATCGCAAGGAACGTCCTTCATTATGAAGCGTTTCAATGACAACACGGTTCTGGAATGATAAAATAGTGGTGCTCATCAAGGTCCTTCTTTCTAATGGATTGTGTGGTAACACCATTAAAGACCTTGATGGTTTTTTCTGTCCACTTAAATGTTCAACTTAAATTTTACAATCTACCATTTTGAAGTTAATCGAATCAAAGTACAACTGGAATCTGTAAAGATAGTTATTGTTGCACTGAAAGCGGTGTGCTAAACTGAAGCTAATCTAACAACAAAATAAAAGTAAATAAAAATCAAGCCAAGAAAAAATCCCGATCCGATTGGGATCGAGATTTTATGTTCTTAGCAAGTAGCTAATAGACAGCTACTTAGTCCAAACATTCAGACCTGGCAGAATGAATGTTTGAACTTTGATTTCTGTGCTTGTATTCATTATACCTCATACCCTTAAATCGGGACAAGAGTAGATAATAACAAACAAGAAATTAAAGATGGACTAGGTAGCCAATGGCTATTTAGTCCTATTTTGTTGTTAAAAATTAAAAAAGTTGCCGATTGGGCAACCAAGCAAGATCCATGCTGATGAATTACAAAGTTCTCACAACCAATGAATGCTTTGTAATTCAGTTAGAGCATATCAGATTTGTATTTTAAAACAAGTCAGATGTTTTAGCAACTCTCTTTTGAGCCAGCATGGGTCGGACATAGAAAGGGAGTTTTTATAATGGATCAAACAAATTTCAAGTTTTATCAAGCTGATAACGTTTATGGGGCCTTGTTCTTCCAGTTTCCAAAAGTATTGATGTATAGCCAGCAATATCGAGGATTAAGTGATGCCGCTAAGCTAGCTTACATGGTACTAAAAGACCGGCTAGAGTATTCTTTACGCAATCACTGGATTGATGAGGAAGGGCACGTCTACTTTATTTTTACCAATCAAGAACTTAAAGATTTATTCGACTGCTCAAATGATAAGTTAGCAGCCGTGAAAAAAGACTTGGAACGTGCAGGACTACTTTATCAAAAAGCCATGCATTTCAATCCCAAAACTGGCAAAAACGAACCCAATCGACTTTACCTGGCCGAACTAGATATGCAGTCAACTGACGTCTATTTACGCGGTGAATATGCTCAAAAAGAGCCGCAAACCCTTGCTACGAGCGAAAATCCGAAAATCGGACGTTCGCGGGAGACCGCTCAAACCCTTGCTACGAGCGAAAATCCGAAAATCGGACACGATCTATATAAAGACTTTAAAAACATAGATACTAATAGATACAATATAGATACTCAAAAGTTGGACTTTTCCACAGCCCATTTTTCACCAGCAGAAATTCAAAAGCAAAACCAGGATTTGGTGAACCATGCTAATGACTTCTTAACTGATGAAGACAGTGGCTTACCGGTTTTCTTAGAACCCGAAGCCGTGCAATTACTAAGTTTCTGGTGCCGCACTCCGCAACAAATGCGTCGCTTCATTGGTATTATCTTAAATGCTAAGTATGCTGGCGAATTGTCAAACTAAGTGCAACGGTTTGTCAAAAAATACTTCATATGGGGTTTCATAATTTAACACTTTGCGCGGACGTTGATTTAACTGCTTTTGGCAGTGTTCAACGTCCTGTTCTGTATAATTATCAATATCTGTTCGCTTGGGAAAATATTCCCGGATTAATCCATTTGTATTTTCATTTGTCCCACGCTGTTCAGGGGAATATGGATCGGGCCAATAGACAGTAACACCTAATCTTTCGCTGATTTCATCAAGATGAAGAAATTCGGTCCCATGATCTGGTGTAATAGAATGAACAAATTCTTTAGGAATGGCCCCTAACAGTTCAACTAAGCCTTTATTTATCTCCTGCGAGTCCTTTCGCGCAACCTTTTTGATAAGCGTAAGCCGACTAAGCCAATCGACAACCGTTAAAAGGATGGAGTGACCCGTTCGACCAATCACAGTATCAATTTCCCAGTCACCTATACGTTGACGCTGGTTGATAAAACCAGGGCGCTCATGGATCGAGATATAGTCCGTCTGTACTTCTCGATGTCGTCTAGTATTCTTTGAATGCCGCGTCCGATGTTTATGTCTGAGGTGACGCTGAACGCCAGTATCGCCATGTGAGGAGTACTTCTCACCTAAATTGTGTTGATAGATATGACGGTAAATTGTGTTGTAGCTAACACACCATTGATGTTCCTTATTAAAGCGAGCGGTAATCTGCTCTGGTGACCAGTGCAGATCTAAGATGTAATGAACAATTTGACGGCGTAGTTGTGGATGGCTGTCTAACAGCCGCTTCTTGTGACAATTCTTTCGCTTTTGATGATAGTCATTTTCTGCTTTACTTGGGGAATAATGACCTGCACAACGTTTTAATTCTCGTGAAATAGTGCTTGGATTTCGCCCCAGCCGTAACGCAACAGCCCGGATAGATAACCCCTTAGCTCGTAAAAACATAAGCATTTCACGTTCTTTTATAGTAAGATGTTTATAGCTCATACCGGATACCTCGAATTGTTTGATTTGGTCGTTAAACATATTCTACCCGGTATGGGTTTATTTTTTTACTTTGTGTTGCATTTCAATTGTAAATTCGCCCAATAAAAAAAGGCCGTGCAATTAAGCACGGTCATCTTGGCGTGGCAACGTCCTATCCTCGCAGGGAGCGATCCCCCAACTACTTTCGGCGTGTTGAAGCTTAACTTCTGTGTTCGGCATGGGAACAGGTGTATCCTTCAAGCCATCATCACCACACTTCGTCTCTTCTGAGACGAGAGCTTGCGCTCTCAAAACTAAACAATATCTAACCTCACCAACAAACCTAACCGCTCTTCCTTGGTTAAGTCCTCGACCGATTAGTAATGGTCCGCTCCATGCATCACTGCACTTCCACTTCCATCCTATCTACCACATCATCTTTGTGGGGTCTTACTTCCCCGAAGGGAATGGGAAATCTCATCTCGAGGCGAGTTTCACACTTAGATGCTTTCAGCGTTTATCTCGTCCATACATAGCTACCCAGCGGTGCTCCTGGCGGAACAACTGGTACACCAGCGGTATGTCCATCCCGGTCCTCTCGTACTAAGGACAGGTCCTCTCAAATTTCCTACGCCCGCGACGGATAGGGACCGAACTGTCTCACGACGTTCTGAACCCAGCTCGCGTACCGCTTTAATGGGCGAACAGCCCAACCCTTGGGACCGACTACAGCCCCAGGATGCGATGAGCCGACATCGAGGTGCCAAACCTCCCCGTCGATGTGGACTCTTGGGGGAGATAAGCCTGTTATCCCCAGGGTAGCTTTTATCCGTTGAGCGATGGCCCTTCCATACGGAACCACCGGATCACTAAGCCCGACTTTCGTCCCTGCTCGACCTGTCTGTCTCGCAGTCAAGCTCGCTTGTGCCTTTACACTCTGCGAATGATTTCCAACCATTCTGAGCGAACCTTTGGGCGCCTCCGTTACCTTTTGGGAGGCGACCGCCCCAGTCAAACTGCCCACCTGACACTGTCTCCCAGCACGTTCAGTGCTGCGGGTTAGAGTGGTCATAATGCAAGGGTAGTATCCCACCAGCGCCTCCAGCGAAACTAGCGTTCCGCTTTCTATGGCTCCTACCTATCCTGTACAAGCAGTACAAACACTCAATATCAAGCTACAGTAAAGCTCCATGGGGTCTTTCCGTCCTGTCGCGGGTACCCTGCATCTTCACAGGGATTTCAATTTCACCGAGTCTCTCGTTGAGACAGTGCCCAGATCGTTACGCCTTTCGTGCGGGTCGGAACTTACCCGACAAGGAATTTCGCTACCTTAGGACCGTTATAGTTACGGCCGCCGTTTACTGGGGCTTCAATTCTGAGCTTCGCTTACGCTAACCCATCCTTTTAACCTTCCAGCACCGGGCAGGCGTCAGCCCCTATACTTCATCTTACGATTTTGCAGAAACCTGTGTTTTTGATAAACAGTCGCCTGGGCCTTTTCACTGCGGCTGGCCTTGCGGCCAGCACCCCTTCTTCCGAAGTTACGGGGTCATTTTGCCGAGTTCCTTAACGAGAGTTCTCTCGCTCACCTTAGGATTCTCTCCTCGACTACCTGTGTCGGTTTGCGGTACGGGCAGTTGAATACTCACTAGAAGTTTTTCTCGGCAGTGTGACATCAGCGACTTCGTTACTATAATTTCACTCCCCATCACAACTCGTCAACCCGCAACTAAGCATTTGACTCAGTTACTGACTCGTTGCTTGGCCGCACTCTTCCAATCATGCGGTTCGCTTAGCCTCCTGCGTCCCTCCATCATTCAAACGCATTCAACTGGTACAGGAATCTCAACCTGTTATCCATCGCCTACGCCTCTCGGCCTCAGCTTAGGTCCCGACTTACCCTGAGAGGACGAGCCTTCCCCAGGAAACCTTAGTCATTCGGTGGACAGGATTCTCACCTGTCTTTCGCTACTCATACCGGCATTCTCACTTCTAAGCGCTCCACCAGTCCTCACGGTCTGACTTCGCCGCCCTTAGAACGCTCTCCTACCACGTGCACGTAGTGCACATCCACAGTTTCGGTAATATGCTTAGCCCCGGTACATTTTCGGCGCAGAATCACTCGACTAGTGAGCTATTACGCACTCTTTAAATGGTGGCTGCTTCTGAGCCAACATCCTAGTTGTCTATGCAACTCCACATCCTTTTCCACTTAGCATATATTTAGGGACCTTAACTGGTGATCTGGGCTGTTCCCCTTTCGACGGTGGATCTTATCACTCATCGTCTGACTCCTGAGGATAAATCGATGGCATTCGGAGTTTATCTGAAGTTGGTAACCCATGACGGGCCCCTTGTCCAAACAGTAGCTCTACCTCCACGATTCTTTTCCTCAAGGCTCCCCCTAAAGAGATTTCGGAGAGAACCAGCTATCTCCAAGTTCGTTTGGAATTTCACCGCTACCCACACCTCATCCCAGCCATTTTCAACTGACACGGGTTCGGTCCTCCAGTGCGCTTTACCGCACCTTCAACCTGGACATGGGTAGGTCACCTGGTTTCGGGTCTATAACTACATACTTCATACGCCCATTTAAGACTCGCTTTCGCTACGGCTCCGGTTTTCCTACCTTAACCTTGCATGCAATCATAACTCGCCGGTTCATTCTGCAAGAGGCACGCCGTCACCCATTAACGGGCTCCGACTGCTTGTAGGCACATGGTTTCAGGAACTATTTCACTCCCCTTCCGGGGTGCTTTTCACCTTTCCCTCACGGTACTGGTTCACTATCGGTCACTAGGTAGTATTTAGCCTTGCGAGATGGTTCTCGCAGCTTCCGACGGGGTTTCACGTGTCCCGCCGTACTCAGGATCCTGAACGGAGAATGTGACGTTTCGTCTACGGGGCTATCACCCTCTCTGGCACAGCTTCCCAGCTGTTGCGACTACGTCGCATTTTGGTAACTCCATTGTTCAGTCCTACAACCCCAGTAAGCAAGCTCACTGGTTTGGGCTCTTCCCCTTTCGCTCGCCGCTACTCAGGGAATCGATTTTTCTTTCTCTTCCTGCAGCTACTGAGATGTTTCAGTTCACTGCGTCTTCCCTCTGCTAGCTATGAATTCACTAGTCAGATAACCAACGACTAAGTTGGTTGGGTTTCCCCATTCGGAAATCTCCGGATCAAAGTGTACTTACCACTCCCCGAAGCATATCGGTGTTTATCCCGTCCTTCATCGGCTCCTAGTACCAAGGCATTCACCATGCGCCCTTCATAACTTAACCTTGATGATCACTTCGTGATCACCTTGATTAATTGAGTTAGCGATTATTTCGTTAATAAAACTCAAATAACGCGGTGTTCTCGGTTTATTGTTTTGATTAATAAAGAAATTAGATATTATTTAGTTTTCAAAGTACAAGCTCTGAGGGTAAACCCCTCAAAACTAAACAAAGTTTCAACTAATGTGTAGGTTCCGTTTTATTCCTTAGAAAGGAGGTGATCCAGCCGCAGGTTCTCCTACGGCTACCTTGTTACGACTTCACCCCAGTCATCTGCCCTGCCTTAGGCAGCTCCCTCCAAAATGGTTAGGCCACTGACTTTGGGCATTGCAAACTTCCATGGTGTGACGGGCGGTGTGTACAAGGCCCGGGAACGTATTCACCGCGGCATGCTGATCCGCGATTACTAGCGATTCCGACTTCGTGCAGTCGAGTTGCAGACTGCAGTCCGAACTGAGACCGGCTTTAAGAGATTTGCACACCCTCGCGGGTTAGCTGCTCGTTGTACCGGCCATTGTAGCACGTGTGTAGCCCAGGTCATAAGGGGCATGATGATCTGACGTCGTCCCCACCTTCCTCCGGTTTGTCACCGGCAGTCTCACTAGAGTGCCCAACTGAATGCTGGCAACTAGTAACAAGGGTTGCGCTCGTTGCGGGACTTAACCCAACATCTCACGACACGAGCTGACGACGACCATGCACCACCTGTCATTGCGTCCCCGAAGGGAACGCCTAATCTCTTAGGTTAGCGCAAGATGTCAAGACCTGGTAAGGTTCTTCGCGTAGCTTCGAATTAAACCACATGCTCCACCGCTTGTGCGGGCCCCCGTCAATTCCTTTGAGTTTCAACCTTGCGGTCGTACTCCCCAGGCGGAGTGCTTAATGCGTTAGCTGCGGCACTGAAGGGCGGAAACCCTCCAACACCTAGCACTCATCGTTTACGGCATGGACTACCAGGGTATCTAATCCTGTTCGCTACCCATGCTTTCGAGCCTCAGCGTCAGTTGCAGACCAGACAGCCGCCTTCGCCACTGGTGTTCTTCCATATATCTACGCATTCCACCGCTACACATGGAGTTCCACTGTCCTCTTCTGCACTCAAGTCGCCCGGTTTCCGATGCACTTCTTCGGTTAAGCCGAAGGCTTTCACATCAGACCTAAGCAACCGCCTGCGCTCGCTTTACGCCCAATAAATCCGGATAACGCTTGCCACCTACGTATTACCGCGGCTGCTGGCACGTAGTTAGCCGTGACTTTCTGGTTGAATACCGTCACTGCATGAACAGTTACTCTCATGCACGTTCTTCTTCAACAACAGAGTTTTACGAGCCGAAACCCTTCTTCACTCACGCGGTGTTGCTCCATCAGGCTTGCGCCCATTGTGGAAGATTCCCTACTGCTGCCTCCCGTAGGAGTATGGACCGTGTCTCAGTTCCATTGTGGCCGATCAGTCTCTCAACTCGGCTATGCATCATTGCCTTGGTAGGCCGTTACCCTACCAACTAGCTAATGCACCGCGGGCCCATCCTAAAGTGATAGCCGAAACCATCTTTGATACGAAAACCATGTGGTTTTCGTAGTTATGCGGTATTAGCACCTGTTTCCAAATGTTATCCCCCGCTTTAGGGCAGGTTGCCCACGTGTTACTCACCCGTCCGCCGCTCACTGGTAATCCATCGTCAAATCAGTGCAAGCACGTCATATCAGTTGGGCCAGTGCGCTCGACTTGCATGTATTAGGCACACCGCCGGCGTTCATCCTGAGCCAGGATCAAACTCTCATATAAAATATAAGAACTTGAATAGCTCTAATTCAAATTAATTAAGCGAATTGACTTCGCAAATGTTTTTGCTCCAATCACCGAAGTGATTAGAGACCCTACACATTTGATTCGTCGAAACTTTGTTCAGTTTTCAAAGGTCTACCAGCTAGTTAAACTAAGTTTTCAACTAGCGTTTTTATTATATCATCTAACCAACCATAAAGTCAATAGCTTTATTAAAAAAGATTTACTAGTTTTCCGAATTGGTTAACTTATTTATAATATCATCTTACCACTCAATCGTCAACAATAAAATTAGCTTAATTTATTACAAACTCACAAGTGCATTTACAATTATAGCTATCAACGCATTTAATGTCAACCATAAATATGACTTAAATGTCATGTAGTTTTCAAAACCACGTATCAGGTAACTATCCATTGTAAGATTGTGAAAACTAAAAAAGTAGATAACTGTATTTGTAAGACAACAGTTATTTATTTTACGTTATTTACTTTTAAATTTCAAGGCCTTTTTTGTTTTATTTCAGATTCGTACTATTAGCCTTATCTTGCATCATAAAGGTCAGCGCTAATCCAATGATAACCAGTACGATTGTGAAGTAAATGCCGTAGTGAACCCCGTTAGTGAAGCGGACTGCTGAGGAGCCACCCCCAGCATTCCGTCCCAATTCCAAGAAACTTGTAGCCAGCGCCGTAGCCAGGGCACCAACCACCTGCTGCATAGTATTCAGAATCGTACTACCATCTGCTGACTGCATCCCCGGCAACGAGTTCAGTGCACTCGTCTGTGACGGCGACATCGCCAGTGGGCACCCAATCATCAAAATAACGTGGGCTGCAATCACATAGGCAATTGAGGAGTGATCAGAAGAACATGCCAACATCCCTGCACCAACCAGGGCAATGATAAAACCAATCATGGCTGAGCGCTTAGCACCAATATTGTCGTACATCCGTCCGGCAACGGCCGATGTCAATGCATTAACCACCCCACCAGGCAGCATAATAATTCCTGTTAAAGCAACTGGAAGCAGCAGACCATTCTGAATGTACATTGGCAGTAGATACATTGCTGACAAAATAATTCCAAAGTCGAGCATTACTAGTGTGGCCCCGATGGCAAAGGAACGATACTTAAATACCCGCAGGTTAAGAATCGGCTCCTCAAGGTTCAGTTGCCGGTGAATATATAGAAGCAAAACAATGACCCCAATTATTAGGGCACTCAAAACGGGCGCAGACAACCAGCCATCACGACTTGACAGTGAGGCCCCAATTACCAGGCCGGAACAACCAACTGCCGATTCCAGAATCGACAGGATATCGATGTGCGGCCGGGTAACGTTACCGACGTTTTCTAGCGAAGCGATCGCGAAGAAGAGGGCAATTAATAAGAATGGAATAAATAGCCAGAAAATCCAGTTCCACGAAAGCTTAGCCAAGATCAATCCCGTCAGTGTGGGACCAATCGCCGGGGCAAACATAATTACCAGGGCGCAGACACCCATGACCGCTCCAATCTTTTGCGGCGGGAAGATCTGCATAACGACGGCGAACATCAGGGGTAAAATCAGCCCAGTTCCGATGCCTTGAATCATCCGACCAATCAGGACAACCGCAAAGGTACTCCCTAAGGCCGAGATTGCTGCCCCCACAATAAAGTCACAGAGGGCAAAGATAATAATTTGCCGTGTCGTGAACCACTTGGACAAGAGGCTGGACAGCGGCAAGACAATCCCAATCACCAGCATATAACCAGTAACCAGCCACTGAATGGTTCCGGTATTAACATGCAGAGCCAACATTAATTTTGGCAGGGCGATGTTCAATGACGTTTCACTGAACATCCCCACAAATGCGCCAAGCAGCATGCTGACCATTGTTAACTTAGGATGGCACACATGCTGACGCGCTTGTGGCTTTTTACTCATAAAAACACTCCTTAATCAATTCTTTTTTACACAATTGGTTACTGTATCAGAATCAATTTGCCTTCGTAAGTGTTTTTAGTCCATTCCTTATTATTTAAACATACATACTTAATAAAATTAAGCTTAGCTATTAACGAGCTCCTTGATCTTGTCCGGACGAAATCCCGTCCAGCCGTCAACGCTACTACCGTTATCAACCATCACAATAGGAACACTGTAGTAGCCCAGGGCGCGTAGAGCCTCAATTGCACCCGGATCGTCACTAATGTCAATTGTCTGGTACTCCAGCTTAAGTCGGTCCATCAGTTGCTTCGTCATCGTACAACCGGGACAAAACTTCTTGGTAAATATTCGAATCTGGGCCACCATTCCTCCTCCTTTGATTACTTCTAACAACGAACTAGCTTATAACGGTGTGTCCGATCTGACGTATCAACCTTTTCTGCCGGGTGACCGACCGCAACAATTACCTTTACTGCGTAGCCATCATCGACCCCCAACTCCTTTAATAAGTCAGGATGATCATTTAAGGCCTGGGCCCCACTCATCACGTAGACTGACCCGAGATCAAGAGCAGCAGCCTGAACCATCACGTTTTCCGCCGCCGCTGAAGCATCGCGATCACCAAATGAACTCGTCTTCTTAGTTGAGATCACGAACAACAGTGGTGCCCCGTAGCAGGCATTATTGCTTACCGTGGCAATTTTCTTTAGCAGCGCTGCGTCCGTTACCACCGTCGCCTGCATGTCTTCAACCTGGTGCATCCCACAAGGAGCGGCCTCGAATGCCGTCACCATTTTCTCAACATCTTGACCTGCAACTGGTGTTGACTCATACTTACGAACCGCCCGCCGTTTCAAAATTGGATTTTCCATCATCAAAAGCTCCTTTCCATACTTACGTTACTTTCTATTATAATCGTTTCTTCCTTATTATAGGAAAATAAGTACCTACCCGCTGTAGATTACCAAACGGCAACGATATTGCAATAGAATTACAAAGCGATTGCAAGATGTATCATTCCAATAACAATCCGCCCACGTTTCCCTTTAAAGCGGGCACTTATGCTAGCCTTATAAATGGAAATTAACAAACGAACAAGTAAAGGAGTCGCAATTCAACGTTTATGGATACTAAGAAACACTACAAGATGTACAAGAGTAACAAGAACTGGTTCTACGCCGCAATCACTACGGTTACCGTTGCTGTCGGCTTAATAGCCGGTGGTCACGTTGCGCAAGCAGACACCGTTTCCCCTGACACTATCGGGCAAACAACTGCGGTTACGTCAGCTGCTACCAGTACAGCAACTAGTGCTGCTTCATCCCAAGCGCAACCGGCTGCTAGTCAAACTAGTACTGCTGCTCCTGCATGGCAACCAGCCGATACCAACCTAAACGCCCAACAAGCCCAATCCGCTGCTGACCAGAAAAACTACGGTAACCTGGACAATTTCAGCATTGCTGACGGTAAGTTAACCGTTTCTGGTTGGAACGCTTCTAACCAAGACGCCAACTACCAAGACCACTACCTGATCGTTTACGACCAAACCCAGGGCAAGGAACTGGGTCGGCAGGCGGTTACTAACCTGCAACGTAACGATGTGCAAAAGGTCTACCCCGGTGTATACAATGCCCAATACTCTGGTTTCAACAACACCTTCGACCTTGATATGACCCCATACTTAAATGATAGTCTGCAAATTATTAGTCGTTACTCTAACGGCGCTAATGGTGAAGGCCAGTACTTTGACAAATGGTTTGGGCCTATCGACCTTGGTAAAACGCAAAAGGCCAATTATATCGACAGTATCAAGCAAACTGCTAACGGCCTGCAAGTTACTGGTTGGATGGCCGACGATGCTTCTGCTACGAAGCCATATGCCTACCTAATCCTCCTCAAGGATGGTAAGGAACTGACCCGGAGCCGGGTTCAATTGACTGACCGGCCTGACGTTGCCAAGGCCAAGGGTACGATTTACAATAGTCTGCACAGTGGTTTCAACACAACCTTAAACGCTGACCAGGCCCTTTTGAGTGGCAACCTGCAGGTCTTGATGCGTTTTACCAACGATGTTAACGGGAACGGCAATTACAGTGACCAGTACTCTAAGACTTACACTTCCAACACCGGCTACGTCGATGGGTACGCATTAAACAACAACACCATCCACTACACTGGTTGGCACGCTGCTACTAACGCCAAGGGGATGAACCACCAATTTATCATCATCCTGGACGCTAATAACCACGAACTTTACCGGACTGAATTGACCGGTAACCAAAAGAACATCAGCCGGAATGACGTTGCCAACGTCTACTCCTGGATTGCCAATGCTAACCAATCTGGTTTCAGCGTTGATATTCCGGTTCAAGCTAACATGCAACATAAGGAAATCCGGATCCTGCACCGTTACTCCAGTTCTGCTGACGGAAATAGCCAATACGTTGACTTCACTTCTGGTAACTACTCCATCAACAGTGGTTGGCAAGGCGACTACTACTACGACCCCGTTACCGGCCAAAAGGCAACTGGTCAGAAGGTAATCAATGGTGTTACTTACCAATTTGACGCTAATGGTAAGCTGCAAAGTAAGCAGCAAAACGCCGTTAACCGAGCTCTATCCATGCGAGGCGTCCCTTACGTTTGGGGTGGTAATACACCAGCCGGTTTCGACTGCTCTGGTTTAGTCCAATGGGCATACGGCCTTGGTGCCCGGACTACTTACCAACAACAAGCCTTGGGTGCCCACCACTACGACGTTGCCAACGCCCCACTTGGTGCCCTTCTCTTCTTCGGTTCTGACACCACCCCTGGTCACGTGGCCATCTCATTAGGAAATGGGACTTACGTTCACGCTCCGCAACCAGGTCAAACCGTTACCGTTGCTAGTCAACGTTGGTACGCACCAAGCTTCTACGTTGTTCTGTAATTAAAAAATTTAAGAAAAAGCTGGGAGAAAACGATGTTTTTCTCGCCAGCTTTTTTACTTTCTGAATGTTACAACGATTGCCCTATTGTTTTCCCCAGTTTCGCTTTTATTTATCTTCCATTGATAGCGGTTACAGTACACGCTATGTTAGAATTTAAACGTAGTGCTTTTCATTTTGGAGGTTTTATTGTGGAAGATAAACGACGTTATAAACTTTACAAGCATGGCAAGCTATGGTGCTGTACAGCAGTTACCATTGCCTCTCTAACAATTGGAATGGCAGCCTTGCATGCGGATGCTTATGCAGATAACAATCAAATTACAACTAGCCTGGTTACCGATTCCAGTACTTCAAGGCCTGCACCAGCCCAGGCGGTTGCCACTACTACGGAAAATGAGGTTCCAGTCGACCAGGCAACTTTCAACAACCCATCTGCCAACAATGGCTGGCTTGACCATTACCAGGTCACTACTGATGAAAATGGTCAAAATATTTTCCGGGCGAGCGGCTGGCATGCCTGCGGTCAAAGCAATGGTGAACGTTACCGTTACGCCATCCTGTATGACAATACCGCCAAAGGAGAAATCTCACGACAAAGGGTGGCACCGGTAGACCGGCCAGATGTCCAGGCTACCTATCCCAACACTGCCAATAGCCGTTTTAGTGGGTTCAACGTTAGCTTTGTCCTCCCAAGTAACATTAACGGGCATTCCATCAGCCTAGTTGCCCGGTACAGTAATGACGCAATTAATGGTGAAGGTCAACGAACCGATTTCTGGTTTGCTCCCGTCATTATTGATAACACGAACCGCGCCAACCTCGACCAAATAGCATCTGACCAAAGTGCTGTCCTTCATTTGCGTGGCTGGCACGCCAGCAACCAGGCATCCGGCAAAAAATACCATTACATTATCATTTATGATCAGACAAGTAACCAGGAAATCGCTCGTCAGTTAGTAACACCCATTCAACGTCCTGATGTTGCCCAGACATTTCCGACAATCGGTAATGCGGCCGGATCAGGCTTTGACGTTACGTTCAAATTAACACCCCAATATAGCCAGGGCGCCGTCACAGTTGTTAGCAGGTGGACCAATGACCCAGTTGGCAACGGAACTGATACAACCGACTTTTGGTTTACTCCGGTTCGAAAAATTAACCGGGGCTGGCTGGGCCCTTACAAACTAAGCACGGGACGATTAACAGTTAGTGGTTGGCACGCCAATGATGCAGCAATTTATCAACCATATCATTTTCTTATTCTCTTTGATAATACCGCTAAAATGCAAGTAGCCAGTGCCCTTGTCCCTACTAACCCATCCCTTGACGTTGCTAAAGCTTATCCAGACACATGTTCAGCTGGTAATGCCCGTTTTAACTACGACTTCGCACGAATTCGCTTAACACCAGGGCATGACTACTCTTTGGTAAGTCGTTATTCAGTTATTGACCAGGGTAACGGTGATGATGGTGTTGCCGCTAACCATACTGGCTTTTGGTTCCCTATAAAAACTCTTAACCAGCAGGCATTCTCCATTGATAGCTACCAGATTGATGCTCAAAATAAACTGACCGTCAGTGGTTGGTTTGCCAACGACAATGCCATTGGTAAGAAATACGCATATGTGATTGTCCTGCAAGATGGTCAAGAAATTGGTCGCCAACGGGTCACCATGACACCTCGTGAAGATGTCGCTTCAGTTTACCCAATAATCTATAACAGTGAAATGAGTGGCTTTAACGCCGCTATCCAACTACCAACAACGGTCAACGGGAACTTAAATTTTGTCCTCCGCTTCAGCAACCAGGCTGATGGAGAAGGCAACTATGCCGATATTTATACCCAGCCAATTCAAAACGGTTTTTTGCGTAACCGGGTAATCTTCACTAAAGATAACCGCGCCTTTTACTACAATGACCGGGGGCAGGCGGTTAAAAACTTTGTTGCCAATGGTATCCTTTACCGAACCGATACTAACGGCAATATTCTTAATACCATCACAAAGAATACTGATACTCAAATCGGCCGAATTAACTTTACTGGCAACTTATCGGGAATAAAATAACCAAGGATAACCGTAAGCCGGTTCAAATTAGCATTAAATTAACCAATGGCGTCATTATTGATGGTTGGGCCACAATCAAATGGCAAGGAAACAGTAGCCTGGCTTGGCCAAAGAAGGGCTACCGCCTTAAGCTTTTTAAAGATCAAGCAATGACTAAAAAACTTAAGGTCGAGCTTCAAAATAGCGGCTTCAAAACTAACTCTTTCAACCTTAAAGCTTGCTATACCGACCCGACCGCGGGACTCAATATCGTCAATGCTGAGTTATTCAAGCAGATTACGGCTTCCCGACCCAATTTAGCTAATTCGATCGTTAACGATATGCCGAACTATGGTCAGGTTGCCGGCATCCCATTAGAACTGGGTATCAATAATCTTGACCAGGGTCTATACGTTTTAGAAACCTACCAGGAAGACAAGCTATATAACCTTGATGATAAGTTGTCAGACAACATTGCCTTAAGTGATAACCAATCTGACTTGTCAACATTCACCCAACCATTTACCACTGACGACCTTGTTGACACTGCATTTAACAACCGCTCACCAAAGAAGGTTGATCAATCGGTTGTCGACCGGTTTAATGAGCTCTACCAGCTAGCGAATGCGAGCGATGCCGACTATTACAAGCTAGAAGAGCAGTACCTCGACGTTTTCGCCGCAATTGACTACCTCACCTTCATTTCAGCAATTAATGACGTCGACGGAATCACGAAAAACATTACTTACATTAGCAAGGCGGGCAGCAAGTGGGTACTAATGCCTTACGACTTGGACATGACTTGGAATACCCTTTATAATGGCGCGATTATGTCGATAGATACCAATATAGAAGACCTGCTTAACAGCTACCAGCAGCGACTCGCCAATGTCGACCATTTTCTTGGCTTAATTTAATAACACAAAGCCCTAGTCGCGGACAAATCCGTACGCTAGGGCTTTTTAAACGAAAAAATCTTCCCAAATTAGTAGCTTGGGAAGATTTCGAAATTTAGCATATATGGTAATGAATGATTAAACATCTAAGGTCTTGCCATACTCATTGTTGATAGTGTCAACAACATCCTTGGCCTTCATGTTGTCTTCAACAATGGCTTTGCCATCACGAAGTGTGTAGGTGGTGTCATCACTCAAATTGTTAAAGTCAACATCGTTACCTTTAGCATCAACAAAATCAAACTTCGAGTTTTGGAAGTTCTTAAGAGCATCTTCATTAATTTCCATGATTATGCTTCCTTTCTTATTACATTATAATGCTTTTTCGTAAAATGTGTTAATTTTTCTGGTAAATTTAGCATTTCTTAAGTGCCCCGAAAACTTACCCTTGTCTTGACCGGTTTAATCGCCGTTCTCCATAATTAAGTAACCGGGTTAAGGAGAAGGTCAGAATAAAGTAAATCATCATCGCAATAAACAACGGAAAGGCACCCTTGTAAGTAGCGGACTGGACAAGCTGGGTTTGGTACATCAGTTCCGTGACCCCGATAACGGAAACAATCGAACTGTCCTTTAATAGGGTGATGAATTCATTACCTAGTGCGGGCCAAATGTTACGCAGCGCCTGGGGCATAATCACATACCGCATTGCCAATTTCTTGCTCATTCCTAAGCTTCGGGATGCTTCGACTTGTCCGTAATCAATGGCCTGAATTCCAGACCGGATAATTTCGGCCACGTAAGCCCCAGAATTAATGGAAACGGCAATAATTCCGGCAACTAGGGCGGGGATGTTTTGAATAATTTCACCGATTCCGAAGTAGACAAACATTACCTGGACCATCATTGGGGTCCCCCGGATAAATTCAATGTAGGCAATCGCTAAGCTATGCAAGATCCTATTCTTGGACCGCCGGAACATTGCAAAGATAAAGCCCAGGATGAAACCAAAGAAGACGGAGAAAACCGTAATGACCAGGGTGTAAACAATCCCCCGTACAAAGTAATTCCAGTAATTCAAAACGGTATTTTGCTTGGTCCCCTGACTCATGTACTTACCAGCCCGGGGAACGTATACTTTGTCAAAAGTATTGTGCTTTTGCAACTTGGTAATCGTCTTATTGGTAGCTGCAACAAGTCCTGGCGAGTCCTTAGCAACTGCCACAGCTGTCCCCTATTGTCCACTTACTTTGAAGTGGGGGTTAATGGCTTTCAACTTATCATTATTAGCAACGAAGGCCTTTGCCCGGGTCGAGTCCATTACAACCCCATCGACTTTGTGTGACTGGAGGGCAATGATTAAGTTGTTTACCCGGTCAAGGCCTTTAAGCTTGGCCCCCTTCATCTGTTGCTTGGCTAGGTCGTATTGCTCAGAGCCGTTCTGGGCCCCAATTACTTTCCCGTTAAAGTCTTTCAAGTTCTTGTACTTGGACTCTTCGGCCTTGTTGATGACGATATCTTGGTTGTCACCATAATAAACCTTGGAAAAGTCCACACTCTTGGCCCGTTCAGGAGTCGGACTCATGGCCGCAATCACAACATCAACCTTGTGCGTCTCTAAGGCCACTAATAGGGAATCAAAATTCATTACCTTAAACTCGGCTTTGACGCCCAAGTCCTTTGCTAGTTGTTTACCAAGATCAATGTCGATCCCGACCCGCTTGCTAACCCCGTTTTCCTTAACGGAGAATTCATACGGTGGATAATCGGCTGCCGTCCCAATTACAATCTTTCCCCGCTTTTTAATTGCCGCAACACTACTTTGCTTATCAGCAGCCTGATTCGATGAACTGCTGGCAGAGTTGGTATCCGCAAGTACCCCTGCTGGTGCAAACAGGAAAGGAAGGAGGATTGCAATCAGCAGTAATAATTGCTTGATTTTCTTCATATCAACACCTTCTTCAAAATTAATTGGTTTAAATATACATCTTCAGTAGTCATTATTCAGTATATTTTGTAAGAATAGTATTTTTATTCATTAGTTAGGTGAATCAATGTATAAAAAAGACCGGTACTCGTGTACCAGTCTCAGTAATTACTAAATCATATCAAATGACTACTTACCTGCTTGCCCTTGGGCTACTAAATAATGACGAATATTCCGCAGGCACTTATTAAATTCGACCCACTCATCAAAGGTCATATCGACTGCTGAAACCTGATAACGGTCTGGTGGCGTTACTTTAGCCATTTCCTTTGTTCCTCGTTTTAAAACTAATTTTTGACCATCAAGTTCGACGTCATAATGACGGCCACGCAGCCAATCTTGCAGGCTTTGAAACGTATCCGGATTCATTTTTCCACCTCCATTTGGGAATTGATTTAACTTAATTACAAATTAACTCTACAATAAAGGTAAGTATTATGAAAGGGGAATCACTTTAATGAAAACAATGACGAATGAAGATCTGTTATCAGTAATGAAAAATAATGATGTTGAGATCGACCCGGTAAGTAAGGGTGAAGATGTCTATTCATTTAAAATCGACCATCATCAGTTTGGCCACCTCGACAAGTACGGTAACCTGTATATGGATACTTTTGAAGAAGTAATTTCCCGTCCCCTCAGACTCGGCAAGAAAACCATTACCCGGTGGATCAAGTGGGCTGTTAAAGGGTTCAGAATCAACCGGCGAAGAATCGAAAAGTGGCAGTAAACTCTAAATTTTAAACAGTAAAAAATTGGTAATTTTTCCTGGGCCAACCTCTTTTTAACCCCCAGTTATTGAAATGTTTTTATAAAAGTAAGTATAATAGAAAAAGGAGGGGATTAGAATGTCATTAATGCAAAACGCTTCGGAAATCACCAAGACTGATAAACAGGTTTACCTAATCACATTTGTTCGACAGAGTACTGATCGGCCAATGTATCTAGACAATATGATCTACGAAACACCAGCAGCCGGGCACAAGTTTATGGCCAAGTTAGTTGACGCTTTCACCCAAGCTGGCTATCGGGAAAAGCAAGTCAATGATGACCACTATGAGCTTAATAATGGTCTGGATAAAATCTCATTAACTGGTAAAACACAAGACGTATACAAAGATTAATAAAACAAGTGCCAGTCTAAAAATATAAGTTCCGTTCGCAAACTAGATGGATTTGCGAACGGAACTTATATTTTTCTACGAATAGTCAAGTATATTAGGGTGTTTCTTTGAATTTAATTTAAGGCAGATTGCAAGAAATAACTTGAACGAATTTAGTGACGTAGATTAAGCAGGAAGATCTCGATTGGTGTATGCCAATTAAGACATTTAAGTGGCCGGGAATTCAAATACCAATTAATTTGAATCAGCTTGTGATCGCTTAACTCTTCAATGGCTTGGCCTTTGGGAATAAAGCGTCGTAAAACTCGGTTACGGTTTTCATTACTGCCTTGTTCATGTGGTGAATAAGCATGAGCAAAATAAACCGGAGTACCAGTTCGCTGCTCAATTGCCTGGTAGTTAGCGAACTCTTTACCATGATCTACGGTAAGCGTCTTGAGCTTGTCTTGAAGTTGACTAGCTAGTTCAAGTACGGCTTGAGTCATGGACTGACTGTCGCGACCATGGAGCCGTTTAACAATTGTCAGGCGACTCTTACGCTCCACAAAAGTAGCCACAGCTTGGCCTTTACGTTTGCCAGAAAGTACGGTATCAGCTTCAAAGTGGCCGAATTCCTGGCGAGTTTCGACTTTATGAGGCCGCTCCTCAATGGAGCGGCCGTGACTGAACGTACCACGCTTTTCTTTAGCACGATGACGACGCATTCCATGATCAGGCAAATCGGGCAACTGTACATCAAGCCATCCTTAATCAATCCAGTTATAGACCGTCTTGTAGGCAATTCCAACTACATGGGCAACTTGTTCAGGGGACCACTTCTGGACTTGAATCTTTTCCTCGATCAAGTGTTTAAGGTTTTTAGTGAGCGAAGACTTCCGCCCCCGTTGACTAACCTTGCGTTCAAAGTCAGTTTGCGCTAGCTCAGCCCGGTACTCACTATTTAGCCGGTGAAGTTCGTTAAAGATGGTGGTCTTACTAAAGCCTAAGTAGTTAGCGATGTATCGCAAGGAACGTCCTTCATTATGAAGCGTTTCAATGACAACACGGTTCTGGAATGATAAAATAGTGGTGCTCATCAAGGTCCTTCTTTCTAATGGATTGTGTGGTAACACCATTAAAGACCTTGATGGTTTTTTCTGTCCACTTAAATGTTCAACTTAAATTTTACAATCTACCATACATTAAAGTATACTATTTTAATCCAGCATCAACAATTTGCTAAAGTGTCATTAATAACATTTTAAATTCGCCGCACACAAAAAAATGGGCACAAAGCCGATTAAATCAGTGTATACAGCCTTTTTCCGCTGCAAGATCATGCACACAGCTTTTCTGTGTGCACAGCCGTGTGCATTACATTCTTAAATAAACAAAAACAATCTTTGATATACCTTTGCAAAACGTTGATATATCAAGGATTGATAAACTTTGTAAGTTTTATTTATGCTGACTAGAGGATTCGAACCTCCGACCTCATCATTACTAATGACGTGCTCTGCCAACTGAGCTAAGTCAGCATTTAACCAACGAATAATAGTATAACAGATATTAGCAAAGATGCAAAGGAAATTTTCAAATTACCAAATTATCACCATTTTTCCATAAAAAAAGGGGCTGTGACATAAGTCCCAAATAATTAATGGAGTTAGATGAAATTTTCGGATTTCATTTAACTCCATTTTCCTTTAAAATATTAGTAAAAGAAAAGACATCGACCTGACCGTCGATGCCTCCAAAATACCCTCGAAAGGATACAAAAACATTGGAACCTGATTATAACATGAATCAACTTAGTTTGAACATACCTACTGCTTATGAACCTGAGTTAAATCATCCAGCACGTTATATTAATCGGCTGGTTGAAAGCTTAGCGCTGCGGCGACCCAATATTATGGGTCGACCAAGAGAGTATGATCCACGAATGCTGTTAAAGTTAGTTTTACTGGCTTACAGCTATGGTATCATTTTCTCTAGGAAAATTGAACGCTTTGCTCGTGAAAACATTGTTGCGATGTGGTTGACTCAAGAACAGCGCCCAACCTACCGCACCATTGCTCGCTTCATTGTCTCCCAAGAATTGGAAGATATGATTCAGAGTAGTTTCAAGGAATTTCATGACTATTTAAAGGCTCAGGGAATGATCGATGAGGCTTCATTCATTGATGGCACTAAGATTTTAGCTAACGCAAATAAGTATTCCTTTGTTTGGAAGAAACGCACCATTAAGTATCGCGAATTAAACGTTGAAAAGGCTCAAAAACTAATTCGTGAAATTAAGCAAGCAGAAGTTAAGATTGATGTTGATGAAGATAGCTTTGACATTGATCAACTTGATACGATTATTGCCTTACTTGAACAACGGATTGAAGAGTTAAACCAACGGGTGGCCGAAACCGCAAAGGTTTCGCCCAATCCGGTCAAGCAGGAACGACGTCATGCCAAAAAGTATCTCCATGCTTTAGACCATTGTCGTCAAAAGCATCTTGAATACCAAGCCCAATCGCAGATTGCTGGCCAACGTAATAGCTATTCCAAAACCGATCATGACGCTACTTTTATGCGTTTAAAGGAAGATCCGATGCGTAATGGTCAAACAAAGCCAGCGTATAATCTTCAAATTATGACTAGCTCACAGTACGTGCTGGGTTATGAACTCATGCAGAACCCAACCGATACTAGAACATTAATCCCATTCTTATCTCATCTCGCCCAGAACGAAGTTTTGGGGCGAGAAATTGTTGCCGATGCTGGTTACGGATCAGAACGCAATTATAAGTATATCGAAGATGAGCTATCTGATTGTACAGCTTTAATTCCTTACAGCACCATGATTAAAGAGAATAGCCGTAAGTGGCGTTCTGATGATCGAAAAGTAATGAACTGGGAATATCATGAGGCTGATGACTTTTATGTAAACCCACAGGGCGTCCGATTCAACTTTAAACGATACGCATACCGAAATGATAAATACAAATTCCGTCGTGATTTCAAAGTATATCAAGCAGAGAAGTATGATGAGAATCATCAAATTATTTCTCAGGCATTAACACCACATGGGAACACTAAGTACCTTATGGTGAACCCACAGTGGGAATATTTTAAGTCGAAAGCTCGCGAGTCGCTTTCAAATTCCAACACTTACTCCCGTCGTAAGTACGATGTAGAGACTGTTTTTGGTAACTTGAAGGCTTATTTGGGTTTTAAAAGATTCACAGTACGTGGTCTTAAGAAAGCCAAAAGACAAATTGGGATTGCTTTAATGGCATTAAACATGAAGAAAATGGCCGGGAGGCCGCTCATTTTCTCAAAATATTCAGATAATCAAAAAGCTCCATTCAGAATTTTTGTTAAATTCCGAATGGAGCTTCTGATTCAGAGGCTTTTGTCACAACCCCCTGACAAGAAAATGCCATTACCGTTACTGTCCGCACCTCCTTTTGGCAATGCGAACAGCACTAAATTATCCGCACCACCTATTCAATGATCCGAATAATAATAATTTTAACTTGTGCATTGGCAGTTAAAAGCATTCTCTTGTCCTCTCTTTCGTTAATTGATGTTTTATATATTATCATGGCTAAAATTAAAATACAATAATTTTTCACATTTATTTTTAATTTTGGTGTCAACCATGGTCAAAACCTAGGCACGAATGCCCTCAAGTCCCTCTTTTACAATCAAGATAACTAATAGGAGGGAGAAGATACTGTCTGACCACCACCAGCCCTGCCAGATGGTTAGCAGGTTGCCAACCAAGACTGCTCCAGCGGTATAGGCACAGGTTAAATTACACATGGCATCCTCTTTGAGAGCTGCTGAGTCAATCTGCTCAGCGATCCGGAGCTTGATAACCATCAAGATTGGCATGCAAATCAGCGATGCCAAGGCCATTAGGGTACCTAATAAACTTCTTTCAGCACCTTGGTGAGTCAACAGGTTATATCCAGACGTTACGATAATGTAAACAGCCAGGGCCATCAAACACCAACCAACGATCCGACTGGCCTGCCTTTCCACTTTTGCAATTGCACCAGCTGACAGGCGGGTACTAACCAGTAACCGCCATAATAGTGCACCTCCGGAGATAATTTCCAGTAAACTGTCAAGGCCAAAGGCAATTAGCAAAAGAGAATGGGCCTGAATTCCTGACCAGCAGCCAATTAAAAATTCAAGCACCATCCAGGCCAGGGAAAAGATTTCCACCATAATACCTTGAAAATAAGGCTTTGGAGTTACCATCTCATTTCACCTCCCATTTCTTTATTCAATATACCAGGTCAATTATAACGAGGTTGGTAGAAATGTTAAATTACCACTCAGATTTTCCCAATCATTGTCTGGATGAAAGAGTTATTTGACAAAGCGTCCCTATTGATACGGGTTAAAGTGATCAAAGTGACTTAGCCTTGAATCGGGCTTAAATGGTCGTTGGTAAATGTACTCAAACAACTTCTGGTATTGGTAGTACAACCGTTGCTCGTTCTCATTTGGCGCCGGCTCATAGTAGTGGCGGCCGATTAAATCAGCTGGTAGATATGGTTGCTTAGCGACTTTCTTCGGTTCTTCAAACATGTTTTTCATTAATCCGGCACCACGCAACTTGTCCGCTCCCTTATAATGAACATCCAGCAGGTACGGTGGCATCGGGTGCTGACTAGCATTTTGGGCGTCCTTTGCTGCCCGCCGGTAAGCTTGCATTGCCGAGTCGGACCGCGGACTGATTGCCAACAACATTGTCGCCATGGCCACGTGGGTACTAGCTCGTGGCAAGCCAATCTCTAAGGCCGTATTGGCAAGCGTGATTACCTGGACGGCCCGCGCCGGGTCAGCCATGCCCATATCAAGAGCACTCATGTCTTTCAAACTGCGCACGACCGATTCAAGATCCCCAGCCTCCAGTAAAACCGCTAAATAGTAAAGGGCGGCATCGGCATCAGAACCCTCAACAGAGTCACGCCATGCTGAAAGGTAGTCATAATGCTGGGTGGCATCCTTATCGTATGTCAGGTGCTGCTGGCGGCTAAAATTTCTTACCTGGCTAACCGTCAGTTTTTCCTGGTACATGGCGTAAAGGGTATCAAGAACATTCAATGCCGTCCGCACATCACCATTGCCGGTGTTGGCAATCATGTGAGCAATTTCGGCAGGAATTTGGTAATCAAAAACCCGGTGGGCGGCCCGGACGACCATTTGTTGGATATCCGCCGTCTTTAAAGGATGAAACTCAAAGATCTGACAGCGGGACCGAATTGCGGGAACAAGTGATAAAATCGGGTTCTCCGTGGTCGCTCCGACCAAAAGAACATGACCATTTTCCAGGTAGGGTAATAGGTAGTCCTGGATTGGTTTAGTCAAGCGGTGAATTTCATCCAGGAGCAAGACGAATGACTCAGTCGGGTGGCGATTAATCAACTTAGTTAACTGACCCTTGTTTTCAATGCTGGCGTTGAACTGTTCAAAGGGGTAGTGGAGTTCGTTAGCAACCACGTGGGCAAGGGTCGTCTTCCCCGTTCCTGGTGGCCCCCACAAAATCAAGGGGATGGGGATGTGTTGATCAATGATTTGACGAAGTGGCTTCCCGGCCGCCAACAAGTGCTCCTGACCCACCATCTCAGTTAGTTTATGCGGGCGCATCCGGTTAGCCAGTGGCTGCTTAAAGTGTCCACCCGCCGGACTGCCAAATAATGATATATCTTCAGCCATTACCAGTTCTCCTTTCATCTAACAATCAGTTCTTCTACGAGAATAAGACACCATCAAGGACAAAGCTACTAAAGTAACTTGACTGTAACGTTGCGTCCTAGTTTATGCTGAACAACAAAACAGAAGGGAGTTTTTCTAATGATCAAACTATTTGTATCACCGCAAAGTAGTTCATCGCGCAAGGCCCGGGCGTAGTTAGAAGATCACCACCTCGCCTTTAGTGAACGCAACGTCGCAAATAGTCGCCTCACCTTTACGGAGTTTAAACAAATCCTTTACCTAACCGAAAATGGTACAAAAGATATTATCTGTACCCGCTCTAAGGCTTACAAGCGGTTAAAGGTACGGGTGCTTAATGACGACCTATCGCTAAAAGAGCTGCTAGGGCTGATCAACCAGAATCCGTCTCTTCTACGATACCCGCTAATCGTTGATGAGCAACGGCTCCAGATTGGTTATAATGCCGACGATATCCGCCAGTTTATTCCCCGCGAAGTCCGCATTCTTGAATTGCAGGCTGCTCAATGCCGGGCGAACGTTGCCTAGTTAAAAACGTTAAGCGTTTACACTAGTATTTCCTGTTGAGCTAGTTTAAAATTTATTTACGAAGACGCACTCTGGCTTTGTAAAGGTAGGCTAGTTTAATGATCCATAACATCCAAACCGTTTCTAACTATATCCAAGAAATTGAAAAGTTGATTAACAATAAGGAACATAATTATTACTTCCGTGGGCAAGATGATGCCTTTTCTAATACCTTGCCAGCAATTTTTCGGAGTCGGAAACTGCTCGATAACGAAGACAACCTGTTTAATGACTTCCTCATGACGGACCCCCAGCTCTTCGAAAAGTGTCGGACAAACTTTGAACGGATGGCACTTATGGAACACTACCACCTGCCGACCCGGCTACTGGATGTTAGTTCTAACCCCCTGATTGCCCTCTTCTTCGCGGTCAAGGGCGGTCAGGGAAATGGTGAAGTTTATGTTTATAAGGACCAACCGAATCCCGATAAACTAGCGAAAATGTTGAACCAGCGCGGTTGGCACAACCTAATCAACGAATATAATTTTAAAAGCGGCCTTACCAACCATAACTACTTCAAAAAGAATGCTTTCAGCAATGAGATGCAACTAGAGTCATCGCTTGCCCGCCAATCAATGGCGGACAAAAGCTCGTTTTTCCAGACTGTCAAAAACTTCTATCAATTAGATAATAGCTACATTGCTCAGCAGCATCGCCTATGGAGTGATGACTACTTGAACTATTTCGAAGATGAAGATTCAAATTACTTTGCCGAGTTCAAGCACGACCTTCAAACCCTGCCTTTCCTCCGGCTGTTTGAAGAGGCCAAGCGCGATATCCCAAGTTTCGCCAATAAGCTAAACCCGCTTGAACTAATCGTGCCCAAGATCGTCACAAGTAAGCGGATGAGCCGACGGATGGAAAACCAGCAGGGGCTTTTCCTTTTTGTGCCCTTCATTGGTGACGAATATGACCAATCATTGGAAATCGATTATGAAGAGGTTGAAAAGCGGGCCCAGCTGGCAATCGATATTCTCAGTCTCTATAATTCGGAAAACCCAGATGAAAAGGAAAAGTACATCATCCCCGCCCAGTACAAGCGACCGATCCTGGACGAACTGGCCAAGCTTGGGATTGATTACAGTTTCATCTATCCTGAAGATCACGCCAAAAAGGCGGAGATGATCAAGGACAAGTACCTAGGTCTTTAACTAAAGCTAGTAAAGCCTTGCACGGTAAATTGGCGTGCAAGGCTTTTGTTTGTCTTATGCGGTGACGGTTCCCTTCTGGTCTTGCGAAAGGTCACGAGCATATGGGGTGATGGTATCCCAAGTCGAATGAACCACCTTCCATTCACCGGTGGTGTTCTTCTGGAAAACCTCGACCACATTGTATTTCATATTAATAAAATTCGTATCAGCAAACAGCTGGTAGGTCAAGATGGCAGTGTCGCCATGCAGCTGAACCCGGGGTGCCACAAACTGGTAAGTGTCGGCGTGCATCTTTCCCGCCAGGTTCTTATCCATAAAATCCTTAATCGCAGCAAAGCTATCCACCCGTTTGGCATGGTCAAGTATCAAAGTAAGAAAAATCATCGTGCGACCAAATATCATAGTAACCGGTCATGTCACCAGCATAGTACTTATCAAGGGCTCCTTCTTCCATTTCAATAACGTGTTTAGCAACTGTCTTCGCACTTTTCATTTTCGTTCTCCTTTTTCTTTTAACGGTATTATTCACCGTAACGTTGGGAAACAGTCAAATTCCTTTGCTAAATAATTTGGTAAGCAAGAATACTATTTTCCGTCAGGCCGAGGCGTTTGATGTCCACCCCGAGATTAAATTGCCAGAGGTCATTACCAATTTTGAGACCTTCTTGGGCCACAAAGTCACTAAGTGCAGCAAGGCCCTTCTCAATCCCTGCACCGTCATTTTTGACCTTAACCACCACGTACTCACCATTGGCCTGGTTCATCACTGGCATGTTTACCTGGCTGGCAAAGGACTTTTCCTTAATAATTCGGAAGCCGGCATCGGCATAACGATTTGCTTGGGCCTGAGGTAAGTCGGTCAAGAAACCAGATAGCATGTTATTGGCCATAATTCCCGCGCCAAGCCGCTGGTAGAAATTGCTGTATGCCTGGGCGATTTCTTTTTCTGAGCAGTCCACTTTAAAGTCCGAGCACCAAAACTCACGAAGCGGGAAGAAAATTTTCTTGACGACATAAAAGCCAACATTCGTCAGTTGGGTGTTATCTTCTTCCTTCTGGTCTAGGATTGCTAGTACCTGCTGGAGATTCTTAATTCGTGTCTGAACCTTTTCTTTCAGTTCGCCAAGTTTCCTGTTAAGCGTCTCTGAACTATTATCGTTGAGGTAATCTTTAATATTTCCCACTGAGAGTCCGAGGTCGCGGAGCCCCAGAATAAAATTCATCTTGTAGATCTGCTCATAGCCGTAGTAACGGTAGCCATTAGCCATGGCCTTTTTGGGCTTGAAGATTCCCTTTTGGTCATAAAAAAGAAGCGTTCGCCGGGTTGTGCCGACTGCCTTAGCAAATTGTGAAATGGTCATTAGCTGCTTATCATCCATTTTTTCATTCCTCTTTTAGGATAGGTTTCTTTTAAAGGACTACTACGTGCTTACCGCTAAACTTGCCCGACTCCAAGTTAGCTTGCGCCTCACCGACCTCACTCAGGCCGTGGTAAACTTTGGCAAGCGGTACGGTAAGTTGACGGTCTTCAATCAATTTGAGGATGTGGTTAAAGTACTTTGCCGGCAAGTCCTTAGCCTCGCCAGCGTAGCTCGTCAGGAAAACACCGGTTGGAATCATGAATGGCGAAAAGTTGTTCAGTGTCCACTTCCCACCGAGGGCCCCGGTAAAGCAAGTATAACCATCTTCCTTAACTAAGCCCATATCCTGGAAGAGAGTTGAAAAGCCAACTAGTTCCAGTACCTTGTCGACCTTGTCTGGTGCAATCTTCTTGACCCGGTCAGCAAAGTCCCGGTCATCCAAAACTGGGTAATCATTTCCCAACTTCGCCATTGTAGCCAGCTTGTTTTCGTTTCGCGTGCTAGCAATCACTTTGGCACCCATGTGATACGCCAGGACAGCCGCCATCAGGCCAACCGTCGAGCTGCCACCCCAAACTAAGAGAAGGTCACCCGTTTGCACGCGAAGGCCCTGGGTAATTGAACCATAGGCGGTCTGGAGCATTTCTGGTAAAGCACCGATGATTGACCAGTCAAGGCCACTTTCAAATGGAATCAGGTTCTTCTCCTTAATCAACATGTATTCAGCATAGGAACCATCAATGGCGCGACCCATGCCGCCCATCATTGTGACCACCTTTTGGCCCGGCTTAAAATTGGAGCCCGCGTTGACCCGGTCAATGATTCCTACCCCTTCGATACCAAGGATCCGGGGAAATTTAAAGTCTGGTGAAGATTTACCCTTCCGGCTCGTTACCTCGGATTCGTTAACGCCAAAGGCCTTGACCTTGACCAAGGCGTAACCAGGCTTTAGCTGGGGAACCGGCACCGTCGTCGGGTGTAATTCATCAGCAGCACATGGCTGGGTGAGTTGAATAGCTTGCATTGTATCCTTTGACATAATTAAAGCCTCTTTTTGTTTCTTTATCATTAAATGTATCCTGTAACGTTGCGTAACAGTCAATTGGTATTTCGAATAATGTTAAAAAAGGCGCTAGTATCCGAAAAAACCGAATACTAGCGTCCTCTTAGTACTTTCCTAAAGACCAGCTTCACGTGAAGACAAGCCATCAATCGTCAATCACCGTAATCCGTTGCTGGTGGTGAGGGGCGCAAACCTCGTTGATAACCAACTTGGCCATCGTCCCCGCGGTGACTTGTGATTGACCATCCCCGTTAACCAGTAAGTCGTCACCCCCGATAACGTATTTACTAGCCGGGCCCGGCACAAACATGGCCGACGGCGAAATACCCAGCCAATCAACGTCGTTAACCGTCATCAGGTATTGATACTCCTTAAGCTGTTGACGAGGCGTATTGATCCATTTATCCGCCCCAGGGGTTTTGGCGATGTCTTCCACGAAGTAATGGCGGTTACTGCCCGTCCGCAGGCTGCCGGCACCCAGAATAAAGATCAGTCGTGCCGGGTGCTGCTGGGCGACCTGGACCAGTTTCTTCGCCAGGTCAAGCTGCTGGTCAGCGTGGGCCGGGCCCGGATTAAAGGCGTCCACAATAATGTCAAATTCCCCCAGCGTAGCGGAACTCAACGTCAAGACATCCCCCATCAGCAGGTTGGCGTTAGCGCCCAGAACCTGGCGGGCCTTGGCTTCATCACGGATAATTCCCGTCACTGCTAATCTATCCTTCCCTACTGCCTGCTGGTAAATCGCACTACCGGCCATCCCGGAAGCACCAATGACCGCCACTTTTGTCATAGTCGTCACTCCTTACTATTTTATAGTTACCTTACCATAAAACAGTACTCGCCAGTAAACATTACGACTCCCACTCGCCATCATTTTTAGTTCGGCTTTGAAATATATAATATAGCTTCTCTTTCGTACCAAGATATTTCGGCACTAGAATGTCTTCAATAAGAAGCGCTGTGGAGTGCCCAGTAATCTTATCTCGTCAACGCCTATAGCCAACGAACAGGTCTAGCGAATCCTTAACTTGTACTGATTCGAATCATTAGCCCGGCCAACAAGAACCGGATTATAATAAAAAAGTTAGGAGGCCCACCATGACAATCGAAGAAGAGACTTTCCAAAAGCAGCGCCCGGATTTCACTAAATTCCTCGCTGCCGGTTTTACTAAGCGCAAACATTACTACTAGTTCAAGCAAGACTTTATGGATGGACAGTTCCGGGCAATCATCCGGGTCAGTCGTGATGGTCAAATCAGTGGTAACGTCATCGACAACGGTACCGGCGAAGAATATCTCCCCCTGCGAGCAATTCACTGTGGTCCCTTTGCCGCCCAAGTTCGTACCTCCTACATTGACCTCCTCCACGAAATTGCCCGGAAATGTTTTATTACTGAACCTTTCCATAGTGACCAGGCCAACCGGCTCGCCGCCTGGATTAACCAGGAATTTCACGATCAGCCAGAATTTGTCTTCAAAAAACTACCCGACTATGCGGCCTTTCGTGAACCCCAGTCGCAAAAGTGGTACGGGTTAGTAATGAACATCCCCCGGGCCCGATTAACTGATAAAGGGGCACCCGACCAAGCCAAGATCGAAGTTATCGATCTCCGCTGTACCACTCAACAACGTTCTGCGCTCCTCAAACGAAAGGGAATTTATCCCGGTTACCACCTCAGCAAGAAAAACTGGGTTTGCGTGACCCTTGACGACCACCTAGGTGACGAGAAACTTCAAAAGCTTGTCCAGGACAGTCGGCAAATTCTTACCAAGCCCCGGGCCTGGTTGATTCCTGCTAATCCGAAGTACTACGACATCATGCACGCCTTCATTAACAACAACACCATTACCTGGAAGCAGTCGACTAAGGTCCGGGTTGGTGACACAGCATTTCTCTACGTTTCCGCACCGATCAAGGCAATCATTTATCGCTGTCGGGTGGTTGAAACTGATATCCCCTATGATTACCAGAGTCCCCAGTTAAAAATCAACCGGGTCATGAAGCTCCAGTTCGAAAAGGAGTACGCTCACAATCAGTTTTCCCTTTCCTACATCAAGCAACACGGGGTGACCTCTGTCCAAGGGCCGCGCCACGTCCCGGCAGATTTGCTTAAGCAGCTTGAGAAGTAAGAAGTGGCACTGGAAAAAGGACTCGTCACTCTCTAGCTGGCGGGCCGCTTTATTTACTCGCAGACTCACCTGGTAACTTTAACGATTATCCTTCGGCAACGTCCAATAAACCAGCGCCAATTCCAGCAGTAAAGCAACTAGTAAGACTAGCAAGGCGTGTTGGGTACCCATAGCAGTCGCCTGGTCCAGGGGCCGGTCATGATTTGCTTGGCTGGCCGCAACGATTGTCGACGCAATAGACGTCCCCACAGCCCCGGCAAACTGCTGAAGGGTATTCAAAATGGCATTGCCATCCCCATTACTTTGGTCCGGCAAACTTGCTAAAGCGCTCGTCATAATATTACCAAAGGACAAACCTGCGCCGACCATAAAGGCAATGTACAAAAAGATAATCGTTGAGTTAGTTAACCGACCAGTGGCCAGGCAGGTCAGGCCAATCACCGCAATAAGGTTGAGCACCACTCCACTGAGGACGGGTTTGCGGGCACCAAACTGGTCAAGAAGGCGTCCACCAAAGGGTCCCGTCACTGCACCAAGGGCAGCTCCGGGTAAAACAATTAGCCCCGCTAACATTGCACTGCCATGGTTAACCAGTTGAATGTAGTTAGGCACGAGAAAGGAAAGGCCTAAGGCGGTTAGTTGAAAGAGGAGAAAAGCAAATGCCAGTCGGGCAAAGCGGTGGCGGGCAAAAAGGGTTAGATTTACAATTGGACTTGTAATTTTCAGCGAACGGGTGATGAAGGCAATGGTACCGATCAGTCCTATCGCAAAGCTGCCTAATACCAACCAGGAAAGCAGTGGTTGGCTACCCATATTGGCAAAACCGGTGGTCAACCCGGCAAACATTAAAATCAATGTCACCAAACTCAGCCAGTCAAATTCCGTCTTCATTAGCCGCCCCTTTTGCCGAATGGTCACCATTCCCGTAATTAATGAAAGGACCAACAGCGGTAGCAGGAAGATAAAAATCCACCGCCAACCAAGGCTATTAACCAAAAGGCCACCATAGGTTGGACCAACTGCCGGGGCAATCCCAGTAATCATTGTCCCTAGTCCCATCATCATGCCAACCCGTCGCTGCGGTACCCAATCAAGGATGATGTTAAACATTAACGGTAGGGCCACGCCGGTCCCAATTCCCTGAACCAAGCGGCCAACAAGCAGAAGCCAAAAGTTAGGGGCCAAAATATCAATCAAAAGGCCTACCGTAAAAGTAAGGTTGGCGAAAACAAAGAGATGCTTAGTCTTAAACCGCCGTTTCAGGTAGGCAGATAAGGGGACCGTCAGGGAAACGGTCAGCAGACAAATCGTTGTCATCCACTGAACCAGGTCAGTAGAAATTTTAAACTCACGCATCAGGGTCGGAAATGAGATATTCACGGCCGTCTCAACTACCACTCCAGCAAAGGACATCACTCCGGCAGCAATGACGGCTAACACCATCCAGCCCTGAATTTTTTCACTTTGCTTTTCCATTTGGCAACTCAACTCCTTTTTTACTAGAGGCGACAACAAAAAAGGCACCTACCTATTCAATAGATAGATGCCCCCATACTCCCCGTGCTATTGCGGGCAATTCCGCAATGGACGTCATTAATTATCATATTTGCATTATTAATCATAGCATGAAATATTTTGCAATACTAGTAACGGAGAAAAAGCATCAAGGTGCCTTCAGCTGGTATTGTTTATACCTCCTACACTAGCCAAAGGCGCGCTTTAATGCTTTCCCAGTTTCTTTTCATTATTCAACTGCCTAGCCTGACCTAGCAATCGTGGGTTCCACTGTACTCCTTTTGCAGTGGTTCATCGATATCAACCACTTCAATGTTGTCAGTCAGGATCTTGGTTGGGCTAACCAATGGCATGGTGAAGTGTTTCGGGTCAAAGCGAATTTCCATTTGGTCTTCAAACTGAATATTTGCATACAGCTCGCTCTTAATGTGAATATCGCCAATATTGGAACTGACTTTTTCGTCAAAGTCCGGCAAGTCAACGTCCTTATTAACAAAAATCAGCCGGTAGTTTGCCTCGAGGTTACAGTTACCGATTGCCGAAAACGGCCCGACCCCATCATCAAAGTCCAACACAATCTGCTTATCGGGACGAAGGTGCCGCTTAATCCGCTCCAGTGCTTCATCCGTAACGACTAGATTTTTCATCATCCATTCCCTCCTTAACCATATTTAATAATTTTAATTTTATGCACTTTTAGTAAGAAATAAAGGAATCTGCTCAGTAGGTTTCTTTCAAGATTTTTATTTGCCGTAAGTGACGGTTAATCACCCCATCTTTTTGTAATTGAGTCAGTTTACGAGATAAGGTTTCAGGAGTCGTCCCTAAATAAGAGGAAAGGTCCTTTAACTTCAGAGGGAGGGTAACCGTCGAACTTCCCTGCTTAGCAGCTAACCACCTAAGGTAAGTGTTCAACCGTTCATTAATATTCGGTATTCTTAGCAACTGGGTTTGCCAACGTAGGTTGTTGATCAGCATTGCCTGACCGGTCAAAAGTTTTAGGGCGATGTCTTGGTAATCTTGAATCAAGCGAATAAAGTCTGCCCGGTATAACACGCAAATTTCACTATCAGTCATTACGTCAACGTAACTACTGGTATTGGCAACCCCCAGCAGCCAGGTTTCACCGACGTAATCACCAGTGGTCAGGATTCGCTGGACCTGTTCTTCACCATTGATACTCAGTTGGTACATACGGGCACGTCCGCGCCTAATAATCACCAAACGGTTACTAGTCGCTGGACTGACAATAATCGTTCCCCGGGTAACATGTTCGTGGTGAACCAGCTGTTCGACCTGCCGTTGGTTTTTAACATTCAATTGGTTAAACAACGTTACCAGCCGTACACATAGTTCTTCGGCCATTAAAATCTACCCCCACTGGCTAATTATTAAAAGTCATCGTCATCTTCTTCAGTATACAACCCTGTTTTTAGGTCGTGTCCTAAGAAACGCTGGGCAAGGGCAATTTGGTCCTTAATCCATGTCAACAAGCCCGTTAAAATATCCACTAGTTCCGGCCAATCTGACTGCCGACCTAGATTAATTGCCTTAGTAATAAACAATGTCTGAGTATCAAAGTCTTTGATAAGGTCAAATAACTGGTCATTACCTGCCTCATATTTATTAGCGCCATTCTCTTCGAGCATCGTGAACTGCTCAAGTTGGTCCGTTGTCGTGGGAATACTTTCACCATTGTTAACTAACAAGCGGTTAAGTGTCGCAAACATGACCTGTTCGTGGGCAATCCACCGGTCCCCGTACTGGGCCATAAACAAGGCGGCCGGTCCCTGAGCGTATAACTTAGCCTGACTGATTTTTAGTGAATGGATCAACAGGTTAGCAATAACGTGACCGGTCATTGCCCCAGCGGTCGGGGTGTGGTGGTCAATCTCACTCTGCTTCAGTTCTTGTTCGTATTGTTCTGCACTTGTCATACTAGGCCTCCCTAGTCTTGATTCCTTGAACTGTGTAACCCATTTTTTCAATCTTTTGCTGCACAACGTTGGGTGCGGTAACAGTCACGTCAAGATTAAACTTAACCTTCCCCGCGTTAAAGAGTACCTTTACGTCCGCGGTACCATTGACCGCCTCAACGCTTTTCTGAATCTTGGTTAAGCACGATGGGCAAGTCAATCCGCCGAGTTTCATCATTACCTTTTCCATCTCTAACACTTCCTTACAGTGCTCATTCTACTTTGCTTTTCCTCACAAGAAATTGATCTCTATCAGTTTTTAGGTGAATATTTAATGAGCCGCATGCTATTGATGATCACCACCATGATACTGAGTTCGTGAATCAGCATCCCCGACGCCATCTCTACATAACCCGCAAAAAGTCCGATGAACAATAGTAAAACGGTTAATAGTGCGATGGTGATGTTCTCATTCATATTCTTCACCGTCTGTTTAGCTAACCGGAAACCACCGACGAGGCTGGCAGGGTCTGACCTCACGAGGACCAGGTCAGAAGCATCCATTGCTACATCCGTTCCCGAGCCCATTGCAACGGCTACATCAGCGACGGCAAGGGCGGGGCTATCATTAATTCCGTCACCAACAAAGGCAACTTTGTGTCCCCGCGCACGTTCACCTTTAATAAAGGTGGCCTTATCTGCAGGCAGCATCCCGGCATGAATTTCGTCAATGGGTAGTGCTGCAGCAATCTCACGTGCCGTTTTATCATTATCCCCGGTCAGCATTATTAACCGTTGGGCCCCTAATTGTTTTAACTGCTGGAGGGCCCCCGCCGCTCGGGGACGAAGCTGGTCCTTAATTCCCCAAATGGCAAGCTCAGCCTGGTCTGCACTAGCAAAAATCACTAGTGAAGCCCCTGCCTTGGTCAAACGCCCTATCTCACGGTCAAGATGGCTACCCTTAGCAACTACTTCACTAACAAGTTGCTGATTCCCCAACAAGTATTCACGACCCGCGATTGTCGCCCGGACACCCTGGCCTTTAATCGTCTGAATAGCAGTTGGATGCAAATCTTTCTGCGGGTGGTAGGCACTAATCGCCTTAGCTAGGGGGTGGTCTGATTGCCGCTCGATGGCAACGGATTTATTGATAATTGCTTGCCGATCACCTTTTAGCACCAGGAATGTCTTGACCGCCGGCTCGCCCTCAGTCAAAGTTCCAGTCTTATCAAAGGCCACCGTATCGACATGGCGTAAACGGTCCATTACATCAGCACCCTTAAATAAGATACCCCGTCGCGCACCATTGCCGATTCCGGCAACTGTAGAGGCTGGCACACCAATTACCAGGGCCCCAGGGCACCCCAAGACCATCACCGTAATTGCCAGGCGGAAGTCCTGGGTAAGAATTCCGACCATGATTGCCACTAGCAGGACAACGGGGGTGTAATGTTTAGCAAACTTATCAATAAAGTGCTGGGTTTGCGTCTGTGAGTCCTGAGCGGTTTCCACCATTTCAATGATTTGACCAAAGGTGGTATCCTCTCCCGCGGCGGTCGTCTTAACCGTGACGGTCCCGTCTTCCAGAATTGTTCCCGCAAACACCTCATCGCCAACCTGTTTATCCACCAGTCGGGATTCACCGGTAATACTAGCTTCGTTCACCAGGGCAGTTCCTGTTATGACCACCCCATCAACAGGTACTTTGGCACCTGTCTTAACTAAAACATGGGTACCGGGGTCCAGAAAATCGACGTCGACCTGGTGGGTCATTCCATTCTTATCAATGATCGTAGCTGTTTGCGGGGCCAAATCGGCAAGCTGCTTGACCGCTGACCGCGTTTTTTGCAGGGTGACGTCTTCTAGAACCTCACCGAACATGAATAACCAGGTGACAATGGCTGCTTCGTTGTACTCGCCAATAATAAAAGCACCGATTACGGCAATACTGACCAGGACATCGATGGAAATCAGTCGTACCTGTAATGACGAAATTGCCGTTAGTAAGATTGGCAGCAAGCCAATGACGCCAGCCACAGCCATAGTAATTTGGTAGGCCACTGCTAGTTGCCCGCTCCAGCGCACTACTTCCGCAAGCACCAGCAGAGCAGTTATCAGGACAACGATTACACGTCGTTGCCGGGTGAAAAACAGTTGAATCTTAACCATAGCTTTCCCTCCTTCACTTTTAAAGTGTAAGGATAATGGCATAGAATTAAATTGATGAACGTCAAGTTATCTGAATAAGCTGCGGCATTTATTATATTAGAAAGCAATGATAAAGTAGACAGCAAACTAATATTTTTGCACTCATATTGGCTGTCCAGCAGGGTTAATGGCAACCAAGTTTTTATTGATTTATAATCATTTTCTAATAAAACTATTGACAACCGATTACAATCGTCTTATATTATTTTCAACATCAAAACCAGTTGAAAACGCAAAGAATAGGAGAGTAGTTTTCCTCATCATTGCACAGCGAACCTATGTTAGTGAGATTTAGGTGAATGAGCGGATAATGAAAGTAGCCTATGAGTGACTGAGGCGATATTTGTGAGTTTTAGTCGGGTGCGCCCGTTACAGCGCCATCGTATCTGATTTTTCACGTACGGGGTGAGGTGCCACTAATGATAGTGACACGAATAAAGGTGGTAGCACGCGCAAGCGTCCTTTTTAAGCACATGCTTAAAAAGGACGCTTTTTTTTACTGGTTTTGGGTTAAATTATCGTAAAGGAATGATCACTATGAATGATAGTAAGTTAAGTTTTAAACGTACCATTATTGCTGCTTCACTAATTTTTGGAATGCTTTTTGGCGCCGGAAATCTAATTTTCCCAGTTCACCTAGGTCAAATGGCCGGGGCGCATTGGTTAAGTGCGAGTAGTGGCTTTCTGATTTTGGGAGTCCTGATCCCACTCATGGCCTTGCTAGCAATTAGCATCACCCGCGCTAACGGAATTTATGACTTGGCACAGCCAATTGATCGCCGCTATGCATTAATTTTCTTAATTCTTATCCATGCAACATTGGGGCCACTATTTGCAACTCCCCGAACAGCAACGGTTCCTTACACTATTGGAATTGCCCCGCATCTGTCAGCAGGTAGTAATGCTGTGGGGCTGCTAATTTATTCGGCCGCATTCTTTGGGCTGACTTACTACTTCTCAACCCGGCAGGGCCGGATCACGACACTAACTGAAACTTGAAAGTATGAAGACAGACTGATCCCTTGGTATCACAGGGCATATTTTAATTAATTTAACCATTTAGCTTGCTGTTAACAGCGAAACTAACCGTTTCGGCAAAAATGTGAAGAACTGATTCATCATCTGAATAATTTGGGCTCTTCTTGCATAAACTTCATGATTAATAATCGTTTTTAACGAATTTAGAAGCCATACCAGTGCTTGAGACAACTCAATATCTGGCATGGCTTCGTTCATTATAAAGAATAAATCCCCAATGGTGCGATCATCCTGATTTTGCCGTTCCTGCCAAGCTAATAGGTCATAAGTCATCATGACAATTGCTAAATGGCCACAAAGCCCGTCATAATTTTGAACTTGTGATTTGTCGAGCCGCAAGTATTGCTTGGCAACTTTAAAGTAATTCTCAATTTGCCATCTTCGGGCGTATAGTTGAATGATCGCTTGTGGCTGAAGGCCTAACTGAGTCGTTGCCAGTACTAGGTAGTCATCTTGACGGGCCCGATTAGCCACAAATACCAAGCGAAGCTTGAATTTTTGGTTCCCGACGTGCGCTTCGACAAAGCAGCTGTATTGATAAGCTTGCTTGGGTTGATATTTTGAGGCCTGCAGTCGCTTGTATAATGCTTTAACTGAATATTGCCGTCCGCGATATTGATAGTAAATTTTGCTGGACCGTTTAAGCATGCCCACGCCGTTTAATCCCAACTTGGTTAATTCATAGAACATTTTTGGTGAGCTATACCAGCTATCAAATAACACATAGTCAGCTAGAACGCCATTTGCGAGGGCTTGCTTGACAAGCTGCAATGAAACGAGGTTCATTTTTTGCTGTGCTTGGCGACGTCTCCGGCCAGCAATTGTTCGTTGATCGGTTGTTTTAGCTGATTTTCCAAGGACGTTTTGTGGCTTCTTGGAAGACATTAATGCAAAGTTGATCGGTAAGAATGTATTGGCGTCACTCCAACCCAAAGTTAAAGCCCGGTATCCCTTAATATATAACTGTTTGTCATGGTCAAAGACTCGCGCTAGTAATTCGGTTTGGGTGGCGTACTCACGGGAAAAGAGTGTATCGTCAATGATCAATGCTAACCGCCGCCGGCGGTCAATAAACGGTCGTAAATGCTTGATTAAATGACTCCCAACTTGACAAATCAAGCGTTGCCAATTGATCCGGCCATCGTTCAAATTATTTCTGACGGTGCGACTGGTAAAGTTAGGTGTTTCATGGGCTCGATAAAGCGAGCGCCCCAGGAACTTTGTCGTGAGCAGCCATTCAATGACCTTCATCAAGCTGATTTCTGAATTCCGGCGATAATTCACCAACTTGGTGAGTTTAGATAGACCAATGAGGGAAGTAAATTGATGAACAATATTGTGAAGCTCGTTTTCTGTATTTTTTTGTCTTATAATATTCATGACGTAAGTCTCCTTTGTATCTTGGCTTTGGTCGACTAAAGTATACAACGCAGGAGAGCTTGCGTTTATTTTTTTGCCAAAAAAGCCAATAACCACACGCCTTTGGCGTGATTATTAGCTTTCAAGTTTCAGACACTAATTGGTAAGTTGCTTAATCCCCTGTTTCTTCTCCTATTGTTTACCATTTTTCTCCTTGCTTTTCTGAAGCCACTGGGGAATACGGCGGGCACCGCCATTACAACACCTTACATGCACGCCGCCTTTACAAATGGCTTCTTGCAGGGCTATAACACCATGGATGGCCTCGCTTCATTGGCCTTCGGGATTACCGTTATTACTGCGATAAAATCCTTTGGAATCAAACAGCAGCGTACTATTTCAATTGCCACTGCTAAGAGTGGCCTGCTTGGCCTAGCAGGGATTGGCCTAATCTACCTCAGCTTGACCTGGTTGGGTGCTACTAGCTTGCACCACTTCTCAATGGCCGCTAACGGGGGAACCACTTTAGTCCAGATTGCTCACTATTACCTAGGAGCTAGCGGGGACGCCTTGCTTGCTACTTTAGCAACGATTACCTGTATGACCAGCACCATGGGGTTAGTAATTGCCTTTGCTCAGGACTTCCATCGGCGCTTCCCGCGGATCTCTTACAAGTCCTTCCTCCGTTTTAACTGTTTGCTTTCCTTCACCATCGCCAACCTGGGGCTTAACCAAATTATCGCTTGGTCAACACCCGTTTTAATGTTCCTCTATCCCCTAGCTATTACCTTAATTATTCTGGGAATGACATCACCATTCTTTAATAACGATCCACTGGTTTATCGGTTCACCACTGACTTTACACTAATCCCTGCCTTCTTTGATATGCTTAACGCCTTTCCTGCACCAATCCATAACTGGTCCCTCACCCAAGACCTTTTAGCCTTTGCCCAACACTACTTCCCATTTTTTGCCAACGGATTTGGCTGGCTTAGTTTTGGCATCATTGGTCTCCTATTCGGATTAGCCAGTCACTTTTCATCCAGCATAAAACCGATGATAGTTCACAAGAGGAGGTGGAAAAGTAATTAATCAGACTAGGATGAATTAAGAAGCTGGGAAACATTAGAGTGCGCCTTTGGCTAGTATAGGACAATTGTTGGTACGAATAATCAATGGACTTACTTCGCAGCGCTAGACACTAGGAACATGCTTCGACGCGGAGCTAACCTCTTTGTTTTTTACGCGATTACTTGTAATATTCGGAGAACTAAAAGAGGCGGGTGAAAAAAGCTTTCTCCCAGCCTCGCTATCTTTTTTCAAATATTAGGAAAAATAAGCCTGTCTACGCGTTTTAGGTCCCCAGTATTTCCCGCAGGGTTTGCGCCGGAAACACCTTACCACCCTTAAACTCCTGGCAGACGTTCACCGCCTTTTGGCTCTGGGACTGAAACTTGATTGCCTGATGAAGGGCAAATTTCAACAGTGAATCATTATTTACGTGTGCAGCCAACTGGCCCGCAACGGTCTGTCGGGGATCGTCAACCATGGTCCTTAGACGGTCCAATAAATCGTGAGCCCCTTGTCCGGCCTGGATTACTATCGCAAAGTCACCCAATTGATTTAAGAATGTACTTATCTCTTCTTCAAACTGGCAGTGGTCAAATGGCTGCTCTAACGCTACCCGTTCATTTCGATCATTGCTCTTTGATAACGAAAACACCCCTTCTTCCATCATCAGAAAATAAGCCATCATTAAGTAAAGAAGGTCAACAGCATCATTATCAATTCCCGTACTGGACCACGGGTTTAGATCCAGCATCCGCAACTCGATATACTGGGTTCCTTTTGTCGGTAATTGGGCCACACTGGCTGGGCCTTTTAGACGAACCGGGGAATGAAAATCGTGTTCCGCCAGTAACTCCCCAGTGGTAAGGCCATGTTTTATCCGCCGGGCGTAACAGTCGGTATCAGTGAAGTCACCATCATATTTGGTTCCAAAGCCATACTTGCTCTGCCGAATACTGCGCACCAGGTGATGTGGTCTTTGGTTGGGCAAAAAGTAGTTACCCTCGGTAAGTGGACTAGCACCGTACAAATACGTTAATAAAAACCGGTACTTCAAGAAACCCTGGGCAACTTTAATGTACAGTTGGTTTCTTTCTCCGACACCCGACGTCAACTTATCCAGAAGTAAAGGATTAATACTAATGTTAACGTGGACCCCACATGGCGTTGCTTCCTGGAGGCGGTGGCGTTTTAGCCACTCATCAGAATACTTTTTCTTCTCCAGCGTTGTCCGGGCAATATTAATATTACTGTGGTCAGTTGGTAGTTTAGGCGGCATTGACAACGGCCATAAATATTCACCTTCCGCGAGCCCCTTGCGTAAGATATTACTGATCTGCTCAAGAAAACGCAGGGCTTGTTCCGGTGATTGGGCTACCGGCGTCGCAATCTCCGTCATCGTTTCCATGAAGTCTGTGGTGATCCACTTATTGGTTCGGGGGTCACCAATATTATGCGGATACGGGAATTTACTAAGGCCGCCATCCGCATTCACTCGCTGGCGTTCAACCTCTATTCCAATCGGAAAGTTAAAAAGTAAATGTTCCATCTTTTTCGCCAGAACCTGCTCGCCAAATGTACTGAGTGCCATAATAAATAACCTCCTTTAAAGGGGATTAAGTGGTTAACGTAGCGTCTTTAGTGCAACCATTTTATCATGACCAGTTGCAGGAAAGTGGAACGACGACATCGACTTATTGGTATTTTTAGTGTTTCTTCTTAAAAAGTTAATAAATTAGAAAGGACTGTTAACGACGCTGGGAATTGCGCACCATTAACAGTCCTTTATAGTAATGCTGGTTAACGAATGAGAAAACTAGAGCAAGGCGTCAATTAACTTTAACCACAATCTTGCCGACCACCCGGTGGTTCTTGATTACCTGCAGGCCTTCCTTAATTTGGTCAAACGGCAATACCTTCTCAATTAGCGGTTTGACTTTCCCACTAGCAACTAGTTTCAGCATTTCTGCATTCATCCTCCCTAGGTCCGCCTGTTGGTTAGGGTTGTGGCTAAGGTGGGCCCACCGAGGTTAACAACGTCTACGCTTAACCCCCGGTCAAACAGCGGGGCAACAGCGGGGCACTAGTAATATCTGGAACGTCCACGATCGTTACGAGAGTCCCATTGTAGGCAAGGCGACGAAGGTCCTTTTCGGCCTCACTCTTTCCCACCGCATCGATGATTAGATCAACCCCGCGGCCCGCGGTCAGCTGGTTAAGGCGCTCATCAACATCTTCTTGGCGGTAATCAATGATTGCATCAGGGTGGAGCTGCTGGACATACTTGATCTTTCCAGTGGAAACCGTTGTGAAGACCCTGAAGCCATGCAACTTGGCTAATTGAATGGCAATACTGCCGACACCGCCAGCACCAGCATGAACCAGCACCGTATGCACATTTGTCAGGTTAGGTTTGCGTTCTACTGCCGTATACGCGGTCAAAGCGCCACAAAGAAGACTAGCAGCCGTTTCATAATCGACCTTATCTGGAATCCGGGCCAGCTGGTAGGTCGGTACGGCAACGAATTCAGCAAAGCAACCATTTTTCGTTAGGTCACCATGACCAGAGACCCGGTCGCCAACCTGCCAGTCGGTGACGGCATCCCCAACCGCGACGATTTCCCCGGCAACGTCTAAGCCAAGGGTGTGGGGGAAACTCCAGGCGGGTACACCACCCTCAACAACCTTATAGTCAACCGGGTTGAGCCCGACCGCGTGATCCTTGACCAGGACCTCATTGGCCGCAGGGGTAGGCTTTTCAACATCGGTAATTTGTAAGCTATTAATTGTTTGATCACTTTGACTAGTAACAACAAGGGCTTTCATATGGGGTCTCTCCTTACTTATTATTAGCCCTAGTATACCAGTCCTGCTTGATAAAAGCACTCGTGGTGGTTGAATCTATGGTATATTAGCCTGGTACCAAATCCTATTCCAAAGGAGGATCAGCTTGAACTTTCTCGTCGTCAATATGGAGGCCTTAACCCTCGGCAGTATCGTCCTCCCTAACATCTTCTTCATGTTTTACTTCATTCAAAGTGGGCGGACGACCGCGGCGGCCCTGCCCGTTATCTTCTTTTATGTCATGGCCAAGACCGTCCCCTTTGCAATTCGTTCGTTTGGTAAGGTCCAGAACCCGTATAAGATTTTGGCCGCCAGTATCGGTTTAACCCTCCTCGGCACCGGTCTGGCCCTCTACCAACCAATAATTTCCGAAGCCGCTACCATCATTGGGATTGGAAGTGGCTGCCTCAAACCTGCTTACCAACAGCTAAAGGATGAGTACCGTGCCCAGGGAGAGTGGCATTACCCCAAAGCCGCCCTTTACGGCATCCTCTACCTGTTGTTTGCTCTCGTCCTAGGGGTGGCCCTCACAAAAATCTCCCTGCTGGCCTTCCTGGGTGAAATAATCCTGATGGTCCTGCTTGGGGGGCCCTCACTAGCAAACTGCCGAACCCCTGGCCAAGTACCCCAACCTTTACCGGACTCCTTAGTTGGCGGCCGTTAATCGCCACCTTACTGGTATTTAGCATGGGACTGGGCGCCCGCGGCTTAAAGCAAATGGGGAGTACATTTTTGCTTTTCCTTACCCTGAGGATGTGGCTAGTAATGCTGGTCGACTTTAGCCGGCTCCAACACCTGGTCAAGTCATCTCGCCTCTGGACCTTTTGGACCGGCGCCACGACTAACTTTCTGTTAATCTACAGTTTGTTTTACTTTGATACCCTAGATAAGATGCCCCTGCTGTTTACCACCTACGGACTATTTATCCTGGCAACAATCGGTGGCCTTCTCTTGAGTCCGCGGTTAAAAAAGACGTCCTACTGGTGGTTTGCCTTTCCAGGGGCCACACTGGGCCTGATCCTGTCACTGCTGCCCACCGACTGGTACTACCTAGCCGGTTTATTCATTGCTTGTTTGTTCTGCAGCACAATCAACGCCTTCATCTGGCCCTTTTACAAGCAAGATGCTACAATCCCACCGCTTAATACCCGCTTTGTGCGGCAGAACTTCAATATCTTAGGCACGGTTGCTTCCCAGGTGACCCTGATTAGTCTCCTAATTATTACCAACTTCCTTTTCAAAACCTTCACGGTCGGCAGATTCTCCATGCCTACTACGCCCACGTCCCCGACCAGGGACTTGGCCAGCCACTCTGGATAACCAGGTTAGTTTGCGTAATTTTGCTGGTAATTGTCGCGGCCATCTTGATTAAGCGCAAGCTACCCCGCATTTTTAATAAAAGTGAATAGCGAAAAAGCGTCGCTCAAGACTTACAGTCCTGAGCGACACTTCGCTATTATTTAATTCTATAGGGAATTATGACTGAAGAATTTCGACATCCCAGCCCTTTAAGGTTGGTTGGGCGACTCGTCCAGTCAAAAGGTCATGGTAGCCCCGGAACTTCATCGGTAACTCCTGGGAGCCATTACTCATGTTCAAAACAAAGTAGAGCTCCTGATCATCCGTGGTTACTCGCTTTGTGACTTCTAACGGGGTGACCTGATCGACCAATGGCTTAACTCCACTGAACTTGATTACCCGGTCAATGACCTTCTTAAGGCCGTCGTGTTCCAGACGGCTGCCAACGTACCAGGCATTCCCCTTACCATACTTATTTTCAGTAACGGCAGGGACTCCAGCATAAAACTCGTTGGCGTAGGTAGCAATTGCCTGGGCACCCTCCAGGTGAATCAAATCACACATTAGGTGAGTAGCATACTCTTGGTCACCAATACTGATATTAGTGCGGTGCCCTGGAACAACGGCATCGCTTTCTTCAACCCAGATTCCGGTAACATCCTTCAGCGGTCCAGGATAACCACCAGTGTATACATTATCGGAGGGCCCAACTATCCCTGACATGAAGCTGGTTACGAAGTTGCCACCAGCCTTAACGTAACGGTCAATCTTTTCGCCTAGTCCTGGTTTGACCATGTACAAAACGGGGGCAACAATCAGGTCATATTGGCTGAAGTCGTCATCAACACTGATTACGTCCGTCGGGATGTTTTGCTCATAGAATTGCCGGTAATAATCCAAGATAATTGGCACATAACGGAGGTCCTGGGTAATCCCGTCGACGTATTCAAGCGCCCAGAAGTTACTCCAGTCAAAGACAATGCCGACTTTGGCCGTCGTCTTAGCACCCTTGATAACCGGGCCCACCTTATTCAGGTCATGGCCCAGCCGGGCAACTTCCTTAAATGCCCGGGTGTCAGTTCGGCCGGAATGGGCAATCACGGCACTGTGGAACTTTTCCGAACCGCCGACTGCCTGCTTCAACTGGAAGTACTGGACCGTATCAGCACCGTGGGCCACAGCCTGCAGTTCCGTTGCCCGGACCTGGCCCGGCCGCTTTAAGGGACTATATGGTTGCCAGTTAACCTGGGCCGGCGTTGATTCCATCAGCATAAACGGCTGGTGTTTTAGCGTTCGCATCAGGTCATAAAGAAATGCCGGGTGGTAAATTGGCATGTCATAGGCGGGATAACTGTCGTAGGAAATAATGTCTTGGTCCTTTGCCCATTTCTGGTAGTCAACCATCTTGTTCGGCAGACTATGGAAGTTAGTCGTGACTGGAACATCTGGTGAGTACTTCTCGATGACCCGCTTTTCTAGCTTAAACAGGTTAAGCATGGCGTCCGATTGGAAGCGAAGGTAGTCGATTGAAAGCCCAGCCACAATTGTCTCTGTGCCTTCTGGGCCCCAGGCATCACCAAGTTCATTGGGGACAACAATTTCGTCCCAGTCATAGATGGTGTGGCTCCACACGTTCATGTTCCAGGCCTTGTTGAGCTTATCAGGGGTCTGGTAGCGGTCCTTTAGCCATTTACGGAAGGCCGCTGCACAGTTGTCACAGTAGCAATTACCGCCATACTCATTGTTGACGTGCCAGGCAACGATGTGGGGGTTGTCATGGTAACGTTCAGCTAGGTGCGCAACCAGGTCGCTAGCGAGGCGCTGGTAGTCTTTGCTGCTTGGACAGAAGTTGTGGCGTTGCCCAAAGACATGCCGTCGTCCTTGGTAATCGACCCGGGCGACTTCTGGATACTTCTTAAACATCCATGCCGGCATGGCCGCCGTCGACGTGGCCATTACAATATTAAAGTTGGCCCTGGATAAGTTATCGACAATCTTATCAAGCATTGTAAAGTTGTACTGTCCTTCTTGAGGTTCCAAGAGGGTCCAGGAAAAGACGTTAACCGTTGCTGAGTTGATATCGGCCTGCTTAAAGACCTGGATATCCTTTGACCAGGTTTCTGCTGGCCATTGTTCTGGGTTGTAGTCACCACCGTAGAGGAAACGTGGTAGTTCTTTTTTCTTCATAAATAAGTACCTTTCTACTTGAACTTAACCGTGGCTACTTGGTCACCATGCTTAACGTCATTGCCGTAGTCAATTTTCGTGAATTCAATAACCCTTTGTGGCTGGGTAAAGAAGTTAACTACCGTATCTTGGTAACCAGCCTCGGTGATTAGTTGCCGGTCAAAGTCGAACAACAAGTCACCCTTCTTGACCCTTTGCCCATCATTATAGTGGGTAACGAATCCTTCACCACGCATGTTGACGGTCCCGACACCAATATGGACAAGTAATTCTAGTCCATCGTCAGATACGATTCCAAAGGCGTGCTTAGTCCCAAAGGTGAAGATAATTTTCCCATCAAATGGCGCATAGACGTGGTTACTGCTTGGCTTGATGGCAAATCCTTTGCCAGGGAATGCCTTACCGTCCTGGTCGATGACGTCCTTCATTGGAACAAGTTGCCCATCAACCGGGGCGTAAACCGTGGTTTCCTTGGTTTCATCAGCAGCCTCACGTGGAGCTTGGCCAGTAACGTTGCCTTCAGCGAGCTTGTCCTTTAATTCTTCAACGACTAACGCGTGTTTCTTCTCACTCAGGGTAACCTTGGTCAAGAAGACCAGGATAGCGAGGATGGCGAATGCCAGCGGAATATAGAAGGCGAAACTATCGAAGGTGTGAATATCGTGGGCAGTCATATCGGCAGCCGTGGCCGTTCCGGTCATCCCGGCGGCGATGGCAATGTAACCAACCAGCCCGTTGGAAATAGCACCGGTCAACTTATCAATCATTGGCCGCACGGCAAGCACAACGGCTTCGTTCCGCTGGCCGTTCTTTAATTGACCGTACTCGATAGCATCAGTCAAGGTCAGAACAGTTACCAGTTGGGCAAAGTTAATATTAAAGAAGACTAGTCCAAGGTCCATCATGAAGACGTTCGAACGGAAGAAGATGAAGATGACATAAGCCAGGATCATTGAAACTTGACCGGCCGTGAACAACCACTTCCGCGGGATGAACTTGTTCAAAATTGGGAACAGTGGACTGGTGCAGAAACCAATGATGGTAGCAATAACACCAACGATCCAGAATTCGCCTGGCTTGCCAATGACGAACTTGTAGAGGTAGAAAAGAACCCCGTTAGTAATAACGTATGCACATGAGTAGAGCAGGTATGCCAAACTTGGCCACAAGATTTGGTCGTTGTGGAAAATGGCGGAGAAGACCTCCCGAATGGTCGTCTTGTCTTGAGCAGAGTTCCGAATGATGTTGTGCTTTTCCTTAGTCCCGAAGCAGACTGCCAGGGCACTGAGCAGGGCAACTAATGATACGATGGCAGCAAAGGCAAACCAACCGATGGGTCCTTCCTTATGCTGCCCCGTTGCCAAGTAGGTAAAGTAGGTAACAACTGGCACAACGATGATGGTTAGCCCATTCCAACCAATCGTTCCGGCAAAGGCACCCAGCGAAGTGTAAATTCCCCGCTCTGCGGAGTCTTCACTCAATGCTGGAACCATGCCCCAGTAGGAAACGTCAGAGAAAGAATAGAAGATATCAAAGGAAATAAAGATAATAACAAAAAGAATTGCAAAGAGAACCCAGTTAAACTTTGCCAGGCCAAAAATCCCGGTAAAGAGGATCAGCAACAGGATGACACTGATAATGTTACCCGCTAGAATCCAGGGTTTAAATTTTCCCCACCTCGTCTTGGTATTGTCAACGATGTTACCCAAAAGTGGGTCAACTACTAATTCAATGATCCGCACTGCAACAATTAACCCGGTGATCAAACCGATTAACTTATTTGCCACCGACTTCTCCAAGCCGTTAAACATGCCACCGGTAACGAAGATAATGAAGTAGGTACTCATTACCCCGTAAAAAGCCGAGTGACCAACGTTACCAAAGCAGAAAGATGCGCGTGAGATCCACTGCTTGGCCGTTATCTTATGACCCTGTGCCATAATAAACAGACCCCCTGTAATTAAATCAAAAATTCTGTAACCGTTTACAAGGCATAGTATAATCCTTTGCTTAAATTTAGTAAAGGATTTATTAATATTATAAAATTATTACCAAAGGGGCATAAAAAAACGGCTAAGAATAAGCCGTCATTTTTTCGTTGTGAAACTTTTCCGCTCCACCAGGCTAGTGTTTACCGTTAAATGAATATGGGGCCGGTCCGGGTGGATAATCAGGTCCTGGAGCAACTTAATTGCCATCCGACTCAGGGTCTCCTGGTTAATGTTGTATGAGGTCAACGGCGGAGAAACATAGCGGGCCACCTCGCTATTGTTAATGCTGATCACGGACGTATCACGGGGAACGATAACACCATTTTCATTAAATGCCTGCAAGACACCAACGCTCAGGGTATCCGAAGCAACAATAAAAGCTGCCGGCAAGTGGTCCCCACATTCATCCAGTGCCCTTTTCCCCAGTACATAGCCATTTTCAATGTTGAAGGGCCCGTCGACAAACATCGGGGCCTCCTTGATATTATTATCAATTGACGTAAACTCGCGAAAGGCCATTTCACGAATATCTGGTTGCTGAACATGGTCCATATTTAGGCCAGTTCCCCCAATGAAGCCAATTCGCTGGTAACCGGCAGCGGTCAAGCAACAAAGGGCATCCCGAATCGTCAATGATAAGTTGGGACGCACGGAATCAAACATGTCGGGAGCGGGGTTGATATCAACAAATACCCCGTTTGATAACGCATTGTGAAGTAACACCAGCTTTTCCTTAGTCAGACGGTTGGACCCCACCCCGATAAAGCCTTGAAATGAAGCAGCTTTTGCTACCAGGTCCTCAATTCTTTCAAATACTTGCACTTGGAAACCATTTTGTTTGATCACCTTCAGGATGGCATCCTTTAAGGAAGCAAAGTATTCATCCTGAAGCTGCTCTTTACCGCTGACCCGGTAAAGGAGGGCAATTACCGGTCGAATCGAATCCTGCTTTTGGTGGTCTGCCCAGTAGCCAAGGTCGTTAGCCACTTTTAAGATTTTACTCCGTGTGCTAGCGGTGATTGATAGGTTGGGGTCATTATTCAGCAAGCGCGAGACCGTTGCTGGAGAAAAACCAGACTTTTCCGCAATTTCTTTTATCGTCGCCATTGTGCATCTCTTTTCCGTTCTTAATCTTTACTTTTATTTTAGCACTTGTTAGTAAATTATTGCTTTACGAACATTTCTTTTCGGCGGGCCACAGCGCAATTAGCTGCTTAAAAACCGGCTGCAGACGTTTTCGCTGTGTTTTTAAATATGAAACGTAGAAGACATTGTCGCCGCCGCGTCGGTGATTGGGATGAAAACCCGGTCGCATTATACCGTTCGATATATGATTGAGAAATGATATCACATCATTACAGCACAAAAGGTAAATGCTAAAATAGAAGTAGCTAATTATCTGGAAAGGAGGAGTCAAGATTGGATAATAAGATTGTTGCCCGTCCCTTAGTAACCATCACGAATGTTATTTGGAGCTTTAATACGGAACTGCACCGGCCACAGTTATTATTAATTAAACGGGCCGACGAACCATTAAGGGGAAGGTGGGCCTTGCCAGAAACCTTGTTACGTAGTCATGAAAGTGCTGATGTAGCGTGCATTCGCTTGATTGAGGATAAGATCGGTCTCCAGGTGCCGATAAGTTCAACTGAACAACTGGCTACTTTTACTGATCCCAACCGGGTTGCTGGTAACCGGGTCTTATCATTAGCCTACATGACTTATCTGCCCTCGACGCCCAAGCTGCATCCAGGCTACGGGGCAACTGACGCCCAATGGTTTATCCTGAGTGCTGATCAGCACCAGTATGTGATCAGTCACGATCGGCAGCAATTCGTTTTAACAACGCCTTCTGATCTTGCGTTTGACCATGTTCAAATTATCAGCACCGCAATCAACCGGATTAAAAATAAGCTCGATTACCAACCGGGCATCCTCCACATTCTCGGTGATTCCTTCACCCTGCGCCAGGCCCGGGAAGTCTTTGCGGCATTCTTAGGAACCACCCCCGATAAAATTGATAATTCCAATTTTAAGAAAACTCATAATCACCTGTTTAAGGAAGTCGGCACCGCCTCATTACAACACTCAGGTCGGCCACCAAGGTTGTTTAAGCTAAATTGTTAATTTTATAAACTTGCATTTTCAAAAAGAGTATTTATACTAGACGTAAATAAAAGTCAAAGATGCTTTTATTCTTGCGATAATTAAAGTACTTTTTACTTAAAAGAAAGTGTGGATAATATGGATTTACAAATGTTAACCGACCTTTATGAATTCTCAATGGCAAACGGCTATTACGCCACCCTGCCTCATGATCGCCAGGCCCGGTTCGACGTTTTCTACCGGCGGGTTCCTGATAATGGCAGCTTTGTCATTGCGGCCGGTCTCCAGCAAGTAGTTGAGCAAGTTGCTAATTGGCATTTTTCTAAGGAAAACATTGAATACCTGAAATTATTAAAAGAGTTTAGCCCTGATTTCCTTGACTACCTTAGCAAAATTAAAAACAGCTGTACCATCCAAGCTCTTCCCGAAGGCACCCCAGTGTTTCCACGAGAACCAATTATCTCCATCAGTGGTCCCTTAATTGAGGCACAACTCTTAGAAACTTTCGTCCTCAACATTATTAACCACCAATCACTAATTGCCACTAAGTCATGGCAGATTAACCATGCTGCTCAAGGACGGCCAATTATGGAATTTGGTGCCCGTCGTGCGCAAGGACCAGACGCGGCCACTTATGGTGCACGGGCAGCCGTGATTGGCGGTTGCACCAGTACTTCAAACTTGCAAGCAGCTAGTCAATTCCACATTCCAGCAGCGGGAACAATGGCGCACGCCTGGGTGGAAAGCTTTCCTGACGAACTAAGCGCCTTTCAAGCATGGGCAAAAGTTTACCCGAATAAGATTTCCCTACTGGTTGATACATATGATGTCCTTAAGTCAGGGGTTCCAAACGCTATTCGCGTCTTCAAGCAAGCCCGCGCCAATGGCCATGAACCAGTTGGCATTCGGATCGATTCCGGGGATATTTCCCAGCTTGCCATCAAAGCGCGGCAGATGCTCGATGAAGCGGGCTTCCCACAGGCTAAAATCACTGCTTCCAATGCTCTTGACGCCCACGTTGTAAAATCACTGTTGGACGAAGGAGCACCAATTGATAACTTTGGGATTGGTGAACGCTTGATTACCAGTTCTTCTAGTCCGGTCTTAAGCGGCGTCTACAAATTAGCGGAAGAAAGCGTCAATGGTAAATGGATCCCAACGATTAAGGTCAGTGATAGCGGGGAAAAGGTTACGATTCCGGGCAATAAGCAGGTTTACCGGATTTATAGTAATGATCAGCCAAATAAGGCGATTGCCGATGTCATCGCCCTGGCTGATGAATCCATCACGACACCGCTCAAAGTTGTTAACTCCGATCCTACTGCAACTAATGCCAGTCAGGTCTTAGCCAACTTTACTGCCAAGCCACTATTAAAAACTTACTTAACCGCGGGCCAGCCAGCAAAGGTGGAAACGGATGTCTTTAAGATTCAACAAACTTCTCGGCAATTGCGCGCTCAATTACCAGAAGCAAGTAAACGGCTAGTCAACCCTGACCGGTACCCTGTTTACTTAACCACTAAGTTAGCTGATCTCCAAGAACAATTGATTACCAAAGCCCAATTTGCTGAGGAAAATTAAAATGACAAAAGCATTGTTAATTATTGACTACACAAATGACTTTGTTGCTGATAATGGATCTTTAACCGTTGGTAAACCGGCTCAGGCGTTAGAGCAACCAATCATCAGTTTAGCTAACCAGTTTCTTAAAAATAAGGATTACGTGATTCTGCCGACTGATGGTCACTTGAAAGATGACCATTTCAACCCAGAGCATCGCTTATACCCACCTCACAACATTATTGGAACTAAGGGACAAGAATTGTATGGCAAAGTTGGCCAATGGTTCCAACGAAATCAGACTGATTCCCATGTCTATAAATTTAATAAAAACCGCTATTCTGCTTTCCAAAACACTAATCTGGATAATTATTTACGGGAACGGCGGATTAATGAAGTCTGGATCTGCGGAGTATGTACCGATATCTGTGTATTGCACACGGCAATTAGTGCATACAACCGTGATTATCAAATTGTCATCCCCCAAAAGGCAGTCGCTACTTTCTCCACTCTGGGGGCAAAGTGGGCAATGGGACACTTCAAAAATGTCCTTGGAGCAACGGTTCGTTAACGTAAGAGGAAGTGTACATCAATGAGTTTTTACGGCAACCAAGCTGAAAGGATGGTTGAATCAGCCACTTCGGGTATTCATTTGCACACAATCACCAACCTGGCTGAAGCTCCACAAGCAGACGTGATTATCGTTCATGGATTATCATCATATGCGAAAAGTTATGACCCCTTCGCTAGTTTTCTTGTTAAGCATGATTGCAACGTTTTTCGCTATGACCAGCCGGGCTATGGAAAGTCAGAAGGACCCCGGGGATATATGGATTCTTTAGCTGACCTTTATGAAAATTTACATGTAATGGTTAAAAGAACCAAAAGGGCTGATCCAAATCTCCCTTTATTTGTCATTGGTCATAGCATGGGTGGCGAAACAGTCCTTTTATACGGCATAAAGTACCCGCAAACGGTCGATGGATTCGTAGTGGCTGATCCGGTTTCTATTGTTAAAGCACCAAATGCGTGGAGTAAAGGTTTAACAGGCGATCCCAAGAAGCAGTTACCTAACGTGTTAAGCACAGGACTTAATAGTGACCCTCGAGTAGTTCATAGAATTCAAAATGATCCTGCTAATCTTCATCACTTGACTGTCGGAATTTTGCAAAATGAAATTAAGGGAGCTTACTTTCTCCGGGAACACTTAACTGAATTTAAGGATCCACTATTATTTTTACAGGACAAAAAGACGGTTTGATTGATTATCATGATTCATTAGAAGTTTACGCCATGATTGCTTCCAATGATAAAGAGCTTCATGTCTACTCTTCTTTAATGCACAATATTTTCGACGAGCCTCAACGAAAATGGGATATCTACTCAGAAGTCGTCCAGTGGATTAATTGTCATCGATATTAAAAGAAAAGTATCTTGATACTAATTTGCAGGTATTAACTTGCTTGGGTGCTATAAAAGAGACGCAACGAGTGGCAAAGTGCCTCGTAATTATTAGAATTTTGTCTAACAATTACGAGGCACTTTTGTATGACACCGTTCATATAAATCTGGTAGAGTCTTTTAAAATATTTAATAACTAATTCAAAAAATAAAACGATTATTAAATATATCCCGAGTATCGTCATTGCAACAACAGCTAGCAATTGTAAGAAACGGCTAAATTTATCAGTAAATTGGTTAAATCTTTTCATAAGTTTCACCTATTATCGTTACTCTAAAGTTTCCAAACAGAGATGAAGTCTATTCGATATCTACAACTTATAATCAAATAATTACGTATTTTACAGGATCTCAAATGAAATTACATCTATTCAGCACCTACTTTGCTAAAATTTTAATTTTTAGAATCCAGTAGATAAAGCAATAGGTAGATAATCAATTTTACCCTTATTTCTCATATTTTCACACGCCAAAATTGCTAAAGTACTTGGCGCTGTACAGATACAGCGATTCACCGAGGATCAAAACAACACGATAAAAGACTACGTGAGAAAAAAGTGAGAAGTCGATAACGTCTTTTAACGTAAAATAGCCTATTCTAACGACTGAAAATACCGTTAGAATAGGCTATTAGACTCTTTATAGTGCTGACTAGAGGATTCGAACCTCCGACCTCATCATTACTAATGACGTGCTCTGCCAACTGAGCTAAGTCAGCATTTCACCAGCGAATATTAGTATAGCATATCCCCGCCTAAACGCAAGGAAAAAATTAAAAAAGTGAAGCAAAAGTCACCTTGGGACTCATACTTCACTTCTTTGTTTTCTCATACCGTCCGTCACTCATCCGGACCACGCACCGCTTCATCTCATCAATATCCAAAATACTCTGGGCAAATTCCTTACGCACCAGGTCATCCGGTAGGTACTCGTCATACTTATCAAAGACCGGCACTTCCTTGGGGTACAGCAGCTCCAGTGGGTCAAAGTCCTTTGCCGCTTCCTCCTTCAGGACCTGGAAGAACTCCTTGTCGTTGGCGTCCATGGCAAATTCCATGAAGTAGGGTCGGGCCGAGTTAAAGCCGCGCAGGTTCAACCGCTTGGCACACTTAATCCGCAGCAACCGCTCCAGCGCCAGGAAGGCATAGCTCCCGGTCCACGGGAAGAGGCACCACATCTTGCCACCGAGGTTAATCAATTGCTTTTTCGGCAGGCCCGCAATATTAGCGGTATCCCGGGCCTGGGTCAGTCGTGCTCGGGCGTTCTTCATCAGGTACGGGTACATCTGGCTTTCCGCTAGGACCTGACGCATCCGTTCCAAGATCTTGGGGTGAATGTCACCCGGGACATCCCCGAAGTATGCCGGAATCCTACCCTTGACACCGTGGCAGTACACTTGGTGACGTTGGCGGTCAATATCTTCAACCACCCATACCCGGCCGGCAATTGCAATCTTGTCACCAACCGGTGGCGGCTTAACAATCGTTCCTAGTTCTTCGGATCCGGCATGGACGCTGAATTCCTCATTTTCCTGGAAGACCGCGTAGAATTTGAAGTTGTTGACAACCCGCTCACCAGCCATGCCGACAATCAGATCACCACGTTCCGTCTGTTGAATCTGGTCCGTCTTCACCAGGTGCCGCAAGAGGACCCGGTAGTCGTCCTGACTAACGTTATGGAAGTAGTTCAACGGCAAAACTCGACCAGCCAACTCTGCCGGACTCATCTCCCCGCCGGATGCCAGGGTGCTCATTGTCTGGTGGTAGAGCAGACTATACGGCAGGCGGTTGGGTTCTGGTGGTTCCACCCACCGTTCTTCCAGGTAGAGCTGGACGAGGGCAATCCCCTGCAGCAGTGGCCAGGGAATCAGGTCCGGCAGCATCGCCCGTGACTCCGGGTGTTCTTCCCGCATCACAAAGTGCATCTCGGGCAGGTTCCCCCGCCGGCCGGTCCGCCCCATCCGTTGGAGAAATCCAGAAACAGTGAAAGGAGCATCAATCTGAAAGGCCTGCTCTAACTTTCCAATGTCAATCCCCAGCTCCAAGGTCGCTGTCGCACAGGTCGTCATGTAGGAGTCGTCATCCTTCATCGCGTCCTCTGCCGTGGCCCGAAATGCCGGTGACAGGTTCCCATGGTGGATTAAGAAACGGTCCGGCTCGTGCCTGGCTGCACTATAGGAACGGAGCATCTGGCAAACCGCCTCACACTCCTCCCGGCTATTGTTAAAGACCAGGCTCTTCTTCCCGCGGGTGTGCTCAAAAATATAGCCGATTCCCGGGTCAGCTAGTTCCGGCGCCGTATCCGTCTTTGGTTCAACCGGGGCCGCCGGATCAAAGTCCTTACTAGCAGCCTGGGGATCAGTCTGGTAAAAATGTTCCATCGACAGTCGCCAAACTTGCCGGGTGTTTTTGACCTTGGGTGCCACGGTCCGGTGACCACTCCCGGCACCCAGGAATTTTGCTGCCTCCCGGAGGTTGCCAATCGTCGCCGATAGACCAATTCGCCGCGGTTTAACCCCGGCTAACCGACTCAGGCGCTCAATCAAACAGAAGGTCTGCCCTCCACGGTCACTGCGCAAAAAAGAGTGAAGTTCGTCAATCACTACGAAGCGGAGGCCATGGAAAAGGTGGGGAATGTCCATGTGCTTGTTAATCATGAAAGATTCCAGTGACTCCGGCGTGATCTGTAAGACACCAGACGGGTGCTTCAGCATCTTCCGTTTTTGGGTTGCCGCCACATCACCATGCCAGCGCCAGACGGGGATATCCGAATCTTCCGTCAGTTCGGTTAGTCGACTGTACTGGTCGTTGATCAGGGCCTTGAGTGGCGCAATGTAAAGGCAGTTGACGGAGTCTTTTGCCCCCGATTCACTCAGCTCGGTCAGAATCGGGAAAAAGGCCGCCTCGGTCTTCCCCGCAGCCGTGGACGCCGACAGTAAGACATTGTGATCCGTCCCGAAGATTTCCTCGGCCGCGGCAACCTGGATGGGCCGGAGCTGTTGCCAGCCCTGGCGGTAGATGTAGTCCTGGATGAAAGGCGCATAATGTGCGAAGACGTCCATCACAATTCCCCCATTCTAAATCGTAAACTCCGTGTAGTTTTTCTCTTGCTTACCACCGCCATCGTCAGTTGAATCATCATCCATGCCGGTGAACTGTTCAGAGTCAAGAAGGTCACTGACCGTTGTCTTAGGGTTCTGGTAAACGATGTCCAGTAGTTCGATAAAGTCCCGGATGACCTCCCGGGGTGTAATCTTGGTATCGGCACCGATCCGCCCATACTCAATCTTGATAAACTTGGCCAATTCTTCTTCGGTAATCTGCCGGTCGTAGCCGTAAAGACGGGCGTGCATGTCGGCCAGCTTTTCAGTTAAGACCAACATCTCTTCAGCCGTCAGTGGCTCCAGCTTAATCACCGGTGCGTACATGTCCTGGGCACCGACGTGGGCAAACTTTCCTTCCGTCAGCCGTGAACGCAGCGCCTCGTAACTGTAAACACCCCGGCGGTGGTCCTCAACGGCCTGCGGGGTCCCGCACATCAGGATACCAAGGTACTTGGCCTTCCCCTGGAGAGTGTCGTTATACATGGTCAAAATCTTTTCGTAGTTATACTGGCGACTGATGCTGTTCGGGATCTTGTAAATGTTGACCAGCTCATCAATCATGATCACCAGCCCCGCATAGCCGGCCTGGCGGAAGAAACGGGCGAAGAGCTTCAGGTATTCGTACCAGTCACTGTCGTCAATGATAATGCTAACGCCAAGTTCTTGCTTGGCCTCGGTCTTATGGGTGTACTCGCCGCGGAACCACTTGACTACCTTCGCCTTCGTTTCATCATCGTCATCAACATAGGCGTGGTAGTACATGTTCAGGAGCTTGGCAAAGTCGAACCCGTGGACAAGCTCGCTGAGGGAGGCAATTACCGCATCAATCTTCTCATCAACGGCCGCGGTGAATTGCGGGTCATCCTCATCCAAGCTCGTCTCACTGGCCACTTCCTGAAGGACAGTATCAATCCAGCGATCGAGGATTAAAGTCAGTGCGCCCCCTTCTGGTCGGGTCTTGGTTGCGAGGTTCTGGATTAATTCCCGGTAGGTTGCCAGGCCCTGACCCTTGGTTCCCTGTAGCCGTCGTTCAGGCGACAAGTCGCCATCCACGACCACGAAGTTCTTATCCATCACGTAGTTGCGGACCGCCTGAAGGAGAAAACTCTTCCCCGCACCATAGCGACCGACAATAAAGTGGAAGGAAGCCCCACCCTCGGCAACGACTCCGAAGTCATGCAGGAGGGCCGCAATTTCATCCCTCCGCCCGACTGTAATGTAAGGGAGGCCAATTCGGGGAACCACTCCGGCCTTAAGGGAATGTAGGACTGTCTGCGCAATCCGCTTGGGCACCCGTTGTCTTGTCCGTTCTGCCATTTAAAATCACTCCTTATCTGAAAACATTTTTTCCAGGTCCGTCCGGTAGTCTTCAATAATTGCTGGTTGGTCGTCCTGGTTAAATTCAATCACGTCATCACCAATTTCGTCAAAAAGGGCTTCGTTAATCTGGTCGGCAACGATTGAGACCATCAGGTGGTGTTTTTTCAAGTAGTCCTTCCATGGTTCCCCCATCAAGAGAGCCCGTAATAAGAAGGCCTGGTCAGCGTCAAGGTTCATCGAAACTGGCTCCGCAGCTGGAGCTGTCGGTTGTGGCTGGGAAGGAGCCGGTGCCGGCGTCGTTTTCTGCGCTGCCACTAATTCTTCCCGGTCCTCTTTAATCGCTTGCCGTTCCTCATCGGTCAGCAGGCTCTCCTGGGTGACCGCCGCATCCTGACGAATCTGGTTAATCCCGCCCAGGTCGATGTGGGCCTTGGGCCGCTGAGCTTCTTTGAGCTGGCGTTGATAGGTACGAATTCCCTGGTCAATGGCATTTAGAATTACGGCCGGCAGCCAGCGGGCCTTCAGAGGGCGACCAAGGTTAAACCGTAGCCGGACGAGCCGATCGACCTCGTGAAGTAAGGCGTTGAGGTTTTGCTTCTCATTCGGTTGGGCCCGCATGGAAAGGCAGTAGTATTGGCGACCCTTAAAGCGGTAACGCCGGACCGAATCAAGCGGGTACTCTGCCATCTGCTGCTGGGGGTGGAAGTAAAAAACTGCGTTGCCAAAGAAGTAGTTGGTCGTCAGCTGCTGACTGGCAACGTGGTGGTCAAAGTACTTTTGCCCCTCCTTGTCTGGTAAATTGAGAATCTCCTGCCAGATCACCTTTAACAGGGCCGTAAAGTGGTCGGCTGATTTTTGGTATAACCGACTGTGGTCCAGGTAGGTCGCGTGCCGCTTGAAGACGGCAACCAGGTCCGTTGCATCGTACTCATCCGGGTGGAGCAAAACATGGTAGTCACGGTCCGCCGCAATCTCAGCCGCAAAGGCCTTGTTTGCTAGCGCATGGTCAAGTCGGTAGTAAAGAACGTAGTCGCGCAGCCAGCGGTCTAAGTAATCCCCCATTTTACCGTCAAAATGGCCAGCGTATTCATTCCGGAATTCGGTCAACTGCTTAAAGCCCGCCATTGGGGAAGCCACACCAATGTTGTTGAGGAGCTCGTAGATGTAAATATAAGCGTACGAGGTCGAAACCGGGGTAAAGGTTCCCTGCCGAAGCTTGGTCCGCCAGGTAAAGTACGTCCGCAGCTGGTCGACACTTAACATGTGGTAGGTCGGAAAGTAGCGTTTTAAGGGTACCGGCTGATCAAAATCGTCCTGGTAGTCGGCGAGGATTTGCCCCTGGTCATAGAAGTTCTTGTCCCGTCGCAATCCTGGCAAGAGGCTGTAATCATAGGCCACCAGGGCCTCCTCAATTTTCTTGGGAACGGCCGGTTTAGCGGGCTGGGAACGGCGCTTGGTTGGTTGCGGAATCGACTGGGCCTGGTACTTTCCCTCGGCGTCATTTTCCGGTAAGACCACGTACTGTTGCTGGTGCACGACTTCTTTACCAGCATTCACTGCTGCTTTAAAGGAGTAGTCAATAATGTTTTCACTGGCCTGGTCGCTCACCTTTTCCAGGGTAAAACCAACCCATTGTTCATTACGGTGAAAGAAGGCAGGGCCAAATCCAGGAAGGTCACGAATCGCATCAGCAAAGCTAAAGCACTGAGCGTCGATACGGACCGGTTTAGCCGGGTCGAGGACGATGAAGGGCGCCAAACCGGGTTTTAGTGAAAGGCCCTGTTTAGCACTACCGTTAGTCGGCAGCGCGGTGAACCGCAAACCATACTTGTTACTGATTAGTTTGGTCAGTGACTGGTAATCCATTTCTCTCCCCTCCCGTACATACGTTCAGATTATATCAAGAATTAGATTTCTTGTGAAATGTTACGTGCAAAACTTTGACCAACACGAAAAGGGCCGCTGATGCTCAACAGCTTGAGCGCCAACGGTCCTTTTAGTGATTACTTGTACTAGGGGAATAGTGAATCTATTGTGAATTGTTCTTCCGGTAACCAAAGTAGAACTGGATGATGGCAATTACCACGTTGACCCAGTTCATCGTGATGAACCACGGAGCAATCCCTCCGGCATCGTGGGTCACGCCATAGTAAACCCAGAAGCCTATGATTATGGCGACAACATTAATCCAAGCAAACCGCTTTTGTAATATCTGGTCATTGAGCTTAAACCACATCCAAATGACATTAATAATGAACCAAATCGCTAAAATCCAAAAGAAAGTCTGAAACATAACGAATCCCTCCTTTAATCAGTCACATGAAAGTTAGAAGTTCGAATCACTGAAATAATTGCAGTTCTTTTGGCTTCTCTTCACTTTCTATACTAGACCGGTTAAATAGAGAAACAATCGTTGATAATTCAATAAATGTCGCTTATTAAACACTATCAAACAATCAGTCATCAATTAGGACACAATAACGAAAAGTGTCGAAGTTTATTACTGAATAAGAAGAGTCAGGGCTTTTCGTAAGTTAGCTAGTTCCTGATCAGTTAACTTGACGTTATTCTTAACAATAAAAGTAACCATGTCGATGTAAAAGCTACCAATAATCGTAATATCGATGTCGGAAAGCTCGACCGGCAACTCCTTTTGAATCATTTTAATAAATAGTTTCTGAAGGCGGGCGCTGAAACTCTTCTGATCATACTGGATAGACAACAAGGCTAAAAGAATTTCGCGAGAATCCCACAAGACACTAAACTCGTCACTTTGGTACAAATCACTCAGCAGTGGTAGCCGATGATTTTCGGGCTGGATATTTACTAGCCGTTTTGCAATAATTCGCTTAAATACGGCCAGGTATTCATCATTAAGTTGCTCGGTCAAATCATACTTATCCTGATAATAGTTATAGAATGTCTGCCGGTTAATAATCGCCCGTTCCGCAATTTCCTTGACAGTAACGTTAGCAAAGCCCTTTTCATTAACCAACTTAGCAAAGGCAACCTTAATTGACCGTTTGGTCCTCATCACTCGTAAATCTTCAGTCATTTGAACATTCCCTTCTTCAAATGAGTCTTACAAGTAATAATTATAATATAAGCGCCTAACCAATCAAAAAGAAACCACCTTAACAAGGTAAGACGCTGTTCTTACTAATAACTACTATTAAATCAATGTCGTCTGTTAAAATCAATATCCTATGCTCTGCGAATGAATAAGCAGGCGAGCACTGCCAGGACCGCACTGAACACTAGCCCTAAGAAGGCGGCTGAATATGAGGAAGTCATCTGCACAATTCCCCCAATTAGTAGTGGGCCAATAAAACCGCCAAGCTGGCCACCGAAGTTCACAATTCCAATCGATGATCCATAGCTCTTTTCCGATAAGATTTGCGCCGTGAAACTGAAAATTCCGGTAAAGGCGAGGGATTTTACAAAGTAAATAAGGACCTCAAAGATAACGATCCAAACTAGTGAAGATGATTTAAACAGGCCAAACATAAAGACCAATGTAAGGAAAGAAGCAATGATTATTAACCACCGTTCACGATGCTTGAATAAGTGAACCATGATAAAACCGGCACTAAAGGCCGCAATTCCACCAGAGATAACTGGCAGCGGAACGAGCCAGGCCAGGCTCTTTAAGTTAATCCCCTGCTCACGTAAGAAGTAAACGGGCATCCAGGCTTCCAACCCCTTCGTAATAACATTTAAGGCTAAGCCGATAATTACGAATACCCACACGCGATAATCAATATTCTGCCACTTAATTTGCGGGCGCGCCGCGACTTCTTTGCGGATGCTCTTGAGAGGCCGTTCTAACAGGTAATATACCAAGGTAATTACAATTCCCCCGATTCCTAGCCAAATAAAGGCCTGCCGCCAGCTGCTGTTAGCAATAATTGGGACGATAATCAACGGCGCGACTGCTGCTCCCGCATAATTTGACGAAATCAAGGCCGATGTTGCCTGCGACTTCACCTTCTTATCGTAATTTTCAGAAATTTGCTTTAACGCGGCCGATGGGTAAGGTCCCTCCGCAATTCCAAACAGGAAACGAATAGCAATCAATGCCGCCAGTGACCAGGCAAGTCCTGTCACCATCGTCATCGCTGACCAGGCAATTAGGGCAATAATGACCATGCGCTTGCTTCCCAATAAGTCCGTTAGGTAGCCACCCGGAATTTGCATCAAAGTGTAGCCTAAAAAGAAGGCACTGGCGGTCGCACCAAGAGCGGCAGCACCGACGTGGAAGTCTTTTCCAATATAGGCAAGCGAAATGTTCATTACCGTCCGGTCCGCAAATAAAAGCATGTAGCCCAAGTACAGAACAATAAACGACCAGAAACGTTTTATCCCTACTTGATTGTCACGATTAATCATTGTATAGATTCACACCTTAAAATTATGATAACTGTTGTCGTAATAAGAAACGTTGCACCTTACCGCTAGCATTCGTTGGTAATGAGGAAACCTTAATATATTGATGAGGAACCTTGTAATGTGCCAAGTGCTGGTAACCGAAGTGAATTAGCTTCTGGGGATCTAACTGCCGTTGACTGACCACAAAGGCCACTGGCACTTGTCCCCATTCAGGATTAGTTTTCCCGACCACTGCAATTGCGTCAATTCCTGGGTACTGTTGATAGACTTGTTCAACTTCTTCAGGAAAGATATTCTCGCCGCCAGAGATTAACATTTCGTCCCGACGACCATCAATGTAGAGGTAACCATCACTATCAAGGTGGCCAATATCTCCGGTTTGGTACCAGCCATTCACCATCTTAGCAGGCAACTTTTCTGGTAGGTTAAGATAACCGGGGGTTAAGGCCGGCGTTTTCAAAAGGACTTCCCCACTTTTACTCAGCTTTAACTGAGTCGTAAAGAGCGGCTGCCCAACGGATCCCAGCTTTTTTAGGATGTCTTGCGCGCGCAGGGCAACTATTTGTGAACAGGTTTCCGTCATTCCGTAACACTGAACGACCGGGATCGATAGTTTCTGACACTTAACAAGCGTCGGTCGATCAACCGTCCCCCCGCCCAGTAGCATACAACGAAAAGCATGGTTATAGTGACGGTGGCTTTCTGTTAAGCGCGCCAATAGCTTTTTCAACATGAAAGGAACAACCGACATTATTGTAACTGGCTCATTCACTAAGATGTTTTCAACTTTAAGGGCCCGAAATTTATCAACGATGCGAACGGTCATTCCGTAAATTAGGCCCCGCATAATGATTGAGAAACCACTAATATGGAAAATAGGGGCCACACAAAGCCATTCGTCGTCGCTTGTTAGGTCTAGGTTAAGAGCCGATGAAACAGCGGAGTAAAAGTGGTTGCCAAAGGTCTGTAAGACGCCCTTAGGTGCCCCCGTCGTTCCGGAAGTATACATAATACTAGCAACCCGGTCATAGTCAAAGGATGGAATCAGTGCGGTCCGCCTTGCTGTTGAATTAGACAAACCTTGATAGCTCACGAAGCGTTCGTCCATTGTTGACTGCCACAAAGAATCAGCCACCAGGCAGACGGCAAGGCTACTGTCGCTGATCTGCCGCTGAAGCTCCTCATCAGCAAGCCGCCAGTTAAGCCAGACAATTGTCCGTCCACTACATAAGATGGCAAGGGCAATTTTGTAACTTTCAATACTATTGTCGGCAAGCATGCCCACCCGTGGACCAGGGTGCAGCTGTTTTAATTTCCCTGCAATCTGTTCCACCTGGTCCTTTACCTGGCGAAAGGTCAGGGTACTGGTCCCGTCAGTAACGGCGACCTTATCAGGTTGGGTACTTGCTTGTTTTAACAACCAATTTTGTGTTTCCATTGCTTATAACCTATGGAAACTTAGGGAACTGGTCGAAATTTGGCTGCCGTTTTTCATTGAAGGCGTCCCGGCCCTCTTTACCCTCATCAGTGGTGTAAAATAGCATTGTGGCATCTCCACCAAGCTGTTGCAGACCGGCAAGCCCATCGGTATCGGCATTCATTGCCGCCTTGATAAAACGCAGTGCGGTCGGTGACTTCTTGAGAATCTCATTACACCAGTCCAGGGTTACAGATTCTACCTGGTCTAGTGGGACAACTTTATTGATCCAGTTCATCTGGTAGGCCTCTTCGGCGCTGTAGAAGTGGTTCAGGAACCATACTTCCTTTGCCCGCTTATGACCAATTACCCGGGCAAGATACCCAGAACCATAACCGGCGTCAAAGCTACCGACTTTAGGACCTGTTTGGCCAAACTTAGCGTTATCTGCCGCAATGGTAAGATCACAGACAAGCTGCAAGATATTTCCACCGCCAACGGACCAGCCTTTAACCATTGCGATTACTGGTTTAGGGATAATCCGAATGAGGTGCTGGAGGTCCAAAACGTTTAAGCGGGCAATTTTGTCAGGGCCCACGTAACCACCATTACCCCGAACACCTTGGTCACCACCAGAGGAAAAAGCCTTGTCGCCAGCACCGGTCAAAATAATTACCCCAATTGTACTGTCATCCCGGCAAATGGTGAAAGCGTCAATCATTTCTTGAATTGTGACCGGCGTAAAGGCGTTCATCTTCTTAGGCCGGTTCATCGTAATTTTAGCAATCTTTCCTGCGCGTTCAAAAATAATCTCTGAGTACTCTTTAACCGGTTGCCAATCAACTGTTGTCATGTTAAATCTTCTCCTTTAAGTGAGGTCTTTTTATGAACTTATTAGAAAACCTTGGAATCCATCCCCAATCTGTCACTGCTGACCAAGCGATAATCACTATTGACGTCAGTGATAGGTTAATGCAGCCATACGGAATCGTCCACGGCGGAATCAACGCCGTCCTTGCCGAAACCGCTGCATCATTAGCCGCAAACGCTTGGCTGAACCGGCAGAATCGTGAACAGGTTGCCATCGGTGTCAATATTACCACAGAGCATTTACTACCGGTAGCATCAGGAGAAATAATTGTTAAGGCCCAGCCATTAAAGCGTGGTCGTACGATTCAAACGTGGTTCGTTAAAGAGTTTAACGGCACCCACCTGACAAGCACGAGTACCGTTACTCTTGCCAACCGGCCAAAGCCACAAATTTAAATCAGGCTAATTTCAATTGGGACTTCATATATACTTAAAACGTTCACCTTCATTAGTTAAAGATTTCACAATAATTGTTGGACGCATTTTATGTAACTGAATATGCTAGGCCACCATCAAATTTATAAAGAATCGAAGATCAATCCAACACTTAAAAATGAAATGCCCTAACTATCCAAAATATATTCTCTAGGGAGATATATTCACTTTTGAAACAGGGGTATTTATTATCGACATATGTCTCACAAACGATAATAAAAAAGGCCGTGCAATTAAGCACGGTCATCTTGGCGTGGCAACGTCCTATCCTCGCAGGGAGCGATCCCCCAACTACTTTCGGCGTGTTGAAGCTTAACTTCTGTGTTCGGCATGGGAACAGGTGTATCCTTCAAGCCATCATCACCACACTTCGTCTCTTCTGAGACGAGAGCTTGCGCTCTCAAAACTAAACAATATCTAACCTCACCAACAAACCTAACCGCTCTTCCTTGGTTAAGTCCTCGACCGATTAGTAATGGTCCGCTCCATGCATCACTGCACTTCCACTTCCATCCTATCTACCACATCATCTTTGTGGGGTCTTACTTCCCCGAAGGGAATGGGAAATCTCATCTCGAGGCGAGTTTCACACTTAGATGCTTTCAGCGTTTATCTCGTCCATACATAGCTACCCAGCGGTGCTCCTGGCGGAACAACTGGTACACCAGCGGTATGTCCATCCCGGTCCTCTCGTACTAAGGACAGGTCCTCTCAAATTTCCTACGCCCGCGACGGATAGGGACCGAACTGTCTCACGACGTTCTGAACCCAGCTCGCGTACCGCTTTAATGGGCGAACAGCCCAACCCTTGGGACCGACTACAGCCCCAGGATGCGATGAGCCGACATCGAGGTGCCAAACCTCCCCGTCGATGTGGACTCTTGGGGGAGATAAGCCTGTTATCCCCAGGGTAGCTTTTATCCGTTGAGCGATGGCCCTTCCATACGGAACCACCGGATCACTAAGCCCGACTTTCGTCCCTGCTCGACCTGTCTGTCTCGCAGTCAAGCTCGCTTGTGCCTTTACACTCTGCGAATGATTTCCAACCATTCTGAGCGAACCTTTGGGCGCCTCCGTTACCTTTTGGGAGGCGACCGCCCCAGTCAAACTGCCCACCTGACACTGTCTCCCAGCACGTTCAGTGCTGCGGGTTAGAGTGGTCATAATGCAAGGGTAGTATCCCACCAGCGCCTCCAGCGAAACTAGCGTTCCGCTTTCTATGGCTCCTACCTATCCTGTACAAGCAGTACAAACACTCAATATCAAGCTACAGTAAAGCTCCATGGGGTCTTTCCGTCCTGTCGCGGGTACCCTGCATCTTCACAGGGATTTCAATTTCACCGAGTCTCTCGTTGAGACAGTGCCCAGATCGTTACGCCTTTCGTGCGGGTCGGAACTTACCCGACAAGGAATTTCGCTACCTTAGGACCGTTATAGTTACGGCCGCCGTTTACTGGGGCTTCAATTCTGAGCTTCGCTTACGCTAACCCATCCTTTTAACCTTCCAGCACCGGGCAGGCGTCAGCCCCTATACTTCATCTTACGATTTTGCAGAAACCTGTGTTTTTGATAAACAGTCGCCTGGGCCTTTTCACTGCGGCTGGCCTTGCGGCCAGCACCCCTTCTTCCGAAGTTACGGGGTCATTTTGCCGAGTTCCTTAACGAGAGTTCTCTCGCTCACCTTAGGATTCTCTCCTCGACTACCTGTGTCGGTTTGCGGTACGGGCAGTTGAATACTCACTAGAAGTTTTTCTCGGCAGTGTGACATCAGCGACTTCGTTACTATAATTTCACTCCCCATCACAACTCGTCAACCCGCAACTAAGCATTTGACTCAGTTACTGACTCGTTGCTTGGCCGCACTCTTCCAATCATGCGGTTCGCTTAGCCTCCTGCGTCCCTCCATCATTCAAACGCATTCAACTGGTACAGGAATCTCAACCTGTTATCCATCGCCTACGCCTCTCGGCCTCAGCTTAGGTCCCGACTTACCCTGGGAGGACGAGCCTTCCCCAGGAAACCTTAGTCATTCGGTGGACAGGATTCTCACCTGTCTTTCGCTACTCATACCGGCATTCTCACTTCTAAGCGCTCCACCAGTCCTCACGGTCTGACTTCGCCGCCCTTAGAACGCTCTCCTACCACGTGCACGTAGTGCACATCCACAGTTTCGGTAATATGCTTAGCCCCGGTACATTTTCGGCGCAGAATCACTCGACTAGTGAGCTATTACGCACTCTTTAAATGGTGGCTGCTTCTGAGCCAACATCCTAGTTGTCTATGCAACTCCACATCCTTTTCCACTTAGCATATATTTAGGGACCTTAACTGGTGATCTGGGCTGTTCCCCTTTCGACGGTGGATCTTATCACTCATCGTCTGACTCCTGAGGATAAATCGATGGCATTCGGAGTTTATCTGAAGTTGGTAACCCATGACGGGCCCCTTGTCCAAACAGTAGCTCTACCTCCACGATTCTTTTCCTCAAGGCTCCCCCTAAAGAGATTTCGGAGAGAACCAGCTATCTCCAAGTTCGTTTGGAATTTCACCGCTACCCACACCTCATCCCAGCCATTTTCAACTGACACGGGTTCGGTCCTCCAGTGCGCTTTACCGCACCTTCAACCTGGACATGGGTAGGTCACCTGGTTTCGGGTCTATAACTACATACTTCATACGCCCATTTAAGACTCGCTTTCGCTACGGCTCCGGTTTTCCTACCTTAACCTTGCATGCAATCATAACTCGCCGGTTCATTCTGCAAGAGGCACGCCGTCACCCATTAACGGGCTCCGACTGCTTGTAGGCACATGGTTTCAGGAACTATTTCACTCCCCTTCCGGGGTGCTTTTCACCTTTCCCTCACGGTACTGGTTCACTATCGGTCACTAGGTAGTATTTAGCCTTGCGAGATGGTTCTCGCAGCTTCCGACGGGGTTTCACGTGTCCCGCCGTACTCAGGATCCTGAACGGAGAATGTGACGTTTCGTCTACGGGGCTATCACCCTCTCTGGCACAGCTTCCCAGCTGTTGCGACTACGTCGCATTTTGGTAACTCCATTGTTCAGTCCTACAACCCCAGTAAGCAAGCTCACTGGTTTGGGCTCTTCCCCTTTCGCTCGCCGCTACTCAGGGAATCGATTTTTCTTTCTCTTCCTGCAGCTACTGAGATGTTTCAGTTCACTGCGTCTTCCCTCTGCTAGCTATGAATTCACTAGTCAGATAACCAACGACTAAGTTGGTTGGGTTTCCCCATTCGGAAATCTCCGGATCAAAGTGTACTTACCACTCCCCGAAGCATATCGGTGTTTGTCCCGTCCTTCATCGGCTCCTAGTACCAAGGCATTCACCATGCGCCCTTCATAACTTAACCTTGATGATCACTTCGTGATCACCTTGATTAATTGAGTTAGCGATTATTTCGTTAATAAAACTCAAATAACGCGGTGTTCTCGGTTTATTGTTTTGATTAATAAAGAAATTAGATATTATTTAGTTTTCAAAGTACAAGCTCTGCTAGCCTTACGACTAGCAATGGAGAATAACGGAATCGAACCGATGACCTCCTGCTTGCAAAGCAGGTGCTCTCCCAGCTGAGCTAATTCCCCAAAATATGATGGGCCTAAATGGACTTGAACCATCGACCTCACGCTTATCAGGCGTGCGCTCTAAACCAACTGAGCTATAGGCCCAAATAAGCGTCATGTGTTTTGAAAGGTAAACCTCTCAAAACTAAACAAAGTTTCAACTAATGTATAGGTTCCGTTTTATTCCTTAGAAAGGAGGTGATCCAGCCGCAGGTTCTCCTACGGCTACCTTGTTACGACTTCACCCCAGTCATCTGCCCTGCCTTAGGCAGCTCCCTCCAAAATGGTTAGGCCACTGACTTTGGGCATTGCAAACTTCCATGGTGTGACGGGCGGTGTGTACAAGGCCCGGGAACGTATTCACCGCGGCATGCTGATCCGCGATTACTAGCGATTCCGACTTCGTGCAGTCGAGTTGCAGACTGCAGTCCGAACTGAGACCGGCTTTAAGAGATTTGCACACCCTCGCGGGTTAGCTGCTCGTTGTACCGGCCATTGTAGCACGTGTGTAGCCCAGGTCATAAGGGGCATGATGATCTGACGTCGTCCCCACCTTCCTCCGGTTTGTCACCGGCAGTCTCACTAGAGTGCCCAACTGAATGCTGGCAACTAGTAACAAGGGTTGCGCTCGTTGCGGGACTTAACCCAACATCTCACGACACGAGCTGACGACGACCATGCACCACCTGTCATTGCGTCCCCGAAGGGAACGCCTAATCTCTTAGGTTAGCGCAAGATGTCAAGACCTGGTAAGGTTCTTCGCGTAGCTTCGAATTAAACCACATGCTCCACCGCTTGTGCGGGCCCCCGTCAATTCCTTTGAGTTTCAACCTTGCGGTCGTACTCCCCAGGCGGAGTGCTTAATGCGTTAGCTGCGGCACTGAAGGGCGGAAACCCTCCAACACCTAGCACTCATCGTTTACGGCATGGACTACCAGGGTATCTAATCCTGTTCGCTACCCATGCTTTCGAGCCTCAGCGTCAGTTGCAGACCAGACAGCCGCCTTCGCCACTGGTGTTCTTCCATATATCTACGCATTCCACCGCTACACATGGAGTTCCACTGTCCTCTTCTGCACTCAAGTCGCCCGGTTTCCGATGCACTTCTTCGGTTAAGCCGAAGGCTTTCACATCAGACCTAAGCAACCGCCTGCGCTCGCTTTACGCCCAATAAATCCGGATAACGCTTGCCACCTACGTATTACCGCGGCTGCTGGCACGTAGTTAGCCGTGACTTTCTGGTTGAATACCGTCACTGCATGAACAGTTACTCTCATGCACGTTCTTCTTCAACAACAGAGTTTTACGAGCCGAAACCCTTCTTCACTCACGCGGTGTTGCTCCATCAGGCTTGCGCCCATTGTGGAAGATTCCCTACTGCTGCCTCCCGTAGGAGTATGGACCGTGTCTCAGTTCCATTGTGGCCGATCAGTCTCTCAACTCGGCTATGCATCATTGCCTTGGTAGGCCGTTACCCTACCAACTAGCTAATGCACCGCGGGCCCATCCTAAAGTGATAGCCGAAACCATCTTTGATACGAAAACCATGTGGTTTTCGTAGTTATACGGTATTAGCACCTGTTTCCAAATGTTATCCCCCGCTTTAGGGTAGGTTGCCCACGTGTTACTCACCCGTCCGCCGCTCACTGGTAATCCATCGTCAAATCAGTGCAAGCACGTCATATCAGTTGGGCCAGTGCGCTCGACTTGCATGTATTAGGCACACCGCCGGCGTTCATCCTGAGCCAGGATCAAACTCTCATATAAAATATAAGAACTTGAATAGCTCTAATTCAAATTAATTAAGCGAATTGACTTCGCAAATGTTTTGCTCCAATCACCAAAGTGATTAGAGACCCTACACATTTGATTCGTCGAAACTTTGTTCAGTTTTCAAAGGTCTACCAGTTAGTCAACTAAGCAGTCAACTAACGTTTAATATTTTATCAAATCTGTCCATCAAAGTCAACAATTAATTTCAATTAATTAAGTCAACTTATTAACAAACAGCTTTTATAATATATCATGCTGCCAAAGACCTGTCAACAAGAAATTTAACTTTCTTGTTAAAGAATTGTAACCAATCCGTCATCTCTGTGACAACGTTAAATATAATACATGGTATTCGAACAAGCGTCAAGCGCTATTTATACTTTTCTTGAGCGTAAATCAGTAACGCTGAACTTTCATCTATTGCATCCTTTTTATTGTTCGAACATCGTCATTTTAAAACTAAAAGTCCCCGCTTATTTATCCTTTAGCGAGGGCTTTTGCAAACATTAAATTCTAAAATTTATTTTACCCGGGCCAGGAAGTAATTCTTCTTCCCCCGGCGGACAATAACAAACTTGCCGTCAAAGTGGCTGCTTGGGTCAATTTCTGCATCAACATCGTCGACCTTTTCCCCATTAATTCGGATGGCACCATTAGAAACATCTTGCCGAGCCTGTCGACGTGATGGTTCAATCCCGTTATCAGTTAACCAGATAATAATATTTTCCTTCTTATTTTCAACATCAACTGATGGCATATTCTTAAAACCTTGTTCAATTTCGGCGACTGACAGGTCAGCAACATCCCCGGAGAAGAGAGCCTTACTAATCCTTTCCGCCTCTTCAACCGCTTTTTCACCATGAACAAACTTCGTTACTTCTTCCGCGAGCCGCCGTTGTGCCTCACGCTTCCATGGCTCCTTCTCTACCTTTTCAGCGAGGTCATTAATTTCTTCCTTAGAAAGGAAGGTGAAGTACTTCAGGTACTTAACAACGTCGCGGTCATCCTGGTTAATCCAGAACTGGTAGAACTCGTATGGGGAAGTCTTCTTCGGGTCAAGCCAGACGGCTCCACCGGCAGTCTTGCCAAACTTTGTTCCGTCAGCCTTCAGCATAAGCGGAATCGTCAAGCCGTAAACCTTTGTCTCTGGGCCTTCCACCTTGTGAATCAGGTCAATTCCGGCCGTGATGTTTCCCCACTGATCAGAACCACCAATCTGCAGTTGAACATCATTATGCCGGTACAGGTGTAAGAAGTCGACTGACTGGAGGATTTGGTAGGTAAACTCCGTAAATGAGATCCCGGCTTCCAGACGGCTAGCCACAACCTCCTTATTAAGCATCGTGTTAATGTTGAACAGCTTCCCGTAGTCCCGCAAGAAGTCCAGGAGGCTAATCTTGGAAAGCCAGTCGTAGTTGTTAACGATGGTGAAGTTTTCGGTTCCAAACAACTTCTTCATCTGGGCTGTCAGGGCTTCTTCGTTGTGGTGAACCTGGTTCATCGTCTGTAGTTGTCGTTCACTCTTACGACCAGATGGGTCCCCAATCGCACCGGTTCCTCCACCGATGATAATTACCGGGTGGTGACCAGCCAACTGGAACCGTTTCAGAATCATGAACGGAATCAGGTGGCCAATGTGCAAACTGTCACCGGTTGGGTCAGTCCCGCAGTACAGGGCAATCTGCTTATCCTCCGTCAGTTTCTTCAGTGCGTCTAAGTCCGTGGCCTGGTTAATCGCCCCACGCCATTTCAAATCATCAATAATGTTCATGCAATGTCCCTCCTAAAACATCCACGGATACAAAAAATCCCTGACTTCTAAAATGAAGTCAGGGACGATTTAACCGCGTTACCACCTTGAATTGCAGTTCAAATGAACCACCACTCTCGCCGATAACGGGACGATCCGATCAGAGACGGGCTCAACAAGTGTAATTCGTTTTTCCAGCCTGGCAGGCTCGCAATCACCGCCTGCTCTCTGAATGTCCACTGGTCAACTACTGGATCTTGCCTCAATGCCCTTTTATAGTTGACGTTATTGTACCGACTTTCGTTTACTCCTGTCAAGCTACTTTGCAACCTGTTTGAGGAAACTATCTTTTAATAGGTAGTGGTGACCGGCTGTCAGGTCATATTGAACTAGCCGGTAGTCGTTAAAGAGCTTACGCTGCTTGGCGTTCAGCTTCGTGTGCTGGCCCCGTTGGTTGACGAACGCGATCCCACTCTGGTGGGCGGTGTTATTCTTCGCCGTTCCGTTGGTTGGCAGCGAAATGGCCGGCAGGTCCTCCTCAACCTCAGTCAAAAGGGCATAGTAAGGTGACACCTTAACATCCATCTTGGCCAGGGCCATTGCGGAAAAGTCATTTGGGCCAACAATCTTATGCTGGGCCGTCAACCGGTCCTTATTCATCCGCCGGGCGGCCTTATTACTGTATATGAAGTAGTCCGTCTCATGCAGTGGAATCCCGTACTTACTCATCGGCAGGCCATGGTAAATTCCCGGTAGGTGGTCCCCATACCAGACGATTGTCGTCGACTGTTTCATCTCGTCGACCCGGTGAATCCACCCATCCAAAGCCTGGTCCGTGTAATGGATTCCTTGGATGTAAGCCTCAATTTGCCTCTGCTGATCAGCGTTTTTAAAGCCGCGTCCAGAAACGTGATACTGCCGCTTATGATAGTACTCCGGCTTATACGGCATGTGGTTTTGCATCGTGGCCACCTGGATGAACTTGCCATGGGGCTGACGGTGAAGGTTCAGGTCGATTTCCTTATAGGTTGAGTCATCGCTGACCCGCGGATTATTTTGAATTTTACTCTTGTAGGTAATCTTGTCCCCACCGTCAAAGTGGTAGAACTTCTTAAAACCGAACTTCTTGTAAACCGTCTTCCGGCTATACAGGTTAGCCGTAAACGGGTGAATACCGATTGCGTAGTGGAAGAGGCGGTTGATGGTGAAGGTGCGTCGCTGGTAGGGCACTAACTGTGAGTACGGTGTCGGCATCGTTGGCGAAAAGTTGGCAATCGACAGCCCCGTCAACGCCTGGTACTCCATGTTGGCGGTTCCCCCACCGTAACCAGAACTGATCATCAGGCCACTGGTCGTCCGTTGCTTAAACTGGTGCAGAAACGGCAGTGGATCACCACCGCTTACCTTCATCCCCGGTACCCGGCGAGGGTCAGCAAAGCTTTCACTCAGAACAAATACCAGGTTTTGCTTGCCCACGCTCTGGTGGGTCCGCTGCTGGTTAATTTTCACGCCGGCTTCAGCGTAGCGCCGCTCAATTTGATCCATCCGCGCCTTTGTGTAGCCCGCCGGCTTGGTCATAATATGGACATCAACGTTGTTGGCAAACTGCAACAGGGTTCCGTTCATTTTAGCCCCCCGAATCTGGCTGTAGAAGTAAGGAGTATCGTCCAGCCGCTGTAACTGCTTAAAGACGATTGACTTACTGTGGTTGGCCCGGGTAAAACTGGCCAAAAACAGCGCGGCGAAGACCGCAACGATTATCCGGGCCCCCACACTGAAGCGGGTTGGCTTCCCGTAGCGATGTTCTACCCAGGCAAAAATGACAACCAGCAGGACGATTCCAACCAGTGCGCTCACCAAAACCCAGGGATTTACCATCCCCAGCAATTCACCAGGGGCCGTAATGGTGGAAACGTCTGTCGACAGGATGGGCTCATTACGGGCCGCAATTTTCAAGACGGAAGCCACCAGCAAACCGAGGTAGAAGACAATACCGATACCGCTGCTGAGCCACCAGCGATTTGTCAGGGTCATCAGCAAGAAGACAATGGCAAAGATAATTAAGACGTTGACCGTCACAATCTTCGCCCGCTGGGTCACTACCCACTGGACCATCGTGAGGTCATTGTCCCAGAGAATGGCAAACGAGGCCACCGTTATCAGCCACAGGATAGCGTAAGTCAAAAGAATTGGCCAGAAGCGTTTAGCAAATTGCTTCCCCCAGGCTAAAAGCCCCCGCCAGTTGGTGTCGATTGCCCAGTCAATTCTGGTGATTAACCATGGTAAGCCCAGCAAGAGGACTGCCAGAAAGCTGGCCAGTGTAGTCACCAGCGGCCACTTCACCGTCGGCACCAGAATTGGGGTTACCGCTTGGGGTGTTCCCAGTAGGCCCAGTAGGAGAATCCCCTGCACGATGTTATGGTCGTTAGCCCACTTATTTGTTGTCCCCCGGATAGCCCAGGCAAAGGCGAGCAGACAAGTAATGATCACCACTGGCTGGTAAGCATTTATTGCCAGTAAGTAGTGGTAATTCGGCGTAAAACCCCGGTGGGGGCTGTAGATGATCCGGCTCATGTTTAGCCAGGTCATGATTCCGGAAAGGCAGAACATGGCCACCGTCAGCAGTCCGTACAGCCAGGTTGGCCACTTCTTTAGCCATTCACGGTCATTGACCAGCCAATCCCCCGCCGCAAAGAGGTAGCCAAACCAGACCAGGCTGGTCCCATGGTGAAAGCCAAGGAGGTCGTAGCCATTAAATAAGCGGATAACAAAGAAGGCCACCGTAATGGTAATCAGCCAGTGACGGCGGTGATCAATTGACCACCGGTGCAGGAGTCGTTGAAGGGGCCGGGCAAAAATAAAAAGACCCGTCCCGACTAGCCAGGCAATAAAGACTTCCTGACCAACGTACAGTTCCGGTGACGGTTGACTAGTGCTAAGAATTGGCTGAGTCGTGTATTTAGCCCAGATAAAGCCCAGGGCCCCCAGTAACCACAGGCAGACTGTCATCCCTAGCCGGCGCTTTGGGTAGTGCTGGCCCGCCCCAATCAAGATAGGAACGATGACCACCAAAGCACTAACGGTCATTTTAACCAGCCACCAACCAGCAAAGTAAGCCGGATGACCGCCTAGGTGAGTCATTAATTGGCCCGCCGTCCCCAGAAAACATAGGAGCGTAACTACGCTCAAAATACTCCAAAACAAATATCCCTTTCTTATTTGTTTTTTTAACATCCAATCCAACTTTCTATTGTAGTATTGCTTTCATTATATTAATGTTTCGTCGCTGGTTTCAATGAACAAATAATAAAAGTGTATTTTAATGAGACAGAACTGCACATTTACCACTTTAATAGCATATTAAAGCCCCAGCACCTGGAAGATTCAGACGCTGGGGCAATGTATCAACTAAGGCTACTTATTTATCGTTTTTCTTTGCTTCTGGCTTATGATTCTTACTCTTTTTGGCAACCGGTGAAGGCTGCTTCTTCTCCTTCTTAGGGGCGTAAACTTCATGGACATATGCTTCACCAGTCAATTCAGCCACCGGTTTAAAGGTGTCCTTGAAGGCCTCATCAACATCTTGGGTCGGATCTTCTTCACTCTTAACATAGTAAAGTGCCTGTGCAGCGAAGACCACTGGTAGGTAGCAGACAATCCCCAAGATAGTAATTAGCAAGCCAATGTAAGTCAGCACGTAGGTTGCTGTGTAGTTGCCGTAGAATGCCAAGCCACCAAAGATTACAGCCCAGACAAAGATTGGAACGAAGACAACTACCAGCATTACCAGGAAGTAGTTCCATTTCCGGCCGCCCATGAAGCGCCGACTAGCCGTCAGAGCGTGCCGCATTGACTGGCCTAAAAATTGTGGTTGCTTCTCTCGGTAAAGGAAGTATGACTGGGAATATTCAATTGTCTTCCAGGCAATCACAATATCGTTTAGAAACTGGATTCCCCGCAGCCACATGGCGTTGTGAGTCAAGCCACCAACAACATCCGCGATGATGTTCAGTGGTAGGCTCCACAGGAAGATAAACAAACCCATGTACAGGGCAATCCGCCATAGTTGATTCTTACGGAGGTGCTTAAAGTGCAACCAGATTGAACCAGCACTGACCGGTTGGTTTGGATTTACCAAGCGGTCTTGGTAGGCGTATTGGACACCAACTGTGAAGAAGTTATAAAAGAAGGACAGGGCAACGGCAACGGCTAATCCGGCCAACACTTCTAGAAGGCCGGCCAGCAGTGCCATTGGTGAAGTCATTCCGTACATAATCATCATCATGCTCATCGCCATCGATGAGAAGATGCTTGCGGAGAAGAATCCCAAGATGCAAACCAGGGCAATATAGATAATTGTAATCCCGCCCACGGGCCACATTGCAGAAAGGTACCGGGTTTTTACTAGTTTCTTAAGGTCTTTGATAAAATCCCTCAATGATAAACTACGTTGTTTTCTCATTTGTTATTTCGTCCACCTTTTAATCAGTTTAGTTTCCATAATAACACAAAGTGCGCTGAGCTCAATTCTTTGGGCTAATCTTCGCACTTTTTTCAATTTTTTTAAGAAAAAAATTCCCGGTCAGCTGATCGGGAATTTTCTTTATATTAAGTACGGCTGCTAAAAATATTATATACGTAGTTACGGAAAATAAGCGCGTCCCTAGCGTCTAGCTACGAACGAAGGCCGACGCTTTCAGCGTCAACCTCCGTCCTATGCTAGCCGTACGGGACCGCCGAGAAGCTTATTTTCCGTCCTCTTCTTTTTTAGTACTTTTCCTTGCTCAATACGTTGAGCTTGTCGTCGAAGTCGTAGACAACTGGTTGGCCAGTAGCCATTTCCAGTTTCATAATGTCTTCGTCAGAAATGTTTTCGATGTACTTGCTCAAAGCACGCAGGGAGTTACCGTGGGCAGCAATGATAACGTTCTTACCGTCAAGCAGCTTTGGAGCAATTTGGTCTTGCCACAAAGGAATAACCCGTTCCAGGGTAACCTTCAAGTTTTCACCACCAGGAATAGCCCGTGGGTCCAAGCTGGCGTAGCGACGGTCCTTAGCAGCAGAACCTTCGTCATCCGCACTCAGCAGTGGTGGCAAAACATCGTATGAACGACGCCAAATGTGAACTTGTTCGTCACCGTACTTTTCAGCAGCCTTCTTCTTGTTGTGGCCTTGAAGAGCACCGTAGTGACGTTCGTTCAAACGCCAAGTCTTGTATTCAGGAATCCAAAGTTGGTCGCATTCTTCAAGAGCGTAGTGCAAGGTCTTGATTGCCCGCTTCAAAACTGAAGTGTAAGCATAGTCGAATTCAATGCCGTGTTCCTTGAGGGTCTTACCAGCATTCTTTGCTTGTTCAACACCCTTTTCGCTCAAGTCAACGTCCACCCAACCAGTAAATTGGTTAGATAAGTTCCATTCACTTTGACCGTGACGGATAAGTACTAATTTAGCCATGTTCAAATTGACCTCTTTCTTCTTAAAATCACTATTTGTATAGCATACCTTACCATTTTAATCCAATCGCTACTAAATTCCAATAGGGCGGTCGTGATTTTCTGATCATAGGCCGGCCTTGGCACCGATGTCGTTCCGGTAAAAGCATTCCGGTTCGTTTAGCTGGCTTAGGTATGCGTACACCCGGTCATGAGCCTCCTGCAGGGTGGTTGCCTGGGCAAGGACCATCAGCAAGCGACCGCCAGCCCCTTGAAGGTCTGTCAGGTCCCCACTGACGTTGGCATAGTCAACATCCACGCCGGCCACTTGCGGCATGGTCCCCAGTTTCTGCCCGTGAATTGGCTTTTGTGGGTACCCCTTTGACGCCAGGACGACCCCTAAGCTGGCCCGGGAGTCAACTTCCACCGCCGGGAGGGGCTGGTCATTGAGGGCCCGGTCAACCAGTTCAAACAGGTCGGTCTTCAGCCGGGGCAGGATCACCTGGGTCTCCGGGTCCCCCAGGCGAACGTTGTATTCGATTACCTTAGGGCCCGCGGCCGTCATAATTAAGCCGATGTAAAGAATCCCGTGATAGTGGTACTCACCCTTGACGAGCCCGTCAACCGTGGGGGTGACCACCTGGTCAATCATTGCCTGCCGGGCCTCGGCGCTCAGTTGGGGAAGCGGACTGTAGGCCCCCATTCCGCCAGTATTCGGGCCCTTGTCACCATCATAGGCCCGTTTGTGGTCCTGGGCCATCGGGAGAATTCGGTAGTGGCCGTTGCTTAAGAGGACAAACATTGAATACTCCTGGCCAACCAGGCATTCTTCCAGTACCAGCCGGGCCTGACCACCAGCAAACATCTCCTTGATTGTCTGGACCGCCGTTGCCCGGTCACGGGCGATGACAACCCCCTTGCCACCAGCGAGACCGTTTTCCTTAATGACCACCGGGAAGCCGAACTGGTCAACACCAGCAATCGCGGCGGTCTGGTCACGGTAGGAAGCGTGTCGGGCCGTTGGGACCCCATAATTATTCATGAAGTTTAAAGCATAGTCCTTTGAACCCTCCAGCTGTGCCGCCCGGGCATTCGGGCCAAACGCCTTTAACCCAGCCGCTGCAAAGTCGTCCACAATCCCGTCGACCAGGCAGTCTTCAGGCCCAACAAAGGTCCACACAACCTTGTGGGATTTTGCGAAGTCAATCAAACCCGCAAAATCAGTTTCTGCAATATCAACGGGTTGGACGCCAACTGCCGACATCCCCACGTTACCAGGTGCACAGTAAACCTGCTTGACATGTTCACTTTCCTGAAGCTTCTTGGCAATGGCAAACTCACGCCCACCTTCGCCAACAACTAGTACATTGACCTTCTCAACCATGATTGACCCCCTGTGTTTTAGTGCCGGAAGTGCCGGACACCTGTCGTTACCATTGCAATGCCGTACTTATTAGCCATATCAATTGATTCCTGGTCCCGAATCGAACCACCAGGCTGGACAACCGCCTTAATGCCGTGCTGACCAGCAAATTCAACGCAGTCACCAAACGGGAAGAATGCGTCACTGGCCATTACCGCCCGGTCATCGATGGCACTGCCGGCGTGCTTAACCGCAATCTTCAGGGAGTCGATACGGTTTGGCTGCCCCTCGCCAACGCCCAGAGTCCGCTCATCATTGGCAACGACGATTGCATTGGACTTGGCGTGCTTGACCGCCTTCCAGGCAAACATCAGCGTTTTCAGCTGATCTTCGGTTGGTTTAACGTCCGTGATGCACTTCCAGTCGTGGTAATCCTCATTGAGGACGTCCTGTTCCTGCATCAAAAGGCCCCCCATGACCGAAACAACTTCGTGCTTAGGTTGTTCGTCCTTCTTACTGAAGTCGACGGTGAGCAGGCGGATGTTTTTCTTCTTGGCCAGGACCGCGTAGGCGTCATCATCAAAGCCGGGGGCAATGACAATTTCCAAGAAGATCTTGTGCATCTTTTCGGCAGTTGCCAGGTCGACCGGACGGTTCAAGGCGATTACCCCACCAAAAATTGATACCTTATCGGCTTCGTATGCCCGGTCCCAGGCCTGTTCCAGATTTTCACCCTGGCCAATACCACACGGGTTCATGTGCTTCATGGCCACCACGGTTGGCTGGTCGAACTCACGAATGCAGCGGAGGGCCTCATCGGCATCCTTGATGTTGTTGTAGGAAAGCTTCTTACCGTGGAGCTGCTTGGCGGCCAGGACGGAGTACGACTTCGGCAAAGCATCTTCGTACAGCCAGGCCTGTTGGTGGCTGTTCTCACCGTACCGCATCGTCTCCTTGAGGTTCCAGGTCAGGGTCAGCTTCTCCGGATCTTCCAGGCCGTTTTGCTTGGTCAGGTACTGGGAAATCAGGGCATCATAAGCCGCAGTGTGACGGAAGGCCTTGGCCGCCAACTTGGCACGCGTATCCAGGGTGGTGTCCCCACCATCTTCAATTTCGGCCAGGACCTGGTCATAGTCCGCCTGGTCAACCACAATGGTGACGTCGCGGTAGTTCTTAGCGGCCGACCGGACCATTGATGGGCCCCCGATATCAATGTTTTCAATGGCGTCCGCCAGTTTAACGTCCGGCTTTTCAATTGTCTCCTTAAATGGGTAGAGGTTGACTACGACCAGGTCAATTGGGGTGATGCCCAGCTTCTTCAGGGTTGCCATGTGTTCCGGCAGCTCCCGCCGGGCTAAGAGGCCACCGTGGACGTATGGGTTAAGGGTCTTAACCCGGCCGTCCAGGATTTCTGGGAAGTGGGTCACGTCTTCAATGCTGGTTGTCTTTACGCCGGCATCGTCGAGGACCTTCTTGGTGCCACCAGTTGAAACAATTTCGTAGTCGTTTGCGACTAGGCCCTTGACGAAGGGAACCAGGTTTGTCTTGTCAGATACGCTTACCAATGCTCGCTTCATTTTTCTTACTCCTTTTCTCCTGCTGCAATCAAAGCTTCTCGTAATGCTAATGGGTAAAGCTGGTGTTCTGTTGCGTGGACCCGTTCTTCCAATGTTGCCACCGTATCATTTGCCAGGATGGGCACGTGGCACTGGGCAATAATTGGTCCCGAATCCAAGTTTGCGTCGATGTAGTGGACCGTGACCCCGGTTTGCTTTTGGTGGTCATTGAAGGCCCGTTCGATTGAGTGTAATCCCGGGTATTCCGGTAACCAGGCGGGGTGGAGGTTCACAATCCGGTGGTCATATTCGTTGAGGATTGTCGGGCCCACCACCCGAAGGTAGCCGGCAAGGACGATAAAGTCAATCTGCTTTTCCTTAAGCACACCGAGGAGCTTATCTTCATAAGCTGCCTTTCCCCCGCAGGACTTGACCGTAAAGCTTACGGCCGGGACCCCCAGTCGCTTGGCCCGGTCCATCACTGGGGCGTCCGGGTGGTTACAAAAGAGCAAGGCCAGCTCGCCGGGCAGGTCGCCCGCCTGGAAATGACGGGTGAGCTCTTCAAAGTTGGTCCCGTTGCCCGATGCAAAAATTGCCACTTTCATATTGAATGCCTCACTTAATCTCAATCTTGGCGGCACCGGCTGGCCGGGCTTGCAGGCGGCCAATCCGGTACGCTTTCTGGTTACGCTTTGTCAGGTCTGCTTCGACCGCTGCCACCTGTTCGGGAGCAACCGCCAAAACCAGGCCAATTCCCATGTTGAAGGTTTGCCAACAATCAGCTAGCGGTAGGTCACCAAGCCGCCGTAGGTAGTTGAATACCGGCAACTGCGGCCAGGCCTGACTGTCGATGACCGCTTGCAGGTCGTCGTTAAACATCCGCGGGACGTTTTCAATTAGTCCCCCACCGGTGATGTGGCCAATCCCGTGAATGCGCTTTTGCCGAATCAGGGGCAGGACCGCATCAACGTAAATCTTGGTGGGAGCGAGGATTGCCGCACCAACGCTTTGCCCGCCGAGGTCTGCCGGCCGGTCGCCAAGGTCAACGTGGTGGTCTTTAAACAGGATCTGCCGCACGAGTGAAAAGCCGTTGGAGTGGAGACCCGACGATGGTAGGCCCAGCAAGACATCCCCTTCTTGCGGAAGGGCCGCCGTCAGCATGGCCGACTTTTCAACCACGCCGGTGACGGTCCCCGCCAGGTCGTACTCGTCTTGTGCGTACATATCCGGCATCTCGGCAGTCTCACCACCGACCAATGCCGCGCCCGCTTGCCGGCAGCCGTCGGCCACCCCGCTCACGATTTCCGCCATCTTGGCTGGATCGTTGTGGCCGGTGGCGATGTAGTCGAGAAAGAAGAGTGGCTCGGCACCCTGGGCCAAGACGTCATTGACACACATGGCCACCACGTCGATGCCGATCGTGTCGTGCTTGTTCATCCGTTGGGCAATCAGCAGTTTGGTCCCGACCCCGTCCGTTCCGGAAACGAGGATGGGGTGTTTCACATGTAACACGCCCAAATCGAAGAGCCCGCCGAAACTGCCGATTCCGCCGACCACGCCCGGCCGGTTCGTTGAACTCACGGCGTTTCTAATCCGCTTCACCAGGTTGTAACCCGCGTTAACGTCAACGCCGGCTTCTTGATAACGGTTCATCGCTGCGTCCGCTCCTTTCTTTCCCTTTGTTCCTGTTCATTCAGTGACTTCATGTAGCCAGCCTCGTAGTCGTAAAGCGGCGTCGGGTAGTCGCCATTAAAGTACGCCACCGTCAGGCCGCCATGCGGGGCATCCCCGGCATCTGGAACGTTGATAGCCTTGATCAGACTGTCCACACTTAGAAAGCTCAGGGAGTCGGCCCCGATCTTTTGCCGCATCTCTTCAACCGAGTAATGGGCCGCAAACAGTTCCGACCGGGTTGAAATATCAATGCCGTAGAAGCACGGAAATTTAAACGGGGGCGAGGCAATCAACATATGAACTTCCTTGGCACCCGCATCGCGCAGCATCTTGATGATCTGCTTGGAGGTGGTTCCCCGGACGATGGAATCATCAACCACGGCAACCCGTTTGCCGTTTACGACCCCGCGGACGGCGGACAACTTGAGGTGGACACCCCGTTCGCGGAGGGCCTGGGTTGGTTGGATGAAGGTCCGAGCAACGTACTGGCTCTTGATCAGCCCCATTTCGTAAGGTAATCCAATCTCTTCGGCATACCCAGAAGCCGCCGAAAGCGATGAGTTCGGCACCCCGATTACCATGTCGGCATCGACCGGGTGTTCTTGGGCTAGCCGCCGGCCCATCTCCTTGCGGGCGTTGTGAACGGTCACCCCGTGGATGATGGAATCCGGCCGGGCAAAGTAGATGTACTCCATCGAGCAAATTGCCAGTTGGGTATCGGTCGTGTAGTGGTCAATGTGGAGACCGGCCTTGTCGATGATAATCAGCTCGCCCGGTTGGACATCGCGGATAAACCGGGCGTTAATAATGTCAAGGGCGCAGGTCTCACTGGCCACCACGTACGCGCCGTTGGCCAACTGACCGATGCACAGGGGCCGAATACCGTTGGGGTCTAAGGCGGCAATCATTCGGTCCCTTTGCAAAAGCAGGTAGGCAAAGCCGCCGTGAACCTGGTTCAGGCTCTTCTTCAGGGCGGGGATAAAGCCCTCCTTGATGTGCTTACGGATCAGGTGAATCAGGATTTCAGTGTCGGAATCGGACTGGAAGACCGCCCCCTCGTCTTCAAGCTGGCGCCGCAGGGTGACCGCATTGGTCAGGTTACCGTTATGGGCGAGGGCGACATCACCATCATGAAAGCGGAAGAGGAAGGGCTGAACGTTAGCAATCGAGTTGTGACCACTGGTCCCGTAACGGACGTGGCCGATTGCTGCATTCCCAACCAGCCGTTTTAGTTCGGCCGGATCAGCGAACACCGCGGCTAACAAGCCGCGGTCACGGTGCTGATAAAGGTGCTGGCCATCACTAGAAACGATTCCGGCCCCCTCCTGGCCCCGGTGCTGGAGGGTATGTAAGCCATAGTAGGCTAACTGGCTGGCATCTGGGGCACCAAAGACACCGAAGACTCCGCATTCCTCATTTAATCCTTTGATTTCAGCTGGCACGGTAAAGCCTCCTCCCACAGCCGTTGTAGTTCGGTAACGTTTTGGTTGACCTCCGCATCCGCCAGGTGGGCCTCAAGCCAGTGGGTGTTGGTAACCGTCCCGATGTGCTTGGCATTGTCGCCGAGAGATTTCTCAAAGACTGCCACCTGCTCTTCGGGAACGGTAACCACCAGCCGACCAGGGGTTTCGCTGAACAACTGGGCGGCGGTGAGGTCACGCAGGTCCAGGTCCATTCCCAGGTCAGTCTTAAAGAGGGTTTCGCTGAGGGCCACCCCTAGGCCGCCTTCACTGAGGTCATGGGCACTGGCGACGTGGCCGGCCTGCATTTCACTCAGTAAGTGCCGCAAGTTGTCGTGGATACGGTCAAGGTCAACGTCGTTTAGGGCCCCGCTGATGTCGCCCTGGACCATCTTTTGTAATTCGGACCCGGCAAAATCATCAGCGGTTTTTCCAATCAGGTAAACGTGGTCCCCAGCGTGCTGAGCAAACGATGGTACAACCCGGTCAATATCCTTGATTAGGCCCACCATGCCGACCATCGGCGTTGGGTGAATGGCGTGCCCATTGTTTTCGTTGTACAAAGACACGTTTCCGGAAATGACGGGGGTGTCAAGGGCCCGACAGGCATCAGCCATCCCCTGAACCGACTGGTGGAGCTCCCAGAAAATTTCGGGATCGTTAGGGTCACCGTAGTTCAGGCAATCGGTAATCGCCAGTGGCTCGGCCCCGGCAGCGACGATGTTGCAGGCCGCTTCCACCAGGGCAATCTTGCCACCAACCTTAGGGCTCAGGTAAACAAAGCGGCCGTTGCCATCAGTTGTCATTGCCAGGCCCTTCTTGGTGCCGCGCACCCGGATAACACCGGCGTCACTCCCGGGGCCCACCACGGTGCAGGTCCGGACCTGGGAGTCGTATTGCTGGTAGAGGCATTGCTTGTCGGCCACCGTGCTCTGCTGGAGGAGGCGCCGCAGGGTCTCTTCCGCGTTCGTAATCTGGGGCCGCCATGCCGGTTGCCCTTCCGCTTTGGTAATCCGGGCCGGCTTCTTTTCTTCGCTGGCTTCTTCCAGGACATCGTCGGTCAAACTAGCCACCGGAATGTCACACACAACCTGGCCATCGTGGTGGAGGACGTACTGATGACCCGCCGTGATCCGGCCAATCGTGACGGCATCGAGGTCGTAGTCGTCAAAAATCTTTTTAACGTCCTCCTCGTGGCCCTTGTTAACACAGAGGAGCATCCGTTCCTGGGACTCGCTCAGCATAATTTCGTAAGCGGACATCCCCGTCTCCCGCTGGGGAACCAGGTCGAGGTCTAATTCCATCCCGCTCTTCCCCTCGGAAGCCATTTCCGCACTTGAGGAAACGATGCCGGCGGCCCCCATGTCCTGGATGCCGACCAGCCAGTCGGGGTGCTTGGTGATCACTTCCAGGCAAGCTTCGAGCAGGAGTTTTTCCATGAACGGGTCCCCCACCTGGACGGCCGAACGCTGGGTGGCGTTTTCGTCACTAAAGTCAGCGGAGGCAAAGGTGGCCCCATGAATGCCATCCCGACCGGTTTTGGCACCGACGTACATGACCGCGTTACCGATACCGGCGGCCTTCCCCTTTTGGATGTCCTTTTGGTCCATCAGGCCAACGCTCATCGCGTTACATAAAACGTTGCCCTGGTAGCAGGGATCAAAGGTGGTCTCACCAGCAACGGTCGGGATCCCCATACAGTTACCGTAGTCACCGATTCCTCGGACAGTTCCGGTGACCTTCATCCGGGTTGTGTTATTGTCAAGTTCGCCAAAGTGAAGGGAATCAAGCGATGCCACGGGACGGGCCCCCATGCTGAAGATGTCTCTTAAAATTCCCCCGATCCCGGTTGCGGCCCCTTGGTAGGGCTCCACGGTCGTCGGGTGGTTGTGGCTTTCCGCCTTGAAAACGACGGCCTGGCCATCGTCGATATCAACTACCCCGGCACCCTCACCAGGGCCCTGCAAAACGCGGGCATTCTTGTTTGGGAACAGGCAGAGGACTGGCTTGGACTTCTTGTAAGAACAGTGTTCACTCCACATGGCGGAAAAGAGCCCCGTCTCAGTGTAGTTAGGCAGGCGGCCCAGCAGCTTTTCACTGATGTAGTTGTACTCGTCCTCGCTCAGGCTCCAGTCCAGGTAGGGCTTCTTTTCTTTGATTTCTTCCGGTGTCATTGCTTGCTTCATTGTTTATTCCTCCACTTTTACACTGCCGTTTGCTAACAGGGACTTGAACAGGCGAAGCCCATCCGTGTTACCAAGGATTGCCTCAACGGCCCGCTCCGGGTGGGGCATCATTCCTAAGACATTCCCTTGCCGGTTCGTGATCCCGGCAATGTTGCGCAGGCTGCCGTTCGGGTTCTCCTCGGCATAGCGAAAGACGACCTGGTGGTTTGCTTCCAGTTCATCAAGCGTCGCCTGGTCCGCATAGTAGCTGCCATCAGCGTGGGCGATGGGGAGGGCAATCCGCTCGTGTGCCTGGTACTGGCTGGTAAAAAGGGTCTGGTTATTAACCACTTCCAGGGGCACGGTTTTGCAGATGAACTGCTGACTGTCGTTGCGCTTCAGGCCGCCGGGTAAGAGGCCCGCCTCCGTCAGGATTTGGAAACCATTGCAGGTCCCAAAAACCGGTTGGCCAGCATGGGCCATCTCAATAACGGCCTTCATCACCGGAGCAAAGCGGGCAATCGCTCCCGCCCGTAAGTAGTCACCGTATGAGAAGCCCCCGGGCAGCATCACCGCGTCGTAGCCAGCCAAGCTCGCCTGCTTGTGGGAAACGTAGTCCACGTCGGCGCCGCATACGCTGCTGAGTGCTTCGTAAATATCAATGTCACAATTTGAACCGGGAAATACGATTACCGCAATTTTCATTAATTTTCCTCAATGACTTGGTAAGTGTAAGTTTCCATATTGAAGTTGACCAGTAGCTTTTCCGCAACCTCCTTGACGGTCTTAGCAACCTGGTCAACCTGGGCATCAATGGTGAGGTCGAAAAACTTACCAACCTGAACGTCGGCAACTTCATCGTGTCCCAAAGCATGAATGGTTTTTTTGATCGTGTCACCCTGGGGGTCAAAAACTGATGGCTTGTAGGTGACGAAAATCCGAACTTTAGTCATTATTGTTCCTCCGCAATTACTTCTTCTAACCGGGCCAACACTTTGTCATACGTCGTCGTCAAATCGGCCAGGTTCCGCCGGTAAACATCCTTGTCCATGTGAGCATTGGTCTTAAGGTCCCACAGGCGGCAGTTGTCTGGGGAGAATTCATCGGCCAGCACGATCCGCCCATCACTGAGGTGGCCAAACTCCAGTTTAAAGTCCACCAGTTGCATCCCAGCCTTAGCAAAGAGGTGGGTTAATAGGGTGTCAACTTCTTGGCAGACCGTCCACATCTGGGTGAGTTCCTCATGGGTCGCAATTCCTAAGGCAACCGTGGCGGATTCGTTGATAAAGGGGTCATCCAGCTTATCACTCTTGAAGAAGGTTTCCTGAACCGGGGTGGCAAGCACCTTTCCCTCCTTCAGGCCATAACGGCTGGCGAAGTGCCCGGCGATAACGTTTCTGGTAACAAATTCAAGTGGCACCATCGTGCACTTCTTAACCAGCTCTTCGTTGTCCGAAAGTTTCTTGATGAAGTGCGTCTTGATGCCATGCTGGATTAAGTATTGAAAAACTAAGGTGGAAATGGCGTTTGCCGCCTTCCCCTTACCAGCGAAGTGATCCTTTTCCTTGCCGTTTAGGGCAGTTGCCTGGTCCATGTAGACAACCCGTAAGACTTCGGGGTCGTCGGTTTGCCACATTTGTTTTGCCTTACCGGTGTACAGTAACTTTTCCATCTTAGTAATTACTCCTTTGTGTAAAACACGAACAATAAATAACTTCAAGCGAATTTAATTCGCTCTTTTATGCTATCAATATACTATCGGTCCCCACTTCTGTCAACGGTATTCGCTAACTAAAACAGATTAATTTTAAATAATGTTCGTGTTTAATGTGAATTACCATTATTTAACAATTGCGTCCCCGGTTTACCGCCCCAAAGCAGAACTTTTGCCAACTTTACTGTTGACATTCGCAAAATTAGTGCTAAACTACAAAACAATTAGAAAATGATTAGACGTTGAAGAGAAGAGTAGTGCCAAGAACTTTTTTCAGAGAGCCCCGGTTGGTGTGAGGGGTAATTGTTACTGACACGAAGATGAGCTCCGAGTTATTCCCCTGGTCAACTGGCTGGGTGAACGGCTGACAGCCGATATCCTGTCGGGTCTTCACCTCATCAGGTGAGTACTTATTAAGGCCACTAATGTGAGTTAGTGGCGAATTCAGGGTGGTACCGCGAAAAGCCTTCGTCCCGGATCCTAGCAATAGGTTCGGGGACGGAGGTTTTTTTATTTACAGAAAGGAGTTGGTCAAGATGACTGCCAATGCGTGTAACGGCTTAGCAATTAGTAAGGGGGTGTGGCACAACCGCCACTTAACAGCCCCCCGCCAGATCGTGGTGCTTAACCTAATGCCCACCAAGTTAACAACCGAGCTGCAGTTTCTTAAACGCTTTGATGACCTTTCGCAAGAAGTCGCCCTGACCTTCCTCTATCCGGCAACGCACCGCTTTAAAGGAACACCCGTTACCGAGTTGCGCGCCCACTACTTTAACTTCTACCAGGTTTATGATCACCACTTTGACGGTTTGATCATCACCGGCGCGCCGGTTGAGCAGCTGCCGTTCGACCGGGTCGACTACTGGCGTGAATTTTGCCAGATCATCAGATGGGCCAACCACCATGTTCAAGAGACCCTCACCGAGTGCTGGGCTGCCCAGGCAAGCCTGTTTGTCGACTTCACCATTCCCAAGCGGTTGCTTAAGCAAAAGCTGTTCGGCATCTTTACTGCCAACCTTTCCCCGGTCCAAAACAGCGCCGGGGGCCTGATCAAGATGCCACAATCACGGCACAGCGCAAGCGTCCTTGACCGGCACCACCTCCCCGGCGACCTGCGCATCCTCGCCGATAGCAAGGAGGCCGGCCCAATGATCCTGCGGTCGCCGGGCTTTCACCACACCTACATCACTGGTCACCCGGAATACGACAGCGACACCCTTGCTAAGGAATACTACCGGGATCAAAAAAAGCGGCGCAGGATCGCCGCACCGCAACACTACTTTATCAATGAGGCCGCGGGCCAGGTCAACTACGACTGGCAAACCGCTGCCCATACGATTTATCAAAACTGGTTAAACACAATTACCAACTAGAAAGCAGGTTTTATATATGACAAAGGAAAATAACAACTACCACTTTGAAACCCTCCAAGTTCACGCCGGCCAAACTGTTGACGAAACGGGTGCCCGGGCGGTGCCCATCTACCAAACAACTTCCTACGTTTTCAAGGACGCCAAGGAAGCGGCCAATCGTTTTAGCCTCAAGGAACCCGGTAATATCTACACCCGCCTGACGAACCCCACAACGGACGTGGTTGACAAGCGGGTCGCAGCCCTGGAGCACGAGACCGCGGGCGTAACTCTGGCCACCGGTTCCGCTGCCATCACGGCCGCCATCCTTAACATCGCCAGTCAGGGAGACGAAATTGTCGCGGCCAGCACCCTGTACGGTGGCACCTACGACTTGTTCGCCATGACCCTCCCAAAGCTGGGAATCACCACCCACTTTGTTGACCCCGATGACCCCGCCAACTTTGCCCAGGAGATCAACGAGCATACCAAGGCCCTCTACGTTGAGAGCATCGGTAACCCGCGGATCAACCTGGTCGACTTCGAAAAGATTGCCAAGATCGCCCACGACCACGGGATCCTCTTCATCGTCGACAACACCTTCGGGACCCCCTACCTCGTTAAGCCCCTCGACCACGGAGCGGACGTCGTGGTTCACTCCGCTACCAAGTTCATCGGCGGCCACGGCACCACGATGGGTGGGGTAATCGTTGAAAATGGGAAGTTTGACTACCGGGCAAGTGGCCGCTACCCCGGATTCACCACCCCAAATGACCAGTATGACGGCATTGTCTTTGCGGGCCTGAAGGGCGCAGCCTTTACCACCAAGGTGCGGGCGGAATCACTACGGGACCTTGGGGCCACGATCAGTCCCTTCAACTCCTTCCTCCTCTTGCAGGGGTTGGAATCATTGTCACTCCGGGTTGAACGTCACGTTGCCAACACTCGCAAGATTGTTCGCTTCTTAAACGACCACCCCAAGGTTGCCTGGATCAACTATCCCGAACTGCCGGACAACCCCTACAAGCCACTGGCCGACAAGTACTTCCCGCACGGCGTTGGGTCAATTTTCACCCTCGGTCTTACGGGTGGCGAAGCGGCTGGGAAGCAGCTAATCAGTAACCTCCACCTCTTCTCCCTACTCGCCAACGTGGCCGATGCCAAATCGTTAATCATCCACCCCGCATCAACAACCCATGCCCAGTTAAACGCCGAACAGCTCAAGGCCGCGGGAGTGACCCCCGACCTCATCTGGGTTTCGGTGGGGATTGAAAACGTCGACGACCTGCTCAACGACCTTGACCAGGCCCTCGCCAAAATTTAGAAAGGAAGATTTACTATGGAAACAATCACAATCGGCCTACTGGGCCTGGGAACCGTGGGTAAGGGAGTCGTCACCCTTTTACAAACGCAGGCGGCCAAGATTGCCCGGACCCAAGATTTTCGCTTCAAGTTGAAGAGTGTTGCTGTCCATAACCTGGCGCACCACCAGGGTGACCGTTTACCGGCCGGGACAATTTTGACTGATAAGGTCACTGACGTGGTCGATGACCCAGAAATCCAGATTGTGGTTGAAGCCATGGGAACCATCGCGCCCGCCAAGGTGGCCATCTGCCAGGCAATCCTCAATGGCAAGTCAATCATCAGTGCCAACAAGGACCTCCTGGCCACGGCCGGGAAGGAAATTCTCCAACTGGCTAAGGCCGCCAAGGTAGACTTCTTCTACGAGGCCAGTGTGGCCGGGGGGATCCCCATCCTCCGCGTCCTGTCCAGCTGTCTGGAGGCCGACCAGATCACCCAAATCACGGGAATCATCAACGGAACCGCAAACTATGTCTTGACAGCCATGGACCGTAAAGGTCAGGATTACAAGACGGCACTGGCCACCGCTCAGGAACTCGGTTACGCGGAAGCCGACCCCACCAATGACGTCCAGGGAATTGACGCCACCTACAAGCTGATCATCCTCAGTCGCTTTGCGTTTGGCCAGTCTTTGTCCCTCAAGGACGTTCCGGCCCAAGGAATTACTAACGTCTCGCCAGCCCAGCTAGCTAGTGCCAACCAGTTGGAACTAAAGGTCAAGCTACTAGCGGTGGCCAAGGAGGAAAAGCACCAGCTCTTCTCATTCGTCGGCCCGGCCGCAATCCCTGCCGCCGAGCCACTGGCCCACGTCAACGGGGTCCAAAACGCGATTGCCGTACAGAGTGATGCCTTGGGTGAAACTACCTACACCGGCCCGGGTGCTGGTGCCACCCCCACTGCCAACAGCATCCTCAGCGACCTTTTGGCAACCGGTGATGACATCGTCAAAGGCAACTGCGGGCGGGAGTTCAACAGCTACCGCAAGCCGGCTATCGCTAAGCCACTCACGGCCGTTCCCCAGCGGTACCTGATTACCGTTGAGGGTACCGGCAACCTCCTTTCAATTGTCTCCAACATTCCGACCGTCTCCTGGCAGCAACAGGCCACTGGTCAGGATTACTGGAGCGGGCTAACCCCGGTTATCGACCACGATGAGCTTGAGCAACTGTGTGCCTCTTTGCAACAGAGCGGTCAACAGGTTACCTTCCTCCCGGTCGCTAACAGCTGGCAAACCGTACCAGAAAAGGTTAAAGAATAAGTAAAGCGCCACCTTCGCAATCAACGAATTGGGAAGATGACGCTTTTTAGGCTACAATGTGATCATAAACCAACATGTGAGGGGAAATCACTTTGAAAGCAAAACCAACAATTAAGATTCGCCGGGCCCAAGAGGTTGACCAAAAAACGATTGTGGCGATTTTTAACGAAGCGGTTCTGGCAGGAATCGCAACTGATGAGAGTCAGGCCGTAACGGTAGCGGACCGCCAGGACTGGTTTGCCCAGTTTGACGACCGGCACCCACTTTGGGTAGTGACCATTGACGGTCAGGTTCGTGGCTGGTGTGCCCTCGAACCCTTCTACCCCAACCACGCCTATGTGGATTCGGCAGAGATTGCCATCTACATTCATAAGCAAGCCCGGCGAAAGGGGTTGGGCCGGGCCCTCCTTAACTTCGTCGACCAGCAAATTAAGGGGCACCTCCACTTCAAGACGGTGGTGGCCTACATTTACGAGCGAAACCAACCGAGTCAAAACCTCTTTACGAGTTGTAACTACGAAAGGTGGGGCCACCTACCTAACATCTCAAAGGTTAACGGCGAATACCGGGAACTGAAAATCTTCGGCAAGAACTACCCGACCGCTTAAGACCGCCGTTTGAAGAGGCAGGCGATTAGAAAAATCACCCCGAATAGCTGACAACCAAAGTCCAACAGGCGGCCAACCGGGTCATGGTCAGACACCAGGTCGATTAGCGGGGCAAGGACCAATGCGAGCCCGAACAGGAAGCTATTCGTCTTGTAAAATTGGTGATTGAATTTCATATAAAACTCTCCTTTGAAGAAGACCGTAAAGAGGGGGCTGTGACATAAGTACTTTTACCAAGTCCAAATACGAACAGTGCGGTACGCAAATGGGCTCCAGTGTCCGGTATAACCGAACTCTGGAGCCCTATTTGCGCTCGCGGGGGCGTGAAAACGAAGTCATAAATGACTTCTGTCACGCTCCCTCACTTTTGTCTCCGAATATTACACAGTAATCGCGGAAAAACCAAATAGGCTTGCTCCGCGTCGAAGCACGCTCCTAGTGTCTAGCGGCGCAAAGCAAGTCTATTTGATTACGGACAATCGCCGGCCCGTACCGTGCCAACGATTGTCCTATACTAGCCAAAGGCGCGCTCTGGAGCTTTTCCCCAGCTTCTTTTTTTATTAGTCTAAGCCAACCCGCTTGTAAATGTCATCGACGTGGCGAAGGTGCCAGTGATAATCGAAGGCGTCGTCAAGGTCTTCTTTAGTGAGTTGCTTTTGAATCGTTGGGTCTTTTTCCAACAGTGGACGGAACGGGATCTGTTCTGCCCAGCACTTGGCAGTGTACGGCTGGATCAGGTCATAAGCCGCCTCCCGGCTCATTCCACTGTTGACCAGCTTGAGGAGGACCCGACCACTGTAAATCAGGCCAAGGGTCTTATCCATATTCTTCTTCATTGTCTCTGGGAAGACGTCCAGGTTCTTCAGGATCCGGCCGAACCGGCGAAGCATGTAATCAAGAAGGGCAGTTGAATCGGGTAAAATCATCCGTTCTGCGCTGGAGTGAGAAATGTCCCGCTCGTGCCACAGGGCAACGTCCTCATAGGCCGTTACAACATGTCCCCGGAGGACCCGGGCACAGCCGCAGATGTTTTCGGAGCCAATTGGGTTCCGCTTGTGGGGCATGGCTGAGGAGCCCTTTTGCCCCTTGGCGAAGTGCTCTTCGACTTCATGGATTTCGGTCCGCTGGAGGGAACGAATTTCGGTTGCCATTTCCTCCATGCTGGTTCCAATCAAAGAAATCGTGGCGATGTATTCAGCGTGCAGGTCCCGTGGCAGAACCTGGGTTGAGACTTCCTGGGCACGGAGGCCGAGGCGGTCGCAAACGTACTTTTCAACGAAGGGGTCGATTTCCGCGAAGGTCCCTACCGCACCGGAGATCTTCCCAGCTTCAACACCCCGGGCAGCGTGTTCAAACCGTTCCTTGTTCCGCTTCATTTCGGAGTACCAACGGGCCGCCTTCAGGCCAAAGGTAGTTGGCTCAGCGTGCACCCCGTGGGTCCGGCCCATGCAGACGGTGTACTTGTACTTTTCAGCCATTTTCTTCAAAACGGCCATGAAGTCATCAATGTCCTTACGGAGGATGTCGTTGGCCTTCTTCAGGCGGAGACCCTGGGCGGTGTCAACGACGTCGGTACTGGTCATCCCGTAGTGAACCCACTTCCGTTCTGGGCCGAGGGACTTGGAGACGTCACGGGTAAAGGCAATCACGTCATGGTGAGTCACCGCTTCAATCTCGGCGATCCCCTCAACGCTAAACTTAGCGTTCTTCTTGATCTTTTCCACGTCTTCAGCCGGAATGTGCCCCAGTTTGCTCCAGGCCTCGTCAGCAGCAATTTCAACTTCTAGCCAGCACTGGTACTGGGTTTCTAAGCTCCAGATCTTCTTCATTTCTGGACTAGTATAACGGTCAATCATCGGTTAAAATCCTCTCTATGTTTATTCTGCAGTTATTATCGCACAGGTTGAGAAATCTCCCAAGCCCTATTCATCCCAAATGTGGGTGTCCGCAATTTCCTTTAAGGTGGCCGTGAAGTCATCGGTCAAAATTGTCACGTGACCCATCTTCCGGTTGTGGCGGATCTCCGCCTTGCCATAGTCGTGAAAGTGCCAGTTTGGCTTTTTAGGAATCTGTTTGCGAACCCCCTGCACATGCTGGCCCAAGACATTAACCATAATTACCGGGTGCAGCAATTCAATCTTGGGGAGGGGCCAGTTGCAGACCGCTCGGTTGTGGATGGCAAATTGGGAGAAGTTGCAGGCCTCAATCGAGTAGTGGCCTGAATTATGCGGCCGTGGGGCCAGCTCGTTGATGTAAATCTCCCCGTCGTTGCCCACGAACATCTCAACGCCCAGGATTCCCCGGAGGTCAATCGCGTAGGCAATCTTAATTGCCATTTGTTTGGCCCGCTCCTGCAATTCAGGCGCGATCCGGGCGGGGACAATACTGATGTGCAAAATCTCGTCGTGGTGAATATTCTCCGAAACGGGGAAGACGGTGATTGCGCCGTTTTCATTCCGGCCAACCATGACAGAGCATTCCAACTTGAAGGGTACCCACCCCTCAAGGATGGCGTCCTTAGTGGATAGGATCCCCGCACACTTTGCCAAGTCCGCGTCACTGTGGAGGATCTCCTGGCCGTGGCCATCATAGCCGCCTTCGCAGGTCTTCAGCACACATGGGTAGCCAATTTCTGCCACCGCCTTTTCCAGGTCCTGACGATTCTTAACTGGCAAAAATGGTGCGGTTTTAAGGCCGGCATTGCGGAGGAAGGTCTTTTCCCGGATCCGGTTCTTGGTGGTGTACAGCAGGTGGGTGCCCTGGGGAACGTAAACCTTGTCGGCCACGTCACGAAGGGCGTTCAAGTCGACGTTTTCGAACTCATAGGTGAGGACGTCCGACCGGCGGGCCAGTTCCTCAATTGCTTTCACGTCAGCATATTCCGCCACAATCTGGTCATCGGCGACCTGGCCAGCTGGGCAGTGAGGCGTCGGATCCAGGATAATGACCTTCATCCCCGTCTGCTTGGCGTCAAGGGCCATCATCTGACCGAGCTGCCCCCCACCGATGATGCCAATTGTTTGGCCCTGTTGAATTATCTTAGTCAAGGTGAGCACCGCTTTCCTTTGCTGCGTCGTGCATCTGCTTCCGGTAGTCAACAATCTGGTCCTGAATTGCCTGATCAGTGGTCCCCAGGATCTGCAGAGCTAACAGTGCTGCGTTTTTGGCGCCCGCAACCCCGATTGCCGTGGTGGCAACGGGAATCCCTGCTGGCATCTGGACGATTGATAAGAGGGAGTCCATCCCGCCAAGGGTCTTGGTCTGTCCGGGAATGCCAATCACCGGTAACGGGGTGTTAGCGGCAATCATCCCCGGAAGGTGGGCGGCGCCACCGGCACAGGCAATAATTACCTTCGTCCCCTTCTTAACCGCCCCCTGGGCAAAGGCGAACATTTCGTTTGGCATCCGGTGGGCAGAAATGACGTTCTTATCATAGTCGACACCGAATTGGTCCAAAATTTTGCAAGCTTCTTTGACGGTTGGCCAGTCTGACTTACTGCCCATCACAACACTAATTTTGCTCATCATGTTACCTCCTTAAAAACTGCTTTAAGGATACCAAATCGGCGGGCCCACTTCAATAGTATTTACGAACAAAATATATATTTAATAATATAAAGTTCGTATAAATTCTGGTAAATAAAAAACGTCCAGCTAGTTTTACCCAGCTGGGCGCAATTCTTTTCTTAGAACAAACCAGTAATCTTGCCGTCCTTATCAATGGTCATGTTAACGGCCGCCGGTACCTTGGACAGGCCCGGCATCGTCATCATGTTGCCGGATAGAGCGACAATGAAGCCGGCCCCGAGCTTGGGAACAAGGCTCCGAATGTGGAAGGTAAAGCCTTCTGGAGCCCCCAGCTGACTCTTATCATCGGTGAATGAGTACTGGGTCTTGGCGATGCAGACCGGCAGCTTGTCCCAGCCGAGCTCGGTAAACTGCTTCAGTTGACGCTTGGCAGTGCGGCTAAATTCAACGTCCTTGGCGCCGTAAATCTTAGTCGCGATCGTCCGGATCTTTTCCTCCGGGGTCGCGTCCAAACTGTACAACTCGTGGAAGTCACTCTGTTGGTCCGTCAACCGGACAACCTCTTGGGCCAGGCCCTGCGTTCCAGCACCGTCCTTAGCCCAGGCGTCCACCGGCACGACGTTGACCCCGAGTTCCTTACAGTTATCTTCAATCAGTTTAATCTCAGCTTCCGTATCCGTGACGAAGTGGTTAATGGCCACCACCAAGGGCACGCCGTACCGCTGCATGTTCTTGATGTGGCGGTTCAGGTTGGCCATCCCCTTCTTCAGTTCCGGAAGGTGCTCGTCTTTTAAATCAGCCAGGGCAACACCACCGTTATACTCAAGGGCCCGAACAGTAGCGACGATGACCACCGCATCCGGGTTCTTGCCCAGGACCCGGCGCTTGATGTCCATGAACTTCTCCGCCCCGAGGTCGGCACCGAAGCCAGACTCCGTAACGGTATAGTCCGCCAGCTGCAATGCCGCCTTGGTAGCCAGCACACTGTTGCAGCCATGGGCGATATTAGCGAATGGGCCCCCGTGAATAATCGTTGGGGTGTGGTCCAGGGTCTGAACTAGGTTAGGCTTGATGGCGTCCTTTAAGAGAATCGTAATGGCGTCTGCAAAGCCGAGCTCAGCCACCGTAACCGGCTTCTTGTCATAGGTGTAGCCGACAACAATCCGCCCAACCCGCTTCTTCAAGTCCATCAGGTCGGTCGACAGGCATAGGATCGCCATCAGTTCAGAAGCGGCGGTGATATCAAATCCGGTCTGCCGTGGGACCCCCTGCATTAAGCCCCCCAGGCCGGTGACGACATTTCTAAGGGCCCGGTCGTTAACGTCTTCAACCCGCTTCCAGATAATTCGGCGGGGGTCCAGGCCCAATTCGTTACCACGCATAATATAGTTATCAACCAGGGCCGCCAGGGTGTTATTCGCACTCGTTAGGGCGTGCAGGTCCCCGGTAAAGTGAAGGTTGATATCCTCCATCGGGACGACCTGACTGTAGCCCCCACCAGTGGCCCCACCTTTAATTCCAAAGACTGGCCCCATCGAAGGTTCCCGCATTGCAATGATGGTCTGGTGACCCAGCTGGTTTAAGGCATCCCCTAACCCAACGAGAACGGTTGACTTCCCCTCACCGGCTGGCGTGGGGTTGATTGACGTTACCAAGACTAACTTGTGCTTCTTATCCGGGTGCGCCGTGACGGGGAGACTGATCTTCGCCTTATACTTTCCGTACTGCTCAATATCATCCTCACCCAGGCCAATCTTTTCTGCGACCTCTTTAATCGGCTTCATTTCCGCTTGGTCTGCAATTTCGATATCCGTCATCATTGCAATCGTCCCCTTTCGTTAGACGCGAACTTTATAGTTTTATTATAGCTTCTTGTTCGACTATAATCATAGAATACTGTATTATTTGCTGCTCGTAAACCTCTTTTCACGAATAATTAATTAAATTAAGTTAAAAATAAACTTACTATTCCAGCTTAGCGGTTATCCATCCTAATGTCAAAGGGATTCCACAAGAAAAGCGCGCTCCTGGTGCTAGTTACGAACAACCGCTGGCCCGTTACCAGCAGTCGCCCCATAATAGCCACATGAAGCGCGCTAATACCTTATTCGCGTTTTATTAATCGTTATTTCCTTCAGACTGGGCAATGCTGTCCCGCAAGATGCCCATGTCAACCTCGCCCTGGCGGAATGCCTGGTCGTTAATCGGCATGTGCTGCTGCAAGTTATCAAAGATCTGCAGGTCACCAGTCAACTGGTCCGCGTTGAACTCCAACAGGTGACCAGCAAACTGGCGGTCATCGCTGATGAAGTGGAGGTGCCAGCCGGCCGCGGTAACACTGCCGAAGATTTCTGGGGCGTAGTAACCAATAATCGTCCCCGTAACATTGTCATTGGTAAACGTTGGTTGGCCCTTGGCAACTTCCAGCAGGCTTGGGTATGGCTTTTCCTGCTTAGGTGCAATCCGCACCTTGACGTGGTTGAAATTCCCCTTTAACCGCAGTGCGGCAAAGATGTTCTTCAGCGCGTGTTTTTCAACAAAGTCGCCGTTTAATGCCGTGAAGTCGACATTGTATAGCTCAATCTTCTCCAGATCTTCGGGGGTGTGGACCGAGGCAAATGGCATCTTGGCTTGCCGGTCGGTCATGTGGTTAACGTGCCCATCAGATACCGCCTGGTAAACCTCACCATCGAGGATGATTACCTCACCATCGAGCCCATTAAAAGTGCCGATTCCCGTCGAACCATGTTTTAACAGGTCGGCAACGGTGATTGTCCCGTCCATGTTACCAGCCATCAAAGAAGCTAACGTACCGTGTTCATACAAAGTACTGATAAGATCATTTCCTTTCATTAACCTAATTGTGAGTCAATCAAGTGGGCTGCTAGGTCCTTGTTATTACTGTAGTCGACAGGAACATCGACAACCACGGGGCCATCGATGTTGAAGGCCTTATGCAAAGTCTTCTTCAGGTCGGCCGGCTTTTCAACCCGCAGGCCAGTAGCGCCAAAGCTTTCGGCGAATTTAACAACGTCACACTTACCAAAGGTCACCCCGGCGGCTTCTGGGTACTTCATTTCTTCCTGGAACTTAACCATGTCGTAGTGGCCACCATCATCCCAGACAATTGTTACCAGGTTCAGGTGGTGCTGGACGGCCGTAGCTAATTCGACCCCGGAGAAGAGGAAGCCCCCGTCACCACAAACGGCAACGGCCTTGTGTTCTGGGTGGAGCATGGCGGCGACCATTGCCCATGGCAGGCCCACCCCGAGGGTCTGCATCCCGTTACTAATCAGCAGGTGTCGGGGTTGGTAACAACGGAAATGCCGGGCCATCCAGATGTAGTGGGAGCCAACGTCTAAGGAAACAATCATGTCGTCAGTCACGTTTTCCTGAATGGCTTGGACAACCGCTAACGGGTGGCTAACCCCGTGACTTTGGGGTACCTCAATCTGCTTGTCCTTATCCAGTTGCTGCTTGTAGGTGGCAAGCTGCTTCTTGGCCGCCGCTGGGTAACTGTACCCCTTCAGCAGCTGACCAAACTGCTTCAAACTGGTGGCAATGTCGCCGACCATCTGCATGATTGGGGTGTAGTGGTTGTCAATCTGGGCCGGTTGGGTATCCAGGTTGACGATCCGCAGTTGTCCTTCCTTGTTCCAGTTCCGTGGTTCGTATTCAATTGCGTCATAACCAACGGCGATTACCAGGTCACTTTGCTGGAGGAGCTGGTCACCAACCTGGTTGCGGAAGAGGCCAACCCGGCCAAAGTAGGACTGTTCTTCTAGGTCACGAGAAACAACCCCCGCGGCCTGGAAGGTTTCTACAACGGGGAAGAAATAGTCCCGGAGTAGTTGCCGCAAAGCCGCGGTGACTTCCTCGTTGCCGCCCCGTTGCCCGACCAGGATGACGGGCATCTTGCTGTTCTTGACCAGGTCAACCAACTTTGCCAAATTATCGGCATCGACAGGGCCCATCTTCGGAGCCTCATAGATTGGCAGAGGTTTTTCATTAACGACCGCATCGTCAACGTCTTGCGGCAGGCTGACAAACGCCGCCCCCTTTGGTGAACTCTGGCTGGCCTCAAATGCGTTGGCCATCGTTTCGGAAATGTTGTCCGGGTCCTGGATTTCAGCACTGTACTGGGTGATTGGGGCCATAATTTCGGCAGACGGGGTGCTCTGGTGAGTTAAACGGTGAAGGTCCTTACGTTGAACCTGACCACCGATGGCCAGGACCGGATCCCCTTCTGCATTGGCCGTCATGATTCCGGTCGTCAGGTTGCCAACCCCCGGGCCAGATGTACTGATGGCAACCCCGGTTTTACCAGTCAAGCGGGCGTAGGCCTGAGCCATGAAGGCCGCATTTTGTTCGTGCCGGGTGACAATCAGCTTTGGTGCATCCGTGCTTTCCTTGCCATCAAGGCCTTCAAACAGGCGGTCAATCTTGGCCCCTGGGATCCCGAATACCAGGTCGACACCGTGTTTGCGTAAGCTATCGATAATGACGTCTGAACCATGTAATTGTTTTTCCATTTATATCCACCTCGTCTGTCCTTCAGATTGCGTTATAATTAAATTCTAATCTTTTCAGAAAACAAGCACAAGATTGATCACTGCTCACATTGGTGCCCCTTCCCGCTTTGCTCGCTGTCTTGTGAACAATTTTAAAGAAAATGAGCAAGTCAACTATCCTTTTTAGCTCATTAAGTCCGTGATAGCGGCATTACTGGGCGGATAATCAACTTGCTCACCATTTATTATTTTCGTTCGTAACAAATTTGTTTTTTCTTTTCAATTTCCATTAATGTACAGGATTACACAAGGCTCAAGCCCGCCGTGACTTACGGTGGTGGTGAATCGACTTAACACCGAGGATGTCGAGCAGGAAGGTGAAGATGGAAACCCCAACGATGAGGCCCCAGGTACCCCAGAAGTGCTCGCTGACCAATAGGACCACGAAGGTGTAAAAGATTGGCAGGTCGGTCTGGCTGGACATGAACTTGGGGTTCAAAACGTAGGCCTCGATGGCGTGGATAACGATCACCATGATGATAATATAAACCACGTCCCGCAGGCCGCCAACAGAGTAGGCCACCAGGCTGAGGGGAATTGTCGAAATAATCACCCCGGCAACTGGTACCAGACTGAAGATGAAGACAATCAGCGCCAGCGCAAAGATCTGCGGCATCTTCATCACGGTCAGGCACACCGTTGTAATTACCGTATTACAGATAGCGATGAAGAATTGGGCCTCCAAGACAACCCCGAAGGTATTAGTAAATTTCTTGCCAAAGAAGGCCACGTCCTGGAAGAACCAGCTGAACTTGCTGTCGAGGAAGAGCCGGGAGAAGCTTTCCATCTGCTCAAGCTCCAAGGTGTAAAAGAAGCTCAAAATCAGTGACAAGAGGAAAGTCACCGTAACAACCCCAATGCTAGTCAGCGTGCTGACAGCGAGTGAGATGCCGTGCTTCACCTGGTTCATAATCGTCGCCGTGCTGATGTAGTGGTTAATATAGTGGTAGAAGACCGTCGTGTCGTTGGACTCGTAGAACTTCACCACTGAATTGACCATTTTGACAATTTGGCGAACCAGGACTGGTAGGTACTTGGTAACCCCAAAATACAATAGCAAAAGTAACAGGACGTAGGTCACCACCGTAATGATGGCTGGCGATAATTTGGGGAGCCACCGCCGGACCAGGTGGACCCAGTTAACGACGATGTAGGTCAGAATAAAGGTGAATAGGATCATATTCATCATTGACCGGACCATCCAAAGGACCACGATAATTATCGCGAGGACTACAAACCGTCGCAGCTCCACATTTTTAATAAAGCGATGCCAAGCATCAACCATATGATCACCCTTTCTCATCATTATAATTATATAAGGATTTTCAAATATTTGGGAGATTTGAAGCTTCTTTTCCTTGAATTAATTTACGGGGTGTTATAATAATCCTATTAATTTGAGAAAGAAGGAAACGTTGAAATGCTAGAAAAGACGTTCTACAAGTCACTGCTAAGCCATTCTTTTACGATCCCAGTTAAGGTTGTCTTCTGGGATGGCAAGAGCGTGGTTTACGGTAACGGCGACCCCGAGGTAACCATCACCTTTAAGGAGAAGATCCCGATTCGTGATGTTACCAAGAACGCCTCAATTGCCCTCGGAGAAGCTTACATGGACGGTAAGATTGAAATCGACGGCAGCATCCAGAAGCTCATTGAATCCGCCTACGAAAGCGCCGGCAGTTTCATGCGTAATTCCAAGTTCCGCAAGTTCTTACCAAAGCAAGGGCACTCCGAAAAGGAAAGCCAATCCGACGTGCAAAGTCACTACGACGTGGGGAACGACTTCTACAAGCTCTGGTTAGACGACACGATGACCTACTCATGTGCCTACTTCACGGATGGCAACTGGGATGACCTGACAAAGGCCCAGGAAGCCAAGGTTCACCACATTCTGAAGAAGCTGGACCCGAAGCCCGGCAAGACCCTTTTGGATATTGGTTGTGGCTGGGGAACCCTGATGCTGACCGCTGCCAAGGAATTCGGCCTCAAGGTCACCGGGGTTACCCTGAGTGAAGAACAATTCCGCTTTGTCCAACAAAAGATTAAGGACGAAGGCTTGGAAGACGTTGCCGAAGTCAAGCTGATTGACTACCGGGAACTCGGTGACCAGACCTGGGACTACATCACCTCAGTGGGGATGTTTGAACATGTTGGTAAGAAAAACCTGGGGTTGTACTTCAAGGACGTTCAACGTTACCTCAGTAATAATGGGGTGGCCCTCATTCACGGAATCACCCGGCAACAGGGTGGGGCCTACAACGGTTGGATTAACAAGTATATCTTCCCTGGCGGCTACATTCCCGGCCTGCAAGAAATGATTGGCCACATTGTTGAAAACCACATGCAACTGGCCGACATGGAAATGCTCCGCCGTCACTACCAACACACCCTGGAGATCTGGGACGCCAACTTCAACGCCAACCGGAACCAGATCCAGGATATGATGGGTGAACGCTTCACACGGATGTGGGACCTCTACCTGCAGGCATGTGCCGCTTCCTTTGAATCCGGAAACATCGATGTTATCCAGTTCTTAATCACCAAGGGGGCTTCTGGCAAGAACCTGCCAATGACCCGGGACTACATGTACAAAGATTAATAGAGAACTTAAAAAGGCTGGAATAAAAGCACGCTGATACTTTTCTTCCAGCTTTTTAATTATCAGGAGTTTTTAAATTTGGTGGATTATAGAATGAAGTTAGCCACCCAGTTGGTGGTAAATAAAAAACGCCATTCGGCGTGACATCAGGTATCATATTAAGTGAACCAAACCTATATGAAAGGATGTCCGTCAAATGACGCACTTAAATGATACCATGTCTACTAGTTTATTGACTACTCATAAAAAGAATGCTCATCTTACTAAAGAAGAACGTGTGATGATTGCGACTTTAAAGTCGCAAGGACTTTCCAATCGCGCAATTGGTCGCCAATTAGGAGTTAATCATCAAACAATTAATAACGAGCTCAACCGTGGTACGGTCCGCCAACTTCGTCGTCAAAAATCTAATGGTAAGATTTACGAATATTCTTACTACATCTATAGTTATGAAGCTGGTCAGGCCACATATCTTGAACATCACCGCCATTCTGGTCGTCGTCGCTTATATTATTCTTCAAAGCAATTTTTACGATTAGCTGATCAGCTAATGCTTGGTGAGTTTGACGACCACCATTACTCCCCACAAGCGGTTATTTATAAGGCTCGAGATTTAATGAATGATGGCACCCTGATCCCAAAGTCGGTTGTAACTTTATATCAATGGATTAATGAGGGTGTGCTTCGTACGTCCAATTTAGACCTCTTTGAAAAGCCTAAACGTAAGCATCATCGAACTCATCCGCAAGCTAAAAGGTGCTTAGGGCCTAATATTGCTCAACGACCTCAAACTGCGGACCAACGGTCCGAAATTGGCCATTGGGAACTAGATACAGTTCAGGGACAGAAAAACGGTAATGACAGTGTTGTACTAGTAATGACTGCTCGCCTTTCACGAGTTAATATCACGAGTAAAATTGCTGGTAAAACTGCGCATGCAGTAAATCAGTTCTTTATAAATTTACGCCAGAAAATGGGCACAGATGCTTACTATCGCATCTTTAAGACAATAACCTCTGACAACGGTTCAGAATTTAGTGAGTTAACACAAGTTCACGATCATGTTTTCTATGCTGATCCGTATTCCCCTTGGGAACGTGGATCCAATGAGATCAATAACCGGTTTCTCCGCAAGGAGATTACCAAAGGTGAAGCTATAAATAACTATAGTAGTGCTCAGATCATAGCGACTAATGATTGGATGAATCACTATCCACGAGCTATGTTTAATGGACATTCGTCAATGGATATCTATCGTAAGGCCTTCTACCAAGAGATATCACAGCTCCATCAACCAATAATCAATTGGTCAGTATTATTTATTTGAGTCCAGTGGCTAACTTATTCTTGAAATTTAGGGTCTAAATTTTTTAGGCCCGAAAACGTGAAGTGCCCCATAATTGTTGGACAAAGGATCCAATGATTGTGAGGTACTTTTTCTATGTCAAAATATTCTTCAGAATTAAAATCACAGATTGTTAGTGAATATTTAGCTGGTAACCCCACAGCTGAATCGTCTAACAATTACCATGTTTCAAAGAAACGCATCAATAAGTGGGTACAATTATTTAGGATGAATGGATCTCAAGCGCTAAAACGACGGCGTCATAAACGAGTATTTACACAAGATTTTAAGCTAAACGTGATAAACTACTACCAAACTCATGAGGAGTCATTAGCTGAGGTTGGAGCTAAGTTTGACCTGTTGCCTACACAAGTAAGTTATTGGGTCAATATTTTTCAACGTGACGGCATCGAAGCTTTGAAGCCTCATCAGAAAGGTAGGCCGCCAAAGGTGAATAAGAAGCATAATCCAAAACATATACGTCATTTGGCTGAGAGGAATGAACTCGACCGGCTCAAAGAAGAACTTGCCAAGAAGAATCAAGAGTTACATGAGGCCAAATTGGAGCTAGAAATCACAAAAAAATCTCTGGCCCTGTTCGGACCCTCAAAGCACGCGCCAAAACACAAATAGTGGATCAGATCAGGGCAGAACAATCACAGCGTCCAAAAGAACAACGCTTTACCACTGGCGAAATTTTGCGAACAATTCAATTACCTAAGGCTACTTATTATGATGAGCGCCAACGGATTGCCCATCCATCCACTAAGTATGCTCGTGTAAAACAAGTCATTCTTAAGATTGTGGAAGAAGGCCGTGTTCGTGGTCGATCAACCTACGGTTATCGACGAGTTAAAGCAAAATTAGAAGAACTAGGAATTCATTTAGCAGACACGACAGTTGAGTCATTGATGCATCAATTAGGTGTTCAAGTTAGTATGTATAATCGTCATCGCAATCATCAGTATCACTCATATAAGGGTCATGTGGGTACCACCGCGGACAATTTACTTGAGCAAACTTTCAACGAAACGAATCCGTATCAGGTTATTCACACTGACGTTAGTCAAATTAAGCTGGCTAATAAACAGTGGGCTTATATCTCAGTCATGATTGATGAAGCCAGTAAGGAAGTCTTGGCCTTTCAAGTCAGTGATAGTCCCAATCGTTTATTAATTATGAACACCCTAGAACAATTAGAGAATCAGTTACCAGCCACCGCAACCCCAATTATCCATTCTGATCAAGGATGGCACTATCAACTTCCATACTACATTCAACGGCTTAAAAATCATCATTTTGTACAAAGTATGTCCCGTAAGGGCAACTGTTTGGATAATGCCCCCGTAGAAAGCTTTTTCCATCTTTTCAAAACCGAACTACTTAACGGTTTTCCACCGTGCAAGAATTTGTCAGAATTTAAGCAGTCAGCTACACAATATGTTCACTATTTCAACTATGAACGAATCTCTTTAAAAACTAAAGGCATGACCCCCGTTGAATATCGGAATCATGCCCTAGCAGCTTAATTATCTAATTTTGTCCAACTTTTGTATTGCACTTCAAAAAAACCATGTGTTATTGTATTAAAAGTTGATGAGAGAAGGGTGGCAATGATATTAAGGCGCACTTAATTTTTTATGTTTGGAGGAATGTAGATGAATAATAAGCAGAATCAGAAATGGTGGGGACTAGCTTTTGTTTGGGCTGGGGCCCTGGTCTCAATTCCAAGTCTCCTGCTCGGCGGGACGTTAGTTTCTGGTATGAGTTTACTGGAGACGCTGTTAACGGCGCTGGTCGGTTATGCTCTGGGAGTCGTCATTATGATTTTTCAAGGGATGCAGAGTACCGATTTAGCGCAACCGACTGTAAAGGTAGCCGAATATGTTTTCGGCAAGAAAGGATCACAACGGGTTATTTCCCTGCTGATTGCCGTCGGCTGTTTAGGTTGGTTTGGGATCCAGGCCAACGTTGCCGGAGCCGCGTTCAACGGCCTGCTCAGTGCTTTCGGCGTGCAAATGCCTTTGTGGGCTGCTGACCTGTTATTGGGCCTGATTATGGTTGGTACCGCCCTTTACGGGATTAAAGCCGTTCGTTGGTTAACTTACGTCGCGGTACCATACCTGGTACTTGTCTGCGTGTATGGGCTGGTTCATGCTCTGCAAACGACATCATGGTCACAACTACTGGCCTACCAGCCAACAGCGCACACGCCATTTACCACTGGACTGACGACGACTTTGGGCGGCTTTGCGCTCGGTGCAGTCATTGCTGGTGACTACTCCCAATACAGTCCACACCGCAAAGACGTGGTTAAAGCGGCTATTTGGGGTGTCATCCCTGCAGGGGTGCTGATGATCGCGGTCGGTGCTATTCTGACGATTGCTTACCGTTCATCAAACTTAAGTGCATTATTCATCAAAGTTGCGACACCAATTGTTGGTGGATTAGCCCTAGTTTTGGCAACTTGGAAAGTTAACGTTATTAACGCTTTTTCTGGTGGGATTGCCTTTAACAACCTCTTTGGCGTTCCACAAAAATACCAGAAGCCAACAGTCTTTCTAGTGGGAATGGCTGGAACGGTGCTGGCCATCTTCGGCATCATGAACTTTTTTGAGCCCGTTATGAATCTGCTAGGGGCGATGGTCCCACCGGCAGCTGGGGTCATGTGTGCCGCTTACTGGATCGTTAACCGCGGTCATGTCAACTCAACAACGGTGCTAAATGATTACGAGTGGCAAGGGATTGTCGCCTGGGCAGTAGGAGCGGTCGTTGCCGCTGTGCCCGTTGTCCTTGGCTTTTTCCCGAACGCACCTCACGTCTCGGTCAACCCCTTAACGGGGATCATGATCTCATTACTGCTTTACTTATTCTTGGTACGTTTTGGTCGTTCAACGGTCCGTACTAAGCAGCTTGAAGAAAACCGTAAATAGAAAGGAGTTTTGACATTGCGAAAAATTTACGAACAGGACGTTGAAGATATCGCTACTGGCGCCTCTTTCATGGGAGCCGGTGGTGGCGGTGACCCTTATGTTGGTAAACTGATGGCCAAATCCGCGATTAAGCGCGGTAACCCGGTCAGCCTGATTAGTGTGGATGAACTGGATCCGGAGGCTATTTATGCTCCCGTTGCTTGCATGGGGGCTCCATCGGTAATGACCGAAAAGTTTCCCAAGGGTGATGAGTTTCAGCGGGTTCTCCAGGCCGTGGCGGATCAACAACATAAAAAAATCGGGGGTATTTTTCCCAGTGAAGCTGGTGGGGTAAATTCCATGATTCCCTTTGTTCTGGGGGCTCAAACGGGAATTCCGGTAGTAGATGTTGATTCGATGGGGAGGGCCTTTCCCGAATTGCAAATGACTACTCTTCATTTGGCAGGAGTCACGGTATCGCCAATGGCGATTACCGACGAAAAGGGAAACATGGGGCTTTTAGATACTGTCACTGACAAATGGGCAGAGTTGCTGGCTCGTGATATGACTGTCGAAATGGGTGCCACAGCAGTGGTTTCCTTATACTCAACCACCGGTGAAAAACTTCAGGAAGCCGGAATTGCCGGGATTCTTACCAAGTGTCAGCAGGTGGGGCAAATCGTCCGGCAGCACTCCAAAGGTCATGATTGGCAGCTGCAACAACTCCATGAAATTACCAATAGTCTGCACCTTTTTGACGGTAAAGTGGTTGACGTCTCCCAAACCACGTCCGGTGGCTTTAACCATGGGCAGATTACGATTGATGGGCTTAATAGTTTTTCCGGAAAAACAATGACGATTGATTATCAGAACGAAAATTTGGTGGCCCATGTGGACGGTCAACTGGCAGCTAGTGTACCTGACCTGATCTGCTTAGCTGATATTGACTCACTGACACCATTTACGGCTGAAGATGTCCGTTACGGAAAACGGATGGCAGTATTTGGGTTGCCGTGCGATGAAAAGTGGCGGACACCAGCTGGCATCGAAACTGTCGGGCCGCGTTATTTTGGCTACGATTATGACTACCAACCTGTTGAAGAATTAGCAAAGGAAAGAGGGTGAGCTGATGGAATACAGATTAGGGGTTGATGTTGGTGGGACCAACACTGATGCGGTCATTCTGACGGAAAAAAACGAAGTGATTGCTCATACTAAATCGCATACCACTCCGGATATTCAGACTGGCATTACGAATTCAGTAAATAAAGTGCTCCAAAACGTTAATTTCGATAAAAGTGCAATCAGCACAGCCATGCTGGGAACTACCCAGTGCACTAACGCCATTGTTGAACGGAAAAATTTAATTTCGGTTGGGGTTATTAGGTTGGGCTATCCAGCGACATTATCACTGCCACCATTCACAGATTGGCCGGCCGACCTGGTAGAGGCTCTTCATCCATTGACGGCTACCCTGCGTGGTGGCAATGAATTTGATGGCCGTAAAATTTCACAGTTTGACGACGCAGAAGTGACATCCACGTTAGAAAAATGGCGGGGCAAAGTCAGCTCACTGGCAGTTATTGGGGTTTTCTCGCTAGTCAATGATGAAGAAGAAAAACGCGTCGCGGAGCTGGCGCACCAACTATATGGTGATAATTTTCCCGTATCCTGCTCGGCAGCAGTCGGTTCGTTAGGCTTGATTGAACGTGAAAATGCGACGATCTTGAATTCGGCGCTCAATCAAGTGATGCAGCGGACGGCAGACGGTTTTATTAATTCTCTGCAACAAGCAGGAGTGAGTGCCGCTACGCCGTACTTATGTCAAAACGACGGTACTTTGATGTCCATTGATTATGCACGTCAGCACCCAATTTTGACGATTGGCAGTGGGCCGACTAATAGTATTCGCGGGGCGGCCTACTTATCATCCTTAGAAAACGCAATGGTTATGGACATTGGTGGAACGACCTCAGATCTGGGGGTACTGGTTAACGGATTTCCGCGAGAATCATCCGTAGCGGTGGATGTTGGGGGGATTCGAACCAACTTCCGGATGCCAGATATCCTGTCAATTGGACTGGGCGGGGGGAGTATTGTTCGTCAACAGGAAGATGGCAGTGTCACTGTTGGACCCGATAGTGTGGGCTATCAAATTGAAGACAAAGCTTTATGCTTTGGCGGTGATACGGTGACAACGACCGACATTGCTGTCCGTCTGGGGCAAGCCCAGGTTGGCGACCCGCAGCTGGTCCAAAAGAAGATCAGCCTGGAATTTGCTCAGAAAGCAGCAGCCAAGATCAAGGCAATGCTGGAAGAGAGTATTGACAATATGAAGACTAAGGCGGGTGATGTCGACCTCTTGCTGGTGGGCGGTGGTGCCATTGTTGCTCCGCAAACACTTAAGGGGGTCGGCAAGATTTACCGTGACTCACTGGGGTCAGTTGCCAATGCTATTGGCGCAACTATCGCGCAAATTGGTAGCGAATACGAACGCCTATATACCTATGATAAAGTGCCACGCAAAGAAGCACTGGCCGACGCTCAACAAAAAGCCACCGATCAAGCAGTTCAGGCCGGCGCCGATGGGTCAACTACCCACTTAGTTTTGGTGGAAGAGACCCCAATTGCTTACGCACCTGGCAATACTACAAAGGTGAAATTAAAAGTCGTGGGGAATCTTCACATCGCCGGGCATTAAAATGTCATTAATGTCCCCTCATATCTTAAGGACAGAATGACCCGCGGATTGGTTGATTACCAATCCACGGGTCATTTTGTTGTTGATGACGGGTGAAGCGCTGGGCAGAGTATAATAATCCGGAAGAGGAGGAATAACTATGGCCAAAACACTCGTTTTATACTATTCAGCAACTAATACCACCAAGCAACGCGCTGAAGAAGTGGCTTCTTAAATGCCGACCTGGCAGCTATTCACCCGCAACAGCCGTATAGTGCTGCCGACCTGAACTATCACGATTCTCAATCGTGGACGTCAATCGAACAGCAACAGCACGGTCTGCGGGTACCGGTCAACGCCGCTGACCTGCCGAACATCGCCTGCTATGACAACATCGTGATTGCCCACCCGATTTGGTGGGGAATCACGCCACGCTTTATTACGTCGATGATTGACCATCTCGACCTCAACGGCAAGAAGCTGGCCACCTTTGCCACTTCTGGTGGTTCGACCTACGACCGCTCACAGAGCTACATCGAACGGTCAGTGAAGGAGAACCACTACGACGTTGCCCTCAACTAGGAGGCAGTGCTCAACAGTCCGGGCCAGATTGATGGATGGCTGCAGTCGCTGAACTTTTACTAATCCTCAATAATAGTGAAGCCCCGTCTGCTATAGCCAGGTAGGGGTAGTGGTCTTTTGTGTTTATGTTGTGGTACTGTACCCTGTCAAGGTAACACTTAAAAAAAATAAAAAATTAGTCTATACGGCCTCATTGCGGAAGTCCTCCGCGGTGAGGTTGTTTCGTTTGCTGGAAATCTCGACTGTGTTGAAGTATTCAACACCCTGCTTAACCAAATCTTTCAGTTCTGCCAAAGTTTGCGGATGTGAATGATGCGCCATCCAGATGTACTTAAAATAGCCCCAATAGTGCTCAATTACTGCGTTATCAGCCGGAGTGCCAGGCGCAGAGAGACTGTGCTTACTATTGTTGCTGGTTGAATAGTTATTGAAGTCTTTTGAAGTATAGGCAGCGCCACGATCGGTATGAATCATTGGTGCGAAGGTCCCAGCTTGCTTAGCGGCGCGTTTAAAGGCTTCAATTGCGGCTTCTGCCGTTTCAGTTGGTGAAATATGATAACTGAGCGCATAACGACCGTACAAATCCAAAACTACGTGCAAGCGAACTTTGTTGTTGCGACCATAGGTTAGTTCTGTCGTATCGGACACCCAAACCAGATTAGGCGCTATCTGAATAAATTTCCGTTCCAATAAATTATCCTCTTGGTACTGTTGTTGTTCTTTCTTGCGGCTGCGCTTTTTCTGACGGACATCAGCTTTAATGCCGTGTTTCCGCATGATTTGACGCACACGCTTAATATTGATACGAAAGTCAAACGAAAAGGTGTATTCTGGAATTTCTTGATTTTTCCCATTCTCATTGTTTAAAATCGCGGTTACTTTTTTATGACCAGCACAGTTCTGATGGCGTTTTTCAATCTGATAGATCGTTTCTAAAATTGCCTTGTTCTCAATTTCTCTTTGTGTTGGCTGTCTTTTGAGCCACTGATAGTATGATTTGCGTGAAACTTTGGCAATTTTAGTCAGTTCGCTAACGGAACCTGCGGTTTCGTTGATTAATTCTTGAACCGCTTGATATCGTCCGGTCGCTTCACCCCCCCGATTGCGTATTTCGACTAATTTTTTTGCGAATGCGATCTCAAGCTCCATTTCTCGATTGATTTTCTTTAGTCTTTTAATTTCAGCTTCAAGTCGCTCTTTTTCGGTCATCTCTTCTAAAGCTTTTTGTGGCTTGCGATGCCCGCCATTATCTTTCAAGGCTTCCCAACTGTCAGCTGCCTCATGATATTTGCGAACCCATGAGTAGACACGCTGATAGCTTACATTAAAATGAATTGTTGCTCCTTGGTAGTCATTGTCATGGTCCAAGACCCACTGTACGATTTTGCATTTCTCTTCAAAATTAACTTTTCGACCCATTTTTCTGACTCGCTTTCTTGACTTAGTCTTTAGTTCATCATTATTGTACTGGATCGACCACTGTTTTAGTTGAGAGAGACTACGAATATCATACTTTTCAATGATTTTTTCGCCTGGGAAACCGGCTTGATACTCTTTGACGGCTTCAATCTTAGTATTTAGCGAATAGCGAAGATTGAATGAACGATGGCGAACCCCCGCCAAACCATGCAAGAGAAACTGCCGAATCCATCTTGTCATCGTATTCTGATTGACATGATGCATATCGGCATATACTTTGAGGCCGGATTCTGTCTTTTGATAGCCGTAAAGCAACTCTAGTCTATTCATTGTCGAATAACTTGAAATGCAAAAACCCCCTTAAGGAAATAACACTTTTATTATTTCAAGTGTCACCCTTAAGGGGATTATAGCCAGCAAACGCTTCCTCAAATGTCACTTTTGAGCGCAATTGGCCAACGTTATCTTGGTTAATGGGTAGATGCTGTAATGAGTAAAATAGAATAGTCTGTTAAGTAGACCATTAAGGATGATATTGTACTTTTTAAAAATCGATACGGCTCTTTGAAATACGTTTTTTGCCTGTAAATACTTCTTTTTTTGTCGAAAAAACTTAGGAGTTTTTAAATTTATTCCGCTGCCAACTTTTGGGCAGTCTCATCAAAACGGGTCCGAATGTAGTTTGCTGACTTGGCCAACTTCTTTTCCTCATCGGGCGTCAGGTTCAGCTGCAGTTGCTTGACCACCCCACCGTTGCCGATGATAGCAGGGTAGCCACAGTAGGTCCCGTACTCCTCACGGAAGTTGGAGCACGGCAGTTCAATGTTGGCATCATTAAGGATGGCGGTAACCAGGCGCAGGGCCGCCGCCGCAATTCCGAAGTTAGTGTAAAGTTTCCCGTGGAAGACGGTGTAGCCGCCAGCCTTGGTTGCTTCGGCAAGGGCGTCTAAGTCCAGGTCATCGCTGGCGGCAGCGAGGTCGGTAATATTTTGCCCGAGGACACGGACCTGTGACCATGCCGCAAACTGGGAGTTACCGTGCTCACCAAGTGCGTAGCCGGTTACCGAGCGGGGATCAACGTTTAGGGCCTGACCAACAACCTTGTGGAGGCGGGCGGTATCAAGTAGGGTCCCGGTCCCAATCACCTGGTCCTTTGGTAGGCCGGTGTACTTTTGGAACAGGGCCGCAATGACGTCACAGGGGTTACTGATTGAAACCAGCACACCGTTAAAGCCGACCTCCTTCAGTTTGGTCCCTACCTCCTTGGCAGCGCGGCTGTTCACCTTTAGTTCCATGAAGCGGTCGTGTTTAGCGTCGTCATTTTGGATACCAATATCGCCAACCGCGATCACCACCACGTCGGCATCACCCAAGGCCCCGTAATCATTACGAAGGACCTTTGTGTGGGTCGGCAGGTTCGCCGCCGCATCCTCGAAGTCAGTTACGTTCGCATTCAGTTTCTTTTCGTTTGTATCAATCAGGACCAATTTATCCACCGTCCCGGTCACTAACAGATTATTCGCCAGGGTTTCACCAACGTGTCCTTGGCCAATCACACCAACTTTTCGTGTCATCCTTATCCGCTTCTCTCTAATATTCTTCCTATATTTCTAATAATATTTTAATGATACTTTAATCGTTATGGTGGATAATGTCAACTGTTTCTGTAAAAATAAGCCCATCAATTCAGCAATTAAATGCCAGAACGATGGGCTTTGTTCGTTTCTAATTTAATTCTTCATAAATTGCCGTCAGCGGCTGCCGGACCTTGGGCTTAATTGGCTGGTCGCGGTAACCGAAGCTGACCATTACCGAAACGCGCCAGTGCTGTGAATCAATAATCCCCTGCTTACTCAGGTACTCGTTCATCTTCGCGTAGTTAAAGCCCTCAATTGGGCAGGAGTCGATGCCAAGCTCGGTTGCAGCGGTCATCATGTTCGCCATTGCGATGTAGGTCTGCTTGCTAGCCCAGTCGAAGAGTTCCTGGTCATTCTTGATCTTAAGGTCATCTTCCTGGAAGTGTTTAAACGCCTGAGAAGGCTTTGAGTCGGGGGAATACTGGTGATGCTTAACGTCAGATACCAGGTGACGAACATAGTCACTGTCGTAGGTCACATCTGTCCGTGCCAGAATCAGCAGTAGCTTGTCAGCCCCGTCGAGACTATTGGCCGCCCCCCAGGAAAAGGGCCGAATGTCTTTCTTAACCTTCGGGGAGTTAATCAAGATAAACTTCCAGGGCTCATAGCCAAAGGAACTCGGTGAAAGACGACCAACCTCCAAGATGGTGTGCCAATCCGCAGGAGAAATATGTCGATTAGGGTCATACTTTTTGGTTGCGTAACGCCGGTTCGCCGTTTCCAAAACGTGTTGACGAATTTCTTCCATGTCCATTAATAACCACTCACTTTCTGTAAGTATTATAACAGACTTTCGGGAGAAATTACTGCCTAGTGTTTAGCACTCCAGGCCGCTGGGTCCTGCCGCCACTCGTTCAGAGAAGAAAGGTGGTCTTCACTAATCAAGCCGTTCTCCTTAGCAACGTTGACCAGGGTCGGATAGTTGGTTACGGAGTAGTAATTCAGGCCGGCATCCGCAAAATTCTTGTCTGCTGCCGGTAACTGGTAAGTAAAGACGGAAACAACTCCGATAACGGTGGCGCCCGCCTTGTTGACCGCGGCTACCGCGTTGAGGACACTCCCACCAGTAGAAATTAGGTCATCAATCACGACAACCTTCTCCCCGGCCTGTAAGACACCCTCAATTTGTTTGCCCCGACCATGGTCCTTCGGTTTGGAGCGAACATAAACCAGTGGCTTTCCTAGGTCTTCGGCGACCCAGGCAGCGTGCGGGATCCCAGCAGTAGCAGTTCCCGCGATAACGGCCGCTTCTGGAAAGTGTTCCTTAATCAGAGCCGCCATCCCCTGATAGATTGCTTGCCGGACTGCCGGGTACGAAATCGTTAACCGGTTATCAGTGTAAATTGGTGAATGCAAGCCACTGGCCCAGGTGTAAGGCTTGTCCGGGCTCAGGGTCACCGCGTGAATTTCCAAAAGGTCCTTAGCGACTGTCTCTGCGTAACTCATCTTAATCTTCCTCCGTTAAAAATTCCTCTTCAATTTCCTGATATGCCTTGACCGGGTCCGCACTTTGGGTAATTGGCCGCCCGACCACAATGGCGTTACTCCCCACATCATGCGCTTGGTGCGGAGTGACGACCCGCTTTTGGTCCCCCTTAGCAAAGTCCTTCGGCCGAATTCCTGGGGTCACACAGAGAAAATCAGTCCCCGTTACCTGACGAATTGACTGAACTTCGTAAGCTGAGCAGACAACCCCGTCCGCACCGGCCTTTTCTGCCAGCTGGGCGTAGGATTGGACCGATTCTACTAAGGAGAGGTCAACGTGCTGCTCGTCGTGTAAGATTTGGTCGTCAATCGAGGTCAGTTGGGTGATTGCCAGGAGCTTTGGTGCTGGCAATCCGGCTGCCTTGGCCCCTTCTTTAAGGCCCGCGGCACCAGCCGCCACCATTTCACTGCCCCCGGCAGCGTGAATCGTCGTAAAATCAACGCCCAACTGGCCGAGGACAAACATTGCCCGCTTAACGGTGTTAGGAATATCATGAAGCTTCAGGTCCAGGAAAATTTTGAAGCCCCGTTGTTGGGCCTTCTTAATGATCTCGGGACCAAAGTGGTAGTAAAGTTCCATCCCGATTTTTAGAATTGGCCGTGGTTCCACCGTCAATCGGTCGAACAGGTCTAGTGCTTCGTCCTTTGTGGCCACATCAATCGCCACCATTGGTGAAAATCGTCTCAAAATCTTACCTCCCACAAATCCGTTAGCTTTTCAACACCATACCGGTCCATGACCAAAGGTAGGTCCGCCACAATCCGTGGGCAGGCCAATGGGTCGTGAAAACTGGCCGCACCAACTTCGACCGCGTTAGCCCCAGCCATCATAAATTCCAGGACGTCCTCGGCGGTTTCAACACCCCCGACCCCGATAATTGGTAGGCTGGAAACGGCCCGAACCTGGTGAATCATTCGCAGCGCCATCGGTTTAAGGGCCGGGCCCGATAAGCCCCCGGTAACGTTGGCCAAGATGGGGCGCCGGGTCTTGAGGTCGATGCTTAACCCAGTTAAGGTGTTAATCATCGTCAATCCGTTGGCGCCACCGCGTTCGGCCGCCTGCGCCAGGGGAACAATATTAGTGACGTTCGGGGTCAGCTTGACGTAAACTGGCGTGCCCCCGGCCTTTTTAACGACTTTTCTGGTCAAGTCCTCGAGAACCGCTGGGTCAGTGCCCATTGCTAGGCCGCCATGCTTAACGTTGGGGCAGGAAACGTTTAACTCAATGGCGTTAACTTCCGGTGCCTGGCCCAACCGGTGGACGACCGTTTCGTATTCTGCCGTGGAGAAGCCGGCCGCACTTGCAATGATTGGCAAACTTGGGTAGTGTTTTTTCAGCCAGGGGAGCTTTTCATTAACGACTGCTTGAACCCCCACGTTTTGCAGGCCGTTGGCGTTTAGCCAGCCTGCACTCGTCTCACAGACCCGGGGTTGGGGGTTACCAGACCGGGCATGGAGGGTCGTTGACTTTAGTACCAATGACCCCAGTAAGTTCAAATCATAGTTGCGGGCAATTTGCTGGCCATAGCCACAGGTGCCACTTGCCGGAATAACCGGGTTCTTCAGCGATAGGCCAGGCAGCTCAACTGCCAACCGTTGTGCTTCTTCCATCAGAGAATGTTCCTTTCGCGCAATCAAAAACAGCGCCCACTTAATTTCTCCTGGTTAAGTGAGCGCTGTGCTTTTTCTCTTCTCTTAAATAATGCCAAACACCGTACCGTTTTGCTCTCACAGGAGTCAATTAAATGGTTTTCGTATTCAACAAAATACCCTAGATTGATTGATGGTTCCGCACCCGATTCTTAAAACCCACTGCTGGTAGCTAAAGAAATTCTGTAAAATAAAAGCCTCCTTAGCAGTAGGCTAAGAAGACCGTTTTTGGTAACGCACAATTGAAATCCTTCTTAGCCTCTCTGGACTAGTTTAAAGGTAAATTTGTTAGTAATGATAATAACGGCTATTAGGCCAAAAGTCAACACCTAGTCAACTCCCTTAACAGCCCGGTGAGCAACAAAATTCTTTTGAATCAAGACGGAAACGAGCATTGCCAGGGCATCAATAATTACAAAGACTACCAGTGTGACGTAGTAATTATGTAAGACCTGGTGCGTGTAGGACAAGAGGATGGGCCCCACCATTCCGGCTGCCGCCCAGGCGGTCAGGATGTAGCCATGAATTGCCCCCAGTTGCTTGGTACCAAAGACATCCCCCAGGTATGCAGGAATTACTGAAAAGCCAGCACCGTAGCACGACATCAACAGGCACAGGGCCAGGGCAAAGATAAACGGTGTCTTAAAGAACAAGAGGACAAAAAGCATCACAATGTCCAACACGAAGATTAAGCTGTAGGTCAGCGGGCGACCAATATAATCCGACAAGGTTGCCCAGGCCAATCGACCAAAGCCGTTGAAAAGGCCGATGATCCCGACCATCACAGCAGCGGCCGCAGCAGTCATCGTCGTCATGTTCTGAGCCATTGGTGAAGCCGCCGAAACCAGGCCAATCCCCGTGGTGATGTTGATAAAGAACATGAACCAGAGGAAAGCAAACGTCCGAGTCTTTAACGCTTGGTTGGCCGTCAGTTCCTGGCCAGTCAGGCTCACCCGTTGGGCATTTGCCGCAATTGCTTGCGGGAGCTCATGGGACCGTGGCTTTTTAATAAACTGGGCCGCAATAACCATCACGACAAAATAGAAGATCCCCAACACATAGAAGGTATTAGCAAGGCCAACAACTGCCATCAGGTGTTGGGCAACTGGGCCCGTCAACAGGGCCGCGAAACCGAAGCCCATGATTGCCAGACCGGTTGCGAGTCCCCGCTTGTCCGGGAACCACCGAATAATGGTTGAAACCGGGGTAACGTAGCCCGAACCCAGACCCAGGCCACCAATAACCCCGTATGCCAAGTATAGCAGCCAGAGCTGGTGACTTTGAACCGCCAGCCCAGTCAGGGCGATTCCGCTCCCGTAGCAGATACTGGAAATCGTCCCCGTAACGGTTGGGCCAAACTTTTCTACCAGCCGACCCATGAACGCCGCTGACATTCCCAGGAAAAAGATTGCTAAACTAAATGCAAACGAGACCGCCGTTTCCTTCCATCCCGTCTGCTGCGCAATTGGTTTTGTAAACACACTCCAGGCGTAGACGCCACCAATCATCAAGTGAAGAACAACCCCCGCGAGGGCCACTCCATATCGATTCCTTGTCTTTACCATTAACCCCGTCTCCTTTTTGAAAAATACGAACAATAAACAAATAATATCCGGATTAATTCGGTGTTTAAAAGGTATCACGACATTAGTGTAATAACAAGGGGGATTGTTAATTTTAATTAATCCCTAATTTTAAGGTGTTTCCATTCCGAACGTTCGCTTATGTTTATTTTAAAAATACGAACATTAAAAAAGGGCCAGCTTCCGATTGCCTGACAATCGAAAAGCTGACCCATAATCATTACCTTTAATATTAAATTACCATGCTCAGCAGCCAGACCGCAACTAACCCACCGATCACAGAGATTGACATCGACCGGGTAAAGTAGGCAATAACCATTACAATCAAGGCTGCAAAGATTTGTTCTACGTGACCAAAAGGCACAAAGTGATAACCAGCGGTGGTGATGAAGACGTTTTTAACAACTAGGGCGGTGAATAGGCTCACCGGGACGTACTTCATCCACTCGTTAAACCATTCCGGGATTTTCCGCGTCGAGAAGAAGAGAATTGGAAAGTACCGCGGAATGAACGCCGCAATTGCGGCCAATACAATTACCACCAGGTGATATAAGATTTTATTGTGACCGATGTCAGCAAATAACACCGGTACATTACTAAGTAGTTGTTCCATCTTTATCCCCACTATTTACCGTTTGTCTCGTCCTTACCCTGTTCTACCGGGTCATGCTTTTTTAGCTCACTGTGTTCCCGCTGGTCTTCAACCGTCGTCCGGGTAATCTTCGGTCGGAACATCTTCGTTAAGAACCAGTTCTTTTCCGGAACCTTGCTGTGGTGACGAACAGTGTTCTCAATCAAAAAACCAATGAAAGATGCGATCAAAGTAGCAATCACAACCCCGAGGATGTTGTGCGTCAGAACCATGAAGAAGACCGCCAGCACTGCCGTCAGCAAGCTGATTAACAGGGTCAGGTGGTTTTGAACCTGCATCACAATCATGTACAGGAACAAGGCCGTTAAGGCAAAGTCGACCACCTCAAGGTTGATTGAAATCGTGCTCCCAATCAGGCCACCGACCATGTTAGCCACCGACCACGAAAGTAGTGAATAATGCTCAACCAGTAAGGCGTCCTTTGGCGTCCACTTCTTATCTGTTGCAAATTTCAGGTAGTTGATTGCGTAGTTTTCGTCGTTCATTGAAACCGCAAACAGCCAGATAAGGTGTTGAGATTCGTTTTTAATGTACTTGGATAAACTAGAACCCAGTAACGCATACCGTAGTTCCAAGAAGAACAAGGTCACAAATATTGATGATAATGGTGCGTTAATCGTCAGCAATGAAGCTAAAATAAATTGGGCTCCACCAGAAAAAACAACGATTGATACAACGAGGGTCATGATAAAGTTGAACCCTGCCGCATGTAACAAAATACCACAAGCTAACCCAATAGGGATGTAGCTTAGGCATAGTGGCATGGCAATTCCGAGGACCTCCAGCCACCGTGCTTTTTCTGGGTTTATTTGTGCTTTAGCCACAGAATTTCCTCCAATTATATGTCAACATATTGATAATTAAGGCGACACAATGCCCTTTTAGTCTAACATACAATAATTTGCTTGAATATAAATAAGCAGAAAATTTCCCGGGAAATTTTCTGCTTTTGTTTATTATTTATTCACTTGTTTTAAGGGGAGACTGACGATGAAGGCTGTCTCATCATCATTAGACGTTACCCGGACACTTCCGTGGTGTAAGTCGACGATACTCTTGACAATCGCCAGGCCCAAGCCGGTACCCCCGGTTGCCCGTGACCGTGACGCTTCAGCACGGTAAAAGCGCTCAAAGATATGGTCAACCGACGCCTTGGGAATTGGGGTCCCATCGTTGGCGACTGTCACCACCACATGGTCGGCCTTTTGGCGGGCATCCAGGCGGATGTAGCTGGCCCCGTTCCCGTATTTCAGGGCATTGGCGACCAGGTTGCTAAATACCCGGCCGAGTTTTTCAGGGTCGGCTTCAATCATCAGTGGGTTGGGAATCACCTTTGACGTGATCTCAATCCCCCGGTGCTGGGCCTCTAACTCAAAACTGGCCGTTAGCTGTTCAAGCAGCTGGTTGAGGTCAACCCGCATGATGTTGACTGGGGCGCCGTGCTGCTGGACCTTCGTGTATTCAAACAGGTCCTCGACCAGGTTCTTCATCTGCTTGGCCTTCTCATAGGCCGTATGGGTGTACTTCAGGATATCTTCCTCGTTTTGGTACTGCTTGTCCTCAATCAAACCCAGGTAGCCGATGATGGAAGTCAGCGGGGTCCGCAAGTCGTGACTGACGTTGGTGATCAGCTCGTCCTTGGATTTTTCAATCTTGCGCTCGTCATCCATCGACTTAACGGCACTATCAACCAGGGCGTTAACGGAGCTGATCACGTGCTGCTGGTTACCCTTCAAACGGAAGGGAATTCGGTGGTCCAGGTGACCCTGGGCAATGTAGTGGAGTTCGGCAATGATGTGGTTCATCTGGTAAAGGTGGTACCGCCGCCGGAGCCGCCACCAGACGACCCAAATGTCGATAATCACAAAGATGATAATTAGGATCCGCTGGTAGCTCCAAATCTGCGTTTGTAGTGGGCCGACCCGCAGCGACTGCTTGATCATGAAGATCCCGTTCGTCACCCCCGGATTGCTCTGGATGACGTCCTGGATGATCGTGATAATCGCCATGTTGAGGAGGACCAGCAGGATGACGGTCACGACCCCTTCAAAGATTAATGAACTTTTTTCCCGTCCCGTTAACTTCACTCTTTTACCCCCAGGAAGTGATTAGATTAGTGGTTTTCAACCTTGTAGCCAACGCCCCAAACGGTTTGGATGACCTTCTCACCGTTCGTGGCTTCTTCGATTTTATCCCGCAAGTGGCTCACGTGGACCATAACCGTCTTGGCGGAAACAACACTCTCCTGCTGCCAAACCCGCTCAAAGATGTCGTCGGCGGAGAAAACCCGGTTCGGGTGACTGGCTAGCAGGTAGAGAATCCCAAATTCGAGGGCCGTCAACTGGATAACATCTCCCTTGATGGTCTTAACCTCGTGGGAATCCTTGTTGATGATAAGTGGGCCCACATTTAAGACGTCCGGCTGGTCATTGGTGACCTCACCCTGGGTCCGCCGCAGCAAGGACTTTACCCGGGCCATTACTTCCAGAGGGTTAAACGGCTTGGTAACGTAATCGTCGGCCCCAGAAACCAGGCCCTGGATCTTATCCATATCCGCAGTCTTAGCAGAAAGCACTAGGATTGGGATATCGGAGTCTTTCCGGACTTGCTTGATAACCTCCATCCCGTCCATTTCGGGCATCATCAGGTCCAAGATGACTAGGTTGATATCCGGCGTCGTGTTAAGTTTGGTCAGGGCTTCCTTACCATTGTATGCAGCAACCGGTTCATAGCCCTCATTACGAATGTAAATCTCCAGTAATTGGACAATTTCCTTATCATCATCAACAACTAAAATTTTCATCTTATGGCCACTCCTTATTTATTAGGTAGATTGTAAAATTTAAGTTGAACATTTAAGTGGACAGAAAAACCCATCAAGGTCTTTAATGGTGTTACCGCACAATCCATTAGAAAGAAGGACCTTGATGAGCACCACTATTTTATCATTCCAGAACCGTGTTGTCATTGAAACGCTTCATAATGAAGGACGTTCCTTGCGATACATCGCTAACTACTTAGGCTTTAGTAAAACCACAGTCTTTAACGAACTTCACCGGCTAAATAGTGAGTACCGGGCTGAGCTAGCGCAAACTGACTTTGAACGCAAGGTTAGTCAACGGGGGCAGAAGTCTTCGCTCACTAAAAACCTTAAACACTTGATCGAAGAAAAGATTCAAGTCCAGAAGTGGTCCCCTGAACAAGTTGCCCATGTAGTTGGAATTGCCTACAAGACGGTCTATAACTGGATTGATCAAGGATGGCTTGATATACAGTTGCCCGATTTGCCTGATCATGGGATTCGTCGTCATCGTGCTAAAGAAAAGCGTGGTACGTTCAGTCACGGCCGCTCCATTGAGGAGCGGCCTCATAAAGTCGAAACTCGCCAGGAATTCGGCCACTTTGAAGCTGATACCGTACTTTCTGGCAAACGTAAAGGTCAAGCTGTGGCTACTTTTGTGGAGCGTAAGAGTCGCCTGACAATTGTTAAATGGCTCCATGGTCGCGACAGTCAGTCCATGACTCAAGCCGTACTTGAACTAGCTAGTCAACTTCAAGACAAGCTCAAGACGCTTACCGTAGATCATGGTAAAGAGTTCGCTAACTACCAGGCAATTGAGCAGCGAACTGATACTCCGGTTTATTTTGCTCATGCTTATTCACCACATGAACGCGGCAGTAATGAGAACCGTAACCGAGTTTTACAACGCTTTATTCCCAAAGGCCAAGCCATTGAAGAGTTAAGCGATCACAAGCTGATTCAAATTAATTGGTATTTGAATTCCCGGCCACTTAAATGTCTTAATTGGCATACACCAATCGAGATCTTCCTGCTTAATCTACGTCACTAAATTCGTTCAAGTTATTTCTTGCAATCTGCCATTACGAAATACTCTAGTTCAATATTATAGCTGACTTTCCTGGTAAAACGATCATTTTGCCCCGGTCTTAAGGAAATATTAGTTATCCGCGTCCAGGTTGGCGGTTTCCAAGCCCAAGCTCTTCCGGAGAAGGTTCGAAACCCGTTGTTGTTCATCTCGAGGCACTACTTCAAAGGCCTGACCATCCTCTTCGTCACCCCTCCCCTGGGCATGGTCCTGACCAATGTTCTTCGTTGCCTTCCGGTAGTGCTGGGCCAACTGAAGCATGTCATTAAATGTCAGGTCAGTCTTGGAGTTGTCCGAAATGGACTTCAGGAATTTCTGGTTGAGGACCGTCTTGTAAGAAACCGACTTCTTCAAAAGGGCCTTGATGATTAACTTCTGCCGCTGTTGCCGGCCATAGTCACCGTTTGGATCGTCGTACCGCATCCGGCTAAAGCGCAGAGCCTGGGTGCCGTTCAGGTGGTAGGATTGGCCCTTTTCAAAGTGGCTCCCTTCGTAGTCAAAGGTCAACGGGGAGGTGACCGTGACCCCGCCAACTTGGTTAATAGCTTTCTTCAGGCCACCCATGTTTACTAAGACGTAAAAGTCAACGGGGATATTGAAGTGTTTCTGAACCACGTTGATTGTTTCCTTAACCCCACCGTAAGTGTAGGCCGCGTTGATTTTGGCCGGCGAATCGTCCGGGTAACCCGGAAGGTTGACCTTCATGTCCCGGGGAATGCTGACAATCTCCGACTTGTTGGTCTGAGGATTAATCGTCAGCAGCATGATGGTGTCCGTTCGCCCCTTGTACGACCGGCCGAGGGCCCCGGTATCCGTTCCCAACAGTAGGATGGACACTGGCCGCCGCTGCTCTAAGGCCTTCTGACCATCCCGTCGCCGGGTCGCCCCCGCCGATGTGTACATATCATTGGTAGTGACCTTAACATTATGCCAGGCAATTAAGCCGTAAATTCCGGCAATGACTACCAGTAATAAGATAATAAATCCAAAGATCTTCCATCCCCGATGATGTGGGCCCTGATTTTGTTGCCGGTAATCACGCCGCCGTTCAAAATATTCCCGTGGTTCCTGATTATCCATAATTATGTCCCCCAAATTATACATCCGATTTCAATACTGATTGTACCAGTTTGCCCGGCCTCGTGCATGATTACACGAAAAAAAGAAAAGGGGAGCGTGACAGAAGTCATTTATGACTTCGTTTTCACGCCCCCGCGAGCGCAAATAGGGCTCCAGAGTTCGGTTATACCGGACACTGGAGCCCATTTGCGTACCGCGCTGTTCGTATTTGAACTTGGTAAAAGTACTTATGTCACAGCCCCCTCGTCTTATATTATTTAACGCTTATTTATAGTTCGGAGCGGCCTTCGTAATTTGAACATCGTGTGGGTGGGACTCCCGCAGTCCGGCGTTAGTGATCTGAACAAATTGGGCCTTTTCAATCAAGGTTGGGATGTCAGGGGCGCCAACATAACCCATCCCGGAGCGCAGACCTCCGTCGATTTGGAAGACAACGTCGGAAACATCACCCTTGTACTTAACCCGAGCTTCGATTCCTTCAGGGACAAGCTTGTTGGCTTCATTCACGCCACCTTGGAAGTAACGGTCAGAAGAGCCGTGGGCCTGGGCCATGGCACCGACGGAACCCATCCCCCGGTAGGCCTTGTACTTAACACCGTGATATTCAAAGACATCGCCCGGTGCTTCAGTCGTCCCGGAAAGCATGCTCCCCAGCATGACCGCATTACCACCGGCAGCCAGGGCCTTCACAACATCACCAGAGTACTTAATCCCACCATCAGCGATGATTGGTTTACCGTATTCACGGGCAACACTAGCGGCATCGTAAATAGCCGTAATTTGGGGAACACCGACACCGGCAACCACCCGGGTAGTACAGATAGAACCAGGGCCAATGCCGACCTTTACAACGTCAACCCCAGCATCGTATAGGGCCTTGGTAGCTTCACCAGTGGCAACGTTCCCGGCAATCAGGGTAACATCTGGGAAGTGGTCACGGATTTCCTTGATCTTTCGCAGCACCCCGGCAGAATGACCGTGTGCCGTATCAATCACGATTGCGTCGGCCCCCGCCTTCAAAAGAGCTTCTGCCCGTTCAAAGGTATCGCTGGTGACGCCAACAGCGGCGGCACAAAGCAGGCGGTTTTGGTCGTCAACCGCCGCCCGGGTAGCGTTAGCAGGAACAACTACGCTCTTAACGTTGGCAACCTCCCCTGCTTGCGCTTGGATTGACATATTCTTATGAACAACGCCAAGGCCACCTTGGAGGGCCATCGCAATTGCCATTGGTCCTTCGGTAACGGTATCCATTCCGGCACTAATCAATGGAATATTAAGCTTAATATTCTTGGCTAACCGGGTACTGAGGTCAACCTCATTTGGTAAAACGTGACTTTCGGCGGGAATCAGTAAAACATCATCAAAAGTTAAGCCCTTTTTGGCAAACTTTGTGTCCCAATTTGACATTGATCATACACACTCCTTAATTTTGGTTAGGTCAATGCTACTAGGAATCAGACACAAAATCAAGAAAAAGTTAAGATTTCGGTGAAAAAGCTAGTAAATTGTTCGCACTTTCCTGATCAATCACCAGGGTATTAGCGTATTCAGCCGTCAAAGCACCATTAATTGCCGGGATCTTAGCAACATTGGCCGCCACTAATACACTGTGTTTCTTCTTCCGGAGCTCCACAAGGTCAATGCCAATTGTCCGCTCGTTGATGTCGTGGTCAACCACCCGGCCACGGGCATCAATAAAGCGGGAAAAGACGTCCCCGACCGCCTCACTTTGGAGCTTCTCCTGCTCCGCCTTCGTAAAGTAGCCAAGCCGAAAGAGCAGGGCCGAATCCCGAACGGTCCCCACCGTGAAGACCGCAATGTCCGCTTCCTTTCCCTGACGAAGGATGTACTTAATATGGGTATCATCTTCAACCAGCTTTTCAGTCTTAGCGTGGTCAAAGATGACCGGCACTGGTAGGTACTGGGGAAGGGTGTGGAAAGCGTTAGCAAAGGTATTAACGGTTTCAAACGCGTAGTTCTTCGTCTCGGTATTAGCAACGCTCCCTTTCATCTGGACGACCTTGACATCTGTAACATCCTTGGGTGCAATGTGTAAGGCAACGTGGTAGAGGGTCCGGCCCCAACCCAGGCCAAGGATGTCATTATCCTTGACAATTTCCTCAAGGTACCGGGCCGCCGCAATCCCCACCTCTTCTAAGGGGTTATCCTTGCCCGGAACGATGATGACCTTTTTAAGGGTCGGGTACTTTCCCAGTAATTGGGTGCGCAGCTGATCGAGGGGGGCCAGGGGGTTATTGATTTTAATGGTTACCAGCCCTTGGTCACGGCCAAACTGCAAAAGGCGCGATACTGTTGCCCGGGAAATGTTCAATTCGGTCGCAATGTCTTGTTGGTTATAACCCTCCCGGTAATACAAGGTGGCCACCTTAAGGGCCTGGCTTATTTTCTTTTGATTATCACTTTCCATTGATTTCCTCCTTACTAAAATAAGGGTCCGCAACAGAATTGCTTCTGTGGCAGGCCCTTATTTAATTCATTGAATGGCCGCTTTTCCCCGGTCCATTATATACCATTACTTACCAGCGATTGCCGTTTCCAGAGAAATGTTGATCATGTCGTTGAAGGTCTTCTCCCGTTCTTCGGCGGTCGTCTTTTCCTCACCAAAGATCAGGTCACTGACGGTCAGGACAGACAAGGCCCGGAAGTGGAGCTTAGCAGCAAGGAGATAGAGTCCAGCAGATTCCATTTCCGTTCCCAAAATACCGTAATCTCGCAGCTTCTCCATGTCTAATTCGTCGTTGTAGAAGCGGTCAGCCGCAAAGATGTCGCCGACCTTAGCATCGATGCCCAGCTTTTCGGCAACGTGGTAGGCGGAGTCAAGGAGCTTAAAGTCGGCCAATGGGGCGTAGTGGAAGCCCGGACCGAAGGTGTTCATCGTCACTGCTGAGTCCGTTGAGGAACCCTGGGCCAAAATAACGTCACGCAGGTGAACATCCGGAGCAATTCCCCCACAGGAGCCAACCCGGATGATAGTCTTCACACCAAAGAACTTAACCAGTTCGTTAATGTAAATTGACATGGACGGGATCCCCATGCCAGAGCCCTGAACAGATACCCGGTGGCCCTTGTACTCACCGGTATAACCAAAGGCGTTCCGCACGCTGTTAACTTGCTTAACATTTTCCAGGAAGTTTTCAGCAATGTATTTTGCCCGCAGCGGGTCGCCCGGAAGTAAAACTGTGTCTGCGTAGTCGCCCATTTGGGCACCAATATGTGTACTCATCGTTGTTCCTCCTCAATTATTCGATAATTTCGTGAATTAGTTGCGGTTTGTCGTAGTGGTCACTGATAGCGATGCTTTCGTCGAGCAACTTTTCGACCGCCGGTACCTTCTCCTGGTTGCTATAAATGGTCAACAAGGTATCACCGGCCTTGACCTGGTCACCCAACTTATGGTGGAGTTCAATCCCCACACTGTAGTCCAGCTGGTCGTCGGCCGCCAGTTTGCTTACCACCCCGTCATGCTTGGCCCGGTACGGAATTTGGTACTTCGCCTGGGGCATTACGGTGTAGTCATCAATCACCCGGGGGTCGCCACCCTGGGCAATTACCATCGCCTTGAAGCGGTCCAAGGCTGTCCCATCGGTAACTACTTCCGGTAACTACTTCTTCCAGCAGTTGGCGGGCGGCTTTTGGTGTCTGGGCCTTACCACCCATTACGACCATGTAGCTTCCTAGTGTCAAAACCAGTTCGGTCAGGTCAGCCGGGCCCTTTCCCTTGAGCACGTCGATTGACTCTTCAATTTCAAGGGCATTGCCGACCTTGTTGCCCAGCGGCTGGTTCATGTCGGAAATCACTGCCATGCACTGAAGGCCGGCCTGCTTGCCAATGTCGACCAGGGCGTGGGCCAGGGCCCGCGACTGGTCCAGGGTCTTCATGAAGGCCCCGGCACCGGTTTTAACGTCAATCACCAGGGCGTCTGTTCCCGAAGCTATCTTCTTACTCATGATTGAGCTGGCAATCAGGGGAATCGAATCCACCGTGTCGGTGACGTCCCGCAAGGCATAGATCTTCTTGTCCGCGGGCGCCACTTCGCCAGTGGCCCCAACAATGGCTAATTTTTCCCGGGCGACTTGGTCAATAAAGGCCTGTTCACTGATTTCAACCTTAAATCCGGGAATGGCTTCTAGTTTATCAAGGGTCCCACCTGTATGGCCCAGGCCCCGACCGGAAATCATTGGTACTGGGATGCCGGTAGCGGCAACCATCGCCGCAAGGGGCAGGCTGACCTTGTCACCAACGCCACCTGTTGAGTGCTTATCGACCTTCACTCCGGGAATCTTGCTTAAGTCCAGGTGTTCACCCGAGTGCATCATCTTCATCGTCAGGCTCGTCTGTTCTGCACTGGTCATCCCCTGGAAGTAGATGGCCATTAGCAGAGCTGAGACCTGGTAGTCAGGAATTGATCCGTCAACCACCCCGTCCACGAAGAACTGCAGTTGGTCATCAGTTAAGGTCTTCCCATTCCGTTTAGCGTCAATAACGTCGACCATTCGCATCGTCAGCGCCCCTTTCCTCTTAACCGCGTTTAGTCGTTACTAATTTCCTTGTAGAAGCTGGTCCCGCGTACGGCGTCCACGTTGAAGTTCTCTAAAATGGTTGCCCCGAGGTCAGAGAAGGTCTTCCGTAGGCCGAGTGACTGGTTACTCTTCTTCATCGATGGGGAGTAAACCAGCAGTGGGACGTTCTCACGGGTATGGTCGGTCCCCCGGAAGCCGGGGTCGTTACCGTGGTCGGCGGTGATCATCAGCAGGTCGTCCGGCTTCATTTCCTTGAGAACCGTTCCCAAGCGCTTGTCAAAGTCCATCAGGGCCTGACCAAAGCCCTTTGGATTCCGCCGGTGGCCGTACATGGCATCAAAGTCCACCAGGTTGGTGAAGCAGAAACCAGTGAAGTCCTGCTTCATTACCTCGTCAACGTGGTCCATCCCGTCCATGTTGCTTTCATTGTGGTAGCCCTTGTCAATCCCTTGACCAGAGAAGATGTCGTTGATCTTACCAACCCCGATCACGTCGTAACCAGCTGCCCGCAAGCGGTCCATGTCGGTCTCACCAATCGGCTTCAGACTGAAGTCGTGCCGGTTAGCGGTCCGGGTGAAGTGGTCTTTGTCGGGGCCGACGTATGGCCGGGCGATAATCCGTCCCACGGTGTATTCTGGGACGTTGACCAGGGTCCGAGCGTATTCACAGATCTTGTAGAGTTCCTTGACCGGAATCACGTCTTCGTGGGCGGCAATCTGCATCACGGAATCCCCAGATGTGTAGAGAATCAGTTCACCAGTCTTCATCTGCCGTTCACCGTAGTCGTGGATAACTTCTGTTCCGGAGTAAGGCTTGTTGACAATGACCTTTCGTCCAGAGAACTTCTCCAGCTTATCAACAATTTCCTGTGGGAAGCCGTTCGGGAATGTCGACAGTGGCTTCATTACTGGCAGCCCCATCATTTCCCAGTGGCCGTCCATGCTGTCCTTACCAGCGGAGATTTCTTCCATCTTACCGAAGTCCCCGATGGCGGGGTCAGCGACCGGTACCCCTTCAATTGGCGTATCTCGGAGGTTACTGATTCCCATCTTAGCCAGGTTTGGCAGGGCTAATTTGCCCTTGTAGTATTCACCAACGTGGCCTAACGTATCTGACCCAACATCATCGAACTTATCTGCATCGTGCGCCGCACCAGTACCAACCGAGTCCATTACAATAACAAATACACGTTTATATGACATCTTGACCCCTCCAGTATCCATTCACAATCAGGTCGACAGTAAAAGTTAGTCTTGCTTAGCAGCTTCTTCCAGAATTTTAACGGAAGCGGAAACCCCGAGCCGGTTAGCACCAGCCTCAATCATGTCGTAGGCTTCGGCCAGGCTGTGGATCCCGCCAGCAGCCTTGATCTTAAAGTCTGGACCAACGGCTTCCCGCATCAGCTTAACGTCTTGGGCCTTGGCACCGGAAGTGGAGAAGCCGGTCGACGTCTTAACAAAGTCTGCGCCGCCCTTAACAGTCAACTTGCATGCCCGGGTCTTCTCTTCGTTGGTCAGCAGGCAGTTTTCGATGATGACCTTTAATAGTTTGCCCTTTTCGTGGGTTGCTTCGGCCACAGCCCGGATGTCATCTTCTACGGCTTGGTCGTTCTTTCCCTTCAATTCACCAATATTGATTACCATGTCGATTTCATCAGCCCCGTCTTCAATTGCCTTCTTGGTTTCAAAGACCTTGCTGGCCGTTGAGGTGGCGCCCAGAGGGAACCCAATCACCGTGCAGGTATTGATGTCCGTGCCCTGTAGGCCTTTGTGAACACGCTTGACCCAGTATGGGTTAATACATACGGAAGCGGTATTGTACTTACGGGCTTCTTCAACCGCCTTGTCAATCATGTCAGCAGTGGCCTCAGGCTTCAGCATCGTGTGGTCCATGTACTTGGCTAATTGTGCTTGGGTTAATTTCATTATTTAGTCTCTCCTCTTTTTTGTGAATTCGCTTACATCAAACTACACTCCTAGTTTATCAGTTACTTGAACAATTGCCCATAATATTTGCAAACATTTTTTCAAAAAAGTAAAAGCTTTTATGTACTTCTTAGTAAAATTATTTTTTCCTTAGCAAAGTCTCGGTATCAGTAGTATTTGCTGCCCTCCCTAACCAATTGGCATTAAAAAAGCGTTTACATTTTCAAGCAGGGGTGGTATTCTCAGTTCGTTCGTATGTTAGACTAACTTACAACCCACGCAATCATTTAGTATTGAGGATGTGATTCTATTGAATAACGCTGCTACTGCAAGCGCTGACGTCAAATTACCATGGCGTCAGAAATTTGGTTGGGCAACCGGTGACTTCGCCCAAAAGCCTTATTTACACCACCATTTCAACGTATTTGTTGTTTTCTATACAAACGTCTACGGCTTACCCGCTGCCGATGCGGCAACGATGTTTCTGATTGTCCGCCTGATTGATGCCATCAACGACCCAATCGTCGGGACCTTTATTGATAAGCACACGACCCGTTTTGGTAAATACCGTGGCTACCTCCTTTACATGGGGCTGCCCCTGGCGGTAATGGCCATCCTTTATTTCCACGTGCCAAGCCTTGGCCAAATGGGCAAGCTTATCTACGCCTACGTTACTTACGTTGGCCTGTCTGTTATCTACACGACAGTTAACGTCCCATACGGCTCTTTGAACGCCGCTATGACCCGGAACAACAAGGAACTGGTTTCCATGTCCTCCATCCGGATGGTCCTGGCCAACTTAGGTTCCCTGACCGTTAGTTTCGGTGTGCCGGTCTTTGTTAAGTTATTCTCCGGTGGTCACTACTCTGGTGCCGCTTCTCAGACCGGTTGGTTCTTAACCATGGTCCTTTACGAGATTGCCGGGGCCTTAGTACTGGTATTCTGCTTTAGCCAATCCGTTGAACGAATCCACATGCCCGCCGATACCGAAGCATCGGTTAAGGTTTCTGACCTTTTCCACCAGTTGAAAATCAACCAACCACTGCGAACACTGGCCATCTTCTTCATCATCACCTTTGGTTTGATGTCCATCGTTAACTCCGTTGGGGCCTACTACATGACCTACAACGCCCACAATGCTGGCCTAATGCAATGGTACAACCTGCTGGGAACTCTGCCGGCCTTCATCACGGTGCCCCTCACTCCTTGGTTAAACCGTAAGTTTGGTACCCAGGTCCTAATGCAAGGGAGCCTGCTGGTCACGGTCATCGGCTTTTTAATTATGTTCCTCGTTCCCGCAACGAACATCACCTGGACCTTCATCGGCCGGACAGTTGAAGCCGCTGGGGTCACCCTTTCTACCGGGTTCCAGTGGGCACTGGTTCCCCAAACCATCACTTACGGTGAATGGAAGACCGGCAAGCGGGAATACGGGATTGTCAACGCCATTGTCGGTTTCTTCTTCAAGTTTGGGATGGCCCTTGGTGGGGTTGTTCCTGGCTATGTCCTGGCCGCATTTGGCTTCGCTGCCAACCACACCCAAACTGCCACAGCCTGTTCGGGATTCGGATGGTTACGACCATCATCCCAATCATCGTCACGGTTTTGGCCATGATTGTCTTCGCCTTCTACCGTCTCACTGATGAGAAAGTTGAAAAGATGAACGCCGAAATTGCTGTACGAAACCAAAATAATTAATCTAAGAAAGGAAATTTATAATGAAGTTTACTAATGGTTACTGGTTAACTAAGCCTGAGTACCAAATCAACCACCCCGAAGAAAGTTTCACTGCTAAAAAGGACGATCAACGAACAATGAGCGTCTTCGCCCCTTACAAGCGGATCAACAACCGGGGTGACGAATTAAATATTGGGATGACCACGATTAAACTGACATCCCCACTGGAAGACGTCATCGGGGTTAAGCTGACCCACTTTGACCAGGACACCCACGGGCCATCATTCAAGCTGACCGACCAGCAACCGGACGTCACAATGAACATTGGTGACCAGACCGCCACTTACCAAAGCGGGCGCCTGCAAGTCAACATCCCGCTCCACCAAGAATTCGCCCTCAACTTCAATGCGGACGGCAAGGAAATTACGGCCTCCCGCTACCGTGCCCAGGGTGAAATCACCAATATCAAGAACCACAAGCACTACATGCGTGAGCAGCTGTCCTTGGGCGTGGACTCGCACGTCTACGGTCTCGGGGAACGGTTTGGCAACTTTGTCAAAAACGGTCAAGAGGTCCGGACCATCAACAAGGATGGGGGAACCGGGTCTGACCAGGCTTACAAGAACGTTCCATTCTACATCACCGACGATGGCTATGGGGTGTTCGTCAACCAGCCAAAACCCGTCGACTTCGAAATTGCTTCAGAAAACGTTGACCGAGTCCAATTTAGTGTTGAAGGTGAATCCCTAGAGTACTTCGTCATCTACGGCCCAACCCCACAGGAGATTCTCCACAAGTACACTGAATTGACCGGGAAGATTCAACTGCCACCGGCCTGGTCATTTGGCCTTTGGCTGACAACTTCCTTTTTGACTGATTACAGTGAAAAGACCGTTATGAAGTTTATCAACGGGATGGCAGAACGGCATATTCCGTTGGACGTTTTCCACTTTGACTGTTTCTGGCAACGGGACTTCGAATGGAGCAACCTGACCTGGAACAACGACGAATTCCCCGACCCCGAAGGTTTAATCAAGGAAATCCATGACAAGGGAATCAAGGTTTGTGTCTGGATCAACCCTTACATTGCCCAGAAGAGTGAGATGTTCAAAGAGGGAAAGGCCAATGGTTACCTGGTTAAGCGGACCGACGGTAACGTCTGGCAGTGGGACCTTTGGCAAGCCGGTAACGGGTTCATTGACTTCACCAACCCGGCCGCGGTCAAGTGGTTCCAGGCAAAGCTCAAGGCCCTCCTTGACATGGGCGTTGACTGTTTCAAGACCGACTTTGGTGAACGAATTCCAATGGACGATGCCGTTTACTTTGACGGGTCCGACCCGAAGCGTGAACACAACTTCTACACTTATCAGTACAACAAGGCGGTCTTTGACGTCATCGCTAAGGAACGTGGTATTGACCAAGCAGTTGTTTTTGCCCGTTCTGCCACGGTTGGGTCTCAGCAGCTCCCGGTTCACTGGGGCGGCGACTGCCTGTCAACTTTTAAGTCTATGTCTGACACCCTCCATGGTGGCCTGTCATTCTTAAGTTCCGGGTTTGGATTCTGGAGCCACGATATCGGTGGCTTTGATGATGGTCCTGACACGCCAACGGCAGACCTGTACAAACGGTGGACCCAGTTCGGCCTGCTTTCCTCACATAGCCGGTACCATGGTAGTGATGTTTACCGGGTTCCGTGGAACTTCGACGACGAAGCGGTTGAAAACACCCGGAAGTACGTTGACCTTAAGCTATCGTTGATGCCATACCTCTACACCCAAGCTGCCCACAGCGCCGCCTTTGGTAACCCATTAATGCGGCCAATGTGGTTCGAGTTTGGCGCCGATTACAATACCCACACCATCGCCAACCAGTACATGTTCGGTAGTCAGATCCTTGTTGCTCCCGTCTTTAACCCCGAAGGCAACGTTCATTTCTACCTGCCCGCCGGCAAGTGGACCAGCATCGTCCAAGACGGCGAAAGCTATGACGTTCCCGAAGGTGGTAAGTGGCTCACCAAACACTACGACGAACTTGACCTGCCTGTCCTGGTTCGCGACAATACCATCCTGGTTAAGCACGAGAAGCCAGCCCACGCTGACTACGACTACACGAAGGACGTTGATATCCACCTCTACGATATGCACGAAGGGGCAACAACCATCAGCGTTGTGGACAACCACGGCAAGGATGCCGGCAGCGTCACCGTTAAGCGGGACGGCAACCAATTCAGTGTCACGACAAAGGGCCTGAGTGGCAAGTTAACCGCCTTCGTTCACGAAAACGGCAAGTTGGTTGCCCAAACCGATCTTAAAGAGGGTGAGGCCGAAATCAAACTTTAACCAATTGATATCCCTTAAAATAAATAATACACAGAGTAAGTTAGTGAAAACGACCACCAGCAATTAAATGTTGGTGGTCGTTTTTTAGTATAAAAAAGGCGCTGGTGTTTAAAAATTAAACACTAGCGCCTAGTTAATTCAATTATTACCAACTAACGGCGACGTTGCCGACGACCGTAAAGTCCCATCACGTGGAAGTGGTTTCTGAAGTAGACATCGCCACCGAAACCAGCAACCCCGAAGACAATGTATAACCAACCATTAAGTACTGGGTTGATTGCGTTTGGCAGCAGGCTTGCCAGCATGTACAGCAAAAGCCATGCCACCAGGGCAATTACAATAATCAGAATCCGCCAGATCAGTGGCCGTTTCTTCTTTGCCTGGGGCCGAATCTGCAGGAGAACATAGCTAAATAGCAGCCCCCCGATGATGGCAACCAACAGGATGGCTGTGATTCCGGCGCTTCCGTTACGACTAACTTTAAACGCAACTGGTGATAAGACGTACATCAGTCCGTACATAAAGGTAAAGATGCTGAAGAAGATCAGGGTGTTATCCACCGCTAAAAGCTTGAACGACTCTTTACGAACCGCCTCACTCGTTGGTTTAGGATGCTTCAGTTCGTTGGCGTACGCGGTGGGGGTTCCCAAGAGGGCCTTAGCGGTCTGCCCCTTCTTCTGTCCCGCCAGCAGCTTGTTGATGGTCTCCTGAATCATCGCCGGCTGCTTTTCCTTAGCAACCCCTTGCCGGTTTAGTTGCTTACTTAATTGATAAATAAATTCTTCGTTTTTACGAGTTAACCCGTACTTGGCAAATGCACTGCCGCTTTCCTGGCGCTGCTCTTTTGCGACCTGCTTTTGTCGCTGGCCCGCTTGTGCATTGCGTGGTTGTTCTTCACTCACAGTGAAACTCCTCTCATTTTTAACATTAACAAACGACGGTTAGCCGCACTGCGGTTCCGTCAGGCAAATTAGACATTGAAGCGGAATTCGACAATGTCACCGTCTTGCATTACGTAGTCCTTACCTTCCAGACGGAGCTTACCGGCTTCCTTAACGGCCGCTTCGGATCCCAACTTGTCAAGGTCATCAAAGCTCATTACTTCGGCCCGAATAAAGCCCCGTTCAAAGTCAGAGTGAATAATCCCGGCTGCTTGGGGAGCCTTCGTCCCCTTGCGGAAGGTCCAGGCCCGGGTTTCTGGGCCACCAGCAGTGAAGAAGGTTTCCAGCCCCAAGAGCTTGTAGGCCGCCCGAATCAACCGGTTTAGCCCTGGTTCTTTGACGCCTTCCATCTCCAGGAAGTCAGCCTTGTCAGCGTCATCCATTTCGGCAATTTGTTCTTCAGCGGCAGCAGCAACACCAATCACTTCACCGTCGCCCTTAACATGTTCCTTGATCTGGTCCATATACTTGTTGCCGTCTGGATTTGCCATGTCGTCTTCGGCAATGTTAGCAACGTACAAAACCGGCTTGCTGGTCAGCAGGAAAAGGCCCTTGACGATCTTCTTCTCGTCATCACTAAAGTCGATTGACCGCACACTCTTGCCGTCTTCCAAGACCGGCTTGATCTTGTTTAAAACGTCAAGTTCAGCTAAGGCGTCCTTATCACGGCCCTTAGCTGCCCGCTTAACCTTGCTGAGACGTTTGTTGACGGCATCCAGGTCGGCCATTACTAATTCCAGGTTGATGGTATCGATATCATCAATTGGGTCCACCTTCCCGGTAACACTGGTGATGTCATCATCATCAAATGCCCGAACAACGTGAACAATGGCATCCGTTTGCCGAATGTTTTCCAGGAACTTGTTACCAAGTCCCTCACCTTTACTGGCACCCTTAACAATTCCAGCGATGTCCGTAAACTCAAAGGTGGTTGGGACAATCTTTTTCGCAGGGATAATTTCATTAATCCGGTCCAGCCGGTTGTCGGGAACTTCCACCATGCCAACGTTTGGGTCAATCGTTGCAAATGGGTAGTTAGCCATTTCGGCACCCGCCTTAGTAATCGCGTTAAATAAGGTTGACTTACCGACGTTTGGCAAGCCGACAATTCCTGCAGTTAATGACATGAAAATTCACTTTCCTTTTTTAGTTTATTAGTTAAATTATCCAACATCTAATTATTGGTTTGTGCCGGTCCTTTTTCAAGGACTTTCTTAAAACCCTTATCAAATTTTTGCCGGGTCATCATTACCACATGGCCGCATCCTTCACACTGAATCTTGATGTCGGCCCCGACTCTGGTAATCAACCAGCGGTTCGTGCCACACGGATGAGCCTTTTTCATTAAGACAATGTCACCTTTATCGTAAGCTGCCATAACGAATTCCTCCTAGTCTAATGAAATGTCTAACACTTCTAGTATCCGGGTCAGGTCATCATTAGATGTGTAGGGAATCTCAATCTTCCCGGTCCCCTTCTTCCGGCTCTGGGCAACGGATACCTTCGTGCCAAATTTGCTTTGTAGCTGTGCCTCTGCCTCACGAATGTAAACGGGCTTCCGCCGGCTCTTCCGTTGAGCTCTCTTCTTGGCTGTCCCGTTCATCTCGGCAACAATCTCCTCAAGCTGACGAACCGTCAAGTTCTTATCCATCGCCCGCTTGGCCAGGGGAACCAGCTTCTTCTTGTCTTTCAAACCGAGAATCGTCCGCGCCTGGCCCATCGAGAGTCGGCCGTTGTTTAAGGCGTCCTTGATCATCTTCGGTAGGCCCAAAAGGCGTAAGTAGTTGGCGATATACGGGCGGCTCTTTCCTAACCGACTAGCCACCTGGGCCTGGGTCAGTGAAAGCTTATCCATCAAGGTCTGGTAGGCTTGGGCCTCTTCTAGTGGGGTCAGGTCTTCCCGCTGGAGGTTTTCCAAGACGGCCACTTCCATCATTTGCTCGTCACTCATGTTGCGGACAATTGCGGGAATCGTAGTCTGTTTAGCAATCTTGGAAGCCCGGAAACGCCGCTCACCCGCAATTAACTCGTAACGTTCGATTTGTGGGTCAGGCTGGCGGAGGATTACCGGCTGGAAGACCCCCGTCTTTTCAATCGACTTGGCCAGTTCGTTTAAGGCCGCCTTGTCAAAGGTCCGCCGGGGCTGGTAGGGGTTGGGCCGAATTAGCGTTAACTTAATATCCTGTACGTTTTCACCGTTTTGCGGCTCATCAATGGTATTTTCTTCAAACAGGGCCTCAATGCCGCGGCCGAGGCCACCCTTTTTACGCTTTGCCATTGTTAGCTAACACTTCCTTTGCTAGTTTCTGGTAAACATGTGCCCCCCGTGAACGTTTGTCATAGTCGACAATTGCGAGCCCGTGGCTAGGTGCCTCTGACAAACGGACGTTGCGAGGAATCACGGTCTTGTAAACCCGGTCACCGAAGAACTTCCGCACCTCCGCATTGACCTGCTGGCCGAGGTTAGTGCGCTTATCGTACATTGTGAGCAGCACCCCTTCAATTGCCAGGTTCGGGTTAAAGTGTTTCTGAACCAGCTTAATAGTATTCAGAAGCTGGCTAAGTCCTTCCAGAGCGTAGTATTCACTTTGGACTGGAATCAAAATCGAATCACAGGCCGTAAAGGCGTTGATCGTAAGCAGGCCCAAAGACGGTGGGCAGTCAATTAGGATAAAGTCGTAATTATCCCGGACATCCCCGAAAGCATCTTTCAGGCGAGTCTCTCGGGCCATCAGGTTGGTCAGTTCAACTTCGGCTCCGGACAAGGCAATCGTGGTGGGCGCAATGTCTAAGCCCTTGTGACTAGACGGGCGGATGACACTTTTAAGCGGTTCATCATTAATCAAGACATCGTAAACGCTCTTTTCAATATCCCGCTTTTCAATCCCCAGTCCGCTGGTGGCGTTCCCCTGGGGATCAAGGTCAATTAAGAGGACGCGCTGCCCCTTGTCTGCTAGGCACGCTCCCAGGTTGACACTGGTGGTGGTTTTGCCGACACCACCCTTTTGGTTAGCTAATGCAATTACAGAACCCATTTACAATGCCTCCTACTGTTTCTTCGGAATCTCAATCACCAACTGGTATGACTTGTCATCATTTTTTTCGTGGGTCGTAACCATGAACCCACTGTCCTTTGCCAGTTGAATTGACTTCTTAATCGTATTCAGTGCCAGACGGGCATCGTTGATCTGCTTAGCCGGCTTAGCCTTGCGCTTGGCGCGACTCTTTTTCTTTTTTGCCGAGGCGGATGACTGCTGGGTACCGACTGGTGGTAGGGGTTCGCCGCTTGGAGCAATCGGCGCCAGTTCCCGTTGACGAGCGGCCGCCTTTTGCTTGGCAATTTCCGACGGCAGTGGCCGGCCAAGGTTCTTGGCCACTTCATCTTCCGTTTGCCGAACCGTGAGTCGGTTATTGACGACCTTCATCAGCATGTCACGCTGTTGTTTCTCATCAAGGTCCAGCATTGCTCGCCCGTGCCGTTCCGTGATCCGGTGGTCAAGGATGGCCGTTTGGACCGGCTTGATGAGTTTCAATAGCCGGAGCTTATTAGCAACGAAGGACTGGCTCTTACCCATTCCCTTTGCCAGGGCCGCCTGGGTCAAGTGGTTAAGGTCCATTAACCGCCGGTAGGCCTGGGCTTCTTCTACGGAGCTCAGTTGTGACCGCTGGAGGTTTTCAACCAGGGCCAGTGAGGCAGCCTCATGGTCACTCATCTTTTCAATAATTGCCGGGGCGGTCTCCCATTCGAGGAGCTTCATTGCCCGGTAACGCCGCTCCCCAGCAATGATTTCGTACTTAGCGGGCTCGTATTCACGGACCACGATTGGCTGCAGTAAGCCATGTTCATCAATTGTTTGGGCCAGTTCCCGAATGCCATCCTTGTCGAATACCTGACGGGGCTGGTAGCGGTTAGGAATAATCTGGTCCAGTTTTACGTCAACCACCTTTTGCTTGGTGTCATTATTTTCACTTTTTCCAAAGTTAAATAACGAAAAAGCCATTGCTTATTCCTCCTTACTGAAGTGGTTTCTTATTGGGCAGTCCCGGGCGCCGGGGATACTTGGCTGGGGTTGCGGCTGCTTTTGCAATAATGATAATCTTGCGCTGTTCTGCTGTGCGGGGAAGGTTCAAACTGACTTCCCTTCGGACCCGGCCACCCAACTTTTTGATTGCCACCTGGGCCGCTGCTAGTTCGTCGTCGGCCGCACTCGCCTTATAAGCAAGCATTTCGCCACCGATCTTAACGGCAGGTAGGCACAATTCACTTAAAACCGTTAACCGGGCTACCGCCCGTGCGGTGACAACGTCGTACGCTTCTCGATGCTGACTCTTTTTGTTAGAGAAGGTTTCCGCCCGGTCATGGATCAGGGTCACGCCCCGCAGGCCCAAGCGGTTAACCAGTTCCTGTAGAAAGTTAATCCGTTTATTTAGTGAGTCCACAATCGTCACCTTAAGCTGAGGAAAGGCAATCTTGAGTGGTAATGACGGGAAACCCGCCCCAGCGCCGATGTCGCACAAAGTTAATTTCTCCGTCTGCAGGCGGGGCTCAGCTAGTGCGCCGGTAATTGAGTCATAAAAGTGTTTAAGGTAAACATCGTTTTTCTCGGTAATCCGGGTTAAGTTGACCTGCCGATTGGTGGTTACCAGCAGTTGGTAGTAGAGTTCAAACTGCGCCATCTGCTTATCGTTAATAGTAACCCCCTGATCAGCCAGGGCCATTTGAAATTGTTCTGGATTCATGAGTTAAGCGCTCCTTTTTCGTGAAACATAATTGTTTCACGTACTACTATACTGTAACGTAAAAAGACCGGTCTTTCAACTGTTTGACCTATATAATCACGAAATATTTCCCGGGAAATCACACTTAAAAATGTCCTTTACTTGGTAAATTGAGTCTAACAAAAATCAGTCTTTGGCACCCATCAAAAAACGCGCCAGGCGATTTTTTCGCCAGCGCGTCTGTAACTAATAAATCATATTATTAATTCATCTTGCTTACTTCATCTAAGAACCACTTATTGAAGTAATCTGCATCGATATCGAGACAAACTTCAGCGTTCGTCTTGCCATCATGGTAAGCACCACGAATATCAGCAACGGTTGCCCCAATTGCTGGGCCACTTGTCTGAACGTCGACCCACATCTTCTTCGTGGTAAAGGCTTCAGGATGAAGAAGGTAGAAGATGGTGTTGACATCGTGCATTGGCCGTCCTTCATCTGTTCCGTCATTATAGTGGGTAATTAGGGCGTGCAGCATTTCCCCGGTCTTGTTCATTTTACCCAGTTTTTCAATCGTCTCCTTGGTCAGCAGGGCCTTCAGGGTAACGTCCAGGCCGACCATTACGATTGGAATACCGGCATTGTACATAATCCGTGCAGCATCAGGGTCGGTGAAGACGTTGAATTCGGCAGCACTCGTCATGTTACCACCGGATACGGACCCACCCATGGCAACGATCCGCTTGATGTGGCTCTTAACCTCTGGGTACTCGCTGAACAGTAAGGCGATGTTGGTGTAGGAGCCGGTTGGGACCAGGGTAACCTCGTCTTCAGCAACGATGGCGTCATGGAGGGCTTCAACGGCGGTCTTGTTGATTGGCTTACCGTAGTCGTCCCCGAAGTCGTAACCGGGCATTCCTGATTCACCGTGGATCCGAGCAGCGTCTTCGAATGGCTTGATCAGTGGTTGTTCAGCACCGGCCGCAACCGGAATGTCCTTACCAAAGAAGTGAACTATCTTCAAAGCGTTAGCAGTTGTCTTGTCAACGGTGACGTTCCCGGCAACGGCAGTAACCAGCTTGAGGTCAATTGCCGGGTCGTTGATGGCCATCGTTAAGGCCGCAGCGTCGTCAATTCCGGGATCAGTATCCATAATAATTTTAGTGGTCATATCTATTTCCTCCTAAATATAGTTGCAAGCGTTTTCGAAAATATGGTTAAAAAAAGCAGCTCTTCCAAGCTGCTTTTTAATTTTTACCAAACGAACAGACCAACAAAGGCAGCGGACAGCAAGGATACCAGGATACCAGAAAGTAACAGGTAACCAATGTTGTGAGCGATGTAGTCATTATCTTCCTTGTTAGCCAAGCCCTTGAAGGCACCGATAATCATACCCAGGGTCCCGAAGTTGGCAAAGGAGGTAACGAAGACAGTTAATACGGCCTTCAAGTGTTCTGGGTAACTGTTGATTGAGCCAGAAACCTTACCCATAACAACGAATTCGTTAGTAACTAACTTCATCCCCATGTTTTGTGCCAAGTCCCATGCTTGGTGAACTGGGAGTCCCAGTAACCAGGAGAATGGGAACATGATGCAACCAAGGATACTTTCTAGTGACAGTGGCTTCCAGAATAAGCCTAAGATCTTATCGATTAATGCGGCTAAGGCAACGAAGGCAACAACGTTAGCAATGATGATTAAGATCAGCTTACCAGCGCCCAGGATGGAGTCACCCAAGAAACTGAAGAATGGTTCCTTCTTACCGTTGTCAGTTGCACCAACCTTTTCGATGGTATCTTCTTCCGGTGCTAACTTGACTGGGTTCAACATACTAGTGGCAATCAATGCGTTAATAATGTTGATTGGCACCGCCGTCAAGATGTATTGACCAGGCATCATTAAGATATAAGAACCAAGAATTGAGGCAGTAACACAAGACATTGACATCATGGCCAAAGTCAAGTTACGTTCCTTGCTCATCTTCCGAATCTGCATACCAGAAACGGCCAGCACTTCGGTGTTCCCTAAGAACATCATTTCAACAGCAAAGAAGGATTCGAACTTTGGTTGACCAGTGATGTAGGAAAGTCCCCGTCCAATCCACTTGATAATCCATGGCAAGAAACCAATGTAAGTCAAGATATCGAACAGCGGAACAATCATCAGGATTGGCATCAGTGCGGAACAAATAAAGTTCAGGTTCTTAGTATTGTACCAATCACCTAATGCAAAGACAGTCCCCTTTGCAGATACATCAACGATCCAAACGAAACCGTCGGCAGCAGCCTTAACTCCGGCACGTCCGGCGGAAGAACCCGTCAAAAGCCATGCCAAAATAAGGTTAATAACAATCATGATCCCAACCGTCTTCCAGTTAATGGCCTTGCGGTTCTTTGAGAACAGCCACCCAATAGCGAGGAACACGATCAGCCCAAGAATATTGATTGCAAGATACATGGTCGAAATACACCCCTTATAAAAAAATCCATGTAATAAACTCGTCAACCACACTACTAAAATCGAGAATAATAATTGCTTCTTGTAGTGGATTAACTTGACGATTTAAGGATATCTTAAATTTTGGTGCCTGTAAAGCGGCAAATATTTCAAAGTTTGTGAAATGGTAGCGTTCCCCTTTTAAAATAAAATTGTAAAACGTTTTATGTTTAACAACATTGAAACGTTTTACTAATCAAGAAAACGTTCACAAAGAATTTAAACTTTTTTGTAAGCGCTCACTTTGTTAGCGAAAATGTTTGTCTTATTTCACAAGAAAGGGCGAACCTGTTTAGCAGTTTTACCTGCCACCAAGTTCGCCCGTTAGTACTGAAGAAGCTGGAAAAAAAGCTTCAGAGTGCTCCGTATGGCTAGTATAGGACGATTATTGGCACGGTACGGCTCAATGATTGTCCGTAACTAGACACTAGGAGCACGCTTTTTTTCCGCGATTACTGTGTAATATTCGGAAAAGAGGCTGGTGAGAAAACAAGGTTTTCTCCCAGCCTCCTTGTGCCCCTGCCAAGGAACTCCATTATAGCAAATTCCCCGGGAAATATTTAAACCAAAAAGTGGAGACAACTTAATGTCTCCGTGCTCCCGATGAAGAGGATGATGGACCCAAACTTTTAATTAAGATTCGTTAACGTGTCTTTAATACCTGTTCTTCCGCCAAGGATGAAGAACTTAAAAAGCTTAATCATTTAAGGTTGTAGATATGGCCACTAATTTTTAGCTAACATACTTTTCAAGGAAACTAAAGCGTTTCATGTGGAGTGGGGTGTCGTTAATTATCGTGTTATTAATTAACTAGCTTCAAAGTAGTTTATTATGAGAAGATGTTCGTTCAAAATGACCCATATCCTCTTCACACTTTAAGTATAGTCTCTCCCGTTTTAAAGGTCAAACAAAGCGCGTCAGACCAACGATGAGAGTGGTTTTATAAAGTGGACATTTCCTAAAAAATTACCTAATTAAGAAAAACATTTTAAACTCTTTTTACCGCTTTGATTAATATCTGATGATAAAAATTATTTTTGCTTTTTCCCTTTAGCCGTGAAGTTAAATGCCACTGCCAAGATGGCGAAAATAATGATTGAGAGAATCAATGGAACCCGGGTCGTATCGACGAAGAAGAGGACCACTAAAACGCCTAAGAAAAAGATGATCGTCAGCCAGCTCGTCACTGGGTACCCCGGCATCGTAAAGCGATGAATGCCTTTCGGGTGGGCCTGACGGAACTTCACATGGGCAAAGAGGATGATCAGCCAGGTAAAGATGAAGAAAATCGTAGAAATCCCGGAAATGACGTTAAAGATTCCGGCGGGCATAACGTAGTTCAGGATAACCGTGATGAACAGGATGACCGTCGAAAAGGTCAGGGCCTGAGTCGGTACGGCCTGGGGGCTCAGGCTACCGAAACGTTGGGGCGCATTACCACTCTTTGCCAGGGCGTACAGTGACCGGCTTGTACTAAAGATGGCACTGTTGGTTGCCGACATTGCCGCCGTCAAGACCACGAAGTTCAAGATTCCAGCGGCTGCGGGGATCCCAATTGCCGCAAAGACCTGGACAAAGGGACTGGAGGTCTCCTTAACCCGGAACCACGGGTAAATCGACATCAGAGCAATCATCGAACCGATGTAAAAGAGACCAATCCGTACCGGCAGGGTGTTGATTGCGTTCGGAATGTCCTTTTGGGGGTTCTTTGTCTCCCCAGCGGTCAAACCAACCATTTCAATTCCGACAAAGGCAAACACAACCATCTGGAAGGAAAGGAGAAAGCCTGCTGGACCCGTGGGGAAAAAGCCCCCCTGGTTAACCAGGTTCGCCAGGGTCACGGTCCGGCCGCTCACCCGCGCGTGCATCACGATTAAAACTAGGCCGACGACGATTAGAGCCACGATTGCGAGGACCTTAATCATTGAAAACCAGCTTTCTAATTCCCCAAACAAGCCGACGTTAATCATGTTAATCACCATTAGAATAACCAAGATTAATAGGGGACCCACCCACTGGGGAAGGCTCGGGAACCAGTAACGGAGGTAAATCCCGGTCGCCGTCAAGTCGGCCATCGCCAGGGTCAGCCAGCAGGCCCAGTACATCCAACCGGTGATAAATTCCATCCGGTCACCAAGGTAATACTGGATGGCGTCGATGAACGAGTGCCGGGAAGTGTCCTCTAAGAGCAGCTCACCGAGCGCCCGCATCATGAAGAGAATGAAGACCTCGACAATTAAATACGAAAGAATAATCGAAGGTCCCGCTTCATGGATTGCTGAACCAGAACCCAGGAACAGCCCTGTTCCGATCGCCCCACCAATGGCAATCATCGTGATGTGACGACTCTTTAGTGACCGTTTTAGCTTCTGTTGTTGCTGCTTGTCCATTCTGTAACCTCCTTAAGTTAAATACTGACTATTCGTGGGGGGAAAATAAAAAACGCCCCTGGTAACACACCAGGGACGTTTCTTGACGCGGTTCCACCCATCTTCATAGCCTTACTAGACTACCTCTCGGTTGATAATGGAACCACCCATTTCACGTACATGCCATTTCGCTAGACTGGGCTTGCACCACCTGCCCGGTTCTCTAAAACTAGCGATTAATTAGAAGATGTTAATTATTTTATAATGTTATTTGGAAAATGTCAAACGATTTTCAAAATTAATTTTGAATTGTTCGTTAGACGTTCAGGACCTTGTCCAGGAAGTTCTTGGTGTCTTCTTGTTGCGGGTGGTTAAAGATTTGTTCTGGGGTCCCCTGTTCACGAATATTACCATCGTGGAAGAAGACGACCCGGTCCGCCACCTGCTTGGCAAAGCCCATTTCGTGGGTAACCACAATCATCGTCATCCCCTGCCGGGCAAGGTTCTTCATGACCTCCAGGACGTCCCCGACCATTTCGGGGTCCAGGGCACTGGTTGGTTCGTCAAAGAGCATCACATCCGGTTTCATGGCCAGTGCTCGGGCAATGGCCACCCGTTGCTTCTGCCCACCGGAGAGGGTCTTCGGGTTGACGTTAGCCTTTTCCTTTAAGCCGACCACTTCTAGGTAGTGAAGGGCGTCTCTTTCAGCTTCCTCCTTGGTCTCCTTCTTCAGTTGCACGGGAGCCAGGGTAATGTTTTCCAAAACGGACATGTTCGGGAAGAGGTTAAAGTGCTGGAAAACCATCCCGATATTTTCCCGAACCTTGTTGATGTTCACCTTCGGGTCGGCAATGTCGTAACCGTCAACGTAGACGTGCCCACCGTTTGGGATTTCTAGCCGGTTCAGGCACCGTAAAAAGGTACTCTTCCCGGAGCCAGAAGGACCAATCATGCAAACCACTTCACTCGGCTTAACATTCAGGTTGATCCCCTGGAGGACTTCATTCTTCCCGTAACTCTTGTGGAGGTCCTTTACTTGTACTTTATATTGTTTATCCATATTAAGCCATCCTCTTTTGAATGTAGTTTGATAACCAGGTCAGCAGGGTAATGATGATGATGTAAATTGTCCCAATGATCAACCACATCTTAAACCCTTCCATGTTTTGCGAAATGATCACTGTCCCGGTCTGCGTCAATTCCATGACCCCAATTGCCGAAAGAATGGAGGTATCCTTCAGGGTGATGATGAACTGGTTGACCAGGGATGGAACCATAATCTTGATTCCTTGCGGTGCCACAACCTTGATTAAGGCCTTCCGGTATGGCAAGCCAAGGCTCCGGGCCGCTTCCCATTGGCCAGGGTCAACGGCATCAAAGCCCCCCTTAACGATGGCCCCGATGTAGGCCCCTTCGTCAAGCATTAGTGTCATGATCCCGGCGAGAAATAGTGGAACCTTATGGCCAATCACGTTTGGCAAGCCCATGTAGATAAAGAAGGCCAAAACGATCATTGGTAATCCCCGGAAAATGTAGATGATGATGCTGGAGATTCCGTTGGCAAGTTTACTCTGCATAATTCCCAGGACACCGAGAATCAGGCCGAAGATCATCGCTAAGATAATCCCAACAATCGTCAGTTGGATAGTCATCCATAAACCGTTGAGCAGTGCCGACCGGTTAGCCTTCAGAAGGCCAGGGATTGTCCGGCTAGCAGTGCTGCTCTTGGTTGTCTTATCACTCTTTGTGTACTTATTGACGATTTGCTTCATTTGGCCGGTCTTGTTTAACCAGTCAATCCCATCATTAACCTTCTTTTGCAGTGCCAGGTTCTGGCCCTTTTGGAAACCAACCGCCACTGGCTGGGCATCAATTGGCTTCTTGGTGACGATCTTCAATGGGACCCCGGTCCGGATTCCGTATTGGAGAACCGGCCCGTCGTCAAAGGTGGCATCCGTGTTACCGTTCTTAACATCGTTCCACATCGTGTTTGAAGAGTCGAAGTAACGAATCTTGTACCCGTACTTCTTCTGGTTCTTCTTAACAAAGAGGGCGGCACTGGTCCCGGACTTAGCGGAAACCATCTTACCCTTTAACTGCTTCAGTGAGGTGATCTTACTGTTCTTGGCAACCGCCATCATAACACCGTCTGTGTAGTAAGGTTTGGAGAAGTCAAACTTCTGTTTCCGCTCGTTAGTAACACTCATCCCGGCGATGACGGCATCAACTTGACCGCCTTCCAAGGCTTGCAAGTCACCGTTGAAACTCATTGGCTTGAGTTTGTATTTAAAGTGTTCGTGCTTAGCAATCTTCTTCAACATTTCGATTTCAATTCCGGGATTTTTACCGGAATAGCCGCCCTTGCTATCTTGAATTTCGAAAGGCTCAAACGTGTTGTTCGTGGCAAAGGTGTAAGTCGGTTCGGCGGCAGACACACTCTGTGGTTCGACTAATGACCACCCGAGCGCAATCCCGAGGACTGCGATGAAGGTGGCTAGTATTTTTCTCCAACCTATTTTCCGCATTATCAACCGACTCCTTTTAATCAAATTTTAACGTTACTAAAACATTAGCACCCTACTCGACGAAAGTAAATAGGATTAAGGAAAAAGCGTGTATCTCAAAGATGGTAGCGGTTTAAACGAAATTTAAGTAAGAATTTTAGCCTATTTAACTTTATAAAATTAACGTCATTTTTATTTTGCAGCAATTATTATAATTTTCTTATTTAAATCAAAAAAGCACCGCACTTCCGGATGAAAATCCGGACGCGTGCGGCGCCTGTTAATCATATTAAAGCATTACTTATTACGGAATGGAACGGCGTTTTCCTTGGTAATCTTAGTTACCCCGTGCATGTATGGTACTAAGACATCTGGAATCGTTACAGAACCATCTTCGTTTTGGTAGTTTTCCAGGATGGCGGCAACGGTCCGGCCAACAGCCAAACCAGAACCGTTCAGGGTGTGAACGTATTGCAGGTTGCCGTTTTCGTCCCGGTATTGGGTGTGCATCCGCCGAGCTTGGAAGTCGGTACAGTTAGAACAACTCGATACTTCACGGTACTTGTTCTGAGCAGGCATCCACAGTTCGATATCGTGGGTCATCGCTGCCGTGAAACTCATATCACCAGTAGTTAAGGTGATAACGTGGTATGGAATATTCAACTTCTTCAAGATGTTTTCACCGTTAGCGGTCATCTTTTCAAGTTCATCCCATGAATCTTCGGCCTTGGTGTACTTAACCATTTCAACCTTGTTGAATTGGTGCATCCGAATCAGGCCACGGGTGTCACGGCCAGCGGCCCCGGCTTCAGAACGGAAGCAAGGCGATAAAGCAGTGACGTATACTGGTAGCTCTTCAGTTGGGATGACTTCACCACGCAGGTAGTTGGTCAAGGGCACTTCGGCAGTTGGAATCAAGGTCATATCTTCCCCGTTAACCCGGTAAACAGAGTCACGGAACTTTGGATATTGACCAGTTCCGTACATCGATGCAGCGTTCACGATGTATGGTGGCAAAACTTCGGTGTAGCCGTCCTTCATGTGTTCGTCCAGCATGAAATTGTAAACAGCCCGTTCCAGTTGGGCACCTAAACCAAGGTAGTAAACAAACCGTGCACCAGATACCTTGTGGGCCCGGTCAAAGTCCAGAATCCCCAGGTTAGTCCCAATGTCCCAGTGGTGCTTTGGTTCGAAGTCAAATTTACGGATGGTTCCGACCTTCCGTAATTCAGTCGCCCCTTCTTCCGTCAGGCTAACTGGCACGTCATCATGAGGGATGTTAGGAATTCCAGCCAGCAAGTCGTGCAGCTTCTCGTCATTGGCGTCGACCTTCTTGTCGAGTTCCTTGATATCGGCACCCAGCTTACGCGTTTGGGCAATTGCTTCGTCAGCATTTTCACCCTTCTTCTTGGCTTCACCGATCTTTTCGGAGGCTTCGTTCCGTTGGGCCTTCAGGGCTTCGGTCTTTTGCAGAAGGTCACGCCTCTTCTTATCAAGGTCAAGGACTTCATCAATTTCTTCCGACTTAACGCCACGGGTGGCTAATTTCTTCTTGTAGAAATCTGGGTCTTGACGCATCTTCTTAATATCTAACATAATTCTACCTCCGAATATAAAAGAGCCATTCCATCCTCAAATATTTTGGGACGAAATGGCTCTAGTTCCGCGGTACCACCCAAGTTTGACCTCAATAGTCACCCTCATGATGGATAACGGCCACCAGCCGTGCGGCATTACCCGCCCACAAATTTAACTGCACCGGAGTTTCGGTTAACTGCTCGCACCACCCGCAGCTTCTCTGGTAACCTACTTAAAATGCATTTCGTGTTTGATATTGATTATGATATTATTATATTTTTTCTTATTTGGCAAGGATTTCTTTAAATGTTTTATAAGAAAAATTTATCTCACCTTTAAGAAACGTAATAGAGGCTGGGAAAAAACTCCTAGTCCAAAGCAAAAACCGGATGATGAATTTTTTGAACAATTCATCATCCGGTTTTTATGTACACAGGAAATCGTTCCTGATATGATGTAATTACCACAAAACAACCCAAAGGAGCGATTTTCATGTATCAAAATTATACCATAGGACAAACCGAATTCGTACTAAGCTATAACTATGATTTACCACAAAATCATATTGCGCGGCTAATTAGTGATTTTGTCGACTCGATTCCACAAAATGTGCTATTAGAAGATTCAGGAGCGGCTACCGGCCGCCCTTCATCGCATCCAGCAATTATGCTTAAGATTCTCTTGTTTGCCTACGCACGTCAAACTTATTCTGGAAGAAAGATTGAAATGATGTTGGATGAGAACCTGCCAATGCGTTGGTTAGCTCATGATTATGCTTATAGCTACCATACCATTAATAACTTTCGACGCAGTCAGCACGCTAGTAAGCTAATTAAACATGCCTTTGTTTACTTTACCATGGCTTTGAAAGATCACGGACTAATTCAAAATGATGCAGTTTTTATCGATGGGACCAAGGTAGAAGCCGATGCCAATAAATATTCATTTACTTGGCGACGGGCAGTTGAAAAGTATCACGCTAAGTTAAGAGAAAAGACGAGTAAGCTTTATGAGGAACTAGTAGAAAAACAAGTGGTGCAAGAAATGGCACCCGAGCTGGTTACTTCTGCCGAAGGCATGGAAGTAATGGAACAAGAACTTGCGGAGAAAATCACTAAGTTAGATGAAGAGATTAAGCAAGAACCAAAAATCATCAAAGGTGGTTCAGTTAGAAAACGGCGCCGTCGTTTTCTAAAAAAACTTCGCCATCAATTAAGCAACGACCTAATTCCGCGTGCCAAAAAGTATGAACGTGCCGAAGATATCTTCCAAGGTCGTAATAGCTATTCCAAGACTGATCATGATGCGACTTTTATGTGTATGAAGGAAGATCCGATGATGAATCGGGAGTTAAAGCCCGGCTATAACCTGCAAATCGCTACACATAAGCAATTTGTCCTTGATTACGGGCTCTTTTCAAATCCAACTGACACCAGGACCTTAGTGCCATTCCTTACCCAGTTTCATGCTTTAGATTTCTTTAAGCATATCGTTGCCGATGCCGGTTATGGTAGTGAGTACAATTACACAATGATTCTTGATCAGTTTGAAAAGCAGCCTGTTATTCCATACACAACTTATCAAAAGGAACAGAAACATAAATTTAAAAACGATCCAACTAAATCACAAAATTGGCAGTATAATGCCGAAGATGATTACTACATCGATCATTTAGGAGTTCGCTTTAGCTTTTATCGGTATAGTAGGCGAACCGATAAATATGGTTTCGAACGTGATTTCAAACTCTACCGAGCGGATAAGCACCAACTGTCAGAACAATTGGATGAGTTGGCAAAAACACCAAGTGGTCGGCAACGCTATATGCAGGTTAACCCAACGTGGAATTATTACAAGGCTAAAGTAAAAGCAACCCTCTCAAGTGACGAAGGCAAGGCAATTTATCGTCGACGAAAGTTCGACGTTGAGCCAGTCTTTGGTCACATGAAGAGGGATTTTGGCATACGCCGAACTCATCTACGCGGACAACGGGCTGTGGAAAATGACATTGGGCTAGCCTTGATGGCATTAAATCTAACGAAATTTGGTCAATCAATTAGTCGATTGGCGACTAATTTTATAAATAATTTAAAATCCGGACTATGATTTTTGAATCGATCAAAAATTATAGTCCGGATTTTACTGTTAGAGAACCAAGAATTAATAGTTAATTCCCAGCCTCTATTTTTTTAAATATTGACGTTTACGATATGCTCGTCATTATGGATAAAAACAGCTCCCCGGTTACCCGGTTGTTCTTCCCAGCCGGCAACTGGTTCCTCGTTGAAGAAGAGCCGTTTAGCCTCCACTTCCCCCAGTACGGACCGGTCTGTAAAGACCGTCACACTATTCAGGTCCGTTTCCAAGGGATAACCAGTCCGCGGGTCCAGCAAGTGGTGGTAACGCTTGCCATTTTTCACCAAGAAGCGTTCATAAATTCCCGAGGTAACCGCCGAGCATGCGGACTGGCGAACCGTCTCCATGTTCTGCCCCCGCTTTAGTTGGGGGTCTTGAACACCAATGATCCACTGGCCATCCGGACGACGGGGCGATTTTCCCACAAAGAGGAGGTTGCCGCCTAGGTCAATGATTCCTGCCGGCACCCCGGCGCTTTGCCAGTAGTCACGCAGACGGTCCGCAATGTAACCCTTGGCGATCCCGCCTAAGTCGAGTTCCATCCCCGACTGTTCCAGGTATACCGTCCGGTTCTCATCGTCGAGTAGGACCTGGTAAGGGTCAATCAACCGCAGACGGTCCTTAATCGCGGCATCACTGGGCACATTGGCCCCGCTAAAACCAATCTTCCACAGCTTGACGAGGGGCCCAATCAAGGCGTTAAAGCCAAAGTTCTCCCGGCTGTAGTGAACTGCTAATTTGATGAGGTCGTAGGTCGACTGTGAAACCAACTTCGGTGTCTTACCGGCAGCCTGGTTGACCGACATGACCTCAGAAACCGGCCGGTTAACCGTCAAGCGGTCCTCGTAGCCGTCAATTAGTTTCATCGACTTACTAAGGATTGGGAAATACTGGTCACCGTAAACCGTTAAGACAATCTTGGTACCAAGAGCATGGTGGACCATACTATGCCGTTGGGCCATTAACTCGCTTGCCATCGTGCATTCCTAGTTTTCGGAAGCACCAGTCGTGGCGTCCGCACTTTCGTCGTCAGCGTCAACACTACCGCTTTCTGAAGCTGCAGAAGTGGCGTCACTATCGTCGGCTTGGACTGGTGCCGTTTTCTCTACTGAAGCATTGTCGGCATCGTCATTACCCGTTTCGGATGCCCCGGTTGAAGCGTCAACCGTCTCACTAGCAGCTTCGTTAGTATCGTCGTGCTTAGAAGCACCAGTCGTGGCGTCTGGCTTGTTGTCCCAGGCACCGTTTTCGAAGAGGTTAAGGATGTATTCAACACTTCCCGTGAACTCAATGGTTCCCAGGTAGTGGCCGTCAATGTCACGCAGGGCATAGTATTGGATTAGTGAACGGTGGCCGTTCATCCACAGTGGACGGGTAACGACGTCCTTCTCACCGTCACGGAAACTGTTGATAATCTTGGTGACAATCGGTACAGCCTTCGGTGGGTGGCACTCAGTAATTGGTTCATTTAAGGAAGCCACGCTCCGGACGTGTTCCCGGTTTGGCTTGTCCGAGTACCAGGCAAAGCGGTCAGAACTATCAACCAAGTCAATCTCAAATGGAATTGTACTGAAAATTTGTTGAACTTCTTTTAATGATAGGCGACCCGTTGGGAAATTAATATAGGCATCGCTAATCTTTGGGCGTTTGATTGGCATCTGAACTTCCTCCTCATCGATGTTTTTGAATACCTGAATATACTGAATAAAGTTAGTAAAGCACTTTTCTAGGTTGTCGCGCATGTCTTCATTGATCAGACGGCCATCTTTAGAAAATACGCGGCTAGCCCCACCAATTAATACTTCGTTGCCGGGTAATAAGTTAGCATCACAGTCCGGTGAAATCAGGATTTGCCGCATCTGGACTTGGGAGCGGGCAGATGCTTGACGACCATAAGAAACCCCCACGACCATGACTGGCTTGTGCTTTAGTACTTCAGTATGATAAGAAAGCCATTCCGTGGCACTCTTCAGTGCGGCCGGAATCCCGTGGTCATATTCTGGTGTTGAGAACACGACCCCGTCAGCGGCCTTAACCTTTTGCTTTAACTTCCAGACCTCGGTCTGTTCTTCCAGCGGAACGTCCACACTAAAGGCGGGGAGCTTGCTAATTTCATAAATTTCAATGTCGGCCATTTGCTTAAAGTGCTTCTTCATAAACTTAAGTAAGATCCGGTTGTATGAGAAGTTTGCGTTGGTCCCGACTAAAGCTAAAATCTTCATTAGTCCTTTGCCGCCTCCTTTTTAGCAACCATCCCGTTGATTGCTTCTGCGTATGGCTTAAACTCGCTAATGCACTTATTAAGGAAACTAACTGTCCCCTCATCAGTGATATTGCCATTTTCATCAATCATATCTGCAACGTTGCTCATAAAGAATTCATCACCTTGGAAGACATGGGCATTGACCCCAGGAGAGATCAAGATATCCCGCAATTGAACTTGGGAACGGGAAGAACCCTGCTCATGGGTCGACGCACCGATAATCATTACCGGCTTGTCTTCTAGTGGGTGGAGTTCGTATGACAGCCATTCAATCATGCTCTTCAAAGCAGAGGTGATCGAGTGGTTATATTCTGGACTGGCAATAATTACCGCATCGGCCGCGGCAACCCGGCGGTCAATATCAGCAACTACTTTCGGCGTCTTTCCTTTGTAGTTTTCGTTAAAGAGGGGAACCTTGCGAATGTCAATCACATCGACATCATCAGTATCGCGAAGGTCTTTCGCAATAAACTCTAACAGCATTCGGTTATATGAATGGTTCGCGTTGGATCCTGCAATTGCAGCAATCTTCAAGACATGTCACTTCCTTATAATAATTTATGCAACATTTCACATTGCCATTTTACTATATTTTGGTAAAGAGCGACACCAATCGGCAATAATTATTAGTTACTATTTAAATTATTAGATGATTTTCAAAGATTTGATTATAAAGTCACCCTTTCAATACAGGGCCGGCCGTCACATTCTTAACGGGGAGATGTGCTAAAATAGAGAAACTACTATAAGGAGAGTAAGCATGGCAAAAGATAAAGCTGCGTCACAAGTTGAAGTTAATGTTAGCGACCGTTTTCCCCTGACCATCCGGCGGCTGGGGATTAATGGTCACGGAATTGGTTATTTTAAGCACAAGGTCTGCTTCGTTCCCGGGGCCCTGCCCGGTGAAGTGGTCGTGGCAGAGGTCACTAGAGTTCACCCCCGTTTTCTTGAGGCCAAGATTCATCGGATCCGAAGAAAGAGCAAGTATCGTGTAACCCCCCGCGATAGCTATGCTAATGTGGCTGGTGGCTTCGAACTAGAAAATTTGGCCTACCCGGAGCAATTAAAGTTTAAGCGCCAGGTCGTTATTGATAGTCTGGAAAAATTCCAGCCCTACGGTTACCGCAACTACGAAGTGCGCCCAACCATTGCTGCACCGGAACAGTACCACTACCGGAACAAAGCCCAGTTCCCGGTTCGAATGGTCGACGGGCACGTGGTTGCGGGCCTATATAAGCCCAATAGCCACGACATTGTTGACATGCAGGAGTGTGCCGTCCAAATGCCCCGGACAATGAAAGTTGTCAACACGGTCGTTAAGCTAATTGAGGGCCTTCAAATCCCGGTCTATGATGAGGACCACAACAGCGGGATCATCAAGACAGTTGTGGTTCGCGAATCCTGGACAACCGGTGAAATTCAGCTGACCCTGATTACCAATACCCCTAAGCTGATTCACAAGCACCAGTTACTAGCAGGAATTAAGGACCAGTTGCCAGAAATCATTTCCGTAATGCAAAACGTCAATCCGGGCGACACACCGCTGGTCTGGGGTGATCAGATGATCCACCTGGCCGGTAAGGAAACGATCACCGAGAGCCTAATGGGACTGGACTTTAAGCTCTCTGCCCGGTCATTTTTGCAGCTCAACCCGGAACAAACGGAGACCCTTTATGAACAGGCAGCAGCGGCCCTGGAGCTCGACAAGAACGATACGTTGATCGATGCCTACGCCGGGATTGGGACAATCGGGCTGTCACTTGCCTCCCGAGTTAAGGAAGTCCGGGGGATGGAGGTCATCCCCGAAGCAGTGGCCGACGCTAACGCCAATGCCAAGCTTAACGGCATCACAAACGCCCACTACGAAGTCGGCAAGGCCGAAGACGTGATGCCTAAGTGGCTTGCCGAGGGACACCAGTTTGATGCCCTCGTTGTTGACCCGCCACGGATGGGCCTAGATGAAGCCCTCATCAAGCAAATTCTCAAGGTTAAGCCCCGCAAGTTTGCCTACGTTTCCTGTGGAATGGCATCGCTTGCCCGCAACCTCCGTCGGCTAAACAGTGTCTACCACGTTGATTACATCCAGCCAATCGATATGATGCCGCAGACTGCCCGTTGTGAAGCCATTGTCAAGCTATCATTACGGCATTAAATTAGTGTGACCTCGGCGAGTGTGTTATCATTAATATCTATAAGAAAGAAGTGGAAAAGAGATATGCAAAACCCGTTTGGCAACAACAATAACAACGGTCAAAACCCATTCAATTTAAACAATCTCCCCTTACCACCAAATTACGCAAAGATAGTTAATGATCAAGGTGACATCCGCATCTCCAAGGTGGGGGTCTCATGGACGACCTTGTGGTTTGGTCCGTTTCCGGCCCTCTTCCGGGGTGACTACTATAACTTTATCCTGATGATTGTCCTCGATATCGATTACGCCCTAGTTGCCATGTTCTTTGGTTTGAACTGGCTCTTAGATTTCCCATGGCCGTCACTGGCATTTGCCTTGCTGTACAATATGATGTACTTCAAGCACCTGTTCAACCGCGGCTACCGCCCAGCAGACCAGCGTTCTAAGCAGTTATTGATAAATGCCCGTTACTGGAAGGAAAAATAATTTCCCGGGAAATAAAGAGGCGCTCTAGTATTTGGAAAAATCAAAATACTAGAGCGCCTCTTTATTTTATTTTGTCATGCTATCTGGAACAACCGCAACCGGTTGGCCCTTCGTCAGGTGGAAAACCGGGCTTGGCTGAACACTGAAGTAGCGGTTGATAAGCTTACTTAGTTCTTCCATTGCCTCATTGGCCCGGGTCGACTGCTCCGGATTGACCGCTTCAATCACGGCCACAATGTTTTGTGAATCCGCCGTCAGCATTGTCCGCTGGGCATCCCGCCAGTTTAGACACCGGCAGACAGCACCCTGGTCGTCATAGTAGGCAACCTCACCTGGCAGGGTCGGTTCATCCCCGTCGGCCCCAACCGGCTGGAAGGATTGACCCCCATCAACCTGGCCCAGGTGCATGTCACCGGCAATTTTGTCCCGGTCCTCGATTCCCACCGGGACACCATAAGTCAGGGAAACACTGTTATACACGTCCACTAGGGGGTCAATCGGGTCAAAGTTGCGGCCCTGGTTAACCCGTTTCAGCAGCGCCTCAATCGAAGAACGGGCACCCTTTTTCTTTTTAAACTGCTGGAAGGCGCCCCGCCACTGGTCAACAACCGGGTTCAGGCGGAAGGTCTCGTTCGTTAGAAACTGACCCGCCGCAGCGGTGGCGTCCTTCAACAGTTGCTGACGCTCCGTTAGCTTGGCCTGATCATTGTGGTTATCAATACCGTTTGCATATAGGATATTGACCTGCGCATCTGGGAAGATTTCCCAGAAACTCTGGTCGACAACTACTTTTTGCACAATCTTGCACTCCTCGAACACTAGTATTTCCGTTTGCCACCATGCTTTACAAAGTCCCAGTCACCGTCAATATTGTGGCGGGCCCGACTAAGGAAGTCGTGCAACTGCTCGGCCTCTTTTTCCGTGAACCCCTTAAGGGCAACAGCATTCGAGTGTTCATTTTCCCGAATGATGAAGGGGTAAACCTGCTTTCCCTTTGCGGTAACGTAAAGGTGCTTGATCTTCTTGTTGTCGGGGTCCCGGCGCCGTTCGATCAGGCCGTTTGCCTCTAATTTCTTTACTGCCCGGGCGATGGTGGTACGATCAACTTTTATCAGGTTGGATAACTGTTCCGAAATGATTCCTGGGTGCTCGTAGATCCGAACAAGGTACAGGTACTGCCCCCGCGCCAGGTCAACCTTCTTAAACTCAATGTTGGCGATTGAATCCAGCGCCCGGTCAATCATTCCAATCTCGCGTAAAATATCAACCATGATAAAACTCCTTGCTCAAATACTATAACGATTTTGTTGCAAATGCAATAAAAACTATTTAACGGGTAACCGGAGAACTGTTTTCAGGTTTGCTTCCTGCGTCCGCCGGGGATCAGAAAGGTACAGTTCGTGGTGGTGACGGTGGTCATTAATGTCCAACTGGAGGCCTTTTTTGGCAATGAAGTCATGCAGCTTAGCCACCGTTTCCGGTTCATCATCGTAAGAGCCAATGTGGAGCGCCTGGACACACAGACCTTCGTGCTGAGGTAAAAACTCCACCTTAGAGAAGTCGCCGTCTTTTTTGGCCTGTGCCGTTTGAATCGCCCAGTCAAACGTTGCCCGATCAACAAAGTCAGGCAACCGAATCATCGAAATAAAGTTGAACCGTTCCTTATGCTGGTAATCGACCCCCTTAACACCTTCTTGCCACCAGTAACCCTCAAGTGGCGGGACTACGAAGTCAAAGTATCCCGGAATGTGGTGGTCACCCTTCTTGCTCATCTTAATGGTGTAAGCAACCGGGTACAGCAACTGCAGCGATTGTTGGTACTCACCGTTAGTCTCGTTAGGGTCACCGTGCTCCCGAACTGCCAAGTAATTCATGGCAGGAACATCAATTACCATCGGGCGCTTTCCCGGGTTATATAAGTCTTTCTGCTCTTTTTTAAAACTGTACGCCATAACTGCACCCCCACATCTTGTTGACTCTATTATAATTTAAAAATCACCAGCAAGTGAGCCTGCTGGTGATTTTTGATTTTCTCGGTAACGTGCTCCGGGCCGCCGGACCTACTGTCTAGCTACAGGCCGAACTCGACGCGTTACATAGTCGTTTCTTGGGTTTCATTTCTAATCTCTTTTCCTTCAAGGATAACGTGCTCTGCGGCCGCGCGTCTAGTGCTTAGCATGGCAAAAGGGCCGGACGCTTTTGCGCCCAGCCCTTTTGCCGTGCTAATCATACGGCCCGCTTTTTGGCCGCTCCGCACTCAGTTTCTTTCAATCGTTATATCCTCATGACCGTCATATTCCTCCACAGCAACGTGGACCGTCTCGTCCGCCGCCGTTGGGATGTTCTTACCCACAAAGTCCGGCCGGATTGGCAGTTCCCGGTGCCCCCGGTCTACCAAAACCGCCAGCGAAATCCGCTTCGGCCGGCCCATATCCATCAGGGCATCCAGAGCGGCTCGGACCGTCCGTCCCGTGAACAGTACGTCGTCAACCAGGATAACGTGCTTGTCGGTAATATTAACATCTAGCTGCTTCGTCCGTACAGTTGGCTCAACGTGGTTATCCGGAACGTGCCGGTCATCACGATACAAGGAAACGTCGAGTGCTGCCACTGGAACATCAACGTTTTCCAACTGGTCGAGCCGCTTGGCTAACCGCTTAGCAAGGTAGATTCCCCGGGTCTTGATGCCGACAAAGACCAGGTTCTCGACCCCCTTGTTTTGTTCAATAATTTCGTAGGTAATCCGGGTCAGCGCCCGTTGCATACTAGACCCATCAACAATTTCATGTGCCATTTTTCTGCTCCTCCTTTATCCATCCTCAATTCCATCTTAAAAAAGCCCTCCATCAGCATCGTAAACTAACGGAGAACTCAGTTACTTTCTTCATCGTTCCTTGCTGGTCTCACGGGGCCACTTAAAGGGTATTTACTTTATTTTAATCGGCCAAGAATTAACTGTCAATTATTAGTTGCTAAAGCGGTCGAGCCAGGAGGACAACTTCTGCGAAACCGCGTCCCAAATCTGGTCAAAGCCCGGCTGCTTTTTCAGGTTGTTCACCACGTTAACCCCGTCTTCTGGATCCTGGCGAACTTTGTTGACCACGTTCGTTACCTGAGTTAAGTGCTCCCGGGTGCTAGAATTCTGGGTCTGATCCTGGAGCTGCTGGTTCTGGGACTCAATCTTATCCAAACGGTTGTTCAAGGCCTGCTGGTCGTGATCCTTTTGGTACTGTTGGGCCGCCCCCTTCAGCTGGGCAACCTGGTTTGCCAGCTTCTGGTTATCCGAGCTTAGTTTCGAAATGCTGCTAGAATTCTGCTCAATCTGGCTACTTTGCTGATTATTATTTGCTGCCTGCTCCTGTTGCTGGGCCCGGTTGTGAGCACTGACTCCCCACCATACCAGTAGGAGGATAATCACAACCAGGGCAGCAATTGCCCAGTAGTGCTTCTTCTTGGTCGGTGCTTGCGGTGTTGCTTTAGCTGGTGACTCAACCTGACTGGCTGGCCGGATGTGCAGCGTCACCGACTCCTGGGCGGTCTGCCCGCTAGCATCCATGACGCTTAGTGCGACCGGGTACTCACCCTGCTGGTCAATGTTGACCTGGGTTAAGTTTAGGACAACCTTGTTTGTCAGGTCCTCACCATTGACGCCCGTGGCGTGCACGCCCAACTGGGTCATCAGGTCAGTCTGGTTGATAGTTTGGTGAAGGGGCCAGTCCAGGTAGTGACGGACCATAGTAATTTCAACTTTAGCCATTTATTTAATACCTCGCTTAGATTATTGCCCTAATTATACCGTGTTTATCATAGCAAAAGAAGAAGCTGGAAAAAAGCATCAGAATGCTCCGTATGGCTAGTATAGGGCGATTGTTGGCACGGTACGGGCCAATGATTGTCCGTAATCAATGGACTTGCTTCGCGGCGCTAGACACTAGGAGCACGCTTTTTTCCGCGATTACTATGTAATATTCGGAGAACTAAACGAGGCTGGTGAGAAAACAAAGTTTTCTCCCAGCCTCTTACTTATTAAAATCTTTAATTACTTTTCGGCAATGTCCCATGGGTCCTTAACAATAATTGTTTGGATCCGGTCAGCCCCAACCGAAACGGTGGCCAACGGAACATTGGATAATTCACTAACCCGCTTCAAGTAGTTTTGGGCATTTTCTGGCAGGTCTTCGAACTTCTTAACACCAGTGATGTCTTCGTCCCAACCAGGCAGTTCGTCGTAAACCGGTTCACAGCGTTCCAGCTCCTTCAGGCTAGCTGGGTAGTAGTCGATCTCCTTGCCGTCAAGCTTGTAGGCCTTGCAGATCTTGATGGTCTTCAGGCCGGTCAAGACGTCCAGCAGGTTAAGGCTCAGGCAGGAAAGGCCCGATACCCGCCGTGCGTGGCGCATTGCCACACTGTCGAACCAGCCAACCCGCCGTGGCCGCCCGGTAACGGTCCCGTATTCGTGACCGGTTTCCCGAATTTGGTCACCAACCTCATCAGTCAGTTCAGACGGGAACGGGCCGGCACCGACCCGGGTAGAGTAAGCCTTGCAGATTCCGACAACGGTGTCAATCTTGTTAGGGCCAATCCCAACCCCAGTGCAGACACCACCGGCGATTGGGTTAGAAGCAGTAACGTATGGGTAGGTCCCTTGGTCAACGTCCAGCATTACCCCTTGGGCTCCTTCAAAGAGGACCCGCTTACCGTCGTCAATTGCGTCGTTGACGATCCGGGCAGTGTCGGTGACGTACTTCTTCAGTTCTTGACCGTATTCATAGTAACTTTCAAAAATATCATCAAAGTTGATGGGGTCAACGTGGTAGAGCTTGGTGAACAGTTCGTTCTTTTTTGCCAGGTTCCGTTGTAACTTGATCTTGAAGGTGTCCTTTTCCAGTAAGTCGCACATCCGGATGCCGACCCGGGAAACCTTGTCCATGTAAGTGGGGCCAATCCCGTTCTTGGTCGTCCCAACCTTGTGGTCACCCTTCGCCTTTTCTTGGCACTTATCCAAAAGGATGTGGTACGGGAAGGTAACGTGTGACCGGCTTGAAATCCGGAGACCAGAGGTGTCAATCCCGTTGTCTTGGAGGTAATGCAATTCCTTCAACAAGGCCGGTGGGTTGATAACAACACCGTTACCAATAACCGCTAACTTGTCCTTTCCAAAAATACCAGATGGTACTAACCGCAGGGCAAACTTCTTACCATCAAAAGCGATGGTGTGACCCGCATTGTTTCCACCCTGGGAACGAACGACCACGTCCGCGTTTTGACTCAGGTAATCGGTCATCTTACCTTTCCCTTCGTCTCCCCATTGACTACCAACAATAACAACTGATGACATTATTTTCACCTCATCGTTTATTTTCGTAAAAAGACGTTTTTACTTCACTATCCTACCGAAATTGCCGGCGAAGGTCAATGCTTTTTCGAACAATTTTTAAAAATTACTCAAAAAATGTACGCTCTTATTATTGACGGGTCCCCATCTTTAGTGCATAATAGCATACGGTAATTTTTAACAAAAAGGAGTCATTGCCGTGGAAACGTTCGATTATGATGATATCCAATTAATCCCTAACAAGTGCATTATCAAGAGTAGGAAGGATGCCGACACCAGCGTCAAGTTTGGTCCGAAGACCTTTAAAATCCCGGTGGTTCCGGCCAACATGGAAAGTGTGATTGATGAGGACCTGGCCGTATGGCTCGCCCAAAACGGCTACTACTACGTAATGCACCGGTTCGAACCGGCCGACCGCCTTGGTTTCGTCAAACGGATGCACGAACGGCAGCTCTTTGCTTCCATCTCCGTGGGTATCAAGGATGCGGAGTACGACTTCATTGACCAGTTAAAAGCCGAACATTTACTTCCGGAGTACATTACAATCGATGTTGCCCATGGTCATTCGGATTTTGTCATCAAAATGATTAAGTACATTAAAAAGCAGCTTCCCGGTAGCTTTGTCACGGCCGGGAACGTTGCCACGCCGGAAGCGGTCCGGGACCTGGAAAATGCCGGGGCCGATGCCACTAAGGTGGGGGTCGGGCCCGGTAGGGCCTGCATCACCAAGCTAAAAACTGGTTTTGGAACAGGTGGCTGGCAGCTCGCCGCCATCCGTCTCTGTGCAAAGGCCGCCCGGAAGCCAATCATCGCCGATGGGGGGATCCGCCACAACGGCGACATTGCCAAGTCTGTCCGTTTCGGGGCCTCAATGGTCATGATCGGTTCAATGCTGGCCGGTCACCTGGAGTCCCCTGGCCACGTCATCACGATTGATGGCAAGCAGTATAAGCAGTACTGGGGTTCCGCCTCTGAAGTACAGAAGGGCGCCTACCGGAACGTGGAAGGCAAGCAGATGCTGGTTCCGTTCCGGGGCTCCATTAAGGACACCCTGCAGGAAATGCAAGAAGACCTCCAGTCCTCGATTTCCTATGCCGGGGGCCGCGATCTCGAGTCCATCCGCAAAGTTGACTACGTAATCGTCAAGAACTCCATCATGAATGGTGACTATTAGAAGCCGTGTTACTTAAACATCAAAGGTCCTCATACCAATTTCGGTGTGAGGACCTTTTAATTATTTCTTTTTATTATTGACCGCCTTAAACGCCGCCACAAAAGAAATTTTTCCATCAGCGTAGTGGGCGCTAATCTTGCCGCCAAAGTTACGAACGATCATCTGGGCCATCGACAAGCCGATGCCAAAGCCGGCCTTTTTGTTAACTGTCCGGGCCTTGTCTTCCCGGTAGAAACGCTCAAAGAAGCGGTTGAAGTCGACCTGGTCGCCCTTGGCATAGCTGTTGGTCACCGTCAGGATAACCCCCTTCTTCCGCTTGCTTAGCCGGAGGGCGACACTAACTTCGCCATCCGGGTCACAGTACTTGTTGGCGTTATCCAGGAGGATGCTGACCAGTTCATAGAAGTAGTTCTCGTCGGCGTTGATCATCAGCCCTGGGGCCACCTGCTTACTGAAGTGATGGCCATCCCCTTTGGCCACGTTGGCCATTCCATCAGCCACCTTGTTAGTAACCTGGCTGACGTTAACGGGCTCAATGGTAAAAGTTGGCTGCTCCTGCAGGCGGGCCAGGGAAACCAGGTGGTTGATCAACTCGGTCAACCGGCGGACCTGCTGCTTGGTGCTAGTCGTCAGTTCACTCTCCCCGCTGGTCAGCTCCTGCATCTCCGTGTTAGCCTCAATCACCGTCAACGGGGTCTTCAGTTCGTGCCCGGCGTTGGTGATGAATTCCTTTTGCCGGTGTTCGGCCTCAATGATTGGCCGGATTGCCCGGCGGGAGAAGAGGATCAAGATGGTGGTATAGATAACCAAGCTAATAACACCGAGCAATAGGCCGACATAAATAATTGCCCAGGTCTTGGCCATTAAGAGGCTTTCGTCCAAAAAGACAATCGTGGTCTGGCCCTTGACGTGCTTGCGCTTATAGGCATAGACCGTCTGCCGGTAGAGTACTTGTCCCTGGCCTTTTTGCCGCTCCTGCACCCGCTGGGCCAGGCGCTTAATTTCAGCGGGACTGACCGACAGGATATGCTGGTTATCAATCCTGATCGGTCCCTTGCCATCCGGGATGGTCGCGCTAAAGAAGCGGTACTGGGATAGGCTTTCCCGGGTAAAGTGCGGCTGGGGAATAATCGCCGGCTGGTTCTTCACCTGGCCCCGCGGCATCTGCCCTTCGTTATTGACCAGGATGGTCAGGACAGAATTAACTTCCCGCCGGGACTGAAAGTAAGTGATGGCACTCAGGCCACCGATGATGGGGATAATCACCAGGATTAGCGCACAGGTGGAAAAAACGATGAACCGGTTACGAAAGTGCTGAATCATTTAGCATCACTCCTTCAGCATGTAAAGGCCGCCCTTTTCACCCGCAATCTGGGCGTGCGACTGAATCGAGGATAGCTTCTGACGAAGGTAGGAAATGTTAATCCAGACGTCCTCTTCGTCCGCTTTCTCGTTTCCCCACACGTTATCAAGAATAGCGGCTGGGGACAGGGGCTTACCAGCATTACGGATCAAGTACGCCAGCATCTGCGTCTCCTCCCGGGTCAGACTGATGGAATTGCTGCTTTCCATCACCTGCTCCTCGCTATCCAGGGTGAGGTCGTCAAAGTGGAGGGCCTGTTTGCTCGTAGTCGTCCGCCGCTCCAGTGACCGCAAGCGCGCCAGGAGTTCCCTGAGCGAGAAGGGCTTGGTAATATAGTCATCCGCCCCGGAATCAAGGCCGTTGACCCGGTCATCGACTTCGGCCATCGCCGTCAGCATGATCACGTAGGTCTGGTTACCACTTTCCCGGATTTCCTTGAGGGCCGTGATTCCATCCTTAACAGGCATCATGATGTCTAAGATAATCACGTCATAGGCGTTCTCCTTTGCCAGGTCAACCGCCTTTTGCCCGTTATCAACGGCGTCCACTGTATAGCCGCTGCTGGTCATAGCCATCTTTAATACCCGGGCCAGCTGTTCTTCATCTTCTGCTAGCAGAATTCGCATGTCCTCACCTATCCTTCTTGAATTAGCTGTCGAATCGTCTGCATCTGGACATCGCAGGAGGCGAGCTGGTCGGCGCACCGCTTCAGCTCCTTGCCGATTCGTTCAGGATTCTTGATGTTGTGCTTGTACTTCAATTCGTGTTCCAGACTGGCCCACGAGTCCATCGCAATCGTCCGCAGCTGGATTTCCACATAGAAGTGCCCTGGTTGGTGGCCATCCACGTCTTCAAACGGGGCCACCACGTCCAAAATCAGGTGATAGCTCCGGTAACCGTTGGGCTTAGCGTTAGTAATGTAGTCCTTTTCCTTGACGACCGTGCACCAGTCCGCCTGCCGAATCTGTTTCAGGCAGCGGGTGATGTCACTGATAAAGTTACAGACCAGCCGGACCCCAACGGCATCATGGCACTGGCGAAGGGCCGCGTAGGTGGTCACCGGATAATCCTTCCGGTGGCACTTTTCCACCATGCTATCCGGGTCCTTCACCCGCCCAATCAGGTGCTCGTATAGTTTGGGCTGGTGGTCATCCAGGGTCTGCTGGTTCAGTTGTTGGATTTCCTGTTCGACCCGCGTCAAGACCGCGGACAGACTTTGTTCGTATGGTCCATAGATTGACACTGTAATCACCATTCCTTTTATTAACTACTAAATTATACCAGTGCTTTATTACAATCTGACGGTCCTTTTCTTAAGATTCCCTTACGGCGCGAATTCCGTGCTCGTCGGCACGACCATAATGTAGTTCAAAATCCGCTGAGCATAGCTTTGGTGTCCCTCGTAGCTGGCGATGGCCTGGTTGAGTTCCACCAGGTTGTCGGTAATGATGCCGTCGACGTTCTTGTACATCATCTGCTTCATCACCTGATCATCGTTGACCGTCCAGGCGTAGACGCACTTGTGCTGAAGGTGGGCCAGGGTGATGAAGTCGTAAGTCAAGGTCGAATACTCCATTGAGTAGCCGTTGGCAACCGTGTTCGGGTAGGTGAAATTATAGGGCTGAACGTAGAGGACGTCCAAGTGGGGGTCGTACTTCTTCAGGCCCGTAACCACGCTGTAGTCCAGGGAATGGAGCTGGTCGTGGTGGGCAACCAAAGTGGGCCCGTACTGCCGGACGAAACGCCGCAGCATCCCCGCCGAATCCTGCGGGGTCGTCTTAACTTCGACCAGTAGCTTCTGGTGGAGGCGGTCAGCTGTTTTCAGGTAGTCATCGAAGCTGGCAATCTTGGCCTGGTGACCGTTTTCCCGGGCAGTCAGCTTGGTCAGCTGGCGGAGGGTCAGCTGGTGGGGCGTCTTGTTGACCCCGGTCAGTTCCTTCAGATTTTCGTCGTGGAGGACGACAAACTGGTGGTCCTTAGTTTCGTGAACGTCCATTTCAATGTAATCCGGATGGAGGCGGTGGGTCTTTTCCATCGCCGGAATGGTGTTTTGGACCCCGTTTTCGTCCGCCACGCCCCGGTGGGAGACGGTCACTGGCCGCTGGTCCTCGCTACCGCTGAGGTAGAGGGCGTTACCAACAACGGTGATAAACGTAAGCAGGCCGACCGCAACAACGGTGACCGCCTTCAATCCCCGTGAGGTTGCAAAGTGGTCCCCACTGGCCGGGCCGACAAATTGCTTGAAGACAACGTTGATCGTGACGGTCCCGACCCAGGCCGCAAAGAGCTCACTGCCAAGTTGGACCACCAGCATGTCGAAGATTCCAAAGTAATACGCGCCCTTACCAAGGAAGTGGTCCGCGGCAAACTGAGCGCCCACCGTCGCGGCATACAGGATAGCAGCGATGATTGCTCCTGTCAGGCTCACCACGATGAGGCGGGCAATTGCCGGCCACCATTTACCGCGCCGGGTCTGTCGCCAGCTTGCCCTGAGGGCCGCTTTGGGCCGCTGGCCTCGGTAAACCATCAGGGGCAAGGCATAGAGAAAACGGACGCCCAGGATGATCATCACCGCGTAAAAGGCCAGGAGGACAGTGAGCAGCAGGTCACTTCGCGTCAGGTAGTCCAGGATAAACTGGGGGATTTGCACCTTCGCAAGCAGCGGGGTCCGAAAGACCAGGTCAGCGAAGGGAACCACCAAGACAAAATAACCCAGTAAGACCAGGAGGGAGCTCATGCGCAAGTCCTTCAGCCGGGCCAAGGTGGCCCTGATCAACCGGCGGGCCCCCAGCTGCTCCGTCCTAATCTCCTTGACTCCTAACAGAATCATGGCAAACTGGCCGTAAACTACCAGGAGGATAGCAACCAGCTCTGCCAAAAGGACCAGGACAACAATGGGGTGGTGGGTCACAATCGTCACCACATTTTGGTAGGAGACAAAGGGGATCTCCCCCGCCTGGAGGGCAAAGGTCGTAATCAGGCGAAAGATGGGAATCCAAATTAACTGGATGATTAGGTCCACGCTAATGAAGAGGGTCAGGTATGAAATCCAGTGGCGGTAAAACTGCCGGTTTGCGTGTTGAAGTTCTTGCCAAATCTTTTTCATCGTCGACCCCTACTCTATGTCCTGGTGCTTAACAACCGCCCCATTAAGCTTCTTGCGGTTGCCGAGGTAAATCAACAGGATCAGCGGAACAATGATTAGCATTACCGGATAGAAGAAGGCAACCGGTAGGAAGTCGTCGATTAACCCCCCGAGGATTGGGCCTAGTGACATCCCGATGTCCAGGCCCAAGAAGAAGGTCGCACTGGCCAGCCCCCGTTCGCTTTGGGGCGCGAGCATCATCGCCGTTGACTGGCAGACCGAATAAATGGTCCCGTAACCAAAGGCCATCCCCGCAGCGGCCAGGGCCATTTCCCAGTTCGTGTGCATTACTGCCAGCATTACCAGGTAAAAGGCGGTGGCCACTAAACTGGCAACCAGCCAGATCCCAAAGCGGACCGTGTCGAACTGGTTCCGCAAGAAGAGCCGGATGGCCAGAAGGACGATCGCGTAGATCAAGAAGTAGGCCCCGACAGCAATCGGCAGGTGGCGCTGTTCGGTGTAGCTGACGATATCCGCCTGGGTGGCGAAGTACGGGATGGCAAACAGGGCAATCATCGCCGCAATGGGGATAGAATCGTGTTGAATGATCTTCAGGTGGAAGTGCCCCTTATCGATTGGTCCCTTGGCGGTTGGCAGCGCCCGGTTGTGGACGAATTGGATGGTGACGACCACCATCAGGGCGGCCAAGGCGGAGATAATGATTGCGAGCCGGTAGCCAATGACCGGGTAGATATCAATTGAGATTGCCGGGGCCAGCGACATTGCCAGGGCGTTCATCAAGCCGTAGAAGCTCATTGCCTCCCCCACATGGGAGAAGGGTACCAAGTAGGAAAGCCAGGTCGTCATGCAGACTGTGCACAAGACGTAGCCCAGCCCGTTGACCAACCGACAAAGCAAAAGAACCACGCTATTTGGCGTAAAAACGTAGCCCAAGACCCCAATGAAACTCAGGGCCCCACCAACAAACGACAGTTGGTACTTGGAAAAATGGTCGGTCAGGTTCCCGGCAATTGGCCGCAGGAACATGGCAACGATACTCATCATCCCCACAATTACCCCCGCAAAGGCCCCACTGGCGCCAAGACTCTTCGCGTAGCCGTTGATCAGGGGGTTGCAATACATGTTACTAAACATAAAGAAAAACGATGCGGCCATGACCAGCACAACGTCCTTCGTAAAAATGTGCTCTTTCTTCTGCTTTGCCATTTAATAGCCTTCCTTACTCTGAAAATACTATTTCTACCATAGCACAGAAAAGAAGCTGGGAGAAAACTTTGTTATCTCACCAGCCTCTTTCATTTTTCCGAATATTATGCAGTAATCGCGGAAAAAAAGCGTGCTCCTAGTGGCTAGCGCCGCGAAGCAAGTCCATTGATTACGGACAATTGCCGGCCCGTACCGTGCCAACAATCGTCCTATACTAGCCATACGGAGCACTCTACTGCTTTTTTCCCAGCTTGTTTTTAACTATTGCAACTTCGACTTAATTACCATTACTTCGGTATCGTCGACTGCCTTAAGGTCGTGCCATTCACCGGGAGCCATCTTCACGATATCCCCGGGTACCAAGGTCTCATGGTGGTCGTGGTCAACGTCGCCAAAGATAACCTTCCCCTTGATGGGTACCACAATAACGTCGTACGGAACGTGGTGCTTAGGGACAGCCTTGCCCGCCGGAATCACCAGGTGGGTAACGGTTTGACTGGCTGTCTCGACGATGTTTTCCGCCAGGTCAACGTTGGCGTCGGTTTTAATAAACTGCATCGCGATTCCTCCTAGAAGTCCACGTCGTCAGGGTCAGCACACTGGCCGCCAAGGTTTGGCAGGGCCTCAATCTTCTTCATATCCTCATCGCTGAGTTCAAAGTCAAAGAGCTGGGTGTTTTGGACCATCCGTTCCCTGTGGGTGGACTTTGGCAGTGGGAGGACGCCCCGCTGAATCAACCAACGCAGGGAGATTTGGGCCGCCGTCTTACCGTACTTGTCGGCCAATTGGAGCATCGTCTTATTGGTCATGACCTTGGCGCCCTGACCACCCAGCGGTGCCCACCCTTCGACCAGGATGTTATGAGCTTGCAGGTACTTGACTTCCTCAACGTGTGGCCAGCCGGGGTGGACCTCAATCTGGTCAACCGCTGGGGCCACTTCTGCGGTCCGCATCAGGTCCACAATGTGGTGGGGCATGAAGTTACTGAGACCGAGGGCCCGAATCTTTCCTTCATGGTAAGCCTCTTCCATTGCCCGCCAGGTTTCGGCGTTAATTTCGGCCGCCTTGGTTCCAAATTGCTTCTGGTTAGCTGGCCAGTGGATCAGGTAGAGGTCCAGGTAGTCGAGCTGCATCCGCTGCAGTGTTTCGTCAATGGCCTGCTTAGCCTTCTCGTAGCCGCGGTGGTCGTTCCAGAGCTTGCTGGTGATGAAGAGGCGGTGCCGGTCAATACCGGAGTCCTTGATTCCCTTGCCGACCGCTTCTTCATTGCCGTAGACGGCCGCTGTGTCGATCAGCCGGTAGCCAACGTCAATCGCATCGGCAACTGCCTTTTCTGCAACGTCAGCGGGAGTTCTGAACGTCCCGTAACCAACGCAAGGAATCTTCACCCCATTGTTCAAGTGGTAAATAGAGTTAATATTCTTTAATTCGACCATAAGTACCATCCTTTCTCGTTTACTTGTATTATATAACTTTTGGCTGAAACTTGAAAGCACGAAAACTAGCCGGAGCTGCGTCAGCTTCGGCTTTTCTCAGCCTAAATTAGACTTTTAGATGCCAGTATTCAATGCTTTTTGGATCGTTATTGGCAACTGAGCTATGAATCGATTAATGATGTCATCAATGTGATCAGTTAGGCTGAGCTCAGCTCGACCCAGTTCATGAAATAAGTAGACCAATGCGTCCATAAAACGAATATCTGGCAGTGCTTGATTCATAATGTAAAAGAGTCCACCAATTGTGCGATCATCAGTATTAAGTCGTTCTTGCCAAGCCAATAAGTCATAAGTAATCATGGTGACGGCAATATAACCACATTGACCGTCGTAACTTTGAATTTGTGATCGATTAAGAGCTAAATACTGCTTAGCAGCTTTGAAATAGGTCTCAATTTGCCAGCGGCGTCCGTACAATTGAATGATTTCTTCTGGCCGCATAGCTAAGTTAGTGGTCGCTAAAACTAGGTAGTCCTGACGGTGCCCCTTTTTGGATACAAAAACCACTTTTAGCGGAAACTGATGGCCATGATATTGGGCTTGAATGACACTGCTGTAAAGATAGTGATGCCGACAATTCATTTTAGAAGCTGCTAAACGTTGATAAAGACCCTTAATGCTATAGTGACGACCACGATATCGATAATAGACTTTTGCGCTGCGTTTGAGCATACCCACACCAAAAAGCTGAAGCTGAGCGAGTTGCCAAAACATCTTCGGCGAACTGTACCAAGAATCAAAAAGGACGTATTTAGCTGACACGCCTAGTGTTTGCGCTTGTCTAATCAATTCTAGAGCCACTTGGTTCATTGGGCGTTGAGCTTGAGCCCTTCTTTGACCGGCAATTTGACGTTGGTCAGTAATCTGCGCTAAGCATCCAATCAGATTAGCAGGCTGGTGAGTTGACATTAAAGCAAAATTAATAGGCAAAAAAGTATTACCATCACTCCAACCGAGAGTTAAGCCACGGTAACCATTTACATACTCGTGCTTATCGTGGTCATAGGTCTTGGCTAATAATTCAGTCTTTTGGGACCAACGACGTGCTAACAGAGTATCATCAAGCACTAATGCCAAACGACGTCGACCATCAATAAACGGGGTTAAGATGCGAATTAATTGAATCGCTACTAAACAGACTAATTTCTGCCAGTTAATACGGCCATCATTCAAAACATTCCGTGCCGTTCTTGGGGTAAAATGGCAATCTGGATGAGCACGATTGATCGAAAGACGCTCAAAATGAGCTGTCATTAACCAAGCTACGATCATTTTCAATGAACATAATGAGTGACGCTTAAAATTCACCCTGTGAGTTAGCTTAGCTAGACCAATTAGGCTTAAGAAGTGAGAAATAATGTTTTGAGAATCGTTTTCAGTACTGAAATGGTTTATAATTTGCATAGCGCAAGACTCTTTTCTACTTTGATTTTGACACTTAAAGTATAGCGTAAGAGTTCTTGCGTTTTTTATTTTTTTCGTCCAAAAGCCCTGAACCACAATGATTTCATTGCAATTCAGGGCTTTCAAGTTTCAGACTTTTGGTTAGTAGCTTGGGTTATTTCTCGAATGTTACATAATAATCGCGGAAAAACCAAATAGGCTTGCTTCGCATCGAAGCGTGCTCCTAGTGGCTAGCGCCGCGAAGCAAGTCTATTTGATTACGGACAATCGCCAGCCCGTACCGTGCTAACGATCGTCCTATACTAGCCATACGGAGCACTCTGATGCTTTTTTCCAGCTTCATCAAAAAAGCCGACCAGGCAATGCTGGTCGACTTTTAGTTAAGAAGCAAACGGTAATAGTTAGATTGATAGGTTGTATAGAGAGTTGTTAGCCCATTTGCTTCTTAATAGCAGCCAGTGAAACTTCACCGGTTTGGTCAAACTTGACGTCAGCATCCTTTAAGGAAGCTCCAAAACCAATTGAAGTCTCACCCGCCCGGTTAATGGATTCAATCCCTGCTTGGGCATCTTCCAAACCAGTAACCTGGTTAGCCGGGAGGTTCATCAATTTAGCAGCTTCACTGTAAATCTCTGGGTCTGGCTTGCCATGGGTAAGCTTGGCAGGGTCAACAATCCCTTCAAAATAATCCGTAATCTGTAAGTACTTTAATACCTTAGGAGCGTTCTTGGATGCGGAAGCTAGCACGATGTGGTAACCGTTAGCCTTCAATTCATCCAAGAAGGCCTTCATTCCGGGTAGAATATCTGCCGGAGTTAGGGTTTCAACTAATTTAATGTAGTTATCGTTCTTTTCCGTTGCCAAGGCAACCTTTTCGTCCTGGCTGTAGTCATTTTCGTGGCCACCGGCCTTCAGGATTAGTTCCAAAGAGTCCATCCGGCTAACACCCTTCAAGCTGTCCGCCAGTTTTTGAGTCCACTCTGTACCAACCTTGTCTGCTAACTGGTGCCATGCTTGGCCGTGAAAACGGGCCGTATCGGCAATCACACCGTCGAGGTCAAAGGCAAAACCTTTTAAATCTTCAAAACTCATTCTTAACTGCCTCCCAGAATTACTTTAATTCCAGTTTCTTACCGTCAAGGTCAATCGTGATTGGGTCACCGGATACCAAGTCAATCTTGGTCCCGTTCTTATCAACAGTTACCTTCAAGATCCGGCCACGGAACATTTGACGGAATTGGTAGGAGTTCCATTTCTTTGGCAAGAATGGTGCGTAGTGGAGTTGTCCATCACGAACCCGCATCCCAGCAAAGCCTTGAACGATATCCAGCCATGAACCAGTCATGGAAGTAATGTGCAGACCATCGGCAGTATCGTTGTTGTAGTTGTCCAGGTCGAGCCGTGCGGAACGTTCGTACAGTTCAACGGCCTTGTCTTCATAACCAATGTCAGAAGCGATGATGGAGTAAACCGAAGCGGACAGGCTTGATTCGTGAACGGTGTATTGTTCGTAGAAGTCAAAGTTGTGCTTCTTCTGTTCCTTCGTAAAGTCATCGATGAAGTCCCAGAGGCCTTGGATGACGTCACCCTGCTTGACGTATGGTGAACGCAGGATCCGGTCCCATGACCAGTGTTGGTTCAGTGGCAGTTGGTCACTAGGGATTTCAGAAATGGGGGTCAGGTCCTTGTCCATGTAGCCATCGTTTTCTGGGAAGATGTCTCTTTGCTTATCATATGGCAGGTACATGTTGTCAGCAATACCCTTCCAACGCCGCTTCTCGTCTTCGGAAACGTTCAGCTTCTTAGCCACGTCGGCGTCAACTTCATCCAAAATTTCCAGGGTGTACTTCAGCGTCCACCGGCAAAGCAGATTAGTGTACCAGTCGTTGTTAACGTTGTTGTCGTATTCATCCGGACCAGTTACGGCGTGGAGCATGTACTTGTTCTTGTTTTGTGAGTAGTGAACCCGGTCAGCCCAGAACCGTGAAATTTCGGTCAGGACCTTAGCACCTTCGTGGAGAACGTAAGACTTGTCGCCGGTGTACTTCGTGTACAGGTAGATTGCGTAGGCGATGTCACCGTTCCGGTGAATTTCTTCGAAGGTGATTTCCCATTCGTTGTGGCATTCAATCCCGTTGAAGGTTACCATCGGGAAGAGGGCCCCCTTCAGACCTTGTTGTTGGGCGTTGACGTAGGCACCATCGAGTTGCTTGTAACGGTACATCAGCAGGTTACGAGCAATCTCTGGGTTAGCAACCCCCAGGTAAACCGGGATACAGTAAGCTTCAGTGTCCCAGTAAGTGGCACCACCGTACTTTTCACCAGTGAAGCCCTTTGGTGAAATGTTGAGGCGGTAGTCTTCACCGTAGTAAGTGGAGAAGAGTTGGAAGAGGTTGAAACGAATCCCTTGTTGGGCCCCTTCGTCACCATCAATTTCAACATCAGACTTGGTCCACCGGTCAGCCCATTCCTTCACGTGAGGGTCCAGCAGGTCGTCGTAGCTTTGGCCGTCGAACTGGTCGCTTAATTCGTCCAGGTGCTTTTCAATCTTTTCTTCGGTATCGAAGTCCCGTGAAGTAACAACCACGGTCCGCTTTTCGAAGTTAATTTCCTTACCAGCAGCCACCGTTCCGGCAAAGGTGTTGTAGGCGTCCTTTTCGTCCGTCCCGTCGCCTTCGTGGTCCAGGTCGGTCTTGGTCGTGCTTTGCATGCCGACGATGAACTGTGGCGTGCCGAAGTCGTTCTTCTTAGTCATGGAAGTTAATTCAGCACGTTCGCCCTTCGCTTTCTTGTTGAGGACGTTCCAGAATTGTTCGTCGTAGTTGGCGTCTTCGTTGTAGACGTCCGCATCAATCATGCTGGTAATTTCAACCTTCGCGTCACCGTTACCACGGTTCTTGATGTGGAGGCGTTGACCAACTAATTCCTTTTGAACGGCGGAAACAAAACGTTCAAAGTGGAAGTACATTTCCGTGCCACCAATTTCAACCGTGAATTCACGGGTCAGAACACCGCGCTTCATGTCAAGGTCCAGCTTGAAGTCCTTTGGCGTCTGCTTAGCCAGGTCCAGTTGTTCGCCGTTGACCTTGATGATCAGCTTCATGAAGTTAACCGCGTTGATCATCTTACCGAAGTACTTTGGATAACCGTTCTTCCACCAACCAACACGGGTCTTGTCAGGGAACCAAACTCCGCCAAGGTAAACCCCTTGCATGTGGTCTGCAGAGTACCCTTCTTCAAAGAAGCCCCGCATTCCGAGATTTTCGTTTGCCAAACTCGTCATGGATTCTTGGAGACGTTTGTCTTCTGGGTCCCACTTCTTCGTTGCAACGTGCCACGGAGCAATTTCGAATGTTTGTTTCATTGAATTCAAGTCCTTTCTCTATCAAAAAGGGGTGTATCATCTACGTCCCTATTATAATTTTTTGTTAATAAATTTACATTAATCAGGCTTATTCAGCGTAAGTTTCCTTGATTGCGCCAACAGCAAGGGCACCACAAGCCATCACAATCCCGGCAAGGATGAACATGTTAACTTGGGAACCACCCAGCAGTGGGAACAATGCGAAACTCAGCAGGGAAGCAACGATTTGTGGGAAACAAATGGAACCGTTGAAGAGTCCCAGGTAAGTTCCCATGTGCTTACCAGACAGTGCGTTTGTAACGATGGTCAGTGGGTAGGTGTTCATTCCGGCCCATGCAATCCCAATCAAGATGTATGAAACAATCAGCGCACCTTGAGAGTGAATGAAGAAGACGGAGAGAAAGCCCAGGGCACCGAGCAACAGACTACCAGCGTAACCCGCCTTGTGGTACTTGTTAGGAACCTTAGCCAAAACGTATGACCAGATAACGGCCGCAATTGATTGAACGGCGGCTAAAACACCGTACCAGTTACCGGCAGCTTGGTAGCCGGCGGAAGTAGCGTTGGTCGTGTTCCAGACGTTCTTGGCAATTGCCCCAGCGGAGTAAGTCCAGAGGTACTGGAATGCGAACCAGCAGAAGAATTGAACCAACGTAACGGTCCAGAAGGCCTTTGGGGCGTGCTTCAGCAGCGTGAACCAGTTACCACCCTTGGCGTTATCTTCTTCAGAAATACCGTGGTACATAGCATAAGTAGCAGGGTCATATTCGTGAACCCGGAAAACAGTGAACAGACTAGTAATAATTAACAGTGCGGCACCAACGTAGAATGAAATGATAACGGAGTCTGGAACAACACCCTTCTTGGCAGTGTTGGCTACCCCGAACCAAGTCAACAGGAACGGGAAAACGGCGGCCAAAACGGCACCAGTGTTTGATAAGAAACTCTGAATCCCGTAAGCATAACTCTTTTGGTCATCATTAACCATATCCCCAACCATCATTTTGAATGGCTGCATGGCAACGTTAGAGGACAGGTCCAAGAAGGCCACCGTAATGGCACCGAAACAGAGGGCCGCAAGTGACCCATACCCAAATCCGAAGCTACCAGAGTTAGGCAGCAGTAACATAACAATGACCGCAACAATCATCCCTAACAGGAGGTAAGGAAGACGACGACCACCAAGCTTTGGTGCCCAGGTACGGTCAGAGTAGTAACCAATGATTGGTTGAACAATGATCCCGGCCAGTGGTGGTAGGATAAAGAACCACCCTAAATTGTTTGGGTCGGCCCCAATAGTTTGGAAAATCCGGCTCATTTGTGAACTTTGCAAAGTGAACGCGGTCTGAACACCTAGGAAACCAAAGTTAATCATCCAAATGGTTGACTTTGATAGTGTAGGTAATCCAGCCGTAGCAGGCTTTTCTTGACTCATTACTAACAACTCCTTTAACTACACAACAATCTATCAACGCGTTTTGAAAACGCTTTATATATTATTACAATGTTAAATATACCAAATGAAATAATTTTGTGCAACCGTTTGCGCATAATTTATTTAACCGTTTTCATTATGAAAGCGAAGAAAAAGCCGTGGTCACAGGATTTTGGCCACGGCAAATTTTTTAATTTTTTATCAATGTTGCAACGCCCATGCCCCCACCAACACAGAGGCTAGCGATTCCAGTATGCTTGTGCAGGGCCTGCAGTTGGTGGACTAGGGTTACCAGTATCCGGGCTCCAGAACAGCCAAGGGGGTGTCCCAAAGCGATTGCCCCGCCATACGGGTTGACCTGTTCATCCCTTAGTCCCAAAAGGCGCTGGCAGACAATTGCCTGACTGGCGAAGGCTTCGTTCAGTTCAACCACGTCAACTGTGTCCGCGGTCAGCCCCGTCTGCTCCAGCAACCGACTAATGGCGTAATAAGGGCCTAATCCCATGACATGGGGATCTAAACCGACCAAGGCGGACGCTTCCCAACGGGCCAGGGGCTGGAGATTCATCTTCTTAACAGCTGTCTTGGAAGCCAGCACAACTGCCGCCCCACCATCGTTGAGGCCGGAAGAGTTCCCCGCCGTCACTGTCCCGCCAGCTTTAAAGACGGGTTTGAGCTTACCCAAAGCCGCCATGGAAGTGTCCGGCCGGGGAGATTCGTCCTGGCGAACAACCGTTGTCCCCTTCTTGGCCTTCACCGTGACGGGGACGATTTCCTTATCAAAGGAGTGATTCTGCTGGGCGGCCACCGCCAACTGGTGACTACGCAAGGCAAAACGGTCTTGCTCTTTCCGGCTAACCTGGTATTGGCCACTCACGTTTTCGGCGGTTACCCCCATCGGATAGCCGCCCCAGGCATCATTTAAGCCGTCTCTTTGCATGGCATCGACCAGGCGGCCGTCACCAAAGCGGTAGCCCTGGCGTGCCCGTTCCAGGAGGTAGGGGGCTCGGGACATGCTCTCCATCCCACCGGCAACGATGACCTGAGCCTGACCGGACTGGATTAAGCTCGCTCCGAGGTTAATACTTGACAGGCCAGAAGCGCACACATCATTCACAGTAATTGCCGGGATGGACTGGTCCAGGCCCGCTGCAATGGCTGCCTGGCGCGCTGGATTCTGTCCATTCCCCGCCTGGATAACATTGCCCATCAGGACCTGGTCAACAGCGGCCGGGTCGATAGTGGCGGCTTTGACTGCCGCACGGATGGCCGCTGCCCCGAGTTGAACAGCGGGCACCGCTGCTAAGGCCCCACCGAACTTGCCAATTGGGGTTCGCTGGGCCGCAACAATGTAGACTTCTTCCATTTTTCATTTCCCTCCAGCTAAATATCTGCCTATTAAGTTTAACGATTTAGTTGGGGGACTGCAAATGATTGCAATTGAAAATAAGCTGAGGCAGGGAAACGACTAAGCTTCTCAGCGTCCTGTCCGGCTAATATAGAACGGGGGTTGGCGCTAAAAGCGTCAGCCTTCGTTCATCAAGTAGACTTGCTGCGCTGCGTTAGACGCTAAGGACGTGCTTACGACGCGAAGCTCCACGGAACTATTGTTATAGCAAAAGAAGCTGGGGAAAGTATCAGTACGCTCTGGTGCTTTTTCCCCAGCTTCTCTAAACATTAATCATAAATCTTAAAATCCACAATCCGGTGGTGGTCATCTCGCTCAAATAACAGCTCCACGGCCGCCTGACCCAGCTTCCGTGGTTGCATGTCGACCCGTTCATTGTCTTTGAGTAGCATCCCCACTAGCCGGCTATTGTTGTAGCAAGCAATGGGGTAGCCCAGTGACTGCAATTGGTCATTGATTCGGACCAGTAACAGGTCATCCGAGCAGAGGAAAGAATCAATCTCCGGGTGCTTGGTCAAAAAGTCCTCAACCGTGGTCCCATTCTCCTGGTAATACCAGACTAGCGGCTTAATTCCCCGGCTTTCAAGGCATTTCTCGTAGCCCTGCCGCCGGGACTGCTCGTAGACCCAGTTGTCGGCAAACTGCAAGAAGGCCGGGCGCTTAGCAGGATGGTGGGCCAGCAGGTGGGCGGTGGCCTTTTCCCCCGCCGCTACGTTGTCGTTATCAACATAGCGGTCAGGGTGGTGGTCCGTTGGGTGCCCAATTACCACAAAGTCAAGCTTATTCTTGCGGAGGTAGCTGGTTACTGGATCGTTCTCAATTGTGTAAAAGACCAGGAACTTATGGACCTTTGACTGGGTAACCATCGACTTGACGCTCGCTAAGAGGTCATCAGCCGTTGGCGCGATGGCCACCACCATCTCATAGTGGCGGGGTTTTAGGGCCACACTGATCCCCCTCATCAAGTCGATATGGAAGGGGTTGGCCGGGGCTGTGTCACTCGTTACCGGGAAAATCAGCCCCACCATGTTTGACTCACCCCGGGTCAGATTTTGGGCGTTATAGTTTGGCAAGTAGCCCAGCTGGTCAGCAATCTCCTTTACCCGTTGCCGGGTCTTGACACTAATCCGCGGGTTATTGTTCAACGCCCGCGAAGCAGTTGAGACTGACACGCCTGCTGCTTGCGCAATATCCTTAATTGTTGCCACGGTTTACTACCCCCACCTAATTTCAAATTGCTATGAACTGTCCTGATTCTACCAGATACAGGCCCATTTCGACAACCGGCACCGGTTCCATCAGGTTGAGTGCCTGCTTGTAAAGGTTCAGCTGCCCCCGGTAACGGTCAACAATCTGCTGGGTCGCAATTGCCGGGTCACTGTCGGCGAGGTGGTCGGTCTTGTAGTCCACCAGGGTGATCCCGTCATCGGTCACCAGGTAGCCGTCAATGATCCCGTGAATCAGGACCTGTTCGTTATTCTGCGGTTTAATTTCCTTGAATAATTCAGCACCGTTCATCACCATCGCAAACGGTGCTTCCCGGTGGTAGCCGCCCGGTGTAGCAAGGATTTTCTTCCCAACGGCCGTTTGGAAAAAGCGACTGATCCCGTCCCGGTTGATCTTCGGTGCGACCGCCGGGGCAATCAGCTGGTCACTAACCAGCTGGTCAATGAGGGCCCTAATGGCTGCGACCGTCACCCCGGCCTTCGTCAACGTCAGTTTCTGGAAGACCAGGTGGGTAGCCGTCCCAATGCTGGTGGCCGCCGGGGTCTGCTCTTCTTGCTTGATAAAGTCGGGCACTGCGAAATCATTGTTGAAATAGATTCCCTGGGCCTGCTTTTCCCGTTGTTGGCGACGGTAGTCCCACTGGGCCTCACCGGAATCATCCGGGTATTCGAAGAGGCGCTTGACGTCCGTAACCGACTGGTAGGCCGTCGTCTTCGTAGCCACCGGGTATGGGTAGTGAAAATCCAAGGCCCGGAGTGCGGCCTGCTCATCACCAGGCGCCGGCTGCGGGGCGTTGGCCGCGTCAACTGCTGATGCGGCCTGCCCTAGTTCCGCCAGTTGCCGGTTGACGTCCGCCGCGGTAAGGGTCCGGACCGTAAAGCGCTGGCCATTGAAGAGGGCGGCTTCCCGGTCATAGTTGGCCAAAGCTCCCTCTTCTAAGCTCATCCCCGTGGGGGCCACCTGCTGGGCGCGAAACTGTTTCGACCGGGCGAGGGCCATCCCAATCCAATCCATGAAGGACCGGGCGTTGACCCTTAGCTGGGGCCCCAACAGGGTACCCGTAGACTGGAAGGCCTTTTGCCACTGGTTCCACGCCCCGGTCAGGGTTTGCCGGCGGTTCTCCTCGTTAAAGGAGCCGGTGATCACGAGGCGCTGCTCTGCCCGGGTGAGGGCCACGTACAGGACCCGCAAATCCTCGGCCCGTTCACCCTGGCGAACCCCACTGATGATCGCCTGGCGCTGGGGCGTGTCGTACTCAACCCGATCACGGTCGACGTACTCGATTCCCACCTTGTTGACTGCGTCTACAACGGCCGTCTCCTTGGTTGACTGCTGGTTAAAGCCATGGGTTGCGTCAATCAGGAAGACGATGGGGAACTGGAGACCCTTGCTACCGTGGATGGTCATCACGTTGACTGTATCGTCAGCCAGCTGGGTGGGCGCCACCCCCAGGTCCTTGTCGTGTTCCTGCATCTTTTCGATAAAGCGAATGAACTGGTACAGGCCCTTGAAGCTGCTCTGCTCGTAGTCGTGGGCCCGCTGGTAGAGGGCGTGCAAGTTGGCCTGGCGTTGGGCCCCGCCGGGCATGGCCCCGACATAGTCCAGGTAACCCGTCTGCTTGTAAATTTGCCAAATCAAGTCAACTAGGGACTGCTGCTGGGCGGTCTGTCGAAAGCCCGCCAGCTGGTCAAGGAAGCGGCGGACTTTGTCGTACAAGAGCTGAACTGTCCCGTCCCCCTTCAGCAAAGTCGGCTGGACAAGGTGGCGGCTGGGGTCTTCGTAGTTAACCTTGAATGTCCGCAAGGCCGTGTAGTAGTTGGCCGAACGGTTCTGCAGGCGGATAAAGGCCAGTTCGTCAGTCGTCAGGCCCACCAGCGGGGACCGCAAGACGGCCACCAGGGGGATATCCTGCTGGGGGTTGTCGACAAGGCGTAGGAGGGCCATCATGACCCGGACCTCCGTCGCCTGGAAGTAGCTCTCAACGTCGTGAACGGTCAGCGGAATATCAAGTTTGCTGAACTCTTCCATCAGGGTGTTGTTGATGGTCTTGGTCCGCTCGAGGAGGACGATGTCGCCGTAGTTGATTGGCCGCATCCTACCATCGCTGAAGATTTGCTCCTGGTTGGCCACCATCTGCTTAATCCGCATCCCCACCATCCGGAGCTCGCCGGCCAGCTTGTCATCCTCGTGGTCCTCTTCACCGGCATCCGGATCCGCGTTGGCGTCGTAGAGCATGATCTCCGTCGGCTGCGGCTGGTTATCCGCATTTTCGTCATAGTAGGTGGCGGCGTACTTCAGGTGAGCATCCTCGTCGTATTCGATTTCCCCTACATCAGCGCCCATCAGCTGGGCAAAGAGGAGGTTGGTGAAGTCCGTGATGTTTTTCATCGACCGGAAGTTTTCGCCGAGGACGATTGCCTCGTCATCCGCGCCGTCCTGCCGGTAGCGCTGGTACTTATGGATGAATAGCGACGGGTCGGCCTGCCGGAAACGGTAGATGGACTGCTTTACGTCCCCCACCATGAAGAGCTTGTGCTGGTTTTCTCCCGCCAACCGCATCAGGATGGCCTCCTGCAGGCGGTTCGTGTCCTGGTACTCGTCGACCATGATCTCGCGGTAGTGATCCTGCAGGTTGGCAACCAGTTCCTGCCACTCTGGCTGGTCCGCCGGTGGGGTCAGAATCTGGTAGGCATAGTGCTCCAGGTCGCTGAACTCCAGGACGTGACGACGGAGCTTGACCCGTTGGTAGGCGTGCTGGAAGGCAATCGTGGTCTGGGTTAGCTTAACCAGCAGGCGGCGGGCCGCACGTGAAACGTGGCGGAGCTGCTGCTCATCGTAGCTGAAGAAGTGGTCCAATAGGCCGTTAAAGTGGTCCTTGACGGCCTTTCGCGACTTGGTTAGTGACTGGTGGACCGCCTTGGCAAGGTCGTCATCTCTGGGTGCCCGGGCCATCGTCTTGAACTTAGCACCCGTGAACATTACCCGGACTTTGTCCCAGGAGTCTGGCGTCAGTGTGGCCTTCGCCTGGGCAAACTGGGCGAGGTCGTTTTCAAGGGAGGCAATTGTCTTGTCCGCCAGCTGGGCGGCCTTCGCCCGGTCTTTTAGCTTGTTAAAGGCGGTGGTGAATTGCTGGATAAGGTCCAGAGCCGCTTGGCGATTGTCGACCTGGGCCACTTGTTTTGGCCAGTCCTTCTTGAGCTGGTTACGCTCCTTATTGAGGACCGTAAATTCTTCGTAGCCCGCGCTCCCCTTCTTGGGACGGCCGCTAAAACTGCCGAAGCTGACCTGACCCAGGATATTTAAAATGTCCGGAGCGGTCATCTTGCTAGGGTCCAGGACGACCTTGAGACGGTTGACCAGGAGGCGGTCACTTTCAAAAACTGTCACGTCCTTGTCCAAGCCGTCCTGTTGGGCCCGCTGCAGCAACTCGTAAAAGTCCCGTTCCATCTGGTCAAGCTGTTGACTGACGAGGGGCCGCAACTGGTTGGTGAAGAACTTGGATTTAAGGATATCATCACCCAGGTCATAGGCCGCCGGCAAGCTGTTGAGCCACTCCTCTGGGTCCGGCTGGGCATTGGCAATCTCGGCGAGCTTCAGGACCAGGTCGTTTAGGCCCTCATCGTCCCGGTCGCCCGAAAAGTTGAGGACTAGTTGGGCAAAGGAGGCCGCGTCCGGCGTGGACTCATCAGCCTTTTCGTAGAAGTGCTCACTCACATCTCGCCAAACATCTTCCTGCAAGAGAAGCTGCTCGGTAGCATCGGTTAACAGGCGGAACTGGGGGTCCAAGTCAATCAGGAAGTAGTAGCGCCGAATCAGCTTCAGACAAAAGGCGTGGATCGTACTGATGTCGGCCAAAGGCAGGCGGTTGATCTGGGATATCATCTTGTCGCGCAAGCGGGGCTCTTGCTGGGCGACCTCCTGCAGGCGGTGACGAATCTTGTCCCGCATGTTCTTGGCAGCCGCATCGGTGAAGGTCACCATCAGCATGTTATCGATCTGGGCCCGGCCATCCTTGATCAAGTCCACGGCCCGGTTAACCAGGACCGCAGTCTTTCCGGACCCGGCTGAGGCCGACACAATGATGTTTTGGTCCCGGTCACTAATTGCCTGGCGCTGGGCAGGGGTAGGGTTAAATGTTGCCATTTTACTGTTTTCCTCCCTTTTCATCGTCCTCGTTAAACTGCTTAAACTCCTCTTCCGCCAGCCGGGCACTCAACAGCCGGTAGTTTTGCTGGTCGAGCATGTTATCAAACTGGTAAATGTCCTGGAAGTCAGTGTAGTCCAGGCCGGTCTTCCACTTGCTCCCTTCTAGGAGGCGGTAGGGCCGCAGGGCGACCCGCCCAGCCAGGATATCATTCCCGGCATCGATGATTAGTTGCTTGTTACGGTTTTGCAGCCAGGTCAGCTGGTCAGGCGTGACCAAGAGGGCGTCCTTCTTCGCTGAGATAGCCTCGTCCTTATTCATCTTGAGCGGGTAAACCAGGGACTGGTGGGCCAGGTTCTTGTCCAGCTGCTTTAACAGGGCCGGGTCATTTAAGAGGAGGCCCTTGTACTGGTGCTGCTGAAGCCGCAGGGCGGTCAGGTCCGCGTCATCCTTAAAATTGGCCGCCTTGATCAGGGGGTTGCTAAGGTGAAGGTAGAGGGCCCCGGCGAGCTGGAGGTCAGGACGAGACGTCCGGAGGCGCTGAGGCAGCTGGTCCCGGTTAGCCGCAATGGCGTTTAGATAGGACAGCAGCTGGAGGGAAAGGCCGTAGTACGCCGCGGTCAGGTCAAAGGTCCGGTTACCAGACTTGTAATCCACCACGGTTAAATAGTCGGTCTGGTCCTGAGTCAGTTGGTCGACCCGGTCGATTCGTCCCCGAAGGTAAATATGAGTGTTACGCGGTTTCAGGTCGTATTCTAGCGGCCGTAAGTCGTCCTTCTTAGCAGCTCCCAAGCGCCCGAAGCGAATTTCGGTATCCAGTGGACGGGCGGCCGTGTACTTGGCCTGGTAGCACAGGACCGTCAGCATCGTCTTCACGATCCCGGTGAGCTGCTTGTACTGGAAAGCCGCCTGAAAGGAGCTGGCCATCAAAATCGACAGGTCCGACTGGTCCTTCTTGGCCACGTCCAGGGCCGTCTTGATCAGGTCATTTAATCGGTCCGGATCACTGGCCAGTTGGGCAAAGTCAAGCTGGACGTCCTGGTTAACGGCACTGACAAACCACTCCATTGCCTTGTGGAAGAAAGTCCCAATCCGGTCCACGGACATGGTCAGCTGGTCGCGTTTCTGCAGGCGCAGGCCGTACTTGAGAAAGTACTCGTACGGGTTGACGTAGTAATCCTGTAGCTGAGAAATCGATGAGTAGAGGATGTTTTGACCGTGGCTGTGCCGGAGGTAGAGGGCCGCGGCCAGTTGTTGATCAAGGTCATCGACCCGGTTGCGGTAGTTAAAGCCGGCCGCAACAAGGCGGAGGTGGGCCGCCAACTTTTGTCCCCGTTCCTGGGCCCGGGCATCGGCAGCACTGCGGTCCCTGGCCGTCAGGTCAACAAGGGCCTGCCGGACCCCCTGCCAACTAGGGCTAAGAACATAGTGTCGTTTAGCCGTCCGGGCGTCGTTGCGGGCCTGTCGTTCGACCTGGACTAGTTTGCTGATCGTCGCGGCCGGGGCACTCAAGTACGGGTGGGCGTCCGCTTGGCCGACAGTGCTCGTTACCAGTGGAAAGTTCTGAACGGGTTGTTTGAAGTACTGGGCCATGGCGTCTAGGTATGGCGACCGGGTCAATGGGGCCCCCTCGCTGTTTTCGGCTGGTGCGGTCATGATTAGCCGCTGGGTCCCCGTCAGCATCCCCGAGTAATGGAGGAAGCGTTCGTCTTGCAGCTGGTTTTTGGTCCCGTTCGGTAGGTATTGGGTCGTATCGTCCAGGTAGTCATCCAAAATGGCCTTGTCGTCATCGGTCAAAAGACCCTCTGTCGGCTGAATCTCCGGCATAACGTCATCCGTCGACCCGATCAGGAAGACAATCTTGCGGTCCTGGTTCTGGACAATTCCCGTTTCCGAAATCATCACCTGGTCCATCGTGGCCGGAATCTGCGAGTACTGGGCAGCAGCAAAGCCGGCCTGGAGGAGCTCGCTAAAGTTAGTCAAGGTCGTCGTGAGGTTATCCGCGGTGACGGGCGTGTCGCCGAGGATTTGGACGTATTCATCAAGAATTTGGCAAAAGGTGGCCCAGACCTGCTGGGGCTGGCGGGCCAGGTCGAGGTTCTTATCGCTCTGATACTTCTGCCAGTCAGCGAGGCGCTTGGTGACCCCGTTGTCAACCAGGAACTGATAGAGGCGACCAGCGAGCTCCCGTCCGGTCTTGATATCCTTTAGCTCTTTCAAAAAGGCAATCACCTGGTGGGCAACAAAGCCTTGAACGTGGGTCAGCTGGGCTTGGAGGTTATCAGTTGGCGAATCCGCACTCCCACTAACTTGCCAGAGGACTGAATCCGCCTTTTCCCAGGTACCGCGCCCGTCGATTGCCCGCTTCAGGCACCAATTTTCGGTTGCAAAGACGGCGTCCTGGTCCAGGGGCTGGTAGTCCCCCGTCTGCGGGTTGTACTCCGCAAAGAGCCAGGTCTTTAAAAGCTGCATGATGTCGGTTGTCCGGTAGCCATAAAGGGGCAGGTTAAAGAGCGCCGTCAAAAGGGTCACGAGGGGGTGGTTATCCATCCGCCGCTCGTGGTCGTTAAAGATAGGGATTTCGTGGCTCGCAAATACCGGGGCAATCATCGTCTGATACCTGTCTAGGCGCCGACTCAAGATTAGGAAGTCCCGGTAGCGGTACTTCCCGCTCAGGACCAGCTGGCGAATCATCGTCGCTACCCGGTCCAATTCCGTGCGCCGGTTAGCTGTCGTGATGAATTGCAGATCATTTGGGTCCGTCGGTTGGGTCCCATCAGCAAGGTTCAACGGGCGTTTAATATAGTCAGCAAAAAAATTATCGACCTGCCGGAGGGTGGGACTGACACGGACCCGGCTGGCAAATAAGACGTTTGGCAGGATTGTGACTTCATGAGGGTGCTGGACCGCAAACTCGTAAAGGCGGTGGTACTGCATCGCCGCCGGGTAAAAGAGGTCGGTGACGCCCGGCAGTGCCCGCTTGTCGGGGTGGTCCTGGTCCGGATAACCATGGTCAAGCACCAGGGAAACTGTAGTCGAAGCCCCGTTGACGATCATGGCGTTGACCACCTGCTGCTCACCGGGAGTGAACTGGGCAAAGCGGTCGATGAAGAAGTGCATGTGCTTACTTGCCGGCTCCTGCGCCAGGTACTGGGATAGCTGCTGGTACAGTTCATTATTTCCCAGGAAATGACCGACTACCCGCTCTTCATAGGCGTGGTAGATCAGCTCGACGTCGTGCATCTTGGCAAGCCAGGCTCGACTCCCCTGCTGGTCACGTTGGGCCTGCTGGAGAATTATGGTCAGGTCGTCCGCTGAAATGTTGGCATTGGCCAGTTCCGTCAACTGGTCCGTTAGTTTCTGAATGAAGCCGGGCTGCTGGGCCTCACTGGCGTACAGCTGGAGGTCGTTGGCATGCTCCTGGACGACCTTAGCAACGAGCATTGTCAGGCCAATATTGGACAGGCGAGCCCGCTTCAGCGCCGGGCTGTCCCGCAAAAGGAACCAGGCCAACCGGCTAAAGGAAAGAACCTGGACCCGGGAAGAAGCGAACCGGTCCGTGTTCCCCTTCCCTTGCCGGGCCCGCAGGCTGCTCAAAACGTCAATTTCCGTCTGAAACTTAATGTGGTTGGGGACAATGTAGAAAAAAGTGTCCTCCCGTGGTGCAGTTTTCAACTGGTCCGCAATCTGGTCGACTAAGACCTCCTGGTGGTCCTTAGCGGCCGTCCCTAAAACAAATCCAAGTTTACCCACAAGCACTCGTCCCTTCTTTTGAAATGCTAATCATATTTTATCATACTAGCGAACATATATTCTGGCTTTAGATCTAAAAAAGCGGGTGGGAAAAATGGTGATTCTCCCACCTGCTATTAAATTCTCAAATATTACACAAGACACCCATGCTATAAAATCGGTGATAGCAGCCGGGAGAAGCGTTGCTTGAACTTCAGCCAGTGGGACTGGTCAGCGAAACGCTCCGGGGTCATGACCCGACAGTTACGAATGTCATTGACATAAATCTGTTCCAGCTGGTCCGTCAGCTGGGAATCATACATGAAGGCGTTAATTTCAAAGTTGAGCTTGAAACTTCGGAAGTCAAGGTTGGCGGACCCGACCGACGCAATCCGGCCGTCCACCATCATCGTCTTGGCGTGCAAAAAGCCCTTCTGGTAAGTGTAAATCGTAACCCCCTGGTTGGCCAACGTCTGGGCATAGTACTGGGTGGCCCGGTAAACAAAAGGGTGGTCGGGCTTGCACGGAATCATGATTCGGACATCAATTCCGGCATGGGCAGCGACCTGGAGGGCATCCAGGATACTGTCGTCGGGAATCAGGTACGGGGTTTGGATCCAGATATGGTCCGTAGCCACGTTGATCAGGCGCAGGTAGCCCATCTTGATTTTTTCCAGCTCCCCTTCTGGGCCACTTGTCACCGTCTGTAGAGCTGTATTGCCGTTCTTGACTTTGATTGGCGGGAAGTAGGGGTGGTAGTGCTTGATAATTAACGCCTTCTTCTGGACGGAGGCGTTCCAGTCACCGATGAACTGCCGCTCCATCCCGTAGACCCCGCCGCCGACCACACGGAGGTGGGTGTCACGCCAGGGGCCGAACTTCGGCGACCGACCCAGGTACTGGTCCCCGATGTTAAAGCCACCAATGTAGGCCGTCTGCCCGTCGATGACGACGATCTTACGGTGGTCCCGGTAGTTGATCCGGAAGTCAAAGATGTTACTCCGGGCCAACAGAAAGGGCGTGGCGTACCCGCCCAGTTCGCGGAGGTTTGCGTAGAAGCTGGGTTTGACCCCCATGGACCCCCAGGAGTCATAGAGGACCCGGACCTCGACCCCCTCGGCCGCCTTTTGTTCCAGGAGGGTCCGCAAGTGGTTACCAATCTTGTCGTTGTAGATCGTGTAAAATTCAATGTGGATGCTCTTTTTAGCGTCCGCAATCTCATCAAACATCCGGGAGAAGAGCACGTTGCCATCGGTAAAGACGTCGACGTGGTTGTGGCGGCTCAAGAAGGATTCGTCGATACTCTGGAAGAGCATCACCGTCCGCCGGTACACCTGCATGATGGAGTGCTTGGGCTTGGGCATGTTCTTGAACTGCTTCTTCTGCCGCTCCACCGCTTCCTTTAGTTTGAGTCGGGTCTGCGACTTGATCCGGTTCAACTGCCCGTGGGTTGGCTTCCGGCCCAAGAAGGCGTAGATAATGAAGCCGATGACGGGGATAAGGGTCAGCACCAAAAGCCAGGCCCAGGTAGCGGCAATGTCGCGTTTTTCACGAAAGACGGTAAAAATCGCCGCCAGTTCGTTAATGAAGATGATGACCAATAGTATCCACCGAACAATTTCCCAAGTTAAAGCCAATTTGCATCCTCCTTTGCGTGTCACTTATTATTCTAACTCATCCCCGGCTGAACCAACAACCGCGCTTGCATATTAAGGAATGTTCGGTAATAATGATCAGCAAAAGCACAGAAAGGCGGCTAACTTTAATGAGTGCAATTTTTCTCCGGCCCACACATATGCATGACCTCCCCGCAATCAAGGGAGTGATTACCGAAGCCCGGCAGGCGTTGAAGGACTCTGGGAATCCGCAGTGGCAGGACGGGCAACCAACGACGGCCACCATTATCAACGACATCACCCACCACCTTTCCTGGGCCCTCATCGTTGACGGCCAGCTCGCTGGCATGGCTTCACTCCAGCCAGGGCCAGAAGAGAGTTTTGAAAACATCAGTCAGGGAAAGTGGGCCAACTCAACGGACCCCTACCTGGTAATTCACCGGCTGGCCATCGGCGACCAATACCGGGGCCACCAGCTAAGCAGCTTTTTACTGTCTAACTTGGTAACGGTCGGCCAGATGAAAGGTATCAGTAACTTCCGCCTGGGGACCCACCAGAAAAACACCGCAATGCAGACGGCGGCCAAGAAGTTCGGCTTTAAGTACCGGGGACGGGTTAAAGTCCACGATGATTGTGACCCGAACCGCTATGCCTTCGAGCTCAACTTGAAGAACCCCCATAAGTTCCCCATGAAGACCGGGGTCAAAAATGACTTCATGGGTCCCTTGGTTAGGTAGAAGGGAGCACGACAAATGCGGACCTTACGAAACATCATCCTGGTGCTAACGACAACGGTTGTTGGGGCCATCGTCAGCAGCCGGGCCAACGCGGCAACCTTTACCCCACCGAAGAACGAGGCTTACCAGGTCACCTACATCAATCCCGGGGCCTACCAGACAAAGCACCAGTTCGCAATCTTCAACGGTCGTGGGCACGTCATCTATGTCCCCGTTGAAGATTTCGCGGCGGGCGGTAAACCCATCGTGGATGACCAGGCAACGGTAGCGGAGCGGCAGGCGCCCCGCCTGGTCCACCGCTACCTAATCAACCGGCGGGCCCGCAACCAGGCGGCTAGCCAAACTGGTTTCCTCGCCCGGCCTAATCAGCGGGTCCAGATTCAAAGCCAAATTGTTCCCCGGCCGACAACGGGTAAGGTCAAGGCGGGGCCAGGCGGTGGCTTTACCATCACCATGCCGGCGAAGAGCAAGTATCAGACCATCCAGTTCAAACCGGCCCCAAGCAAATACCAAATCAAAAAATAACGTGAGCAACACAGCCATTAAATAGCTGTCACGCTCACGTTTTTTAAGTTATTGGTATTCCTAATTAATGGAGTTCAAACTTAGTCTTAATTTATATTGCCAAATCGTAAAAGAATAAAATTCATTTCATTCTTACCCCAAAAGTGCCAAAAGAATAAAATCTATTTCGTTCTTATTGCAAAATCACCAAAAAGATAAAATCTATTTCATTCTTATCGAAAAAACAACCCAAGATTAGCTCTTAGGTTGTTTTTTGTTAAAACTCAACTGGCGTTGCTGGCTGCTTTCCCATTACCATTGCCAGATTATTGTCAAGGGCCTTGTCAACCATGTTGCGGACCGCATGGGTGGTGTAAAAGGCGGTATGTGGTGTTACCAAGACATTTGGTCGGTGAATCAGGTCGTTCAAGCGGGCGTCGGGGAATTCCGCTCCCGTCCAGTCCTGGTTAAAGACACCCACCTCATCCTCGTAGGTATCCAAGACAAAGCCGTACAGCTTGCCACTATCAAGGGCCCGGATGACCGCATCGGTATCAACCAATGCTCCACGTGAAACATTTACTAAGACCGCATCGTCCTTCATCTTGGCAATGGTCTCATCGTTAATCATGTTGGTGGTTTCCTTGATGGCTGGAACGTGGAGCGAGATGACATCCGCCTGGGCGTAGAGGTCATCGAGGGAGTCCACGTAGTAACCCTGTTCTTCTAAGAACAGTTTCTTGCGGAGGTCGTAGGCAATCACCTTGGCGCCAAAGCCCTCCATGATTTTCATGTAAACCTGGCCGATGTGCCCGGCACCGATGATCCCCACCGTTTGGTCGCGGACTTCCCGACCGATTGTTGGGGCCCAGCGAAGGTCACCCTTAGCCACCTTTTCGTCCATTACCTTGGTCTGGCGGAGGATGCGGGCCGTCTGGATGGCGGCGTGTTCAGCGATTGCATTTGGCGAATAGACCGGAACGTTGGTGATGGTGAAGTCGAGTTTCTTCGCCTTGTCGAGGGCAATGTTGTCGATTCCAACATTCCGCAGAGACATCTTGGTAATTCCCAGGTTTGCTAATGCTTGTAAGACTTCTGGCGTGTAGTCCAACTGCTGGTAAACAACCACCCCATCGGCGCCTGCGGCAAGTTTGGCGGTTGCGGGGGTCAGTAATTGGTCAGTGTAGTCAAGGGTAACTTCCGGGTGCTGACCGGCCCACTTTTTCAAGAATGGTTCTTCATCCTGCCGAATACTATATGCAAAAATCTTACTCATTAACAATTTCTCCTTCTCTGGCTATAAAATAAGCGAGTTTAGCCATTTCATTTTAATAATTTATTATTATCCGGAAATTATGTCTTTAAATCAAGAGCAGGTCTCAATTCTGGCCTGTTGTAACTTAATTATTTAAAGTCTGTTGCTGGTATCGGTCTCTATTGATTGATATAATCGAATATGGAAGCGTTCACATTTATGAGGAGGAATTTTAAATGACAAAGATCAAGATGTTTGGCGCCCGCGCCGAGGAGCAACCAATCGCCCAACAGTGGGCCCGTACCCACCACGTTAGGGTTGATATGACGGACGAAATCATCGATGAACAGACCGTCGACGGAATCAAGGGCTACGACGGGGTCACAACCCTGCAAGTCGCGGACCTACCCGAAGACGCCTACGCAAAGTTAAAGTCATTTGGCATCAAACAAATTGCCCAACGGAGTGCCGGCTTTGATATGTACGACCTAGCAAAGGCCAAGAAGAATGGGATCATCATCACTAACATCCCGAGTTATTCACCCGAATCAATCGCCGAGTACGCGGTGACGACCGCCTTAGACCTGGTCCGGCGGGTACCGCGAATCCAGCAACGAGTCAGGGAACACAACTTCACCTGGCAGCCGCCAATTCAGGGCCGGGTTGTCGGTAACATGACCGTGGCCGTTATCGGAACCGGCCACATTGGGGCTTTGACCGCCAAGCTCTTCCACGGCTTTGGCGCTAAGGTCGTTGGCTACGACCTCTACCCAAACGTCCAACTCCGTTCCTTCATTGACTACCAGGATTCCGTCAACGCCGCGGTTAAGGACGCCGACATTGTCACCATCCACATGCCCGCCACCGCTGAGAACCACCACATGTTCAATTACGACCTATTCAAGCAGTTCAAACCGGGAGCTATCCTGGTTAATATGGCCCGCGGTGCCCTCGTCAATACTGCCGACCTCCTGCGAGCCTTGGATGAGGGGCTGCTTGATTCGGCTGGACTAGACGTCTACGAAAAAGAAGGCCCCTACGTTCCTAATGACATGCGGGGAAAGCAGCTTGACGACGACCTATTCCAAAAGGTCCTCGATAACGACAAGATCATCTACTCACCCCACATCGCCTACTACACCGACGAGGCCGTTAAGAACCTCGTCGAAGGCGGCCTAGACGCTACGATGGAAGTCCTTGAAACTGGTGATAGCAAGTTTCGGGTTGACTAGGGTGAAAGCACTGTTATTTGTGTTAATTAATAGTATGATGAGGGTGTGAGGTGATACTAATGAAACGTGCAATGTTGATTGGCCCCATCGGTTGTGGTAAGACCACATTAATGCAGCGACTCAAGAACCAGCAAATCAAGTATGATAAAACCCAAGCAATGGAGTTCTCGGCTAATTTTATCGATACTCCCGGCGAATACATGGAGCACCACAATATGATGCGCTACCTACGGACAACGTCAACTGATGCCGACATCGTAGTCCTCTTGCAAAGTGCGACGGACCGCCGCCTCATCTATCCAGCCGGCTTCTGTTCCGCCTTTCCTAAGCCAACCCTGGGACTTGTGACCAAGATTGACAAGGCCACGGCTGATGATATTGAGTACTCCCGCAAATTGCTGCTCAGCGCGGGCGTCAAAAAAGTCATCCCCATCTCATCAATGACGGGGCAAAACATCAACCAAGTACGGGAAGCACTAAAAAACGATTAGTGGCTGCCGGAGAAGGTCGCCCATCCTTACACAAATAGAAATAGACCGGGAAGACAGGCTATAATGCCCTAAGTATAAGATGAATTTTCTATTTCATCTGTATATTTAGTACATTATAGCCTTGTTGGCTACTTACTCTTTTCATCCTACCAATCGACGAAGAGCCTAAGAAAAAAGGCACACGTCCGAAGACATGAGCCCATTCGACACCCTACTTGGTATCTAGTCCCTTAATGAAATCATTCAGGGAGTTATCTAATTCTTTCATCACATCGTGGTTAATCAGCTGGTCGTTGGCGTCAAAGTCCTGTTGAACATTGCCAATCGTAATAAACGCGTTCATCACGTCCATCCCCATGTAGCGCAGCATCTGCTGGATATGGGCATTGGCGTTCGCCCCACCACGGCTCCCCGACGAGTCCGTCACCAGCAAGACCGGCTTGTGATAAATGTGGGGACGCGGTGAAGGTACCGAGACAACGTCAATCGCATTCTTTAACCCACCCGGGATTGAGAAATTGTATTCCTGGGTGACGATAAGGAGCGCATCCATCTTATCGATTACCTTCCGGAAAACTTGCCATTCCAGTGGCGGCTTCTTTTCCAGGTCGGGGTTATATAGCGGCAAAATATCATAGTTGACTTGCACAAATTTGACCGCCTGTGACCGCGTCATCAAATAATTAGCAATTTTTTGACTATAAGAATGTTTACTAAGGCTCCCAACCAGGACACCAATATTTACCATCTTATCACTTCCTTACTCACAACAGAGCGACAATGTGCTCCAGCACGCGGCTGTTAAAAATAATATAAAGGCCAGCGCAAAAATATATAATTCTTGTACAATAACTGCCGTACTTTTCCAAAACAAACGTCAATGGTCGCAAGTTTGATATCAACTTTATCAGGTAAATGGCAATGACCGAGCTCACCAAAAATACGGCCGTAATGAGCAGAATTGCTGACATATGCAAAGGCCCCGCCCATGGAATATAGATTGCCAGGTTATCGCCACCGAGGCTCAGGCAAAGGAAAAATATTTTAAAGATACCGTTCTTGGCCTCCTGAACCTCCTGATTGTCCGAACGAAAGGCGAGGTATAAGAGGACAAAGCCCATCAGGCCTGTGATCCAGTCGGGAAAGATGGTCGTGATGGTCTTGCCGAGCACCACCCCGATTATCCACAGAACCATTTCCGCCAAGATAAAGCCAACCATTGGCGTGAGGATGCGGTAACGACGAATGACAAACAGCAAGGCGATGAAGGTATCAATATTAATGCCCACATAGACCATAATAATTGCTAACATGCTCATTAACCGCATCATCCCCTGTCCTAAGAAACATTAATTACTTAAGCAATTACTGCGTAAAGTTTCAACCAGCCCATTGCTTACGTTTAGCTGCTTTTTAGCGTACGAATCAAAGTCACCATACAAGTACTTAATCGCCGCCGTAGCAAAGTCATAATAAAGTGGGCGAACCGTTGAAATGTCGAAAATTGATTTTAGGTATTCGGGAGCAATACTGACCTGGCGGGCCTCACTCATTCGCTGGTTGACCCGCATGGCCGATAATTCATTTGTCAATAAGTAATCCTGGAGAATTGCCTTTGGCGTGACCCCCAGAAGATGAAGGACAATCATTGCCGCAATTCCGGTACGGTCCTTACCCGTGGAGCAGTGAAAGAGGACCCCACCGTTGGGAAGGGCGGTGGCCAGGGCCATGAGGAAGCGATGGTAGGACTGCTGCGCTTTTGGTGATGCCACCAGCCGGAGATAGAGGCGGAGCATGTGCTGAAAGCCGGCCTTGGAATTGTTCACGGGGTCCTTAAAGACCCGCTTCCGCACGACCGCGTCCCCCATTCTTTCCTGGAGGATTGGAACCCAGATGGCCCTCATCGTGGGTAGGAGGCGGTCCGGATACTGGTGAACTTCTGCGGTGGTCCGCAGGTCAATAATCGTCCGTACACCGTAATCATAAAGGGCTCGCTGGTCCTTATAAGTAAGGTCCGACAGGTAACCACTCCGAATAAGTTGATGTTTCTTTACCATTGTCCCGTCGACAGTTGGGTAGCCACCAAGGTCACGAATATTGACGCCGTTAGCAATGTTAAGTTCTTTACTCATAATTATCCCTAATTTCTGTGAAAAATAAGGCTGGAAAATCGTAATTCTCCAGCCCCATTTTAATTTCAATCACTTTTTCGGTAACACATTAAGGCACCCTAAGATTAGTAGGAGGCTTCGCACATGATTGAAACACTATGTCCTTGTTATTTCAGGAATGTCGAATCCCAGTAAGTCATGCAACTTAGTGATGACATTCTTTAGAGCTGATTCGACTTCTGCAACCTCTCCAACGATTACTACTGAGCCGCTGAACCGATCTATAAACCCAAGCGTAACGCTGCTCGACTTCGTAGCAATATCGCCAGCAATGATTGACGCCTCGCTTGGCGTAATGGTCAAAATTCCTAACGCATTCTTTGGCGTTTGAATCCCCAGCTTCTCGTAAATGTCGGGAGTAGGATTGGCGACAATATGTGCCAACGTTACCTGTTTACCAGGAACATATTCCTGGATTGTACGCTCAATATTACGACTCATGAATATCCATCCCCATTACAGTATAGTATTAGCGAATAACAGCTTCATATACTTTCTTCAAATCTTCATCAGTTGGGTCAACTGGGTTTGTTGGGAATGTTGCATCCTTCTTAGCGTTAGCAACAACTGTGTCAGCAGCTGCATAAGCGTCCTTAGGGTCAACACCAAAGTCCTTCAAGGTCATTGGGCAATCCATATGACGAGCCATTTGACGAATCTTACCAATCATCCGTTGAACGGCCAACTTGTCACCGACACTTGGTGCAGCAATTCCTGCCTTCTTAGCAGCAACAGCGACCTTGTGCATTGCTGTCTTCGAATTGGAAGTGTTGTAAGCAACAACATATGGGAGAAGCATCGTGTTAGCCAAGCCATGAGGAACATGGAAGTTAGCACCGATTTGGTGAGCAATTGAGTGGCAAATCCCTAAGCCGGCGTTGTTAAAGGCAGTCCCAGCAATATTTGATGCTTCGTGGACGATCTTCCGTGCCTTGGTGTTGTCACCGTGTTGGTAACATTCTACCAAGCAGTGGGTAATAACATCAATTGCTTCTTCGGCTAAGGCGTCAGAGAACAGCGTTGCGTTAGTGGCAACCAATGCTTCCAGGGCATGGGTCAAAACGTCCATACCAGAGAATGCAGTAACGCTCTTTGGTGCCGTCATGACTAATTCTGGGTCCAGAAGAGCAATATCTGGAGTTAAGTAGTCTTCCAAAATTGGAATCTTCCGCTTTGCCTCAGTATCAGAAACAACGGCTGTGTTAGTAACTTCAGAACCAGTACCACTAGTTGTTGGAACAGCAATAAAGCACTTGATGTCTAACTTACCGATCTTCTCACCAAAGAACCGGATAGCCTTAGCAGTATCGATGGCGGAACCACCACCAATAGCAACCATAATTGTTGGCCGTAACTTCAGGAATTGTTGGATCCCTTCCATGATGTTGGTCAGCGGTGGATCTGGCTTAACGTCAGAGAATTCTTCACACTTGTTAGAAGGATCAATTTCGTCTTCAATCTTCTTTAGTGTTGGTGTACCTGGCAGAAAGGCATCACATACCATCAAAATACTTTCATTTTTAAATTCATTAAGCTTATCTAAGCTATCAGTACCCGAGTAAATCCGGGTTGGCATACTATATTTTTCCATAAGTTGCCTCCAAAATTAATTCAGCGATAAAGAGAATTTACGTTTGCTTTACTGTTACTTAGTTTCCTTAAGGAATGCAGCAACAGCGGCTTCACAAATGGCTTCGTCTTCTTCAACAAGACCACCGCTAACGCCAATTGAACCAATCATCTTGCCATCAATAACCAACGGAATCCCGCCAGCAAATGATGCCAGACGACCATCGAGCATGGTTTCCATTTGATACAGACCTGCACCTGGTTGGATATCGGGGCTAATATCCTTAGTTGGTTCCTTCATTGCTAAGGCCGACCATGCCTTCTTTGGAGCAAGCGTACAACTTACTAAGTTAGCATTTGGCATGTGGTAGCTCATTTGAAGAACTTGATTATTCTTCATGATGGCAATTGTTACACCAACGCCAATTTCATTGGCCTTGTCAACAGCTGCATCAATCACACGTTCCATCTTGTGACGATCAAACATTGCATCAAGTGAGCTTTCCTTAATTGTTCCAGATACGTTTGTTGAAGAACTGCTCTTACTTTGAGTTTCACTCATAATGTTACGAATAACTTTTTTAAGTTGATCTTCATCCATTGTTTAACGCACATCCTTTGAAGCCTGATAAAGTTGATAAATCTTGAGTACTTTATCAGTTAATTTATTTACATAATCCTCATAGTCTTCTTCACGAGCTATGACATAAAGAAAGTCAGATAGGCGGTTAATATAGCGTTCCAATTCTGGACGGAAACTTACTGTCCGTGACAGTTTTACAAAGTCCCGTTCAGCACGACGGCATACCGTCCGACAAATATGAAGCTGTGCCCCAGCAACACTAGCTCCCGGCAAAATGAAGCTGTGTACTTTAGGCAGTTTGGCTAAATACTCATCTATAACATGCTCTAATTGGTGAGTATCATTATCGGTAATCAGCTTGCTGTGTTTGGCAAAGGTCTCAACATTTTCTGTCGCAATCTCACCTTGCAAGAAGAACATCTTATATTCTATGGTTTGCAAAAGTTTCTTATTTTCTGGATTTTGGCAAAACTTATCTGCCAAACTAATATTGGCATTTAGTTCATCAAATGTCCCGTAAGTATCAACACGCAACGAGTCCTTTTCGACCCTTGCACCATCAAACAAGCTTGTCTTACCTTTGTCACCACCTTTTGTGTAAATAGCCATTATGATTCCTCCATTTTCTATTTATCAAAACGATCAATTATTCCGACAATTGCACAATCGGTGACGTCTTCTGGACTCTTATTAGCCCCTTTATCGGCGCGTCGAGCACCAGCACCTCTAACGACTAATACATATTCACCAATTCCGGAATTGACATAGTCAGCAGCCACTTCCTCATGACGAATATTCTTCCTGTCGGAATCAACTGGTTGCACAATCATCAACTTTTTTCCAATTAATGATGGATCTTTTTGTGTGGAAACAACGCTTCCCACTACTTTAGCCATATACAATCTTCTTCAGTCCTAACTTTAACTGTAATATTTTTATACCGACAAATATTCTTTGCTTCATCAGTAAGAAATTGTTTGTAGTACTTAACAAGAATTGAATTGTCTGGAAAAGCCGCAATTTCGCCTCTTGAAATGATTCGGCCACGACTTGCAATCAATGGTGACTTGTCACCAACAACAAATATGATTGGCCAGTCTAGAACCATCATTCTTGGGATAAAGCTAACCATCTGTTTATCAATCTTAATAAAGAAACGCACACCGTATTTAATCCCCTGTAGAATCCAAGCTACCCAAGGATTATCATTTTTCATTGAGTACAAATCAGCGATAAAGCTAATTGAAGTATCCTCAAGAATGACTTTCTCGTGATTAATAAAGGTTTGCTCATCGGGTGGGTTTATCTGCTGGTCAAAAGTGACGGTTGTTTCACTGTTCTGCCGTTCTTTCAACCGTTGTATAACCTCTTCTATTAGGTCATCCATCAACACACCCCCTAGAGTTTCTTTACAAGATTGGGAGTGGGAAGAAGCTATCACATATGATTTCATCTTCCCACCCCCGCATAGTAGGCAAGTATTCCGAATGTTAGCTTACTGGTGTTCAGAACCCTGCCAGCCAATGCACCTGTGATAATTCACTTAGAATTATTCAGCGTCGTCGTTAACCTTTGGCAAAATCTTTTCAACTTCATCGTGTGGACGTGGGATTACGTAAGATGATACAACTTCACCAACGTTTTCAGCTGCTTGAACACCAGCGTCAACGGCAGCCTTAACGGCACCAACATCACCACGGATCATAACAGTTACCAATCCACTACCAATCTTTTCTTGTCCAGTCATTTGAACGTTAGCAGCCTTTACCATTTGATCGGCAGCTTCGATTGATGCAACTAAGCCCCGAGTTTCGATCATTCCTAATGCGTTATTCATAATAAATTCCTCCTATTTTTTTAATTCCTTGTAGTGAATGCACTTCTTGTGTGGCTCGCCAAGTTTTCTTGGACACTTAGGATCACCACAAAGATTACAAGTTGCTTTTTGACTATCCTGATTCTTATCACTGCCATCGTCAGCATCAGCAGAGCTATCAGCTGAGTCCTTAGTTGATGTCTCCGTTGCTGACTCAGAAGGCGTTGAATCTGTTACTGGCTTTCCCGCTTCTTCTACCGGAGTGGTAGGTGAAGCAGGCTTTGCTTCCTTCACAGGTTCTTCCTTAATTGGCGGTTCCTTAGCACTGTCCTTTTTCTTTAGGAACAGGGCAATGTCGGTATTCCCTAACCTGTCAGTTCCCTTTGCTGGACTACCAAGAACCGTTGATGTGACATAGACCTTAGGCATTGTTTCCTTAATCGTTTCAACTGCAACTGACACAGCAGAAATATCACCAGAAACCTTTACGGTAACCCAGTCAATGCCCATGTTCTGGTGGATGCCTTCTAGCTTAACATTCGCTGTCTTGAGCATCCGGTCGGCAGCAACAAGCGCACCAGATAATCCATCACATTCTACAAATCCTAAAGATTGCATCATATAAAATCACCTGTTCATCTTGTTCCTTTGCCTTTATACGTAATTCCCTTAAATGGAATTCCCTTGACGAGACGGGCAGCATTTGAACCCAGATCACGTAACTGTTGACGATCAGTAATCACTTCATCAAACAATGGCTGGTCTTCCTTAAGGTTCTTATAGTGAACGATAAAACGATTGCCATCATTGGCAATTCCTACTGACAGCCGTGAACTCAAGGCCGATTGGTAAGCCCGCTGAACAACATCGGCAACATCAATTTCACGCGTTGCCGATGGAATCTGTTCTTCTTCGATTCCGTTAAAGAGCGGCTTCATATCGGAAGTAACACTGGCACCTGGTTGTAGGCCAAAAATAATTGCCGGACGATCAGTTGCATCAGTTCTCATGCTGCTTCCTTCTTTCCTCTCCATACCGTAGTACTAATCCAGTAGCAACAGCGTTCCGTGGACCTTCGACACCTCGAACGTTTCCTCGACCAGCAACAAGGTTATAGTGAGCAAGCTCATCCGTAACCAGTTGTGGAATTTCAAAGTCAAGGGCGGAACCACCAACGATAACAACATATGGGATATCCCGGATATTACCAGTTGGACTAACAATCCGTAAGGCCCGAATAGCATTTGTTACAAAGACACGTTTCTTAGCGGATTGTCGAATCATCTTAACCTTTTCAATGCTTGGATTTCCTGGAATTGGTTCGTATCCTTCCGGCTTAATAACAACAACTCGGGCAAATAGTCCTGAATCCAGTGGCTTATCAAAGAATTGAACTGAGCCATCCTCATGACGAATCTGGAACAGGTTCTCAACCTTTGCTAGTGGATAACGTTTAATGTCTTCAGCTAGGTATGGATCTTCAAGCCCTAACTCGGAGTTGATAATCATTGTTACCATGTCACCGGCACCAGCCAGGTGAATAGCAACCGTCTTGTTCTCCTTATTAATAATTGAAGCATCGGTCGAACCAGCACCGAGGTCAAGGATAGCAATTGGCTTTGTGGTCCCTGGAGTAGTCAGCGCCCCACGGATGGCAGATTCAACTTCTGCCCCACCAATTTCAACCTTTGTGTGGAATTCCTGTTCGATTAACTTGGCAATCATTTCCATTTGTAGGTGGTCTGACTTAACCATTGCCGCAATCCCAACCGCTGATTCGTTTGAGAATTCACCAGCAAGTCCACCCCGGACCTTAACAGGTACTTGGGTGTCAACCGCCAGCAAATCTTGAATTGCAATATCCTTGTTTTGCTTGCCAGTTAAGTCGGCCATTGTCTGACGGACTTTCTCAAGCATTCCGCCAACATTAGTACCCGACTCACCAGTGATATCCTGAATCGACCGGAAATCGGAAACAGTATCCATAATTTTGTCGGATCCGGCAGCAACATCAACGTCTTCATGCTCACCATTCGTGCCAGTGATGTTAATCTTACCTGCAGGAATTACCCGCGCTTTAACATCCCCAGCTGGGGTCTTAATAACCACTGCGGAACGGTTACCAATCAATGCCCGTGAAATAGGCACGATATTCTTCGTTTCCTCTGGCGTCAAGCTGAACAGCGTTGCAATACCATAAGGGTTAGACAGTTGTGAAATTACTTGTCCAGGCCCGGCAACCTCAACCGCTGCCAGCATGTTAAGAGGAACCTTGTCAATCATGGCAACTTCATCGACAATTGGAATCATCTTATTTAACCGATTATCAATTAAAACACCATCATCGTTTTGCAAGATTGCCGCTGTAATCTTATAACCAGCTGCAACGTAAGCATTAATTAACTTAGCAGCATCTTCAAAGTCGACCTGCTTTGGAACAACCACAATGTATGGCTTGCTCTTATCAGTCTTATTAGCTAGCTCAAGAAGGGGGACGGTGTACCCTGCTCCAGTTCCGCGTCCACCAGGCGTATCAGGATTATGGCCAATCATCGTTGATTCCGTAACGATAGTTTCCGTAATGGTTTCCATCGCCACGTCACCAATAACTGGTGTTGCTTCGTTAATTCGGATTAAATCAATGTCATCGATTGAAAGATTAGACTTTTTCAATACTTGATTAATTGAATTCCGAATGCCGACAAGGTTCTGTTTAGTTCCTTTAATACCAGTAGTGGCCGCTATTCCAGAATTAATAACATTCACGTCACCATTGTCAGCAACATCGGCTAAGGCAACTTCCGTTGAAGAATTTCCAATATCAACACCAATAACTTTTTCCGTTGCCATAACTAAAACTCCCTACTCTATTTCAATACTAGTTGTCGCCCTTAAGCTTCTTCCGGCTTTCGTAGTACTTAGCGGCTTCTTCAAACCAAGCAGCACAGATTGGAGCGTTGTACTTGTTACGGAGTTCATCAGCAATATCAAGAAGATCTTGCTTGCTGGAACGGTATGGCCGTAAAGCATTGTACATTTGCAGTAACCGAGCATCTGGAACCTTAGTTAATTCAGCAGCCCGTTGGAAGTTCTTTTGAATAGCAGGACGACCAGCTGAAGCAGCAATTTCACCTTGCATCTTCAATGCCTCAGGGGTAATCCGCATTTCGTCACCCTTGATTTGGTCATTCTTAATACTATTTAGATTAATGTCGTCAAGGTTCTTGCCTGTTGGTGTTTTTACCAGGTTACGGTGCTTGCCATAAAGTGGGTAATCATTTCTGCCCATGTTATCCGGAACAGAAGTGGTCCCTGTCTTTGAACTAGCAGCACTGGTGGATTGCTCTCCAAGTTGCTGAGTTATCTTTTTAACTAAATCGTCAATTTCGCTCATTGTTCTGCCTCCCGTTAAAATGTTACCTTAATTTCTTCTTCAGGCTTACCAACAACTACTTGGTGGGTTTCCCGAATGTGCATAATGGCAGCAATTGCTTGGTAGTGAGCACGTGCTAAGGCATCGTTAACTGCTGGAACTGGTTCAGGAGTCTCGCCCTTAGCGTACATTGCCGCATTCTTACCAATTGCCCGGAATGTTTCTGGAGTCAAAACTGGAGCTTGTGGGAACAATTCCAAGTTACTCAGTGGGTCTTCATCCTTTTGGTGAATGATTGCCGTACCCTTGGATTGGATACCGACAGCAATTCCTGATCCAGATAGGTGATCACCTTGGACAGCCATGAAACCAACATCTGAAGTCCGGTAGACTTTAACAACCCGTGCCTTAAGCCCTTCTTCTTCAATTCCGGCAATTACCTGACGAAGAACTTCCTTGTGGGGAACACCAGTCATCGTTTTATCAAGAACAGTTGCAAATGCTGGCCCAACAGCAATTACAACTTCATCCTTCGAGTAACCTGGCTTAGCCTCACCTACTGGTTGGAACCAGTCAACTTTCTTTTCAGGGACTGCTTTACTGTTAGCTTGTTGCTTAGTGGCAGTTGCTGTAGAACTATTTTTACCAAAATCAATTGGTGTATCGACATTCTTTGTTTGTGCTAGAACTTCTTGTACTATCTGTCGTACTAAGTTCTCATCAATATCAGCCATAAAAATACCTCCCACTTATTTCATTACAGTTTTAGATGTTCAGGATCAAGAGCCCATGGAAGAGCCTTAATCTTCTTCCATTCATCTTTATCTTCATATAGACGATAACCTGTACCTGGTCCTTGATAAGTGTTTGGATTGTTGACAGCTGAGTTAACGTTCCACTTGCTATCAAAGATTGATGAAGTTTGAAGGTAGTCACCGCAAACCTTTTGCTTTTGAAGGTCAAGGATAGCTTGAGCAACTTCAGGATAACCATTATCAGCTAATGCCTTGATAAGGTCAATCGCGGTAATGCCACGGTCCATCATGTTTTGAGCAGCCTTCATATCTGCAACCATGTCACGCTTTGGCATATCATCATGAGTATTTGCATAGGTAGCAGCTTCAACTTCTTCATCAGTAATCTTAGGAAGGCCAAGGGCATCAAAGACAGCTTGAAGAGCCTTAGCAGCCTTGTTCCGGATCTTAATAACATCTTCTTCACTTACTGGGTGAATACCATAGTTTTGACCAAGGTCACGTTCCATGACGTACATATCATCATAGTCATTGACATCGGTGTTTGATCCGGCAAAGGTGTTATCATAGTTATCTTCGGCAGCGTATCCAGAACAAATGTAGTCAGTACCACCGATGAATTGACCCATAAACCGTTCAGTCCGCCGCATGTCTGATGCTGAGAATGTCTGGTCACAACCAGAAGCACATTCGATATCGCACATCATGCAAAGAAGGTTTTCACCAAGGACTTCACGTAAACCATTAGGAACGGCACCCGGCATCGAAATACAACTTACAGCACCGTTTTGCAGGCCTTGAACACCGGAACCCTTGGTAAGTAAGATACAACGAGCTTCAAGGTAAAGCATTGACTTACCTTCTGGGTAACCCATCAAGACTTCTGAACCGGCACCTGAAGTAAACCGCATCTTCAAACCACGTGATGCATAGCATGATGCCAAGAATCCTTTAGACCATGGAGTATCGTCACCATCGGTAAATACACGGTCAGTACCATAAACAGAAATGGTTTCGGCATAAGCAGTGAACCCACGCATTCCTAGTTGAAGTTCAGTAGCTTCTTCGACTGAACATTGGGTAAGAACACCTGGACGTCCAGTTTGTGAACCAACCAGAATCGAAATGGCGTTGAACGGTGCGTAACGAGCAACCGCAGTAGTAGTTTCTTGCTCTGGGAAGCCACGAAGAGCAGCTTCGGCAGCATCAGCAGCAATTTCTACTGGGTTATCAACAGTGTTGGTAACGTGACACTGGTTTGCTGGCTTGTACCGTGGACGCATCTTCTTAACACCCATAATCATTTCACCGAAGTCAAGCTTACTGATAACTTCTTCGGCTTTAGCTGGGGTTAAAGCAGAAGTGTACTTCAAAACTTCATCCCGTGATACGTTCGGATCAACAAGCATCCGTGCAATCTTGGTTGAATCAGTTGCCATAACCTTTTCAACGTTGTCAATATTGATGGCGTACTTTGCAATGTATAAGTCAATCAAATCAAAGTCTTCACGCTTCTTGCCATCCATTTCAGTGATGACACCATTTTCAACTTTGATACTTGGCTTAGGGTCATTAGGACCCATCATTGCAACAAATCCTTCATCTGGCCATTCATCAACGAATGTATCTTTATGAATCGGCCGCTTTTTCAATGCTTCAAATCGTTTTTGACGTTTCATAAAGTAGTTCCTCCTCTTAGAACTTACTACTTAATATAAGATGGGAAATCATTCTTCGGTTCGCTACCTGCGAGTTCGCCTAATAGCTTCAAACCAATTTCACGACCAGCCATTACCGCTTGACGAACGGCACCCGAGTCACCAGTAATGGTTAAACTACCTTCGTTTGAGAAGCTAGTACCATGACTTGGTGTACTGAATGCAATTGGCTCAACGCCAGCTGTCTTCAAAGCTTTATCAGCCATTACAAGACCAATTCCCGATGGGCATCCACAAATCAAACCAAATGCTTTGCCCTCAACAGCACCTAAACCAACACGGGCACAGTTAGAAGCACGTGCGGTGAACTGCAATTCAAGGTGGCCAGCAGGTGAGTTGTAAACATCGCCCATTGTCCGGTGAATGTTATCAAGCGCAACTTGAACCGCTTGACGAGCATCAGCAGGGTCGTCCCCACCAACAATAATCAAAGAACCATGGCCACCGCCACCCTTAGTATCACGTGGCCATTCAACGTCAATGGTGTCCATATTAGTTGCCTTGACACCTTCATCCATCGCCATGATTTGTGGACCGGCACCTGTCCGGTCACTAATAATTCCAAGTGTCTTGTACTGCTTATTAACGTGCAGCTTGTCTAATAATGCTTGGTCAACACTTGGGATAACTAACCCAATCGTGTCTCCCGCTTTGCTAGCACCGACAAACTCTGGAACAGTACTAGTAGAATTCAGAAAGTCATTCATATAAAATTGCCTCCTGACTATAAACAACTATCTAATATCAGGCCCCAACTCTGGGGTTTTCAACTATTCCTTGTGTGGCAAAATCTTTTCGATGTCTGCTTGTGGACGAGGAATTACATAGCTTGAATGTACTTCACCAATATTTTCAGCAGCTTGTACACCAGCTTCGACGGCAGCTTTAACGGCACCAACATCCCCACGTACCATAACTGTAACTAATCCGCGACCAATCTTTTCTTGACCAACTAAAGTAACATTAGCAGCCTTTACCATTGAATCGGCAGCTTCGATTGAAGCAACTAATCCCTTGGTTTCAATCAGTCCAAGTGCTTCTTGATCCATAAGAAAGCCTCCTAGCATAAAATCTAATAAGCGAAAGCGCTTACCACTTGATACATGTTCATTTTATAACATATTGGTTGTCCTATATTGTTGTCCCTAAACAACTAAATAGTGCAAAATGACAAAATAGAGCTAAAAATTATTCAATTAATCATAATTTTGTAATAAAATAGCGATATAGGATGTTATATTTTTTATCATGATAGGGGTTACAAATAATGCAAGAGGCTACTTTTTTACCAAAGGACACCAATACCATTCAAAAGTTAATCATTACATTTTCAACCTTAACGAACGTTGAATTATTTTTTTATTCAACAAATAAAATGATAATTAGCGGCCACCAAATATTGAACACTTCACAAGACATCTATAATTACCTCACTCATGTCAATTTTAAAAAAGTAACAGCTTTCCCAGTTATTCTGGACAATGCACTGTCCGGTTTCTTCATCCTGAATGTAAGTAGTACTTTAAAGGAACAGGTAATGATGTACCGGAGTTACCTCGACAGTACAAGTGGGCGTCTGGACCAAGGGAATTTCCACCATCTGATGGTGCTCAATGCACTTGATCCGCGTGAACTTCAAAACTACATAGGTGGTCTTAGTTTAATTAGCGATTCAACCACTTCAAAAGATGCGCACCACAAGCTTCATATCATTAACAAGCACGATAAGGGCAAGGTTGTTAATGTTGATAAAAACTTTGTTAACGTGCTTAAGTACATCAACGCTAACATCAGTAAGCCCCTAACTCTTGAGGACATTGCCCAACATGCTTACCTCTCACCTTCATACCTCAGTCGGTTGTTTAAGAACTACTTCAACGTCAACTTCATTGACTACATTAATATCCGAAAAGTTGCCCTTGCCCAGGAGCGCCTGGCCTTATCTGTTGCACCGATTAATGAACTTTCTCACCGTCTCGGCTTTTCACAGGCGAGTTACTTCACTAAAATCTTCAAGCAAAAGTGTGGGATGACGCCTTCCAAATACCGGATGCGAAACAAAAAGATAAAGAAAATTTACACAATTTCCCGAGACCTCTCCTGGCTCAAGGATCCGTCAGTATATACCGTTTCGCAAAAATTCTTCGATGATAAGGGAATTGATTTTAAAACACAGGACCTCAGTGACTCCACATACGTTTACGCAATTGGCGATTTAAGTAGTGATGAGAATAATGGGTGGATTTATACCGTTAACTGTATACAACCCACCACGTCACCAGTAGACGTTTCAGTAGGTGATAAATCAGTTATTCAATGGATTTACACTGGGATAGAGAACTTCTAGCGTTCGTAAAACAATTTAAAAAATCAAAAGGTCAGGAAAACGCAAATTTTCCTGACCTTTTGTACTACTTAGCATGATCACATAAGGCAATTCCTAATGGCGTCACAAATTGCGGGTAAAGTGGTTTATACACTTTCCGCCCTAAAACTTTGGAAAAGGTTGTCGTAAATTCGGTAAAATTCGTTGCCCCACCTACAACTATTACTGGGTCCTCAACCTGGCTACCCAGCTTTTCAACAATAGTTGCCATTTTTTCAACAACCGGGCGAATAACTGTATAAACCTCCTCCTCACGGTCCTTATTCCGTTTCAATTTCTCTGCCTCTTCATTCTTAATTTTATAGCGACCACCGAGAACAAGTGTCATATGGAAACCACCGGTGGGCTCATCAATTACCGTCTGAATTTTTTTATTCTTGAAGATGGTAATTCCGGTTGTACCACCACCAATGTCAACAACCGTGCCATTTTTAATCTTTAAAAAGGTTGCTGCCGCAGTCGGTTCGTCAACAACGTTGGTGCAGGTAAATCCCGCTTCTTCAATAACGTTAGCAACAACCTTACTGCTCTTCTCACCTGTCTTGGGCGGAATTGCACCCGCGGCCGTTGTCAACTCAACTCCAATATTTTCCTCGGCCTTTTTCTTCAGGCGGCGCAAGATATTGACAGAATCCATGTAATTAACCACAATTCCGTCCTGCACAGCGTGATCATACTCAAAATCACCATAGATAATGTGGCTGTTTTTATCTAAAACTGTCAAAACAATTGAAGAGGTCCCGAGGTCGACCCCCACCTTTAGTTTTTGCGTTTTTAGACTCTTCTTTTGTTCATCCGTAAGTACATGGTCCTTATTTACTAGCTTTTCGAAGTGAGCAAGTTGCTTGTTGCTCTGCTCCAATAACTCTCCATTCTTCATTAGGAATAACCTCACTTACTAAAAAGAGACTAGGAACTGGCCAGTCTCTTTATTAACTCTTGAATATTCAAATGAATAGACGCTTTAAACTAACAGCGCTTGAATAGCACAGGCAATGCAGCCACCAATTAGTGGACCAAACATTGGAACCCATGAGTAGCCCCATTCACCTGATGCTTTATTAGGTACTGGCAAAATTGTGTAGGCAAAGCGCGGTCCCCAATCACGAGCGGGGTTCAAGGCGAACCCAGTAGTTGTCCCTAAACCAGTACCAACAATCATGATTACTAAACCAACAATGAATGGCTTTAATCCTTGGGTGAAATTACCAAGGTTTAAGAGCATGAATACAAAGGCAAAGGTGGCAATAACTTCTGAAAGGAAGTTGAAAAATGGGTTGTTAATTGCTGGACGGGTAGCAAAGTCACTAACGTTATTTCCGTCAGCATCCGTCTTTGTCGCCTTGAATTGTGGCCAGAAATGAAAAATAACTAGTGCTGCGCCAATAAATGCGCCCAGGAATTGTCCAAGGAGATAAGGAATAACATTACTCCATGGGAAGAGGCCAAAGATTGCAAATGGAATCGTAACGGCCGGGTTAAGGTGTCCCAAGGACCCCAAACTACCAGCCACGTAAACACCCATCGTAACAGCTAACCCCCATGATGTACAGATAAACAGCCAACCACTGCCCTTTCCATAGCTCTTATTGAGGTTATTACTGCAGCAAGTACCGGCACCAATTAGAATTAAAATCATGGTACCGAAAAATTCACCAATAAAGCCATGCATAAACTAACACCGTCTTTCTAAGTAAGACCCAGTAGCAAATTATAATAACATGTAATCAAGTGAATGCGCTTTCTTATAACTTACGATTTCATGTTAACATACACACAAAGCATTTTATTAATGCTAAATAACTTCCATAAAATTTGACAAATAATAAAATAATGTTATTATTTTTATTCTTTTTTGTATTAATTATCACTAATAATTCAATCATTATATAGATTTCACAAATTTAGAGATCAATACCCAACGATCTACAAACAAGAATGTTAATATTTTAACCAATTAATTTACAAATTGCCTGATTATGACCTTTGATAGCGCTTTACTTAAATCCCACGGTTGATATACAATAGATTTTGTAGGTAGTACTTTATATTACGAAGGGCTTAAAAGTCTTTCACATAAGAAATGAGGTAAGATGTATGGGTGATATTGATGTCAATAAGGATTTAGTAAAAAAGATTGTTCAACAAGTCCTTGCTGAACAATCCGGTTCATCTAATGGCAATGGTGGTAAAAAGATCTTTGCTTTCAGTATTCGGAAGGATGAAGAACCATATGTTAAGGAATGGGCAAGTAAGCATCCTAACATTGAAGTTGGATACACTGATGAATTACTTACTCCCAAGACGGCAAAGTACGCTAAAGGTGCTAATGGTGTAGTTGTTTACCAACAACTTGATTACACTGCTGATACTCTTCAGGCACTTGCTGACGAAGGTGTTACTAAGATGTCCCTTCGAAATGTCGGTGTTGATAACATTGACATGGCCAAGGCTAAGGAGCTTGGTTTTGAAATTACTAACGTTCCTGTTTACTCACCAAACGCCATTGCCGAACATGCGGCAATTCAAACTGCCCGGATTCTTCGGCAAACTAAGGTAATGGACGAAAAGGTTGCTAATGGTGACCTTCGTTGGGCCCCAACAATTGGTCGGGAAGTTCGTGACCAAACCGTTGGTGTAATTGGTACAGGTCACATTGGCCGGGTCTACATGCAAATTATGGAAGGCTTCGGTGCTAAGGTCATTGCCTATGACCCATTCGAAAATCCTGAATTGAAGAAGCAAGGCTACTACGTTGACAGTCTTGATGACCTCTATGCTCAAGCAGACGTTATCTCACTCCACGTTCCAGCTACTAAGGAAAACTTCCACATGATTAACCAGGACACCATTGCCAAGATGAAGGACAACGTGGTACTGGTTAACTGCTCACGTGGGGCCTTAGTCGATACGGATGCCGTTATTGCTGGCCTTGACAGTGGTAAAATCTTTGGCTTTGTTATGGATACTTATGAAGATGAAGTTGGCATCTTTAACGCTGATTGGCGGGGCAAGCAATTCCCTGACAGCCGGCTTGAAGACTTGATTCACCGTTCCAACGTCTTAGTAACTCCACACACTGCCTTCTACACTACCCATGCCGTCCGCAACATGGTTATTAAGGCCTTTGATAACAACTGTGAGTTAATTAATGGTAAACCAGCTGACACACCGGTTAAGGTTGGTTAATCATCAGCAAAGGTAGTGTAGTCAGAAAAAGTTTTTCCGAGACTTCACAAATTCTGGTATTGGTATGAGGTAATATCCCTATGTCAATACCATTTTTTAATTCAAAATAAACAAAACTTAGTAGTGGAAATTAAAAACGACGGTTTTGCTGTTTACTACTGTTTTAATCACTCACTGTTTATACTAATATAAAAAAAGCAATCAACGTGGATTATACGTTGGTTGCCTTTTCTCTTTGCTCTGATTTTATTAGATTATATCGATCATTCTCATCAGTATTTTTACGCCTTTTTTAGTGTACAAGCACTGCCACTAAACGATTTTAGCTTTAATCTTTTATTGCTCTCTCACTGCAATATGCCGTTAGGGGATAAAATTGAAATCCATTTCCTGCAACGTATTCATATTCATTAAAATTGCCTTTATTCCATCTAGCCACGGCAAGAGCATCATTGCACCGCTTCCTTCACCGACACACATATTGATATCAATGTAAGGATCAAGACCGAGCGCTGAGAGTACGATTTGTGAACCCTGCTCCTTGGACTTATGGCTAGGAATCATGTAATCCGTCAGGCCTGGTTGGATAGTGTTTGCTAGCAAAGCAGCTGAATATGATAAGAAGCCGTCAAGGAGCACCGGCCTGTGCATTACTCCAGCGGAAAGCATAGTTCCGGCCATTGCTCCGAGTTCAAGCGCCCCAACCTCACTTAATACCTTAAGTGGATCGGTACTCCTTTTTCCTGCTAGGCCGGCCCGGGCTAAGCTAGCATTTACAACATCGACCTTGTGAGCCAAACGTTCATCGGAAATATTCGATCCCCGTCCAACCACTTCCGCACCACTTTTGCCGAGAAGTGCAGCAATCATCGCTGAAGCCGCGGTAGTATTGCCCATCCCCAACTCACCAGCGATAATAACCTGGTTGCCCTCGTTAAAAGCTGTTATCCCTGCATCAAAGCCGTACTGAAGTGCTTCTTCTGCCTGTGCCACTGTCATTGCTGGTTCTACTAACATATCACCAGTTTCACGCCGAATTTTATGAACCTTGACTAAAGGTGAGTGGAGATCGCTTTTAATTCCCAGGTCATACACCTGCAACGCACAATTATAGGCCTTTGCTAATGCTGCTACCGTTGTGTGACCCTTCATCATGTTAACCGCTTGGATTGCGGTAATTTTCTGTGGACTAGCGGAAACCCCTTCGTGAACAACTCCATTATCCGCCGCAAAGACTAAGCACTTGCGCGGCTGAACATCAAAGTCCGTTGTTTGGTAAATCCCCGCTAGGTGGTCTGCCAATTCTTCCAACCGCCCCAGCCCTTTGATTGGCTTAGCTAAATTATCCATTCGCTTCTGCATTGCTGTCATCTGCCCCTTATCTAAAGACTGGGGCAAGCTCTCATTATATCTCATTTTAATGTTCCCTTTCATAGTGCCATAAGTTGTCTAATACATTTTCGAGAACCTTTTCCTTACAATTAGGAAAAATCACCTTTAACCCTTTTTCCTTCAGGTAGTTACCAGTACTCTTCCCGAGAACATAATAGTTGATTCGGCGATACTCAATACTATCAACCCGTGTCATAACCTTATACATCCGGTCAAAATTAGATGGACTCGTGACGAGGGCGCTTGTAATACGCTGCTTCATAAAAAGCTTGAGAGCCCTGCCTTCGTGAACCTGGTCCCAGCTATTACTGTAAATAACAACTTTTTCACCAATGAAGTCTCGGTAATACTTTTCTGCCTTATTACCAATCAGCCAGCAAACATCTGTAATCCCCCTGTCTTTCAGCATCGCCAAGAGGGCTGCTCGATTCTCACCAATAGCAACTTCAACTGGGTTATTAACCGTCACTAGCATATCCTTAATCTTTTCACTAAGCACATAAATCGGCGCCCTTGAATTTAGTTTTTTTAGGTGGTCGCAGAAAACTTGAGCACCAAAAAGGCTAGTGATCACTAGATTCCGGCTCCCTTTAATTTCCTTTTTTGCAGCTGTACTTAATTTAACCGCTTTCAAAACACGAAAAGGAAAATAAATTACATCATCTTTCTGCTCTAACTTGATTCGCCAATAAACTGGAACTTTATTCTTGGGGTACGTAATTAAAATTGCCATTACTTCTCATCTCCCTATTGGTTAAATTGTACTTGTCGTGTCTTGCCATCCTTTAACTCAATTAAACTGAAACAGGCTGCTTTAAAATCAAGTGAATAGAAATTTACTGATGAATCTACTAGGTCTTGGTAAATTAGCCGCAGTGTGCCAAGGTGAGCAACAATGAAGACCGTATCTTCCTCAGCTAAGTGTTGTAAAAGCCATTGCAAGCCCTGGTGGACCCGTTCTTCAAAATTTACAAAGGGCTCAATAGTCGGTGGGGTATAGGTCAATGGAGCCCGCAGCCACTTATTCCATTCTTCTGGATACTGAGCCTCAATTTCATCAGCATCCAGTCCTTCCCACTTGCCAAACCCCTTTTCCGCAAAGCTCGGCAAAGTAATAATTGGTATCGTTGGGAATTTTGCGCAGACGGGACGGATGGTCTGCTGGGTTCGCCGTAGGTTTGTCTGCACGAGCAAAGTTGGCCGCATGACAGCAATCTTTTCTGCCAACGCCTGGGCCTGCTGTCTTCCATGCTTATCTAAGCTAACATCGGCACTGCCATAAAATTTTCGCTGTCGATTGTAGTCTGTTTCCCCGTGCCGGGCTAATAATAATTTCATTAGCTAAACCTCGTTAAGATTGTCAACGTCATCAGAAAAATTAGCGGGGCCAAAGTAGCAAACGCCCCTAGCGTGTCTCCTGGTGTTCCACCCAACACCTGCATAATTTTCCGCCGATAAAAATAAGCTATCAAGGGAATCATCAGGTAGGCAACCAAACCTTGCCAGGCAAAACACAAAGTAGTCACCACCAGTGAAAAAACTTGGGCAACTGCAATTCGCCAGGGCTGAATCCCTAACCAAATATTCGAAAGCCCTTTTTTATTACCTGGGTATACCATTTTGTAAAAAAGCAATGACACTCCTGTCTTTGTCAACATCGTTAAGCAAACGGTCAAGAGAACAAGGTGGAGTCGGTCAAGGGATGGACTAATGATTATTCCTAAGCTAACTACTAGGGCGTAGTAGTAAATCAGTGCTAGACTTCCCATCGTCCCTAAACGACTATCCTTCATAATTTTAAATATTTTATCTGCTGTCCGTGACGAAAAGAAACCATCTGCCGTATCAGCCAGGGCATCTAGGTGAAAGCCCCCCGTTAAAAGGCCATCAGTGATCCAATAGAGTACCCAGGCAAACCAGATTGGAAAGAGATAACTAAATCCCCAGAAAATAAGGCCTTCAATGCAACCAAGAAGGAACCCAAACAGGGTAATATATTGAATACTGGTTTTAAACTTATTAGTTGCATCATCAATTGGAACTGGAATATTTAACTTAGTAAAAAATTGCGCAAATAAAATTAATGCTTTCCCCATTTTGCCACCTACTTTATCTTTTGTGGAATTCCACTGACTACAAAATAGACATTCTCTGCCTGCTTAGCAATTAGTTGGTTAACTTCACCATACAGATCGCGAAGAACCCGAGTCTGCTTTGTGGCGGGTACAACACCAAGACCAACCTCATCACTAACGATTACCATTGACTGACCTGTCGCTGCCTGAACCTGGAGTATTTTCCCCCACTCATGCAGAATCATATGACGAAGACGGGCAAATTCATCCATGGTGGCCGTCGACAAGTATTCATCAATTTTTTCGGCTGATGTCCTAGTCAAAACATCATCATAAAAGAGATTAGTCACAAGCATAATCGCATCGTCAAGAAGGTAGCCATCAAGCGGGTGCTTAATAATTAAGTCAGCAACTCCTCGGTATTGTTCAGCTGTTGTCCATTTACTTGAACGGCGGGCCTGGTGACGCTTAATTCGTAACTGCATCTCTCCGTCAGGATTTTTGACCACCCCGGTTGCAATATAGCAAACACGTTGGTCACGAGAGTACAAGCTCTCAGCAAACTCAGACTTTCCACTCTTCGCACCGCCAAGGACAAGTGTCAGATTATCATTTTCCATTACTTCACCTTCTAAAAAAGGCCGTGACAAGTTATTGCCCCAGCCTTTGTGAATTCTAATTATTGGTTGCTGCTTTAAATGCTGCATCAAATGCCGCGATTGTTTTTTCAATGTCCTCGTCTGTGTGCTTTGTTGAGATAAAGTTAGTCTCAAATTGCGATGGTGCAACATAAACGCCATTTTCAAGTAACTTCCAGAAGCACTTTTCAAAGAGCTGCTGGTCACATGCCTTAACATCATCAAAATTATTGATTGGGTTATCATTATAGAAGTAGCTCCACATTGTTCCAACGTGGTGGACAGTCATTGGTACCCCGTACTTATCTGCAGCGGCCTTGATACCATCAGTCAAAGCAGTTACTCGCTTATCCATCTTGCTATAGTCTTCAGATGTCAGCTGTTCTAAAGTACTAATACCACCAGTCATTGCTAATGGGTTACCAGAAAGCGTTCCAGCATGGTAAATATTACCGGCAGGGGTGATATTTTCCATAATGTCACGCCGGCCACCAAAGGCCCCAACTGGTAAGCCGCCACCGATAACCTTCCCAAGCGTTGTTAAGTCAGGTGTGATGTTAACCAAACTCTGGACACCATGGTATGCGGCCCGGAAACCAGACATAACTTCATCAAAGATTAGGAGAGCACCATGCCTCTTAGTAACATCACGAAGCGTTTGCAGGAATTCTTGGGTCCCAGGAATTACCCCCATGTTACCAGCAACAGGTTCAACAATGGCACAAGCAATTTCATCCCCATGCTCAGCGAAAAGTTTCTTAACCCCAGCCACGTCATTATAGGCTACCGTCAGTGTATCATAAGCAAGATCATCTGGGACACCTGGTGACGTATTAATACCAAATGTTGCAAGACCAGAGCCCGCATCAACCAATAGTGAATCACTGTGACCGTGGTAGTTACCGATAAACTTAACAATCTTTTCCCGGTGGGTGTAACCTCGGGCGAGCCGAATAGCGCTCATCGTTGCTTCGGTCCCTGAAGAAACCATTCGAATCATTTCAATTGATGGCATAATCTGATTAACAATCTTAGCTAATTTTGTCTCTTGGAGGGTTGGAGCACCATAACTCGTTCCCTTAGCAACGGCTTTATCCAGTTCAGCAACAACATGGTCATCAGCATGTCCAAGAATCAGCGGCCCCCATGATAAAACATAGTCAATGTACTTATTACCATCAATATCATAAATATATTCATTCTTGCCATGGTGAATGAATAATGGATCCCCGCCAACGTTCTTAAACGCCCGCACTGGACTATTAACACCACCTGGCATGTATTGCTGCGCTTCTTTAAACGCCGCCTTTGATTTTGCGTTATTTAAAGTCAAAAGTAAAACCACCTATCAATTAAAGCTTCTTTGCGACATCTTTTGCAAAGTAGGTAATGATCAGGTCAGCACCTGCCCGCTTCATTCCAACAAGGGTTTCATAAACAATCTGCTCTTCATTAATCCACCCATTTGCTGCAGCCGCCTTGATCATCGCATATTCACCAGATACATTATAAGCAACCAACGGTAAAAGCGTATGGTTACGAACTTCCCGCATCACGTCAAGGAAGGCCATCGCTGGCTTAACCATTACAAAGTCAGCACCCTCTTTTTCATCACTAGCAATTTCCCGCAAGGCCTCCAAGCGGTTAGCTGGATCCATTTGGTAGGTCTTCCGATCTTTAGGCCCCTCCTTTGGTGAGCCATCAGCGGCATCCCGGAACGGACCATAGAATGAAGAAGCAAACTTAACAGCATATGACATGATTGGAGTGTTTTTGTATCCCGCTTCGTCTAGACCGTGTCGGATAGCTGCAACATAACCATCCATTGCATTCGATGGTGCAATAATGTCCGCACCTGCCTTTACTTGACTGACCGCAGTCTTAGTAAGGTATTTTAAGGATTCATCATTCAACACAACACCGTCACGAAGAATCCCGCAGTGACCGGTACTTGTGTATTCACACAGACAAGTATCAGCAATTACGATTAAGTCAGGGTAAGTCTTCTTAATCAGGCGGATCGCTTGCTGGACGATTCCGTTGTCCTCCCAAGCACCAGTTCCGTATTTGTCCTTCTTATCAGGAACCCCAAAGATAATAATTGACTTAATTCCTAGGTTAACGATGTCCTTAATCTCATCAAGAATTGAATTAACACTGTAACGGTAAATCCCCGGCATCGAAGGAATTTCTTCCCGATCCTCAATCGTGGCATCGACAAAGACGGGCATAATTAAGTCATCCTTATTTAAATGTGTCTCCCTTACTAAATCACGCATAGCAGCGCTCGTTCTTAAACGACGGTGACGATCAAATTGCAACATATTCCTAATCTCCTTCAATAATTCCAAATTTATCTCTTGCCAATAACTGATCAGCAACCCGCTTGCCAACTCCAGGGTTATTGGCAGGAACTCTTTCCGCTTTAATTACGTGTTCCCCGCTTGGTGAAGCAATTAAACCATTAAAAAATAGCTTGCCCTCTTTGGCATAGGCATAACCACCAATTGGAAAATTACAGCTTCCACCGAGCTCACGCATAAATTCTCGTTCAATATGAATACATTGTTCAGACTGAGGATCATTAATTTGGTCAAGCATTTGGCAAATTTTTTGATCAGCCTTTCGGCATTCGATAGCAAGACATCCTTGACCAACCGCTGGCACAATTACGTCCTTCAAATCCAGAACATAATAACCACTAAGGTCAACTTTTAGCCGACTTAATCCAGCGTTAGCTAAAATTATACCCTCAAGGTTTTCACTGTCTATTTTCTTTAACCTAGTATCTATATTACCCCTAATTGGTATGATTTTTAAGTCGGGACGAATGCTCAGTAATTGTCCCTGCCGGCGCAAACTATTAGTTCCAATCCGGGCACCTTGGGGAAGGTCAGTAAGTTGGCTGAACTTAGCATGGCTAATTAAGCAATCAAATGGTGACTCCCGCTTAGGAAACGCTCCCAAGGTAAGGTCCGCTGGTAAAGTTGGCATAACGTCTTTTAAACTGTGAACTGCAAAATCAATCGTCTGGTTTTCAAGCTCATCTTCAATTTCCTTTACGAAGACACCCTTCCCACCAATTTTGGCAAGGCTAGCCTGACGGTTTCGGTCCCCCTCCGTAACGACATTTCTTATTTCAAAAATGGTAGTCGGAAAAAACTTTTCTAATGCTGCAATAACTAACTTTGTCTGAGCCATCGCAAGTTTACTTTTACGACTACCAACAATTACCTTACTTCTCATCTTTTTGATTCTCCACCTTTAAGTTGTCCATTCCAAAAATCTTACAGAAGAAGTCAATATCATCCGTTGCCCTCGGCGTCACCGAAAGCTCCTTAATCTCCTTAATCGGTCCCTTAATCATTTGGTTTATAATACTCTTCATGTGCTTACTGATAATTTTACGCTCATGAGCGTCCAATTCAGGTAGTTTACGTAACAGGCTATCATAAGCTTCCGCTTCAATCTTCAACGAATGCTCACGTAAGCCTCGGATCACCGGCACAATGTGAAGTTGTTTTTCCCAAATATAAAAATCATGAACTTCGGTGGGAACCTCCGCAGCTATTTTCGTTAGCATTTGTTTTTTCTTTTCGTTATTTGCATCCAGAATTGAATGTAGACTATCAATGTCATAGTATTTAGCTTCACTACCTGCGGAAACCGCCACGTTTCGTGGAACTCCTAAGTCGACAATGATTGCCCGTGTCTTTGCGTTAGCTCGGTACAGGGGGTGCTTCACCGCTGTAGCAAAAACTGCAGCATCAACACTTTCTACAACATCCGCAAGTTGGTTAAAGGGGCGCGACTCAACCACACCTTGTAATTTATCCGCAATCGTTGCGGCCCTTTCATCGGTCCGGTTCAAGAGGAGAACCTTACTAAAGCCCATGTTACTTGCATTATAAGCAGTGTGCTTGCCGATATGCCCCATCCCAATAACGGCTAAGGTTTTACCGTTTAAGGTCCCAAAAGCTGTCTTGATTTGGTGTAGTCCTGCCTGGCCTGACGACTGGGCAAGTTCACTTACGCGGTATTTTGTATGCATTCGTTTGGAAAACGTAATCGCCTGCTGGAACAAGTGATTAAGGATCACTCCCGTTGTTTTTTGATCGGTTGCAACTTGAAAGGCAACCTTCATTTGCCCAAGGATCTGCGGCTCACCCTTAATTAGTGAATCTAGACCGGTAATTACCCGAAAAAGATGTTCAACCGCTACTTCCTTAGTGCTAATTGAGACATACTGACTAAAATCATCAACTGTGTAGTGAAACCATTCCGCCAAAAATCGTTTGATATAGTAGCGGCCTGTATGAATTTGATCAACCACTGCGTATACTTCTGTTCGATTACAAGTTGAGATTAATAGGTTCTCTAGAATGCTTTTTTCACCATTTAAAAGTTTATCCGCCCGGGAAATTTCTGCAGCTGAGAACGAGAATTTTTCCCGTAATTCAATTGGTAGTTGATGATAATTCAAGCTTACACACATCAAGTACATTCCTAGTCAAACTCCTTATTAAACTTTTTGCTGACACATTCTTTAATCTCGTTTTTTACTTTTTTAGCAAAGCGTGGAGACCGCCCCACTGTTGAAACGCTGATAAACATGTCATCTGAACTAAGCGTCGCCAGGTTATAGAAATCGGAATTAGTCTTATCACTTGTATTATTTACTAGTTGAAAGTGAGTTGCTTCTGCCTTCACCTGGTTATTCACTGCTTTATCATTAGTGCAGGCAATAATAATATCCATTTTCTCCACATATTTACGGTGATAGCTATCTTTAACCCAGTCAATCTGTGAAGGGTCAATATCATCAATAATCATCGGACTGATAACGGTTGGTCTTACACCAGCCGCAACTATTTTTTTAATTTTACGACGAGCAACCTTACCGCCACCAATTACCGCTACCCTTTTACGGTCAAGGTTTAAGATAATCGGATATGGTGCCTTCATCATTTTAATCATCCCTTGTTGAATCCTGTAGAATCTGACTAAACTTCTTCATATCAACATTTTCTTCAAATAGTTTCGCAAGTTTTTCATACTGTTGATCTTTATACTCACTGATAGAAACCATGGTATTAACTAATGGTGCTAACCCCTTAGCAACCCGAAGCCGATTTAAGAGGTGGCGTGTCCAATAAGGATTATCAAAGATTCCGTGAAGGTAAGTTCCGATAACTGTTTCGTCAGCGTTAACTGCCCCGTCTTCCCGCTGCTCTGCTTCGCCATTAGTTTCTTGAATAATTGAAAATGGTGTTGTATTCGGACCGAGTTTCGTTGCTCCCATATGGATTTCATAGCCCTTAAGAACATAATTCTTGCGTTTAGCGGTTGCCTGGGTTGTAGTTTTTCGCTCGTTGAAAATGGTTTCTGTATCAAGGAGGCCCAGCCCTGTCTGCTCCTTGATTGGTGATTCAATTCCATTGGGATCACGAAGCGTCCGACCCAGAATTTGGTAACCACCGCAAATGCCGATCACTACACTCCCGTCAGCATGGGCATGTATAATCGCTTTAGCCAAACCGTTTCTTTTCAAAGAGGCGAGATCCTCGTTTGTATTTTTACTACCAGGGAGGATTAATAAGTCTGGGGTACCAAGTTCTTCTGCCTTGAGAACGTAGCGAACAGACACGTCCGGCTGAATTTTTAGACTATGGATATCAGTAAAATTCGAGATTTTGTTAAGGTCAACAACCGCAACATCAAGGGCCTTAGCCGGGTTCTTTTGCCGCGGCTTCCTTACTAGCGAAACACTATCTTCCTCATCAATATCGACGTCACTCATCGGTAACACCCCAATAACAGGAACACCGGTCAGCTTTTCAATCATCTTGTTCCCCGGCTCCAAGAGCGTCTTATCACCACGAAACTTGTTAATAATAATTCCCTTGATTCGTTGCTGGTCTTCCTTTGTCAGTAATTTGATGGTGCCATAAATGGATGCAAAGACACCTCCCTTGTCGATATCGGCAACAAGGATCACCGGCGCAGCAGCCATTCGCGCCATTCCCATATTTACAATATCATTTTCATTTAAGTTAATCTCCGCTGGGCTTCCTGCTCCCTCTAAAATAATGGCATCATTCTCAATGGCAAGTCCTTGGTAAGCTTTCTTTATATCTGGAATTAGTTGAGGCTTAAACTTATAATAACTAGCTGCGTCCATATCGGTTAGTACTTTCCCCATTACTATCACTTGCGAATCTTGATCAGTTGAGGGTTTTAGCAGGATTGGATTCATTCTAACGTCTGGTTTCACCCGGGCTGCCTCCGCCTGGTAAACCTGTGCCCGCCCCATCTCATCACCTTGATCCGTGATAAACGAGTTTAGGGCCATGTTTTGTGATTTAAACGGTGCAACCTTTTTCCCTTGATTTGTCAAAAGTCGGCAAACCGCTGCAGCCATCCAGCTTTTTCCAGAATCCGATGCGGTTCCTTGAAACATTACTGATTGCACTACCATGATTTATTCCTCCCCGGATATATATGTACGGGAGTTCCCACTCCCCCAATCTTCCTAATCAATATGTTTATTTACGGCATTTGCAAATAGTTCCTGCTCACTCCCATATAGGGGTAGGCCCAGCTTTTGATGAATCTTTACAAGCCATGGCTGAGCTAATTTATTTGCCTTTAACAAATGCTCATCGTTAAAGGCCTCTTGCTTCGTCCCCTCCGCTAAGATTTTTCCCTTGCCAAGAAGGTAAAGGTAGTCACAGACTTCATACATAAAATCCATATCGTGACTAGAAAGGATAATCCGTTGCCCGTTAGCGACCAACTTTTGAATAAGATCTTTCATCCGTTGCTGGCCATCCGGATCAAGACCGGAAGTCGGTTCATCAAGCAGAATCCACTCTGAGCCAATCACCATAATTCCAGCAAGGGCAACCCGTTTCTTCTGACCACCACTGAGGTATTGGATCGGCCGGTCTCTGAGTGGGAAAATATCTAATTCCTTTAGAACCCGGGTAACCCGTTCATTAATTTCACTTGTTGGAAGCTTTAAGTTATGGAGGGCAAAGGCGACGTCATCTTTAACTACCGAATAAAAGATCTGCTGATCAGAGTTTTGAAAAACAATTCCGACCTTTCGCCGAAGATTACGCAGACCCCGTTTAGAGTACTTTATAGGCTGACCATCGACTAGAATTTGGCCGGCAGTCGGTCTTAGTTCCCCAACAAGGTTTAAGAAGAGCGTTGACTTACCTGCACCGTTGTGTCCCATGATGCCGATCACTCGTCGGTCGTCACCACCAAGCTTTAATGAAATATCATCGAGGATCTTATGCTTGTCATCATAACTAAAACTAAGGTGTTTTAATTCAATCAACGCACTCCCTCCTAGATATAAAACTCGCCATTATATAGCTTGGCATCCAACGCCTTTGTCATCATTTCATAATTCACAATTACCTGTTCGAACAGCATCTTTGTAAGAATTCCAGATGAATGAATCATGAGGCCAAATGTATCATAACCAAAACGTAATTTCTGCGCCCGATGAATTTGTTCGAAGGCATCAATAAAAATAAATATGAACCGGTACATCAGCATCGTGACTTCAATCATTACCCGTGGCAAGTGGGTAGCTTTTAACACCTGCAAGATCTGAATGAAGGGCGTTGTTAGTGCAAACCAATAGGTACAAACAATCGCCGTCATACACTGTAGAGCCATTCGGCTAGCCTGTGGTATCATCACCCGTGCCATTCCTAAGTACACATTGCCAATTTTAATCGGCCAAATTATTGACCCCCTGTTTCCAGAAATAGTTACAACAATCCCAATAATACTCAACAAAACAAACGGAATAATAGCATAAAACCAACTGATATAACGTTTAAGTGAAACTTTCGTCAAATAAACTGTTGCTGCTGCTACCAGGACAAGGGTAGCTGCTTTTAACCACTGCAAAGGTTGAAAAGCCAGGGCAATCCCAAGTAGCCACAATAACGCTTTTAATTTTGGTGACCAGGTGACGATTCGGTTCTCATACGCGTATTTATCAATACTTAACACTAATTGTCACCTCTCTATTAAACCTATTTTGGTACTTTTTCCGTCTTTTCTTTCTCTTCAAGGGCCTTTTTCTTACCATGCGCAGCGCCAATGAAATAACAAATAATTCCCGTACCAAGTGACCCCTGGACGGTAAAAAGTAGGCTCTCGATTTCACCCGACGGCGGTGTCCAGATAGGCTTTGCCCATACCTTGTAGCTTGGGTCAAACTTTTTAATCTGTTCTGTCCCCTGGTCATCACTACCACCATACTGGCCTTTAACAAAAATAAACGGAATTAGAACAAGGAGGATTACACAAATTAGTAAAGTAATATTAGTCTTCGTCCGTTTCTTCATTGCAATGCTGACTCCTTCCAAAGATCATTACTAATTACTAAGTTATATACAATAACTGTTAGTAGCCCTTCAGCAATGGCTAATGGGATTTGAGTGACTGCATAGATTACTAAAAACTTAATCAGCGCTGCCCCAACGCCACCGTTAGGATCAGGAAAAACAACTGCTAATTGAAAAGCTGTTGTCACATAGGTTGACCAGTCAGCAAACATCGCGCAAAGGAAAAGGGATATCGACCGACTAATCTTCATTACCCGGCACAGTTTCCAAACTACAAAGCCAATAATTGGCCCAACAATTGTCATTGAGAATTCATTTGCTCCTAATGTCGTCAATCCACCATGAGCAAGAAGCAGTGCTTGGAACAAAAGAACAATTACCCCTAATACAGACATTACGCCTGGTCCAAACATAACAGTACCAAGGCCAACACCAGTAGGGTGAGAGCAGGAACCGGTGACTGAAGGGAGCTTTAGTGATGAAAGTACAAACACAAACGCCCCACATAGTGCCAGCATAACTTTGGCATTGGGCACATCAGAATTAACAATCTTGTACAGCCGGTAAAGCCCATAAATAAAAAACGGGGCCGAAACAGCGAACCAGAAGATACACCACTTTGGCGGGAGCATCCCTTCCATAATATGCATTGCGTGGGCAGTCACCGGATAAGCGCTTGCATACCCAAAGCCAATCATCAGGAACATTAAAAACTTACGATATTTTTTTATCCATTCCATTGTTAATTTCCTTTCTTCTTTAATAAAGCTGTTGTAAAGTACGGTAATTTATCGTTAGCTGAATAGTCAGCTAATCGCTTTATATGCTGTTCTGCCATTGACGCATTTTCGACAACGACTGTCTTTTCAAGCAGGCCCCTTTTCTGAAGGATTTGGTAAACAGTCTTAAAATTAGTAGCAATTTTCATAATTACCACGTTATCGTTCAGGTCAATTACCTGGGTAAGTTTTTCTTTCTCAGCAGTTGCCGGAATGACTTCCAATGATTCTTCATCAAGCATTAGGGGGAGAGACAAGCTTGCCGCAATTTGACTAAAAGCGGAGACCCCAGCAATTGTTTGGACGTTAATCTCCTCTTTCAGCATATTAGCAATATAGCTAAATGTGCTATAGACAGAGGGATCACCAAGTGTCAGGAAGCCAACATTTTGGCCGTTTTGAACATCAGCCTTAATTTCATCAGCAATTTTTCGCCAGCACGTTACCTTAGCTGACCAGTCGTTTACCATCGGAAAATGACGGCGCTTAATTACTAAATCAGCTGTTAGGTATGGGGAGGCAATCCTTTCGGCAACACTTTTACTACTCCTATGTGCTTGTGGAGTGTATAAGACATCAAGCTGTTTGATTGTGTCAACCGCTTTGACCGTTAGCAGCTTACTATCACCCGGTCCGACACCAATTCCATAAAAACTAGCCATCAGTTTTCCCCTCCTTTAAATTAATTTACTTAGTTTTTCAATAAATAACTGTTGAATTTCTGGATACTCTCCCAATCCTTTAAGACGTGGCTGAGCATCAATGTTGTTAGCATCAACAATACTCTTCCACGAGTGCGGGTTATCAGAGGCCATATCATTATGGGCATGATTACCAGCGACCATCATCAATGGCTGTAAATAAACTTTTTTTATTTGAGCATGTTTGAGGCGGGTAAGTTCATCGGTAATGTCAGGGTAGCTTTCAACTGCCCCAACATAGCTTTTTGTTCCCGCTAACATATGGTCCAAACAGGCGTACGTAGTAAATGAACTATGCGCTGTCCCGTGTCCCATCCATAAGATTGCTTCCCCCGCTGGCAGAGAAGCACTTTGTTTTTCCATAAAGTGAGTAAGCATTTGGAAATCGTCAAATGTATCTAAAAGCGGTTGACTTAGCTTAAGCTTTTTAAATTTACTCTGGTAGGTATTAACAACCTGTTTTAACTGTCCATACTCAATTCCTGGAATGATATGGAAGGATTGAACAATCACTTCCCCGTATCCCTGGTTGCTAAGCCTGTCCAGTGCCGTTGCCGGGTCATCAAATACCTGCCCCTCATTTTTGGCAACCCGTGCGCGCACAATCCGGGAAGTAAACGCACGGAAAACATCATAAGCAGGAAAGGCCTTTTTTAACGCCCTTTCCGTTGCTCCAATTGTTTTTTCCCGAGTCTTTGGAAAAGTGGTTCCAAAACTGACTGCTAAAATTGCTTTTTTAGTCACGCCCAAATTCCTCCTCTATCCTTTTGACTGTCTCGTCAATACTTGGTTGACACTCAATTACCTTTTGAAAGGTTAGCTGGTTAGCAACTTGGGAAATTTTGGGCCCCATTACGAACGCCTTAATTGTCATCAACTGGTGTTCTTGTTTAGGCGTTAGCAATTGGGCAAAGTCAGCTAAACTATCCATACTTGGAAAAATAACTGCGTTAAACTCCCCCAATTCAAATGGCAGTGAATCACATCGACTAACCTTTTGGTAAAGACTAAGGAAAGTCCCAGCACTTGTCTGTGGTTTTTCGCCACCAACTTCGACATAGTCAGCAGGTAGATTAACGTCAGGCAACGTCCCATCAGCAATTAGCCCTATAGTTCGTAAATGATGGGCAACGACATGGTTTAGGGCAACGATTGTCTTTCCAGCTAAGGTCCGTAAGTCGCTACCATTAGCAGTCAGGATAGTAATTAACCGGTGCGCTGCTGCAACACTATCAATAACAATTAATTTAGCATATTCCACGGCCGAAATATTAACCTCCTGTGGCACTTTAACCGCACGCTGGTAGAAATCAGCAGTTGCCCCGCGATCGACAAGCTGATTAAATAACCTATGCTGCTTACTATACGGGAGCAAAACATGCAATCCTTGTAGCGGACGGTGAATATTCAGCTGTTTGCTTAAAGTAACCACCTCGCCAACAACAATCAAAGCCGGTGAAGAAAGCTGGTGCTCTTTAACTAATTCGTTAATATTCGTTAAATCCCCGATAACCATTTTTTGCCGCCATTGTGTTGCCCACTGAATAATCGCTACTGGAGTTTTCTTATCCTTGCCATGCTTTATCAGCGCCGTACAAATCTTGGGCAGCTGGGCCATCCCCATTAAAAAGACAACAGTTCCTTCTTGTTGGGCAATATTTTCCCAGTCTAGCTGCTTTTGACCGTTTTTTTTATGGTGTCCAGTGATGACATGGAAACTAGAAGCAAAGTCACGGTGGGTGATTGGAATACCAACTGCCGCTAAACCTGCGATCGCACTAGTAATTCCAGGTATCACTTCAAAGTCTACCCCTTCTTGTTCCAAGACTTGAGCTTCTTCACCACCCCGCCCAAAGACATAGGGATCGCCGGCTTTAAGTCGAACAACTTTTTTACCTACTCTGGCATAATTGACTAGCAATTGGTTAATTCGTGTCTGCTTAACCTTATGATGTTGGGGAAGCTTACCGACATCAACCAATTTCACTTGACTATTAGTGAATGCTAATAAGGAGGGGTCGACTAGGCGGTCATACAAAACTACATCTGCTTCAGCTAACCGCCGTTTCCCAATCAAGGTTAATAATTCTGGATCTCCTGGACCTGCACCCAGAAGTGTTACTCTACCATTCATTGTGTTCCTCCAAATATGCTTGCAGCTCATCAATCTTTTCAACTTTCTGCGGATAGTTTAAGTGAGGCCGACGAATAATAACGCAGGGAATTCCTAACTGTTGGCAAGCCGCGATTTTTTCTTGAATGCCACCCTGTCGACCACTTTCTTTAGTTACTACGACTTTTGCTGTTGCGTGCTTGAACAATGCAACGTTTAAATCAGTGGAAAAAGGGCCTTGAATTGCATCGATTTGAGCGGCAACAAAGCCTGCCGACGTCAGTTTTTTCATTACCCGTGTCGTTGGTAAGGCACGGATATGTAACTGCTTAACTCCTAGCCTTGCTGCGTAATCAGGAGCTGTTTTACTACCTGTTGAAAGATAAATTACGCCTTCAAGATGTTTTAAATACCGGCAAGCTTCCTCAAGCGAATCAACCATCTTCAGTGAAGCGTCAGCACGATAAATATTTTGGCGTTCAAAACGTAGATAAGGGATACCCAGTTTGGCGGCTTCGTTAATTGCCAACTGTGAAATAACTCGGGCAAAAGGATGAGTAGCGTCAATGATGAAGTTAACTTGGTGGGCAAGACAGAACTGCGTAAAATTTGCTTCTGTAAAGGTTACTTTAACCACCCGTTTTGCATGCGCACTCGCTAATTCGACCCCGTAGTCGCTAACGACAGAAACGATAAAGGACAACCTATTTTTTGCTAAACAATCTGCAACTGCGAGACTTTCGCTGGTTCCACCTAGCAGTAAAATCATAGCGTGTACCCTCGCGGAGTAATCATCCGGCCGTCTTGAACGTAAGTATTCTTATTACCAACAATTACGATTGATGTCATATTAATTTCTGTTTCATCTAAGTCTTTAATTGTTGTCACCTTATCAATTTCCTTAGGCCGGGCAACATCTTTACCGACTCCGACAACGGTATCGGGTGATTTATACTTTAAGATAATATCCAAGGCTTTCCGCAGGTGATGGGGACGACCTTTACTGCGAGGGTTATACAAACAGATAACAAAGTCAGCCTTGGCGGCAGCATCTATTCGCTTAGTAATCACATCCCACGGGGTCATCAGGTCACTTAAACTGATATGGCAAAAATCATTCATTAATGGTGCACCAAGGTGGGCTGCAGCAGCGATACTTGCCGTTACACCAGGGATTACTTTGACATCAATATGTTGGTCCATCTTACCCGCTAGTTCGAGGATTAAACCTGCCATTCCGTAGATTCCGGCATCCCCACTTGAAATGATGGCAACGTCTTTACCGCTAGCCGCAATTTCAAGAGCCTTTTTACAGCGGTCAATTTCACCACGCATCCCTGTTACAACAAGCTCTTTTCCCTCAAGCATGTCTTCAATTAAGTGAATATATGTAACGTATCCGACAATTGTATGGGTATTTTCGATTACTTGACGTGCTTCTTCTGTCATTAACTCTTTGGATCCTGGTCCAAGTCCAACTATGTATAACATTTGCTTTCCTCCTAGATTTCATGTCGCCGGCTTAATGCCATCGTAATTTCATGATTTGCGTATCGTTCAGTTACTACCCGTTCACCACTGGCAAAATCAGCTGCTGCACACGCAACATTACCTACACCAACAGTTTTCAAAACAAATAGTGAGCTTGGATAGTGCTTACTGGCCGGGAATAGCTGTCTTGCTGTAAAAAATTCAAGGTCCGCACCAATTGTTTGCGCAATATATTGGATTGCACCTTCCGTTCGTTTAATATCAATTGACACCACTTGACTGATTGAAGACCACAACAAGTCATGTTGCCGGGTAAATTCTTCAAACGCCTGTTGCATCATTTCGTTAGTAATATCCTTTCGGCAACCAATGCCAAGAACATTAACCCGGGGAATAATTTGAATTGCCTCTGGAATCTTCGTAAAGTTTCCCCGATCGGAAACAATTACTAAAGGTACCCCCTCCTGATGAGTGGTAATTTCATTAAGGACCGTAAAGCCGCTTAATGAATTAACATACCGTTTTAAATACGGTTCAATATACAATTCAACCGGTTTATTTTCCGCCAACAAACGGTTTAAAGCCTTAGTATTTTCTTTAAAGTTGGGGTACCAACCATTTAGTTGTTTTGCTAAAACGTCTATCGCCTGAACGTGTTCTGTATCAGTTGCCGTCGTAATTACCGGGTCAGCACCGGTTAATTTAGCAATTAGCCCCGCCCATTCGTTCGCTCCGCCGACGTGACCCGATAATAGGCTAATAACATGGTTGGCCTGTTCATCCATTACAATAACTGCTGGATCAACGGTCTTATCAACAATTATTCCGGCTAGAGAACGGACAACAATCCCGGTAGCCATTATGCAAACAACACAATCGTATTCCTTAAATAAGTGACGAATAGCTGCTGTAAAGTCACCTTTACAATAATAATTCTCCGTTCCTCGTGCCAGCCGTTGGGGTAAGTACAGGCTGACTTGGCGTTGGTTACTTTGAAGTTGCGTCAATAGCTGTCGCGCAGTATGAGCACCACTGCTTGTTAACGCAATAATTCCAAATCGCTTCATCCCCTACTTACTCTTCTTTCGAAACATTGTACTAAAGCTGGCATCGTAAAGGTGTGAATAGTTATATTCATCCCCAAGAAACTTTCCAACCATGATTAGGGCGGTCCGCCGAATATCAGCATCGTGGACCTTATTAGCAATATCTGCTAGTGTCCCCCGGACTTCTTTTTCATCCGGCCAGGTTGCCTTGTAGATAACAGCTGCTGGTGTATCAGCTGGGTAGCCACCTTCTTCCAGTTGGGCAACAACTTTCTTAATGCCCTGAACAGAAAGGAAAATCACCATCGAAGTTTGGTGCTGGGCCAGTGATTTTAAAGATTCTTTTTCCGGTACCGGTGTCCGCCCCGCCATCCGAGTAATAATCACACTCTGGGCTACTTCCGGGACTGTGTATTCGACCCCCATACTCGAGGCTGCTCCGAGGAAGGAACTAACTCCAGGAACGCATTGATAATTAATTCCCCGCTTTTTCATCTCTTCAATTTGTTCCCGAATGGAACCATAGATTGAAAAGTCACCAGTTTGTAAACGGACAACTGACTTTCCTGTCTTAACCGCTTCTTCCATTCGATCAACAATATCATCAAGGGTCATCTTGGCGCTATCATATAGTTCGGCCCCATCCTTACAATAGTTAAGTAATTCCTTGTTAATTAATGATCCTGCATAAATAACAACGTCAGCGGCGGCCAATAATTTATACCCCTTTAATGTTATTAGATCCGTCTCACCAGGGCCTGCACCTACAAAACTTACAATTGCCATTTATATCAATCCTTTCTATTTATTTGCACTAACGATGATTGTTGGATTATTGGGTTTAAAGAAATGACCTTTCCCGAGCTGGTGCCAACGAAGAACACCAACCTCAACCATTTCGATATTCTTAAAACCAGCTTTTTCTAGCAGTTTTTCTACTTGCATTGCATTTTCAAATAGGATGAAGTTCAGTACAATCGTTCCCCCTACCGGTAGATGACCACTAGCAAAGTTAATAATCCGGGCCAATTGTGATCCACTACCACCAACAAAAATTGCGTCATATTGTTGATCAGGAATGTCAATTGGAGCAGTTCCTGTGACTAAATTAATATTGGTCAGGTTAAACTTCTTGATATTCTGCTTAATAATGTCAATTCCATCCGGGTTCATTTCAATTGCGGTAACTGCTAATTTCTTAAAATCATGAGCGGCTTGGACACTAACACTTCCTGTACCAGCACCGATATCAAGGAAAGACCTTTTATTTCCTAATCCTAATTTATCAATGCTAATTGCCCGCACCTCTGATTTAGTCATCGGTACCCGGTTCCTTAAAAAGTCTTCATCACGCATTTATAATAATCACCACATTCATTCCATATTCACGACGCTCAACGTTTGATTCATCAAAACGGCTTATCTGTTCATCTGGATAACTCAGGTTTTCACCAACATAGATTATCCGGTGCAGACCACGTTTCTTTATTTCCTGGGAAATTTCATACGGCCCCAATTGTGTATCAGTGACCATGCCCACTTTGTCATGGCGGAGTAAGAAGTCAAAATCAGGTTGACGACCATGACTGCTTGTTAAATAGCAATCGTTCATTGATAAGTGTAGGCAATGGAACATATATTGGATTGAACTAACCCCCGGAATAATTTGAATTTGCTGTTTGGAGAAATTCTTGGTTACCCATGTTCCGATGCCATATAATAGCGGGTCCCCAGATGCTAAGAGTACGATTGACCGCGTCTTATTTTGCACCAAATATTCTTTCAAGGCTGTGAGCCGTGGTAACCTTAATTGCTTTTCTTGAGGGATCCCGGGAAAAAGGGCTAGTTGACGAGGTGATCCAATCACGGTATCCGCCTGCTTAAGGTAAGTTTCTGTCCCCAATAAACATAGCTTACAATCTCCAGGGCCAATTCCTAGAACTGTTATCATTGCCACTCACCTTTAATCTCTTCTATCGGCTTACTAGCAGCCAGAAAGCCACTTTCCCGGGAAAAGATAACTGCATCAACGGTAACATGAGGTTCCCGATGGGCAAGTAGTTTCTCTGCCCGTTGCTTAATCTTATCAACAATTATCTGATATACCCCTTGGTAACCTGCTTCATTAATTAGTTTAATCATGGAGATTGTCGTCAAGCAGCCGTAAATTTGACGGAGAAATTCAGTTGGGACTCCACCCATCAACGCAAGGTTAGCAACCATCACTTCTGCCCGTGCATCCGCATCCTTACTATGAGTAGAGAAAATACCGGCAGAAACTTTAATCATTTTCCCAAGATCCCCAACAATCAATATTTTATTAAACTTAAGACGTTGCACTTCATGGAGAACATAGCCGACAAAGTTACTCATCTGAACAATTTTTGCTTCAGAAATACCAAGTTCATCTTTAGCAAAGTCTTCACCATAATTACCAGGGACAAGGACAAGTGCTTGATCACCGCGTTTACGATGAATGTTCATTTCAATTGAAATCGAATGCTTCCAACTAGATTCGGACATTGGTGTTACAACTCCACTGGTTCCTAAGATTGAAATTCCCCCGACAATTCCTAATTTGGGGTTATAAGTCAACTTAGCGATTCTTTTACCTTCAGGGACTGAAATAATAATATCTGCTCCCCGGTTGGCACCGAGTTCTTTTCTAGCTGCCTCTTTGATTACCCGACGGGGGGTCGGGTTGATTGCTGGCATTCCCGGCCGATTTGCTAAACCAGCTTTTGTTACACGACCAACCCCTTCCCCACCGTCAAGGTGAATTTCATTGTCCGTCCGCAATTCAACCGTTGCAAATATTAGGGCCCCATCCGTTGCATCTTGGTCATCACCGCCGTCTTTCTTAATTGCACAGCTAGCCTTACTTTTATCAAAGTTAGTTTGTTCCACACCAAAAATGGCTACTTTACCATTCGCTGCGTGAACCGTTACGGTGTCTTGTGGTTCTTGATTTAGCAGGGTCCTGATTGCTGCAACTGTTGCTGCAGTAGCAGTAGTTCCGGTCGTAAAGCCCTTGCGCAACTTTCGACCATTGTAGTAAACAAAGTTATCCTCAGCGTCATTATTTGGTGTGACGGCCATATTCATCACCCATTTTCTCAATATCCATGTTATACATCACTGCATTAAGAAGAGCCGCTGCTAAATTACTGCCTCCCTTACGACCAAGAGCAACAATCGCTGGAATATCTGATTCATACAACGCTTGCTTACTTTCAGCCGCTTCAACAAAGCCAACGGGAACACCAATAACTGCTGATACCTTTAGTTTCGCGGCTTTAACCATTTCAATAATCTTACAGAGGGCAGTAGGGGCATTACCAACTACAAAAACTTTCGCCGAGGTGCCTTCACTAGCTGCAACTTCAATTGCTGCCATCGAACGCGTAATTCCTTTTTTCTGAGCCATTGCTATTACCCGGGGGTCGCGGATTAGGCAGTGGTAATGCACACCTAGCTTATCCAGGCGGCGTTTATTAATCCCCGACAAAGCCATTGTTGTGTCAGTATAAATAGTTCCCTTATTTTCTAAAACATTCTTTAACTTATTCAAAACACCGTGCGTAAACTTCAAATTCTTTAAATAATCAAAGTCTGCCGTCGTATGGATTGCCCGTTTTATTACGGCCTCTTGAAGGGGGCCGTCAAATTGATAATTAGGATCAATTCGATTGATTTCTTCTTGAATTATCTGAAAACTACGATCTGTTATCTTGTGGGGAATCGTAATATATCCTGCTTTTTCCATTTTTTCACTCCCAAACTATTACTAGTAGACGAATTAATTCAAACGTTATCAATCCAATTACTGATGACATGTATAGCATCGTGATTGTACGCCTTAAATGCCAATTAGCCGCAATTACTAAGTGATCATTACCAATGTACGGTTTCCTTACTAACTGACCAAAGTAGTAATGCGGTCCGCCCAATTGAAGGTGGAGGGCACCCGCCACCACTGCTTCACTAAAGGCGCTATTAGGACTAAGGTGCTTTTCACAATCACGTTCACCGACTGCAATTGCTTCCTTGGTATCGTCATGAAGCAACCAGCTACTGATAATCAGTAATAACCAAGTTATTCGAGCTGGCAAATAGTTAGCAATATCATCGACCTTTGCAGAAAATTCGCCGAACGCTCGATATTTTTCATTGCGGTATCCAATCATTGAATCTAGGGTATTGATTGCTTTGTACATCATTCCTAAAACTGGTCCCCCAATTACGAGATAAAACAAGGGAGCAATCACCCCATCACTAGTATTTTCTGCGACCGTTTCAATGGCTGCCTTAGTAACTTCTTCTGCACTAAGTGAATCGGTATCACGACCAACAATCATCCCAACCTGGTGACGAGCCATTTGCAGATCATTGTTTTGTAAACTTTTCATAATTTTTTCAGTCTCAATTGCTAGCTGTCGCGCTGACAGACATGTATAACACAAGTAGGTGCCAACAGCCATGTAAAGGTAATCATTGATTGCTGCCAACCACATAATGCCAGCAATAATCAGGCCAGCTCCGCCAACTGTAATTAGCCAGGTAAGAACTCCTAATTGCTTCCGACGGCTCGTAGAAAAGGCCGGCTGATTAAACTTTTTTGTCAACCAAGCAATCAGGTGCCCAATCGCTTTAATTGGGTGTGGCCATGAATGTGGGTCACCAAGGAGAAGGTCCAGTCCGAAAGCAAGGGCTACCATAATTACAATTTTCATTGATACTCAGCTCCCAGTCTCTGCAAGAACTTTATAAATAATCGCTGGTCTTGATAAAAGTGAACATGGAGATAGCTTGCAAAAGTTTGTCGTAGTTGATAACCACCGTTCCATGTATCAACGAGCTGGTGGTCACGAATCTTTTTCATTGTCAGGACCGGTCGACACGTATCATCCAGTGGTGCAAAAGTTGAATGATGGAATTCGTGCCCAACTACTTTGCACCCTTTTTCTGCAATCAAAGTATCTTGCCGCGAGGTTGCAATGCAATAGCCGAACTTACGCAACCGGGAAGTCATCTCACTCTTCCCATTAAAAATACCTACCATCGGGTACTGCTGATTGCCCTCTTGTAAAAACTTTCCCAGGTACATTAAGCCACCGCATTCAGCGTAGATTGGCTTATTTTGCTGTGAGAACCTCTTAATTTCCACCCGTAATGAATCATTAGCGGCAAGCTGAGCGGCAAATTCCTCCGGGTAGCCGCCACCAAAGTAAAGAGCATTAACATCGGGCAGATGCTGATCATTCAGCGGGCTAAACGGGACTAATGTTACTCCTGCTTTTTTCAGCAACTTTAGATTATCTGCATAGTAAAAGTTAAAGGCCTCATCCTGAGCAATGCCAAGGCGTAACTTTACGCGCGGAATATTAAATGGATCTGCCTGTTCGGGACCGGTATCCTTTGCTAGGCTGACCAGCTTAGGAAGGTCAACGTGAGTTTTTACCTCCTTAGCAATTAAAGCAATCTTTTTATCAACCCCTGCTAACTCATCATCAGGAACGAGACCCAGCTGACGAGATGGGAGGGCAAGCTTGGGATTATGTGGCAAATAGCCTAAGACAGGCAGGTGTAAATAACGGTTAATCGCACCAGCAACCAATTGATAATGATTTGCGCTCATAACGTTATTGATAATCACCCCACAGATTGGCACATCTGAATCAAAATCCAGAAAGCCTTGTAAGATAGCCGCCGCGGAAGTCGACGTCGCCCGAGCATTAATGACTAGGATTACCGGAATATCAAGCTGCTTAGCAATACTAGCTGTTGAATATGCATCCTTATCCGTCCCGAGGCCATCATAAAGTCCCATTACCCCTTCTACAATTCCTAAGTCAAGGCCATCAGTGCCAGCTGTAAAAAGGTAGCGAAGGGTCTGAGCATCAGGAACAAGGTAATTATCAAGGTTGCGAGCTGGCCGTCCTGTAATCCGTGTATGAAATTTAGTGTCAATATAGTCAGGGCCAACCTTATATGATTGAATCTGGTATTTTTCGTGTAGTGCTTTTAAAATGCCAAGCACGGTGGTGGTTTTCCCAGAGCCACTGGTTACCCCAGCAATTAAAATTTTCTTCATTATTTATCACTACCCACTACTTCTTTTAGTGCCCAAATAAGGTAGGCATTATCCTCCGCACTCTTAACAGCAACCCGGTAGTAGTCACTACCCAGGCCAACATAGTCATCACACTGCCGAATCATAACTAATTTATGCATCATTTGTTCGCGTAAGTTTGGACAATCAATCTTAAAGAGGAAGAAATTTGTCATACTTGGAAAGACCTTTATCCCCGTTAACTCCTGCAATTTCTTTTTAAGTATCGGTTGTTGCTCGTTTAACCAAGCATGGGTACGGTTAATGTAGTCCCGGGCTTGAAACATTTTCCGACCAAAAGCATCAGCAAGACCATTAACAGACCAGGTATCTTCCTGAGCATGCAAATTTTTCTTTAATTCTGGATTTTTAGTAATACAGTAACCTAGCCGAAGTCCGGGAATTGCAAAAAACTTAGTTGCTGCACGAATGACATATACATGGTCCTCAGGCTGAAGCGCATTAACAAAACTTAACTGCTGATTAACCGTCAAGTCGATAAAGGATTCATCAAGAATTAGTAAGCGGCGATGTCCATTACAAAAGTCCACTAGCTTTCGCATCTCTGACAGTGAGACCAGTTGACCGGTTGGATTATTAGGGTTAGTAAGACAGATCGTTGTAATTTCTGGATGTTCAACCAGAAAGTTAATCATCGAATCAGTCTTGTAAGCAAAGTTATTTTCCTCTTTTAAAAGGTAGTAATGAACTTTAGTCCCCTGCCGTTTAAATAGTCGTTCATATTCACCGAAAGTTGGCGCTAAAATAAGGGCATTACTTGCCTGTCCAGCACATATGGCTTCATCCAACACTTCTGTTGCCCCATTTCCAACAAAAACATCTCCAGGATTAACAGCGAATTGATTAGCAATCGCTTGCTTTAACGCTGCGTACGTCGGGTCAGGATAAACAGTTGCAATCATCGGACCTTGGGAAAAAATCGTTTGTAATTCTTGAGGAAAACCAAGGGGATTAATATTCGCACTAAAGTCCCTAATCTCTTCTACTGAACCCCCTAAAGCTTCCGCAACTTTTTCAATATTCCCGCCATGATGAACCTTATTTCTCATGAAATCACCCGCTCATTTCTATACGAAAACGTTTTCTCCATTTATTTATTAAGTTAATACATTCACGTAATGTCGACAATAGCCTTGTAAACAGAAGTAAATATATTACTAGTAATCATTTAGATTCTGCCAAAAAACGCTAATTTTGGCAAAATTCCCTTCAGCTCATGCGAAGAACACAATATTAAGTAGTGATATACTAGTTTAAGCTTCGCCTTTTTACACTAATTCACCTCAAAAATAATAATATTTTTAACTGATGGTGGCTTTATTAAGGGCTAATTAATGAAATTTAGACTTGTCAGATGTATAAATAATGGATAATCTAATTAAGAAACGGAGGTACCAAAAATGAAAATCTACACAAGAAATGGTGACCGCGGTCAAACGAGAATTATCGGCAAAGAAATCTTATATAAATCTGACCCACGCGTTGAGGCATATGGAAGCGTTGATGAACTCAACTCGTGGGTGGGCTATATACGGTCAATTCTTAATCCGAAGACACAGATGCTAGACTCCGAATTAGAAGAAATTCAACAGTTATTATTTGATTGTGGAACTGACCTCGCAACTCCTAAAAATGAGGAACGAAAACAATTTATTTTCGACAGTACCAAACCGGTAAAATGGTTGGAAGAGAAAATTGATAGTTACAACGATCAAGTTGAGCCAGTGAAAAAATTTATTCTTCCTGGTGGAAGTCAAGTTGCTTCTGCACTACACTACGCTCGAACCGTAACCCGAAGGACAGAACGAAATATTGTTGCTTTAAAATTAAAAAAGCCGATTAACGAAGAAGTCCTAATCTTCGTTAATCGCCTTTCTGATTACTTTTTTATTGCTGCTCGGTATACAAATCAGCTTGAGGATCATCAAGAAACACTTTACCGCAACAGTAAAGATGTCTTCCGGTAATATTTAATAAAGTTACAAAATTTTATATATCATTAAGACAGTACATAATCGACCTACCAAATCTTCAATAACACAACAAGCAGTCTCTCTATTAAGATTGAAGTGTTTGCAGGACGCTCTTTTTCAATACATGAAGTTATTGGGTGCTTACATTTATAAAATCACTTGGTCCTAGTTGCCGATTATGCTGCACCCCATTACCGGTATGGTCAAACACTGAAGGCCTATCTGTACTTGCAGGGGCGTGACAGATTATGTACATAATCTGTCACGCCCCCCTCTTTATTTTCCAATTTTAACTACTTTTCATTCACCATATTTACAAAATCACCTAATACTTTATTTAACATCTTTGCCGTTGTATGGTCAGTCAGGCGGTCATGCTGGTCAAAAATCTGTTGGACATTGCCCACAGTAACGAACGCATTCATTACATCCATGCCAGTGTAACGAAGTAACTGCTGAATATGGGCGTTCGCGTTGGCACCTCCCCGGGCCCCCGACGAGTCCGTAATCACTAAGGCTGGTTTGTGGTAAATATGGGGTTGCGGCGATGGAACAGATAGGATATCAATTGCGTTCTTTAAGCCACCAGGAATTGAAAAGTTATATTCCTGGGTGACAAAGAGCAACGCATCCATCTTATCTACAACTTCCCGAAAGACCTGCCATTCCAGCGGTGGTTCCTTTTCAAGATCTGGATTGTATAGCGGCAAGATATCATAGTTTATTTGGATGAAATTCGCTTTTGAGGACTGCCCTATTAAGTAGTTGGCCAGTTTCTGACTGTACGAATATTTACTCAAGCTCCCCACTAACACACCAATATTAGCCATTACTATCACGTCCTTTTATACTATTATTCATTCTAATTGACGGTTATAATAATATATTCTTGCTAAATTTGCCTCTCCTACACCTATTTTTGTAAGGCTCAGATTATGCGGGACATTAAGGATAATTTGACTACCTTGAGGAAGGCACAAAGATACAAACGTCTTTATAACCCACCCATGAGTAACAACTAAAATACGATCATTAGGATACTTTTTCGAAACCGAACTAATAAAATCAGCTATTCTTAGCCTAGCATGTTTAAAACTCTCGCCTTGACTAATAGCACTAGACGTCGACTTCAAATCATTCGTCGCTTGATCAAAATGCTCGGTATATTTAGTCTTTAAAGTCTTTATTTTTTGCCCATTCCAATTACCATAAGATATTTCAGATAATCGTGAATCAACTGAAAATGGCATATTGTTACTCTGGCAAATTATCTGACTTGTTGCAATAGCTCTCGCTAAGGGACTAGTGAACACCTTATCAATCTCATATTCTTGGAGTAAATTTTTATATTTACTAGCTTCTCTTTGACCACGAATTGTTAATTTGGTGATCTCACTATTTAATGTTCCCTGCATTATGTTTAACTTATTCGCATATGTTTCACCATGACGAATTAAATAAAACACTGACATCCTTAAATCCTACCTAATTCATAAATTTTTTACGAAGCTTTTTAACTATGCTATGAGTAACTTCTAATTGACTATAAATATAGTTAGAAAAGTCCCCAAATTCATTGCCTATGGTTGACGTTATTTTATCATAGTATTGCGCATTTACAGTTGAAAGATTAAAAATTGTTTTGAGCATCTTACCGTTTGCTCCATCACATTTTGCTTCGTTCAAACGATTATTAATGTGTAATGCTGAAAAACGATTAGTCATTAAATAATCATCTTTAATAACCGAATTAGGTATTCCGAGTACCTTTAATAGGAGAATAACCGCAACCCCTGTTCGATCTTTTCCAGTGGCACAATGGATCGAAACCCCTCCATTGCTTTCAGCTAATATGGTGAAAATATCTCGATACGCTTGTTGCGCTTGCTCTTGTGTAACAAGTAGATTGTATACTTCTAACATCTGTTTTATACCATATTCAGATTTCGCGTTTTGGGAAAGGTCTGCTATTTTAGTCATACTATTTGTTAAATTCTCATTTAATACTGGTACTCGTAAGTAATTAGTGCCTCGCAGATACCAATCAGGGTATCTTATTATTTCTGCATCCGACCTTAAATCAATTACTGTTCGAATACCATAATCAAACAACAATTGCTGATCCTGAGCTGACAAATCAGACAAGTAAGCGACCCGTACTAATTTATGCCACTTTATCCTCGCTCCCCGTTTATCCATATAACCGCCAACATCACGGAAATTAAACCCGTTAGAAATATTTAGTTCCCGTTTGTTTTTCATTCACATCACTTCAATTCATTACTGTAGTCAATTATCAAAGCGGTCAATTATTCCAATAATTGAGCAGTCACTTACACTCTTTTTCTCAGGCTGGTTACCAATGTCTGCAATCCGAGCCCCCGCTCCTCTTGCAATTAATACATACTCACCGATTCCAGCACCAACAGTATCAATTGCAACTTCTTCGTGACGAACGTTTTTTTGATCACTGTTAATTGGCTGAACAATCATTAACTTTTTACCAACCAAAGCGTCATCTTTTTGTGTAGATACAATGCTTCCAACTACTTTTGCCATGTACATTTAATTATCACACCCTTCATTTTTAATATATTTTCTTAAGGCATAAATTATATAAATCTTTCACAAAGAATAGAGGTAAAACAAATGACTGAAATGAATATTAACCCAGATTTAGTAAAAGAAATCGTCGGACAAGTACTTTCTGAATCACAGTTTGGTTCAACTAGTAGCAATAAAAAGATCTTTGCGTTCAGTATTCGGAAGGATGAGGAACCCTACGTTAAGGAATGGGCTAGTCAACACCCTGACGTTCAGGTTGAATACACCAGTGAACTGCTAACACCTGAAACAGCTAAGAAGGCGAAGGGGGCTGACGGAGTTGTTGTTTACCAACAATTAGACTACACTGCTGATACTCTCCAAGCCTTAGCTAACGAAGGTATTACCAAGATGTCTCTTCGAAATGTCGGTGTTGATAACATTGACATGGCCAAGGCTAAGGAACTTGGCTTTGAAATTACTAACGTTCCTGTTTACTCACCAAACGCCATTGCTGAACACGCAGCAATTCAAACTGCCCGGATTCTTCGGCAAACCAAAGTAATGGATGAAAAGGTTGCTAATGGTGACCTTCGTTGGGCCCCAACAATTGGTCGGGAAGTTCGTGATCAAACCGTTGGTGTTATCGGAACTGGGCACATTGGCCAGGTCTACATGCAAATTATGGAAGGCTTCGGTGCTAAGGTCATTGCCTATGACCCATTCGAAAATCCTGAATTGAAGAAGCAAGGCTACTACGTTGACAGTCTTGATGACCTCTATGCTCAAGCAGACGTTATCTCACTCCACGTTCCAGCTACTAAGGAAAACTTCCACATGATTAACCAGGACACCATTGCCAAGATGAAGGACAACGTGGTACTGGTTAACTGCTCACGTGGGGTCTTAGTCGATACGGATGCCGTTATTGCTGGTCTTGACAGTGGTAAGATCTTTGGATTTGTTATGGATACTTATGAAGATGAAGTTGGCATCTTTAACGCTGATTGGCGGGGCAAGCAATTCCCTGACAGCCGGCTTGAAGACTTGATCCACCGTTCCAACGTTTTAGTAACTCCACACACTGCTTTCTACACTACCCATGCCGTTCGCAACATGGTTATCAAGGTCTTTGATAACAACTGCAAGTTAATTAATGGCAAGCCAGCTGACACACCGGTTAAGGTTGGTTAATAATTCTTAAGATAAAAACAAAAGGGGAATAAGATAGAATTAGTAAGCTAGTTCGTTTTCAAACCCCCGCAAGTATAAAGAGGGCTCTAGTGTTCGGAAAACCCGAACGCTAGAGCCCTCTCTGTGTACTGTGCTGCAGCATTTTCAAATATGTAGAGGAACTTCCCCTTTTACTATCCATGACTACTTTTCATTCACTATATTTACAAAATTACCTAATGCTTCCGTTGTATGATCATAATGATCAAAGATCTGCTGGACATTGCCCACCGTAACGAACATATTCATTACATTCATACCGGTATAGCGGAGTAACTGCTGAGTACGAGCGTTCGCGTTGGTACCGCCCCGAACTCCTGATGAGTTCGTAATCGTAATCACTAAGGATGAGTTAGTAGTAAACATAAGGTTACGACGATGGAACAGATAGGACATCAATTGCATTCTTCAAATCACCAGAAATTGAAAAGTTATATTCCTGAGTGACAAAGAACAACGTATCTATCCTATTCACAACTTCCCGAAAGACTTACTGTTTCTTTTCAAGATCTAGATTGTATAGCGGCAAGATGTCATAGTTTGTTTAGAAGAAATCTGCTTTTAAGATTGCCCTATTAAGTAGTTAGCCAATTTCTGACTATACGAATGTTTACTCAAACTCCCTACTAATGGACCGATATTAGCATTATCACGTCCCTTTTATTTTTGTTGGACAGTTTTTACTAAATCATGAGCAAATTGATCAAGTTTCTCAATATCTTCTTCATATGGTTCCAAATCAATTTTTACTTTTTCTGCCCCACTGGTAGCACCGGCTTGTTTAAAGGCATCATCAAAATGATCAACAGTAGTATTATAGTATTCACCGTAAAATTTATCACCAGAGCCAGCAACACCATAGATTTTCCCACTCAAATCGGTTTCCTGAAGATCCTCGTAGAAATCTATCCCTTCTTCTGGCAACGCTCCTTCGTCATAGGTATATGCACAGACAACCAGAATATCGGCATCTTTAAAATCGTTAACATCTGTCTGGGAAATTTCCATTTCCTTTACCTGAACACCTTGCTTGCGTAAACTATCGCAAACGATATCTGCAATTTCTTCGTTATTTCCTGTCATAGTTGCATAAACAATATTAGCTGTTAACATTAGTTCCACCTCTCACGATTTTCTGTAACCGCTTTTATTCTACTACAAAATTTGAGCAATTTTTATAATACAAATCTTCCCGTTTATTTGCCAAATGACATTGCTGAACATGCAGTAATTCAGACTGCATGAATTCTTCGTTGGACTCCAACAAATGGGTCGGGCATACAGCCTTGATAGTCTTTACGCTCAAGCAGATGTTATCTCACTCCACGCACCAGCTACTAAGGAAAACTTCCACATAATCAACAAAGATACAATTGCCAAGATGAAGGACAACGTAGTACTTGCTAACTGCTCACGTGGTGCTTTAGTTGAACGCCGTTATTGCTGGGCTCGACAGTGGTAAGATTTTTGGCTTTGTTATGGATACTTACGAAGATGAAGTCGGTATCTTTAACGCTGATTGGCGGGACAAGCAATTCCCTGACGACCGGCTTGAAGATCTGATTCACCGTCCAAATGTCTTAGTAACTCCACACACTGCCTTCTACACTACCCATGCCGTTCGTAACATGGTTATCAAGGCCTTTGATAACAATTGTGAGTTAATCAATGGTAACCCAGCTGACACACCGGTTAAAGTCGGCTAATATAAAAAGTGTCTTATTATACATTTAAATTACAAAAGAGCCACGAGTGTTCAAGAATCGAATGCTCGTGGCTCTTTCAATATCTACTTATCTGCTATTGACGGTTACGCCGGTTGTAAAGGCCCATCGTCATTAGATTTAGGAGGCATATAAGGGTCAAAATTCCGGCTAACTTTCCTGCATCTTCTCCGACCCCTAATTGTGGTAGTTCTGCCTGTTGTTTAGGTCTCGTAACCGTATTCGGCGTAACTTTTTCCTTTTGAGTTGTCTCTATTACCGGCATCTGTGGGTCTTTATTAGTATCCTCATCAATCAGCTCACCATCTTTCGGCGTTTCAGAATCCGGTGTTGGGTCCGGGTCCGGCGTTGGGTCTGGGTCCGGCGTTGGGTCTGGATCCGGCGTCGGGATCTCAATAAAGGATGGTGGAACTACCGGGTGAATATCCCAGCGGTGTGATTCGCCACCAGTAATGTTAACAATGTTAGCAATGATATTGCCGTCGACGTTAACGTGCGCGTTGACTGTTGCATTCGGTGCCAAGATACTGCCCATGAAGCGGCCGGAAGTAATATTAATTACCTTTTCCTGGTTTCCAAAGTTCCAAAGAATGCGGTTAGGGACCGTGTGACCTTCACCATTATTAACTGGCGAATTATTGTCATCGTAGTATAAGTGAACTTGAGTAGCAATATTGATTGTTCCATCAGCGTTTAGGACATTAATAACTACCGTTGGCGCCCCATCTTTACTAGAAAGGCCATAAACCTTGATTGGCTGGCTTCCCGCTAACAAGCTTCCGGGAATATTTACGTAAATGACGTTATCCGTTGCGGTAGCGTTTGAAACATCAATCTTTTGATTATTCATGTCGCTAAAGTCCATCACGACTCCACTGGAGGTCTCTTGGTCAGCGTAGAAGTTTGCCGCTTTAATAAGACGGTTAAAGACGGCCGCAAAGTCAATGTATTGGATATTGCCGTCCTTGAAAACTTCCTCAGGCTTAAGATTATTCATTACCTGACCATTAACGTACACTTTCCCGTCAATTACCTCAACCTTGATATCGTTTCCAAAAATAACGTGGTTAAATTCCGGGTTACGGAAGGACCCCGAGTTAAGAGCGTCCTTTAACTGCTGAATGTAGTAAATATCACCCTTTGAAAGGTGAATCGAATCACCCCGGGTACCAAAACCGCCAAGGATACCAACCGCAATGTTGCCGTTTACGTCACACCCCAGATTAGCCTCGTTAGCAAAGATGTGGAAAAGAGAAGCCAGTAAGAGGACACTCTTAGCGTCTAAATGGTTGATGTCAATCCCATACTTATCCTTGAGGATCGTGTCCGTATGAATTGTATCAACCGTACCAACTTCCTTTTGTGGACTAGTCTGTACCGGGGCTGGCGTGGGACTGGCAACCGGCTGACCCTGGGCCGGGGCGGCTGGTTGGCTTTCGCTAGTTACCGGCTGGTTACTACCCGCGATGTTTACTGCACTGCTCGCGGGTACCTCAACAGGTGTTACTTCAGCTGAGCTCTCCGGCTGACTACTTACAGGAGTACTGCTCGCCACCGGGCTTGCACTCACGGTACTACTGCTAACATCAATGTGATTAGCTGAAGCACTAGGTTCAGTAGTCACAGCGGCAACTGGTTGATTTTGATCCGTCGTATCAGCATTAACAATCCCCACGTAGGCCCAGGAGAGCCCTAGCAGGACAGAGGCCACCCCAATGCTAAGCTTTCGCAAGCCAAAGTGTTGTTTAATCGGGCGGTTCTTTTGCACCATCATTTGAGTATTTTTTCTTGAAAACATGTGTTGATCCTCCTGTGATTAATAATAAAAAGCAGCATTTTTTGAAAGTTACTTTTTATCTATTAGCATCAGTCATAGGGGGAAAACTATTTCTTAAAGCTTTTAGACAAATTGTTTTTCTATGAATATAATACATTAAATGAATATTCGTGCATATACTTCATGAGATAACTAAACACTTCCTTAAACTAATCAAAAAAATCTTTAAAATTAATTTGTTGATAAAATAGCCACTTTGATTAGCCCTTAAATTATTGCCGTTTTAATTCCTTCACTGCTTTCACTGCCCCTTTTATTAACCTCTTCAATATATTCCATATGAATAATTTAATAGCCAATCAGTTAAGAACAGCCACACACCAGCAATGAAAGCGCTTTACCAAATGGTGAGAATTAGGATACAATGGCCTTGTAAGTAGTTGTTAATGTCTCTCATTTAGAAACGAGGTAAGATCTATGGCACAGAAAATTTTTGCCTTCAGTATTCGGAAGGATGAAGAACCGTACGTCAAAGAATGGGCAAACGAACACCCGGATATTGACGTGGACTACACCGATAAGCTACTGACCCCGGGGACTGCCGCACTCGCCAAGGGCGCTGACGGGGTCGTTGTTTACCAGCAACTCGACTACACCCCGGACACCCTGCAGGCCCTTGCCAATGAAGGAATCACCAAGATGTCCCTGCGGAATGTTGGGGTCGACAACATCGACATGGACAAGGCCAAGGAGCTCGGCTTTGAAATCACCAACGTGCCCGTCTACTCGCCAAACGCCATTGCTGAGCACGCCGCCATTCAGACGGCCCGGATCCTCCGCCAGACCAAGGTAATGGACGAAAAGATTGCCAAGGGTGACCTACGATGGGCCCCAACCATCGGTCACGAAGTCCGCGACCAAGTCATCGGGGTAGTCGGCACCGGCCACATCGGTCGGGTCTACATGCAAATCATGGAAGGCTACGGGGCCAAGGTCATCGCTTACGACCCGTTCGAAAACCCTGAGCTGAAAGCCAAGGGCTACTACGTTGACAACCTAGACGACCTCTACCGGCAGGCAACCGTCATTTCCCTCCACGTTCCCGCAACGAAGGAAAACTACCACATGATCAACGCCGACTCCATCGCTAAGATGAGAGACGGCGTCACCCTGGTCAACTGCTCGCGGGGGGCCCTCGTTGATACCGATGCCGTCATCAAGGCCCTCGACAGTGGCAAGATCTTCGGCTTCGTCATGGACACCTACGAAAACGAAGTCGGCATCTTCAACGCCAATTGGGAGGGCAAGGACTTCCCTGACGCCCGCCTAAACGACCTCATCCACCGGCCAAACGTCCTGGTAACGCCACACACCGCCTTCTACACCACCCATGCGGTTCGCAACATGGTGATCAAGGCCTTTGACAACAATCTTGAGCTGGTCAAGGGTGAGAAGGCCGACACCCCCGTTAAGGTCGGCTAATCGCAACCCCACCTATCTACAAAAAAAGGGAGACCGGAATTTTCCGATCTCTCTTTTCGTACGCTCAATACTTAGGCGTTACTTTTCTTCTTTCTTGTCGTCCTTGTCTTCGTCAGCCTTTGGCGTGTATTGGTCGCTGTCGTCTTTTGCAGCGTCCTTAGCGTCAACGATGACTAACTTACCATCTTGCATTTCGGCAACCAGGTGCTTGACGTCAAGGTGGTCAAGGTAGTAATCCGTTACCTTATCACGGATTTCCCGTTCGATAACCCGGCGCAGTGGACGAGCACCCATTGCCTTGTCGTAACCTTCGTCAATCAGGTACTTCTTAGCAGTTGGGGTAACCTTAACGTCCATGTCCTTCTTAGCCAAAGTCTTGTTAACGTCAGCCAGCATCAGGTCAACGATCTTTTGGAGGTTGTCCTTAGTCAGGCTGTGGAATTCAACAATGGCGTTGAACCGGTTCAAGAATTCAGGACGGAAGTAGTTAGTCAACTTCTTGATCAAGTCTTCTTCGTCCTCGTCATTGCCCAGCTTTACCGGTGCGTCGTTGGAGTAGCCGGCGTTAGAAGTTGCAATGATGATTGTGTTCTTGAAGTCGATGGTGTTCCCTTGGCCATCAGTCAGCCGACCATCGTCCAATACTTGAAGAAGGAGGGTAATCACTTGTGGGTTAGCCTTTTCAATTTCATCAAGCAGGATGATGGAGTACGGGTGCCGACGAACCTTTTCCGTCAAGGTGTTGGAGTTGTCATCGTAGCCCACGTAACCGGCAGTTGTCCCAATCAGCTTAGAAACGGCTGTCCTGTCAGAGTATTCAGACATGTCCAAACGGATGATGTCGTTCTTGGAACCGAACATGTCGAGGGCCAATTGCTTAGCCAATTCAGTCTTTCCGACACCAGTTGGTCCAACGAAGAGGAAGCTGCCAATTGGTTGGTCCCCTTCATCGAAGCCGGCCCGGTTCCGCCGGATGGCCCGAGCAACTGCTTCCACGGCTTCGTCTTGGCCGATAACCTTGCCTTCAAGCCGCTTGTCCATGTCCTTCAGACGTTCAACATCGCTGGCCCCAATCTTGGATACCGGGATACCAGTCATTTGTTCAACGGCATTAGCAACGTCTTCTGGAGTTGCCGTAACCTTCTCGTCTTCGGAGTTTTGACCCAGTTGCTTCTTCAGGTCACTAATCTTGTCCTTAGCAGCCTGGGCAGCCTTGTAGTCTTCCTTAGCAGCGGCGTCCTTTTGCTTCTTTTCTTGGGCCTTGATTTCCTTTTCAATCTGCTTTGCATCGTGGGCTGGGTGTTTTGCAGCCAGGTGAGCAGCAGTCATATCAATCAGGTCAATGGCCTTGTCAGGAAGGGAACGTTGTGGCATGTACTGGACGGAGTAGTCCACCGCTGCCTTCAAGACGTCATCTGGCAACTTGACATTGTGGTGACGTTCGTACAGGTCCCGAATACCTTTCAGGATAGCAACCGTGTCAGCCTTGCTTGGGGCGTTAACCGTTACCGGATTAAACCGCCGTGCTAAGGCAGCATCCTTCATAATCGTGTTCCGGTATTCATCCTGGGTCGTTGCACCGATCACGGTAATTTCACCCCGTGACAGTGCTGGCTTGATAATGTCAGCCATCCCTTTAGAACCACTGTCGGAACCAGTAGAACCAGCCCCGATGATTTGGTGGATTTCATCGAAGAAGAGGATGACGTTACCGGCCTTCTTAACTTCGTCAATCAGCTTTTGCATGTTCTCTTCGAAGCTGCCCCGGTATTGGGTTCCTGCTTCCAGACCGGAAATGTCAATACTGATGATTTCCTTATCCTTAATGGCGGCAGGAACGTTACCGTCAACAATTGCTTGTGCTAAGCCTTCGACAACGGCCGTCTTACCAACACCAGCATCGCCGACAAGAACCGGGTTGTTCTTTGTCCGCCGACTCAAGATTTCAGCCGTCTCTTGGATTTCCTTGTTCCGGCCGATTACCGGATCAAGCTTGCCCTGGCGTGCTTCTTCGGTTAAGTTCCGCCCGAGCTTTTGGAGAATGCTTCCCTTACCGTTGGTTGGCTGTTGACCTGGACGGTCGCCTTGTTGTGGAGCGGCACCGCCAGGCAACTTACCCGTTTGCCGATACTGAGCGAATTCTTCTGGTGTTACCTCCCGGCCATTGATCATGTAACGCCGGTTTTCAGAGTTGTAACCATTCATTCCACCCATTAATTGGTTGAAGATGTCATTCATATCGCTGTTAAATGGATCCATTGGATTTTGTGCCATATCGCAGTACCCCCTTGTACTTTTTCTCTTAATTAGTTGTAGTCAGTTTCATTAATTGTCAGTCAAAAAACTAGCGGCTTTCTGACTACAGCGACTCATCATCATCGTGGTATAGATAATGATTCTCTAAATCACGCAGTACTTCCCACATCGCTTTATGTTCGACTTGCGCTAGTGCATCAAGGTCGCGAAGATTTAGCGACGTAGAACTTGATTGTGGTTTGTTAAATGATTTATGCAAAGTCGTGTAGCCATAGCCGGACCGTTTTGATACTTGGTAGATGGTCAGATTATGCACCTCCAGATATCGCTTAATATCGATCCGCATCGCTCTTCACTTCCTTTACATCTATTATTATATCACATCTGTGGTATAACGCAAGTGTAATATAGCAAAAAAGCCCCGATTTAAAATTGAAGTGCAACACTTGATAACTAGACCAATTAGACTAGCTTAAAAGACCATGAAGGCCTATTCTTATTATTAACGACAAAATCAACAGATAAGGATAGGTGTCTTCATGACCCAAACTAAGAATATCATGCCTAAGCATTACCAACAACTCCAATCTTTTGAACGCGGTCAAATTGAGTCCCTGACTCGATTAGGATTTGGCGTTCGTCAGATCGCCAGCCGGCCTCACCGGAGTCCCAGCACCATTTCTCGCGAATTAAAACGCGGGTTAACCACCCAGATTGATTCCCAGAAACATCGGTCATATCAGGGCTACTTTGCCGAGCGCGGGGCGGCTTACTATCGAGAACAGCGGGCCAAGTGTCACCCCAAAGGTTTACTGCAGCGGGCTGCCGTGTTCTTCAAGTCCCTGCCGAAAGCTTTAAAAGCTAAGCCACGAGTTTTCAGTGTCGATACGTATGTCCACTATTTCAAAGCTCATTACCCGGGCTTTCCCTGCCCATCAACGGCTACGGTCTATCGGTATATCGAGGCTGGCAAGCTCCTGGAGCTTCACAACTATGATTTACCCATGAAGCTACGTCGCCGCGTTAAACGCCCGAATCACCGACATGCCCGCCTGAATAAAAAACGGCTTGGACAGTCCATTGAAGACCGGCCCGCAGTGGTTCGGAAACGTCAGGAGTTGGGCCATTGGGAAGGCGACTTAGTGAAAGCCAAACGGGTTGAGTCCGAACCAGCTTTAATGACGTTAACCGAGCGAGTTAGCCGGATGGAAATTATCGTTAAATTGCCTGATTACCGGGCAGAGACTTGCCGGCAAGCCCTCCAAGATACGATTGATGATTACGGTGCAGAAAACTTTCGGACGATCACGTTTGACAACGGCTCGGAATTCGCTAGTTTAAATCAGGTTCAAGGAACGGAAATCTACTTTGCCCATCCATATTCTCCCTGGGAACGGGGCACTAATGAGAATGTGAATGGTCAATTAAGAGAGTCCTTCCCAAAGGGGCATTCCTTTAAAAACCTCTCATTAGTGGATCTGCAGTTGGTTCAAGACACGCTGAATCACCGTCCCCGCCGCTGTTTAAGCTATAGTTGTCCAGCGGATGTTATGCCACAACTGGTTTAACTTTCTAGACCAATTATAAGAATAGGCCATTAGTGTTGCACTTAACTTGACAATTGAGGTATAGCAAAAAAGTGAAATAATTTGAGATTTTTTGCGGATGGAGAAAACGCCCGTGATAGCAAGCATCTCCCGCGGTGGGCCCGAATTAATTTCCGGCTAACCCTTGACAAAGGTTAAAAATAAATTAGAATGATTAACAATCAGTTAATTAAGGAGTTCACTAATGATGAAATCACGGATTCAACAATTGAATCGGGCATATTACTTCTGGTTTAGCGTCATGCTATCCGCTAACCAGCAGTGATTTTGTCATTGGCGGTTTCCGGATGGTCTAACATATCCGGAGCCCTCCTCATCATACTCATTCCAATCTGATGAAAAGACCCGGATATGGTTAATCCACTCCGGGTCTTTTTCGTATTTTCAAGGAGGAATTTTATCATGCCAGCAACTAAACCAAGTCTAATGAACCGTCTGAACAACAACTTCGCCCGTCTCAAGCCTGTCGGCATCCGGGAATTCGATGCCAAGGCCAGCCAGGTCCCAGGCATTATTAAACTAACCCTGGGGGAACCGGACTTCAACGTCCCGGACGCCATGAAGGAAGCCGCCATTAAGAGCATTAACGATAACGACTCCCACTATGCTCCAGGGGTCGGGACCATCGCCCTGCGGAAGGCGATTGCTCACTTCCTGAACGACCGCTACCAGCTCGACTACGATCCGAACGGTGAGATTGCCGTAACCATCGGGGCCACCCAGGGGATCTACGCCGCTTTGGCAACTTTGATTAACCCAGGTGATGAAGTCCTGATTGCCACCCCAACCTTCCCCCTCTACATGGCCATCACCACCATGCTCGGCGGCCAGGTCGTGGAAATCGACACCAGTGCCGACGACTTTGTCCTGACGCCTGACAAGCTCAAAGCCGCCATTGCCGACCACCCAGCTGCCAAGGCTTTAATCTTAAACTACCCATCTAACCCGACCGGCGTCACTTACACGGCCGCCCAAATTGAGGAACTGGCCGGCGCCGTTAAGGACACCGACCTGGTCGTTATCGCCGATGAAATTTACTCCGAGCTAGTCTACGACGGTGGGCACACCTCAATTGCTAAATTCATCCCCGAGCAGACCTTGCTCCTCAACGGGGCATCCAAGTCCCACGCCATGACCGGTTACCGGATCGGCTTCATCGCCGGACCAAAGCAACTGATGGGCCCCGTTAGTGCCCTGAGCGGGATGATGATCACCTCCGCCACCGATTCTGCCATGGCCGCTGCCACCGCTGCATTCGGCACGGAAGCTGGCCACCAGGCGACCCTGACCATGAAGAAGGCATACCAAGAGCGGCGTGACTTCCTGGTTGGCGCCCTCCAGAAGCTGGGCTTTGAACTGGCCACTCCCCGGGGTGCCTTCTACGTCTTCGCCAAGATCCCGGCAGCGTTTGGCACTGACGATGTCGCCTTCGCTACCAAGTTAGCTGAAGAAGGAAAGGTCGCCGTTATTCCGGGCTCCTACTTTGGGGCCGGTGGCCAGGGCTTCCTGCGGCTCAGTTACGCTACTAGTATGGACAACCTGAAGACGGCCGTTGACCGGATTGCTGCTTTTCTAAAGGAGGACTAAATAATGACTAAAATTTTAATGACCAGTGTAAGAGACGATGAACAGGCCGCCATTAAGGCCTTTGCCAAGGAACACGATGTTGAGATCACCACGACCCCCAAGCTGATCGACGACGCGGTTGACATGACAGCGGGGATGGATGGCCTGGTTATCCAGCAACGGAGTAAGGTTGATCCCGCGGTCTACCCCAAACTGAAGGCCAACGGGTTGAAGCAGATCGCCACCCGGACCGCCGGCTTTGACATGGTCGACATCCAAAAGGCCCACGAAAACGGCCTGATTGTCACCAACGTCCCGGCATACTCGCCCCGGTCCGTTGCCGAACACGCCCTCATGCAAATCTTCCGCCTGCTCCGTAAGTCCTACCGCTTCGACAGCCAGGTCGCCCAAAACGACTTCCGCTGGTTCAGTGACGAGCAGGCCTTAGAAATCCACACCGCCACCATCGGCATCATCGGGGTGGGCCGGATTGGTGGTACCCTGGCCAAGCTCCTCAACGCCCTGGGCGCCCACGTCCTCGGCTTTGATGTTAAGCCCAGAGAAGAGATGAAGGGCATCGTCGACTACGTTTCTAAGGAAGACCTCCTCAAGCAAAGTGACGTCATCAGCCTCCACGTGGACCTCAACCCAACCTCCACGGGCCTGATCACTGGTAAGGACCTGGCACTGATGAAGCCGACTGCCGGCCTGGTCAACGCCAGTCGGGGTCCTGTCGTGGTCACGGCGGACTTAGTTGACGCCCTGAAGAAGAAGGAAATCGCGGCCGCCGCCTTAGACACCTTCGAAGGGGAACAAAAGGTCGTCATGACTGACCGCCGGGAGAAGGGCCTTGACGACGTGCCGTTGATCAAGGAGCTTCACGAGATGGACAACGTCATCCTGACGCCCCACATCGCCTTCTTCACCAACCTGGCCGTCAAGAACATGGTCGACTTCTCACTGGAGGACGTCCTCACCGTCCTCGCTGGTAAGAAGTCCCCACACGAAGTTCAACCGGAGAAGTAACAATGGACTGGTATGACAAGGATTTTGACGAACTAACCGTTCACGAACTGTTTAAGATTTATAAGCTCCGGGCCCTGGTCTTCAATACCGAACAGGACAGCGCCTACTACGACCCCGACGACGATGACCCGCAAGCCCGCCATGTTTTCTGCATGGCCGGCCAGGAATTAGTTGCTTATGCGCGCTACTTCACCACGGGTGATCACGTTACCTTCGGCCGGGTCGTGATTGCTAAGGACTACCGTGGACAAGGACTAGGAACGCCACTAATGGACCACATCCTCGCCGGTATCAAGCGGCACTTCCCCGGTAAGGAGATCATTATCCACGCCCAGGTACAAGTCGAAGGATACTACCGGAAATTTGGCTTCAAAAGCTATGGTGACCAGTTCATCGAGGCCGACCGCAAGCACGTTCACATGAAGCATCCCGGACTTTAGAGGTCAGGATATCAGCTTAAAATAGGAAAATCCGCACCACAAATTTTGAATCGTGGTGCGGATTTTTTCCTTTTGCTACATGTGAAAAAACGGTGAGCGCAAGTCAGCATCCTCTTTTCATCTTCTATATCACAGACACATCAATTAACCATCATTACATTTTATAATCATGTTATAATATAGATACAGAAAAAGCAGGCCCGTTAAAAAGACGGTGACCTGGTTACTTTAGATCAATAGAAGATCGTCCGCGAACCGGCCAAAGTTCTATGCGGACGGTCTTTTATTTTCAACAGAATGTGAAAACAAAAGTCAGCAATGCAACTACGAAGATCGGGAAATAACTTTGATTTTCTAGTCCAAGATAGGAAAATCCGCACCACGAATTTTAGAAATCGTGGTACGGATTTTTGGGTGTGAGGAGCTTCTTCTCCAGTTCCTTTATTCTTCCATCTTCGCCCGGACCGCATCGACAACCGACTGCAGGCTAATCTGGGCCATTTCCTGTTCCGCGGCAATCTGTACCTGTCCATACGCCTCGCTAAGGACCGCCGGCATGCTGCGGCCCAGGGGCTGGTTGTGGTTGACTTCCTGGTCAACGTTTAAGAAGTGCTGATGGTCCTCCACCGCCTGGTAGACATCGAGGAGACTGACTTGGTTCGCCGGCCGCGTCAGGCTGATTGCAATCTCGTTCCCCTTGCCCTTGCGGTTTAAGATCCCCGCCTTGACCATCCGGGCGATCAAGCGCCGAATCAAACTGGGATTTGAATTGACACTATCAGCAATTGTTGAGCTGCTAGCACTCCCTAAAATTTCTATGTATACCAAGATGTGTACGGCGTCGCTCAGCCGGTGCGAATATTTCATCTTTATCTCCCCATTTATATTCGTTTAATACCTAAATTATAGGCTATTAATGCGGATGGTCAAAGAAGCATTTTAATTGCACCCGAATTTTTTGTCCGGTAAACTTAAGGCAAATTGATAATCAGGAGGTTTTAATATGAGTACCTACAAAGTTAGAGCAACAAAGACCACCACGGGAATGCAGGTTGCGGCCGGGGCCCGCGGCTTTGAAATTACCTTTGACGAGCCGAACAGTACCAACACGGGGATGAACCCGGTGGAGATCCTCCTCGCCTCATTTGGGGCCTGCCAATCCATCACCGCCACCGAACTCGCCCGGAAGCGACACTTTGACTTACGGGCCTTCTGGGTCGACGTCGAAGGGGACCTCGGCAGAGAAGAGGTCGACGGCCAAAAGCTCTACAAGTTCACCGAGATTCGCTACGAGCCCCACTTGCGCAGCGACGAATCGGACGAAGATATTAAACAGTTCCTGGCAGACGTGGCCAAGAGCTGCCCGGTGGAGAACACCCTGATGCACGGGGCTAAGTTCAAGCAAACCGGCTTTGTTAAGGAATAACAAACTACGGAGCACGGGAAATTTTGGCTCTTCGTCAAGAAGTACTGATAAGATAAATTGAATAATTTCTATGCAGCTCTTGCCTGACCCTGGACATGAGCTGTTTTATTATGCCAATTAATGGCGATATAAGAATTCGGCAGGGAAATCAGGATACGAACGCGGAAGTGGAAGAAGTTACGAAAGCCATAGGCAGTCCGTTTGATAACTTTAATCTTATTGTTTGTACCCTCAACGGGACCATTCGTGTAATGATCATATTTGAAGCTGGCGATGATTTCTTGACGATGGGTTCGCAGAGTGCGTTGGACCTTCTGAAACGCTTGGGGAAGCGCGGTCCATTTGATAGCTAATAGTTGGTTGAGAGCTGACTTACTCCGATGATTAACTGCTAGAATCAGGTCTTGGTAATATTGATAGGCCTGCTTAAGCTCGTCGTCGAAAGCTAATAAACGATGAATAACCTCAATATCAGTTAGCTGGGCGTAACCAAAATTGCGGCGGCGCCAAAAGTTATCATACTTGAGGAGTGCACTAGGGGTTAAGAGCAGTTTCCAAAAATGTTTGAGAGCTCGCCATTGCCGGGAACTTTTTCCGGCACGGTTCATTACTTTAATCCTAGTTTGGTTCAGGGCACGATAAGCTTGAGCTACGACATGGAAGTGGTCCGCGATAATTAAAGCATGCGGAAATAGCTCTTGAATCAAGCGGCGGTAAGGAGTATAGAGATCGACCGTAACAGTTTGAACCGCTAAACGAGCGCGGTGACTATAACGCAGGAAGTAATTGCGAAGAAAGCTACTCCGGCGTGAAAGAATGATATCGAGCGTTCGATGGTTCTCAATGTTTACGAGAATCATGCTCATTCCGCTGGGCGCAAAGCGACCAGAATGAAAGTCATCGAAGGCAATATGACGGGGAAGCCAATGGTAGTTAGGCTTAAAGACATGATCAAGGTGATTAATTACGCGCCTGACGGTCCAGCCCGAAACAGAAAAATCATCGGCGATATCAGTTTGGGATTCATTCTTAACCAGTTGCATCATAATGCGTTGCTTAATACTCGTGGCGATATGGTGACGATATTGGACATCCTCGACCGGAGCTAATTTCGTCACTGTTTGTGGACATTGAGGAGAAGCTGGGCAAATATACTTCTGCTTTTTAATCGACCAAACAGTCGGCTTGTAATGAAGGTCTGCCCCATGATAGTTAACGATTTTAATGCCATTCTTGTACATTAGCCGGCCACAATGAGGACAATGCATGGGGTAGGATTGAACAAGATGGACCACAATATAATCGCCGTGATCGGCAATCGAGTCTTCTTTAGTATTGGTATCAAGTTCAAGATGAGTGTCTTTAATTCCGAGAGCAGTTCTGATAGAATTATCCATGAAAGATGGTCCTTTCTTAAACGAAGACGGGGGTCAGCCATCTTTCGTTTTTTATTTTAAATTTAAACCAAAATAAGCACTGATGTTAAATCCATCAGTACTTAAAATTGTAGAACCGAAATTTTCCCCTACTCCGCTTTTTTTATCACAATATTATTGCAACTATAATACTATATAACATATAATATTAGATGAACGATAGCAAAGGAGGGTCACCATGAAAATAACCATTACTGCCGACCTCCTTGATGGGATGGTCCTCGCGATTCTTGAGCGTCAAGACTATTACGGGTACGCCCTCACCCAGGAGATGCAAAAGGCAATCTCAATTTCCGAATCCACGATGTACCCAGTCCTGCGGCGGCTCAACCAGGGTGGCTATTTGACCACCTACCAGCAGAGCTATCAGGGCCGCAACCGGCGCTACTACCGCATTACCCGCAAGGGCGAGCAGCACTTGAGCCGGGTCCGCAAGCTATGGAACGACTATAAGGAAAGCCTCGACCGGGTGTTTAACGCTAGCGATAAGGGGGAAGAACAATGAACGCACGCGAACAATACATCGAACAGTTAAAAAAATACCTGAAGGGCCTGTCACAGGCGGACCGGGACGACGCCATCGACTTCTACAGCGAGTATATCGATGATGCCGGGTTAACCACTGTTAAGGAAATCGTCGACAAGCTGGGCACGCCCGAGCAGCTGAGTACGGACATCATCGCCAAGACGACCGGCAGCCAGCCGAACGGCCCGGCCAGTCGACCAGTGAATTACGTAAACGACCGGCGGACCCGGACCATCCTCTACATCTGCCTCGCGGTGGTCCTCATTATCTTCTTGGGGCCACTTGCCCTGGGCCTTTTGCTCGGCTTCTTCGGCCTGATCATCGGCGGGCTGGCCTCCATCTTTGGCCTGGGCATTGGGGCCTTCGCGCTGGCCGGATCACTGTTTGCCACCGACGTGTGGGGAGCAATCTTCTACTGCGGGGGCGGGATTGCCCTCCTCGGCCTGCTGATTATCTTCGTGGCCATTGTGGTCTGGGCCATCAAGTGGCTTTGCCGAGGCTGTAAAAATTTCGTCAGGTACCCCAGGAACAAGTCTAAGGAGGGCGCATAATGAAAAAAGCACTTAGTATTGGGGGCATCCTCGTCATCATCGGGGCCATCATGGTGGCTGTGGGCTTCTTTAGCCATCCCCAGCCTTTCCACCCCTTCGACGAGGAGATATTCAACCACGTCAATAAACAGACACTGACTAAGCAACACTTCGACCGGGTCAAGGTCACGGCGGCCTCCGCGGATGTCAAGGTCCGGCAGGGCGACCACTACGGCGCATACTACTACGGCAAGAAGCACGCGGCTTTGCAGACGACGGTCAAGGACGGCCAGCTTATCGTTAGCCAAACCACTGCCGTTAAGACGAAGCACTTTAGCGTCTCCTGGAGTGATGATAGCAACGACCAAATCGTTATCACGGTGCCAAAGAACAAGCAGGTCCGGGACTTGACTATCAAGGGTAATGACGATGTTACCCTAAAGGACACCCGTTTTGCTCGGGTTCACGTCAAGACGCACGGCGGTGACGTCACCGTCAACAACAGTAAGATTAAGGGTGGCACGATTGACTCCGCATCCGGCGACATTCGATCCGCCAATAGTCGGTTAACGGCCACCAAGCTTAATTCCGCCAGTGGCGACACTGACCTCTACAAGGTAACCGTTAACGGTGGGCAGGCCGACCTATCTTCGGGTGACTTCACAGCCCGCAAGCTGACGGTCAATGGCCACTACCTCGTCAATAACCAAGATGGGGATAACGAGGCCCACGCCCTGAACGATCCGGGGGTAATTCTGACTAGCGACGACGGCAACGTCAGTCTGGGCCACCAGGAAAAGGACGATGGTGGAACCCTCGAACGCAACACCGATAATCCTAACCTCATCAGGATGATAACCCAAGACGGGGACAATTCATTTGATTAAACGCAAAAACACGGCTGAGAAAATTCAAATTTTCTCAACCGTGTTTTTTTCACTGCTTAAAATACATCTTCAGCATCTTGGTCAGGGGCTTATACAGGATAAAGTAGAAGCCCAAGTTCCCGGCCGCGTGGTAGAAATCGAACAGCAAACCGTTCAGCCAGTAAACGATGAAGGCCGCGAAGCCCCCGTAGATTGACATCCCAATGCTGACGAAAAAGCCGTACTCAAAACCGAGGAAGCCGGCCAGGATAACCTGGAGAATCAGGTGCTTACGAATTGGCAAGACCTTGGCCAAACCGGCCACCGTCAGCACACAGACCGCGTAGGCAATAATCTGGGGAACGGTCCAGATTCCAAAGCCCAGCACCAGGTTAGAAACAACCATGATCATCATGGCCAGCGATATGCCGAACCCGATCCCTAATACCAGGGTGACAATCATAATCATGTCGGTGACCGGCTGGACGTTGGGAATCGGGATTCGAATGATCCGGAAAACAACGCCAATCGCCGTGAGCATTGACATTAATGTCATCCTTTTGATGCGGTCATGCTCAGTTGTCATCGTTGCTCCCCTTTAGTTGCCTTAATTGCTCATCTTACTGAGGTTGAAGACAACGTGGTCATTGTTTTTAACGTGCTGTTGCATTACCGACTTGTTGCTGGACTTGCCGTTGATCGTGTAGGTCCAGTAGATTTTCTTCTTGTTGTTTTGGCTGTGACCATCGATTGAAGATACCATGTCCTTGTCGGCAATCTTGACCTTCCAGCCCTTCTTGAGGCCGTTCAGGACGGTGGCGTTATCCTTAACCGTGACCTTCTTGTTAGCGAACTGCTTGTTGTTCTTCTTTAAGGTGTAGGTAACCTTGATATTGTTGCTGGCCTGGGCCGGCGTGTTGTTACCCTTAATCCCATTCAAGAACAGAAAAGCTAAGAAAACCGTTACTAATCCTGCAATCCACTTCATCATTTTCATTGTCAAACACTCCTCATTTCTGTGTTACCTTTATGATACCGGTAGGTGTAAGCATTTGCCAGCAAATGGGGATGAGTGGAAATTTATTACCAGAAATAGGCAAGAATTTCACATTAATGCCGGAGAAGACTAAGGCGGGACCCAACATGCGTTATACTAGAATGAAAACACGAGTTTGGATGGTGACAAAATGACGAAATCAGCCCGGAACAAGACAATTGATTTTGACCTTGCACACGCACCCGCGGGCGTTCTTACCCAAATTAAAACAGCGGCAGATGATCTCACAACCATAAAAAAGGTGGTAGACCAGAGCATCAATGGTGATTCGTTTTCCATCCTCCCCCAGTTACCGGATAAGGTGGCCGACCTGGCCCTGGTGGACCCGCCCTACAACCTCAACAAGCAGTATGACGGGCTTCACTTTAAACGCCTGGCGGATAATGACTACCAGACCTACACCCAGCGCTGGATTGACGCCTTGAAGCCAAAACTAAAGCCGGACGCCAGCCTTTACGTCTTCGCGGACTGGCAGACCAGCATCGCCCTGGCGCCGGTTCTGGGCAAGAACTTCATCATCAAGAACCGGATTACCTGGCAACGGGAAAAGGGACGGGGCGCCAAGACCAACTGGAAGAACGGGATGGAAGACATCTGGTTTCTGACCATGAACATCAAAGACTACACCTTCAATGTCAACCAGGTAAAGCAACGGCGACAGGTGGTCGCCCCTTACCGAGAAAACGGTCAGGCAAAAGACTGGCAAGAAACGAAGGTGGGGCGCTTTCGGGACACCATGCCGTCTAACTTCTGGGATGATATTTCGATTCCGTATTGGTCGATGCCGGAAAACACCGGTCACCCTACCCAGAAGCCGGAGAAGCTGTTAGCAAAGACGATTCTCGCCAGTTCTAACCCCGGGGATGTGGTCCTCGACCCGTTTGCCGGGGCCGGGTCAAGTTTAGTTACGGCTAAAAAACTGGGGCGTCACTTTATCGGAATTGAGCAGAGCAAACTCTACACAGCCTGGGGAATTTACCGCCTGATGAAGGCCAATGATGACCGCAGCATCCAGGGCTATACGGATGGTGTCTTTTGGGGCCGCAATACCGGTGCTCTGCAACGCGCTAGTAAAAAGTAACAAAGGGACGAGACAGGAATTTCTCCCATCTCGTCCCTTATTTTATTTGAATCAGTAATTAGTAAATTCCATCGTAAGCCTTTTGGAAGAGCTTGATGACGTCTTCCTTGGTCCCTTTGCGAGGGTTGGAGAAGGCGTTCCCGTCCTTGAGGGCATTTTCGGCCATCAATTCGAAGTCTTCTGGCTTTGCACCAATGGCCTTGATAGAGTCCGGAATACCAATGGCCTTAGCCAATTCACGCATCCCGTCGATGGATTTGTGAGCGGCTTCCATCGTGGTCATGCCAGTGGTGTCGTAGCCCATAATCTCAGCCAATTTAGCAAAGCGGTCTGGGCAGGCGATGATGTTCCATTCTTCAACAACTGGCAGCATCAGTGCACAACAGACACCGTGAGGAGCGTCATATTGACCACCCAGTTGGTGTGCCATGGCGTGAACGTAGCCCAGGTTGGCGTTGTTGAAGGCCATGCCGGCAAGCATTTCCCCTTCAACCATCTTGGTCCGGGCCTCCACGTTGTGACCATTAGCAACTGCTTCTGGCAGGTACTTTTGGATAATCTTAATTGCCTTTTCACATTGGCTATCGGTGATGTCGTTGTGGTCAACGGAGACAAATGGTTCCACCGCTTGGACATAGGCATCCAAACCGGTAGCAGCCGTAGTTGCTTGTGGGATGTCCAGCATCAGCATTGGGTCGTTGAAGGAAACCAGTGGAATGTTTCGCCATGAAACCACAACGAACTTCAGGTGGGTCTCTTCGTTGGTAATAACAGCGTGCCGGGTCAGTTCAGAACCAGTCCCGGCAGTGGTGTTGACCGCCATCAGTGGTGGCAGTGGCTTTCCCAGAGTTTCGATACCGGCAAGCTTGGTAATGTCGTCACCGTTTGTCAGGATAATTCCGATTCCTTTACCACAGTCATGAGCAGAACCCCCACCAACAGTAATGATACTGTCACAATCATTGTCCAGGTAGATTTGCTTACCTTTCTTGATATCCCGAATCTTCGGATTTTCCTCCGCACCATCGAAGACAACGTATTCAACACCCGCCGCCTTCAGGGAGTCCAGGGTTTGGGCAACCGGACCGTTTTCCATATTGACGATATGCCCCCCGGTAACAACCAGGACCTTATGCATGTTAAGCATCTTTGCCCGGTCACCAATCTTCTTGATGACCCCCGGGCCAAAGAAGTTCACACTTGGCATCAGAAAATCAAATTGACGTTCCATTAAATAACAGCTTCTCTCTTTAATTTTTTACGTTCTAATAATTACACATTTCAGGAATCTTTGCAACAATTTTCACGAACTGTTTCCTTTGATTTATTGCATTCTAATGCGGTTTCAAAACGTATTAACGTGGTAAATCTCGATTTTTATCACAAGTTTTAAAGAAAGGGAGTGAGACAGAACTAGCTTGCTAGTCCGTCTTTCGACGCGAAGCTAGCCTGTAAAGAACCCCCGTCGAAGTGAAGCAAGTCTTTAGGAAGCACAAAGAGGGCTCTAGTATTCGGATTTTCCGAACGCTAGAGCCCCTTTGTGTACTACGCTGTAGCATTTTTAACTATATGGGGAACTTATGTCACAGTCCCTTACTTATAAGACATTTTCAAATTCCTGACGAAGCAGGGCCGCCTCATCATCATGGGTATGCAGGCGATAATCGGCCGTGGCCAGGGAGTCACCCGGCATCAAGCTGATTTGCGGGTTGACCGCCAGCTGCTTCATCTTGAGGCCAGTGACTACTAGGCGCATTGCTGCCTGGGCCTGGTTGCCCCCGTGACCGCCAAAGGTAACCAGGCTAACCGGCTTCCCCTGCCATTCCTTGGCCAGGTAGTCAATCGCGTTCTTCAGGGCCGCTGGATAACCCCAGTTGTACTGGGGGAAGAGAAAGATAAAGCCGTCATATGACTGAACTAACTTACTCCACTTCCGGGTCTTGGCATGGGTGTAGAGGCCGGTGAAGGGGATGTGCGGTTCATCCAGCATCGGCAGGTTAACCTTCTTCAAGTCAACCACATCGAAGTGAACCTGCTGACTCTTCATCAACTGGACCCGCAGCCAGTCGGCCACCTGCTTGCTCCGTCGGTTGGGCCGGACACTACCAATCAGAATTGCCACTTTCTTCATATCATAATCACCTCAGCTCCAGTATAGTTCACGAAAAGAGGACCGTCACACCTTACGCTTACTACTTGTGATAAGGCAGGCCGTTGATAATCGTGAAGGCCCGGTAAATCTGCTCACTCAATACTAACCGCATCAACTGGTGGGGCAGGGTGAAGCGGCCAAAGGAAATCTGGGTGTCAGCCCGCTTCAAAACCGCCGGGCTCAGTCCCAGTGATCCGCCAATAACAAAGGTGATGTCGCTGTGACCGTAAGTTGCCAGCTGGTTGATCTCCTTGGCAAACTCCTCAGACGACCGTTCCTTACCCTTAATTGCCAGGGCGTAAACGTACTCCCGGTCCTTAATCTTGTTGAGGATGCGCTCCCCCTCCTTGGCCATTACCTCATCCATCTCGGCCTGGCTCAGGGATTCGGGCGCCTTTTCGTCAGGCACCTCAACAACCTGGAACTTACAAAAGCGGCCCAGGCGCTTGCCATACTCCGCAATTCCCGCCTTAAAGTACTTTTCCTTTAACTTACCGACACCAATTATTTTGATATTCAAGATATCCACCACTTTCCACACGTTTTCCACAAAGTTATCCACAGGCTGATTTGGGGATGAAATATATCTCCGAATGTTCGCTTCTTAATTCACAAATAAACCGTTTTCTGAGAATGGACTTATCCACAGTTATCCACAAAAACAATCGTTCGCTGTTGATAACTATAGTTGTTGATATAGCAGCGTTTAACGGGTACAATGTGGAAAAGTTTTCCACTTATCCACCACTAGCCCCGCTGCCTGTGGATAACTTTCTTATTCGCTAATGTGCCGATTTCACAGCAATGTTTACCAAAATAAAAATTTTCCACTAGTTATCCACCAACTTATCCACAGAAAATATCAACAGCTTTTCTTTCATATTTCTCCCCTAAAATAACACGGCTTGTGGCATTTAAGCAACTTACCGTTGTTAAGTGAATGTTAACCTTTAAATAAACGGGTAACATTCGGTTTTAAAAATGCATTTGCGGATAAAATCCGTCCCGGTTATCGACAAAGTGGGCAAAATAAAAAAGACCCCCTACCGACTTTTGCACAGGCAGGAAGTCATTTTAGTTAGGCGTAACTGTGGGCAATCTTACCAGCGACCGCAGAAACAATCGCTGCTAAGAGGTCGTCAATAAAGGTGTTAACATGTTGGCCGTCGTGGTCGTACTTCGCAATAATCCCCTTCTTGACCCGGTCGAAATAACCAAAGTTGGTCGTCCCAATCGTCCCGTAGATGTTGGCAATCTGCAGGGCCAGGGTTTCATCAACCCCGAAGACACCGGCGTCATTGACGATGATGCTCGACAGCGGCTCCGCAACCTCACCCTTCTCGGTCAGGCGGTCGAGTTCCAGCATGACCATTGCATTGTTAAGGAGCTCCCGCTTGTGGAGGGCGTCCTGCAGGTATTCAGTACACCGTTCCTTGGTTAGCTGGGGCTCAAATTCAATTTGCGACTCGTAGATAATGTCAATTAAGTCATCCAGGTTAACCCCCCGCTCCTTCAAGCGGCTAACGACGAATTCGTAGGCCTTCGTGTCCGGGTATTTAAATTTACGATTGTTCATTTATTTCACCGTCCTATTTCGAAATTAAGTTATTAGCCATTCTACCACTATTAATACGGAAAGCATGGCTTAATGCTCTTTTAGTTTTCCGAATATTACACAGTAATCGCGGAAAAACCAAATAGGCTTGCTCCGCGTCGAAGCGTGCTCCTAGTGTCTAGCGCCGCGAAGCAAGTCCATTGATTACGGAGCACTCTGAAGCTTTTTTCCCAGCTTCTTTCTTGTTTATTCACCATCATCTTCCTGCTGGTTGTCGTCGGTATTGGCGGCTTCCTTGGTCAGGTGGAGGGTGGCCGTTTGCTGGTGACCATTCCGGTAGAAGGTGACCTTCGTGGTGTCACCAACCTTGTACTTGTACAGGGCCGCCCGTAATTCGTTCGTGTTGTTAATCTTCTTGTCACCCAGCTGGGTAATCACGTCGTACTTCTTCAAGCCCGCGTTATCAGCAACCGAGCCGTTAGCAACCTGGAGGATCACGACCCCCTTATTGACGTTGCTTGGCAGCTTAAGGACGGACTGCTGTTGGTCGGTAGTAACGCTGCTCAAGTCGGCCATCCCCAGCCCCAGTACTGGCCGGGAAATCTTTCCCTTCTTGACCAGCTGGTTGATGATGCTAACCACCTCGTTACTTGGGATGGCAAAACCAATCCCTTCAACCGAGGAGCCATCATTATCGGAGGAGAGCTTCATTGAATTAATCCCGATTACCTGGCCGGCCATATTAATCAGGGGGCCACCAGAATTCCCGGAGTTAATTGCCGCATCGGTCTGGATAACGGACGTCAGCGTGCCATCGGTTCCCGCCTTAAGGGTCCGGTTCTTTGCGGACACAATCCCCTTCGTGACGGTGTTGGCATACTCACTACCCATTGGGGACCCAATTGCCAGAACATCCTGCCCGGCCTTGATTGAGTTCGAGTTCCCAAAGGAAGCAACTTCCTTCACGTTGGCTGCGTTGATTTTTAGTACGGCCAGGTCCGTAGCGGAATCCGCCCCCACTAGTTGGGCGTCAACCTTCTTGCCATTGCTCAGAATGACTTGGAGGGCGTTGGACCCCGAAACAACGTGGTTATTAGTAACGATGTACGCCGTGTTGCCGGACTTCTTGTAGATAACCCCGGAGCCTTCACTGGCGGTCTCCAGCTTGTTACTATCACTTGACGACGAGCTGTCCCCGCCCTGGATAGTACCGAAGATTCCCAGCGCACCGTTGCCCTGCTGGACCTTCTGCTTGTTAAGGACACTGACCACCGTCGATTGGACGGAATCATAGGCCTTCGTCGACTGGGTGTTCAGGTTAGCCTTATTGCCGTTTACCTTGGTCCCGCCGGACTTGTTTGACCCCATCGGTACCCGGGTACTAACAGTGGCCTCGTGGTGCTGGATGGCGCCGTTAATGCCGAGCGTCACGCCACCACCGATCAGGCCGGCTAGTAAGCCGACCCCGGCGACCTTTGCCCAAAAGCGGCGACTAACTGGTTTATCATCCTTCATTACTCATTCCTCCATCAGTAAATCTCACTTTTACCCTACCGGAAAGTTATGAAATTTCTTTGAATAAACCGTTACAGGACCATTAATTTGCTTGGTTGCTCCGGCTCAGCGTCATCGAGGCGGAAGTCGTGGTCCACGCCAAAATCGTGTTGCTCCATCATGCTGGCAACGGTGAGGTGGGCCAGGGACCGCATGTTGTTGTGCTGGCTGCGGTGGCCGAGGAAAATCTCCTTGGTCCGCCGGCCGACAACACTCATCAGGGCATCGGCCCCCTCCTCGTTGGATAGGTGGCCCTCATCCCCTAAAATCCGCTGCTTGAGAGGCCAGGAGTACGGGCCCATCCGGAGCATTTCCGTATCGTGGTTACATTCCATCAGGTAAGCGTCCGCATCCTTGATGGTCCCCGCAACCCGGCTGGAGACGTAACCGGTGTCGGTCAGGATGCAGAAAGTTTTGTTGTCGTGGTGCACCTGGTAGAATTGGGGTTCCGCTGCGTCATGGGAAACCGCAAAGCTCTCGATATCCATATCACCAAATTCCTTGACGCTGTTAGGCGCAAAGATAAACTTCTGGTCTGCCGGAATCTTGCCGACCTTGCTGGCCATCGCGTCCCAGGTCCCCTGGTTGGCGTAGACGGCCATCCCGTACCGCCGGGCGAGGACCCCGACACCGTGGCAGTGGTCGCTGTGCTCGTGCGTTACAAAGATGGCCTCAACATCGGCTAGTGAGCGGTTGATTTTATTCATCAACCCCTCAATTTTCTTCCCACTGAGGCCCGCGTCAATCAGGATCCGGTGGTGGTTGGTCTCCAGGTAGGTCACATTGCCGGTGCTCCCGCTTGCTAGAATGCTGTAACGTAATGAATCGGTATCTGTCACCAATAATTTCCCCTTTTTACAATTATTTAATACTATCCATGTTCACGGTGTCCGGTGACGTCTTCATCACCGTACTGTTAAAGGCGTTGACGTTCAGCCGCTGGGTCGTGTCAGACGTCTTCGTCTTGATCTGCACTAGCCAGGTTGGGACGTATACTGCCCGGTCGTGATTATTCGTCGTCAGCAGTTTGGTGTAGCCCAGGATTGCCCAGCGAATCTGTGAATCGTTGGGAATCTGATTATGCCGGTATAGCCAAATAACCGCGTGCTGCTGGCTAATCGCTGTGGCCCGTTGCTGGAGGGTCATCGGGTTCTCAATGTAGCCCTGTGTGTAGCCCGTTACCTGGTTGCCGTTATTAAGGTGGAAACGGACCTGCCCATCATTATTTAAGACTGGCTGGCCCTTAACCATCTGCGTGTAGACAACCGTCTTTTTGTCAGAAAGTTGGGCGTTGTAGCGGTATTTTGTCCCCAACGGCACTTGCCGGGCCGACTTAATTACCTGGTTGAGCCGGTCATCCGGGTGAGTGTGACTAACCTTGATTGGTGAGTCAAATTCACTGTTGAGCTCGCTATCTGAGAAGTGGGCGGTCTGGTTCCGTAGCTTAGTCATCTGCTGCTCAAGTTGGCCCCCATCTCCGGACCGGGTTCCCGAAATGTAGTAACCAGAAGGCTGATGCCTTGAAAGGGACGTATAGGTAATTGAGTCCGCCCGCATTTCCTTAAGGACCGCGGTCTGGTGGCCCTGCTGACTATTTGAAATGGTGAACCGGCTCCCCTGAAAAAGGAGCTCACAGCCCACGATGATATCGAAGGCAAGGAAGGCAAACAGGAAAATCCATTGAATACGTTTAAAATTCATTTTCGTGCCCCCTCACTTAATCAATTCCGTGTAGTTGATCCAGTTACCATGGTACTTCACAAAGTAAGATGGTGTTAACTTAACGACCTTCTTGTTCTTATTATCGGTCTTCCACAGGTAGCCAACCCGCAGGCCCTTAACTTCCCTAAAGTGGGGACTGGCGTGCAGTTGGTCAAAGACGACCGTGCTTGACGGCAGGCGGACTTCCTGCTGGTCAATTGGCAATGGCACCTGGACGGAGTAAATACTCATCTGGCAGTGCTCGGTCCCGCCACGGGTCAGGCGTAACTTGATTGTCCCGTAGCCATCGCTGTTAAAGATTGGAAAGTCATCGACGTAGCTGCGGTAGGTTAACTGCCGCTGGTGGTCGTTAGCCCCGTCAAAGCGGATGTTGCTCAGCTGGACTCCCGTCTTAACGAGACGGCTGTAGAAGTACGAGTACAGTTGTTCGTTGGTTCGCTGGTCGTCGTTATTCAAGAAGGCCTTGTAGTTGACCGTTCCCCGGTCTTGGTTAAAGGTCATCTTCCGGTTGGTTCCGTTCGAGTGAATAACGTTGTCACCGCTATGACTGGTCGTCACGTTGGCGTGCTGGTTGCTGCTCATCAAGTTTGTCGACAGGGTATCAATATTTTGGTTAGTTACCTGGAAGGCAAAGGTCGGTAGGCTGAAGCCCCGCGGGTAGGTCATTACCGTCTGACCATTAATGATTTTATGGTCAACGGGGATCCGGCTTGCATTCTTTGCAATGTTTTGGACCTGGTCGAAGTTGCCCTTACTGAGCCGTAAGCGGTAAATCCCGTAATGGTGGTCACTCAACAGGTAAATTTCCCGCGGTCCCCCTAGGGGAATCACGATGTGGTTGATTTGGTTAACCTGGTCACTATTGATTGACTGGGAGAAGGTCTCGTTAAAGACCACCGTCGGCACCCCATCTGGGTAGCTCATCATCAGTGAGTTGCGCCGCCGCAGGTAAATCAGATAGACATCACTGTTGTTGCTTTTGACGGTCGAAACCCGGCCAAACTGCCAACCATGGATAGTGCCCTTAAGTTTATGAATTAGGTTAACTTGGGGGTTGTACAAAATTGCCTGGTTGCCCCGCCGGTCAGTCTGAACCAAGCTGGTTGGCAGGTAAACATCACCCATTGATTGGGTCGTAAATTGTTGGTTCGAATGAATCAGGTTATCATGCCGGGCGCCCTCGTATTGAAAAGGATTCGTCCAGACCAGTCCAGAAATTAGTAGGCTGATGATTACGACAAGCGCTAAGGCAAATGATAGCCAGTTAGTCCTTAGTTTCTTGAACATCCCAGTCATCCTCCTCTTCATAAGGTACGTATGGCAGTGAGATATAGAAGGTTGAACCCTTACCTTCAACACTGTCGACCCAAATTTGGCCACCGAGCATATTGACAACTTCCTTGGAAATTGCTAAACCAAGCCCGGTACCACCCTGCTTCCGGCTCCGTGCTTTATCGACCCGGAAGAAGCGGTCAAAGATCCGGCCAAGGTCCTTACGCGGAATCCCTAGGCCTTGATCCGAGATACTCAAAATAACGTGATTATGCGTCTCCAGTAAACGAGTCGTAATTACACCACCATCTGGTGAATACTTAATCGCGTTGTTCATGATGTTGTCAATTACCTGGGTGAATTTGTCGGTATCAATTTCCACCCAGAGGTCCTTACTAGTGAAGTAACGCTCAATCGTGTACTTCTTGCTATTTTCGTCATTTTCGTTTTTCTTAATAATCATGTCGAAGCGGTTCAGGATGTAGTTGAAGAGCTCCTTGATATTGACGTATTCCAGGTTCAACTTGGTGGTCCCGGAATCCATCCGCGAAAGGCTCAGGAGGTCGTTGATCATCCGAATCATCCGGTTGGTTTCGTTTTGAATTACCGTCAAGAATTTTGGGGCAATCTCCTTATCCTGCCAGGCCCCGTCACTCAAAGCCTCGACGTAGCTGTGGACACTGGTCAGGGGGGTCCGTAGCTCGTGGGAAACGTTGGAAACGAACTGCTTCCGTTCCCGCTCTTCCTTTTGCTGACTAGTGACATCATGAAGGACACAGACTAGCCCGCTGACAAAGCCCGATTCCCGCTGAATTGGCGAGAAGTAGGCTTTTAAAATCAAGTCGGTCCCCTCGTTGGACATGTCGATAATCATTTCTTCCTGATCCGTGTTAATCAACTGACGGACGGTGTAGTCGTGGCGAATGTCTAAAACGTCAATGATTGACTTCCCAATTAAATCGTCCTCGTGGTCAACACCGAGCAGTTGGAGGGCCATGTTATTAACGATGGTCACATTGCCCCGCCGGTCGGTCGCCAGGACCCCGTCGGACATGTGGGATAGGACGCTGTCAAGCCGCCGCCGTTCTGAATCTGATGACTCCTGGGCCTCCTCAACCCGCACGGAGAGGTTATTAACCGCCCCGGCCAGTTGACCCAATTCGTCATTTCCCATAACCCGGACTTGACCGGAGAAGTCCCCGCGGGCAATTCGTAGCGTCTGCTTTCGCATTTCCTCGATTGGCCGCGTTATTTCCTGGGAAATAAGAATGGCCAAGAAGAGGCTCAGGGCAATGGTGATTAGGGCTGCTGACAAGTAAATCAGGGTAATGCTGTTGATGTTGGAGTATACCCCTTCCAGACTAGCCCGCAGATATACCGCCCCAACAACGTTATTATTGCTATCGTTTAAGGGAATAACGTTAATGTAGTAGCGGTTATGATTGGAACTATCATAAATATTTTCGGAGTGGGTCCGGTTATTGACCAGGGTCGCCTTAATCGTGCCATCGGTGGTTTTTTGGCCCACGATTCCCCGAATATCACTCGTGCTGGTGCTCCGGATAATTCCCTTGCTGTCAATTACCCGAATCTCCGAGATGTTGTTGTTATTGACTTCCGACAGGATCTGCCGCATCTGCTGGTTGGCCTTCTTCTTGTTGGACCGCGAAAGCTGTTCGCTCAACGAATTATCAACGTATGACGGCAGTTCAATAGTTTGTTTAAACGTATTCAGGCTTTGATGCTCCAATTGACGCACAAAAACCGCCCCGACGCATTCCAGCGTTAACATCAACATTAACGCAAACACGAGGGCGATTTTTACCCGAATCGATTGATAAAATTTTAATTTGCTATTCACAACCGTTCAGCCTCTAATTTTGATCAGGATTTGCTAAGTAGTAACCAACACCCCGCCGGGTAATCAACCATTGTGGCTGACTTGGATTATCCTCAATCTTTTCACGAAGCCGCCGGACAGTAACGTCTACCGTCCGGACATCACCGAAGTAGTCGTACCCCCAGACAGTCTGCAGGAGGTGCTCCCGGTTGATGACCTGACCAATGTGTTGGGCCAGGTAGTGGAGCAACTCAAACTCCCGGTGAGTCAGGTTGATATTTTCACCCCGCTTAGTAACGGTGTAGGCTTCAGAGTGGATGGTCAAGTCGCCGACCTTAATGTCACTGTTCTTATCCTCTTCCGCTGGCGCCTTTAGAGTAGCCTGCCGCCTTAAGTTAGCCTTAACCCGGGCAACCAGTTCCCGGTTAGAGAATGGCTTAGTAACATAGTCGTCAGCCCCAAGTTCCAGGCCAAGGACCTTATCCAGTTCCGAGTCCTTCGCGGTCACCATAATGATGGGCATCGTATGCTTGGCCCGGACCCGCTTGGCAACCTCAAGGCCGTCAATCTTCGGTAGCATTAGGTCCAAAATAATCAGGTCGGGGTCTTCAGATTCGACCTTCTCCAAGGCCTCCTCACCATCAAAGGCCACGACGACTTCATAGCCTTCCTTTTCCAAATTAAACTTTATGATATCTGAAATCGGCTTTTCATCATCAACAACAAGAATTTTCTTTGCCATATCAATAATCCCTCCGTTGGGTATAATTGATCAAAAATTTAAAACATTCATTATTAAGCTAGCTCAATTATAGCACAGGTTCCTAAAACTTTTTTAGCAAAGGCCGTTGACAATTCATGGTATTGATGGTAGATTAGTAAAGTACCTTGTTAAGAGGTCATGGGCAGTTAGCTCAGCTGGCAGAGCAACGGACTCTTAATCCGTGGGTCCAGGGTTCGATCCCCTGACTGCCCATCAGAGGTTTACAGAGATTGAGGTTTCCTCAATCTCTTTTTTTGTTTTCCGGGAGGTATTGATGATGGCACAAAAGACGGTCCTTAGTGAAATTCAGGTTACTCTCGACGTAATTGGTGGCAAGTGGAAGCCGTTGATTCTCCACTACCTGGAAACCAACGGGACCAGGCGCTACAGCGAGATCCTTCATTACCTGGAAACGGCGCCAAAGAAGACCTTGACCGCACAGCTAAGGGAGTTGGAAGCGGCCGGAATTATTAGCCGCAACGTCATCCCCACCGTCCCCGTCCAAGTTGAATACGCCGTGACCGCACACGGCCAAACCCTCTTTCCCATCCTCGATGTCATGTGCTCTTGGGGCTATATCAACGGAAAAGGCTACGATATTGAGCACCGCACCTGTGAATATAGTGAGGCTACTAAGCAGGTTAAAGAGGAACGGCTGCGCAAGCTCAACCAGCTCTACGCCGCTGACCACCACCCCACCAACCAGGGTACTTCAAAGTAACCTGGGAAATAAAAAGTGCCGTCTTGTCGACTCAGCACTGGTTAACTATCATGAAAAGTGTAGTTTAACTAGTCAGATTCGAAAGGACGGCTTTTCTTATGAAACAAATTAACCTCGGTGCAACCAGTCTGAAGATCCCGGCAATGGGACTGGGGATCATGCGGATGGAAGCTAAGACCCCGGCCGAAGCGGCCAAGGCGGTCGACACTGCTTTTGATAACGGCATCAACTTCATCGACTCGGCTGATATTTACGGTCAGGGAAAGTCGGAAGAAGTGCTGGGCCAGGCCCTCAAGCTGTCAAATGCTAAACGGACGGACCTTTTCATCCAATCTAAGGTCGGCATCATCGTTGACCCGGCCCGGAGCAACGGTAGCTTTGTCTTCGGCAGCCGCTACGAATTCACCAAGCAGCACATCCTGGAGGCTGTTGATGGGGTCCTGAAGCGGATGGGGACCGACTACTTGGATGGCCTCCTCCTCCACCGGCCAGACCCGCTGATGGACCTGGACGGCATCAAGGAAGCCTTTGACATCCTCCAGGCCAGCGGTAAAGTCCGCTTCTTCGGGGTCTCCAACTTCAACCCCCAACAATTTGCGATGGTCCAGGACAGCATCACCCAACACCTGATGTTTAACCAACTGCAGTTTGGCCTGAAGCACACGGGGATGATCGACTTCGGGATCAATACTAACATTGCTAATGCCGATGGAACCGACCACGACGGCGGCCTCCTCGACTACTGCCGGCACCACCACATCACCATCCAGGCCTGGTCGCCATTCCAGTACGGGAATTTTGAGGGCACCTTCATCGACAACCCGGACTACCCAGAACTGAATAAGAAGCTTGGTGAACTGGCCACCAAGTACGGGGTTGGTAAAAACGCCATCGCTGCCGCCTGGGTCCTCAAGCACCCGGCCCAGATCCAGTTGATCATGGGGACCATGAACCCGGCCCACATCGCCGACAGTGCCAAGGGCGCCGACGTCGACCTGACTAACCAGGAGTGGTACGACCTCTACCTGGCTGCCGGACACCAACTGCCTTAATTGAGGAGGAGTCATAATGTATCAAGCTAACCCCCACCGCTACCAACAGATGACCTATAACCGGGTTGGCAAGAGTGGCCTCAAGCTCTCCGCCATTGGTCTGGGCTTCTGGCACAACTTCGGTAGCGTTGACCCCTACGAAAATCAGAAGGCCATCGTCCACCAGGCGTTTGACCTCGGAATCACTTACTACGATCTCGCCAACAACTACGGCCCGGTCCCCGGCAGTGCGGAGGAAAACTTTGGCCGGATCATGGCCACCGATATGAAGCCCTACAGAGACGAGATGATCATCACCAGTAAGGCCGGCTACGAAATGTGGGACGGCCCATACGGCAACTGGGGATCGCGCAAGAGTATCATCGCCAGTGCCAACCAGAGCCTCAAACGGCTCCAACTGGACTACGTAGACATCTTCTATTCCCACCGGCCAGACCCGGCGACGCCAATTGAAGAGACTGCTGAGGCTCTCGACCAGCTGGTCCGGGAAGGCAAGGCCCTCTACATTGGAATCTCCAACTATGATGGTGCCCAGACCGCCGCGATCACCAAGGTCTTTAAGGACCTCCACACGCCATTTATCATCCACCAGCCCCGCTATAACATGTTTGACCGCCACATCGAGGGTGACTTGTTACCGGTGCTGGAGAAGGAAGGTAAGGGCGCGGTCTGCTTTAGTCCCCTGGCCCAGGGGTTATTAACCAACCGCTACCTCAACGGCATCCCGGCTGACTCAAGGGCTGCCAAGTCGACCAGTCCCTTCCTCCACCCGGATCAGGTTGAGCAAACCATCGATACCGTCCGGCAGTTGAACGAAATCGCCAAGCAGCGGCACCAGACCCTGGCCGAGATGGCTCTGGCCTGGGACCTCCGCCAACCAGTGATGGCATGCGTCCTGGTGGGCGCTAGTCGGCCAAGTCAACTGGTTGACAACGTTAAGGCCCTCAATAACCTCAAATTCACCGCTGACGAGCTGGCCGCCATTGACCAAGTGCTCGCCAGTCAACAATAACCGCATAATAATTAAGGCCACCGCAGGAAAACCGCCGGTGGCCTTATTACTATTTAAATTGATCGTGAACATACTGGGCATAGAGTGGCGTGCTCTCCAGCAATTCCTGGTGGGTGCCGGCGCCCGACACCGTCCCGTGTTCGATAAAGTAAATCTTGTCAGCATCGACAATCGTACTCAGCCGGTGGGCAATCACCAGGGTGGTCCGCCCCTGCATCAAGTCGCCAAGGGCTTTTTGAACCATTGCCTCGGATTCAGCATCCAGGCTGGCCGTGGCCTCGTCGAGCATTAAGATCTTGGGGTCACGGAGGAAGGCCCGGGCAATCGCAATTCGCTGCCGCTGGCCCCCGGAAAGCTTGATTCCCCGCTCCCCAATTTCTGTTTCCAGCTGGTCGGCCATTTGAGAGACAAAGCCATCGGCGTACGCCATCTTGAGGGCCCACCAGAGTTCATCATCACTCACCGACCGGCGGAGTCCGTATGTCAGGTTATCCCGGATGGTGCCCGGCATTACCGCGGCATCCTGGCTGACCAGACCGATTTGTTCCCGCCACTTGGCCAAGTCGAACTGATCAATGTCTTCATCGCCCAGCAGGACCTTACCGGCAGTCGGCTGGTAGAAACGTTCAATCAGGGAGAAGATGGTCGTTTTCCCACCACCAGACGGGCCCGCAAAGGCGATCACCGCGTTGGGTTTCGTCGCAAAACTGATGTCCTTGAGAATCGGCTTACCGGGCTCGTAGGCAAAGTCAACGTGGTCAAACTTCAGTGGCTTTGCCGCGATTTCCTGTTCGGTCTTGTCGCTAACAAATTCCTCGGGTTCGGCCAGCATCTGCTGGATTCGTTCGGTGGCCCCACTTGTCTTGGCCATGTCGGTAAAGAGCTGGCTGACGATGATTACCGGACTGAAAATCTGGAACAGGTACATCAGAAACGATACCAGTGCCCCCATGGTAATCTGGTTGTTCATTACCCGAATGGCCCCATAACCGAGGACCAAAAGGAACATTACCATCATCATCATGTTAGTAACCGGCAAGGTGACGGAATTGACGATGGCTTCCTTGGCCCCAATCCTGTAGAGGTTGCGAATGCGCTGGTTTCCCCGGGTAAGCTCGTGCTGCTCACCATTTGAGGACTTGACCAATCGCACCTCTCCGAGCACGTCGGTGGAGTCGCTGGCGAACTTAGCCAGCTCATCCTGGCGGATCCGACCGATTCGGCGGGACCAATTCATAATTGGCATCATCACCAGGATAATCAGCGGGACGGTGACGAACATCAGGATGGTCATCCTCCAGTCCATCGCCAGCATGATGACCAGGGCGCCGACAAACTGGAGGATTGAGGTCATCGCGTTGGGGAAGGTCGACGCAAGGAGTTCCTTCACCTGTGAGGTATCGTTGACCAGCCGGGAGCTGATTTCCCCGGTCTTGACATTGTCAAAGTACTTTACCGGCATCTTAAGCAGCTTCTGCCACAACTGTTTCCGCAGCTTGGCCACTACGTTCTCACCAAAGATCCCGAGCAGGACTCCTGAAACGGCACTGGTAATCAGTCCAGCAATAAAGATAACCACCGTTAAGATTGCCAAAGTTGGGCTAATACTACGGAAATTATTGATCAGCCGCTGGGCCAGTTGCGGCACAAACAGGTTGGCCGCTGTCGAAATAAAGCCCAGCAGGACCCCGACCACGAGCCGCCCGTATTTCGGGTGGAGGTGGTTGATCAGTCCAAAGAACTCACGAAAATTGAACTTTTTCCTTGGCATTTTGTAAGCCTCCTAACAATTAAGTATCTAACTGTTTTAAACGACTTACATTAAAACACATAGGCATCTAACTGTCAACAAGATAATTTACTTTTCTAGGTCCCGGTTAATTTTCTTCATCGCCGTCACCATTGCGTCGATATCTTCTTCTCGCAGATGATCCACAATCTGTGAGTAGGCCTGGTCAAAGACCGTCTTGATTTTCGCCGTTTTGGCGACGCCGGCATCTGTCAAGAAAATCCGCTTGATGCGGGCTGATTCCTGGTCGTTTTTCCGGACAATATAACCGGCCCGTTCAAGATTCTTCAACATGCTGGTGACGCTGGCGTTGCGGAGGTGGAAATAGTCACCGATTTCCCGTTGAATCAGGCCAGGCTTTTTTTGGATGTACAAGAGGGTCCGGGCCTGTTGCGGTGTTAGGTCTAGTTGTGGCGAAAGGCTAATGTAGAAGTGTTGCATGTTAATCATGTAGGTCCGCAACAGGCGGTTCATCAGCTCAAAACGCTCTTTTTTGCTGGTCATAAAATTACCCCTTACTTTAGAATTTATCCTTACTATTAGCTTATAACAGTTAGATGCCTAAGTAAAATACGAAATAATTTTAAAAAGGCCTTGCAAAAAAGGGGAAAAGTTGATATTATAATTTGTGTTGTCAATATGACATGGGCAGTTAGCTCAGCTGGCAGAGCAACGGACTCTTAATCCGTGGGTCCAGGGTTCGATCCCCTGACTGCCCATCACTAAGCACTCGTTTCGGCGGGTGCTTTTTTTGTCACCAAAAAAGGTGCCAGTCCTCGGCAAGGCCGAATACTAGCACCATATCACTATTATTTTTCATCCAACAAGCGCTGCCGGGCTTCCTTGAGCTCCGCTGCCTCCTGTTCGTTCAGTTCTGGGTACGAGAGGGGCAACTTTTCAATCCGCTTGGTGATAATGTCTGAAACAATCAGGCGGGAATACCACTTGTCGTCCGCCGGGATAACGTACCATGGGTTCTCCTTCGTGGCGGTGGCGTTAATTGCCTTCTCGTAGGCCGCCTGGTACTGGTCCCAGTACTGGCGTTCCCGAATATCCGCCGCCGAGAACTTCCAGTTCTTTTCCGGCCGGTCAATCCGGGACAAGAACCGCTTCTTCTGTTCATCCTTAGAAACGTGCAGGAAGAATTTCAAAACAACATAGCCGTTACGGGTCAGGTACTTCTCGTACTCACGGATATCCTGGTAGCGTTTCTCAAAGAAGTGGTCATCCACGTCCTTTAAGGAGTAAATGCCAGGGAGGTTGCTATTCAGGATAATTTCAGGGTGGACCCGGGACACTAAGACATCCTCGTAGTAAGACCGGTTGAAGACCCCGATGTCCCCACGAAGGGGCAGCTCCCGGGTAATCCGCCAGAGGTAGTCATGGCGCAGTTCCTTAGAAGTGGGCTGCTTAAAGTTGGCGACCTTAAAGCCAACCGGGTTAACTCCCGAGAAAATGTGGGCAATCATACTGTCCTTCCCCGCGGCATCCATCGCTTGGAAAACGACCAGGACGCTGTAGTGCCGCCGGGCGTACATCTTCTTTTGGGCCTCCCGGATCCGCTTCAGATTCTTCTTAACCTGCTTCTTGATCTTCTTCAGCTCATCACTTGAGTCCGTAACAAAGGTCGGCGCCTTCTTAATCTTAAAATCATTACTGGTATACCGATACTGTTTTGTGTCCATCGCAATTCCTCCTTTTCCGTCTTCCTCAATCATATACCAAATAGCCGTCACCCGGGTAATTATATTTTTTTGTTGACAAAAAGTAACTAACTCGGTATAGTATAACCAAGTTTAGAAACGAAGGGAGTAATCATTATGACTAACGCAATTTTTGCCAAGGCTGCTACTTGTTGTGCATGTTGTGCGAACGCCAACATGCTATTTGCGTTACCCTATGATTACTCAGCGGGAAGACGGCAAAGTTAACAACAAGTAGCTTTTCCGTTTTAAATATTTTCCAAGTAAGAGTTCTCAGAGTGCGCGCACTGGGAAATCTTTTTTTGTTGCTAAACGAATTGCGGAATTATGTAAATTAAAGAAAGAGAGCATTAAAAATGCAAGCACTACTTATTATCATCATCGCCGCCGCCATTATGGCCGGCATGATTTACCTCCACCGTCGCCACTGGGGCTTTAACAAGCTCGTCTTCTTGGCCCTGGTCTTGGGAATCATCGGTGGCGCGGCCATTCAACTAATCTATGGTCCCACCAGTAAAACCGCCACGACGGCCATCGATTGGATCAACATCGTCGGCAACGGCTACATTGCCCTGCTACAAATGCTGGTGATCCCCCTGGTCTTCGTTTCCCTCGTGGGCGCCTTCACTAAGCTAAAGAAGCAAACGAACCTGAAGAAGATGACCACCAATGTCTTGGGAATCCTCCTTTCCACCACCGCCGTGGCCTCCTTCATCGGGATCATGAGTGTCCTGGCCTTCAACCTCCAGGGAGCTAGTTTCATCAAGGGGATGGCGGCCAACTCGACGGCCATTGACGCCATTAAGACCCACCAGGCAACATTAAAGGGTTTGACCCTTCCCCAACAGATCACCAACCTTTTACCCACCAACATCTTCGCTGACTTTGCCGGCACCCGGTCTTCCAGTACCATTGCCGTCGTAATCTTCTCCCTGATGGTCGGGGTGGCCTTCCTGTGGCTCCGCGATAACCAGCCGGATGAGGCCCGGATCTTTGCCAAGGGAATCGCCGCCCTGCAGGCAATCGTCAGCCGCCTGGTAAAGATGGTCCTTGAGTTAACCCCATACGGTATTTTCGCCCTGATGGTCAAGGCCACCGCAACCAGTAGTTTTGCCTCCATCGCCAAGCTGGGCACCTTCATCGTCGCTGCCTACGTGGCCATTGCCGTAATGTTTATCGTCCACACCATCATCCTGCTGGTCAACCGCATCAACCCGGTTGCCTACTACAAGAAGGCTTGGCCCGCCCTCATCTTTGCCTTTACGTCACGGACCAGTGCCGGTACCCTGCCGTTAAACGTCAAGATTCAACGGGACTCGCTGGGGGTTAGTTCCTCCGTTGCTAACTTTGCCGCCAGCTTTGGGCTGACAATTGGTCAGAACGGCTGTGCTGGGATTTACCCATCAATGGTTGCCGCAATCATCGCTCCAACCGCCGGAATCAACGTCTTCTCCTGGCAGTTTATCCTGACCTTGATTGCCATTGACGTCATCGCTTCCTTTGGGGTTGCCGGTGTCGGTGGTGGGGCCACCTTTACGACCCTGATGGTCCTCGGGACGTTGAACCTGCCCGTTGCCATCATGGGGGTCCTAATTGCCATTGACCCAATCATCGATATGGCCCGGACCGCCCTGAACGTTAATGATTCCATCCTGGCCGGGGTCGCAACCGCCAAGAACATGGGCGAATTAGACCACGACAAGCTGGGTGACTAGTCCAAGGTTGTGGCTAATGAACTATAATTTCCCAGGAAATATTTCACCCAAAAAAGGGGCACGACTGATTGTCGTGCCCCTTTTTCAGGAGATACTTAGTTTATAAAAGGAGAAGTATTAAATGTTTTCTGGGTGACGTTGGATGTAAACAACCTTCGTGTCAGTGCATTCAAGGATACCGTGCATACCATCAGAACCACCGATACCAGATTCCTTAACACCAGCGTGGTAACCTTGCATAGCTTCGAAGTAGTTCCGGTTGACGTAGGTTTCACCGGCTTGAATTTCGTTAACAGCGTAGGCTGCCCGGTCAAGGCTCTTGGTGAAGATACCAGAGGTCAGGCCCATCGTGCTGTCGTTGCACATGTCAACGGCTTCTTCAAGGGTCTTGAAGGTCATAACTGGCAGAACTGGGCCGAAGATTTCGTCTTGGATAGCGGAACCATCCTGCTTGACATTGGTCAAGATAGTTGGTTCGTAGAAGAAGCCCTTGCCGTCAACTGGCTTACCACCGGTAACAACCTTGGCACCTTCCTTAACAGCTTGCTTTACCTGGCTGTCAACCTTTTCAAGGGCGGCCTTGTTGATCAGTGGACCCATGCCAATCTTAGGGTTCTTAACCGTGTCACCAACAGTAATCTTCTTAACAGCAGCAGTCAGCTTTTCCATGAATTCGTCAGCAACGTTTTCTTGAACGTATACCCGTTGAACGTTGTTGCAAAGTTCACCGTTGTTGTCGAACCGTGAGTTGATGATGTCGTTAACGGCTTCGTCTAAGTCAGCATCGTCACAAACAACAGCTGGAGCGTTCCCACCTAATTCAAGGGAAACTTCACCAACGTGGTCAGCTGCGGCAGCCATGATCCGCTTACCAGCGCCAACAGAACCAGTCAAGCTGGCCATGCCGATCTTAGGGTTCTTGGAAAGTTCGTTCCCAACAACTGAACCTGGTCCAGTAACAAAGTTTACAACCCCGGCTGGGATACCAACCTTGTCACAGAGCTTAGCAAATTCAAGGGCACCAATTGGGGTGTCAGAACTTGGCTTCAATACGATGGTGTTACCAGTTACCAAAGCTGGAGCCATCTTCCGGGCAATCAGGAAGAATGGGAAGTTCCAAGGCAGGATTCCAGCGATGACACCAATTGGCATCCGCTTCAGCAAAATTGTCTCATCCTTGTTGTCGGATTGGATAACTTCACCCTTGTAAGTCCGACCAGCTGCTGCCATGTAGTCAAAGTAGTCGGCGGTGAAGTTTACTTCAGTTTCAGCAAGTGAACGAATCTTACCTTGTTCAACTTGCAGATTCTTGATCCATGGTTCTGGGTCCTTCCGAATTTCTTCGGCCAGCTTGTGGAGGTAGGTTCCACGGGTTGGTGCAGGTACCCGGTGCCAAGTCTTTTCAGCTTCCGTAGCGGCGTCAATTGCTTCACGGGTTTCTTCAACCGTAGCACTAGGAACGGTCCCTAAAACAGATTCATCGTTTGGGCTGATTACAGTAATCTTCTTGCCTGAATCTGTGTCAACAAATTTACCATTAATGTACATCTTGTAGTGTGGTGTAGCCATTTTATTGCTTCCTTTCAAGCGTACTATCTAATGCCTTAAACCAACTTTACTAGGTAAATTATTTGCCTGGCTTGTAGTCCTTGTCGATGATCAGAACTGGCTTGATGGTCTTGCCAGATACAGAGTCAGCGTTGGCTTCGTTGATTTGATCGAAGTCGTAGAACTTTTCGGTCTTGTCGAAGTCGAACATGCCGAGCTTGTAGAATTCAATCAGACGTGGAATGTCAACTTGTGGAATTGAGTCACCCATGTTAACACCAACGATTGTCCGGTCAGCTGGGCAAAGGTCGTTCCAAGTGTTAACGTCGATGTGTTGAGCAGTAACGGCAATGGCAGCCAGAACACCACCTTGTGCTAAGGCTTGGATAGCGTCTTGCATAACCTTAGTAACACCAGTGGTATCAACAATGTAGTCAACACCCTTGCCATCGGTCAGCTTTTGGATAGCCTTAACCATGTCTTCGTCGTTAGTGTTGATAGCGTCAGTAGCACCCAATTCCTTGGCGAGGTTCAGCCGTTCTGGAACACGGTCAATTGCGATAACCTTCGTGCAGCCAGAAATCTTACCAGCCATCATAGCAGCCAAACCAACGGCACCAGTACCAGTTACGGCAATGGTGGAACCTGGTTCAGGCTTCAATGTGTTGAAGACGGTCCCAGAACCAGTTACGTAACCACAGCCCAGAGGTCCAAGCTTCCGCAGGTCAAGGTCCTTAGGTACCTTAACAGCGTTCCGCTCACGAACAACAGTGGTGGTAGTGAATGATGATTGGTCAAACATGTCATCAACTTGGTGGCCATCTTCAGTAAAGTGGGCACTGCCGTCAGGACGAACACCTGACAGGTTGTTAGCAGCGTAGTTCAAGCACTTCGTTGGCTTACCCTTCAAACAGTTGATACAGTTACCACAGCCATAGAATGACAGGATAACGTGATCGCCAGGCTTGAAGTCCTTAACTTCAGGACCAACCTTTTCAACAATCCCGGAACCTTCGTGTCCTAAGATAATTGGGTAACCAATTTCGGCATCACCCTTACGAAGGGCTTCATCGGAGTGGCAAATACCAGTTGCGACCATGTGAATTTGCAGGTCGTCAGCTTGCATATCAGCCAATTCAACGTCGTCACGAATATCAAACTTTGCACCTTTCTTATCTACAACAGCAGCTTTGATTTTCATAACAATACATCTCCTTAGATATATCCAATCGCTTTACAATGTTTACACTATCACAAAGTTTGATAATTTTTAGTTTTTTTTAAAATGAGAGTTTTATTATTTATTGTTACACGCCTACTTAGAGTATGTATTAGGGTTGTCTAAGCTTGTGAAACTTTTTACTTGTCGGATGAAAAGGTTTTCATACGATTGTCGGAAAAGTTATAAATATAAGACAGAAAAAGGGGTTGTGACAAAAAGCCTCTGAATCAGAAGCTCCATTCGGAATTTAACAAAAATTCTGAATGGAGCTTTTTGATTATCTGAATATTTTGAGAAAATGAGCGGCCTTCCGGCCATTTTCTTCATGTTTAATGCCATTAAAGCAATCCCAATTTGTCTTTTGGCTTTCTTAAGACCACGTACTGTGAATCTTTTAAAACCCAAATAAGCCTTCAAGTTACCAAAAACAGTCTCTACATCGTACTTACGACGGGAGTAAGTGTTGGAATTTGAAAGCGACTCGCGAGCTTTCGACTTAAAATATTCCCACTGTGGGTTCACCATAAGGTACTTAGTGTTCCCATGTGGTGTTAATGCCTGAGAAATAATTTGATGATTCTCATCATACTTCTCTGCTTGATATACTTTGAAATCACGACGGAATTTGTATTTATCATTTCGGTATGCGTATCGTTTAAAGTTGAATCGGACGCCCTGTGGGTTTACATAAAAGTCATCAGCCTCATGATATTCCCAGTTCATTACTTTTCGATCATCAGAACGCCACTTACGGCTATTCTCTTTAATCATGGTGCTGTAAGGAATTAAAGCTGTACAATCAGATAGCTCATCTTCGATATACTTATAATTGCGTTCTGATCCGTAACCAGCATCGGCAACAATTTCTCGCCCCAAAACTTCGTTCTGGGCGAGATGAGATAAGAATGGGATTAATGTTCTAGTATCGGTTGGGTTCTGCATGAGTTCATAACCCAGCACGTACTGTGAGCTAGTCATAATTTGAAGATTATACGCTGGCTTTGTTTGACCATTACGCATCGGATCTTCCTTTAAACGCATAAAAGTAGCGTCATAATCGGTTTTGGAATAGCTATTACGTTGGCCAGCAATCTGCGATTGGGCTTGGTATTCAAGATGCTTTTGACGACAATGGTCTAAAGCATGGAGATACTTTTTGGCATGACGTCGTTCCTGCTTGGCCGGATTGGGCGAAACCTTTGCGGTTTCGGCCACCCGTTGGTTTAACTCTTCAATCCGTTGTTCAAGTAAGGCAATAATCGTATCAAGTTGATCAATGTCAAAGCTATCTTCATCAACATCAATCTTAACTTCTGCTTGCTTAATTTCACGAATTAGTTTTTGAGCCTTTTCAACGTTTAATTTGCGATACTTAATGGTGTGTTTCTTCCAAACAAAGGAATACTTATTTGCGTTAGCTAAAATCTTAGTGCCATCAATGAATGAAGCCTCATCGATCATTCCCTGAGCCTTTAAATAGTCATGAAATTCCTTGAAACTACTCTGAATCATATCTTCCAATTCTTGGGAGACAATGAAGCGAGCAATGGTGCGGTAGGTTGGGCGCTGTTCTTGAGTCAACCACATCGCAACAATGTTTTCACGAGCAAAGCGTTCAATTTTCCTAGAGGAAATGATACCATAGCTGTAAGCCAGTAAAACTAACTTTAACAGCATTCGTGGATCATACTCTCTTGGTCGACCCATAATATTGGGTCGCCGCAGCGCTAAGCTTTCAACCAGCCGATTAATATAACGTGCTGGATGATTTAACTCAGGTTCATAAGCAGTAGGTATGTTCAAACTAAGTTGATTCATGTTATAATCAGGTTCCAATGTTTTTGTATCCTTTCGAGGGTATTTTGGAGGCATCGACGGTCAAGTCGATGTCTTTTCTTTTACTAATATTTTAAAGGAAAATGGAGTTAAATGAAATCCGAAAATTTCATCTAACTCCATTAATTATTTGGGACTTATGTCACAGCCCCTTTATCTTATTTTAAATCCTGTTCACTGGGCCTTTGGTGAGCATGCCGAAGTTTTCCAATTTGGTGCTCACGCCCATCATTGACGGTAAACTCATCAACCGCCCCACAGTGGGCACAGCGGACCACAATCTGGTATTGCTGGGAGTCATCATTATTGGTGGCGACCCAGTTCCGTTCCGCAATTACCAGTGGTCCCTGTTGGCACTTGTAACATGGCAGGACCAGTTGCCGGTTCTCGCGAAAACAATCCCCGGTTTTCCCGACCAGGCCGAAGCGGTCCTCGCCGTGAACATTATCGAAGCTGTTATAAAACACCACGATCACTTCCTAGAATTCTTTAGTTGCCTGCCGTTTCAACTTGGCAACCAGGAGGATGATTACCTCAATAGCCAGGATTGACGCCGCACAGATCACGAAGAGGACGTGGTAGGAAGCCGCACCGATTACCAGGCCACCAAAGAGGGGCCCGAATGCCTTCCCAAGTGAGGAGTAGGCATTCAAGATTCCCTGATACTTCCCCTTCACCGCGACGGGCGAAAGGCTGTTCACAATCGCCGGTATCGTCGGGATGGCCGTGGCCTCCCCAATCGTCAGGACCACCATCGCTAAAATGAACCAGCCGTAGGTCTTGGCAACCAAAAGGAGGACAAAGGACAAAGCGATGGTGAACGTCCCAATGTAAACCAACATGTAGGGGTTGTTGTACCAGCGGTTAATCCAGGAGAGGGCTAGTTGGGCCAGGACAATCAGGATTCCGTTAATTGTCCACAGGAGGCTGTACTTGGTCATCGAGATCCCCGTTCGGTCATGAAGACGGAGAGGTTACTGGACCACTGCTCGTACATCATCCAGATTACGCAGAGGCTAATGAAGAAGGTCCAGCAGACCCACAGGTTGGCCTTGGGCATCTTGGCCGCCCGTTGGTCCCCCGTAATATCGACCGTCGGCGTCTTCCCACTAGCCTTATCGTCCCCATCTTTAAAGTGGACAAAGACAATCAGGATGAAGATGAGGTAGAGGACAGTGGTAATCGTAAAGAGGGGCGCAATATTACCATGCGCGTACTGGTAGAGAGGGCCGACAATCGTGGTCCCAATCACCATCCCCAAGTTATTAGCAAAGTAAAGCATGTTGAAGACGTAGCGTCCATCCTGGCCCGTCCGGGTGGCGTAGGAGTTGATCATCGTCATGATCCAGCCGTTGAAAAAGCCAATGGCGGTCAACAGAAAGGCGTAAATTGGCCAGCCGTTGAAGAAGATCATCAACGCAATCACAATGGTGGCCACGATGGAACCGTTGAGCAACAGGTGGCGGGGGTTATAGCGGTCAAATAAGAACCCGCTGATGTAGCTGCCGACCACGTTTGCCCCCGAGTAGAAGAGCAGGATAATCCCGGAAACGGTCAGCGACTCGTGCAATTGTTCATGTATGTAGATAGTGGTAAGGGGCCAGACAAAACTGTTTCCGATACTACTGATGAAGATTCCAACCAGCAGCCACTTCAGTTGAACCCCGTTTTCTTTTTGCATCCGTGACATCTCCTCCCGATTGCAAAGAAAAGGCTGGAAAAAAACACCTTTTTCTCTAGCCTTACTTTCTCCGTATATTCATGTCCCGCCACCAGGGCTAGACAAATAGTTATTACTGGTGGTCTTCTGGAACGTAGGCCACCGACGCAAACTTGTTGTACGACTTGGCAAACAGCAGCTTGACCGTTCCCCGCGGACCAGACCGGTTCTTTTCGATAATGACTTCGACTTCACTGACGTTGGCGGCATCATCGTCGTCCTGTTGGCCAGGGCCACCCCCCTGGTCCTCATCATCGTCTTCGTCGTGCTCGTAATAATCGTCCCGGTAAAGGAAACTAACGATATCGGCATCCTGTTCGATTGACCCAGATTCCCGGATATCGGAGAGGACCGGCCGCTTATCTTGCCGTTGTTCCACTCCCCGTGACAGCTGAGAAAGGGCAATTACCGGGACCTCCAGTTCCTTGGCCAGCTTCTTGAGCTGCCGCGAAATTTCTGAAACTTCCTGTTGCCGATTGTCGGGGTTGCTCCCTTCAATTAGCTGGAGGTAGTCGATTACGATCAGGCCCAGGTTACCTTGTTCCTTAGCCAGCCGCCGGCAACGGGCCCGGATTTCGGCCACCTTGATCCCCGGTGTATCATCGATGAAGATTTGGGCATTCGACAGGGTCCCCATGGCCATGTACATGCTTTCCCACTCTTCGGGCGTCAACTGCCCGGTTCGCAGGTGGTTCGCATTGATGTTACCTTCCGCACACAGCATCCGGTTGACCAGGGACTCAGCCCCCATTTCCAGGCTAAAGATGGCTACCGAGGTCCGTTTGCCATCATCGTCTGTCCGGGTGGCCACGTTCTGGGCGATGTTTAGAGCAAAGGCCGTCTTCCCCACCGCAGGCCGGGCTGCGATGATAACCAGTTCGTCCTTATGGAGTCCCGTGGTCATTTCATCCAGCTGCTTGTAGCCGGTCTTGAGCCCCGTCACGTCGGTCTTTTGCTGGGAGAGCTCATCGATGTGGTTTAAGGACTCATCAAGGACCGTGTTGATTTTCTTAAAGTCCGACTGGTTATTGCCTTCTGAGACCCGCATGATGTCTTGTTCGGCGGAGTCCAGCAGGTCTTCGATTCGTTCATCGTCGGCGTAACCCTTGTTGATGATCTTTGTAGCGGTGTTGATCAACCGCCGCCGGGTCGCCTTATCATGGACAATCTTGGCATAGTAGCTGACGTCCCTAGCGGAGGGGACAGAGGAGGCCAGTTCCGCAATGTAGGCCGGGCCACCAACGTTTTCCGTCTGGTTATCCTTAGCCAAGGCACTGTTCATCATGATCGGGTCGATCGGCTGGTCATCCTCATAGAGGTCAACCATTTTTCCAAAGATCAACTGATGGGCACGCTTGTAGAAGTCATGCGGTTCCAAGTATTCCATTGCATCCGCCAGCGCGTTTTTACTTAAAAAAGCAGCTCCAAGAACTGCTTTTTCTGCTTCAATATCGCGCGGTTCTTCTTGCATTGGTGCATTATCCATGGCGATACCTCTTTTGTCTTAACAATTTACCAACTACTTTTCGGCAATGTGAACCCGAATTTCAGCAGTTACTTCTGGGTGCAGCTTGATTGGCACGTTAACGTAACCAAGGGCCTTGATTGGGGCGGCCAGTTCAATCTTCCGCTTGTCAATCTTGACCTTGTACTGCTTTTCGAGGGCCGTGGCAATTTGCTTAGTGGAAATCGAGCCAAACATCCGGCCATCAGTACCGGCCTTCCCGCTCAGTTCAACAACCGTCTTGTCGTTTTCCAAGACCTTCTTGACCTTCTTAGCTTCGGCCAATTCTTCAGCGGCATGCTTTTCTTCGGCCCGCTTTTGGCCCGCCAACTGGCTCATTGCCGCCTTGGTAGCCTGCTTAGCCAGGCCCCGCTTAATCAGGTAGTTTTGGGCGTAGCCGTCTGGAACTTCCTTGACTTGGCCCCGCTTACCGCGTCCACGAACATCTTGTGTAAAAATAACCTTCATGTCTGTCACTCCTCTGTTTCTTCTGTTTCATCAACTGGGTCCTGTTTCAACAGGCCCAGCAGTGTTTCCTTAACTTGGGCAATTGTCTGACCACTAATCTGGGTCGCCGCGTTGGCGAGGTGGCCGCCACCGCCCATCTTTTCCATAATTACCTGGACGTTAAAGTCGCCCATCGACCGGGCCGAAACGCCAATCACGTTGTCTGACCGGAGGGTAATTACAAACGAAGCGTCCACCCCCGCAATCTGCAGGAGCATGTCGGCTGCCTGGGCCGCCGTTACTGAGTCGTAATAGCGGTCCTCTTCGCCGGCACAAATAGCTACCGCGTTATTAATTTCGGCCCGGGCCAGGAGGTGGTTCCGCTCCATGAAGCTGTGCGAATCCTCCTTCATAAAGGCCTGGATCATCATCCCGTCAGCCCCCGCCGAACGCAGGTAGGAGGCGGCATCAAATGTCCGCGTCCCGGCACTCTTGGTAAATGACTTCGTATCGATCTGGATTCCCGTCAGCATCGTGGTAGCCTCAAGCTTGTTGAGCCCCTTTCCTTCACGTGGCTGGTACTCAAACATCTCGGTAATCAGCTCACAGGTTGAAGAGGCATAGGGCTCGATATAAACCAACAGTGGGTTCTCGGGGAACTCCTCGCCCCGCCGGTGGTGGTCAATGATTACGAGGCGGTTTTGCAGCTTCTCAAAGAGGGCCGGCGAGATTGTGATGCTTTCCTTAGCGTGATCCACCATGACCAACAGGCTATTGCTGGTGGCCTTGTTAATGGCTGCCTCGGGAGAAATCACGTGGTCTTTGATTCCCTGGTAGTTATCGATTTCCCGCATCAGTCGGCGGATGTCAGAGTGCTGGTGCTCATCATCGACCACGATCCAGCACTCCTTGCCGTTCATTTCAGCAATCCGGCGAATTCCTAAACAGGCACCCAGCGAGTCCATGTCGGGGTTCTTATGGCCCATGACGAAGAGCTGGTCCGCCTGATTAAGTAATTCCCGTAAGGCCTGACTAATCATCCGTGCCCGTACCCGGGTCCGTTTCTCCATCGGGTTAGTCTTTCCACCGTAGAAGCGGGCCGGCTTATCCTTAGAGCGGACAACAACCTGGTCGCCTCCCCGACCAAGGGCAAGGTCCAGGTTATTCTGGGCCGTGTCAGCCAGTTTGATCAGGTCGCTTTCCCCATAGGCGATCCCGACACTCAGGGTCACCGGCGAGTTGCGTTGGGACGTGTTTTCCCGGATTACGTCCAAGATCTTAAATTTCTTCTTTTCCAGGGCCTGGAGTGAAGCCTCGTGCCCGATAATCAGGTAGTTATCATCATCAATGATTTTCATCAAAAGGTGATTGGCGGTCGCCCACTTGTTAATCTCCGAGGTAACGTAATTATGGAGGTTGGAGACCGCGGAATCGCTCATCCCTTGAATCAACTCATCGTAGTTATCGAGGTAGATATTCCCGAGGAAAATCTGCTCTCGTTTAAACTGTTTACTGATTTGTTCATACTTCGTGACGTCCATCAGGTAGACCACGTGGTTCTTGTTCTGGACGAGAAACTCAAATTGCCGTCCCTGCCACGATACGACCTGCGCTTTCTGGTCATCCGCATGCTGCAAAACCAACTGCGCGAGCTCTTGATCGACCTCGACAAGCGGCTTGCCAACTACCCGCATCAAGCTAAAATACCGCGCCATGTAAGGGTTAATCCACTCTACCGCGTGCTGGCGGTTAAGGATGATCATCCCCATCGGCATCTCTAAGAGAGCCTCTTGCTGGCCTTGCTTAATCTGGTATAGCAAGTGATTCAGGTACTCATTAGCGTCAATGACGAGCCGGCGCAGCTGCTTCACACTGGTCAGGCCGCCGACGAGGGCGATCACCAGCACAACGACCCCTACTAGCCAGTTAAAGACAAAGGCAAAACATAAACTAATTATGGTTAATAATAGCAAATAGCAGACATTCCAGCGGACCGCTGGGTGTTTAAAATAAAACAGCCAGGTTTCACGACTGAAAAACTTTTGCATAGTAATCCTCCCAAAAAGGACCTAGTCAGCCCATTTTTTTCTTGGATAATCCTATCATATCACATCAACCAGGGGCTCGTCTTGCTTTATAAAATCAGCAGTCTACTAACCCCTTTAATACAAGTATATTACTAATAGCAGTAAAATAATTATGAAACGCTTAAGCACATTTGTGGAGGAAAAATGACCCAGAAACTTAGTAGTCACCAATTTAACATTCTCATTGTCACGTTCGTTTTAATCTCATTCATGCTGGGCTGTAATGAGTTCATGGTTGTCGGGAACCTGTCACTGATTGCGGGCACCTACCACGAGTCTTTAAGCCAGGTTTCCTGGCTGGTGGCGGCTTTTGCCTGGACCTACGCCATTGTGACCCCACTGGTCGCCCTCGGCACCAACCACTATAACAAGTACTCCCTGTTGGTCGGGATGCTGTTAGTCTTTTTGGTGGGGACAATTCTAAGTGCCTGTTCGCCCACCCTAAATATTTTCCTGCTTTCCCAGGTTATCACCGCGTCGGTGGCGGGGATGATTGAGTCAGTTCTTTCCGTTATCGTATACCAGCTGGCTAAGGATCCTAAGCAGCGGTCAATGGCAGTCGCCTATATTTACACCGGCTTTAGCTTGGCCTCCGTGGTCGGAGTCCCGTTGGGTACCATCATTGCCAACCACTGGCGCTGGCAAGATGCCTTTGTGATGGTAGCGGTGGTCACGGCGGTCGCGACCCTGCTGGCCTTTATGGTCCTCCCCCGCAACCTGCCCGGTGAAAAGGGAGACTTTCGTGATCAGCTGCTCCTCTTTAAAGACTACCAAGTGTGGTGGGGAATCTGCTTTGTCATCTGCGCGGCGGCAACCCTCTATGGTTACTACACCTACATCCGGCCCCTAATCCGGCAAACGCTCCACTTCAGCGCCAACCAGCTCAGCCTGATCCTTCTCATCCTCGGGATTGTCGATATCTTTGCCAACCAAGCCTCGGGAAGAATCGCCGCGCGGGGTGGCTTTTTAACTCTTCGCCCGGTCTACATTGTTAACCTGGTCTTACTAGCCCTCTTTAGCACACTGATGGGCAACCAGTGGACCGGGGTCCTGCTCTTAATCCTATTGGGCTTTACCGTTGCCATCTTTGGGTCCCCAATCCAGGTGTACCGGCACTGGGGACTAACCGCCTTGGGCTGGAACTCGCTGGCCTACTGCCTGGTCGCCACCATCCTGACCTTCGCCTTGGCCAAGCATAATCGTAAGCACCATTAATGGAATACAAAAAAGCCCTGGCATTCGAAAAAACGAACGCTAGGGCTTTTTTTACGAATTAGTCTTCAGCAACGAATGGCAAAAGACCCATAATCCGTGCACGCTTGATAGCGATAGTTAACTTACGTTGGTTCTTAGCACTGGTACCAGTGACCCGGCGTGGTAAAATCTTACCCCGTTCGGAGATGAACCGCCGTAATAAGTCAGTATCTTTGTAATCGATGTATTCAATGTGGTTAGCGGCGATGAAGTCGACCTTGCGACGACGACGACCGCCCCGACGTTGTTGTGCCATGAAATTACCCTCCTATCTGGTAAAAGATTTATTTAGAATGGTAACTCATCATCAGAAACGTCAATCTTTTGTTCCCCGTCATTGTTACTGTCGGGTGAGAATGGCGCGTTGCTGGTTGGGGCATTGCTGTTGCCACCAAAGCCACCATTGTCAGGTGATGGGTTCCCTTGAGGAGCATTATTAGTTTGCGGTTGATTACCACCGAATTGCTGGGGTTGACCACCAAACGGTTGATTGTTGCCATTACTAAATGGTTGCTGGCCACCCTGCTGATTCATCCCACTATTCTTCCGGGACTCAAGCAATGCGAAGTTATCAACCACTACTTCAGTAACGTAGACACGGTTACCCTGTTGGTTCTCGTAGTTCCGGGTTTGAATCCGGCCCTCGATACCAACAAGTGAACCCTTGTGTGTGAAGTTGCTAAAGTTTTCCGCGGACTTACGCCAGATGACGCAATTAATGAAGTCAGCATCCCGTTCCCCATTTTGGTTCCGGAACTGACGATCAACGGCGAGGGTAAAGGATACCACTGCCGTCCCGCTTGTAGTGTACCGCAACTCAGGATCTCGCGTTAAACGCCCAGTTAAGACTGCACGATTAATCATAGATCGTTCTCCTCTCTATTAAAATGACAATCTATTAAGCATCAAGCTTAACGATCATGTGACGTAGGATATCGTCACTGAACTTTGAAAGACGGTCAAATTCGTTCAATGCTTCGTCAGAATCAGTAGTCAAGGTAATTACGTGGTAAGTACCTTCAGTGTACTTGTTGATTGGGTAAGCAAAGCGACGAGTATCCCAGTCCTTTGATTCAGCGATGGTTGCACCATTGTCCGTCAGCACCTTGTCAAACCGGTCAACCAGTTCACTCTTAGCTGATTCTTCGATGTCAGGACGAATGATGTAAGTAATTTCATATTTACGTGTTTCCATGAATGTTACACCTCCTTATGGACTCTGGTTCTCCTTAAAGTAAAGAAGAACAAGGAGAGTAGACGTCTGTACGTATACTCACAGATATAAAATATAGCATAAATACAAGTATAAAACAAGCGACGATAACGATAAATCCTGAAAATGCGGTCACTTATTAAATACGCATTTTTCAGGATTTACACCTTTTTATTCCGGATTTTCTTCACTTACTTGGTTATTAGCTTCTTCCTGGTCATCGCTAGTCTGGTCACTGTCGTCATCAGTTTCCTTCTCCACCTTAGCCATGGTGGCAACCTTGGCGCCATTATCCATCTTCATCAAGTGGACACCGACAGCTGCCCGACCGGTTTGTGATACGCTCTCGATGCCGAAGCGGATGATGACACCCTGGTCAGTGACCAGCATGATGTCCTCGTCCCCGTTCACGGTCGTCATCCCGACCAGTGGACCATTCTTCTTCGTCACGTTGACGGTCTTCACACCGAGACCGCCCCGGCCCTTGATTGGGTAATCCTTAGCCGGCGTTTGTTTTCCAAAGCCGTTTTCGCTAATTACTAAAACATTAGAGTCCTTATTCAGCGGAGCCGCGCCAATTACGTAGTCGTCATCACGAAGGCGAATTCCCCGGACACCGGCCGCACTCCGGCCCATTGACCGGACAACATCGGAGTTGAAGCTCAGGGCATAACCGTGGTGGGTTCCGATAATCATCGGTTGACTGTCCTTAATTACGGCAACGTCCATTAGTTCATCCCCATCGTGGAGGTTGATGGCCTTCAGACCGTTGCTCCGGATGTTCTTGAACTCTGGCACCGCCGTCCGCTTAACAGTCCCATACTTGGTCGTAAAGAAGAGGTACTTGTCGTCATCGTTGGTCTTATGGGAGACATTGATAACCGCACTGATCTTTTCCTTGCTGTCGATGTTTAAGAGGTTGATGATTGGAATCCCCTGGGCAGAGCGCCCGTATTCGGGAACCTCGTACCCCTTCATGGAGTAAACCTTTCCAGAATTGGTGAAGAAGAGGAGGAGGTCATGAGTTGAGCTGGAAATCAGCTGCTCGATGAAGTCGTCGTTATGAACGCCCATCCCCTTGACACCCCGGCCACCACGGTGCTGGGACTTGAATTCGTCTACCGGCAGGCGCTTGATGTAGCCGTTATGGGTCAGGGTCACAATGATGTCTTGTTCCTCAATCAGGTCTTCGTCTTCAATGTTGGTAATGTCACCAACCTGCAACTCGGTCCGCCGCTTGTCGCCAAACTTCTTTTGGATTTCCATCAGTTCATCACAAATAATCTGATTGATCCGTTCCTTGTGGGCCAGGATGTCCTTGTAGTCGGCGATGGCGGCCATCAGCTTCTTGTACTCGGCCTCAATCTTTTCCCGTTCCAAGCCGGTCAGCCGGACCAGCCGCATGTCTAAGATGGCCTGGGCTTGCCGGTCAGAAAGGCCGTAGTTGTTCATCAACTGGCTCTTGGCAACCTCACTGGTCTGGGACTGGCGAATGATATTAATGATTTCGTCGATGTGGTCCAGGGCAATCCGTAACCCCTCAACAATGTGGACCCGACTCTGAGCCTTCTTCAACTCAAACTGGGTCCGCCGACGAACGACGCTTTCCTGGTGCTCCAGGTAGTATTCCAGAATCTGCTTCAGACTGAGAATCTTTGGCGCCCCGTTGACAATTGCCAGCATGTTGAAGTTGAAGGTCGTCTGCATCAAGGTCATCTTGTAGAGGTTATTTAGGATGACCTCCGCACTGGCGTCGCGCCGGACATCGATTACGATCCGCATCCCGTCCCGGTCGGTTTCATCGTTAACGTCGGTGATCCCGTCGATTTCCTTGTTTCGAGCCAGTTCAGCAATCCGGCTAATCAGGTTAGCCTTGTTAACCATGTACGGAATTTCGTGAACAATGATTCGTTGCTTACCGTTCTTTTGCTCTTCAATATCAACCTTGGCCCGCACAATGATGCTGCCCCGGCCGGTCTCATAAGCTTTGCGAATGCCCGCTTTGCCCATGACAACCCCACCGGTCGGGAAGTCTGGACCAGGGAGGACCTTCATCAGTTCTGGAATCGTCACGTCCGGGTTCTTCATCAGCATGTGGATAGCACTGATGACCTCACCGAGGTTGTGGGTCGGGATGTTGGTCGCCATCCCGACGGCAATCCCGGAAGCCCCGTTGACCAAGAGGTTCGGGAAGCGGGCCGGTAAGACGACGGGCTCCTTCTCGGTCCCATCGTAGTTTGGTTGGAAATCAACGGTGTCCTTATTGATGTCCCGCAGCATTTCCACCGCGATCTTGCTCATCCGCGCTTCGGTATACCGCATGGCGGCCGCACTATCACCGTCGACCGAACCGAAGTTACCGTGACCATCAACCAGCATGTAACGGTAACTAAAGTCCTGGGCCATCCGGACCAACCCTTCGTAAATGGAGGAGTCACCGTGGGGGTGAAACTTCCCCATGACATCCCCGACAATCCGGGCAGACTTCTTATAAGGCTTATCCGGGGTAACCCCCAGCTCGTTCATCCCGTACAAGATTCGTCGCTGAACGGGCTTCAATCCATCACGAACGTCTGGCAGGGCCCGGGAGACGATAACACTCATGGCATAGTCCAGGAATGAATTCTTCATCTGGCTCGTCAGTTTAACGTCCGTAATTCGATTATTTGACATGTCTTCAGCCAATGTCGTTCCTCCTTTTTCGTACTATCCCCGACTAGAGGTCAAGGTTTTCAACAAACTTAGCGTTTTGCTCAATAAAGTCCCGCCGTGGACCAACCTTGGTTCCCATCAGCATTGGGAAAATCTGGTTAGCCTGTTCAGCGTCGTCTAGTTGAACGCGGAGCAGGTGCCGGTTAGCAGGGTCCATCGTGGTTTCCCACAGCTGTTCGGCGTCCATTTCACCAAGCCCCTTGTACCGTTGAATGACTGGCTTCGGGCTTGGTTGCAGGGAGCTAACGACCTGCTGCAGTTCCTCATCACTTTCGATGTACTTAACAAATTTCCCTTGCCGGACTTGGTATAGCGGCGGCTGGGCAATGTAGACATAGCCGTGGGTGATCATTGGCCGCATAAAACGGTAGATTAAGGTCAAGAGCAGGGTCCGAATGTGGGCCCCGTCGACATCGGCATCGGTCATGATGATCAGCTTGTGGTAGTTGGCCTTGGTAATGTCGAAGTCATCCCCAAAGCCGGTTCCCAGAGCCGTGAAGAGAGACCGAATTTCGTCGTTGGCCAGGACCCGGTCCAGGGTGGCCTTTTCAACGTTTAAAATCTTCCCCCGAATTGGTAGAATTGCCTGGGTCAACCGCGACCGTCCCTGCTTAGCAGAACCACCGGCGGAATCCCCTTCGACGATAAACAGTTCCGAAATGTTCGGGTCCTTACTGGTGTTGTCGGCCAGCTTCCCGGGCAGGTTGGAAATCTCCAGCCCACTCTTCTTCCGGGTAACTTCCCGGGCCCGCTTAGCGGCAACCCGGGCCTTAGAGGCTAATTGTCCCTTTTCGATGATCTGCCGGGCCTCGTCGGGATGTTCGAGTAAGAAGCGGTTAAAGGTGGCCGCAAAAACATGGTCGGTGGCGGTCCGGGCATCAGAATTCCCCAGCTTGGTCTTCGTCTGACCTTCAAACTGCGGGTCCGGGTGCTTGATGGAGACAACTGCTGTCATCCCTTCTCTGACGTCATCACCAGACAAGGTCTCGTTGCTCTTTAAGATTCCCGCCTTGTGACCGTAGTCGTTGATCACCCGCGTCAGAGCCATCTTAAAGCCGGTCTCGTGGGTTCCCCCTTCGTAGGTGTGGATGTTGTTGGTGAAGGTCAAAAGTTCACTGCGGTAAGAGTCGGTGTATTGCAAAGACACTTCAACCGTAATCCCATTTTCCTTCCCTTCAACGTAGATTGGGGGTTCAAAAAGGGTCGTCTTGTCTTCGTTTAGGAAGTCAACATAGTGACGAATCCCACCTTCGTAGTGGAATTCCTTCCGCTTGGGGTTTTCTTCCCGCTTATCTTCAATGGTAATCTTAAGGCCCTTGTTCAAGAAGGCCAGTTCCCGCAGCCGGGTGGTCAAGGTCTTGATATTGTAGGTCGTGGTTTCCCGGAAGATTGCCGGGTCCGGCTTGAAGTGAACGGTGGTCCCGTGTTCGTTTTCCGGAAGGTGGTCGTCAATCACCTTCATCGCCGTCTTAACGTGGCCGTGGTCAAAGTCCATGTAGTAGCGCTTGCCTTGCCGGGCAACCTTAACGTCCAGCTCGGTTGACAGGGCGTTAACAACTGAGGCCCCCACACCGTGGAGTCCACCGGAAACCTTGTAGCCGCCACCGCCGAACTTACCACCGGCATGCAGAACCGTGAAGACCGTTTCCAAAGCGGGTTTACCAGTTTGTTCTTGGATGTCAACCGGGATACCACGCCCGTTGTCTTTGACCGTGATACTGTTGTCCGGGTTGACCTCAACGTTGATTTCGTCACAGAAACCAGCTAAGGCTTCGTCAATCCCGTTATCAACGATTTCCCATACCAGGTGGTGGAGGCCCTGGGCTGAGGTCGATCCGATGTACATCCCGGGACGTTTCCGGACCGCGTCTAGTCCCTTTAAGACCTGAATTTGGCTGGCATCGTATTCACTCGCTAGTTGCGCTTTCGTTTCTTTTTGTTCGTCGCTCACTATGCTTCCTCCTTAATTAATGTACCGTCCTTTATTTTGAAGATCGTCGGTTCGTTGATTAGCTGACGGGCAACATCACTCAGGCTGGTGGTCGTCAGAAATGTCTGAACTTTATTCTGAATCGCCTTTAACAGGTGAGTCTGCCGGACCGTGTCCAGTTCCGACAAGACATCATCCAACAGTAATAATGGGTATTCTCCCGTCTGCGATTTCATCAGGTCAATCTCGGCCAGCTTGACGGATAGTGCCGTGGTCCGCTGCTGTCCTTGGGAGCCAAACGAATGGACGTTTTTCCCGTTAACCATGAAGCGGATGTCATCACGCTGGGGACCATACATTGTGCTCCCCTGGTCGATTTCCTTGGCCTTATTTTCCTTGTAAATCGTCAACAACTGCTGGTAGGCCTGGTCAACTGTCGTCTCATCACCAACCTTGAGCTGGGTCGCGTAGACTAGCCGCAGTTCCTCCTTGTGCAGCGAAATCTGGTAGTGGAGGTCAGCCGCCCACTTCTCCAATTGCTGTAAAAAATGATGCCGGGCAACAATCACCTCGGCACCATACGCGGCCAACTGGTCTGATAAAACGTCCAATAGGACCTGGTCATGCTGTTGACCATATTTCAACTGTTTGAGGTACTTATTGCGCTGGCGCAGGAGGGTCCGGAACTGGCTGGCATCGTATAAGTACTTGCTACTCATCTGACTGAATTCCATATCCATAAACCGACGGCGTAAGGACGGAGCCCCTTTGACCAGTGATAAGTCCTCCGGTGCAAACAGGATGGCGTTCAGGTTACCAATGTATTGAGATAAACGCGCCTGCTCAAGGTGGTTCACCTTGGCCCGCTTACCCTCCTTGGTAAACTGCAGTTCTAAGGGCACCTTCCCGGTTGCCCTTTGCACGACCCCACTGATTGTTGCGGTCTGGGATTGCCAATTGATGAGTTCCCGGTCATTGTTGGTCCGGTGGCTCCGGGTCAGTGACAGCGCATAAATTGCCTCTAACATATTCGTCTTCCCCTGTGCATTCCGGCCAATCAGGACGTTCACTCCCGGCGCAAAATGGACTGTTTGATCCTCGTAATTGCGGAAATGACGCAGGTGCAATTCTGTCAGAATCATTTACTGATTCCTACTTACTTTCAATCTGGAGCTGGTGGCCGTCGGGAAGGGTAACCAGGTCGTCAGGATACAACTTCCGGCCCCGCCGATCATCAGCTTTGTTATTAACTAAAATCGTGTTTTCTTTTAAGTACCACTTAGCAGCACCACCAGTGGGAATCACGCCCTCTTCTTTAAGGACCTGGCCCAAGGTGATGTAAGGGCGGTCGATTACAACTTTTTTAGCTTCCAAAACATTTCACCTACTTTACGCTTTATATTATACCACAATCACAAGCGAAAATGGCCGTCATAGCCCATCTCAGCCAATCAGACTTTTTCGAGGCTTTTTTATCAAAATGGGGGCAAAGTGGCTCAATTTACAAATAAAATTATTTGAGACCGAATTTACCAACGCAAAATGCCCTTGGCCACGAGATGTGGTCAAGGGCATTTTAAATTATTTCACTAATTTTATGTTAGAACGTCCGCACAGGGGTAATCAGGTGAACAAAGTTTTCCGTATCTTCCGTTGGCACCAAGGTAAATGGCCGCAGTGGAGAAGTGAAGGAAATCTTGATGGTGGCCTGGCCAAATGACCGTAAAGCGTCCTTCATGTAGTTCGGGTTAAAGGAAATCTCAAGATCTTGACCATCTAAAGCGGTCGTGGCGACCTCTTCTTCAACCGTTCCGATATCTGGGGAATCACTACTAATCTGGACACGATTCGATCCCGGCTGGATGGTCAACTTAACAACGTCGTTCCGGCTTTCGTGGGACAGCAAGGAAGCACGTTCAATTGATGCCTGGAAGGTACCCGCTTCAACTTCCATCGTTGTATCAGCGGTCGTCGGGATCAGCTGGCTAGTTTCTGGGTAGTTGCCTTCTAGCAGGCGGGAGAAGAAGTGGGTGTTGCCAAAGATAAAAAGAACCTGATTTTCGCTAACCTGCAGCTTGATATCTTCCTTAACGTCACTAACCATTCCCGAAAGCTCATCCAAGCTCTTCCCCGGAATAATGATGTCAAAGTTCATGCTGCTGTCGACATTTTCCAAGGCCACTTTACGTTGTGCTAGGCGGTGACTGTCAGTAGCGACTGCCGTCAGGAGACCATCCTTTAAGGTAAAGTGGACTCCGGCAAGAATCGGTCGGCTTTCCTGTTTAGAAACGGCAATGACCGTTTGACGAATCACTTCGCGAAGAACATCGTTAGGGACGGTAATGGTATTGTCAGATTCAATTTCTGGCAGGTGGGGGAAGTTTTCGGCGTCCTGGCCGTTAATTTGAAACTTAGCGGTTCCGGAGGTAATTTCTGCCTGGAAGCCGTTTGTAATTTCAATAGTTACTTGTTTGTCTGGCAGCTTTTTAACAATCTCGCTGAAGAAACGGGCAGGTAACACAATGGCGCCGGTCTCTTTAACTGTTAAACCGTAATCTTCATTACTAGCATCAATGACGCTTTCAATTGTAATGTCTGAGTTACTGCCAGTAAGAATAATTCGGTCATTGTCAACGACCATCTTTAAGCCCGTTAGGATTGGAATCGTGGTTTTAGATGAAATTGCCCGGAGAACATTATTTAGTTGACTAATGAATGCTGGACGGTTGATTGTGAAATTCATAGAATGACACTCCTTTTGTGCTGTTATATATAAATATATTTTATAGTTTAAAAATAGTAGTCGTAGTAGGACCTGTTAATCCTGTGGAAAAGTCCGTTAAGACTATTATAACAAGCATTTTTACTTGTTGATAACTTGTGGATAAGTTTTGGGATAACTTCTGCACTTATCCACAACTAAGCTTGGAGCTGGTCTTTGAGCTTATGAATATCCTTTTGGAGTTGGGAGTCGTCCTTGGCGGATGCTTCAATTTTATCAATTGCGTGAAGAACGGTCGTGTGATCCTTACCGCCGAATTCCTTACCAATCTTAGGTAGGGAGTAGTCCGTCAGCTCACGCGTCAAGTACATTGCAATCTGCCGGGGCATTACGATTTGCTTGACCCGCTTCTTACCCATAATGTCAGCTTGGGTAATGTTATAGAAGGAGGCCACCTGTTTTTGAATCTCGTCGACCGTAATCTGGTGCTTGGTTGAGTGGCGGAAGTCCTTGAGCGCCCGGGATGCAAGGTGGGGGGTGATAATCTCATTACTAAGGTCGGCATAGACCTGGACCTTGGTCAAGGCCCCTTCAAGTTCCCGGACATTTGTATCAATCTGGCCCGCAATGTAGTTCAAAGTGTCATTGCCAATGTCGATGTGGTCCTCTTCAACCTTACTCCGCAGAATGGCAATCCGGGTTTCCAAGTCGGGTGGCGTAATTTCAACGGGCATCCCCCACATAAAGCGAGAAACCAGCCGGTCTTGCAGTTCAGGGATCTCTCGTGGCATCCGGTCACTAGTTAAAACGATTTGCTTTTGCTGGTCGTAAAGGGTATTGAAGGTATTGAAAAATTCAATCTGCGTTCCTTCCTTGTCAGCAAGGAACTGGATATCGTCAATTAGTAGGAGATCGAGGTTCCGGTATTCTTCCCGGAACTGCTCAGTCGTTCTTTTTTGAATTGAATTAATGAAGTCATTCGTAAATTCTTCGCTGGTAACGTACTTAACACGGGCGTTTTTGTTAATCTTAAGCATGTAGTTACCAATGGCTTCCATTAAGTGGGTCTTACCGAGACCAACACCTCCGTAAATGAAGAGGGGATTCATATAGCCGGGACGTTCCGCAGCGTTAAGGGCGGCAGCGTGGGCAATTTTGTTGCCGTCGCCGACAACGAAGGTCTCAAAGTTATAGTACGGATTTAATGGGATGTTTGATGTTGATCCCGCAACATTTTGTGGGGTTGGTGATTTTGCTTTTTCTCCCGTTAAAACGTAAACAGGCTCAACAGAGCGGCCCAGTTCACGCTGGACGTACTCCTTGAGCTTTTCCGTTAGGTTTTTATTCCAGAAATCCCGGTGCATTGGCGTCGGTAGTTCAATTTCTAGACGATTTTGCGAGAGAGAAATCGGTTTTGCCGGAGCAATAAAATTGTCAAAAGTCACCTGACCGGTGTATTGACGAAAAGAATTTTGGATCGCTTCCCACAGAGAATCGAGCTCAGTCAA